>NZ_SODT01000008.1:0-1097311 GCF_004366005.1 Kribbella sp. VKM Ac-2566 | reverse complement strand
AGCCCAACGCCCGCGCCCGACCGCACAACCCGAGCCCAACGCCCGCGCCCGACCGCACAACCCGAGCCCAACGCCCGCGCCCGACCGCACAACCCGACCCAAATGCCCGCACCGACGCACCCAACCCGACCCAGGAGCCGAGCGAAGCGAAGGCGCACAACAGAAGAGGGCGAGACAGGCCTGCGCTTTCCGCAGGCATACCTCGCCCTCTCGCCCGAGCGGGTGACGAGAATCGAACTCGCGTAATCAGTTTGGAAGACTGAGGCTCTACCATTGAGCTACACCCGCGTGGTGCTCGGACATGATTCCACATGAGGCCGGTTGGACTCAAAACGGTATGTCCGGGGCCCCGGTGGCGCGAGCACTGGTTCCGGTCGACTACACTCGACCGGTCACTGCGGGGCGTAGCGTAGTGGCTAGCGCGCCTGCTTTGGGAGCAGGAGACCGCAGGTTCGAGTCCTGTCGCCCCGACAAACCCCCTGTAGCACCGCTGCAACGCGGGGTGTCGCGCGTGCTGTGAATGTCACCGAATCAAGGAGAACCGCCACCGTGAAGAGCACCGTCGAGTCCTTGAGCCCGACCAAGGTCAAGCTCATCGTCGAGGTGCCGTTCGAGGAACTCAAGCCGAGCCTCGACGCGGCGTACAAGAGCATCGGCCAGCAGATCGTGGTGCCGGGCTTCCGTAAGGGAAAGATCCCGCCGCAGGTCATCGACCAGCGCGTCGGCCGCGGTCCGGTGCTCGAGGAGGCGATCAACGACGCGCTGCCGAAGCTCTACTCGCAGGCGGTCAGCGACAACCAGGTCAAGGCGATCGGCCGGCCCGAGGTCGACGTGACCGAGTTCAACGACAAGGAGAGCCTGCAGTTCTCCGCCGAGGTCGAGGTCCGCCCGGAGATCACCCTGCCGGACCTGGAGGGCCTGGAGGCCGAGGTCGAGGACATCGCGATCTCCGACGACGAGGTGAACGAGCAGATCGAGTCGCTGCGCCAGCGGTTCGGCTCGCTGAACCCGGTCGAGCGCGCGGTCGGCGACAACGACTTCATCACCCTGGACCTGTCGGCCAGCAAGGACGGCGAGAAGGTCGAGGAGGCGCAGGCCACCGGCCTGTCGTACCAGGTCGGCAGCGGTCAGCTGCTCGACGGCCTGGACGAGGCTGTCATCGGCCTGAGCGCCGGCGAGAAGAAGACTTTCGTCACCCAGTTGGTCGGCGGCTCGCTGAAGGGCGAGGACGTCGACGTCGAGGTGACGGTGACGGCGGTCAAGGAGCAGGAGCTCCCGGAGTTCGACGACGAGTTCGCGCAGACCGCGTCGGAGTTCGACACCGCCGAGGAGCTGAAGGCCGACGTACAGACCCGGCTGGAGCGCGGCAAGCGGCTCGAGCAGGCCGGTGAGGCGCGCGACGCCGTCCTGGAGAAGATCCTGACGCTGGTCGACGTGCCGGTCCCCGAGGGCCTGCTGACCGACGAGCTGGCCGCCCGCAAGGAGAACCTGGAGCAGCAGCTCGGGTACTCCGGGATGACCATGGAGCAGTTCCTCGAGGGCGAGGAGCAGACCCAGGAAGAGTTCGACGAGGACCTGAAGAAGCGGTCCGAGGACGCGATCAAGGCGCAGTTCGTGCTCGACCTGGTGGCCGAGCAGCAGGAGCTGAGTGTCAACGACCAGGAGCTCACCGAGCACATCGTCCGGCACGCGCAGCGTTCCGGCGTCAGCCCGGACCAGTTCGCGCAGCACGCGGTGGAGAACAACCTGGTCCCGAGCCTGGTGTCCGAGGTCGTCCGCGGCAAGGCGCTCGCGTACCTGGTGGAGAACGCCAAGGTGACCGACGCGTCCGGCAACACGGTCGAGCTGAAGACCCTGCAGCCGGACGGCTCGTACGCCGACCCGGAGGCCGCCGGCGACGAGGCCGCCGAGACCCCGGTCGCGGAGCCCGCGCAGGCCTGAGCCGGCCTGAGCCGGCCTGAGCAACGTCTCGCCGTACGGCCCGGATCCCTTCAGGTGGGGTCCGGGCCGTACGCATGTTCGCCGGACGATCGCGACGCGACCGTGAAGAACCTGGCCTAGCGTGGCCGGTGAAACGATTTCCGGAGTGGTTCGGGTCGAACGCGGAAGGGGGCGGGTGTGGCCGCGCTGCTGCAGGAACCTGAGGTACGGCGGGAGCCGGAGCTGCCGGAGCGCCGCGAAGTACCTGACGAGGCAGCCGCCGACGAGTCCGGATCCGTTGTCCTGTGCGGCTGGTGATCGGGCCCGAATTCGCTCAGAGCAGACGAGCGGTGCGCCGTGAGCGAACACCTCCGGCCCAGCCTTAGGTCTGTCGCCGCCGACCAGTAGTGTCGGGTTCGTGAACGAGACATTTGCAGCCAGCCCCACCGCCGCGGGCGGCAACGGATCCGGCGGACACGACGACGACATCTACCGCGAGTTGCGGAAGAACCGGATCATCTTCCTGGGGTCCGAGGTTCGCGACGACAACGCGAACGCGATCTGCGCGCAGATGCTGCTGCTGAACGCCCAGGACCCGACCGCGGACATCTGGTTGTACATCAACTCGCCGGGTGGCTCGGTGGACTCCGGCATGGCGATCTACGACACCATGCAGTGGATCTCGAACGACGTGGCCACGGTCGGGATGGGCCTGGCGGCCTCGATGGGCCAGTTCCTGCTCTGCGCCGGTGCGAAGAACAAGCGGTACGCGCTGCCGCACGCGCGGATCATGATGCACCAGCCGTCCGGCGGTATGGGCGGTACGGCCTCGGACATCAAGATCCAGGCCGAGCAGTCGCTGCACCTGAAGGCGCTGCTGTTCCGGCTGATCTCCGAGCACACCGGGCAGCCGCTCGAGCAGGTGGAGAACGACGCCGACCGGGACCGCTGGTTCACCGCCGACCAGGCGAAGGAGTACGGCTTCATCGACCACGTGGTCACCACCGCCGCCCAGCTCAGCACGGGCAGCCCGAACTCCTGATCTCCCACTTCGTCAGTTAAGGAAGCACCATGAACTACTTCATCCCGCAGTGGGAGGAGCGCACGTCGTACGGCATGCGCCGGATCGACCCGTACACGAAGCTCTTCGAGGACCGGATCATCTTCCTCGGTACGCCGATCACCGACGAGATCGCGAACGCCGTGATGGCGCAGCTGCTCTGCCTGCAGTCGATGGACTCCGACCGCGACATCAGCATCTACATCAACTCGCCGGGCGGATCGTTCACCGCGCTGACGGCGATCTACGACACCGTCCGCTACATCAAGCCGGACGTCCAGACGGTCTGCCTCGGCCAGGCTGCCTCGGCCGCCGCGGTGCTGCTCGCCGCCGGTACGCCGGGCAAGCGGCTCGCGCTGCCGAACAGCCGGATCATCATTCACCAGCCGGCCACCGAGGGCACCTACGGCCAGTCGAGTGACATCGAGATCCAGGCGAACGAGATCCTGCGGCTCCGGTCGCTGCTGGAGACGATGATCTCCGAGGCCAGCGGCAAGGACATCGCGGAGGTGTCCCGGGACATCGAGCGGGACAAGTTCCTCACCGCCGAGCAGGCGATCGAGTACGGCCTGATCGACGACGTCCTGCAGACTCTCAAGACCCCGGTCCCGGCCGGCGTCTGAACGGGTTCAGTTCGGGCGAGGCCGGTCTGACCGGTTGTCAAGAGCACGACGCGTTCGCCACCGGCGTAGTCACAACCCGGTGGCGAGCGCGGTTTTTCGGCCCCGGACGGGGTACCGTCGAAATCGGATCGGGGTACTGACGACCGTCCCGGTCCCTGCGGCCCACGCCCTCCTGGCCCATGGTTCGACTCGCATAGAAGGGATCTGCCCCGGTGGCACGCATTGGTGACGGCGGCGACCTGCTCAAGTGCTCGTTCTGCGGCAAGAGTCAGAAGCAGGTCAAGAAGCTCATCGCCGGTCCCGGCGTCTATATCTGCGACGAATGCATCGATCTCTGCAACGAGATCATCGAGGAGGAGCTGAACGAGGGCTCCGAGGTCGGTCTCACCGAGCTGCCGAAGCCGCGCGAGATCTACGACTTCCTCAACGCGTACGTCGTCGGTCAGGACGTGGCCAAGAAGGCACTCGCGGTGGCGGTCTACAACCACTACAAGCGGGTCCGCGACGGCCAGGGCGGCTCGAGCGCCGGCCGGCACGCGAAGGACGAGGCCGTCGAGCTGGCCAAGTCGAACATCCTGCTGATCGGCCCGACGGGCTGCGGCAAGACCTACCTCGCCCAGACGCTCGCCCGGATGCTGAACGTCCCGTTCGCGATCGCGGACGCGACGGCGCTGACCGAGGCCGGGTACGTCGGTGAGGACGTCGAGAACATCCTGCTGAAACTGATCCAGGCCGCGGACTACGACGTCAAGAAGGCCGAGACCGGGATCATCTACATCGACGAGGTCGACAAGATCGCCCGCAAGAGCGAGAACCCGTCGATCACCCGCGACGTCTCTGGTGAGGGCGTCCAGCAGGCGCTGCTGAAGATCCTGGAAGGCACCACCGCGAGTGTTCCGCCGCAGGGCGGTCGCAAGCACCCGCACCAGGAGTTCATCCAGATCGACACGACCAACGTGCTGTTCATCGTCGGCGGCGCGTTCGCCGGCCTGGACCACATGGTCGAGCAGCGGGTCGGCAAGAAGACCCTCGGCTTCAACACCTCGCGTGAGCCGGAGAAGCCGAAGGAAGCCGGCGGGTACGCCGATGTGATGCCGGAGGATCTGCTCAAGTTCGGTCTGATCCCGGAGTTCATCGGCCGGCTCCCGGTCATCACGACCGTCTCGCCGCTGGACCGCGACGCGCTGATCAAGATCCTGTCCGAGCCGAAGAACGCGCTGGTCAAGCAGTACCGGCGGCTGTTCGAGATCGACAACGTCGAGCTCGAGTTCAGCGACGACGCGGTCGAGGCGATCGCGGACCAGGCGCTGCTGCGCGGCACCGGCGCCCGTGGTCTGCGGGCCATCATGGAAGAGGTTCTCCTCAACGTGATGTACGAGGTGCCGAGCCGCGAGGACGTCGCCAAGGTCGTCGTCACCGGCGAGGTCGTGCTGGAGAACGTGAACCCCACGCTGATCCCGCGCGACCAGATCGAGCGCACCAAGCGCGACCGCCGCGAGAAGAGCGCCTAAGAGCTTCACGCTTGAGAGGGAGGCCGGGTCCGTCAGCAGACGGGTTCCCGGCCTCCTTCTCGTGGTGGACGCGACGGGAGGATCTGCCCGCCTACGGTCGGTGACATGACGCCCAGACGAATCCTTCGAAGACTGTCTGTCGCCGGCGCGGCCCTCGTGCTGCTGACGCCGATGACCACCGCAGTGGCTCAGGCGAAGTCCGCAGTACCGCAGATCGCGTGGGGTACCTGTGGAACCGACCCGAAGCTGAAGCCGTTCCAGTGCGCGACTGTCGAGGTCCCGACCGACTACGACAACCCGCACGGACCGACCACGACGATTGCGTTGACCCGGCTGCCGGCCGGCGACCCGGCCCACAAGGTCGGCACGCTGTTCACGAACCCCGGCGGCCCCGGTGGCTCCGGTGTCGACCTGGTGCAGCAGGCCGGTCAGCAGATCTACACCCCGGAGGTCCGCGCGAAGTTCGACATCCTCGGGTTCGACCCGCGGGGCGTGAGCCGTTCGGATCCGGCCACCTGTTACCCGACCGCGGCCGAGGAGTCGGAGGCGCTGGCGAACGTCCCGGCGTTCCCGGTGACCGCGAAGGAAGAGCGCCGGTTCATCGTCGACGCGGCGAAGCAGGCGCTCAGCTGCCGGACCACGTCGCCGGACCGGCTCGCGCACTACTCGACCGCGAACGTTGCGCGTGACATGGATCTGCTGCGGCAGGCGGTCGGCGACGAGAAGCTGTCGTACGTCGGCTACTCGTACGGCACGTACCTCGGTGCGACGTACGCCAAGCTCTTCCCGAACAAGGTCCGTGCACTGGTCCTCGACGGCACGCTGAGCCCCGAGTGGTACTCGGGCTCGAATGGCGATCCGAACCCGGTCGGTGTCCGGCTGAAGCAGGGCGAGGGCGCGTACGACACGTACGAGCAGTTCCTGACCGAGTGCAAGAAGGCCGCCGCGAACTGTGCGTTGAACCAGCTCGGCGATCCGAGGACTGTTGTGGAGAGCACGCTCGAGCGGCTGAAGACCCACCCGGTCGTCGTCGCCCTGCCGGACGGTTCCACGCTGACCGTGACGTACGCCGTAGCTGTGGCGATGACGTTCTCGAGCCTCTATGACCCGATCGGTTACCCGGCGCTCGCCCAGACGTGGGCCCAGCTCGCCGTCCAGAACCGGGCAAAGGCCGCGACGAAGGCGCCGCAGGCACTCATCGAGTGGAACCGACGCAAGGAGGACTACAACTCGATCGGAACCGTGCTGCAGCCATGTGTCGAGGCGAGGCAGTCCGGCCGCCCGCTGGCATACCCGGCGTACGCCGATGCCGCCGACCGACGCGCCCCGCACTTCGGCCGGTTCCGCGCCTGGGTCGGGATCCACTGTGAGTTCCTGGGGATCCGCGACACCGACGACTTCCGCGGCCCGTGGCAGAACAAGGTGCGGCAGCCGGTACTGGTGTTCGGCACCCGCCACGATCCGGCCACGCCGTACGAGGCAACGCGGCCGTACGCCGACCTGTACCCGGACGCCCGGATGGTGACAGTCGAGGGCTACGGGCACACCACGATCGGCAAGAGCACCTGCGCCGACACGATGATCACCAACTACCTCACCCGGTTGAAGGCCCCGGCGGACGGCTCGACCTGCAACCAGGACCGTAAGCCGTTCGACCCTGTGTCTAAAGGGAATCGAACACTGAGTCTGCTACCGCGATAGTCTCGTCGACCTGGTCCGCGGTGTGCTCGGTGGACAGGAACCACAACCCGCGCGGCACGATGCTGATACCGGCAGCGAACAGACCCGCGTGGAACCGAGCCATCGCTGCCCGGTCGCAGGCGGCGAACGTGCGGTAGTCCGTGACGGCGGCCTGGTCCGTGATGTACGTCTGGAACACCGGACCGGGCCCGTCCACGAGCAGCGGCACCCCATGCTTTGCAGCTGCCGCGCGCAGGCCGGCCATCAACCGTTGACCTGTCGCGGTCAGCGGTGGGTACACGTCGTCGCGGTGCTCGTCGAGATGACGCAGTACCGCGTCGGCGGCCGCCATCCCCACCGGATGGGAGTTGAACGTCCCGGCGTGCGCGACCTTGCCGTCCGCGATCGTCCCCATCACCTCGGCCGAGCCGACCAGTGCGGACACCTGCATGCCGCCGGCCATCGCCTTCCCGAACGCGGCCAGATCGGGTACGACGCCCAGCAGCTCGCCCGCCCCGCCCGGAGCGACCCGGAACCCGGTGATGATCTCGTCGAAGATCAGCAACGACCCGTGCTCCCGAGTCAGCTCCCGGAGCCCTTCGAGGTAGCCAGGGGCCGGTGTGATGCAGCCGGTGTTGCAGAGCAGCGGCTCGAGGATGACCGCCGCGATCTCGTCCCCGCTGCGTGCGAACACCTCGGCGACAGCCGGCAGATCGTTGTAGGGCAGGACGATCAGGTCGTCCGCGTCGTGCCGCGGCTGGCCCGCGGTACCGCCGACCGCGATGGGGTGCCGGGCGTCACCGGCCAGGGCGAGGTCCGGGTGCACGCTGTAGAGGACCGGGTCGAGCCAGCCGTGGTAGTTGCCCTCGAACTTCACGATCTTCGGGCGGCCGGTGTGGCCGCGGGCCAGTCGGATCGCGCCGTGTACGGCCTCTGAGCCGACGCTGTTGAAGCGGACCAGTTCCGCTGCCGGCACCATGCTGCACAGGCGTTCGGCGACCTGTGCCTCCAGCTCGTGCTGGGCGGCGTACGCGACGCCACGGCGTACCTGGTCGGAGACTGCGTCGGCGACGAGTGGTGCGGCGTGGCCGAGGAGGTTCGGGCCTTGGCCGAGCACGTAGTCCACGTACCTGTTGCCGTCCACGTCCCACAGTTCGGCGCCGCGGGCGTGGTCCACGAACAGCGGCCGGTCAGCTCGGCGGGCATCGCTGGAGACACCGCCTGCGATCACCTGTCGGGCGCGCGCGTACAGGCGGTCTGCATGGTCGTGACGGCGAGTCTGCACAGGCTTCTCCAGAGGTCAGTCGAGAAGGTCAGTCGAGCTTCTCGGTGAGTAAGCGGAACTGCTGGCGTGGTCGGCCGCCAGCGGTCGAGCGAGCCGGTGGCAGCGGCCAGGCGAGACCTGCCTCGACCAGCTCCTTCAGCATTCGGCGTCCGGTCCGCTGAGTGACCTGCATGATCGCGGCCACGCTCTCAACGTCTACGACCACCTGTCGGCCCGGAGCCGAGCTCATGGCAGAGGCGATCGAGGTCACGATCTCCAGCGCTCGCTGGTCGATCGGCGACGTCCCGTCGGCCGGTGCGGATTCAGTTGTCGCAGGACCGGGCTCGAGGTCCACCCGGTCGCTGCTGCCGTCCAGGTACACGGCCACCTTGCCGCCTGCCGCAACGGAGTCCTCAACGGCCATGAGTGCGTTTGCCTCCGCAGCGCGAGCGGTCTGGCCGGTTCCGGCGCCTACAGCGACAGGTACTCCGAGCTGTGCAGTCAACGCGCCTAGAAAGGGTGCAACCGCGAACTGCTCAGTCAGCCGCAGCAGAGCTCCGTACGTCGTGGTGACCAGGAAGAGTGTGTCCGACCGGCGCGTGACTGACGCACCGACCTGGCGGGCCTCGGACAGCAGCTTCTGGTGCGTCGACAACGCCAGCTCCTGCTGCCAGTAGTCACCCGACTCGGCCCGCGACGCACCGGTCGGAATGACCTGTACGGCGATCATCGCGAGCTGATGCGCTCCCATCCGAGTGCCCTGGCCGAGCAGTACGGCGGTCTCCAGCGCATCCCGCACACTCGACCGCGTCGGCGCGATCCGCAGCACCGGTACGCCGTCCGCGCGCAGCTCACGCTCCACGGCGAGGATCGTGGTCAGCGCCAGCGTGGTGTGCTGGCGTTCCCACTTCTCGCGGTGGAACGCAGCGAACCCCGCGACGGACTCGGGGCCCTCGTAGGGGACGTCGTACACCTGGGCGGTGTCCAGGCCGATCTCGCTGTACGCCTCGGAGACGTCCGCGAGTGAGAGCGAGTCGATGCTGACCCGGCTCAGGTCGACGTCCTTGATCGTCAGCGAGGCCCGCAGCAGGGCGGCGTACAGCGCGGCGCCGGTCAGCGGCAGGTGGGTCGACGGGACGGTGAGCCAGTGGCCGGTCGTCGCCAGGTCGAACGCCCACGGGCCGGGGAACACCGCCGCGTCGATCCGGTCCCGCAGCCGCAGGTAGCGCTCCTCGGCCTCGGACAGGTCGTCGTACCCGCCGGTCAGGAACCGCACGCCGTTGACGGACCGCTCCGCGACCTCCTGGCCGACCTCCGACATCGTCTTGACCAGCCGGCGTGGACCGAACAGTCCGACCGTCACCGCGGGCAACCGCTCGCCGGACACCTGCTCGGACTGCTGCATCTCTTCCGTCATTGGCCAACCCCTCGTTCTCCCGGTAGCGGCCGCCACCGGAACAGCTTGCGGGCGTTCCCGCTGAGAACATCTTGGCGTTGACTCTCCGTCAGCGGTGCACAGACCACGCGGCCGAGCGACATGCGCTGGTCGATGAAGGGGAAGTCGGAACCGAACAGCACCCGCCCGCTGCCTACCTGGTCGACCATGGCGCGGATCAGCGGCCCGGTCATCTGCGAGCCGCACACCTCCAGCCAGAGCGAGTCGTACCGGCGGGCTGCCGCGATCGCCTCGTCCACCCCGGCCGGTGTGATCCCGGCATGTCCGAGGACAACCGACGTACCCGGATAGCGTTCCGCGACCGCCTCGAACAGCCGCGGCGCGTCGTACGGCGACTGATGCTCGGAGTGACTGAGCACGGGACAGCCGGTGGACTCGGCGAACGCCCACACCGCGGCGTACCGCGCGCCGGTGACCGGGTAGCGGTGCAGGCTCGGATGCACCTTGATTCCGACGAACCGGTCGTCTCCCGCGAGCCGCTCGAGCTCGTGCTCCGGCTCCTGCCACGGGTTGATGACCGCGTACGCCGCGATCCGGTGCGGGTACGCATCGACCGCGGCGAGCGACTGCGAGTTGCCCAGGTGCGCGTCCTGCTGGATCGCGCGGTTCGCCGCGAGCACGGTGACGTCGGTGCCGGTCCGGTCCATCACCGCGACCATCGTCGCGGCGTCCGACTCGGGGATGAAGAACAGCGAGTACGGGCCGAGGTGGGCGTGCACGTCGACGATCCGATGCTGCGGCCGGCGCCCGATCATGCTCGTACCCCCTGGAGCAGCCGGCGCGCGTTTCCCGAGCCGACCAGGCGGACCGTCGCGTCGTCGAGACCGGACCACGCGAGCCGGACGATGCTCTCGCCGGGATCGCGGACCCCGAGGCCGGTGGCGAAAAGCAACCGGTCGGCGAGGTCGTTGGCGGCGAGCCACTCGACGCCCTGATGCGCGGCGAAGTCGACGAGATCGACGAAGACGTTGGTGTGCCCAACAAGCGCGGCCCAGAGGTCGCGGAGCTTCCGGTACCCGAGGTTCGACACGACGATCGGCAGCTCCGGGAAGCGGGTCGCGATCGTGTTCAGGTCCGGCCAGGAGAGTTCCGCGGCGTCGACGCACAACGGCAGGCGGTTGGTCTGGAGCGCGTCGTACAATTCGATTAGCAGAGCGGGGGAGAAGCCGTGCGACGCGGGGTGGATGCGGAAGGCCGCGACGCCGTCGTCCACGGCGCGATCCACCAGGTCGGTCAGCGAGTCGAGCTCACCGGACGTCGCCGGGACCGCGGTCCAGCATGCCAGTACGCCGCGGTCGGCCAGGTCGTGTGCGATCGCAGACGCTTCCGCGTTGCCGCCGATCGGGTCGTGCAACCACGATGCCATCGCGCTCACCAGAGCGCCGGACAGCGCGTAGCGGTCCAGATGCGCGGCGATCGCGTCCCGGTCGGTGGGTGGGAGCAGGGAGGCAGGATGCGCGCCGGTGACGATCCGCGCGTCGAACCACCCGCTGGTTACGTCGTCACTCATAGCGAACCCCGTCAACAGTCCACGCCCCGGCGTACGGAAGCGTCAAGTGCGCCCACTCGTCCTCGACGATCGCGTCGATCAGCATCCCGTTGAGCCTGATCTCACCGTGTGCGCGAATCCACAGCCCGCAGCGTCCGGAGCAGGTGATCTCGAAGCGCAGCGTGTCGCCGGTCGGCCTGGCCAGTACGTCGACGTTGTCAGTCGCCCGTAGGAGGCCCGGCAGCGTCCGCACCCGCCACCCGGTTGCCCAGGTCAACTGACCGTCGACGGTCCGCGTCCACGTGGACGGCCCGATCCGGTCGACCGTCTCGTCGAGGGCGACCACCAGCTCACCGTCGACCCGATCCACCGACACTGCGGCCGGCTCGGCGCCGGCGTGCGGCACCAGCACCGTCGTGAAGTCGCCGGTCGACCGCGTCACCGTGAGCGAGTGCAGCGGGCCGTACTCAGCCGTCCGACGCTCCAGCACCGGATGACGAGCTACGCCCTCGGTCAGCTCAACCTGAGTAGCATCACCGGCGTCGATCAACAGCAAGCCCGGTCCGTTGGGCGCAGAGGCGTCGTACGCGAGCTGCCCCACCTCACGCCACGGGTGCAGCGCGTGCCAGCAAGCACGGAAGGTGTGCGTGTCCGGCGCGTGGTCGGTGACAACGACGTACGACGGGCTCTCGCGGACCAGTGCGATCGTTCGGGTCTGCTCGAGGCCGTTGCCGTGGTGACGGCCAGAGAACACGGCGAGCACGTTGGCGTCGACGAGTGGGTCGACGTCCACACTGCGGTCCGTCGACAGCTCCTGGCCGTCGACGAGGATCGTGTTGTGGCCGCGGCCCGACTGGTACCACGTCAGGTAGCCCGGATCGTCGTAGCTCGGTGGACCGCCCGCCTCCCACAGCAACGGCTGCTGCCACCCGTCCAGCACCAGGTCCAGTACGGCGCGATGTGAGTGCGACTCCAACTCGTGCTCGACGTGCGGGCCATGGTTGATCACCGCACGCAGTTCTGGACTCCGCAGGATCGTGTACCCCGACTCCGGCAGCACAGTCGCCTGCGGCAGCTCAGGAACTCCGCCTGGCGACAGCCACCGGTCCTCACGCTCTGGCCGGGCAGGAAACGTCGCCACCTCCGCAGCGAGCTCCGACTGCGACATCCATTGCGCTGCGACCCGCGCGAACACAGGGTCGTTCAGCAGGTAACTGCCGCGCAGCAACGACGCTGCGGGCCACTCGATCCCACTGTCCTGCAGGTGCGGCAGCCAGCCGCCCGACGAGACCAGCTCGCACATCCACGTGTGCATCGCGGCAAAACGGGGATGCGCCGCCACGGCCGGGTCGATCCGTGCTGCTGTCTGCAGAGCCGTCAACACCATCCGGTGGTACCCGGGTGAGCGCTCGTAGTGCCCGCCGTCCGGATAGATGTCCAGTAGCAGGTGCTCCTCGATGCGCTGCCGCGCACGCTCCGCCCACGCCTCAGACTCGACGAGAGACGGCAGCACGGCGCTGAGGTGCAGCAGTTCGGTCGCGCACACCAGTTGCCAGTTCCCGTGCCGGAACACGTCATGCTCGTCGTACGACCAACGAGCTCCGCCGACGAGTGTCGCGACCAGTCGGCCCCACACGCGGTCGGACAGCGGCGAGGAGGTCAGTACCTCGAGTGTCGGCAGCAGACTGCGGCAGCGGGCCCACGTGCCGAGCGAGTACCAGATGACATCGAGACCTGGCCACTCACCGGTCACCGAGTCACGGTGCTCCACCCACTGATCGAGGTGCTTTTCGAACGCATGCAAGTAGCGCTCGTCACCGGTCAGCAGCCACGCCTGCACTCCAGGCGCGAGCCACCCGAGGTAGTGGAAGCCGTACAGCTGCGACCGCCCGAGTCCACGTCCGGTGACATTGACACCATCGAGTAGTGGAGCAGCAGCTGCCAGTACGGCGTCCGGTGTAGCTCGAGTCGCCTCGGCCCACTCCGGCAAAGGCCAGGCGGGTCGCCTCAGCTGCTCGCCCACAAACGCGCGGAGGCCTGCCAGGTCGCCGGCCGGTGAGCCGAACGCCTTGATCAGGTCGTCGGTCCCGATCCGATTGATGCGCCCGTCGATGTGCCGCGGCTTCTCAGGTCCTTCGGTCATGCGACCAGCATGGACACGTCGACGGGCTGGCGCGTCTCGATCGACAGGTGGGCGGCCTCGAGCACGGCGGTGACGTTGCGGCTGCTCTCGATCGTGATGAGCGGTTCCCGACCGGTACGGCAGCAGTCGACCCAGTGCGCGATCGCGTCGGCGTACGCACCGGACGGGATCCCGTGCATGACCCGCTGCAGCATGTTCCGCGGATAGCTGTAGCCGTCCGGCTTTGCCAGTACGACGTTCTCCCGCTGCCGGTCCAGCTGCACCACACCGTCGTCCGCGACCACTGCGACGTACGAATCAACTGTCGTCGGGAACGTGTTCGGGTAGATCCACGCGGACTCGAAGGTCGCCACTGTGCCGCGCGAGTACTCCGCCTGGATCTGGATCGCGTCCGGCGTCTCGATCCCGAGCAACCGGAGTTTGCCCCAGCGCGCGGTCGCGTAGACCCGTCGTACCTGGTCTCGGAGCAGCCATGACACCAAGTCGATGTCGTGGCTGGACAGGAACCAGGCGCAGGTCGTGCGATCCGCCCAGGACAGCATCTCGGTCGGCACGAAGATCGTGTCGTTCTTGCGCGCGTACGCGACCGCAGCGTCGCCGAGATCCGCGAGCAGCTCGTAGGCCTGCGCGTACGCCGGCACCCACCGGTGGTTGAACAGGCACATCGCGATCACGCCGTTCTCGCGGATCGCCTTCACCGCGGCGTCGGCCTCCGCGACCGACGTCGTCATCGGCTTCTCCACCAGGATGTGCTTCCCGGCCTCCGCGGCGCGGACCATCATCTCGCCGTGGACGTCGTCCGGCGTGGTCAGGACGACCGCGTCCACGGCGTCGTCGTCCAGCAGGGCGCCGAGGTCGGGATGGATCGTCGGCCGCGGCGCGCCGCGCTCGGCGATCTCGTCCGCGAGCTGCGCGGCGGAGTCGGCGGATCGGCTGGTCACCGCCGTGATCTCGGCGTCGGCCCGGCCGGACAACGACAACGCGTTGCCGCGGCCCATGATCCCGGCGCCCACGATCCCAATACGCAGCACGCTACTTGCCCTTCGCCAGTGTGTCGTTCCATGCCTTCTCGGCGTCGTCCAGGGCCTGCTTCGCCGACTTGGTCCCGGACATGAACGCCCGCACCTGGTCGTCGAACAGCTGCCGCAGCTGCTCGTCGTTGCCCGACCCCATCGACGCGTCGATGCTCTGCTTGAAGGTGTCGACCAGGATCTTCCGCGCCTGATCAGCCGGCGTGGTGCCGGAGATCTCGGTGAAGAACGGGTCCTCGAGCGCCTTCACCGAGGACGGGTAGATCGGCACCAGCTTGCACAGCGCGAGCTGCTGCTCGGGCGCGGCGACGTACTTGAGCCAGGCTGCCGCGGCGGCCTGGTTGTCCGACTTAGCGGGGATCCCCATCACCTGCTGGCCCGGCATGTAGAACTTGCCGTCGGCACCGGTCACCGGCGGGCCGACCGTGATCGAGGAGTAGACCGCGGGCGCGTTCTTCTCGACGTTCAGCAGCGAGCTGGACACGGCGGCCGGGTTGAACGCGATGCCCTTGTTCTCCAGCGACTGCGGCATGTCCCGCGGGTTCTCGCTGAGGCTTCCGGGGGCGATCGCGCCCGAGCTGAAGAGCGGCTTGAACTTCTCCAGCAGCGCGAGGGTCTCCGGTGTGTTGAACGCGGCCGTCTTGCCGTCCTCCGAGAGCAGCGGGATGCCGTTCGCCTGCACGACGCTGGAGTACGCCATGAAGTTGGTCGCCGACTTGCCGGTCGCGTCGTGGTACGTCTTCGCGAGCGTGAGCGCGTCGTCGTACGTCTTCGGTGGCTTGGCCGGATCGAAACCCGCCTTGGCCAGCAGATCCTTGTTGTAGAACGCCAGTGACGTGCCGCCGTTGTACCACGGGATCGCGATGCGCTTGCCGTCGACAACCAACGGCTCGGCCAGGTTCGGCAGGTACGCGGCGACGTCGTCGGCGCTGAACAGCGAGCTCAGGTCGGCCATCGAGCCGGCGAACAGGCCGGTGGTCGCGGAGGTGAAGTTGACGACGTCCGGCACCTTGCCGCTGGCGATCGCCGCCAGCAGCTTGGTGGTGATGTCGGCACCCGGTACGTCGACCCACTTGATCGAGACCTTCGGGTGCTCCTTCTGGTAGGCGTCGATCCACTTCTGGATGTCCGGCCCGTAGTTCTTCTGCAGGTTGATCGTCCACCACTCGACGTCACCGGAGTAGGCGTCGCCGGACTGTTTCTGGTCGTCACCGCCGCCCGCGGGACTGCCGGACACACAGCCGGTGAGTGCGAGGACGAGCGTGGCGACAACGGCGGTGAGTCGGAGTCGGGCCATCATTGGCTCCTCATAGGGGAATGTCCTAAACCTGGCTTACAGACATCAGAGTGTTCGCCATCTGTTCGCACGAGTCAACGGAAGATGCCGGAAATTTTCTGGAGTTACCGCTTCCGGGCCGCTGCGTTCTGCGTTACGGTTCCCGTCAGCTTGGTATCTGAAATCCGGGTTTCAGACACGAGGAGCGGGTATGCCGGGTTTGAAGGGCCGCGTGGTCGGTCAGCACTGGTACACGCCGTACGTGTTCATGCTGCCCGGGCTGCTGTTCTACGCCGCGATGTTCGCGTGGCCGGCCGTGATCGCGATCCAGCTCGCGTTCTCCGACTACGACATCGTGCATCCGGTGCGCTTCTCCGGGCTGGACAACTTCGTCCGGATGGCGCACGACCCGCGGGTCTGGATCGCGCTGCGGAACTCGCTGCTGTTCGTGCTGATGTTCCTGCCGCTGACCGTGGTCGCGCCGCTGTTCCTGGCGATGCTGGTGAACCTCAAGCTGCGCGCGATCCAGGCGTTCCGGATGCTCTACTACCTGCCGGTGATCACGTCGATGGTCGCGGTGGCGGTCGCCTGGCGGTACGTGTTCAACCGCGAGGGCGTCGTGAACTGGGTGCTCGGCCTGTTCGGCGCCGGACCGACCGACTTCCTGCTCGACCGGCACTGGGCGCTGCCCACGGTCGTGCTGCTGGAGGCGTGGAAGAACGCCGGTCTGTTCATGATGATCTACCTGGCCGGGTTGCAGTCCGTCCCCTCGGACCAGATCGAGGCGGCGACGATCGACGGTGCGAACGCGTGGCAGCGGCTGCTGAACGTCGTCGTACCGTCGCTGCGGCCGACGTTCGCGGTGACGCTCGTGCTCAGCATGCTCGAGGCGATGCGGGCCTTCGAGTCGGTGTACGTGCTGACCCGGGGCGGGCCGCTCGACGCCACTCTCACCCTCGGCTACTACATCTGGTCGAAAGCCTTCGAGGACTACGACATGGGCTACGCGAGCGCCGTCGGCCTGCTGCTGTGGGCGATCATGATCGTCCTGGCCGGCTTCAACCTGTTGGTGACCCGGCGGAGGGACATCTGATGGCCAGGCGGCTTTACCGGCGTACGCCGAGGCTCAACGCGCGCCGGATCGGGCTGTATCTGCTGCTGATCGCCGTCGCCGCGTTGTTCATCGGGCCGTTCCTGATCCTGCTCAGCGCCGCGACCAAGCCCGCCGGCCAGGACGTGTTCGGGTTCCCGCCCGACCTGATCCCGCGGCCGCCGGTGGCCGAATGGTTCCGCGAGGCGTGGACGACGATCCCGTACGCGCGGTTCCTGGTGAACTCGGTGATCTACGTCGGCATCACGGTCCCGGTGTACCTCGTGGTGTCCGCGCTGACGGCGTACCCGCTGGCCAGGATCGCGTTCCGCGGTCGCGGCGTGTTCTTCATGCTGTTCCTGTCGATCATGTTCCTGCCCGGCGAACTGATGCTGATCCCGCGGTTCCTGGTGATGAGCGAGCTCGGGCTGACCGACACGTTCGCCGCGGTGATCCTGCCCGCGATCCTGTCGTCGCTCGGCATCTTCCTGCTCCGCCAGGCGTTCTCGCAGATCCCGGACGAGATCGTCGAGGCCGCCCGCGTCGACGGTGCGAACGAGTTCGCGATCTTCTGGCGGATCTGCGTGCCGATCGTGGCGCCGACGCTCGCCGTACTGGCGATCCTCGGATTCGTGTCGGTGTGGAACAGCTTCATCTGGCCGCTGGTGGTGCTGACCAGCCAGTCCAAGTTCCCGATCGCGCTCGGGATCGCCTACCTGAGCGGCGTCTCCGGCACCGACGTCCGCGGTCTCGCCGCCGGCACCGTGATCTCGCTGGTCCCGGTCGTCGTCGTCTTTCTCCTGCTCCAGAAACGCATCCTCAACAGCATGGGCGGCGCCGTCAAAGGCTGACCCGCCCTCCCGCCCAACCCCCGCCCACCCCCAATTCTTGTGAGGCACCGATGCACCCTGAGCTCAGCCGCCGCACGCTCCTACTCACCACCGCCGCCGGCGGGGTCGCAGCCTGGGCCGGTCTCCCGGCTCTGTCGGCTCTGTCAGCACCCACAGCCGATCCACTCGTCTACGACTCTCCGGCCGCGTTCGACGCAGCGCAGGCCGGCTATCTCGCGTCCAACGCCCAGGACAACGAGGCCGGTCTGTACGCCTGGGGTGAGTCCTACTTCCTGCTGGGCCTGCTGCGGATGTACGAGGCCTACCAGGACGAGCGCTACCTGCGCACGTTCGAGGACCGCGCCAGGCACCTGATGAAAACCACCGACCACGCCAGGCGCGTCGAGGATTACACCGGCCGGGCCGGAAAGGTCTGGCGCACAGCCGGCAACTACACCGCCGGCCACGGCGTGCTCCCCGACGCCACCGGCGCTCCGGCGATTCAGCTCCGCTGGGCCGGGATCAGATCGGCCGAGTCGACCGCCGAGGTGCTGAACGTTGCCGACGGCACCTTCGACCTCGTGCTCCGCAACCCCGCCACGACCACCGTCGTCACGCTGCCCGCCGTCAGCCTCGATCCGGCGTCACCGACGTACGTCGTGACAGCGGTCAACAACGCCTACAACGCATCGCTGCGCTGGACCGCCGTCGATCTGCGGACGGCTCCCGCGGCCGCGCCCGCACCGGCGGCGACCACGATCGCGTTCAAGTCGCAGTACTACGTCTTCGCTGTGCACACCGGCATGATCACGTTCCCGTTGGCCCGCTACGCCCGGATGGTGCTGCAGTCGCCGAAGCTCCGGCGCGGCGAGCGGCAGGAGTTCGCGAGGGAGGTTCTGGATGCGGCGACCGCGGCGGTCGCGTTCCATGACCCGGAGTGGGTGTCGCGTGCGGACGGCACGGGTGACTACGTGTGGCCGAAGGGCGCGCCGATCCCGTTCGACGGGACCATCCAGCCGTACAACCAGAGCCAGGGCATCGGCCAGGTGCTGGTCGAGCTGTTCCGCGTGACCAGGCAGCCGCGCTACCGGACCCGGGTCCTGCAGATGTTGAAGGCGTACGAGCCCGCGCTGCGACTCGTTGGCGACGCCTACGTCTGGACCTATTGGCCGCCGTACAGCCAGCTGTACGCCGGGTACACGAAGACCGCAGGGATCTCGGAGTACACGCCGTCGTACCCGGCCTCTAAGCAGATCGAGGACCTGAGCCACGCCGCGATCAGCACCGAGTTCGTGCATGCGGCGTACGACGCGGGGATCGTGGGCGGACCCGCCACGGACATCCAGCGTTTCACGAAGACGTTCACACAGAAGCTGATCCGGTCCGCGACCGAGGTCTGGTACCGGGTCGACGGGACGGGCGTCGCGGTGCCGGCGAATGCGGTGCAGTGTGCCCGCTGGGGTGCGTACGCCGAGCAGGATCTGCTGGTCTATCAGCAGTCATTGCGCGTGTACGACGCCGTACAACTCGTGCCTGTGCAAGGCTCGCACGCCTTGGGTATCGCGTACCTGAACTGGGCGAAGAACTCTGGTTGGAGGAACAAGTGAGACTGCTCCGGATCCACACCGACGACGGACTGCGCGACGCCGTACTCGCCGACGACGGCCGGGTGGCGACGTTGCCTGGTACGTCGGAGGCGTTCGACCCGGACCGTTGGCGTGAACGGGCCGCCGCGGCCACCGGCCCGGCGGTGGAGTTCGAGGCGGCGCGACTGGCCGCACCGCTCAGCCCCGGGAAGGTCGTGTGCGTCGGACTGAACTACGCCGACCACGCGGCCGAGGGCGGGCAGCAGGCGCCGGCCGAGCCGATCCTTTTCATGAAGGCGCCGGACACCGTGGTCGGCGCGCATGACGACGTGGTGATTCCGCGCGGCGGCGAGAAGACCGACTGGGAGGTCGAGCTGGGCGTGGTGATCGGGCGTACGGCGTCGTACCTCGCCGACGAGGCAGCGGCGATGGAGCATGTCGCCGGGTATGTGCTGGTGAACGACGTGTCCGAGCGGCACTTCCAGCTCGAGCGCGGCGGGCAGTGGGACAAGGGCAAGAACTCGGCGACGTTCTGCCCGCTCGGCCCGTGGATCCTGACCGCGGACGAGGTGCCGGATCCGCAGGCGATCAAGCTCGGGCTGGACGTGAACGGCGAGGCGCTGCAGGACAGTTCGACGGCCGAGATGATCTTCGGCGTCGCGCACCTGGTGCACTACATCTCGCAGTTCATGACGCTCTACCCGGGCGACGTGATCAGCACCGGCACGCCGGCCGGCGTAGGTGCGGGACAGAAACCACCCCGGTACCTACGCGCGGGCGACGTACTACGGGTCTGGGCGGATGGCCTGGGCGAGCAGCACAACCAGCTCGTCGCGGCTCCTTAGGCGTTCAAAGCGGCGGCGATCGTGTCCGCGATCGGGGTGGTGGGGCGGCCGATGAGGCGGGAAAGGTCGGATCCGCGGCCGGCCAGCAGGCCGCGCTTGATGGCGTCGTCGACGCCGACGAGGACGGGGACGAACGGCGCCGGGATTCCGGCAGCTGTCAGCACCTGGGTGAGATCCTCGGGGGAGAGGTTGTTGTAGGCAACGTTCTGACCGGACTGCTTCGACAGCTCGGCGGCGTAGTCGGTCAGTGTCCAGGTCGTGTCGCCGTTCAGCTCGTACGCCTTCTTCTCGTGCCCTTCGCCGGTCAGTACGACGGCAGCCGCCGCCGCGTAGTCCCGCCGCGCGGCCGACGCGATCCGCCCGTCACCCGCGCTCCCGACGACCCCGTTCACCAGCTGTACGGCGATCTGGTCCGTGTAGACCTCGCTGTACCAGCCGTTGCGCAGGAACGTGTACGGCAGCCCGGAATCGAGGATCGCCTGCTCGGTGGCGATGTGGTCGGCGGCCAGCTCGAAGTCCGCGTCAGGTCCGCCGAGCACGCTGGTGTACGCGATCCGCGCGACCCCGGCGTTCATGGCGGCCGTGATGACGGCCTGGTGCTGTTCGAGGCGGTTCGGGTCGAGGCCCGAGATCAGCAGCACTGTGTCATCAGCGCCGAAGGCCTTCGCGAGCGCGTCCGGGTCGTTGTAGTCGGCGACCCGGACCTCGACGCCGCGGTCCGCGATCGGGGCCGCCTTCGCGGCGTTGCGTACGACCGCGACGACCTCATCGGCGGGGACCCGCTGCAGCAGCTCGTCGATGACGAGCGTGCCCAGGTGCCCGGTGGCGGCGGTGACGACGATGCTCATTGATACTCCTAGTCGTTGGGTTCTGTCACCGACAGTAGGCCGCTGTGGCGAGCGGATCTATGTCCATTGAGCGCAGCTTTATATCCGATCGTCTTGATTGGTGCGCGTATGATGCCAGGTATGGATGTGCTTGCCGATGTCGTCGCCGCGATGAGGACCGGCCCGGCCACGTCCGGGCGCACCGACGTCCGGGGGCCGTGGGGACTGCGCTTCGTGCACTCGTTCGGCGCCACCTTCCACCTTGTCCTGCAAGGTACTGCGTGGTTGCTGCCGCCGGACGGCGACCCGATCCCGCTCGGCCCGGGTGACGCGGTCCTGCTGCCGCGCGGCGTCGAGCATGCGATCGCGGACCATCCCGATTCGCCGCTGGTCGACTTCGACCCGTCGGTCGAGGAGCCGCCGCAGGGTCAGGGCGCGCGGTCGTTGCTGCTGTGCGGCACCTACCGGCTGGACCGGGAGCGCCCGCACCCGGTGCTGAGCAGGCTGCCCGACGTGGTCGTCGTACCGGCGAACCCCGGCCGCCACCGGTCGTTGCATACGGCCATCAGCATCCTGGGCGAGGAGCTCGACGCGCAGCGGCCCGGCGCGGCCGCGGTCGTGCCGGCGCTGGTGGATGCGCTTCTCGTGCTGATCTTGCGGGCCTGGTTCGAGGACAGCGACTGCCCGGCGGATCGGGGCTGGTCGCGGGCGCTGACCGATCCCGCGGTCGTGCAGTCGCTGGAGCTCCTCCACGAGCGGCCGGGCGCCGCGTGGACGGTCGCCGACCTGGCCTCCGAGGTCGGGTTGTCGCGGGCTGCCTTCGCGCGGCGGTTCACAGAGGCGGTCGGGGAGCCGCCGCTGACATACCTGTCCCGTTGGCGGATGACGACCGCGGCGCGGCTGCTGCGGGACTGTGATCGCCCGATCGCCACGGTGGCGAAGGAGATCGGCTACACGTCGGAGTTCGCGTTCGCAAAGGCGTTCAAGCGCGACTTCGGCGTACCGCCGGGGACGTATCGCAAGCAGCTCATCCCGGCCTGAGCGTCGCCACCAGTTCGCCACGGCTCCGGACGCCGACCTTGGCGAACGCCGACTTCAGGTGGTCCTGGATCGTGTGCGGCGAGATCGACAACCGGTCGGCGATCGCGCCGGTGGTGTGCCCGGAGATGATCTCCAGACAGATCTCCCGCTCGCGCGTGGTCAGGCCGTACGCCGCGAGCAGCATGCCGACCAGGTGCTGACCCGAGGCAGGCTCGATCGTCACCACCACCTCGTCCTCGCTGTCACCCAGCAGCCGGCTGCCCTGCATCAGCACCCACTCGCCGGCGGCGGTCTGCACCCGCGCCTGGAAGGTGCCGGAGGCTCGGGTGCCCGTGACGACGGCCCGGAGCAGTACGTCGAAGCGTCCCGGCGCGATGTCGTCCAGCTCGTCCTGCCAGATCTGGGCGGCTGCGGTGATCGCCCGCGGCGCGCCGGTCGGTCCGGTGACGACGATCGACGGGCCGACCCCTCCGCGGTACCCGTGTGCGTCCGTCCGTACGGCGACCCGCGTCGCAGCGCCGATGATCGGCGCCACCGACCCGAGGAACTCCACCTCCCGGTCACTGAAGTCGGGACCGCTGCGGACGAACCCGGCCGCGCCCCAACAGTCCCCGTCGACGACGAACGTCGTCCGGACCTCGTGCTCGATCCCGAGCGGCCGCCACACCTCGTTCAGCCGTCGGTGTCCGACCACCTCGCGGTACGGCAGGTCCGACAAGCGTGCGACCTGGTGTGACGTGCGGGCCAGTTCGGCGAACGAGTTCGGCACGGTTCCGGCGTACTCCGTCTCCGCCAGCCGCGGCTCGTACTCGGCTGGGATGCGGGCCGCGCCGCTCGTCATCGAGCTGATCACCAGCGTGCCCGGGTCCATGCCGGCCCAGCAGGTGAGCTCGCTGCCGACGACCTGTTCGACCACCTCGATCGCGGCCGCGTGCAGTTCCGCGACGCCCATCCCCGAGGTCGCCAGTGCCGCGATGTCCCGGCGCGCGGCCCGCGCCCGCCCCTCCCACATGCGCTCAGTATGCGCCGACGTACCCCGGCCGCCTATCCCCGAAATGTGGGGATTCGGGTGGCTGCGACGAGCACAGCCGCACGGGATACCTCCGCCGTACGCCGCTTCCTACCGTCGCAGTCATGAACGAAACAGTGCATCTGAGCAATGCGGGCAGCGGTGTCGAATACGCCGCCCCGGACGCGACCGTGACGGTCAAGATCGGCGCCGAGCACACCGGCGGGCAGTACGAGCTGTTCGAGATCGACGCGCCGCGCGCCGACGCCTCGCCGCCGCACAGCGAGTCGTGGAGCAAGGCGTTCTACGTCCTGCAGGGACGGATCCTCGTCCAGGCAGGGGACCAGGGCTACGACCTCGGACCTGGCGCCTCGATCAGCATCCCGGCCGGCACCGTGAACACGTTCTCGGTGCTGACGCCGTCGGCGAAGTTCCTCGCTGTCAGTCAGACCGGGCGGATGGGCGCGTTCTTCGCGGACCTGGCCGGCGCCGATCCGGCCGACTACGCCGCGCTGGGTGAGATCACGAGCCGGCACGGCGTCAGCCTGGGGGCTGCGTCATGAGGACGGCGGCGCAGATCCTCGCGATCGCCATCGCGGTCATGCTGGCGTGGGTCTGGCTGATGGAGTCGTTCTTCTACCGCCATCCGCGGCTGTATCCGCTGTTCCTGCTGGAGCGCCGGGACTTCGACGCGGTCAGGTTGTGGATCGTGAACCTCGGGTTCTACAACTTCACGACCGCTGTCGCGCTGGCGCTCGGCGTCGTCCTCGCCCGGACCGGGCATGTGCCGCAGGGTGAGGCGCTGGTCGCTTTCACCGCAGCGCAGCACATCTTCCTGGCGCTCGTCCTGCTCGCAACGGAGCGGCGACTCTGGTTGAACACGTTGCTGGAGGGCGTTCCGGCCGCCGTACTGCTGCTGCTCGTTCTGCTGTAGGAAATTTACCAATTCTGCGCAATCATGGGCACGGAGCACCGCACACACTCAAGGTTCCCGAATGGTCACCCGCAGTTCGACCGATCCGGGGGCCTACCGCCCTGAGTACCCGTGAAGGTGAGGCCTCATGAGCCCAATCAGTCGCAGGACCCTTGTTCTCGGCGGACTCGCCGCAGCTGGGGCCGGCGCCCTCCCGGCTGCCGCCCAGTCGTCCGTGATCACCGCCACCGCCGCCGTCCCGTACCCGTTCCAGCTCGGCATCGCGTCCGGTGAGCCCGACGCCAACAGCGTCGTGCTCTGGACCCGTCTGGCACCTTCGCCGCTGAATGGCGACGGCCAAGGCGGCATGGCGAACGCCGATGTCGCCGTTGACTGGCAGGTGTCGACCACCGACACCTTCAGCACGCTGGTCGCGTCCGGCACGGTGACCGCGAAGTACGCCTCCGCCCACTCGGTGCATGTCATCGCAGGCGGCCTCAGCCCGGACGCGGACTACTTCTACCGCTTCCGCGCGCAGGGCCACCTGTCACCCGTCGGCCGCACCCGGACCGCTCCGGCTGTGGGCACCAACGGGCGAGACCTGGTGATGGCCTTCACCTCCTGTGCGCATTACGAGGAGGGCTACTACACGGTCTACCGGCGCATGGCCGAGGAGAACCCGGGCCTCATCCTCTTCCTGGGTGACTACATCTACGAGTACGGCGCCACCACCGGAAGGCCTCGCCTGCACGCGGGTGCGAGCGAGATCGTGTCGCTCGCGGACTACCGTCGCCGGTACGCGCAGTACAAGTCGGACCCCGACCTGCAGGCAGCGCATGCGGTCGCGCCGTGGCTCGTCGTACCGGACGACCACGAGGTGGAGAACAACTACGCCAACATGGTGCGAGCGGACAGTACGCCGTCTCTGACGACAGCGCAGTGGACCGCTCGCCGGACTGCGGCGTACCAGGCGTACTACGAGAACATGCCGCTGCGGCCCGCCCAGGCGAACAGCGGCAACTCGATCCCGCTCTACCGCCGGCTGCGGTGGGGGAGTCTCGCGACGTTCCACATGCTCGACACACGGCAGTACCGCAACGACCAGGCCTGTGGCGACGGCTGGAAGGTGTGCTCCGACGCTGACCTCGCCAGCCGCAGTCTGCCGGGCAACACCCAGGAGACCTGGCTGCTCGACGGTCTCAACCAGCACTACGGCACGTGGGACATCCTTGGACAGCAGGTGTTCTTCGCTCGCCGGTTCGACTCGGCCGGTGCGGGGAGCATGGACTCGTGGGACGGCTACCGCGCCTCGCGGGCCCGCATCCAGCAGGGCTGGATCGACCGCGGAACCCGCAACCCGGTCGTCCTGACCGGTGACGTCCATCGCGCGTGGGCCAGCGATCTGAAAGCCGACTACAGCAACGCGAACTCGGCGGTCATCGGGTCCGAGTTGGTGACGAGCTCGGTCACCTCGAGTGGCGACGGCGACGGGGCAACCACGATCCCGAACCTCGCGGAGAATCCGTGGCTGCGGTTCTACCAGAACCGTCGCGGCTACGTCCGGACGACGATCAGCCCGACCCAGCTGCGGGCCGATTTCCGTGCTGTCGCGAAGGTTTCGGAGCACGGCGCCGCCGTGAGTACGGCGAAATCGTTCGTCATCCAAGAGGGTCAACCCGGACTGCAGGCGGTGTGACGATGAAGAAGACGCTTGCTGTTACAGCGATTGCGGCGACGGTGCTGACCCTCACCGCGACCACCGCCGAGGCGCACATTGCTGCTCCCACCTGGGTGGCGGCGAACAGTGTCTCCACCGGCGATCAGGATGCAGCCTCCGTTGCGATCAACCGCAACGGGTACGTCGCGGTGGCGTGGGAGGACGACCGCGACACCGACAACGCGACCGACAACGTGCACAGCGAGATCTACCTGCGGCTCTTCCGCAACGGCACTGCGGTGTACGAGACGAAGCTGTCCGCGGGCGGAAGTAGCGGTGTGACGAACTGGCGGCACCTGCACCCGGACGTCGGCCTGGACGACAAGGGCAACGCCGTCGTGGTGTGGCAGGACGACCCGGACGGCAACGGGTACTACAACATCCCGTACCGCGTCGTGAACACCGCCGGTACCGTCACAGCGTCCGGCAACTCCAACAGCAGCTCCACCGGCCAGCAGATCAACCCGCGAGTCGCTGTCGACCCGGACGGCGCACCGTCCGGTGCTGCAGTCGCATTCACCGTGGCGTGGGAAGACATCCAGACCGGTACGCCGGCAACAGTGAAGGCGGCCGGCTTCACCGGACCGACCACACGCGCCTGGGAGGTGACCGCCTCGCAGACCACCGGTCAGCACCACAACCCGGATGTGGCCGTGTCGGCGTCAGGTGACGCGGTCGTCGTGTGGGACGAGGACGGCGACGCCAACGGCGACTACAACATCGGACTGATCCGGCTGGGCCGCACGAACGGTGCAGCCACGCTGTCGCGCCGGGTCGCCAACTCGAACACCACAGGTCAGCAGACGCATCCAGCTGCGGCAGCCAACTTCAACGGCGATTTCGCGGTCGCCTGGGAGTCGGCCGGCGCTGTGGCGACGCGTGCGTTCAACACTGCGGGCACTGCTCGGTACGCCGACGTACAGGTCGCGGCTGCTGGTGTGGCACCGTCGATTGGTATCGACGACCAGTCGCAGACGGTCGTGGGCTGGACAGTGGCCGGCGCTGATCCGGACGTGTGGGTACGTGGCTTCGGCACCGACGGCACCGACACAGGTCGGTTGTCGGCGCAGCGGCTGAGCTCCGTGGCCACAGGTAGGCAGGAGCAGATGACGGTCGCGGTGTCGCCGTTCGCCGAAGTAGCGGTCGCCTACACCGACGACAACGACGGAAACACCTACGACCAGGTCTACCTGGGCACGGGAATCTCCAACAACAGTTGGTGAGTCAGCGCGTCGTGGGGGACACCGTGCTCAGTACGGTGTCCCCTGCGTCGACCACTTCGAGGTGGTCGATGTCGCGGAGCGGGATCGACGTACTCGCGGGAACCTGTGCGTGGTAGCTGCCGTTAGCAGCCCACCAGCCGGCTGTCTCTACGGTTCCGTCGCGGCCGTGGACGACGAGCATGCAGTGCTCGTACGGCTTCAGGTCGGTCAGGCGGAGCTGGATGTCCGTGCCCCAGCCACGGCTGACCAGCTTGGCCGTCGTGTCGAGACCGCCAACCCCGTCCGTCGCCGTCCACGTTGCTGACGCCGGCGCGGACAGCAGTCCCCAGCCGGCGACACCAGCCATCGCTGCCGCTGCTGCGGCGGCCAGCACCCACCGCGGCCGCCTCGTCTTGCTCAGCTGAAGCGGTGCGGGCTCCGGCTGCTCCGCTTCGATGTCCTCAACCGGTACGGCGTGCAGCAGCCCAGGCAGATGCGCGAACTGCAGCAACGTCTCGCGGCACGCCGTACAGGTCACGAGGTGCTCCTCGACCGCGAGACGCTCGGTCGCCTCCAGCGCACCGAGCACAAAGGCCCCGATCGACATCGTCTCCGGGCACGTCATGAGCCAGTCACTCCTCGTTCCTCCAGCGCGGCGCGCAACGCGTGCAGTGCGTAGTAGCTGCGCGACTTCACCGTTCCCGGCGGTACACCGAGGACAGCGGCCGCCTCGTTGACGGTGAGCCGGCGGTAGAACAGTTCGACGATCACCTGCCGGTGGTCCTTACTGAGTCCCCGCAGTACGTCGATCACCTGCCAGACCTGCAGCACACGATCGATGTCGTCGCCGAGCGCCGGGAACTCGCGGTCCTCGATCGGCACCTCCGTCGCCCGCGCGGTCTGCCTGCGGCGCCCGGAGATCACCAGGTTGCGGGCGACCGTGAACAGCCAGCGCCCGGCCCGGTCCGGGTCCAGGTCGGCCGCATGCGTCCAGGCGCGCGTCATCGTCTCCTGCACGATGTCCTCGGCGTACTGCCGGTCGCCCACGGAGCGCAGGACATACCCGAACAGCGGCCGCCGGTACTTGTCGTACAGCGCGCGGATCACCGTGTCGTCATCCACACCCAGGGAATACGCGGTACGGCGGTGAAAGGTTCAACTGAACCGCCGGGCCGGATCTCGCGTATCTGTGGGGGAGAGGAGATCTCGATGAAAACCACAATCTTGTTGCTAGGAGCAACGGTGGCGGCGCTCGGCGCGCTCACCGCCTGCGGTGCCGACGCGCAACCTTCCGGTGGTGGCGGCCCCGCGGCGGCCGCCGTCTCGGTGAAGGACGTCAGCGGTGTCGGTCAGACGCTGGTCGACGCCTCCGGGAAGACGCTGTACTTCGCCGACCAGGAAGCCGGCGGCACGATCAAGTGCACCGGCAACTGCCTGAGCTTCTGGATGCCCGCGACCGGCGACGCGCAGGCTGTGAAGGGTTTGGCCACGATCAAACGCTCCGACACCGGCGCGGAGCAGCTCACCTTCCAGGGCAAGCCGCTCTACACGTTCAAACTCGACACCGCCGCCGGCGAGGCCAAGGGCAACAACCTCGCCGACGCGTTCTCCGGCGTCAATTTCACCTGGCACGCCGCGACCACCTCAGCCGCGGCGCCCGCCCAGGCCCCGTCGTCGTCCGACGGCGGCTACGACAACGGCAACGGTTACTGATCCGGCTCGACCAGTACCCGCACGTCCCAGGGGCCGAGGTCCAGCTCGCCGTTGGTCGGCTGGTTCGCGAGTACGTCGTGAGCCGGCCCGGGCAGCTTGAGGTCGACGCTGTCCCACGACCAGTTGTGGACGAACCGGATCCGCCGGCCATCCGCACTGGTCGCGGAGGTGACGGTCACCCCGGCCGGCAGATCGGTCCAGGCCGCGGGTTTGATCCACCGGAACAGCGCCGCGGACAAGGCCGGGTTCGGCACGGTGCCGACGTACGTGATCCGGCCGGAGCCGTGTGCCCGCGAGGTGATCGCCGGCCACCGCCCGAAATGCGGGTCGTCGTAACCCACCAGTACGTCGGCGCCGTCGACGGTGAGCCCATCGATCCAGCGGCTCCCTGCAGCGCCGGTGCCCAGTTCCAGACCGGTGCCGCGTACTGGTACGTCCACGCTGACGTTGCTGAACTCGTCGTACCAGACGCCGGCTGCGGCGGCGAGCTTGGCCGGCTGTACGTCCGTGCGCGCGCGTGCCTCGTGATCGGCATACCCGGTGCGCGGTCCGACGACCAGGTGCCCACCAGCCTCGGCGTACGCGACCAGTTGGTCCAGCAGTTCGGTGTCGGCCAGGTAGAGCGCCGGTACGACGAGAACCGGGGCGTCCTGCACCGAGCCGGTGAACTGGCTCGTGTGCAGGATGCGGACCTGCAGACCGGCGTCGAAAGCCCCACGATAGAAGGCATCGAAGAACCCGTGGTACGAACGCTCGTCCGGGCTGCCGTCCGCGTGCGCGAGCGCCGGGTACTTCTGCATCAGCCACTTGCTCGGCGTCGAGTAGAGCATCGTCACGTCGCTGTCCGGAGTGAGGTCGGCGACGAGTGAGCCGGCGGCCTCGAACTCGGCACCGAGTTGCGTGACCTCCCGGTACATGCGGCCCGGCTGCCCGCTGTGGGGGAGGACTCCGCCCCAGTACGTCTCCGTGCCGAAGTGCAGCGTGTGCCAGTGCCAGTACTCGATCATCTTGGCGCCACGTGACACGAGCGCCCACGCGGCCTGCCGCCACTGGCCGTCGTACGCCGGGCGGTTCTGCCACGGGGCGCCGATCGCCTGGGCGTTGGTCTCGGTGACGAGGAAGGGGCTCTGCTTGGACGAGTACATCCGGTCCGCGCTGAGATAGAGCGCCCAGGTGCCGTTGGTGGTCCAGCCCTGGCTGGCCGACCCGGCGTGCGGGTGCTGCAGTCCGTCCTGCATGGAGTAGTACGGGTTCCCCGCCGTCAGGTCGAGGCGTCGTACCAGCTCGTCGTCGGCGACGGCAGGGCGGTCGTAGGCGATGCAGGTGGTCACAAACTGGTCCGGACGAGCGTACTCGCGGACGATGTCGGCCTGCCAGCCGATGAACTCGGTCGTCTGGTCCGCCTGGAACTGCCGCCACGCGACGTCGTACTGCGGCTGCACGTTGCCGTCCGGCGTCCACAGGTCGGCCCAGTCCGACAGCCGGTGCGACCAGTAGACGAGACCCCACTCGTCGTTCAGCGTCTGCACGTCACCGTACTTGTGCCGCAGGCTGTCCACGAACCGCTGGAACACGCCGTGATTGTGCAGCAACTCGTTGCCCGGCTCGTTGTCGACCTGATAGCCGATGACCGCCGGGTGATCGGCGTACCGTTCCACGATCTTGCGGATCACCCGCTCGGCGTGGAAGCGGAAGCCGGGGTGAGTGAAGTCCACCTCCTGCCGCGCGCCCCACCCGATCCGCTGACCCGTCTTACGCTCCCCGGTGATCTCCGGGTACAGGCGGGCCAGCCACGGCGGGACGGCGTACGTCGGGGTGCCGAGCAGCACCGCGATACCGCGGGAATGCGCGCCGTCGAGAACAGGCTGCAGCCAGTCCAGGTCGAACCGCCCGTTCTCCGGCTCCCATGTCGACCACACCGACTCGCCCACGCGGATCACCGAGAACCGCGCCTCGGCCATCAGGTCGAGATCGAGCTCGAGCCGGTCGTTCGGTTGATATTCGTGGTAGTACGCAGCTCCGAAAAGCACACGTTCGTGCACAGTAGTTTCTCCAAATTTAGAAGGGAATCAGGCTTTGATGCCGCCGGAGGCCAGCCCCGACTGCCAGTACCGCTGCAGCAGCAGGAACGCGGCGATCAGCGGGATCACCGACAGGAACGAACCGGTGATCACCAGGGACAGCACTGCACCGGTCGTCCCGCCGCCGGCACCGGCCTGAGACGACCACTGCGCGAGCCCCACCGTGACCGGGTACAGGTCGGGGTTGTTGAGCATGATGAGCGGCAGGAAGTAGTTGTTCCAGGTCGCGACCAGCGTGAACAGCACCACCGTGACGATGCCCGGGGCAAGCATCCGGGCCGCGACCTGGAAGAAGATGCGGAACTCACCCGCCCCGTCGATCCGCGCGGCCTCGATGATCCCGTCCGGAACCGCGTCCTGGGCATAGATGCGCATCAGGAACAGGCCGAACGGGCTGACCAGTGACGGCAGGATGATCGCCCACGGCGTGTTCACCAGCCCGGCCTTGCTGAACAGCAGGTACGTCGGGATCGCGAGGGCCGTGGTCGGCACCATGATCGCACCGAGCACGAGCCCGGACATCGCGGCGTTCCCCCGGAACCGGTACTTGGCGAAGCCGTACCCGGCGAGCGCACACAGGAACGCCGCCCCGCCCGCGCTGACCACCGAGTAGAAGACGGTGTTGGCCATCCAGCGGGAAAACACCCAGTCGCCGTTCGTCACGGTGGCGCGGATGTTGGACCACAGCGAGAAGTCGTCGGCGAACCACAGGCCGAAGCTCGAGAACAGGTTGCCCACCGTCTTGGTCGAGGCCACGAACAACCAGAACAACGGCAGCAGGAAGTAGATCAGCAACGCCACCATGCAGATGGTCAGCATGTTGCTGTGTCGTGCCCTCATGACCGGCTCCTTCGGGTCGTGACGAACAGAACGGCGTACGACACGACGACGATGACGGCGCCGAGCAGGAACGAGACCGTCGCGGCGTAGTTCACCTCCTGACCCGTGAAGGCCAGGGTGTACCCGTAGAGGTTCGGTGTGTAGCCGCCGTCGATGACGCTGGGCGCGAGCCGCTGCATCAGCTGTGGCTCGCTGAACAGCTGGAAGCTGCCGATGACCGAGAAGATCAGGCAGACCAGCAGGGCCGGCCGGAGCGCCGGGATCTTGATGCTCCACGCCGTCCGGATCGCCCCGGCGCCGTCCACCGCGGCGGCCTCGTACAGGTCGTGCGGTACGGCCCGCAGAGCGGCGTACAGGATGATCATGTTGTAGCCGGTGAACTCCCAGGTGACGATGTTCGCGATGGAGCCGAGCATCCAATCGCTGCTGAGGAACTTCGGTGGCGACAGGCTCAGCTTGTCTGCCAGTTGGGCGAACAGACCGAAGTCCTGGCCGTAGAGGTAGCCCCACATCAAGGTGGCGACCACGGCTGGGACGGCGTACGGCAGGAAGATGCCGAGCCGGAAGCCCTTCGCCACCCGGAGCAGCCCGCTGTCGATGGCCAGCGCCGCGAACAACGCGATCGCGAGCATGATCGGCACCTGGATCAGGAAGAACAGCCCGACCCGGCCGACTCCGTGCAGCAACCGCGGATCCGTGAGCGCCCGGGTGTAGTTGCCGAGCCCGGCGAACACCGTGCCGCCGATCAGCCGCTCCTGGAACAGGCTCAGGTACGCCGCGTACGCGAGCGGCAACACCAGCAGGCCCAGGAAGACCAGCATGAACGGCGCGACGAAGAGGTAGCCCGTGCGGGCGTGGCTCACGCCGCGCGCCCGCCGGCGTACCTCGGCCCGGCTCGGCGCCCGCGCGCCGAGCCGATCGGTCGTGTTGACGCTCATTGCTCGACCTTGAAGCCCTGGTTCTTCGCGTACTTCGTGGTCCGGTCCTGCCACTGGTCGAGGGCGGTGCTGGTATCGCTCTTGTTCGCGAACGACTTACCGACGGTCTCGCCCCAGTCGCTGTAGGCCTGGTCCAGGAACGGCGGCCACTGGAACTTCGTGTCCACGGTGTCGCTGATCCCCGCGAACAGCTTGTTCACCGTCTGGCCACCGTAGAAGGGCAGCGGGCGGTCGACGAACGAGGTGTCGGCCAACAGGGACTTCGTCACCGGGAAGAGGAACTGCTGGGTCGCGAACATCTTCGTCGACTCGGGATCGGTGTTGATGAACTCGGCCAGCTTCGCCGCCGCGATCGGGTTCTTCGTCCCCTGCACCACCGCGGTCGTGGAGCCGCCCCAGTTGCCGGAGACGTTCTTGCCCGCCTCCCATTGCGGGAGCGGCGCCGCGCGCCACTTGCCGCTGGTCGCCTTCGCACTGCCTTCGAGGAAGACCGGGCCCCACGCCGCGGTGATCCAGGTGGCGTACTTGCCGCGGTTCAGCGCCTGGTACCACTGGTCGTTGAAGTCGGCGTCGGTCGAGACCGAGCCGTCCTTGATCAGTCCGCTCCAGTAGTCGGCGACCTTCTTGGATTCCGCACCGTTCAGATCGACCTTGACCGAGTCGGCACCGGTGTTCTCGAACGGCTTCACGCCGGCCTGCCAGAGCAGGCCGAACCACACGCCGGCCTGGCTCTGCGCGAGGTTCGTCAGGTAGACCTTGGGATCCGCGGCGTGCAACTTGCGGGCCGCCGCGGCGAACTCGTCCCACGTCTTGGGTACGGCGATGCCGTACTTGTCGAAGATGTCCTTGCGGTAGAGCATCCCCATCGGTCCGCTGTCCTGCGGGACCGCCCAGACCTCGCCGTTGGAGCCGACCACCTGCTGCCAGGTCCACCCGACGAACTTGTCCTTCAGCGCCTCGGCGCCGTACGGGCGCAGGTCCATCAGGCTCTTGGTGAGCGAGAACGTCGGGATGTACTGGAACTCGATCTGAACGGCGTCCGGGAAGCCGGCCTTGGCTTTCAGAGCCGTGCGCAGCTTGGTGTACTGCGGTCCGCCCTGCCCGGCGTTGACCACCTTCACCTTGATCGCGGGGTACTTCTTCTGGAACAGGTCGACTTCCTTCTGGATGTTCGGCACCCAGGTCCAGAAGGTGAGGTCGGTAGGCGTGGACATGGCCTTGTCGATGTCGGCCTGGCTGACGGTCTTGGCCGCCGCGGGCTGACCGCCGGAGCTGTCACCGCCACCGCCGCAGGCGGCCAGGGCGAGACTGCCGCTCAGGACGAGCGCCGCGGCGAGCGCGACTCGGCGCCGCAGGGATGTGCGTTGGAAACGGAACACGTGGAACAACTCCTTGGGATCTGAGCAAACTTCACCCGGGATCGCGGCCTCGGCCGGCCGGTGCGGACCGCCCCTCAGGGCAGACGTGTCGGTTCAGCGGTGCCGCTCGGGTGGAGCGGCAGTGGAGTGGCGGATGACCAGCCGGAGTGATGGTCGCTCCGGCGCGGGAGACCGGTCGCCGGTGGGCGACTCGATCTCCTTGACGAGGTTGGCGATCCCGCGGGCGACATGGAGGTCGAAGTCCTGCGGGACGGTGGTCAGTGGGGGTGTCAGGAACGCCGCCGTCGGGATGTCGTCGAATCCGACGATGCTGACGTCGCCGGGGACCGATCGGCCGGCCTCGGTCAGCGCGCGCAGCACACCGATGGCCATGTCGTCGTTGGCGACGAAGATCGCGGTGACGTCGTCGTCGGCTGCCAGTTGCTGACCGGCCGCGTAGCCCGAAGCGGGGAGCCAATCACCTTCCAGCACGGGTGGTTCCGGGGCGCCGGCGTCGGCGAGGGCCTGTCGCCAGCCGGCCATCCGTTCCCGGGCGGCCCACCAGCGATGCGGGCCGGCGACGTGCCAGACCGTCCGGTGTCCGAGGCCGAGCAGATGTTCGGTCGCGGCCCGGCCGGCGTCGACGTTGTCGCCGCCGGTGTCCAGGCTCGGCTTCGCGGTGAGACCCGGGAGCCGTCCGAAACTGAGAACCGGGATGTCGACGTCGATCGGCCGGGCGTCGCCGCCCTCGTCGATCGGTTCGGACAAGATGATGCCGTCCACCCCCTGCACCAGCAGGTGCTCGATCGCGTCGGCGACGGTGTCGCCTTCGAGGGTGTTGACGATGCTGACCGAGTAGCCGGTGGTGCGGAGGGTGCGTTCGATCGCCACCAACTGCGTTGCCGGACCGAACAGCGCCGTACCGAGGCAGACGACGCCGATCCGTTGGGTGCGGCCGGAGTTCAGCGCTCGCGCGGCGTCGTTGCGGCGGTATCCGAGCTCCCGCATCGCGGCCTGAACCCGGAGCCGGACCTCCTCCTTGACGTACGGCTCGCCGTTGACGACCCGGGACACGGTCTTCTGCGAGACACCGGCCAGCCGGGCGACGTCCGTACTCCCCGGACGACGGCGCGCCCGACCGTCCTCGGAGCCCGGTTTCGCCACGGTCATGGAGCCTCCACCTCTTGACGTTGTGACTACGCAGTCAGGTTCTGTCTACGTAGTCAGAACGTCAATGGCTCGTTCTATGTGACCTGCATCACGCAAGTTCAGCGGGAGTAGAGGCCGGTGATCCGGCCGCGGGCGATGGTCTTGGCGTCGATCGCCTTCAATGCTTCGTCGAGGCCGGCGCCGTCCAGGAGGCCGGTCGCGCCGGACAACGCGTAGACGGTGAAGCGGTAGTGGTGCGTACCGCTCGGCGGACAGGGGCCGTAGTACCCGGTCTTACCGGCGGAGTTCTTCGCCTGCTTGACGCCCGGCAACACGCCGCCTTCAGCCAGAGAGGCGGCAGCCGCTTCGAGGTCGAGCACGATCCAGTGGGTGAACGTGCCGTGGGGTGCATCGGGGTCGTCGACGACCAGAGCCAACGCTCCGGAGTTCGCCGGGATGTCCTTCCAGGCGAGCGGTGGCGGCACCCCCTCGCCGTCGCAGGTGTACTTGCGCGGGATCGTCTCGCCGTCGCGGAACGCCGGACTGGTCACTGTGATGCTCGAGGGTGCGGTCACGGCAGGCTCCTTCCCGGACCCGGCGCCGCCGCAGGCGGCCGTGCTCATCAGCACAGCCACCAACAGCAGCAGTCGCATGCTTTCAACGTACTACCGGTTCAGCCCTTCGGGACGAAGACGATCGCGTCGCCGACTGCGCGCTCGGCGCCGCCGGTGCTGCTCGGGTGGTTGACGACGGTGCCGTCGCCGAGCGCCATCGCGGTGGAGCCGCCGCCGTCCAGGTTGATGGCGTCGTAGAGGCCGAGTGCCTTGGCTACCGCGGCGGTCTCGTCCATCGTGGTGCCGACGCTCGTGGTCTGGCGGCCGTCGACGGTGGCGAGAACGATCTTGCCGCCGCGCGTGGTCCCGGCGATCGTGCGCGGGTTGCGATCGAAGAAGCTTCCGGTGCCGTCCGGTACGACGATCTCGCCGTTCTTCGTCAACTGGTAGCGACCGGTCACGCCGTACAGGCCGCTGCGCAACGGGACCGTGCGGCCGTTCTCGTCCGACACCGCGAGCTCCGTGCGCAGGCAGCCCTTTGCCAGCTTCAGGAGCGCGACGGTGTCCTGGCCGGTCGCCTGCAATGACGTCTGGCTAGGGCTGAGCGCCGTACCCCGCGTGGTCGACGTACGGACGACGCAACCGCGGCGGTCGAGTACGACCTCGACGCCGGCGCCGGCCGGAGTCGAGGCGGCGAACTCGGGCGTGAACCGGACGACGTCACCCGGCACCGTGCAGGTGGTCTGGTCGGGGAGCGTCGCACACGCGGCCGGGATCACCGGCGGGTGGTTGAGGAACTCGAGTGGCAGCTGAGCGCCGGTGAAGAGATTGCGGACGGCGCCGGTCCAGCGCAGGTGCCCGGTCACCACTCTGTTGCTCTTGGCATCGATCACGAGGTTGGCCTCGGTCGGATCGGCGAGCGGCTCGCTGAGCAGCTTGCCGTCGGAGAGGCCGAGCCCGACCGGGTCGCCCGGGTACTGCGGGTTCGCGGTGAAGGTGAAGAACGACGCGTTCACGCCCGCCAGCGCGCCGGACGACTTCACCAGGTCCGAGGTCTTCTCGACGCGGGCCAGGTCAGGGCCGTACGTCGCCTTCAGGTGGCCGTCGGCCGTCCGGGGGTCGATCGTGAGCACGTTGACGACCCAGGGGCCGCGCGGCGTGGTGTTGATCTGGTCGGCCGGCGCCGGGTCGGTGCCACGGACGATCCGGGTCAGCGTCACGCCGCGCGCCAGCGTGCGGTCGGTCCGGGTCTCGACCAGATCGGCGTCCCCGATCGGCAGGCCCTGCACGGCCGTTTGCAGGCGCACCGGTGCGGCGCCGGCCGTCGACAATCCAGTCGCCAGGACGCCGAACACCGCGGCCGTGCCGAGGGCAGCCTTGAACACTCGAGCGGAAGTAGTCATGCCGCCTATCCTCCGAGCAGGCGGTGGAATCTTTCTAGACCTCGCTCTGACTTGTCAGCATCTTCCAGGTGACGGTTCAGTGCCGCTCGACGAGCCGGATGACCGGGAGCTCGCGATCGGTCTGTTCCTGGTACTTCGCGAAACCGGGCGCCGCTGTGGTGATGCGCTCCCACGCCTCCGCACGCTCCGCTCCGTGCAACTGCTCGGCGTGGACCTCGATCGCCTCGCCGGCGACCTCGATGCGGACCTGGTCGGGGTTCGCGGCCAGGTTGTAGTACCACGCCGGGTTGCCGGCCGCGCCGGCCGCGGAGGCGACGACCAGCCGGTTGCCGTCCGCGTCGGCGAACCAGGCGACCGGCGTCGCCCGCTCGGCGCCGGACTTCCGCCCGATCGTCCGCAGTACCAACGCGTCGCCGCCCCTGAACTTGCCGCCGCCGCGCCGCCGGATGCGACGGGCGTTGAACCTGTTGAACCAGTGCAGGAGCCGGCCGCCGGGCTGCCGAGCGCCGCGAGTGCCAGGACGAGTGTCGAAGCTCATCGGGTCTTCACCGCCTCCGGCGTGTGCACGGTGCGCGTCGTGGTGACCAAGGTGTCGTGGGTGAACGGACGGCCCTCGAGGTTGAAGCTCCAGGACACGGTCGGCGTGATCCGGAGGTACTCCGACGTACCGAACTGACCGTCGCGCTCGACGAGGTCCGCCTCACCGTAGATCCGCAGGTAGCGCGGGACCCACGGACGCGTGGACACCAGATCGTCGACGACGAACGCGACCTTGGTGTTTCCGTCACGGACGTTGCGGTGCTTGCGGGTGCGGACCGGGTCGATCCCGCCGATGTAGAGGTGCGTCCCGTCGTACTCGAAACCGACTGGGACGGCGTCCGGCTGACCGTCGCCCGAGACGGTGGCGAGGCGGCCCAGGGGCTGGGACCGCAGATAGGCGATCTCCGCTTCGCTGAAGGACATCGGTTCTCCTCTGATAGTTAATGGCATTTACTGTATGCGTCATTAACTATACATCCCATGTACCGTGGGGAGGTGAGCAAGACTTCATCGGAACGCGCCCGACCCCGCGGCGGGCGATTCGCCGGGTTCGCGCAGGTCCACGGCGCCGGTGTGGACCCTGCGGAACTGGATGTGGCTGGTGGGTTGGTGCAGCTCACCGGCGTGGTTCAGGGGCTCTACGCGGGCATCTCCGAGCGGCATGACCTGACGCCGGTGCAGGCGAAGCTGCTGTGCGTCCTGCTCGACGGGCCCAAAGGCATGGCTGAACTCGCGCAGTGCTTCGGGGTCGAGAAGGCCGCGCTCACCGGTCTGATGGACCGCGCCGAGAGGCGCGGCCTGGCCGAGCGCTCGCCGGTCCCCGGCGATCGGCGCGCCGTGCAGGTGACGCTGACCGACGTCGGCCGCCGGGCCGCGATCGCCTTCCACGCCGAGGTCGGCGAGGCCCTGAACGAGCTGATCGGGCATCTCAGCGCTGCCGACCGGGAACACTTCCAGGCAGTCATGGCCGGCATCATCACGAGGTGCCGCACGTCACCATCCAGCTCCTGAGCACCCACGCGTCGCGGACAGCGCTTCCCCCTACGATCGACGGGTGTCCACCCCGCTGAGAAGCTGAGATGTCCGCCGTCGTAGGTGCCTTCGGCGCACTGGTCGCTGTGGCCGTGCTGGGGTACGTCGTCGGCATCTTCGGCGTACTGCGGAAGGACGACGAGCTCGTACTGTCTCGGCTGGCGTTCTTCGTGGCGACTCCGGCGCTGCTGTTCACGACCGTCGCGCGGGCGGACCTGCGGGCGATCTTCTCGGTGGTGCTGGTCACGAACCTGGTGAGCCTGTTCGTGGTGCAGGCGTTGTTCCTGTTGATCGCCGCGGTCATCTGGCGGCGCACGCGGTCCCAGGCGACGATCGGAGTGCTCGCGTCGTCGTACGTGAACGCGGGGAATCTCGGCGTACCGGTGGCGGCGTACGTGCTGGGGGACGGTGCGTTGGTCGCACCAATCGTGTTGTTCCAGGTGCTGATCATGGCGCCGGTCGCGTTCGCCGTACTGGACGGTGACCGGCAGGGGAGCGGACGGCGCGTGTCGCTGCGGACCATCGTCACGCGGCCGTTCCGCAATCCGTTGACGGTGGCATCGCTGCTCGGGCTGCTGGTGTCGGTGGTCGGCGTACGGCTGCCGGAGCTGGTGATGCGGCCGATCGACCTGGTCGCCGCAGCAGCGGTTCCCGTCGCCCTGGTGGCATACGGCCTCAGCCTGAGCGCAGGCACCAAGGACTCGATCACCGTACGGCGGGACGTCGTACTAGCCGTTGCACTAAAGACGTTCGTGCAACCACTGACGGCGTACGCAATCGCCCGCTGGGCCCTGGACCTCCACGGCACGGCCCTCCTGGCCCCGACCCTCCTGGCCGCCCTACCCACAGCCCAGAACGTCTACGTCTACGCCGTCCACTACCGAGCCAGCCGCACCCTGGCCCGCAGCGCAGTCCTCCTCAGCACCCTGCTCTCAATCCCGGTCATGGTCCTCATCGCAGGCCTCCTCACCTGAGCGCAATCCTGGAGAAGGCAGGCGTTCCGGGCGACAGCCGGAACTGCACGCCGGAGCCCGAGGAGCGCCATCAGCAAGCTGGGGGTGGGTAGCTCGCGAGCCGGGGCGGCGCCGGGGTGACCGTGGGGAGTTGGTGGGGTGTGGAGACACGCGCTGGTGACTGGGGACAGGCAATAGCAGGTTCCCACCCACCATTGCCTGTCGCACGACCCCGGATCGGGTTGACCCGCTACCTCATCGCTTTGAAGGCTTCTTCGGTCACGGGTTCTACCTGGTCGACCGTCACGCCTTCGTTGGCGGACTGGGCTATGACGGTGAGGGTGTTGGAGCCGCGGTAGCACTGGGTCGGCAGGTTGCCGGCGGCTTCGATGCAGGTGGACTTGCCGATCTTCTTGACCTTGTCCGCGCTCGCACCGGAGTCCGCGACGACCTTGTCGATGTCGACCCGGCCGCGGAGCGCGATCAGCACGTAGAACCGGTCGCCCTCGAGGCTGCCGTACGCCTCGACCATCACCTGCTTGCCGTCGTTGATCCGGCTCAACGCGTCACGGGTCTGATCTAGCTGTGCCTGGCTGCGGATCTCGGGATCGGTGATTCGATCCAGGCCCGCGATCTTGGCGGGCGGGGTGATCGCCCGCTTGGCGTTCAGCAGGCTGAGTGGCACGAGGCCCAAGAAGTACCCGAGCACTGCCAGCACGGTCAGCACGACGACCGCACCGCCAACCGTCACCCAAGGCCCACGAACCTTGAACCGCCGCAACCCCTTCTTCTTCGGCTCCTCACCCGCGTCCGCCGACGCATCCTTCGCCGCGACAGCCGTTCCCCCGGCATCCTTCGCAGCACCCGCCCCGGCAGCACCCGCCCCGGCAGCACCCGCGCCGGCAGCGCTCGCCCCCGCGGCGGCCGTCCCGCCGGCGTTCTTCGTCGCCCCAGCCGCTGTCGTCGCCCCAGCCGCTGTCGTTGCCTCGGCTGCCTTCGGTTCGGCTGCCTTCGGTTCGGCAGCCTTAGGGTCGAGAGCTGGGACGGGAGCCAGTTCGGTGGTGTCCGCGCCGGCGTCGTCGGTCCGGTTCTCGGGACCTGCCGGGCTGGTGGGGTCGCTCATCGATTGGCTCCTCGGACGTCAGGGTCACGGGGTGCGGCGGTCGGCTCGTCCCGATGGTTCCACATCAGGACAAACCGTAGTCGAACCGCCGAACGCACAAGTGCCCGCCTCCCCAGCGGAAGACGGGCACTTGTGTATGCCATCAGAGCGTCGCGACGACCTTCACGGCGTCGGAGTCGTCCGCGTGCCAGACGATCTCGCCGGTGATCCGCCCGGCGGCGCGCAGGTCCGGCTCGGCGCGCTCGGCGAGCGCGAGCCGCGCGGCCGGCCCGGTGACCTCGACCTTGGAGACCTCGGTCTTCATCGAGACCTTCTCCTCGGACTTCGCGCCGCGGATACCCGCAAGGACCTCGGCGACCGCGTCCAGCACCTCAGGCTCCTGCGCCGCGACCGGCAGGTCGCCGTCCGGCGTCGGCCACTGCGAGGTGTGGATCGAACCCTCCTGCCACCACGACCAGACCTCTTCGGTCGCGAACGGCAGGTACGGCGCCAGCAGCCGGAGCTGCACCGACAACGCAACCGCGAGCGCCGCCTTCGCCGAGGCGGCGCCGGCGTCACCCTGACCGCCGTACGCGCGCTCCTTGACCAGCTCGACGTAGTCGTCGCAGAACGTCCAGAAGAACCTCTCGCTGATCTCGAGCGCGCCGGTGTAGTCGTACCGCTCGAAGGCCGCCGTGGCATCGGCGACGACCGCCCGCAGCCGCTGCAGCATCGCGAGGTCGACCGGCTCGGTGACGGCGGACGGGTCGACCGTGGTCGCCCCGAACCCGAGAACGAACTTCGACGCGTTCAGGACCTTGATCGCGAGCCGGCGCCCGACCTTCATCTGCGACTCGTCGAACGGCGAGTCCAGCCCCGGCCGCGCCATCGCGGCCCGCCAGCGCACCGCGTCCGAGCCGAACTTCTGCAGGATCTCCGACGGAATGATCGCGTTGCCCTTGGACTTCGACATCTTCTTGCGGTCCGGGTCGACGACGAACCCGGAGATCATCGACCGCGCCCACGGCAGCGAGCCGTTCTCGAAGTGCGCCCGGACGACGCGCGAGAACAGCCAGGTGCGGATGATCTCGTGGGCGTGCGTGTTCAGGTCCATCGGGAAGGTACGGCGGAACAGGTCGTCGTCCCGCTCCCACCCGCAGACGATGTGCGGCGTCAGCGACGACGTCGCCCAGGTGTCCATCACGTCGGGGTCGGCCTCGAACCCGCCCGGCTTGCCGCGCTGCGACTCGTCGTACCCGCGCGGCGCCTGCGAGGTCGGGTCGATCGGCAGCTCCGCCTCGGACGGCATCAACGGGTGCTCGTAGTCCGGCTCGCCGTCGTGGTTCAGCGGGTACCAGACCGGGAACGGGACGCCGAAGTACCGCTGGCGGGAGATCAGCCAGTCGCCGTTCAGGCCCTCGACCCAGTTCAGGTAGCGGTGCCGCATGTGCTCCGGGACCCAGGCGAGCTCGTTGCCGCGCTCGAGGAACTCCTGCTTGAGCCCGGCGTCGCGGCCGCCGTTGGTGATGTACCACTGCCGGGTGGAGACGATCTCGAGCGGCTTGTCGCCGTTCTCGTAGAAGTTCGCCATCCGCTCGGTCTTCTTCGGCTCGCCGTCCAGGTCGCCGGACTCCCGCAGCTTCTGGACGATCAGCTCGCGCGCGCTGAACACGGTCTTTCCGGCGAGTTCGGCGTACAGCTCCGAACCCTCGAGCCACGCCGGGGTGTCGCGCAGCAGCCGGCCGTCGCGGCCGATGACCGTGCGGACCGGGAGCTGCAGCTCGCGCCACCACTGGATGTCGGTCTGGTCGCCGAAGGTGCAGCACATCGCGATGCCGGCGCCCTTGTCCATCTCGGCGGCCTCGTGCGCCAGGACCGGGACCTCGACGCCGAACAGTGGCGACTTCACCGTCGTACCGAACAGGTGTTTGTAGCGGTCGTCGTCCGGGTGCGCGATCAGCGCGACGCAGGCCGGGATCAGCTCCGGGCGGGTGGTCTCGATGTAGATCGGGCCGTCGGCGCCGTGGAAGGAGATCCGGTGGTAGGCGCCCGGATACGGCCGGGCCTCCATCTCGGCCTGCGCGACCGCGGTCTGGAACGTGACGTCCCAGACCGTCGGCGCCTCGGCCAGGTAGGCCTCGCCGCGCGCGAAGTTGCGCAGGAACGCGCGCTGCGACGTACGCCGGGAGTCCTCGGAGATCGTGGTGTAGAGGTACGACCAGTCGACGCTCAGGCCGACCTGCCGCCACATCGCCTCGAACGCCTGCTCGTCGATGTGCGTGAGCTCACCGCACAGCTCGACGAAGTTCTGCCGGGAGATCGGGACCTGCTTCTTCGGATCCGGCTTGGCCGGCGGGGTGAAGGCCGGGTCGTACGGCAGCGAGGGGTCGCACTTGACGCCGTAGTAGTTCTGGACCCGGCGCTCGGTGGGCAGGCCGTTGTCGTCCCAGCCGATCGGGTAGAAGACCTTCTTGCCGCGCATGCGCTGGTACCGCGCGACCAGGTCGGTGTGCGTGTAGCTGAAGATGTGCCCGACGTGCAGCGATCCCGAGACCGTCGGCGGCGGCGTGTCGATGGAGTAGACATCGGCGCGCTCGGCGGTGCGGTCGAAGGCGTAGGTCTGCTGCTCCTTCCATACGGCAGCCCACTTCTCCTCGAGACCGTCGAGGCTGGGCTTGTCTGGAACACGGGACGTCTGGCTCATGCGCACAATGTTAGTGGTTGTCAAGGGGTGCTCCGACCGCTTTATCCACAGCCCTCTCTAGACTTGGCTTTCTGATGAGCGACCTTTCCTTCGCCGAGGTATCGGCACGGCTCCAGCAGCGCTGGCCGGAGCACAAGATCGAGCCCACCCTGGAGCGCGTGCAGCGGCTCGTCGAGCTGCTCGGCGACCCCCAGAAGGCCTACCCGGTGGTGCACCTGACGGGGACCAACGGCAAGACGTCCACGGCCCGGATGATCGACACCCTGCTGCGCGAGGCCGGGCTGCGTACCGGCCGGTTCACCAGCCCGCACCTGGAGTCGGTCCGGGAGCGGATCACACTGGACGGCGAACCGATCAGCGAGCAGCGCTTCGTCGAGGCGTACGAGGAGATCGCGCCGTACCTCGACGTCGTCGACGCCGAGCAGGAGCACCCGCTGACGTTCTTCGAGGTGATGACCGGCATGGCGTACGCCGTGTTCGCGGACGCGCCGGTCGACGTCGCGGTGATCGAGGTCGGCCTCGGCGGGAGCTGGGACTCCACCAACGTCGCCGACGGCACGGTGTCGGTGATCACCCCGATCGCGGTCGACCACGCGCACCTGCTGGGTGCGGATCCGGTCACGATCGCGGGCGAGAAGTCCGGCATCATCAAGCCCGGCGGTACGACCGTGATGGCCCAGCAGAGCCTGGAAGTCTTCGAGGTCCTGCTCCGCAAGGCCGCCGAGGTGGGCGCGCAGGTCGCCCGCGAGGGGATCGAGTTCGGCGTCGTCAGCCGTGCGCTCGCGGTCGGCGGCCAGGTCGTCTCGATCAAGGGCCTCGGCGGCGAGTACGAGGACGTGTTCATCCCGCTGCACGGCGAGTACCAGGCACACAACGCGGCCACCGCGATCGCCGCGGTCGAGGCCCTCCTCGGCGCCAGCCCGGAGACCGAGGGCCGGGTCACCACCGAACTGCTGCAGGCCGGCTTCGAGCAGGTCACCAGCCCCGGCCGGATGGAGGTCGTCCGGCACAGCCCGACGATCGTCGTCGACGCCGCGCACAACCCGCACGGCGCCGAGGCGACCGCGGCCACGGTCTCGGAGGCGTTCCAGTTCCAGCCGCTGATCGGCGTGCTGGGCTGTATGAAGGACAAGGACGTGTACGGCCTCCTCGAGGCGTACGAGCCGATCATGGAAACGGTCGTCTGCACCCGGAACAGCTTCGTCGAGCGGTCGATGCCGGCCGAGGAGCTGGGGCAACTGGCCGCCGAGGTGTTCGGCGAGGAGCGGGTCCTGGTCCGCCCGCACCTGATCGACGCGATCGACGACGCGATCCGGCTCGCCGAGGAGAACGCGGTCGCGCTCGGCAGTGGCGGCGTACTGGTCACCGGCTCGGTCATCACCGCCGGCGAGGCGCGGGCGCTGCTGGTCCGCAAGGGGAAGGGCGAGCAGTGAGGTCGCTCGCGTCGATCGTGCTCGCGTTCGAGTCGGTCGTGCTCGCGCTGGTCACGCCGGTGATGATCTCGGTGGCGGACATCCGCCCCGCGATCGCGGTCCCGGTCTGTCTCGGCCTGGCGGCGCTCGCGATCGTCTCGGCCGGGCTGCTCCGGTTCCAGGCCGGGTACGTCCTCGGTTCGGTGGTCCAGGTCGGCGCGGTCGGACTCGGCTTCGTCGTCTCCGTGATGTTCGTGCTCGGCGTCGCCTTCGCGGCCTTCTGGGTCGCCGCCATCGTGCTCGGCCGCCGCATCGAGGAAGCCAAGAAGGCGCACCAGGCACAGACCGGTTAGGCTCATCCGCCCCGGCTACTTCGAGAGAGAGTTGACAGATGTCGCAGCGCACCCTGGTCCTGCTCAAGCCCGACACGGTCCGCCGTGGCCTCGTCGGTGAGGTGCTGGGCCGGTTCGAGGCCAAAGGGCTCCGGATCGTCGCCATGGACCTGCGCACGATCGACGGCGAACTGGCCGACCAGCACTACGCCGAGCACGTCGACAAGGCCTTCTACCCGCCGCTGCGGGACTTCGTCACCAGCGGCCCGATGGTCGCGCTGGTCCTCGAGGGCGACGAGGCGATCGAGGTGGTCCGCGCCTTGAACGGCGCCACCGACGGCCGCAAGGCCGCCCCCGGCACCATCCGCGGCGACCTCTCCCTCTCCAACCGCGAAAACCTCGTCCACGGCTCCGACTCCGAGGAATCAGCCACCCGGGAAATCAAGATCTGGTTCCCCGACCTTCCCTGACGGCGTCGCGGACAGCGGACCTTGCGGGACCTGGAGACGGCCGCCGAATCGCAGTAGTTCCAGGTCGTTGCGGACTGCAAGTGCCTGGACCGATACGATCTGTTCTGGGCGGGCGAGTCGTGTCGGTCCACGGGCTGTGCGCGGGCGGCGCTTAGCCTGGGTCGGGGTCGATTGGGAGGTGCCGCGGTGGCGAACAGCATGCTGGGCCGCGACATGGCGGTCGATCTCGGGACGGCGAACACGCTGGTGTACGTGCGTGGCCGCGGCGTCGTGCTGAACGAGCCGTCCGTGGTGGCGACCCGGACGGACGAGCCGCGCGAGGCGGTCGCGTTCGGGCACGAGGCGAAAAAGATGATCGGCCGTACGCCGGGCAACATCACCGCGATCCGGCCGCTCAAGGACGGTGTGATCGCCGACTTCGACGCCGCCGAGCAGATGCTGCGGTACTTCATCCAGCGCGTGCACCGCCGCCGGTACTTCGCGAAGCCGCGGATCGTGGTCTGCGTCCCGTCCGGGATCACCGCGGTCGAGCAGCGCGCGGTCCGCGACGCCGGGTACATGGCCGGCGCCCGCAAGGTGTACATCATCGAGGAGCCGATGGCCGCCGCGCTCGGCTCGAACCTCGAGGTCCGCGACGCCACCGGCAACATGGTCGTCGACATCGGCGGCGGTACGACGGAGGTCGCGGTCATCTCGTTCGGCGGCATCGTCACCAGCCAGTCGATCCGGGTGGCCGGCGACGCCATCGACAAGGCGATCGTGAACTACTGCAAGAAGGAGTTCTCGCTGCTGCTCGGCGAGGCCACCTCGGAGCAGATCAAGATGACGATCGGGTCGGCGTTCCCGACCACGGACGGCCCGGACAGCGAGATCCGCGGCCGGGACATGATCTCCGGGCTGCCGCGGACCGTGAAGGTGTCGTCGGCGGACATGCGGCAGGCGATCGAGGAGCCGATCACCGCGATCGTCGACGCGGTCAAGGCCACCCTGGACAAGACGCCGCCGGAGCTGGCCGGCGACATCGTCGACCGCGGCATCGTGCTGACCGGCGGCGGTGCGCTGCTGAAGGGCATGGACGAGCGGCTGCGGCACGAGACCGGCATCCCGATCCACGTCGCCGAGAACCCGCTGGACGCGGTCGTCCTGGGCGCCGGCAAGTGCGTCGACAACATCGAGACCCTCAACCGCATCCTGGTCACCGACAACCGGCGCTGAGGTAGCAGGCGATGCTCAAAGACCTCGGTACCCCGACGACCAGGAGCGCGTTCCGGTCGGCGGGGGAGACCCCGCTGCGTTCGGCCGGTACGCCGCGCGACGTGCGCCGCCGCCGTACCGTGCTCGTGCTCGTGATCCTGGCCTGTTTCACGCTGATCGTGCTCGACGCCCGCCGGTCGGCCGGATCGCCGGTCGAGCCGCTGCGGGAGGCCGCGGCCGGCGTTTTCGGCCCGCTGGAGTCCACCGCGACCTCGGCCCGGCAGCCTGTGGACAACCTCCGCGACAGATTCGCGGAAATGGACAGGTTGAAAGCAGAGAACGAAAAACTGAAGAAGGACAACGAGGACCTGACCCGGGAGCTGACCACCTCCGACTACGCCCGCAACCGTGCGCAGGAGCTGGACAAGCTGCTCAAGGTCGCTCCGGCGTACACGATGACGCCGGCCCGGGTGATCGGGATCGGCAGTGCGCAGACGTTCAGCCACACGGTCACGATCGACGCCGGGACGGCGGACGGCGTGCACACCGACATGACCGTGCTGAACGGGACCGGTCTGGTCGGCCGGGTGGTGCGCACCACCCAGGGGACCGCGACCGTGCTGCTGATCGGCGACCGCAACTCGACCGTTGGCGGCCGGCTGAACGCGTCGATGGCGCTCGGTTTCGTCTCCGGACGCGGCGAGGTCGGCGGCACCCTCGACTACAAGCTGATCGACCCGAAGGCGCGGCCGAAGGTCGGCGACCGGATCGTCACCTGGGGCTCCAGCGGCAACGCGCCGTACGTGCCGGGCGTCCCGATCGGCGTCGTCACCTCGGTGACGGCGAACGAGGGGTCCCTCGGGTCCACCGCGACCGTCAAGCCGTACGTCGATCCGACCCGGATCGACACCGTCGGCGTGGTGACCGGACCACCTGCGCGGCCTCCGCGCCCTCAGATCACCGGAAAGGGGAACTGACGTGATTGCACTACGGATCGGGTTGGCTGCCCTGTTCCTGATGATCGCCGTCACCGTGCAGACGTCCGTGCTGACGAACATCGCGGTCGCCGGCGTGACGTGCGACCTGACGCTGATCGTGGTGATCGCGCTGGCGCTGTCCCGCGGGCCGGAGTGGGGCGCGATCGCCGGTTTCGCGGGCGGTCTGCTGCTGGACGTCGTGCCGCCGGCCGACCACACCGCCGGACGCTGGGCGTTGTCGCTGGCCATCGCCGGGTACATCGCCGGGCTGATCCGCCGCGAGACCTCCGGCAGCCCGGTCGGGCCGCTCGGCGTCGCGCTGACGGTCGTGCTCGGGACGGCGGTCTCGTTCTTCGTCTACAGCGCGACCGGATCGCTGCTGCACGACCCGTCGGTCGACTGGGGTGAGTTCGGCGTTCGCCTCGGCATCGCCGCCGGGTACGACGTGGTCGGTGCGATCGTGGTGATCCCGCTGGTCATGTGGATCATGGGCCGCGTCCAGCCCGCCCGCGAACGCCGGCGAGTCGCCCCATGAGCACTCATCTGTCCTGCCACTCCCGTCGCCACGTTCTCCCGCCCGAAGGGTCGTTGCCATGAGCTGGGACGGCCTCGAGGCCCCGCTCAAGGCCCGGCTCCGGTTGTTCGTGATCGGGGTGCTGGTCTTCTCGTTGCTGTGCACGCTGTTCGGCCGCCTCTGGTACATGCAGGTGATGTCGAGCGCGGACTACAGCCAGGCGGCGACCGCGCAGCACATCCGGCAGGTGCTCGTCCCGGCCCCGCGCGGCACGATCGTCGACTCGCAGGGCCGGACCCTCGTCGGCAACCGGGTCTCGGTGGTGATCACGGTCGACCGCTCGGTGCTCGCCAAGCTCCCGGAGAGCCAGCAGAACGTCGTCCTCGCCCGTCTCGCGAAGGTGCTCGGGCAGAAGCCGAAGGACCTCAAGGCGCGCACGATGCTGTGCGGTGAGCCGGGCGCGTCCAAACCACCCGCCTGCTGGAACGGTACGCCGTACCAACCGATCCCGGTCGCGAAGGACGTCAGCGAGCAGGTCGCGATCGAGGTGATGGAGCGCCGCGAGGACTTCCCGGGGATCGCCGCCGACTCGCAGACACTGCGCGCGTACCCCTCGCCGTACAAGGTGAACGCGGCACACATCCTCGGGTACCTGTCGCCGATCACCACCGAAGAGCTCGAGGACATGGACAAGGCCGGGCAGGACTCGGTCCCGCACCGCTCGGACCTGGTCGGCCGGGCGGGCGTCGAGCGGTCGTACGACAAACTCCTGCGCGGTACGCCGGGCGAGAAGGACGTGATCGTCGACGCCGTCGGGTACACGACCGGTATCAAGAAGCAGACCGCTCCGGTCCCGGGCGCCACGCTGGTGACGACGATCGACGCGCGCATCCAGGCGTCGGTCGAGGCCCAGCTGAAGAACGCGATCATGACCGCCCGGAAGCAGTACGACAAGATCACCAAGAAGAAGTACGTCGCCGACTCCGGCGCCGCGGTCGTGATGGACACCAAGACCGGCCGGGTCGTGGCGATGGCCAGCTATCCGACGTACGACCCGGGGGTCTGGGTCGGCGGCATCACCCAGCGCGAGCTGGACGCGCTGTACTCGACCAAGTCCGGCACTCCTCTGGTGTCCCGCGCACTGCAGGGGCAGTTGGCGCCGGGGTCGACGTTCAAGCCGATCACCACGGCGGCCGCGATGGGCGCCGGGTACAGCCCGAAGACGCGGCTCGACTGCTCGTCGTACTTCGAGGTCGGCAACCGCCGGTTCAAGAACTACGAGTCCGCGTCGTACGGGATGATCGGCTTCGACCAGGCGCTGGCGCTGTCCTGCGACACGTTCTTCTACCGGATCGCGTACGCGCTCTGGCTCAAGGAGGGCGGCAACTCCAGCGACATCGGCACCCGCGACCCGCTGGTCGAGATGGCGCAGAAGTTCGGGCTCGGCAAGCCGACCGGGATCGACCTGCCCGGCGAGGTCAGCGGCCGGATCGCGGACCGCAAGTGGAAGAAGACGTACTACGACTCGCAGAAGGACTACTACTGCAAGATCGCGGCCAACCCGCCCGCCGGGACGTCGGCGTTCCTGAAGCAGTTCGCCCGCGAGTTCTGCGTCGACGGGTACAAGTACCGCGCCGGCGACGCGGTGAACTTCGCGATCGGCCAGGGCGACACGACGATCACGCCGCTGCAGCTCGCGACCGTCTACTCGGCCCTGTCGAACGGCGGCACGCTGTACGAGCCGCGGGTCGTGCAGTCCTGGGTCGGCGCGAACGGCAAGCCGCACGAGATCAAGCCGGTCGTGAAGTCCAGGCTCCCGGTCCCGCGGAACACCCTGAAGTACATCGACACCGCGCTGAAGCAGACCACCGTCTCGGGTACAGCGGCCTGGAAGTTCCAGGGCTTCCCGCTCGACAAGATCCCGGTCCGCGCCAAGACCGGTACGGCCGAGGTGTACGGCAAGCAGACGACGTCGTGGCTCGCGTCGTACACCGATCGGTACGCCGTGGTGATGATGATCAGCCAGGCAGGTACCGGTTCGGGCGCCGGCGGTGACGCGGTCCGCAAGATCTACGAGACCCTGTACAACATCAAGCCCGCGCCGCCGCCCGGTCAAGGAAAGCCGGTGCAGTGAGATGGCGTTACTGACCCCGATCCGGACCCGGCCGCGGATGGACCGCCGGTCGACGGTGTGGCACGTCGACTGGATCCTGGTGTTCGGCGTCGTCGCACTGTCGTTCATCGGCGCCCTGCTGATCTGGTCCGCGACCCACAACCGCACTTCGCTGACCGAGGGCAAACCGGACGCGTTCCTGGTCCGGCACGCGCTGAACTTCGCGATCGGCCTGGTGCTGGCGATCGGCGCCGCGATCACCGACCACCGCCGGGTCCGGATCCTCGCCCCGCTGCTGTACGCCGGCTCGGTCGTCGGACTGATCCTGGTCCTGGTGCCCGGCGTCGGCTCGACGATCAACGGTTCCCGGTCGTGGATCCAGTTGCCGTTCATGTCGATCCAGCCGAGCGAGTTCGCCAAGCTCGCGGTGATCGTCGGTATGGCGTTGCTGATCGCGGAGAAGAGCGAGACCGATCGCCACGAGGACGCGCGGACCATCGACGTCGCGCAGGCGGTCGGGGTCGCCGCCGTACCGGTGGTCCTGGTGATGCTGCAGCCGGACCTCGGCACGGTGATGGTGCTCGGGTCGATCGTGTTCGGGATCATCGCGGTCTCCGGCGTACCCAAACGCTGGATGCTCGGGTTGCTCACCGCGGGCGTGCTGGTGGCGGCGATCGCGATCAAGCTGCAGGTGCTGAAGGAGTACCAGATCGCCCGCTTCACCGCGTTCATGCACCCGTCCTCGGACCCGCAGGGCATCGGGTACAACGTGAACCAGGCGCGGATCGCGATCGGGAACGGCGGGGTGTTCGGGCAGGGCCTGTTCCACGGCGGCCAGACGCAGAACGCGTTCGTCCCCGAGCAGCACACCGACTTCGTGTTCACGGTCGCGGGCGAGGAGCTCGGGCTGATCGGGGCCGGCACGATCATCGTGCTGTTCGCGATCATCCTGTTCCGCGGGCTGCGGATCGCGGTGACCGCGCGGGACGCGTTCGGCCGGCTGGTGGCGACCGGGATCGTCTGCTGGTTCGCGTTCCAGGCGTTCGAGAACATCGGGATGACGCTCGGCATCATGCCGGTCACGGGCCTGCCGCTGCCGTTCGTGTCGTACGGCGGTTCCTCGATGTTCGCGTGCCTGCTGGCGGTCGGCCTGCTGCAGAACATCCACCTCCGCTCGCACCGCTACTGACCGCTCGACTGACCCGTCAGGTACGCTGCTCCCTGCTCGGCCCCCGCCCAGAGCCTCGGAAGGCCCATGATCAGGTCAGTTTCGTTTCCGCTCACACCCGTCCTCATGCTGTCTCTCGCCGCCTGTGGGGGAGGGGACGACAAGCAGGTCGCCGGTCCGCCGCCCAGCACGCCGGCGCCGACCTCTACCGCCACTGCCTCGACGCCGGCCGCACCTGTCACGCGGACGACCGCCGAGCTCACCAAGGCGATGCTCGAGCTCGCCGATCTGCCGAGCGGGTTCACGGAGGACAAGGAGGAGGCTGACGAGGGCTCCAAACCGTTCTCCTCGTCGAGCAGCCGGTGCAAGACGCTGGTGAAGTACCTGAACGCCACCAAGGCGCCCGGCTCGAAGGCCAGCGTGACCCGGACGTTCACCGGCGGTCAGGAAGGCCCGTACATCGACTACGGCCTCGACGCGATGGGCACCGCGGACGACGTCACCGACCTCCGCGACAAGTACGCCGAGGCCGTCGACTCCTGCACCAAGCTGACCTTGAAGACCGACGGCGCCGCCAGCACGTCGATGAAGGTCGAGAAGATCACCGCCCCGCAGTACGGCTCGAAGCCCTTCGCGTTCCGCCTCACCGGCACCAGCGGCCCGAAACGCGGCCTCGAGTACGCCGCCGTCGTCACCGGCGTCGACGACGTGATCATCTCCGTCGGAGTCCTCGCCGGCCAGGGCACCGAGCTCGACCCCGCCACCGAAGCAGCCGTCACGAAGGCCCGGCACGTCCTGAAACCCGCCTGACCCGGAGAAGCTTTGCGCTGTGTGGCACGTGTTGGATGGCGGTATGAGTTCTGATCTCGAGGTAGCGATCGCGGCGGCTGCGGCTGGGGCTGCCGTGGTGCGGGGCAAGTACGGCACTGTGGTCGCGCGGCATGGCAAGTCGGCGACGGACTTTGCGACGGACGCCGATCTTGCCGCCGAGCGGGCGATCGTCGAGTTGATCCAGAGTGCGCGGCCCGGGGATGCGATTCTCGGCGAGGAGTACGGCGCGAGCGGGGAGGCCGATGCTTCGCGGCGCTGGTTGGTCGATCCGTTGTGCGGCACGCTCAACTTCGCCGCTGGTACGCCGCTGTTCTCGGTCAACGTTGCGTTGCAGGTCGACGGCAGGACAAGCGTCGCCGCGGTGGCGGACCCGGTCTCCGGTGAGATCTTCTGGACCGATAGCGAAACCACAAGCGTCCGTCGCGACGGTTTCGATCTGCCGCTGGTGCCGTCCGCGGACTCGCTGCTGGTGGACGTCAACCTCGACCCGATCACGGACGGCGGGTTTCTCGGGTCGCGGCTGCTCGCGGATCCTGCCTTCCGGGGCGCGTTCGGTCAGCGAGTCCTGTCGACGACGTTGGCGGTCGCGTGGGTGGCGGCGGGGCGACGTACGGCGTATGTGACCGATGGCAGCCTTCGCGACAGCGTTCATTTCACAGCCGGCCTCGCGCTCTGCCGCGCCGCCGGGTGCGTCGTGACCGATCTGCGTGGGGGTCCGCTCCACTCCGGTCCGGGAGTCATCGCCGCCGCCGATGAGAAGAGCCACGCGATCCTGCTCGAACTCATCACCCCGCACTTGCCCGAATAGCTGGTGAAGGGGAGCACCCCATCAGCGGCGGACGGAGCGGCCCGATCAGCGGTGGAGCGGGCGCGCTCGGGTCAGCGCTGGAGCGGGGGCGCTTGGGTCAGCGGTAGAGGGGGAGTGCTCCGGTCAGGGAGTCGATGGAGGCGCGCGGACCGTAGAGGGCCAGGCCCAAGTACTCGATGTCCTCGGGCTTCGTGCCGGCGAGCGTCGTGGACATCTGCTCGTAGGTGCGGGCCCGCTGGGCGACCTGGTGCATGTCGTGGATCGTGACGTCGGGGCGCGCGGCAGCCTCGGCCCGGAGCGTGCTGAGGGTGTCGGCGGGGGCGCGGAGGATCGGGATCGGGTATGCGCACATGCCGGTGTGGGGGACGCCGGCGGCATCGGTGGTGTCAGGTCCGACGGTGTCGTCGTGGTGCCTGCCGACGCCGACGCCGAGCAGGGCGGCGGTGTTGAGGGCGACACCGATGGGGGCTTCGGCCGCGATGATCACGACCATCTTGTTCGTCAGCACGGCGGTCACGCTAGCCCGATAGGCGGCCGATCTCGGCGTACTCCGAACATCGTTCGGCGGATCTGGGAAACTGGGCGGCATGGACGAACTTGATACGGCGCTGCTGCGGATGCTGCAGAACGACGCCCGCCGGACCAACCGGGACATGGCGGCCGAGCTCAAGATCGCGCCGTCGACGTGTCTGGAGCGGATCCGCGGGCTGCGCGATCGTGGGGTCATCAGCGGGTACCACGCGGCCGTCGACCTGAAGGCGATCGACCGGTCGACCCAGGCGATCATCTCGATCAAGCTCCGCCCGCAGGCGATGGCGGTAGCAACCGCCTTCCAGAAGTACGTGATGGACCTGCCGCAGACCCTGGACATGTTCATGGTCTCCGGCGGCTCCGACTTCCTCGCCCACGTTGCCGTCAAGGACACCGAGGCGCTCCGCGACCTGGTCCTCGCCCTCGCGAAACGCCAGGAGATCGCCGACATCCGCAGCTCGGTCGTCTTCGAGCACCACCGCCGCACGACAGTGATGCCGCTACCGGACCACTGACCCCAGACGCCGAATCAGCTCGTGGTGTGCAGTTCGACAGGTGGTGTTGGGCGGTGGGGTAGTGCACCTGAGCGTGGCGACGTCGGATGCGTACGGTGTCTCGGGGTGCTCTACCTGTCGAGAGTGCACATCATCGGGGTTGTCAGGTCGCGCTCCGCGTCCGGGCGGGCGGAGTTTCGTAAGGTGGGGGCATGCGACTGAACTACGTGGAGACAGGACCGGCCGATGCGCCCGTAGTGCTGCTCGGGTCGTCGCTCGGTGCCGATCAGGGGATGTGGGCGCCGCAGGTCGACGTACTGGCGAAGCGGTTCCGGGTGGTGGCGTTCGATCACCGGGGTCACGGCGGGTCGGAGGTCCCCGACGGGCCGTACACGATCGACGACCTGGGCGGCGACGTCGTCGAGTTGCTGGACACGCTCGAAGTCGAGCAGGCGTCGTACGTCGGGATCTCACTCGGCGGCGCAGTGGGCCTGTGGCTGGCGCAGAACGCCCCGGACCGCTTCCACCGTTTCGCGCTGCTCTGCCCGCCGTCCAACCCGGCCGAGAACCCGCAGATGTGGACCGAGCGGGCCGCCCAGGTACGGGCCGAGGGCACCCAAGCCATCGTCGACGCGACCCTGGGCCGCTGGTTCCTCCCGGAGTTCAAGGACACCGAGCCCGTACGACGGATGCTGCTGGACTGCCCCGCCGAGGGCTACGCCGCCTGCTGCGAGGCCCTCAGCACCACCAACCTCCTCCCCGGCCTGTCCACGATCACCGCCCCGGTCCTCCTGATCACGGCCGAATCCGACACGTCCGTCCCACCCGAAACCGTCGTACCACTGGCAACCCAGATCCCCGGCGCCCACCTGGAAATCATCGAAAACGCCGCCCACCTGGTCACCTACTCCCACCCCGAAGTCATCAACCCCCTCCTCCTCGCCCACCTCGGCTGAATGCGGCATCCAGCCGTCGCGGCGTTAGGCTGGTGGGTGCTCTGATCGCTGACTGGAAGTGGCTATGACTGTCGAATCGCTGTTCCCGCGCCTGGAGGCGTTGCTGCCGAGTGTGCAGAAGCCGATCCAGTACGTCGGTGGTGAGCTGAACTCGGTCAGCAAGGAGTGGGACGCCGTCAGTGTCCGGTGGGCGCTGATGTACCCGGACGCGTACGAGGTCGGGCTGCCGAACCAGGGCGTGCAGATCCTGTACGAGGTGCTGAACGAGCGCGACCACATCCTGGCCGAGCGGACGTACTCGGTCTGGCCGGACATGGAGAAGGTGATGCGGGACAACGACATCCCGCAGTTCACCCTGGACAGCCACCGGCCGGTGCGCGCGTTCGACGTCTTCGGGCTGTCGTTCTCGACCGAGCTCGGGTACACGAACATGCTGACCGCGCTCGACCTGGCCGGGATCCCGCTGCACGCGGTCGACCGCACCGACGAGGACCCGATCGTGCTGGCCGGCGGGCATGCCGCGTTCAACCCGGAGCCGATCGCGGACTTCATCGACGCCGCGGTGCTCGGTGACGGCGAGGAGATCGTTCTGGCGATCTCCGAGGTGATCCGGGAGTGGAAGGACGAGGGCCGCCCGGGCGGTCGCGACGAGGTACTGATGCGGCTGGCGAAGTCCGGCGGTGTGTACATCCCGAAGTTCTTCACCGTCGACTACCTGCCGGACGGCCGGATCCAGCGCGTCGTACCCAACCGCCAAGGCGTTCCGTTCCGTACGGCGAAGCACACGGTCATGGACCTCGACGCGTGGCCGTACCCGAAGAAGCCGCTGGTCCCGCTCGCCGAGACCGTGCACGAGCGGTACTCCGTGGAGATCTTCCGCGGCTGCACCCGGGGCTGCCGGTTCTGCCAGGCGGGCATGATCACCCGGCCGGTGCGCGAGCGCAGCATCACCACGATCGGCGACATGGTCGAGAACGGGCTGAAGCAGTCCGGGTTCGAGGAGGTCGGCCTGCTCAGTCTCTCCAGCGCCGACCACAGCGAGATCGCCGACGTCGCGAAGGGCCTGGGGGACCGGTACGAGGGCAGCAACGTCTCGCTGTCGTTGCCCTCGACAAGGGTCGACGCGTTCAACATCACGCTGGCCAACGAGTTCTCCCGCAACGGCCGGCGCAGCGGTCTGACCTTCGCGCCGGAGGGCGGGTCGGACCGGATGCGCAAGGTGATCAACAAGATGGTCACCGAGGAGGACCTGATCCGCACGGTCGCGGCGGCGTACAGCCACGGCTGGCGGCAGGTGAAGCTGTACTTCATGGTCGGCCTGCCGACCGAGACCGACGAGGACGTGCTGGCGATCGCGGCCCTCGCGAAGCGGGTGATCGAGACCGGCCGCGAGGTGTCCGGCCGGCGCGACATCCGGTGCACGGTGTCGATCGGCGGATTCGTGCCGAAGCCGCACACGCCGTTCCAGTGGGCCGCCCAGCTCGGCGCGGAGGAGACGGACGCGCGGCTGGCGAAGCTCGGTGCGGCGATCCGGTCCGAGAAGGGCTACGCGAAGGCGATCGGTTTCCGGTACCACGACGGCAAGCCCGGCATCATCGAGGGACTGCTGTCCCGCGGCGACCGGCGCGTCGGCCGCGTGATCGAGGCGGTGTGGCGCGACGGCGGCCGCTTCGACGGCTGGAGCGAACACTTCTCGTACGACCGCTGGATCGAGTGCACCGCGAAGGCGCTCGCCGACGAGCCGGTCGACCTCGCCTGGTACACGACGCGCGAGCGCGAGTACGCCGAAGTACTGCCGTGGGACCACCTGGACTCGGGGCTGGACCGCGACTGGCTGTGGGAGGACTGGCAGGACTCGCTCGAGGAGGACGGCGCGATCGAGGTCGAGGACTGCCGCTGGACGCCGTGCTTCGACTGCGGCGTCTGCCCGCAGATGGGCACGGAGATCCAGATCGGTCCGACCGGCAAGAAGCTCCTGCCGCTCTCGGTCGTCTAGGTTGTCAGCGGCCTGAGCTCAGCCGGGCGACGAGCTGGTCGCGCAGCGGTTTCGGCGTGAGCTTGACCAGGTCGGCCACGGTGACTTCCTGCAAGGTCGAGCGCCACGCCTGGTGCGCGCGATCCATCACCGCCGCGACCCCGCACGGCCGGCGGCACAGCTCCGGCGGAGTGGCGGCAAGTCCCCGCTGCCGGATCTCCTGACAGGTGAACGGTGAGGCGCTGCCCTCGATCGCCTCGACGATGTCCAGTGCCGTGATCCCGGCCGGGTCGCGCGCGAGCCGGAACCCACCGGTCGGGCCGGTGGTCGCCACCAGGACGCCGGCTCGCACCAGGGCCTTGAGGTGCTTGGCGAGGTAGGCCTCGGGCAGGTCGTAGTTCTCGGCGAGCACACGGCGCGCCACTGCTGTCCCCGTGGGCGCCTGCGCGATCACCGCGACGCTGTGCAGCATCCACTCCACACCCTGGGACAGTTTCATCCCGAAACGATAGCACTTCATGGATATAGTGGATAACAAGTATCCATGATAGATATGTTGCCATGACTCGTCCTGCAACGGATCCCCAGGCCGGAAGCCGTTCGGTCCCGGCGGCTGTCCTCGTCGCGCTGCTGACGGGGACGTTCATGGCCCAGTTCGACTTCTTCGTGGTGAACGTGGCCGCGCCGTCGATCGGGCTCGATCTGCAGGCCACCGAGGCCGAGCTGGAGCTCGTGGTCGGCGGCTATGCGTTCGCCTACGCCGGCGCGCTGGTGCTGGGTGGCCGGCTCGGCGACCTGTTCGGGCACCGGAGGCTCTTCGTGAGCGGAATGATCGCGTTCGCCGCGACCTCCGTGCTGTGTGGCCTCGCGGTCAACTCGGGGCAGTTGATCGGCGCGCGGCTCGGTCAAGGACTCTCGGCAGCCCTCATGCTCCCGCAGGTCCTGGCGCTGATCTCGTCCGGCTCGTCCGGTCACGGACGCGCCCGGGCGATGGCTTGGTACGGCGTAGCCGGCGGAGTCGGCTCGATCGCGGGACAGGTGCTCGGTGGTCTGCTCGTCACTGTGGATCTGGCCGGCCTCGGCTGGCGCCTGATCTTCTTGATCAACGCGCCGATCGGTGTGATCGGTGCGCTCTTCGCCCAGCGAGTCCTGCCGGGCCAGGAGCCCGGCCGGAGCAAGGGTGCCAAGCTCGATCCGCTCGGCGCCTTGGGCTTCGCGGTCGGGCTCGGTCTGCTGCTGGTGCCGCTGACTGTCGGTCGCACCGCCGGTTGGCCCCTGTGGGTGTGGATCCCGCTGGCGGCCTCGGTGCCTGCTCTGGCGGCGACTCTGCGGTGGCAGCAGGCTCTGCACCGGCGCGGCGGTCAGCCGCAGTTGGAGCTTTCACTGTTCCGCGCCGCGTCGTTCCGCTCGGGGATCCTGTCGAACCTTGCCTTCATGCTGTACTTCCCCAGCTACATGTTCACGCTGGCGCTGCTTCTGCAGGGTGGTCTCGGGCTCGGGGCGTTCGAGGCCGGGCTCGTCTTCGTGCCGGCCGGCGTGACGTTCTCGGTGAGCGCGTTGCTCGCGCCACGCCTCGCTGCCCGGTACGGATCGTCCGTCCTGGCCGGCGGCTGCCTGCTGGCCGCCGCCGGCCTGGCCGCGCTGGCCGTGGTGACCGCGACCGGCGGCGCCGACGCGTCGGTCGCGGTCATCGTTCTGATCACCGCTGCGATCAGCTTCGGCAACGGGTTGATCCTTCCCTCGCTGATCGGCGCCGCCCTGCTGGACGTGCCGCCGCACCACGCAGGAGCCGCGGCGGGCGCGCTCACGACGACCCAGCAGTTCGGCAGTGCGGCAGGTGTGGCGTTGGTCGGGACCATCTACTTCGCCGCAGCCGAGCATGGCGCTGGGATCGGCATGGCATGGGCATGCGCGGTGAACGTCGTACTGGTCCTGTCCGTTGCTGCCGCCGTCCGCTACGGGCTCGTCGTACACCGGCGAACCGCCGTCCACCAGCGGAGTCAGTTGCAGTAGTACGCCGGGGTTGGGGTCGTCTCGGTCTGGTCCTGCCAGTGGGCCACGCCGACGTAGTAGCCGCAGCCGGTGCCTTCGTCGAACCAGGCGCCGCCGCCGGAGTACGCGTACGTCTCCGCGACCGTGGTGAACGGTCCGCTCGCGCTGGCGCCCTTCTGCAGCTCGACGCGCACCTCGGTCACGCTGTTGGAGCAGCCCTCCAGGCCCACGGCGACGTACAGCATCAACGCCGAGTACCCGACCGACTTCGCCGTCACCAGATCGCAGGCCGAGGTCGAAGCCTTGGCCGGCGCCGCGACCGTCAGACCTGCCGCAGCCGCCGCAACGGCCGCGACCGTCGTTACGAGTTTCCGCATCTGACCACCCTTTAGTTGGAAACCTACAGAGGGTCAGCAGATTAGGTCACTCAGTTACGAGACGTCGAGACTTTCGGCGCGGCGGAGAGAAGCAAGTCGGTGAGCAAGAGCTCGTCAGCGCTGCCCAGAACCAGGTCGGCCTCGGCCACCGCGTCGGCCGTGACGAACGGATTGGGTACGGCGACGGCGTACATGTCGGCCGCCTGCGCCGCAGCCACCCCGTGCGCCGTGTCCTCGACAGCGATCGCCGATGAGCCCGGTACGCCGAGACGCTGCAGCGCCAGCTCGTAGATCGCCGGATCGGGTTTGTGCGTCTCGACCTCGTCGCCGGTGACGATGTGGTCGAAAAGATCGACCGCACCGACCCGCTCCAGGTGGCCGACCACCCACTTGCGTGGCGAGCTGCTGGCGATCGCCACCCGAAGGCCCAGCTCCCGCGCCGCCGCGATCCAGGCCCGGATCCCCGGCCGGAAGTCGAGCTCGGCGTGCAGCCGCTCCCGGTGCGCGAGGCGGCGAGCGTGACTCGCCGTCCGGTCGAAGTCGGTGCCGACGGCCGCCGCGAGGATCGCGTACCGGTCCTCGGTGATGTCACCGCCGTGGCCGGGCCAGAAGCTGTCCAGCTCGAGTTCGAGACCGTGGTGCGCCCACTCGGCCCGCCAGCTCTCGACCATCGTGGTCTCGGTGTCCATCAGCAGGCCGTCGAAGTCGAACACGATCGCCTGCACCTCGACCGGCACGAGCCGCGTGGCGAGCCGGTGGATCTGGGCCGCGCTCAACCCCAGCCAGGACAGGTACGCACGCACGCCGCCGAGCTCGTCGAGGTGCTCGAGTGACCCGAGGATCGTCTCCGGAAGGGTCCGGGTGAACTCCGGTCCGTCCTGGATCCCGAGGTGCACCTCGCTGATCGCGTAGTCGGCCGCGATCAGTTCCCGCGGTACGCCGGCCAGGTCGAGCAGCACCGCGATCGTCAGGCCGGTCCGGTCCTTGCCCGCCTTGCAGTGCACCACGACCGGCCGATCCGCCGGCGCGTCCGCGATCGCGGCGAAGATCCGGCCGATGTGGGCCGCGTTGCGCGTAAGACTGTTGCGGTAGACATCGACCAGCCGCGGCTCCGCATCCGCATCACGCAGCCGCTCGGCCTCCGGGTCGATCCACGGGATCCGCTGGTACGCCGGTGTGCCCTCGAGCGGATGTGGTTGCTTGATCTCCCAGTCGGACCGCAGATCGAGAACGAGTCCCGCGTCGAGCGCCTCGAAAGCGGCCAGGTCCGCGGCGTCGAGGGAATCGCTGCGGACGACGGCCCGCGGCCGGGTCTGGACGCCGTACCGCGTCGGAAGTCCGCCAACGTCACGCGCATTCGGGCTCCACATACCTGACAGCTTAGAGGGTGTCTGAGGACCCTGCGCCTACTGCGCGGGGTCCTCAGACACCCTCATACCGTGCCCAGCGCCTCGAAATCGTGCCAAGAACCGTCGAAAGCCTTGTGGAGCAAGGCGGAATCCGTGCTGACCGCGAAGACGTCGATCCGGCCCGGGCCCCAGGAGACCACGGAGCCGGTGGGGCGTGGGCGCACGGTCGCGGGCTCCAGCCAGCCGGCGAGGGCGGCGATGTTCATCCGCAGGATCTCTGTGGCGAACGACCAGTCGATGAAGTTCAGTGTGTCGTTGGCGGAGTGGATGTGACCGTTCGCGCTGTCCGCACCCTCGATCGTCAGCACCGCGGGCATCCCCGCGTCGATGAATGGAACGTGATCGCTCGCGAACGGGTTGAGCGAGGTCTCCACCTTCAAACTTGTGTACGTCGCGGCGGCGGTCGCCAGCGCACTGATCTGAGCGGCCGATACCTGTGCGCCCTCGAGGAGAACGGTCGGTGTAGCGGAGTTCTTGGTCGCGATCATGTCCATGTTGAGTACGGCGCGGACGCGGGATCGCTCGGCCGGCGGCAGCGTGGCGACGTACTGCTTGCTGCCGAACAGGCCCTCCTCCTCGCCGCCGAACAGGATCAGGCGAATGTCGTGTTTCCACAATCGGATTGCCAACAATCGACCGAGCTCCAGCACCCCGGCCGATCCGCTGCCGTTGTCGTCGGCTCCCGGTGCCGCTGCGGCCGGGCCGCCCGCCAGGTTGATCGAGTCCAGGTGGGCGGTGACGATCACCAGTCGACGGCCGGATCCGATACCGGCCCGGTCGCCGATCAGATTCGCGGAGCGGCCGGCGCCCACAGTGACCGGCGTCCGGACCATTTGGTAGCCGAGGGCCACCATTCGGTCGGCGGCGAAGTCCATCGCCTGCGTGAACGTCGTACTCAGCGAATGCCTGGTCGGCAGGCTCGCCAGCCAGGTCAGGTCGCTCTGGTACGCCGTCGTGGACACGTCGGCGACGAGTTGCGCGACGGCCGGGTCAGCGCGCGCCGGTACGACGGGAGGGGTGTCGATGACCGTCGTACCGGCTCGCAGGGGCTCGATTCGCCAGCAGTGGTTGGACCGTCGACGGGGCTTGTCGGCGGCTGAGATCACCAGGTGCCGGCCGTGATCGAGCAGGGGGGAAACGTCGGGGTACTCGTTCTGGAAGCTGCGGCCCACCTGGGTGACGAGCAGCAGTCCGGGAGCGGTTCGGGAGGCCCGGCCGAGGCGTTGGTCAGCCGGGACCCAGAGGAGCGTCCGCTCCCCGAACCGCGCCGACTGCGCGCCGTCGGCCGCATCCGCAGTCGGTACGACCAGATAGCGCACGGGTCGTGTGGTCATGGTTGTCCCCAAGCGATCTCGAGGCGGTCGGGTGTCGCCGAGACGATGCGCCCGGGTCCGGCTTCCAAGGACGTTCCCTGGAAGGGGTTGGCATCGGCCGGGGCGGGGGCGAGGCGGCCGTCTGGGGTCCAACGACCCACCGGACCTGCCTGCGGGGCATCGCCGCGGCCGATCATCAGGGGAACGAACGTTCCGTCCGCGCGGAACTCCACCCCCCGCCGGCCGCGGGCCGGCGGGAAGGCGTAGTCGTCGCGCCGGTAGACGCTGATCCCGTCGTGGTCTTCCTCGACGGAATGTGTCCAGTGCCCGATCGGTGAGGTGGTCAGAGCCCCACCCCCTGGTGGATCGTGGCCGGCGAGTCGGGCACCGTCACCTTGAAGTCACTGATGACGCCGCCGAGCGGCTCGTAGCCGTTCCACGCCGATCCGTCCCACCACTTGTGGTAGAGCTGCTTGTCGGTTCCGGTGACGAACACGTCCAGCCGGTTCGTGTCCCACGAGACCACGCGCGGCTCGTCGGTGCAGATCCCGCCCAGGTACTCGTACCCGGTGAGCGACGGTCCCCACGCGGAGCCGTCCCACCACTTGTGGTAGAGCGCCGAGTCCGTTCCGAGCACGAACACGTCCAGCCGGTCCGGACCCCACGAGACCACGGTCGGCGCCGTCGTACACACACCGCCCATGTACTCCCAGTCCGACCACGCCGACCCGTCGTACCACTTGTGATACAACGCCGAGTCGGTGCCGATGACGAACATGTCCAGCCGGTCGGAGCCCCAGGCGACGACGCGCGGCGGTGAGGCGCAGACGCCGCCGAGGTACTCGTACCCGTTCCAGGCCGTGCCGTCCCACCACTTGTGGTAGACCGCGTTGTCCGTGCCGAGCACGAACGCGTCGAGCCGATCGGGGCCCCAGGCAACAACCTCCGGTGGGCTCATGCAGATCCCGCCGAGGTATTCGTAGCCGTTCCAGGCCGTGCCGTCCCACCACTTGTGGTACAGCGCCCGGTCGGTGCCGAGGACGAACGCGTCGAGCCGGTCCGGGCCCCAGGTCGCCAGCCGCGGCGGGCTCATACAGACGCCGCCAAGGTTCTCGTAGCCGTTCCAGGCCGTGCCGTCCCACCACTTGTGGTACAGCGCGTGATCGGTGCCGAGGACGAACGCGTCCAGCCGGTTCGGCGCCCAGGACGCGACTTCAGGAGCGCTCATACAGATACCACCCTGGTACTCGTAACCTGCGACGGACGGTCCCCAGGCCGATCCGTCCCACCACTTGTGATACATCGCCAGGTCGGTGCCGAGCACGAACGCGTCGAGCCGGTTCGCGCCCCACGCGACGACCGATCCGGCGGGTTCCGGCGTACCGGCGCCGCCGAAGTCCGGAAGGTCCTTGCGCACGGTGTCCAGACACGCGTGCATCCGCGTCACCTGGTCGGTGGTGAACATGACCATGCCGCGATCGTCGGTGTAGTCCATGTAGTCGTAGAACAGGTCGCCGTTCGGCCCGTTGCTGCAGGTCACGTGCGGGAACGTCGGTACGCCGAAGTTCGGGCCGGCCGCGTTCGGGGTGTCGGCGCACTCGTCGCTGCCGCTGCAGCCGCTGCCGTCGTCGCCCCAGATGTGCAGCAGGTTCAGGTAGTGCCCGACCTCGTGGGTCGCGGTCCGGCCGAGGTCGAACGGCGCTGTCGCCGTACCGTTCGTGCCGAAGCCGCTGTGCAGGATGACCACGCCGTCGGTGTTCGCCGGGCCGCCGGGGAACTGTGCGTACCCGAGCAGGCCGCCGCCGAGCTGGCACACCCAGATGTTCAGGTAGTGGGCGGTGTCCCACGGGTCGATGCCGCCGGTGGCGGACGACTTCACCTTGTCGTCGGTGCCGAAGCTCGCCGTACTCGTCTGGGTCCGGGTGACGCCGGTCGTCGGGTTCCCGTTCGGGTCCTCGGTGGCCAGGTAGAACTCGATCCGGGTGTCCGCGATCAGGCCGCTGAACACGCCCGGAACGATGCTCGTGTCCGGGTTGGTGGCACGGTAGTCGCGGTTCAGTACGTCGATCTGGCTGTCGATCTGGGCCTGCGAGATGTTCTGCGCGTTGGTGTTCCAGACGACGTGGACAACACAGGGGATGCGGGCGATCCCGGTGAACCGTTGCTGCGCTGCGACGTAGCTCATCGTCGCGGTCTCGAGTGCCGATCGAGCTGCGGCGTACGCCGGTGAGGTCGACAGCAGTCGCCGGTGCACGTCCATCACGCCGCACTGGCGACGGGTCGGGAAGTCCGTGCGTCCGCTGTCGGTCGCGCCGCTCATACCGGCACCACCGGCCTGGCCGCCGCCCGACATCCCGGCACCGCCAGGCGATCCGCCACCTGTCATGCCTGCCCCGCCGGGTGTTCCGCCGCCGCTCATTCCGGCGCCTGCCGGCGATCCGCCGCCGCCCATGTCCGCGGCCGGCGATCCGCCTCCACCTATGTCTGCGGCCGGCGATCCGCCGCTCATGTTCGTCGTACTGCCGGAAGCCGGCATCCCGTTCGCCGTGGGTTGTTCGCTGGTGGCATGCCCGTTCGACTCGCTCGCCGGGGCCTCGCCCGGCATCCGGTCGTCCCGGTGCTTGTCCGCCCGCCCGTTGGCCTTCCTCGGCATCTCTCCCCCTTCTGCGGGGGCGCACGAGCAGGCCGGCGCACGCCGAACCGAGGAGAGACCACCCCCAGCGCACCCCTCGACCGAAGACGGTCCTGCCGCCTTCCCCCACCGAACAGTCGGCCCCCAAGTCGCTGCTCTGGTTTCACGATCCGCTCATCACCGCCCGTGCACAACCCTTCGCGGACCGGCAGTAAAAATTCACGTGATTCGCTGTGGTGGTTGACGAATTTCAAGCGCTTGGAGGGGTCCGGTGACGACGGCCGCTGCGCCGGATGCGACCCTGTGGTCGTGATCGGGTCTCGGAAGCCGGCGGCCCGCCTGGTGCTGACAGTGGTTCTGCTGTCCTGGGTAGTCCGGGACGCGATCGAGCACCACGGCCGGATCCACGCGGTCGGCACGAAGGTCGTGGTCTGTACCGCCGAGCACCCGCATGACGGACGGGCGCAGGTGCTGGATCACCTGGCCGACTGCGCCTACCGCGCGATGCGCAAGCTGTAGCTAGAGCGTTCGCTCCCACATCGTGCGTTGGGCGACCGGGCGGAAGCCGAGCTTGGTGTTGACGGCGATCATGGGCGCGTTCTCGGGGGCGTTCCAGGTGTGGAGTACGGCGGGGAGCGCGACGTCGGCTTGGAGGGCGCGGAGATTGGGGCCCTTCACCGCGATCCCGAGACGGTTGCCGCGGTGCGCACGTCGTACGTAGGTGTCGTACTGGTTGAGTCGGTCCGGGGTTTCCGGCGTACCGCCCATCTGCGTGTACGCCGCCAGCTCGCCGGACGCGGTGTGTACGGCGGCTGTGGTGTAGGTGAACCGGCCCTGGGCGACGCGGCGCTCCTCGGCGTCCCGGACGAGGTCGGGCGTCCAGCGAACCGCCTCGGAGGTGCGATCGCCGGTCGGTACGTCCTCGCTCATCCCACTCAGCAACTCCACGAACTGCTCGAGCCACTCGTCCGGCGCGTGCTCCCGCCACTGGACGATCTCGTACCCGTCGACCGGCTGCTCCCCCACGTCGGTCATCGGCAGCTCGGCGACCTGATGCAGCTCGGCATGCTTCTTCACGAACCCCCGCGCCGCCGCGAACGCCGTACCCGGGCTTTCGCCGGTCACCGGATCGCCGGCGACGTTCGTCCCCGAAACGATCCGCCGGCCGTCGGCCCTTGCGCGCTCGATCGCCGCGTCGAGCAGCTTCGTCGCAACCCCACGCCGCCGGTACGCCGGAGCAACCGCGAGCTCCACGTCCACGGCGTCGGTGTTCCCCACCAACCACCAGTCGAGCCACGCGACCCCGAGCCACGTGTCTCCGTCCACCAGCCCGAGCCCGTCCGCCCGCACTTCAGCATGCTCCCGCGCCATGAACACCCGAGCCTCTTCGAGCCCCATGCCCGCCGGAAACTCCAACTCTTCCCGCCGTACGTCGAACTTCACCTCGTAGAACCGTCGAAACGCGTCCGCATCCCGCCCGTCCACCCGCACAATCTCCACCCCGCGACCCTAAGCCGCCCCATCCGCCGCTGCCCGCGAATTACCATCCTCCGATGGGCCCGGCACCGCAGCACCACTTCGGTGTCTACGCCCGCATCCGCGACGCGGACCGCATCCTCCTGATCCACAAGACCCGGGGCCCGTACACCGGCCTCCTCGACCTACCTGGAGGGAGTCCCGAACCGGGGGAGTCCTGGTCGGACACCCTCGAACGCGAACTCCAGGAAGAGCTCGGCCTGCACCTGGCGACGGTCGGCCACTTCAAGCCCTTCGCCCTTCACGTCCGAACGACCTCCACCGGCGCGCCCATCAACTTCCACCACCGCGGCGTCTTCCTCGACCTACCCCGCCCACCGACCGCGCCGTCCACGCTCGTCTCCCCGGACACAGCCGGGTGGCAGTGGTTCGACACCAGCACCGACGACAAGACCCACCTGAGCCCCGTCGTACAGGCTGTCCTGGCCCTCTGATCCAACTGGGAACAGGTGCTGGGGAGTGGGGACAGGCAATTGCCTGTTCCCAGTGACCGTGGGGTGTGCCGCGCTAGTGGAGGGCTCGGTTGGCGGGTGGGCGAGGGAGCGGTTGGACCGAGCCGAGGAGTTCGTCGGCGAGTTGTTCGGGGGACCGGGCTTCGGTGACGTCGAGGCGGTTCAGGGCGAGTTGTTCTACGAGGGCGAGCATTCTCGTCTGGTAGCCGATCGACCGGGCGAGGAACTTGTCGACCAAGTAGCGGCCCTCCGCAGGCAGATCGTCGTACCTGCTGGTCCTGTGCATGCGGGCCGACAGGACACGCTCATTCGCGCTGAGCCACACAGCAGAGGTGTACGGCGTGGTCAACCGCGCCACGTTTGCGGGCCAGATCCCCGATCCCTCGAGCACCAACCCCGCCGCCGCAGTTGAACGACCCGTGACCAGCTCCTCGATCCGCGGCCACATCCGCTCGTAGTGGTCGAGCAGCGCGTCGACCAGCTCCTCGCCGGTCAAGGACCGATAGTGCTCGACGACATGCGACGGCACCTCGTGGTACGGCGTAGCCCACGGTCGCCCGGGATGCCTGCCGAGCTTGTCTGTGGACAGGTAGTCGAAACCGAGTCGCGCTGCCAGAACCTGGGCAACCGTCGACTTCCCGACATTCGAGGTCCCACCGACCAGCACCACGCGCACGTCGTGCACTGGAGCCATTCAGTGGTGGGGGCGGAGGGCTCGGTTGGCGGCGGGTTCGGCTATTTGGGTGCGGAACTCGTTGGCGGGGTAGACGCCGAGGATGCGGACCTCTACCGAGAAGAAGGCGAGTTCCTCGAGCGCCAGCGCTACGTTCGGGTCCTCGGGGTGGCCTTCGATGTCGGCGTAGAACTGGGTGGCGAAGAACATGCCGCCCAGCTGGTACGACTCCAGCTTGGTCATGTTGACGCCGTTCGTCGCGAAGCCGCCGAGGGCCTTGTACAGCGCGGCGGACACGTTCCTTACCCGGTACACGAACGACGTGATGGTCGGCCCGGACCCTACCGGCGGGACCTCGGGTTCGCGCGACAGGACCAGGAAGCGGGTCGTGTTGTGGTGCTCGTCCTCGACGTCGGACGCCAGTGTCTCGAGCCCGTACAGCCCGGCCGCGGCCCGCGGGGATAGCGACGCGACGGTCGGATCGCCCAGCTCCGACACCTCACGCGCCGCGCCCGCGGTGTCGTCGGCAACGACCGTCGACCACCCGTGCTCACGGATGATCTTCCGGCACTGCCCGAGGGCGTGCACATGGCTGCGGACCGTGCGGATCTGGTCGAGCGACGTACCGGGAACACCCAGCAGCTGGAAGTGGATCGGCAGGAAGTACTCGCCGACGATGTGCAGCCCGGACTCCGGCAGCAGGTGGTGGATGTCCGCGACCCGGCCGGCGATCGAGTTGTCCACCGGGATCATCGCGAGTCCGGCACGTCCGCTGCTGACCGCCTCGAGCGCGTCCTCGAACGTCGTGCATGGCAACTGCTCGCGGTCCGGGAACATGTCGGTGCACGCCATCGCCGAGTTGGCGCCTGGCTCACCCTGGTAAGCGATCGGTCCGTCCACGATCTCCCAGAGTAGACCCACCCGATCTCACGAACCGGATCAGGTGTCCGTCTTGCGGACCTTCTCCGGTGCCCCGGTGACCGCGCGGCCCTCGAGCGCCTTGGCCTTGGTGGCGTACATGTCGATGTACTCCTGCCCGGACAGCTCCATGATCTTGTACATGATCTCGTCGGTGACCGCCCGCAGGATCAGCCGGTCGCTCTCCATCCCCTCGTACCGGGAGAAGTCCAGCGGTTCACCGAACTTCACCGTCGGCGAGGCGAACGACGCGACGATCTTCCCGGGCGGGGCGACCACGTCGGTCCCGATCACGCCGCACGGGATCACCGGCACCTTGGCCTCGAGCGCCAGCCGCGCGACGCCGGTCCGGCCCTTGTACAGCCGCCCGTCGTGCGAGCGGGTGCCCTCCGGGTAGATCCCGAACAGCTCGCCGCGCTCGAGCACCTTCATCCCGGCCCGCATCGCGCCCTCGGACGCCGACCCGCCGGACCGGTCGATCGGCACCTGGCCGGTGCCCTTGAAGAACCCGCGCTGGAACCGGCCTTTGATCCCGGCCCCGGTGAAGTAGTCGGACTTCGCCACGAACGTGACGCGCCGCCGCAGCACCAGCGGCATGAAGATCCAGTCGGAGTACGAGAGGTGGTTGCTGGCGATGATCGCGGCGCCGGTCTCCGGGATGTTCTCGGCGCCGACCACGTTCGGCCGGAAGATCCGCTTCACCGGCGGTCCGACGAGCACGTTCTTCAGCACCCAGTAGATGCCCTTGCCGTCGCCGTCGCCGGCATCCACGACCGCAGGGTCTGGCTCCCGCCGCGGCGACTGTGCCGGTTCCGTCATCGGTGGTCCCTTCCGTAGAGGTCACGCAAGAGGTCACGCAGCCTCACGCGTTCCCCGACCCCTCATGATGCCGCACGATTGCCCGCTTGGCTCGTACGTCGCCACGCGGGAAGTCCTCACACTCGGCGGCAGGCCTTCGTAAGCTGCTGACGGCACCGTCGCCCAGGTGGGGGAGAGATCCATGCGCACGAAGCTCGTCACCGCAGTTCTAGCACTGCTAGCTGGAGTCCTGGTGACCCTGCCCGCGAGAGCGGCCGCCCCGGACGCGACCGTCGTACCGATCCAGGTGACCGGTCCGGCGGCGTCGCGGTTCAACCTGGTGGTGATGGGCGACGGCTACACGGCGGCCGAACTGCCGAAGTTCCGCGAGCAGCTGGACAAGCACCTGAACATCCTCTGGAGCATCGAGCCGTTCAAGTCGTACCGGAACTACGTCAACGTGTACGCCGTCGAGATCGCGTCCCCGGAGTCCGGCGTCGACTGCGATCCCGGTCTGACCGACCCGAAGCGCGACACCCCGCTGCAGATGGGCTTCTGGGGCGGCTGCAACCCGTCCAGCGTCCAGCGCCTGCTGACGGTCAGCCAGGCCGCCGCGACGCAGTACGCCGACCTCGTCCCGGGGACCACGAGCGCCAACCGGCAGATCCTTGCTATCGGCAACAGTGACACGTACGGCGGTGCGGGCGGGACGTACGCCACGGCGTCCGGGGGCAACGCGCTGTCCGCCCTGATCACGCCGCACGAGCTCGGTCACTCGCTCGGCGGGCTGCAGGACGAATACGACTATTACGCCCGCGGCGAGCGCGGTGCGCCGTACGTCGGTCCTGAGCCGTCCTCGATCCACCACACGCTGCTCACCGAGAAGCAAATGCTGGATCAGCACAAGAAGTGGTGGCGCTGGCTGGGGGAGAAGTCCGAGTCCGGCGGGACGATCGGCCGGTACGAGGGCGGCATGTACGCCGGTTCGGGCGTCTGGCGGCCCAGTGCGCACTCGATGATGAAGGCCCTCGGCTACTACTTCGACCAGCCGTCGCGGGAACGGATGACCCAGCGCCTCTCCGCCAAGGCGAACCTCTTCCAGGACAGCACCCCGGCCGGACCGGTCGCGCCCGACCAGGTCGTTTGGCTGCAGACCCTGCACCCGGTCGACCACGAGCTCGACGTCACCTGGGCCGTCGACGGTACGGCGCTGCCGACCGCGAACGCCCGTTCCGTCGACCTGTCGACGCTCGATCTCGCGTCCGGGCCGCACACGCTTTCCGCGACGATCGTCGACCCGACCGAGTTCATCCGCGATCCCGCCGTACGGCCGACGGCCACTCGTTCGTGGACAGTCGACCCGTCCCTTCGGGCGGCTGCACAAACGTTTGAGCCGACGTTCATCGGGTCCACGTCGACCGAGCATCCGGTCGGCGCCGACGAGGTCGTGTACGCCGAGACCAAGCAGTCCGCCGGCGCGATCGTGTGGAAAGTCGACGGTCGGATTGTCGACAACCCAGGCAACGATCGCGATTTCGATCTCGCCCCGCTGAAGCTGACCGGGCGGCACACCCTGACCGCGCAGACCGGCTCCGAAACACTCAGCTGGGACGTCGACGGCGTACAGCCCGTCGTGACGCCCACGATGTCGAAACCGCTGCTCACCGTGCAGAAACCGAGCGGGCCGGAGTACATCTACAACGACGCGTTCACGATGGGTCTGGCCGCGACGGACGACAGCGCGGGGTACGTCGTACCGGAGTTCCGCGTCGACGGGGACGGTTGGTACAACTACTACGGCTGGCCGACCGACGCATCCGCGCCGTTCCGGTTCACCGCCGAGGGCACCGCGATCGACCAGCTCGTGTACGGAAAACTCGGCGTACCGCGGATCGTTCCGTGGGACGAGGTACCACCTGGCTACGGGCGTCATCAGGTCGAGTACCGCGCCATCGATGCCCCCGGCAACATCGGTGACCCGCGCCGGTTCGCGGTCACGCTCCTGCGCCCGGCACCGGCGTGTACGACGACACTCACCGGGACGCACGACCGCCCGCTGTACCTCAGTAAAGGCGTGACGTGCCTGACCAACGCCACCGTCAACGCCGCCGTCGTGGTCGCCGCCGGCGCATCCCTTGTCGCCACCGACTCGCGCGTCAACGGCCCTGTCCGTGCCGATCAGGCGGCAGACCTGCACCTGCTGCGCTCCACGATCGGCGGACCGGTCAGCGCGAGCGGCGTCACCCGCAGCCTGGTCGCGGTCGGCAGCACCGTCCAGGGACCGCTGTCCGTCACGGGCAGCCGCACGACCGACCCGGTCACGCTCGCCGGGAACACCGTCAACGGTCCGCTCAGCTGCTCGGCCAACTCCCCGGCGCCGACCAACCTGCAGGCGCCGAACCAGGTCTCCGGGCCACGTTCCGGTCAGTGCGCGAGGCTCTGAGCCGGACGGACATGCAGGTGAGTTTCGCCGACATGTTCCCGGCGATCGGGATCTTCTAACTTTCTCGGTGCGGGGAGTTCCCGCCGTACCGAAGGAGTGAGATGAACGGACTGCGGGTGGCCTCGTTGATGGCGGCCACGATGACGACGGGCCTGGTGGCCGGCGTGTACGGGATCTACGCGAACGCGTTCATGCCCGGGCTCGCGAAGACCGACGACAGGACCTTCGTCGGGGCGTTCACGGCCGTCGACCGGGCGATCGTGAACCCGCTGTTCCTCGGCCTCGGGTTCGTCGGCGCACTGCTCTTCACGTTGCTCGCGGGCCTGCTCAGCCTCAAGGAGAGGGCGCTGCCGTGGATCGCGGTCGCGTTCGTGCTGTACCTGGTCTCGATGATCCTGACGATGGCGGTGAACGTACCGCTGAACGACGCCCTGAAAGCGGCCGGTGATCCGGCCACGATCGACGTCGCGGCGGCCCGCGCGGCGTTCGACGAGGCGAAGTGGGTGGCCTTCAACCTGGCCCGGACCCTGCTCGCCCTGGTCTCGTTCGGCCTCCTCGGCTGGGCCCTCTACCTGACCGGAAGATCCGCCGCCCAGCCCTGAGATTATTCGCAGTATTTCCAGGTACGGTTCGTCGAATCGCGACCTGGGGAGGCGCAGGTGGAGGACCCGACGGACTGGTGGGACCATCGGCCGGTCTTCTCGACCACCGACAAGATGGCCCGCATCACCGGGCTCGCCCCTGGCGCGCGGCCTGGACGCGTGACGACACGCTTGCTGGTCTCGGTTCTGCTGTGCTTCCTGGGGTGGGGCGCCGTGAGCCTGCTGGGTACGTCGGCTCTTTGTGGCGCGACGTCGGCTCCGGCCGGCACCTGTGCCGTCGACATCCACATCTCAGCCGGCTGGTTCATCGCGGCAGCTGTCGTCGTGGGCTACCTGGTCCTCGCCGTCACGTCCGACCTGACCGAGAACGCACGCCAGCGGCTCGGGCAGCGGCGTGCGGCGTCCCTGCTCCGCTCTGCCCCGCTCCTGGCCGGGATGTCCGTCGGGGCCTTCATCTCGGCCGCCACCGCGGTCGCGCCCGATCCGTCCGACGTACTCCGGCGTACCGTCCACGGCGAAATCGGCACCGAATCCATCGCCATCTCGGCGGTCGTGGCGATAGTGACCGGACTCTGGGCCGTCACCGTGGCGGTTAGGCTGCCGTCGGCACTGCAGCACGCGCGGCAGCGTCAGGCGACCATCGAAGGACTGCGACGGGACGGGCGCCAGTACGCCGGGCAGGTGAAGCTCGGCCGTGTCGCGATCTGGCTCGGGAACAACCCCGAGTTGGAGGTCACGATCGCGTACGAGTCGCCTGCCGGCTCGCACGAGGTACAGGCGCGGATGCGGACGTCGCCCGACCGGGTGCCGGCGGACGGCAGCCAGGTCGTCGTCTTCGACGACCTCCGTGGCGTCGTTCATGTCGAGCTCGATACCGCCGCTGAGCCGGCCTTCGAGCCGGAGGCGCGGTACGCCCCGTCGGAGTGAGTGGGTTCTGAGAGACTGTGCGCGTGCCACCAGTTCAAGCGCCGCCGTCGCAGCAGCTCCCCGCGGTCCAGAAGCTGCGGGTGAGGTTCGCCAAGCGCGGACGGCTGCGATTCACCTCACACCGCGACTTCCAGCGGGCGTTCGAGCGCGCCGTACGGCGGGCCGAGCTCCCGGTGGCGTTCTCGCACGGTTTCAGCCCGCACCCGAAGATCTCGTACGCCGGTGCCGCGCCGACCGGGGCCGCCTCCGAGGCGGAGTATCTGGAGATATCGCTCACACACGAGCGGGACGCCGACCAGGTCCGGGCCGCCCTGGACGAGGCGCTGCCGCCCGGGCTGGACGTCCTCGAGGTGGTCGTCGCCGGGCCGGGTGCGCTGGCCGAGCGGCTGGAGGCCAGTGAGTGGCAGATCGCGCTGCCCGGAGCGGATCCCGAGGCGGCCGCCGCGGCGGTGCGGACGTTCCTCGAACAGGACGAAATTCTGGTCGAGCGCATGACCAAACGGGGAGTTCGCTCGTTCGACTGTCGGGCTGCTGTTCTCCGACTCACCGTCGCGAGTGAACCGGGGCCGGTTGCGGCGTGTGCGATACTGCAAGTGGTGTTACGGCACGGAACCCCGGCCGTGAGACCCGACGACGTTCTCGCCGGCGTGCTCGAGGTAGCGACGCTCCCGGTGACGGGCCCGGCTCTTTTGACCAGGCTCGCCCAGGGCCCGCTCACCACGGACACCGGCACGGTGGAAGATCCGCTCGCTCGTGACCGCGACGCCAACCAGGCGACCGCGACCGGCCAGGCAGATCCCCGCCAGACGCACACAGCGGAGGGCGACGCCGCCGCTCCCTCTGTGCCCTGAGCGCGGGCGGAGCGGATCCAGCAGGCTTCCGCCGTACCGCGGCCCGTGCACCATCCGAGGGCCCGGTGAGGCGAACCGTGACCGCCTTGTGGCCGCGCCGGACCCGTGACAGGGGTCGCCGGATGCGCCGGAGGGCTTGAGGAGACCCGCACTACATGCTCGACAACGAGCCGACCACCGAAGCAGCCGGCACGGCTGCCCCCGCCCAGTCCGCCGCCACCCGCAAGACTGCGAAGACGGCCGCTGCGAAGAAGACGACGACGACGCGTAAGCGCGCCGCGAAGAAGACCGCTGAGCCGGCCGCTGAGGCCGCTGAGCCGGCCAAGAAGACGGCTGCCAAGGCGGCCGCCAAGAAGGCGCCGGCCAAGAAGGCTGCGGCGCCCCCCGCGAAGAAGGCCGCGGCAGCCAAGAAGACGGCCAAGCGCACCACCAAGAAGGCCGCGTCCCAGGACACCTTCCCGGAGCTGTTCGCGCCGCCTGCGGAGACCCCGGCGGAGACCACCGCGGAGGCCGAGCCGACCGCTCCGGCCAAGAAGACCACCCGCAAACGCACCACCAAGAAGACCGCGGCCACCCCGACCACCGACGCCCCGGCCGCGGCCGACACCGCCGGCTCCGCGTCTACGGGCTCCGCGCCCGCCGACGCCACAGCGACCGCCGGCACCGACGAGCACGCCAGCACTTCCGGTGCTGGGGCTGCTGAGGCGCCGGCTGCTAAGCGCGGCTCTCGGCGCCGTACGACGAAGTCCGCCGCGGCAGCGGCCGACTCGGCAGCGGCCAACTCCGCGGCGTCCGACGCCCCGACCACGGCTCCCGATGCTCAAACGGCGGCTCCCGTGGCTCAGACGGCTCCCGACGCCGCGGCTGCTGTGAACGTCGAGACCCAGGCCGAGGAGCCGAGCGCACGGCGTACCCGCCGCCGGCCGGCTGCTGCGCCGGTGCTGTTCCAGGCGCCGACCGACGTACCGCAGTCAGACGAGCCCGCGACCGCCAAGACCACCCAGCCCAAGACCGGTCAGGCGAAGACCGGCCAGCCCGCTCAGGCGGAGACTGCCGCAGTGGACGGCGCGGCCCCGGAGCCGGGTGCCGACGAGCAGCCGACCGGCACGCGCCGCCGCCGGAGCCGTCGCGGTCGCGACGCCGAGGCCCGCGACACCGCGCCCGAGGCGACCACCGACGACGCCCCGCGGACCGTGAGCGCCGACCAGGCCGACGGCGAAGCCGACGCGAAGCCTGAGGGCCGCTCCAGCCGCAGGACCCGCACCAGGACCAACGCCGAGACCGCCGCCAAGAGCGACGACACCGACGAGACCACCGACGCCGACGCGGAGGCTGCTGACAGCTCCGCCGACGGACAGGGTGAGGACGGCGAGGAAGGCACCCGCCGTCGCCGCCGTCGCCGTGGCGGTCGCCGTCGCCGCAAGTCCGGTGACGCGGACGGCGCGGACGACAACGCCGACGAGCAGTCCGACGACGACCAGGACGACGAGTCCGAGCAGGACACCGACGCCCAGGCAGCTGACTCCGATGCCGACGTCGAGGCCGACGCGGACGAGGACGGCGAAGCGGGCGGCAGCTCCACCCGCCGTCGCCGTCGCCGTCGCCGCCGCAAGGGCGAGGACAGCGCCGCGTCCCCCGACGACCCGGACGAGACCGTCGTACGGGTCCGTGAGCCGCGCAGCAAGAACAGCGCGAACGAGGTCACCGCGATCGAGGGCTCGACCCGTCTCGAGGCGAAGAAGCAGCGTCGCCGCGAGGGCCGCGCCGCCGGCCGTCGCCGGGCGCCGATCGTCACCGAGGCCGAGTTCCTGGCCCGGCGCGAGTCGGTCGAGCGGACGATGGTGATCCGGTCCCGCGAGGACGTGACCCAGATCGCGGTCTCCGAGGACAACGTCCTGGTCGAGCACTACGTGACGACCGCGGAGCAGACCTCGCTGATCGGCAACGTGTACCTCGGCCGCGTGCAGAACGTGCTGCCCAGCATGGAGGCGGCGTTCATCGACATCGGCAAGGGCCGCAACGCGGTGCTGTACGCCGGTGAGGTCGACTGGGCGACCCTTGGTGGCGCCAACGGCCCGCGCAAGATCGAGCAGGTGCTGAAGTCCGGTCAGTCGGTCCTGGTCCAGGTGACCAAGGACCCGATCGGCCACAAGGGCGCCCGCCTCACGAACCAGATCAGCCTGCCCGGCCGGTACGTCGTGTACGTCCCGCGCGGCGGCAACGGCGGCATCAGCCGCAAGCTGCCCGACACCGAGCGGAACCGGCTGAAGACGATCCTCAAGGACATCGTCCCCGACGAGGCCGGCGTCATCGTCCGGACCGCCGCCGAGGGCGCCTCGGAGGAAGAGCTGACGTCTGACGTCAGCCGCCTGCAGACGGCCTGGGAAGAGATCGACAAGCTGTCCAAGAACGGTCAGTCCCCGCAGTTGCTGTACGGCGAGCCCGACCTGCTGATCCGCGTCGTACGGGATCTGTTCACCGAGGACTTCGCCAAGCTGGTCGTCTCCGGCGACCGTGCGTACGACCAGGTCCGGGAGTACGTCGAGGGCGTCGCGCCGCACCTGGTCGAACGGGTCGAGAAGGCCCACAGCGACGTCTTCTCGGACTACCGGATCGACGAGCAGATCAAGAAGGCCCTGGACCGCAAGGTCTGGCTGCCGTCCGGCGGCTCCCTGGTCATCGACCGCACCGAGGCGATGACGGTCGTCGACGTGAACACCGGCAAGTTCACCGGGTCCGGCGGCAACCTCGAGGAGACCGTCACCAAGAACAACCTGGAGGCGGCCGAGGAGATCGTCCGGCAGCTCCGGCTCCGCGACATCGGCGGCATCATCGTCATCGACTTCATCGACATGGTGCTCGAGTCGAACCGGGACCTGGTGCTGCGCCGGCTGGTCGAGTGCCTGGGCCGCGACCGGACCAAGCACCAGGTGGCCGAGGTCACCTCGCTCGGCCTGGTCCAGATGACCCGGAAACGGATCGGCACCGGCCTGCTCGAGGCGTTCAGCGAGAACTGCGACCACTGCGGTGGCCGCGGCCTGATCCTGCACGACGAGCCCAAGGAGTCCCGTCGCCGGGACGGCCGCAACGGCCAGAACAACGGCCAGAACAACGGCCAGAACAACGGCCAGAACAACGGCCAGAACAACGGCCAGAACAACGGCAATGGTCAGGACCAGAAGCCCGCGCAGGCGGAGGAAGGCGGCCGGAAGAGTTCGCGTCGCCGCCGCGGCAAGGGCCGGGGCGACGACGAGCAGGCCACGGAGCCCGAGGCGCCGCAGCACAACGGCGACGCCGCCCAGAAGCTGGCCCAGATCGCCGCCGCCTCCGCGAAGGCGGACGAACAGTCGGGCGAGCAGTCGGGCGAGCAGACGGGCGGTACGCCGGAACCCACCGGCTACCCGGTGTCCGCCGGCGCCGACGAGCACGTGAGCCCCGAGGCCACCGGCTTCCCGGCCCCGGAGACCGCGTCGGCCGCCTCGGAGACCGCTGAGGCAGCGGACGCCGCGCAGAACGGCGCCCCGAAGAGCACCCGGCGGCGACGCAGCAGCCGCAGCCGGAGCAAGACCGCTACCGACAGTGAAACGACCGAACCCTCGGAGCTCGTCACCACCGGTAGCTGACGCGATGTGATGTGGGTCCCTCACGGGCCGGGGCAGCCAGTTTGACCCGCTTGTGAGGGGACCCGTAAACTTGAGCGTCGGCGCGCGTTCCCCGCGTGCCATGTTTGTGTGGGCCGCCAGGTCTGTGCAGGCCCCCGTAAGTTTTCCGATCCAGCAGAGAGTGAGATCCACGGTGTACGCGATCGTGCGCAGTGGCGGCACCCAGCAGAAGGTCGCCGTCGGCGATGTCATCGAGATCGACAGCCTGACCGACCAGGTGGGCGACACTGTGTCGCTGCCGGCGGTGCTCGTCGTGGATGGCGACACCGTGACGGCCGACGCTGCGGCGCTCGCCAACGTGGCCGTGTCGGCCGAGGTCCTGGGCCGCACCAAGGGCCCGAAGATCCACATCCTCAAGTACAAGAACAAGACCGGTTACCGCAAGCGCCAGGGGCACCGTCAGCACTACACCCAGGTCAAGGTCACCGCGATCGACGCGAAGAAGAAGTGAGCTGATCAAGACATGGCACACAAAAAGGGAGCAGCGTCGACCCGTAACGGTCGCGACTCCAACGCCCAGCGCCTCGGCGTGAAGCGGTACGGCGGTCAGCTGGTCAACGCCGGCGAGATCATCGTCCGTCAGCGTGGCACCCACTTCCACCCGGGCAACCTGGTCGGCCGTGGCGGCGACGACACGCTGTTCGCGCTGGCCGAGGGCAAGGTGGAGTTCGGCACCCGGCGCGGTCGCCGCGTCGTCAACATCGTCCCGGCCCCGGCGGAGTAACACCGCCACCCGGACGTATCAGCAGCTCTGCAAAGGGCGGGTCGCGGAATTCCGCGACCCGCCCTTTTGCTTTACCACTACGGACGCCCACACCATCACAACCGGCCCTACCGCCGGAGCGTGAGCGGGAGTCGCCGCGGAGTGCGGCGATTGTGATGGCCTGGCGGTCCGGCCCCTACAGAAAGCAGAACCACCGATGGCCATCCCCAGCTTCGTCGACCGCGTCACGGTGCATGTCACCGCGGGCCGCGGCGGAAACGGCTGCGCCTCGGTGCACCGGGAGAAGTTCAAGCCGCTCGGCGGCCCCGACGGCGGGAACGGCGGCGACGGCGGCAGCGTGATCCTGCGCGTCGATCCCGACGTCACGACGCTCGTCGATTACCACCGCTCCAGCCACCGCACCGCCACGAACGGTGCCCAGGGCAAGGGTGACCACCAGGCCGGCGCCAACGGCGGCGATGTGGTCCTCGGCGTCCCGGACGGCACCGTCGTCAGTACGGCGAGCGGCGAGGTTCTCGCGGATCTGGTCGGGCCGGGCGCGGAGTTCGTCGCGGCGCAGGGCGGTAAGGGCGGTCTGGGCAACGCAGCGCTGGCGAGCAGTTCGCGGAAGGCGCCCGGGTTCGCGCTGCTCGGTGAGGAGGGCGAGGAGCGGACGCTCGTCCTGGAGCTGAAGGTCGTCGCCGACGTCGGCCTGGTCGGGTTCCCGAGCGCCGGCAAGTCGTCGCTGGTCGCCTCGATCAGCCGCGCCCGGCCGAAGATCGCGGACTACCCGTTCACCACCCTGATCCCGAACCTCGGCGTGGTCGTTGCCGGTGACACCACGTTCACCGTCGCCGACGTACCCGGTCTGATCGAGGGTGCGAGCGAGGGGCGCGGGCTCGGGCACGATTTCCTGCGGCACGTGGAGCGGTGTGCGGCACTGGTGCATGTCATCGACTGCGCGACGTACGAGCCGGGCCGGGATCCGTTGAGCGACCTCGACACGATCGAGGGGGAGCTCGCGGCGCACGGCGGGCTCGAGGACCGGCCGCGACTCGTTGCCCTGAACAAGATCGACGTACCGGACGCCCGCGAGATCGCCGAGATGGTGCAGGCCGAGCTCGAGGAGCGCGGGTACCGGGTCTTCCCGATCTCGACCGCTTCGCACGAAGGCCTGGAGGCCTTGAAGTTCGCGATGGCCGAGATCGTCGTCCGGCGGCGTGCGGAGCAGGCGAAACCCGACACCACGCGGATCGTGATCCGGCCGCAGGTGCAGGGCGGGCCCGAGTTCAAGGTGAAGAAGCTGCCGGACGACAGCGGCTGGCTGGTGCAGGGCCAGAAGCCCGAGCGCTGGGTGCGGCAGACAGACTTCGCGAACGCGGAGGCGACCGGGTACCTCGCCGACCGGTTGAACCGGCTCGGGGTCGAGGAGGAGCTGCTCAAGCTCGGTGCGAACCCGGGCGACGCGGTCGTGATCGGGGACGGACCGAACGCGATCGTGTTCGACTTCGCGCCCGACGTCCAGGCCGGTGCGGAGATCCTCGCCCGGCGCGGTGAGGACCACCGGCTCGAGGAGGATCGTCCCGCGGCGCAGCGGCGGCGGACGAAGGACACCGAGTACCACGCCTTCCGGGAGGGCGAGCGGACCGAGGACTGGTCGGAGTACGGCCAGAACTGGGACGCCGACGAGGTCGACCTGTCCCCGGCCGAGGCGAAACGAGCAGCAGACGCTGCGGCGAAGCTGGCGCGCAAAGAGGCGCGCGAGCTGGCGGCGCAGGAGGAACTCGACCAGAACGGTTGATCCATGACGGTGCATCCCAGGACAGGGCGCGCGGAGGCTGTGAACGCCACGCGAATCGTCGTGAAGGTCGGCTCGTCGTCGCTGACCCAGCGCGGCAAGATCGACCTCGAACGGCTCCGCCTGCTCGTCGACGCCATCGCGGCACGCCGGGTGGAGGGCGCCGAGGTCGTGCTCGTCTCGTCCGGCGCGATCGCCGCCGGCCTGGCTCCGATGGGATTGCGGACCCGGCCGCGTGACCTGGCGACGCAGCAGGCCGCCGCGTCGGTCGGTCAGGGACTGTTGATGGCCCGCTACAGCGATGCCTTCGCGGCGCACGGTTTGCGGGTCGGGCAGGTGCTGCTGACGGTGGACGATGTGACGCGCCGATCGCACTACCGCAATGCCTACCGGACGTTCGCGCGGTTGCTCGAGCTGGGCGTCGTACCGATCGTGAACGAGAACGACACGGTCGCGACCACCGAGATCCGCTTCGGCGACAACGACCGGCTCGCGGCGCTGACCAGTCATCTCGTGCACGCCAACCTGCTGCTCCTGCTCTCCGACGTCGACGGTCTGTACGACGGGGATCCGCGCAAACCCGGTACGTCGATGGTCACCGAGATCCGTGGCGCCGCCGACCTGGAGCCGCTCGCGATCGGGAAGACCGGCTCGTCGAGCGTCGGCACGGGGGGCATGCAGACGAAGGTCGAGGCGGCCGCAATCGCTACGGAGGCAGGGATTCCGGTGATCCTGACCTCCGCCGGGCGGGTCGGCGAGGCGCTCCGCGGGGAGCCCGTCGGTACGCTGTTCCACCCGACCGGCCGGCGCCGCAAGACGCGCCTGCTGTGGCTGGCCCACGCCACGTCGGGTCAAGGCATCCTGCGGTTGGACGAAGGAGCCGTCCGTGCGGTCACGCAGCGCCGCGCATCGCTCCTACCGGCCGGAATCACCGCGGTAGAAGGCACTTTCTCCGCCGGCGACCCGGTAGACCTCGTGTCGCCGACGGGTGTCGTCATCGCCCGCGGGCTGGTGAACTACGACGCCTCCGAACTCCCCGACCTGCTCGGCCGCACCACCCGAGACCTGGCCCGCGAGCTAGGTGCGGCGTACGAGCGCGAGGTAGTCCACCGCGACGACCTGGTTCTCCTGTGAGGAAGGTGGCGTGGGGCCTGGTCGCGGCGTGGATCGTCCACGACCTTGAAGAACTGGCCACGATGCCGTCGTTCTCACAACGCACCGACCTCCCGGCGCCGCTGGCGAAGGTGCTGCCGATGTCACGCACCGAGGCGACCACCGCGATCGCCCTGACCGGGGTAGCCATGGCAGCCGCTTCAGCTGCGGGTGCTGCGACGGGTGGGCGGAGCAAGTTCTTCCAGGCAGCATTGGCAGGCTTCGGCCTGCACGCCGGCACCCACTTGGCACAGTCCGCCGTACTGCGCCGCTACACCCCCGGCCTGATCACGACTCCGTTGGTGGTGATCCCGTTCAGCGCGTGGGCGTGGCGGCGACTGAAGAGCGAGGGCGTACCCATCGCTCCGACCGATCGCCGCCTCACCGTCGCCCTGGCCGCGATCGTCCCGCTGCCACACGCGATCGCCCGTCTTCCCCGCCTGCGACGGACCTGAAGCCCATCACAATGCGTGTCCGGTGGCCGCCGCCACGCTCGGTCGCGCGTTCTGCGAGCGATTGTGATGGCCTGGCGATCCGCGGATCCCCACCACTCATCAACCCCGTCCGGACGGGCGATCTGTCGGGATGCTCACGCGCGGTCGCGGCGAGGAGCCGGCGGTTGATGAGTGGCAGGCGTCCGGGCCGTCTGGTGAGATCGGCGTCCTTCTTCGTGAGTGTCGGGTCATACGATGAAGGGGTGAGCGAGATCATCGAGTTGGCGCGGCGGGCGCGGGTGGCGTCGTACGCGTTGGCGGAGGCGTCCCGGGCGACCAAGGACGCGGCGTTGCACGCGATGGCGGCGGCGCTGCGGGCGAACACCGACGCGATCGTCGCGGCGAACGCGAAGGACGTGGCGGCGGCGCGGGATGCCGGAACGCCCGAATCCACGGTCGACCGGCTGGCGCTGGACCCTTCGCGGGTCGACGCGATGGCGGCCGGGCTGGAGCAGCTCGCGGGGCTGGCGGACCCGATCGGTGAAGTGGTCCGCGGGTACACGCTGCCCAACGGACTCGAGCTCCGCCAGGTGCGGGTACCGTTCGGCGTCGTCGGGATCATCTACGAGGCCCGGCCGAACGTGACCGCCGACGCCGCGGGCATCTGCCTGAAGTCCGGGAACGCGGTCCTGTTGCGCGGTTCGTCGTCCGCGGCAGCGTCCAACGAGGCGATCATCGCCGTACTGCGGGACGCCGCCGAGTCGGCCGGGCTACCGGCGGACGTCGTGCAGGGCGTGCCGACGGATCGGGCCGCAGTGAAGGAACTCATGCAGGCGCGCGGTCTGGTCGACGTACTGATCCCGCGCGGCGGCGCCGGGCTCATCCAGACGGTGGTCAGCGAGTCGTCCGTGCCGGTGATCGAGACCGGGGTCGGCAACTGTCACGTGTACATCGACGCGGAGGCGGATCTCGACCTCGGCCTGGAGATCCTGCTCAACTCCAAGACCCAGCGCCCGAGCGTGTGCAACGCGGCCGAATCCCTGCTGGTGCACGCATCGGTGGCCGACGAGTTCCTGGCCCGTGCGCTGCCCGCGCTCGCCGAAGCCGGCGTCACCGTCCACGGCGACCCGAAGGTAGTTGCGATCAGCAACAACCGGCCGACGACGGACGCGGGTGCCGCCGTCGAGGGTGCGGATGACGTCGAGGGTGCGGGTGCCGTGGTGGGTGTTGGTGCCGTGGTTGGTTCGGTGGTGGAGGCGACCGAGGAGGACTTCGGGGCGGAGTACAACTCGCTCGATCTGTCGGCGGCCGTCGTCGACTCGCTCGAGGACGCGGTGCAGCACATCCGCCGCTACAGCTCCGGTCACACCGACGCGATCATCACCCGCTCGCAGGCGGCCGCGCGCCGGTTCACGACCGCAGTCGACTCGGCGGCGGTCGTGGTGAACGCGAGCACCCGCTTCACCGACGGCGGCGAGTTCGGCTTCGGCGCCGAGATCGGCATCTCCACCCAGAAACTCCACGCCCGCGGCCCCATGGGCCTGCCCGAAATGACCTCGACCAAGTACGTGGTCACCGGCGAAGGCCAGATCCGCACCTAAATCACCCGAGTAACCGCGCCCCGTCATGCACCTGCACGACGGGGCGCTCGCCTGAGACCACCGCAAGCGCCGCGCAATGCTCTACCCCCACCTCCAAATCCCGCACCTGAACACCATCCGGCACCGCCGCGCGCAGATCCCCGCGTAGTCCTTCACCAGTTGCCTTCACGACTGCCTCTTTCCGCGTCCAGTACGTCGTGAACGCCCGCGCCTTCGCGACCCCGTCGTACCCGCTCAACTCGCGCATCTCCGCGTCCGTCAACGCAACCCGAGCCACCGCATCGACGTCGACCCCCAGGTCGACCTTCTCCACATCCAGCCCCACCGGCCGATCAGCCACCGCGATCCCCACCAGATCACCCGAATGCGTCACCGACAACTCGACCCCCGCAGCCCGCACCTTCCCATGCGGCTTCCTGCACGCCGGGCACGTCCTGTCCAAGACAACCCTTGCTGCAGGCAATGAAAACCTCTGAGCCAGCACTCGCCGCACCAACGTCACCCCCAGCAGAAACCGCGCCTTGTCCGCCTCCCGCAGATAAGCCGCCAACCGCCCCCGCTCGACCTCATCCAGATCCCGCACGAACTCGTCCCGAGCCGCCTCAACCCCCACCCACCAAACCTCAACCCCCACACCACCACCCCGCGCATCACCACCCCGCGCATCACCACCCCGCGCATCACCACCCGGCGCATCACCACCCGGCGCATCACCACCCGGCGCGTCACCACCCGGCGCGTCACCACCCGGCGCGTCACCACCCGGCGCGTCACCACCCGGCGCGTCACCACCCGGCGCGTCACCACCCGGCGCGTCGCCACCCCGCGCCGTCATCCCGGCTCGCCGTTCCCAGGTCGCTTCACGTCCGACCTCGTCGTTCCTGTGCCGGTCACGTCCCGACCCCTGTGCCGGTCACGTCCCGACCCTGTGCCGGTCACGTCCCAACCCCCTGTGCCGGTCACGTCCCAACCCCCTGTGCCGGTCACGCTCCGACCCTGTGCTTCGGGGTGTGCTCATACCGGGCCCGGGGTCCAGGTGAGGGTGCCTGTTCGGAGGTCGTGGAGGACCGAGTCGATCCACTTCGCCTCGGCCACGGCGACCGCGACCTGGTACTCCGTCTCGAGCAGCGCGAACCGGGGGACCGGCTGCCCGTCCACCTCCGACCGAAGCTCCAGTTGCAACTCCGCGATCCGCTTCGTCAACCGCTCGCGCCGCTGACCAAGCAACTCACCCGCGGTCTCCGGCGGCACCAGCATCACGAACGACAACCCCGCCGGGAACTCCGGGAACTCGTTCCGCGGCGTCGTCAGGATCTCCGCCAACCATTCCCGGCAGATCTCCCGCCCCTCAGCGGTCAGGTGGTAGACCGTCCGCTCCGGATACCGCTCGTCCTGCTCCGTCGCGCCGGCCGTGATCAGGCCGGCTTCCTCCAGACGCACGATCATCCGATACAGGCTGGTCCGCTGCCCGACGTTGACCACCTGGTCCTTGCCCCATTGCTTGATCAGCCGCTGGATTCCGTACGGATGCATCGGCCCGTTCTCCAGCAGGCCGAGGATCGCCAGCGCCAGCGTTGAGCGTCGAAAAGTCACCCCTCCACCATAGGGGACAAAGAAACTAGTTGCAATGTAACTAGATCGCATGTAACTATCGATCCATGAGAGCAGCAGAACTGACCCAGGGCACCGTCACCTCCCGCGACGGCACGGAGATCGGCTACTACAAGACCGGAGAGGGCCCGGCCGTCGTCGTCCTGCACGGCAGCATGGAGTCGGCCCGCAGCCACACGCTGTTCGCGGAGGCGCTGGCCGACGAGTTCACCGTCTACCTCCCGGACCGTCGCGGCCGCGGGCTCTCCGGCCCGCACAAGCCGGACCACGGCGTCCGCACCGAGATCGAGGACCTGGACGCCGTTCTCACCGCAGCCGGAGCCGAGCGCGCGTTCGGCGTCAGCGCCGGGGGAGCGGTCGTCCTGGAGGCCGCCCGCACCCTCCCGAACCTCAAGCAGATCGCGCTCTACGAACCTGCGATCGTCGCCGACGGCGCGCCGCATCGCGAGTGGCTGGCGCGGTTCGACCAGGAGATCGCCCGCGGCGACGTGGCCGGAGCGATGGTGACGAGCATGTTCGGCTTCGAGATGGCGCCGGCGTTCCTCAAGATGATGCCGCGCGGCCTGCTGCGCTGGATGACGGAGAAGATGATGGCGAAGGAGGAGCGCCAGGCCGACACCGGGGCGATCACCATGCGCCAGTTGGCTCCCACCGTCCACGCCGAGGGCACGGTCGTGGCCGAACTGGGCGGCACCTTCGACAAGTTCCGCACCGTCGAGGCCGAGGTCCTGCTCCTCGGCGGCCGCAAAGGTCTTCCAGGCCTCGCTCCCGGCCGAGCGACCTTGGAGAAGGTGCTGCCGCACTGCCGCCGGATCGAGTTCGACGGCTACGACCACGGCTCGTCCTCGGACCCCGGCGGCGTCAACCCCCAACGGCAAGCCCGAGGTCGTACGGCGCATCGCCGCCGAGGTGAAGTCCTTCTTCAAGCAGTCGTGAGCGCCCACTCGACGGTATCCGCGATATCGGAGACCGGGTACCGCACGGCCTGCACCACCCGGTCCGCGCCAACCACCAGCACGACCCGCTTCAACCGCTCGTACCCGCCGGCCCGGAAGGTCGGCAACCGCAGCGCCGCCACCAGCTCCAGATCGACATCGGACAGCAGCAGGTGCGGGATCTCTTCCGCCCGGGCGAACGCCTGCTGCTCATCGGTCCGCTGAGTGCTCACCCCACGGACCGCGATCCGCTGAGACGCGAAGTCGTCGTACCGGCCCGCGAAGAGCCGATTCTCCAGCGTGCATCCGGCCGCTCCGGCGATCTCGTCCCATCCGTCCGGTAGTCGAGTTGGTCGCCCGGTCGCCGGGTACCCGAACAGCACAGTCGCTCGCGCGTCCGCGTCCACCACGTCAACCGTCGTACCAGCGATCGACGGCAAAGCGACGTACGGCACCCGTTGACCCACCAGCTCCTGCAGGCGTTGCGCCGGCGGCTCGTCCGCGGTGTTCGTCCCGGTGAGTGACCCGTCACCGAGCAGCCAGCGGTCACCCCAGTCCTGCAGCGCGACGAGGACCGGCAGCAGTGCGCGCCCACGCGGCGTCAACTCATAGGCGTAGCGCGTCGGCCGGTCCTGGTACGCCGACCGCTCGACGATCCCGCTCTCCAGCAGGCCGTTCAGCCGCTCGGTCAGCACCTTCCGGGAGATGTGCAACGACCCCGCGAGTTCGTCGAACCGCGCCAGCCCGCGGGCCAGATCGCGGACGATCAGCAGTTCCCAGCCGTCGCCGATGACGCCGAGGGACTGCGCGATCGCACAGTCCGGCTCCGGCGAGAAGGTGCTCCGCCGCATGTCCGCGCTCCTTGGAATCCCGGTTGCTGGCACAGTGGCCGGTCGAGTAAGTTCCCAACAGGAACTCACTATAACCGAGGGGGCGGACGTGTACTGGCGCCGGATCGCGGAGCTGCCCACCTGGCTCAAGGCGGTGATGGTCGGCCAGCTCGTCAACGGGGCCGGCGCGCTCGCCTGGGTCTACCTCACGCTCTACCTCGTCGGGGACCGCGGTATGTCGGCGCAGCAGGCCGGGTTCGCTGCGGCGGCGTACGGCGTCGGCCTGGTCGGCGGCAACCTCGGCGGCGGCTGGTTCGGCGACCGGTTCGGTCTGCGTACGGCGGCGCTCGCGAGCCAGCTGCTGTGGGCGGCCGCGTGCGTCGCGATGCCCTTCGTGCCGGGAGCAGCGCTAGCTTTTCTAGCAGCGCTAGCGGGGCTGTTCGGCGGGGCCGGGCGTCCCAATCTGAGCGCCCTCGTCACGACGTCGCTCCCGCCCGAACGCCGGCGCGAGGGTGTCGCGCTGTCCCGCACCGCAGCCAACGCCGGCTTCACCATCGGACCGCCCCTCGGCGGCCTGCTCGCGGCGTACGACTTCTCGCTGGTCTTCGTCGTCGACGCCGTCACCAGCCTGGTCATGGCCGTGATCGTGTGGCGCTGGGTTCCGAGTGCGCGTCGTACTCCGGGGCCGTCGGCAACCGGTTTGTGGAAGTCGGTGCTGGGCGATCGTCCGGTCCTGATGGTGCTGGCGACGATCGTGGTGGTCGACACCGCCTACCGGCAGATCTTCGCCACGATGCCGCTGCTCCTGCGCGATGCGGGTACGCCGGCCGTCGCGTACGGCGTACTGCTCGGGGCCAGTTCGGTCGTCATCGTCCTCTTCGAGGCGCCGATCGCCGTACGCCTCCAGGGTCATCGCGCGACCCGGGTGATCGCGGCCGGCTTCGCGTGCATCGGCCTGGGGCTCGCGATCATCGGCGTCTGGCCGGCGCTGGCGGGGGCCGCGCTCGCGATCGTGGTGATGACGGCGGGGGAGATGCTCTACAAGCCGACCGCCACCGCGCACGTGGCCGATGCGGCGCCGGAGGGGATGGTCGGGCGGTACTCGAGCCTGTACGCCGCCGCGTCGATCAGCGGCATGTTCCTCGCGCCGGCGCTCGGCGGTGCGGCGTACCAGCACGCGCCGCGATTGCTCTACCCGGTCGCCGCAGGCCTGGCGCTGGCTGCGGGCGCCGTACTGCTGCTCACTCGGGTAAAGGCGCGGGACGTCCTTCCCAGCGAGTCGACAGCACAACCGTCGTCCGCGTCCTGACCACGCCGTTCACGCGCCGCAGCGAGCCGACGACCGCCTCCAGTTGCGTCACGTCGGCCACCCGAACCTTGACCACGAGCTCCTGATCGCCGGCGACGAACCAGCAGTCCTCGACTGCGGGAATCTCGCGGACCTGCTCGACGATGTCGTCGGTCTCGACGTCGTCGCGCTGGAACAGCCCGATCAGCGCGCTCGTGCCGAGGCCGACCTGGTCCGGGGCGACCACCGCGCGGTAGCCGAGCAGTACACCGCGCTCCTCGAGACGTCGTACCCGCTCCTGGACGCTCGGGCCGGACAGTCCGACCACCCGGCCGAGCTCGGCCCAGCTGGAGCGGCCGTTCAGCCGGAGCGCCTCGATCAGCTGCCGATCGATCGCGTCCATGACGCCTCCTATTCACCGCTGATTCCAAGGCGAGGAATGTCCTGCGCCTTTAATTCGTTTGTGAGAGCGTAACTCTTACCGTACAATTTGAGGTACCGGGGACAGTTCGCCCCGGTTCCGCCGTACCAACCCTGTGAAGGAACCATGATCACCCCCGAAGTTGCCCGTGCCCGGATCGACGAGATGCACCGCGCCGCAGCGCAGGCCCGCCGCGCGCACGCCGTTCCGTCCACCTGGCGCCGGCTGCTGACCCGCAACGCCCGCCACAACTGACCTTCCTATCGCGACCGGTGTCCCGCAGCGAGCGTCCGGGGCCACCGGTCGCTGTCGTTCCGGCGGTCACGAGATAGGCTCTGCCTCATGTTCACGCTCCTGGTGCCGCAGGTCGCGGCTCTCGAAGAGGCCGCGGTCGAGGCTTCGCACATCTCGAAGTGGTGGTACGGCGGGTTCGCGCTCTTCGTCCTCGTCCTGCTGCTGCTCGTCACCGTCATCATGGGCAAGGGCCGGCCGCACAGCTGAGGGGCTTGGTGAAGGGCTGACGTGGCTTTTGTGGAGCGGGTACGACGCATCGGCGTGATGGGTGGCACGTTCGACCCGATCCATCACGGGCACCTGGTCGCGGCCAGCGAGGTGCAGTCGTACTTCGACCTCGACGAGGTGATCTTCGTCCCGACCGGCCAGCCGTGGCAGAAGTCGGATCGCAAGGTCTCGCCGCCCGAGGACCGGTACCTGATGACGGTCATCGCGACCGCGTCGAACCCGCGGTTCTCGGTCAGCCGGGTCGACATCGACCGGCCTGGTCCGACGTACACGATCGACACCCTGCGGGACCTGTCCAAGCTGTACCCGGATGCCGAGCTGTTCTTCATCACCGGCGCCGACGCGCTCGCCCAGATTCTGACCTGGCGGGACGTCGACGAGATGTTCAAGCTGGCCCAGTTCGTCGGCTGTACGCGGCCCGGCACCGAAAGCCTCGAGCTGCCGCTGGACCAGCTGCCGATGAACCGGATCACCCTGCTCGAGGTGCCGGCGCTGGCGATCTCGTCGACCGAGTGCCGTGCCCGGGTCGCCAAGGGCAACCCGACCTGGTACCTGGTGCCGGACGGCATCGTCCAGTACATCGCCAAGCGTGAGCTCTACACCAACCGTTAGGACGTTTTATGCCTGCCAGTGAACGCGCCATCGAGCTGCTGACCGCGGCTGCGGAAGCGGCCCACGACAAGAAGGCCGAGAATGTCCTCGCCTTCGACGTGTCGGAGCAGCTCGCCATCACCGACGCGTTCCTGGTCGCGTCCGCCTCCAACGACCGCCAGGTGCGCGCGATCGTCGACGCGATCGAGGAGAAGCTCCGCGTCGACTTCGACGCGAAGCCGGTCCGCCGGGAGGGCGCCCGCGAGGGCCGCTGGGTGCTGCTCGACTACCTCGAGATCGTCATCCACGTCCAGCACGACGAGGAGCGCTCGTTCTACTCGCTGGAGCGCCTGTGGCGCGACTGCCCGGTCATCCCGCTGCCGTCGCCCGTCCCTGGTTCGGCTTCGGCGGAATGAGCGCGGGCCGACTGATCGTCTGGCGGCACGGCCGGACGGAATGGAACCTGCACGACAAGATCCAGGGTCAGGCCGACATCCCGCTCGACACGGTCGGCGTAGCGCAAGCACGCGCCGCGGCCGCACGACTCGCGTCCCTCGCGCCGACACGGCTCTTCGCCAGCGACCTGCAACGCGCCGCGTCCACCGCGGGTGAGCTCGCCGCACTGATCGGCCTGAAGATCGAGTACGACGAGGCGCTCCGCGAGATCGACGTCGACGACTGGGCCGGCCTCACCATGTCCGAGCTCGCCGCCGTCAACCCCGAGGCGGCTACCCGGATCCGCAGCGGCGAACCGCAGCGGCGCGGCTCCAACGGCGAAACCGTCGAAGAAGTCGCTGATCGGTTCGCGGACGCGCTGTCCCGGATCTCCGCGGAGGGATCCTCCGAGGACACCATCGTGATCGCCACCCACGGCCTCGCCGCCCGCGTCGGCATCTGCCTGTTCCTCGGCATCCCGCAAGCCAACTGGCCCGCCTTCGGAGGCCTCGCCAACTGCAACTGGGTCTCCCTCCTCCCCGGCCGCTCCGGCTGGCGAATCGAAGAATGGAACGCCGGCTCCCTCCCCGAACCAGTAATGAGCGACGACCCCCAAAGGTAAGCAAGACACCGCTTCGCGGCGGCTGTCTTTTGCGCCTTCGGCGGGCGCGCATCCTGCCCCTCGGCGAACCGTCCACGGCGTACGAACCGTGGTTGAGGCGCGCAGGATGGACACCGCTTCGCGGCGGCTGCGTGAGGCGCGCGCCCCGCGCCTCACGCACTGTCCTCGGCGTACCAACTGTGGTTAGAGAACGCAGCGGTAACCGCTTCGCGGCGGCTGTCTTCTGGCCGCCTCCGGCGGTGCGCGCACTGGTCCTCGCCGCACGGCCCGTGGCGGATTGGTTGCCCCCGTGGAGTGGTGTGGCAGGGCAACCGGTTGGTGGTGGATCCTGCCTGCCCCGGGGCCGCGGTGCGACGTACTGTGTGCGGCGGATAAACCGTGCAGATCAGGCTCTCGTCGTACCCGCCGACAGGCCGCAAACAGCCTGTTGTCTACCTCACCAGCCCCACGAGGGAACCGATTTTTCTTTGCAGGCACTCATCCGCTAAGCTTTCGGAGTCGCAAGACACCGCGGGGCTTTGGCGCAGTTGGTAGCGCGCTTCCATGGCATGGAAGAGGTCAGGGGTTCGAATCCCCTAAGCTCCACCGCAGATCAGAGGCCGGTTCTCCACTCGGAGAACCGGCTTTCTTCATGACTTGAGTGACTAAGTGAGTGACGACAGGTTCCGGCGCAAGGTCTGGTCCATCGCCTCCGCTCCCTCGATCAGGAACGGCCGCCGTAGCTGTGCCGCAGCTCCCCGGCGACAGCTCATCGAGGAGTTGCGAGCACCTTGCCGATGGCGTGCCGCGCGTAGTTCGCGAGGGCCGGGTTGGTGTCCTTGAAGTACCGCAGCACAATCAGGGCCTGGGACAGCACGCGGCCGCGTCCGCGGGGCCATGTCGCGTCGTCCAAGTCGCCAGAGGCGTGCCGGCCCTCCGGACAGCCTGACCTGCGCTCAAACTCGCCTCGCAACATCTCGCAACAACCCTTGACCGCAATCACGTGCAAGCGGAGGGTAGTCACCGGCAACCAACCGCAACCGCCCACCCAGGGAGATCAACATGCGTCTGACCTTGATCGCAGGCGATCCCGATTCGAACCCGAACAACTCACCCACGCTCTACAAGACCGACCGGGGCAGCTGGGTCGTCCAAGGTTGGGTCATCAACGACGCGGACGCGCTCGCTACGCTCAACCTTCCTGATGGTGAGTCCGCCGTCGAGATCCCGGATCGGATGATCCCGTTCTTCTTCCAGGAGGGTCGTGCAGCAGATAACGTCTGACGATCTGTCCGAGCTGCTGTCGTCGTTTCAGCGCTCGGCGGTTCACCTCGAGACCCGTGATGCCTACGGCACCGAAACTGAGCTGCCCTATATGGCCAAGTGGGCTCGAGGCGAGCCGGATGACCTTGCCTGGCTCGAAGAGTGGTGCCAAGAACTGCGCGACCACGTGCGCGCCGGTCGGAGTATCCGGCGGGCCCGCGTCGTCTCCGAGCCTCTGAGCGACTACCAGCGCTGGAGTTACAGCATCGCTCACCCCATGGTCGACGCAGGCGAGGACATCCGCTGGGTACCGCGCCGGCTCACGTCAACCATCTGCCTGCCGGGCAACGACTTCTACCTCATCGACGACCAACAAGTCGTGTTCTTGCACTACGCCGGGTCCGGCTTGAACACGGCCTTCACCATCACGACCGACGCGGCCGTCATCGAGATGTGCTCGGCCGCCTTCGAGAAGGTCTGGGCACTCTCCATTCGGCACAGTGAGTACAAGCCCGTCTGACGCCGCCCGCAAGGCTCAGCAAGCACTCGGCCTGCGGCTGCGGGAACTGCGCAAAGATGCCGGTCTGTCCGGTCGCGAACTCGCGGTCGCGACAGGCTGGCACTTTACGCGTGTCAGCAAGATCGAGAACGGCGTCCAGGGCCCGACCGATCCGGACATCCGCACCTGGTGCGCCGCCTGCTCAGCCGAGGACCAGATCCCCGACCTCATCGCGCAAGCCCGCGCCGTGGAGTCCATGTACATGGAGTTCAAACGCCGTACCCGCGCCGGCATGAAGCAGCTCCTCCAGACGCGCGGCGACCTGTTCGAGCGAACCGAACGTTTTCGGATCTACGAGCACAACGTCATCCCCGGCTTGTTCCAGACCGCTGAGTACGCCGCCGAGTTGCTGAGCTTCTGGATCGACTTCTTGGACACGCGTAACGACATCGAGGCCGCGGTGGCGGCCCGAATTGAGCGCCAAGCCATCTTGTACCGGGCAGCCAAGACCTTCTCCGTGGTTCTGGAAGAAGCCGCTATCCGCACGCAGTTCGGCACCGCGGCCACTATGGCGGGCCAGCTCGACCGCTTGTTGTCGGTCATGACACTGCCCAACATCTCGTTTGGCGTCGTCCCCCTAATGGTGCAGCGCCGGACCGTGGGGTCGACCGGCTTTTGGATCTTCGATGACGCACTGGTGTCGCTTGAAACGCCGACCGCCAGCATCGACGTAAGTCAGCCTCAAGAGATTGGGCTGTATGAGCGAATGTTCGAGGAACTGCGTCAGCCGGCGGTCTACGGACGCGATGCCCGCCGCCTGATCCTGCGCGTCCTGGACGAATTGGGGTAGCAACTGCTCGCAACTACCTGGTAGTTGCTGGCGGCCCCTTTGTAGCGTCGTTGGTATGACCACCGCCGTGCGCACTCGGGATCTGCAGCGCGTACATCCCGCAGGGACCTGCTACTCGCTCTCCTGTAACTGCGATCCTGAGGACCGCGGTCAACAGTCCGAGCATCCGCGCGCCTGCGCCTACCTGCGCGAACATCTCTTGATGTGCACGTCTGAAGTCAACCGGACCAAGGAACGCCTAACTCAGTTCGCTGCGACCTCCGACCTCGAACTGGCGGCCATCTTTGTTGAGGAAGGCACCCGATCGCCGGCTGCCTTCGGCCGCCTGCTTGACACTGTCGTCCGCGACCAGATCGAGAGGGTGCTCCTGCCGAGCATGCTGCACTTTGCTGTGCTCGGGTCTCCGGGTCGTATCAGGGACTATTTCGAAGCCGCAACTGGTGCACAGGTGCTCACGATGCCGTGATGGCTCCCACCGGCCAGGCGAGCGCCGTCCGAGCTCCCACGCAGACGCTCGGCCTCGCTTCCCATTCGTCCCTGCCTGAGCTCTCGTCACCCCTGTATTCCCCTGACGGCTCAGGCGGGGACCCAAGACCGGCCGGCGCGGTGTAGTGAATGAGGCCTGCACTGCGCCAGCCGTTCCACTAGTACTTGCGAGCCGTTCCTCTAATCATGAGGCCTACACGAAGCTGCGAGCACCTTGCTGACGGCGTGGTGTGCGTAGTTTGCGAGTGCTGGGTTGGTGTCCTTGAAGTAGCGCAACACGATCACGGCTTGGGAGAGCACGCGTCCGCGACCGCGGAGCCATGTCGGGTCGTCCACGTCCAGCGTGGCGCGGAACTCGTCGTGGACGCTCGCGGGCAGCAGGTACCACACGGGGAACAGATCGCACGCCGGATCGCCGACACCGCACGTCTCGAAGTCGAGTACCGCGGTCAGCCGGCCCTCCGCCGACACGAGCAAGTTGCTCGGCGTCAGGTCCGAGTGCACCCACACCTCGCGCCCGTCATACGGCGCCGTGAGCGACTCCTCCCACGACGCCAGTGCTGCGTGCGTGTCGATCAGGCCATCCAGCTCGCTGATCGCCTCCCGCGTCGCGGAGTCCATCGAGACCATCGGAGCGCGCGTCCGGCGCTCGCCCGGGTACGCAGGTGGCCGGTCCGGCAGGTCGATCCGTCGGAAGGCGTCGACGAACGCCGCGAGGTCCGTCGCCAGCCCACGCGGATCAACCAGCGCGTGGGGGGACGGGTGCGTGCCGGCGAGCCAGCGGTGGACGGACCACTCGCCTGGGTACGCCGCGGTGGCCGAGCCGATCGCCTCGACAGAAGGGATGGCCACGGGCAGGAACGGCGCGAGTGCGGCGAGTTTTGCCTGCTCCCGTCGTACTTCGTCGGTGATCGAGGGGCGGTGCGGCAGCCGTACGGAAAGGTCGGTACCGAGGCGGTAGATCGCGTTCACCAATCCGCTGGAGTCGACCGGCTCCAACGGCAACGCGGCCCACTGCGGGAACTGCGCGGCCACCAGCTCGCGGACGAGCGGTGTGCTGATGGCTGCCTGGTCGACGTGGGAAGTCACGAGCCCATCCGACCGATCGGCCCCGTCCGCTGTCAACCGAGTTCTGATCCTGCCGTGCCGTGGATCCCCGCGACGGCCCATCATGCTGGAGTTAGCTCCCAGCGAATCAGAGGCCGGTTTACCAGTCGGGCCTTTGCATGACGGCAGTATCTCGTCCATCGCTCCGCACGACGGCGGCTCGTTGGCCGCGACGGCGCGTACGTCGTCGTGGCAGTTTGGGCTTCCGGACGCTGATCGTCCGGAATCGGGCGTACCGTGCCAATATGTCCGACTTCACGATCAAGGCGCTCACGCCGGAGACGTTCGACGACTTCGCCGCTCTCGTCGAGCGGAACAAGGGCATGTTCGCCAGTTGCTGGTGTACGCATTTCCATCCCGAGTGCGCGGAGAAGGGGCAGAGCGCCGAGGGGAACCGGGCGCTGAAGCAACGTCTGGTCGCCGAGGGGATCGCGCACGCGGCGCTGGTTTACGACGGCGATCGAGCCGTCGCCTGGGCGGAGTACGGATCACCCGAGGAACTGCCCAACATCCAGCACCGCAAAGAGTACGTCGCCACTGCCGAGCGGCTGCCCGACTACCGGGTCACCTGCATCCTGGTCGAGCGCGATCGTCGCGGTCACGGCCTTGCGGCGATCGCCCTGCGCGGAGCCGTCGGGTTGATCGCGCAGGCCGGAGGCGGCCTGGTTGAGGGCTATCCGCACGACACCGGCGGGGTCCGGAAGAAGAACTCGTCGTTCCTCTACAACGGCACCCGCACGATGTACGAGCGCGAGGGCTTCACCTACGACCGGCCCAAGGGCCTGGGCAACTGCGTAATGGTCCGCGAGGTCGCCCCGGCCACGCGCGGCTGAACCCGTCTCTCGCTCCACCGCAGGTGAGGAATGTCAGGAGGCTGTTGGCGGCCAGTGGTGGTTGCGCCACTCGGCCCAGGTTGCGAATCCGGCCGGTGGGTCATCGATGGGTTCGGTGCCGTCCAGTTCGCCTGGTGTCGGGATATCGATGCTGGCGGCCCACTCGGCCAGTTCCTCGTCGGACATGGGCCAGGTCGTGTGTGGCGCTTCGGCTTGGCGCTGATCGAGTCGTTTCCGCTGTTCGGTTGCGGCCAGTTCGAAGTACCGCATCTCTACCTTCGCGCCGATGTCTGCTGCGGCCTGCCGTAGAGCGGAGCGTTCGTCCCGACTCCAGAGGCCGTAGTCGATCACGACGTTGTTGCCGAGTTCGAGAGAGCGCAGGCCGATCTGGATCAGTCGTCCTTCGATCACACGCTGGGCCGCGGGCGGGTTCTCGTGCCCGTAGAGGGCCTTCACCCATTCGTCCTTCGTCAAGCGAAGTGCCTGGTGCTCGATCTCTATGCGCCGCGCAGCAGTGGTCTTCCCGGTACATGGAAGTCCCACGGTCAAGAACAGTGTTGGTTGCCTGGTCATCACCGCCCATCCAAGCAGACCGGCTCACGCCGCGATGCCTTTCAGCTTGTACTCCACCCGTAGTTCGTGATCGGGCCTCAGGAGGCTGCCCAGGATCCGCATGATCAAATTGTGTGCCGGCGAACGGGCGGTGCAGTACGACGCTTTGAGGCGGGAGGCTCAGTAGTGGACGACGGGGCACTGATCGGGGGCATGGCCAACGCGGGCGCGGTCGTTCGCCGCGGCGCGGTGGTGGAGCGGCCGGCACCACCCAACGCCCGAGCGATCCACGCTCATCTCCAAGCGCTGGCGGACAACGGGTTCGACGCCGCCCCCATCCCGCTACGGATCTCTCCAATGGGACGTGAGGAACTCACCTTTATCCCTGGCAATGTCGCCCTGGCGCCCTATCCGGCATGGGCACTGACGGAGACCGCCGTGCGCTCCGTGGGGGCTTTGCTGCGGCGTTTGCATGACGCGTCCGCGGACATACCCCTCGACCCCTCCGCCGGCTGGGCCTCGGATCTCGCCGATCCGCAGGGCGGCACGCTGCTGTGCCACAACGACGTCTGCGTGGAGAACGTGATCTTCCGCGACGGCCGCGCAGCTGCCGTGATCGACTTCGACCTGGCAGCCCCTGGCCGACCGGTGTGGGATGTGGCGATGGCGGCCCGCTACTGGGTGCCGATGCTGGACCCCGAATCGGCGGCCGTGTCGGGGCGCGACCAGCTCGACACCATGAAGCGCCTGCGCGTCCTTGCCGACGGCTACGGTCTGGCGCCGCAGGACCGCGTTGACCTGCCGGCTGTCATCGAGCAGGCAACCGAGGTCGCCCGATCCTTCGTTGCTACCCGCGTGGCCGGCGGTGACACGACTTTCACGCTGGCGTTGGCCGAGCACGGCGGTTGGGAGCGATGGGATCGCATCCAGGCATGGATGGCCGCCCACCGGGACGCATTCGCCAGGGCTCTTCTGGCCTGAACGGCCAAGCCGTCCCGATGCATCAACGACCGCGCTCAGAGGCAGTTGGCCTGTCGATGTAGTTTCATGCCAGTTCAACGGTCTTGGAGGAGTTGATGCTGGGATGACGCCACGATCGATGCCCACACAGGATGACGTGCTCGGGTACTTCGACACGTTGTCGAACTGGGGGCGGTGGGGCGATGACGACGAGCTCGGCACTCTGAACCACATCACCGACGAGGTCCGGCTGGCGGCGGCGCGGGCGGTGCGCCACGGCCGGAGTGTGTCGTGCGCCTGGGAGATCGCCGTACCGGAAGAAATGGAGCGGGCCACGAACTCGTGCCCGTGCGCCGTCGACATGCCGGGAGCCGAACACATGCCGCCCCATTTCCACAAGGACCGGCACTGGGGCTTCTCGAACGAGCGGCTCGGCATCATGTTCCACGGCAACACGATCACCCACCTGGATTCCCCGTGCCACATCTTCTGGGACGGCAAGATGTACAACGGCCGATCGCACTCGCTGGTCGACGCGGAGACCGGTTCGGCCTGGGCGGCCGTCACGGCGGCGGCGAACGGGATCGTCACGCGGGGAGTCCTCCTGGACGTTGCAGCAGTCCGCGATGTGCCGTGGCTGGAGCCAGGTGAAGGAGTGTTCCCCGAGGATCTCGAGGAGGCCGAGCGTCGCCAGGGTGTGCGCGTGCAATCCGGCGATGCGGTACTTCTGCGGACCGGCTACGGCCGCGCTCGCCACGGGGCAGGTCCCGCCGGCGGCATCACGCAGGCCGGGTGGCACGCGTCCTGCCTGCCGTGGCTGCGGGAACGGGAGGTCGCGTTGATCGGCGCCGACACGCCCCAGGACGTACAGCCTTCCGGGTACGACGTACTGATGCCGGTGCACGCCGTGAGCCTCGTCGCCATGGGTCTGTGGATGCTCGACAACTGCGACCTGGAGGAGTGCGTGGCAACGGCTGCCGAACTCGGCCAGTGGGACTTCCAGCTCGCGGTCTCGCCGATCCGCTTCGCCGGTACGTCGGGCAGCCCAGTCAACCCGATCGCCACCTTCTGACTGCGATCCTCGCGCACATCAGGAGGCCGAACGTCGCAGGGCGGCGTACTGTCGAAGGCATGGACGTGGGGGCGGGCCTTCGGGAGCGTATGGAATCTGGGTTGTGGCCACTGGTTGAGGGCTTTGTCAGCTCGCACGACGTGGCAGGGCTGGCGGTTGCGGTGGTGCGGGATGAGGAGGTTGTCTCGCGTGGGTTCGGTGTTCGTGACGTCGGGACCGGTACGCCGGTCACGCCCGAGACGATGTTCCACCTGGCTTCGGTGTCGAAGCCCTTCGTCGCGACCGCGATCGTGTCTGTGGCGACCGCTCGCGGCGCTGGCGAGCCGGTGCTCGATCTCGATGCTCCAATCACCGATTGGGTGCCTGAGTTCACGCTGGCCGACGGTCGCGAAGGGGAGGTCACAGCCCGGCGCCTGTTGAGCCACTCGAGTGGACTCCCCGACGTCGAGGGCTACGGCTGGCACGATCCTCAGCTCGGCGACGAAGCGCTCAGCGAGTTCGCTCGCAGCATCTCGGACTGGCGTCTGCAGTCGGAGCCGGGCTCGGCGTTCTCCTACTCGAACGCCGGGTTCGAGCTGCTCGGGCTGTTGCTGTCCAGGGTCATGGGCACGACGTTCGAGAAGGCAATGCAGCAACAGGTCCTCGCTCCACTCGGACTGCGGAACAGCACCTTCCTGCGCGGCGACGTACCCGCGCACCTCGCTGCGTCACCGCACGTGGGAATGCCGCTGTCGGTGCCCGAGGGCGCCTATCCGTACACCAGGCGCCATGCGCCCAGTTCGACCCTGCACTCCAACCTGGTCGAGATGTGTCGCTGGATGGTGGCCCACTTCGAACCGGTCAAGGGATCCGACGGGCACTGGGCGCGGCTGGATCCTGGACTGGTCGAGCAGATGTGGCAGCCGGTGATGCCGGTAGAGCGCCCACCGTGGATGGATTCGGTAGGACGCAGCTGGTTCGTGGGCAGCTATCGCGGGTATCGAACGGTGGGCCACGGCGGCTCGGACCCCGGGTTCGGGTCGAAGGTAGTGATGGTGCCTGAGCTGCGGACGGGCGTCGTTGTGCTGGCCAATTCCAACAACATCCCTGCGCCGGACATCGCCGCGGCGGCGCTCGATGTCGCCCTCGCCGACGTACCGCTCTCGGCGAAGCCTGACGGGATGACCGACCTCCGCGCCTTCCCGCGCTCGGTCGTCGGACCTGTCGCCGAGGTGCTGAGAGCGTCGGGACCGGAGGCCGCCAAGGTGGAGCTCGGCCGACTGGCCGGGGTCGAGCCGGCCGAGTTCGACCTCGACGAGGGATTCGTCGACGCGACGTGGGGAGCGATGGAGCTGCACCGCCCGAGCCTGGTCTGGCCCCTCCTGCGACTGTGGACCGACGTATGCCCGGACTCATCCGATGCCTGGACGATGACCGGATGCGCCCATCAGCTCGACGGGCAGCTCGACCTGGCGAGGAGCGCCCTCCGCCGCGCCATCGACCTCAACCCCGAGAACGACGACGCCGCGCAGATCCTGAGCAAGATCCCATCCTGATCCGGCGGCCGAACCCTCCATGACACGGAAGAGGCCAGGGATCCCTAAGCTCCACAGCAGATCAGAGGCCGGTTTCCCACTCGGGAGACCGGATTCTCGTATGACCTGACTGCTGGGCGAAGCTGTCAGATTCATCCCCGCGGGGTGACGTTGCCCCGTGGGTTGGCGGCGACGATGGGTGCGGCAGGCGCGTAGGCCCGCGTCACGTTGGCCGCGAACTGGACAAGAACAGCGCAGTCACCGTGTTGGCCTGCGCTCGGTTTGATGGAAGGCAGGGAGTGCACCATGGCCGCGTTTACGGTGTGGAAGTTCGATAGTCCGGCCGGCGCCGGGGGCGCTGCCTCGATCCTCAAGGGCTGTGAGGCAAATGGGATGGTGAAGGTCCTCGACCACGCGGTCGTCTCGTGGCCCAAGGGTGAATCGCATCCGACCACCAAGCAGAGTCACGAGGAAACCTGGCGTGGAACGGGGTGGGGGGCATTGTGGGGAGTCCTCCTCGGTTCCCTCTTCTTTGTGCCCGTGATCGGTGGCGTGGCCGGGGCCGCGATCGGCGCGATCAGCAAGATGACGCAGGACGCCGGAATCACCAAGGAGCAGCTGCACAAGATCCGCACCGAGGTGACAGCTCCGCGCAATTGGCGGCGTGGGTTTGGGGAGGGTTACTTCCCGGATGGGGTAGGTAATCCTCCCCAGGTTCGGGACCTCAGCTGGTGAGGTTTTGGAGGAAGCGGGTGGGGGTGAGGGTGTAGTTGTGGGATTGGTAGAAGGTGTGGGCTTGGGTTCGGTGGGGTGAGCTGGTTACTTCTATGCGGAGGCAGCCGTGGTGGGTGGCGAAGGACTCGGCGGCTGCGATGAGGCGGGAGCCGATGCCTTGGCGGCGGGCTTGGGTGGAGACGACCAGGGCGACGATGCGGGCCCAGGTGCCTTCGCGTTCGAAGAACGGGCAGGTGTGTACGGCGATGACAAACAGCACACCCTGGTCGGTGTCGGCGACGTAGACCGCTCCGGCGGGGTCGTCGGACCAGGTCTGGATACGGGCCGCGGTCGCCGCCGGATCAGATTGCGGATAGCCCAGCTCGGCCAGTAACTCGTTGATGGCGACGGCGTCCGAAAGGCGGGCGAGACGGATGTCCATCAGGCGATCGGGAAGTCGAAGTACGTGTCCGGGTACGGCTCGTCCAGCAACGTGTAGTGCCACCACTCGTGGTCGCACCGGCTGAAACCCGCGGCCTCCATGATCGAGCAGAGACGCCGGCGGTTCTCAGCTTCGAGCGAGGTGATGCCGGTTGCGCCGTGGTGCGAGATCGAGTCCATCAGGTCGTGGTGGCCGCCCATCGGAGCCAGCTCGCCGGTCGTCAGGTCGTACAGCGTGAGGTCGACGGCACTTCCGCGGCTGTGGCCGGACTTCGTTGCTACATAGCCCTTTTCGAACATCTCATGACGGTCGATGTTCGGATAATGCCGTAGCTTCGTCCGCCCGTCCTCCGGCTGCTCGGCCCAACGCAGGAAGCTGTCCACGGCACGTTGCGGCCGATAGCCGTCCCACAGCAGCAGACCGAAGCCCCGCGGTTCCGCCTTCTCTCGCGCTCTCTCCAAGGCTGCGCAAAGAGCTCGGGTGCCGACGATGCGGTTCACCAGGTAGCCGTCCACCGGTTTGCCGGTGAAGTTGTCCCACGTGGCGTACTTGGAGTCCCACCGAATCCCTGACGTCACCTCGTCCACAAAGGCGAAGTCAGCGTTCACTGCAGCTTCCCGGTCAGAGTCACCGACACCAGCCGATCGATCACTTCACTCAGCGGTACGCCGGCGGCCGCCATCATCCTGGGATAGCGGCTGTACGACGTCATACCGGGCAAGGTGTTGACCTCGTTGAGGACTGCCTTCCCGTCCGCCGTGAGGAACATGTCGACACGCGCCAGCCCGCCGCACCCCAACGCGCGGTACACGGCCTGCGCTGTCTCCTGGATGAGCGCACGCGACTCCTCCGAGATGTCGGCGGGTACGACGAACGTCGAGTTCTCGGAGCCGGTCTCAGGGGAGTCCTCCTGGTGGATCTTGAAGAAGCCGTGCGAGAGCGCGATGCGATCGAGCTCGCCGGTCATCAGATCCACCTCGTTCCCGAGGACCGCGCAGCCGACCTCACTGCCGATGACAGCCTCTTCGATCAGCACCTTCGCGTCGTACAGGCCCGCAGCTTCCAAAGCATCAGGCAGTTCCGAACTGCTGGACACCTTGTTGACGCCGAAGGACGAACCCGAACGCGCCGGTTTCACGAAGACGGGATACGGGAGCTCCTCGGGATCGAGGTCGGGCGTGGCTGTCCAGAAGTTCGGCGTCGCGATGCCGGCGCTGCGGGCGACCGTGTAGGTCAGGGACTTGTCGATGCACTGCACGGAACTCTGCACATCGCAGCCCACGTAGGGGATTCCGGACAGTTCCAGCAGGCCCTGGATCGCGCCGTCCTCGCCGCGTTTGCCGTGCAGCACCGGAAACACCAGATCGAGGTTGATCGTCCGGTACTGCCCCTGCCGGATCCGCGAACCCAGCCGGTCGGACTCCAGCACGAGCAGGCCCTGCATGCTGCTGTCGGGCGACAGGACCACCGGGCGGCAGTTGCCGTTCTCCCAGTCCGGACCAGGGCGGTCGCAGAGTTTCCAGGCGCCGTGCTCCGTGATGCCGATGTAGAACGGCTCGTACTTGTCGAGGTCGAGGTTCTTCGCGATCTCCTGCGCGGACTTGACCGAGATGTGGTGCTCCTCGGAAATGCCCCCGAAGAGGACGCCGATCTTCAACCTATCCATGCTGTTCCCTGCTTCCGAAGTTCAGGCAATTGATGATGGAGTTCTCGACCGTGTCGCTCAGTGCGTGGTCGGTGTAGTAGGCGGTGTGCGGGCTGATGATCACGTTCGGCAGTTTCTGCAGGCGCAGCAGCAGGTCGCTCTCGACTGGTTCGTCGCGCCGGTCGGCGTAGAAGATGCCTTCCTCGCCTTCGAGTACGTCGAGTGCGGCGCCGCCCAGCCGCCCGCTTTCGAGGGCGTCGACCAGTGCCTCGGTGTCGAGGAGTGCTCCACGTCCGGTGTTGACCACGAACGCGCCGGGCTTCAGTTGCCCGATTCGCCGGCGATCCAGGAAATGATGGGTTTCCGCGGTAAGCGGCGTGTGCAGCGTGACGATGTCGCTCTGCAGCAGGAGTTCGTCCAGCGGAACACGTGTTCCGGGATCCTTGTCATAGGCGAGCACTCGGCACCCGAACCCGCGCAGCCGGTCGATCACCGCCCTGCCGATGCGACCTGTTCCGATGACCCCGACGGTCAGGTCCCGGAGCTCTAGCCCGCGGGTGGCACTCAACCGATAGTCGTGGACGTCGGCGCGCCGGAGGACCGACTTCATGTTGCGCACCGCCATCAGCATCAGCATCAGCGTGTAATCCGCCACGCTGTCAGGCGAGTAGGCGACATTCTCGACGCAGATGCCGACGCGCTCGGCGTACCGCACGTCGATGTGGTTGTATCCAACGCTTCGGGTGGAGATGTACGCCACGCCGATCCGGCTGAGGGCGAGCAGGGTGGCGTTCGTGACGCGAGTCTTGTGGCCGACGCTGATGCATCGGCTGCCGAGGGCCAGTTCGGCAAGGTCCTCGGACACTGCCGCTGACGTGATGATCGGAGCGATGCCGAAGCGTGGCGCCAGTTCCCGGAACAAGGCGGCCTCGTCGGGTTCACAGCCGAAGACGGTGATGCCCGCGACGGTGCGCCGTCCCGCGGTAGCAGCCGGTTCGCTGTAGGTCATGCCTCCAAGTCAAAGGGAGGTCGTGTTGCCAGCCTGTATCCGGTTTTCGATATGCCGACGAAATGTCGCCGGGTCGCGCCACCAGCGACGCGACGCCAACGCGGCCAGCCCGGCACCGGCGGCGTTGAGCAGTACGTCGTCCACGGACGACACCCGATCGAGCCGCAGCACGTACTGCGCGATCTCGATCAGCAGCGAGCAGCCCGCTCCGAGTGCGAGGACGCGCGGTATCGATGCCAAAAAAGAAAACCGAAGCGGTGCGAAGAATCCGAGCGCCGCGAACACCAGCAGATTGCCGACGATGCCAGGCGCCGTCATCGAGAACAGATCCCGCAGCGGTATCAGGCTGAACCGACCCGGGACCTCGCCGGCATGACTGCCCGGCAGCATCGTCATCCAGACCCACGGCACCGTCCCGTAGATCATGCCGACCTCGGCCACCGACGTACGCCAAGGCCGCGCGCCGGAACGTCGCCACACGAGAAGGAAGACCACCAGCACGGCCACCGGCGCGGCGGCGATCGTGAGCAGTACGACTCCGTTGAAGGTGCTGACCAGGTGGTGCCAGTCCTTGACCATCACGCTATCTTCGCTTGCCTCTCAGGTACTCGCGCCGCCTCATGTAGAGGTCGAAGGCTCGATACATCACCGGCCGCAGCGGCAGGTCCCACTCCCCGACGTACCGTACCGCCTGACCGCCGGTGCCGACCTTGAACTGGATCAGTCCGACGTGCGGGTCGTCGACGTCGAGGGTCGGCGTGATGCCGCGGAGGTCGTAGACGTCGCAACCGGCCGCGAGCGCGTCGCGCATCATCGCCCACTGGCAGGCGTTCGAGCCGCGCACCTCCCGTTTCTCGGTCGCGGAGGCGCCGTACGAGTACCACGCATACGCTCCGACCCGGACCAGGATCGTGGCCGCGACCAGATCGCTCTGGTGGTGGGCCAGGTAGAGCTTGATCCGCTCGGGGTCCTCCGCGCTCAGCTCAGCGAACATCGTCTCGAAGTACCGCAGCGGCCGCGGCACGAAATGATCGCGCTCGGCGGTGTGCACGTACAAGTCGTGAAACGCCTTCAAGTCCGATCCGACCGTGACCTCGACGCCCGCCTTGGCCGCCTTCTTGATGTTGCGGCGCCACAGCTGATTCATGCCCCCGAGTACGTCGTCCTCGCTCCGCCCGGCCAGCGGAACCTCGTACTTGAACTGCGGCTGCCCGGCCCCGAACCCGTCCTCCGGGCTCTGCGCCAGCCAACCCGCGTCGCGCAGCCAACCAGCCACGCGCGCACCGACCGTATCGACGCTTCCGCCAGGCACGTCCGTGAGCCGGCTGATGTCCGGGTCCGCGATCCCGGCCTTGACCTGCGCAGCGCTCCAACTGTCCGTTCGGAGCGGCGGCACCAGCCGGATCGCGAACGCACCCTGTGCCTTCAGGTACGCCGCCAACGGGTCGAGCCACCTGCTGAGATCGCCGGTCCAGTCGATGGACGGCCCATCGGGCAGATAAGCCAGCGTATGGCGCTCCAGGCGCGGCACCGGCCGGTGCAGCACAAGGCCCGCCCCGGCGAGCCGCCGCCCGTCGTACCAGCCGAGAGACTCGCTCCGCCACTCGGTCTTCACGCGGCCCCACGCGGGGGTCTGAAGGAAGCTGACCGACCGCTGGGCCCGGACGAACTCCAGATGCTCCGCCGAGGTGATCGGCGCGACGGTCAGCGTCACCCCTGCATCCTCGGATCGTGCGTCGGGTCGGCGTACCTGGGCGGGCACCCGCGCGTGACGGCCTCCGGGCGCAGCTCGTAGTGCCACGGCTCGTTGTCGTAGATCTGGCACAGCCCATACCTGGAACCATGCTCGGACAGCCAGGCCGTCGCGTCGGAGCGCCCGATGTCGATCGCCTGCCCCGCCACGTGCGGCGACGTCGTAGGGGTGGCGACCCAGCGGGCCGCTTCCTGCTCGGAGCCGTACTTCGAGACCGCCTCCTGGAGCAGGTGCTGCTGGTACGCCGGCGTACGCCAGCCGCTGTTGACGTAGAACTTGACCCCATCGTCCGCGGCATCCGTCGCAGCCTTGCGCAGGGCAACGAGCAGCGCGGGATCGAGATTGGCGACCGCGGGGATGTCGTCGAAGACCGTGACACCGTCAGGTACGGCGCCGTCCGTCTCGCCGAGCGTGGATCCGACCGAAAAGGACGGGAACGCGAGCGACTGGTGGATGAACACGCCGATGATCGCCACGTTCGCGATCAGCAGCGTCGCACGGATGGTCATCTTGGTACGGCGGCCTGCTGCCGGTGCGCTGACGGACATGGGTCCAGTCAAAACAGGCGGGTGTTGTCGGCGCGTATCCGGTTTTGGATATGCGGGCGATATGTCACGCCTCGTACCATCGAGACTGTGCGGGTACTGATCGTCGAGGACGAACCTGAGATGGCGGACGCCATCCGGGCCGGCCTGCGCCTCGAAGCGATCGCCGCCGACGTGGCCGGTGACGGCGACACCGCGCTGGAACTGCTGAGCATCAACACCTACGACATCGCCGTTCTGGACCGCGACATCCCCGGCCCGTCCGGTGACGAGATCGCCAAGCGGATCGTTGCCTCCGGCAGCGGTATGCCGATCCTGATGCTGACCGCGGCTGACCGGATGGACGACAAGGCGTCCGGGTTCGAGCTCGGCGCCGACGACTACCTCACGAAGCCGTTCGAACTTCAGGAACTCGTCCTCCGGCTCCGGGCGCTCGACCGCCGGCGCGCCCACAACCGGCCGCCGGTGCGGGAGATCGCGGGACTGCGGCTGGACCCGTTCCGCCGCGAGGTCTACCGCGACGGCCGGTACGTCGCTCTCACCCGCAAGCAGTTCGCCGTCCTCGAGGTCCTGGTCGCCGCCGAAGGCGGGGTGGTCAGCGCCGAGGATCTCCTCGCGCGGGCCTGGGACGAGAACGCCGACCCGTTCACGAACGCCGTACGGATCACTGTCTCGGCCCTGCGTAAACGCCTCGGTGAGCCCTGGCTGATCGCGACGGTGCCCGGCGCCGGCTACCGCATCGACACCGCATCCGATCCAGCTTCGGGCACAGCATCCGGCACTGGAGCTGAAGGTCGTGGATAGGGAGCCGGGGCTGAGCGTTCGGCTCAAACTCACCCTCAGTTACGCGGGCTTCATCATGGTGGCCGGTGCCTTGCTGCTCGCGGTCGTCTGGGTGTTCCTGCTGCGTTACGTGCCCGACGTGACCATCGGCCCGATGCGCACCCCCGATCGGTCCGACCTGATCCGTGCCTTCTTCCCGAAGGTGACCATGATGCTGGCGCTCCTGCTGGTCTTCGGTCTCGTCGGCGGCTGGATTCTGGCAGGCAGCATGCTCGCGCCGCTGACTCGGATCACCAACGCGACCCGCCTGGCCGCGAACGGTTCGCTGTCGCACCGGATCCATCTGGAGGGCCGCACCGACGAGTTCCGCGAACTGGCCGACGCCTTCGACGTCATGCTCGCCCGGATCGAAGCGCACGACGCCGAGCAGCAACGGTTCGCGGCGAACGCCTCCCACGAACTGCGCACCCCGCTGGCGATCACGCAGACGCTGCTCGACGTGGCCCGCAAGGACCTGAACCGCGACACCGGCGAACTCGTCGAGCGCCTCCATCTGGTCAACACGCGGGCGATCGACCTCACCGAGGCGCTGCTCCTGCTCAGCCGCGCCAACCAGCGGACCTTCATCCGGGAACCCGTCGACCTGTCCCTGCTGGCGGAAGAGGCCACCGAAACGCTGCTTCCGCTCGCGGAGAAGCGCGGCCTCACCATCGAGACCTCGGGGGACGTAACCCCCACCATGGGGTCGAACTCGCTTCTCCTGCAGTTGACGACGAACCTCGTGCACAACGCGATCGTCCACAACCTGCGGGACCAGGGCAGCATCTGGGTCCGGACCGGCGTCGGGCCCCGAACCGTGCGGCTCACCGTCGAGAACACCGGCCAGCAACTCACCGCACACCTGGTGTCCACGCTGGTCGAGCCATTTCAGCGCGGTGCCGAACGGGCCCGCTCCGACCACGCAGGCGTCGGCCTCGGCCTGGCCATCGTCAACAGCATCGCGCAGGCCCACAACGGAACTCTCACCCTCACGCCGCGCGACGGCGGCGGGCTCCGCGCCACCGTGGAGCTGCCCCTGCGGAAAGTCGAGAGGAGCCGGGCGCGACGAGCCCGCGACGCCGCGGGGCCCGAAATCTGACCTAAGCCGCCTTGGCCGTAAGAGTCAGGTGGGTGATGCCGCTCGGGCTCGAGACCACCTCGATGTCGTACTTGTCCTCGAGCGCCTCCAGCCCGTCCCACAGCCGGACACCGCGGCCCAGCAGGATCGGGACCTGGGCGATGTGCGCGTAGTCGACCAGACCCGCGGCGAGGAACTCCCGTACGACGGTAGCCCCGCCGCCGAGCCGGATGTCGCCGCCGCCGGCCGCGGCGCGAGCCTGCTCGAGCGCCTCGCTCGGCGTGGCGTCGACGAAGTGGTACGTCGTCCCACCCTCCATCTCGACCGACGCGCGCGGGCGGTGGGTGAGCACGAACACCGGCGAGTGGAACGGCGGGTTCGGACCCCACCAGCCCTTCCACTCCGGGTCGTCCTGCCATCCGGGCGGACCGAACTTGCCGGCCCCCATGATCTCGGCGCCGATCCCGGGCTCGTGCCGTTCGGCGAACGCGTTCTCGATGCCGACGGTGCCACCGGGCAGGCCGTCCGACGCGTGGAAGAACCGGGTGCCGACCAACCACTCGTGCAGCCGCTCGCCGGCGTGCCCGAACGGGGCCTCCAGGGACTGGCCGTCCCCGGTGGCGAAGCCGTCGAGCGAGATCGCGAGATTGTGAACACGGACTTGGGACATCGGAATGCTCCTTTGTTTCGGCGCCGCCTTCCGGCGCCCTCACGGGAAGGTCGGCGCCGGCCTTCCCGTCTTGACATCACCACACCGAAAATCTGCTTTTTGCCGCTGGTTCACCGTCGAAATGAGTCTGATTAGCGTGTGCTCCGGGCGGGGCACAGTGTCCTGCTCGCTCAAGGAGGATGCGCAGATGGAGAGAGCTCACGTCAACAGGAGGACGGTCCTGGGCGGCCTGGCCGGGGCTGTCGGCGCCGCGGCGTTACCCGGCGGAACGGCGTACGGAAGCACCTCCACGGAGGCGAGGCCGCTGCGGCGGTACCCGGCGGCCTGGCCGGAGCTGGAGCCGTACGGCGCGGCTGACACCCGGCTCGACCTGTGGCCGCGTGACGACAACTCCTTCGTTCTGCCGCTCGAGCTACGGCCTCGTGACGAGGAGCTCGGGCGGGTGTGGATGCGTGACACGTACGTCAACTGCTTCACGGTCGACGGCCGCCCGCTGTACGTCGCAACAGGTACGACGCGCGTACCGGGGCGGCCCGCGGCCGGCCCGTGGAACGACGGCATCTTCGTCTGGACCGCACCGTCGCTGCACGGTCCGTGGCGGCTCGCCGACACGAGTGGGATCCGGCCCGACGCGGAGCGGGGGAAGGTCTGGTCACCCGAGTTCGTCGGCGAGAACACGCCCGGCCGTACTGTCGTCGCTCCATGGCAGGAGTACTGGTACGACGACCAGTTCGGCAAACGCGGAAACGCCTGGGCTCCCGAACTGCACTACTTCCGCGGTACCTGGTACATCGTCGCCTGCATGGGCGACCACTCCCGCAAGGTCGGATCGTTCCTGCTGATCAGCGAGGGCGGCGTCGAGGGTCCGTACCGAGTTGCCCAGGGCAACCTCACCAAGCCGTTCGGCGACTCCTTCATCGGCGGCCCGAGCTTCATCCTGCCCGGTGCCTACCATCACATCGACGGCGGGCTGTTCTCCGAGGGCGACGACGCGTGGCTCGTCCTGCACAACAACCTCTACGCGCGGTTCCGCGACGACATGGAGGACATCGTCCCCTCGACCAACCTGCCCACGTTCCAGCAGACCCCGTACTCGCCTGAGCCCTACCTCGAGGGTGCGTACGTGATGAAGTACGGCGGAAAGTACTACCTCATGCACGCCGCGTGGGACCGCGCGTCGACGAACCCGGACGGCAGCGCGCGCAACGCGTACGACCCGGCCGCGCCGGGCCGCGTCCAGTACCAGTACGACCTGATCATGGCGATCTCGGACCGCTTCGAAGGCCCGTACTCGAAACGCTGGACCGCAGGTGTCGGTGCCGGTCACAACAACGTGTTCGTCGACGCCTCCGGCCACCTGTGGGCGACCTTCTTCCGCAACCCCGCCTTCGGCTACTGGGCCGACCCCACCCGCATCGCCGACGCCGCAGTCCCCGGGGTCGTCCGCATGGAATGGACAGGCCCAAACACCAACCGCCTCTACGTGCAACGCCGCAACAACGGCCTCACAACCAGCGGCTGAGGAGCCAGACCATGCCACCAACGCGAATCCTCACCCGAGTTATCGCCGTCGTCGGTGCGCTGGCCCTGGTGAGCGGCGGCTCCATCACCGGAGCCGCCGCGCCGGCACCCGACGCCTCAACCGAACCGCTTCCGGCGCTCGGCGCCCTGGGGGCCAACTACAACGAGAACCTGGACCAGTTGAACTATCTCGAGCTGCGGACGGCCCGCGCGAGCTGGGTCCGCGGCTTCTACACGCTGCCCGAGGCCGACGCCGTACCGCCTGAGCAGAGCGAGACTCTGCGGGTCATGCGCGACGCCCACAGCCGCGGCTACAAGACCCTGCTCAGTCTGAAGTTCCCGAAGACCTCGATGTCGTTCCCGCGACCGGGCAGCCCGGAGATGGCCGCCGAACTCGCGCGACTGGACCGGGTGCTGCCTCTGGTGTTCGGGACCGTCGACATCGTCACGATCGGCAACGAGCCGTTCATCGAGAGCCTGCCGGCTGAGCGCGACGAGCGTCTCAACGAGTTCTACGAAGCCGTGGCCCGCAATGTCGTCAACGCCCGGCCGGCTGGAAGCACCACCCATCTGTTCATGGGCGCCCTGAACCGGCTGGATCTGCCGCAGAACCGCACACCCGCCGTCGAGCGCTATCTGCGCTTCGTCCGCGAGACGCCCGAGCTCGAGGGCGTCGACCTGCATCCACACGTCGCCGACGAGGCCGCGATCCAGGCCTTCCTCGACTACACGTTGCCCAGGCTCCGGCCGAGCCAGACGTTCCTCGTCACCGAGTTCTCCCTCGTCTGGTACTGGCAGCAGCACCTCACCGACCGCATCCCGGTGGCCTTCGCGCAGCGATACGGCTATTCGCCGGACCGTCAGGTGTGGGAAGTCATCGGAGACGCCATCAAGCATCCGTTCCCCGCACGCAAATGGAACGACCTGCTGTCCGAGAGCCCATGGTTCGAGTCCAAGAAGCACTTCCTGCGGGACGAGCTGGACCGCTTCCGCGCCACGGGCCGACTGGCCGTCGCGACGTACGGCTTCCGGCAGATCCCGTCGATGACGGCCGGCTGGAGCGCCACCAAGGCACCGTGGCTGTTGAACAGTGTGTTCGCACCGCTGACGGTGCGGTCGCGCGACGACGCGATGTCGACGCCTGGCTATTCCTGGATCGACGACTTCCGCGCCCTGCAGTGAAGAGACCGTGGGCCCTCGAGCTGAGGGCCCACGGCAACTACTTCTGGTACGTCGTTTCGTCGAGGCCGCTCATGGTGGGGTCGTAGGCGACGTCGCCGACGTCGTACATGGACGTCATCCAGTGGTAGAAGTTGTCGCCGCGCTCCCGGAGCACCGTGTACAGCCGCCGCATCATCCGCGACCGTACGCCGGCCTGCTCCGGGTGCTGGTACACGTTGAGTAGTTCGTCCGGATCGAGTTCCAGGTCGTAGAGCTCGTTCACCGAGTCCGGATTCACCACGAGCTTGTACCGGTCCGTGCGCAGCATCCGTTGCGGATAAGGGAAGTGGTGCCCGTGGAACTCGCACACGATGTCGTCGTCCCACTCGACCTGCTCGTCGTTCACCAGCGGCAGCAGACTCCGCGAGTCGACGGCCGCCGTCGGGTCGGCTCCGGCCAGTTCGAGGATCGTGGCGGTGCAGTCGAGCAGGCTGACGAACTCGTTCCGTACGACGCCCTCCGGCTGTCCCGGCACGCGGATCAGGCCGGGCGTGCGGTAGATGTCCTCGTACATCGCCGGCCCCTTGTCGTGCAGCCGGTGCGAGCCGGTGAACTCCCCGTGGTCGCAGGTGAAGAAGACCGAGGTGTCGCCGGCGAGCCCGAGCCGGCGCATCGCGTCCAGGACCCGGCCGAGCTGGAAGTCGATCAGCGCGACGTACCCCTGATAGATCGCGATCAGCTTACGTGTGGTCTCGATCGGCATGGTGTCGAACGTCCAGTGCGCGCTGTAGTTCTTCTGCACCATCGGCTTACCCTGGAACGTCTCCGCCACCGATCGTGGCAACTCGACGTCCGCGGGATCGATCAGGTCGAAGTACTCGTCCGGGAGGATGTACGGCAGGTGCGGCCCGAAGAAGTGCAGCGCCAGGAAGAACGGCTGCTCCCGTTCACGGACGTCCGCCGCGTACCGCTCGAGCATCTCGATCGCACGAGTGGCGAGGTAGTGCTCGAACGTCGCCTCCACCGGCTGGTGCAGCCGGGCGGCAAGCAAGTTGCCCGGCCCACCGTTGGGCAGTGTGCCGCGGATCCGGTCCGAGATCTCGTACGGCGGTAGGCCGCGCTCCTCAAGGTACGCCAGGTAGTCGGGGTGATCCACCGGGTTGTGCCAGCCGGGCAGATCGGGGCCGTCGAACCCGAAGTCACCGGCCGACTTCTTGGTACCGACATGCCATTTGCCGATCAGTCCGCAGTTGTACCCCTTGTCGCGCAGCGCCTGGGAGAAGGCGAACGTTCCTTCGCCCAGATCCTCGAGGTACCCGACGTTCCGCTCGTAGTTCGCCAGCAGCTTGTGACGGAACGGCGCCTGTCCGGTGAGCAGGCTGGCGCGAGCCGGCGTACAGATCGCCGTCGGCGTGTACCAGCGGTCGAACCGGGTCCCGGTGCGGGCCAGCTCGTCGAGGTTCGGGGTGGTCCCCAACTGGTTGCCGTAGGCACCGAGCGTGTCGGCCCGGTGCTGGTCGGTCATCAGGAACAGGATGTTCTTCGGCTCGGTCACTTGGCCGCCGCCGCGGTGAACAGGTCGCCGGTGTAGTAGGTCTTCGGATCGGCCTTCGACTTCAGCTTGCCGGCCTGGACGAAGTAGTCGGCCATCCCGTTCAGCCACTTGCCGATCGTGCCGTCCTTGGTCTTCGCGTCCAGTTCGTCGACCGACAGCACCTTGACGTGGCCCGCGTCGGCCTTGACCTGGTCGACCGGCACGCTGAGCATCTTCGCGGTCAGTTCGATCGACTTGTCCATGTTGGCGGAGCGGTAGGCCATCGCGTCCCGCAGTACGGCGATCGTCTTCTCGGTCTTGTCCTTCTGACCGGACACCACGTCGTTGCCGGCCACGAACGCGGTCGGGAACGAGACCTGGGACTCGAAGTCGGAGTTCTTGGCGAGCTCCGTCAGGTCCGGGACCTGCTTCTTGATGGTTCCGATGGCGGGGTACCAGAAGCCGGCGGCGTCGATCTTCTTGGACGCGAACGCCGACACGATCGTCGAGGCGTCCATGTTGACGACCTTGACGTCCTTCTTCGTCATCCCGGCCTTCTGCAGCGCGAGGGTGAGGATCATGTCACCGGACGTGCCTTCCGGTACGCCGACGGTCTTGCCGCGGAGCTGGTCGATCGAGGTGGTGCCGGAGCGCGCGATCACCCGGTCGGCGTTGCCGAGGGTGTTGATCGCGACGATCTTCGCCTGCCCGGACGCCGGCAGCCAGAACGCACCCGGGCCGATGTAGCCGAAGTCGAGGTCGCCGGTGCCGAGGGCCTGGATCTGCAACGGGCCGTTCGTGAACACCTTGGTGTCGGCCTTGAGGCCGTGCTTCTCCCAGAGCTTCTGATCCTTCGCGATCGCGAGCAGGCTGGTGCCGTTGTAGTCGGCGATGTAGCCGAACTTCACCTGCTGGAGGTCGCCGCTCGCGCTGTCGTCCGAGCCGCCTCCGCAGCCGGACAGGGCGAGCGCCAGGGCGGCGGCGCCGGCGGCCAGGGCCGTCAGTTTGCGTGAGAGTGACATGAGACGTCCTTAGGATCGAGCCGTCGCGGGTGACGGCAGAGAGGTTCCGGAATCGGCCGAGCTGCGGCCGTCCTGGTGGTACACGGAGTGCCAGACCCGGTTGCGCAGTACGGCGAACTCGGGGCTGAGGCGGAAGTCCTCCGACCGGGGGTACGGCAGGTCGACGTCGATCACGTCGTAGATCCGCCCGGGCCGGGCGGCCATCACGATGACGCGGTTCGCCAGGAAGACCGCCTCGTCGACGTCGTGGGTGATGAACATGACCGTGCGCTGCTCCTGGCTCCAGGTGTCGAGGAGCTGCTCCTGCAGCTTGACCCGGGTCAGGGCGTCCAGGGCCCCGAACGGCTCGTCCATCAGCAGGATCGACGGGTTCACGGCGTACGCGCGGGCGATCGCGCACCGCTGCCGCATACCGCCGGACAGCATCTTGGGCAGCGCGTCGGCGAATTCGCCGAGCCCGACCAGGTCGATGAAGTGCTGGGCCCGTTCGCGTCGCTCGGCCTTGCCTGCGCCTGCGGTCTTGAGGCCGAACTCGACGTTCTTGCGCACGGTGAGCCACGGGAAGAGCGCGTACTGCTGGAAGATCACGCCACGCTCGGGCCCGGGACCTGACACCGGTACGCCGTCCACGAGCGCGCGCCCCGAGGTCGGTTCCTCCAGGCCCGCGAGGATGTTCAGCAACGTGCTCTTCCCACACCCCGACGGCCCCACGACGGTGATGAACTCGTTGTCGGCGATGTCCAGAGACACCTCGTCGAGTGCGGTGAACATGTCCTTGCCCAAGGCAAACGTCTTGGTGACGGACTGGACGGAGATCTTCATCGGCGCTCCTGCCATCCGGTGAGTTTGCGTTCGGCCATCAGCAGGACGCGGTCCATCAGCAGGCCGAGGATCCCGATCGAGATCAGGCCGACGAAGATCGTCGGCAGGTCGTAGTAGAGCTGCGCGTTCTGCATCCGGAAGCCGAGGCCCTGCTGGGCGGCGATCAGCTCGGCGGCGACCAGGGTGGCCCAGGCCGAGCCCAGACCCACCCGCATGCCGACGAGGATGAACGGCGTCGACGCGGGCACCACCACCCGGGCGAAGATGCCGGCGTCCTTGGCGCCGAGCACCCGGGCGGCGTTGATCAGCGTGCGGTCGACGTTGACCACGCCCTGGAAGGTCGAGATCACGCAGGCCAGGAATGCGGCCAGGAAGATGACGAAGATCTTCGGCGCCTCGCCGATCCCCATCAGCACGATGGCCAGCGGGATGATCGCCAGCGGCGGAACGGTGCGGAAGAACTGGATCCACGGCTCGACCAGTCCGCGGATCACGGCGTACCAGCCCATCAGGAACCCGACGGGAACGGCGGCGGCGGTGCCGAGCGCGAAGCCGATCAGGACCCGCGTCAGGCTGGCCAGGACGTCCTTGCCCAGCGTGCCGTTGCCGATCAGGGTGATCGCCTGGGCGACGACCTCGGGAGGCGTGGGCAGTTTGAGTCCGGCGAGAGCCAGCGCCCACCACACCGCGATACCGAGGCCGACCGAGACCGTGTTCAGGAGCAGGGGAAGACCACCGGCCCGGGCGCGCGTTCGTCCTCCGGCGCGGTCGCGCGGCTTGGCGCCGCGGGCGGTCTGGTCACTGATGACGGCCATCGGCCACTCCTCGGGTCTGCCGCGGGCGGATCGCCGTCCGCGAACCGGCGCCGGACGGCGCCGGTGTCTCTGGGTAGCCCGCCAGGAGCGGCGAGCTGTGGAACACCGCGGCGAGTGCGCCGAGTGCGCCGTCGTCGTCGGCGAGGTGCGCCGCCCGTACGCCGGGGGAGGCGGCGCCCGGGAAGAGCTCGTAGGCGACGGTCGCGGCGGCCTGCTGGACGATCACGGGCGCGAGCCGGGTGATCTCGCCGCCGATCACGATCTCGGCGGGGTTCAGCGCCATCGCGACGGCGGCGAGCACGCGGCCGACCGCGGCGGCAGCGTCGCGCAGTACCCGGTCGGCCACCGGGTGCGAACGGGCGACCGCGGCCGCGAGGTCGTCCAGGCTCTCCACCGGGAGCCCGGCGGCCCGGCAGGCGGCCAGGATCGCTGGGACCGAGGCGATGGTCTCGAGGCAGCCGTTCTTGCCGCAGCGACAGAGGTCGCCGTCGGCCCGCACCGTTACGTGGCCCAGTTCGCCGGCCAGCCCGGCGGAACCGGACACGAGTCGGCCGCCGACCACCAGCCCGCCGCCGACTCCGTCGGACAGGCGGACGTAGAGGAGGTGCTCGATCGCCTTCGCGCCGAAGATCGCTTCCGCTAGCGCTGCTAGCCGGGTGTTGTTGTCGACGATCACCGGTGCGCCGAACCGCTCGCAGAATGCTTCGTCGACCGAGGCCTCGTGGAAGCCGTCGGCAGCCGCCCGGTGGGACGGGTAGTCGCGCACGCCCGGCTTGCCCGAGTACGGCCCCGGGATGCCGATCCCCACACCCTGCAGGGCGCCGTAGTGGACGCCGTACTCGTCGCTGAGCCGCTCCACCAGGCGGAACGCGACGTCGAGCCGGGTCGGCCAGTCGACATGGTCCTCGTACCGGTCGGAGCCCGAGGCCACGATCTCGTGCGAGGCGTCGGCCACGACGACGTGCACGCGGCGATGCCCGAAGTCGACGCCCATGAACTGTCCGGAGGCCGGATCCAGGGCCAGCCGCTCGGCGGGCCGGCCGCTGCCCTCACGGTGCGCCGCGTCGGTGTCGGTCACCACGATGGCGCCCCGCTGCAACAGGCTCCCGGTGATCTCGGACAGGGTGGTACGGGACAGGCCGACGGCACGGGCGATCTGGTTCCGGCTGAGCGCGCCCTGCTCCCGCAGCACCTGGAGGACCCGCTCTTCGTGGGTCCTCCGCACCAGCGCCTGCACTCCTGGATAGGTCTGCACGATGGTGACGCTAGGAACCCGGAATTATTCCGTCAACACTCCGACAAAATTCAACTCCCTTTTCGACGGCCGCGACGCAATTCCCCGCCGGGCTCGCGCCTGGTCACGGCTGCAGGAGCGCCTTGATCGCCTGACGACCGTCCATCGCCTCATAGGCCCTGGCGGCATCGGACAAGGGGAGGGTGAGGTCGAAGACCTTGCCCGGGTCGATTTCGCGCCGGGAGATCAGGTCGATCAGCGTGGGTAGGTACTGGCGGACGGGCGCGGGTCCGCCGTGCAGGTGCACGCCGGAGAAGAACAGCTCGTCGCCGGGCAGCGCCACGTCGTGGGCAACACCAACGTAACCGACGTGACCACCGGGGCGGGTGGAGCGGATGGCCTGGAGCATCGACTCCTGGGTGCCGACGGCCTCGATAACGCTCTGCGCGCCGTAGCCGTTGGTGAGCTCCTTGACGCGCGCGACCCCCTCGTCCCCGCGTTCGATGACGATGTCTGTCGCGCCGTACTCCAGTGCGCGGCTCTGCCTGGACTCGTGACGGCTCATCGCGATGATGCGTTCGGCGCCGAGGTGCTTCGCCGCGAGTACGCCGAGGAGCCCGACCGCGCCGTCGCCCACAACGGCCACCGTCTTACCCGGTCCCGCTTGGGCCGCGACCGCGGCGAACCAGCCGGTCCCGAGCACGTCCGACGCCGCCAGGAAGGAGGGAACCAGGTCAGCGTCGGGCAGGCCGCCGGTCGCGACCAGAGTGCCGTCCGCGAGTGGTACCCGGGCCAGCTCCGATTGGGTGCCGATGGCACCCATCAGCTCGGCGTGGACGCAGCGTGACTGGTAACCGGCCCGGCAGATCTCGCACGTGTTGTCGGAGGCGAAGAACGAGCCGATGACGAAGTCGCCGGGCTTCACGGTGGTCACCTCGGAGCCGATCTCCTCGACGACACCGACGTACTCGTGCCCCATCGGCGTCGGCCCGGCGAGCTTGTCCTGGCCGCGGTACGGCCACAGGTCGGAACCGCACACGCAGGTCGCGCTGAGCCGGATGATCGCGTCGGTCGGCTTCTGGATGATCGGGTCGGGGCGGTCCTCGACGCGGACATCGCCGGGACCGTACATCATGACTCCACGCATGGCTGGGAACCTTTCTGGTTGGTGATCAGTGCGATCAAGGACGCAAGGGTGAGGGCAACCACGATGGATGCCATCGGTACGGCGGTACTCGCACCGCCGATGCCTGCGAGTGGGGCGATCACTCCGGCGGTACACCACTGCAGGAAACCCAGCAGTGCCGATCCGGTACCGGGATGCTCCGGAATCTGAGCTGAGGCCAGTGCCCCGGCGTTCGGGCCGACGAATCCCTGGGCGGTCATCAGGACGAAGAAGCCGACGAGCGCCACCCCGAGCGGCATGCCGAACCAAAGCGCGCCGGCGAGCAGGAGAGCTCCCGCCAGACCGGTCACGACCAGTCCGAGGAGCACGATCTTCCGGGTCGGGACACGATCGGCCAGTCGTGCGGAGAGCAGTGTCGCGATGGTCAGGCCGACGGCGTTGAACGCGAAGTCCACCGAGTACGCGGCCGGGGAGAGGCCGTTCATCGATTGCAGCACGAAGGCCGACGTGGCGACGTACGCGAAGATCGTGCCCATCGAGAACGCGAACACCAGCAGGTACCCGAGGAAGCCGCGGTGGCGCAGGACGCGACCGGCCGGCCGGACGGAATGGTATCCACGCCGGAGCGTCTCGGGCACGCCGAACGCGACCGCCACCACCATCAGCGCGGCGAGGGTGGCGACGACCCAGAACGACACGCGCCAGTGGGTGAACTGCAGAACGGCTGCCCCGAGCAACGGTCCGACGATGGGCGCGATCCCCGCGACGCCGGCGACCACGTTCATCGCCCGGACCAGCCGCGCTCCGGAAGTCAGGTCCACGACGATCGACCGGGCGATGACCATCGCCCACCCGCCGCTGAACCCCTGCAGCAGCCGGGCGACCATCAGCACGCCGATCGTCGGGCTGAACGCGCACAGGACCGACGCAGCCATCAGTACCAGGAGCGAGACGAGCAACGGGCGACGCCGGCCGACGCGGTCCGAGAACGGTCCGCCGAGTAGCTGGCCCAACGCCATACCGACGAAGAACGTGGTCAGGGTCAGCTGCACCTCGGTTGCGCCGGTGCCGAGATCGCGCGCGACCAGCGGGAACGCCGGCACGTACATGTCGGTGGCCAGTGGCGCGATCGCGGTGATCAGCACCACCGTGGCAAGCACAGTGGCGGTCAGCGCCGCGTCACGGCTGGTCGGCTGCGGCCGGGTGACGGTGCGGGGCATGTCTCCATGCAAGCGCCGGCAGAGACGCTGAAGAAGTCACGCTCGAGAGGTGTACCAGCAGTACATCCCTCGCGAGGTACGCCGCCGGTACTGTCGATGACATGGACAACAAGACCGAGGTCCGTGAGTTCCTGACGTCACGACGGGCGAAGCTGACGCCGTCGGACGTGGGACTCCCGGCGGTCGGCCAGCGCCGCGTGGCCGGTCTGCGGCGCAGCGAGGTGGCCATGCTGGCCGGGGTGAGCGTCGAGTACTACGCGAAGCTCGAACGCGGAACGATCGCGGGAGCCTCGTCGGCGGTGCTCGAGGCCATCGCACAGGCGCTTCGGCTCGACGACACCGAGCGCGCGCACCTGCTCGATCTCGCCCGGACGGCCGACGGCATCCCGACCTCGGGCCGCCGTCGTCGCCGTACGACGGCGCAGGCAACCTCTCGGCCGAGCCTCCAGTGGGCGCTGGAGGCGATCACCGACGGGGTCGCATTCGTCCGCAACCCGGCGCAGGACCTGCTCGCCACGAACGCGCTCGGACGGATCTTCTACTCGCCGGTGATCGGCGAAGGTGGCCGGACGCCGAACCTGGCCCGCTTCCAGTTCCTCGACCCGGCCTCGCGCGACTTCTACCCGGACTGGGACCTGTTCGCGCACATGTGCGTCGCGATCATGCGCGCCGAGGCAGGCCGCGATCCGCACGACCGCGGGCTGCAGGACCTGGTCGGCGAGCTGTCCACGCAGAGCGAGACGTTCCGCCAACTGTGGGGCGCCCACGATGTCCGGACCCACGGCAGTGGCACCAAGCGATTCCACCACCCCGAGGTCGGCGACCTCACCCTCGTCTACGAGGAACTGGCGATCACGGCCGAGCCGGGCCTCGTCCTCCTCGTCTACACCGCCGAACCCGGGTCTCCGTCCGCGGAGAAGCTGCGGCTCCTCGCCTCCCTCGCCGCCGACCGGACGCCGGCCCGGTAGTGCGAACCGCTCCGTGTGTCAGCTGACCGTGCGGCGGAGGGTGATGTTGCCGCCGTGGGTGCGGGCGCGGACGGTGACTGTGCGGGCGGGGTTCTCGATGGACTCCAGGTCGTTGAACACCCGACCGATCGAGGTGTGGGCGTCCAGCGCGGCCGCGGTGCCCGCGGGGACGCCGATCGCGACCTCGCCGGTGGCGGTGTAGAGGTCGAGGGTGCCGGTGCCGAGGGCGCCGACGCGGATGTCGCCGTTCGCCGTCCGCGCGTTGACCTCGGTGCCGGCCGCCTCGACGGTGATGTGGCCGGTGGCGGACTTGGCGCGCAGCGTGCCGGCCACCTTGCCGACCCGGATGTCGCCGTTCGCGGTCTTCAGCTCACACGAGCCGACCTCGCCCTCGACGACGTACTCGCCCTTGGCCGTGTACCCCTGGACATCGGACCCGGTGGGCAGCTCGATCAGCACCTCGACCGCGCCGTACCGCTTGCTGAACACGGACCGCAGCTTCGGGTGCCTGACCTGCAGCTTCCCGTCGGTGAACTCGATGACCACCTGCTCGGCGGCCTTCACGTCCAGCTCCCAGGTGGGGTCGACGGGCCGGACCTCGACGACGGTGTCGTTCCGGTCGCTCGCCTTGACGGTGATGTCGCCGAAGATGATGTCCACGGCGGCGGAGATCGGTGCGGGGGTGCTGAAAGTAGACATGTGATCGCTCCTTGAGGGTCAGTGCGGACAACTCTGGCCCGACCTCCTGACAGGGCTCTGTGATCCCGGCAGCCACGGTGCTGACACCGTGTAGGCGGCGTGTCAGGTGCGTGTCAGGACACCCGCCGAAGGTGTTCCCATGACAACTTCGGCGATCGCGGTCACAGGACTGCGCAAGGCATTCGGCGACAAGACCGTGCTCGACGGGATCGACCTCGACGTCCCCGCGGGTACCGTCTTCTCCCTGCTCGGCCCGAACGGGGCCGGCAAGACGACGACGGTGAACGTGCTGACCACGTTGACCAAGCCCGACAACGGCACGGTCCGGGTGGCCGGGCACGACGTCGCGACCGACGCGAAGGCGGTCCGGTCCGCGATCGGCGTCACCGGCCAGTTCGCGGCCGTGGACGAGCTGCTGACCGGCCGCGAGAACCTCCAGCTGATGGTCGACCTGAGCCCGGGCGCGGGAAACGAGGTCGTCGGCCGGCTCCTGGAGCGCTTCGACCTGGCAGAGGCGGCCGACAAGGCCGCGGCGACGTACTCCGGTGGTATGCGCCGCAAGCTCGACCTGGCGATGACCCTGGTCGGCGACCCGCAGATCATCTTCCTCGACGAACCGACGACGGGCCTCGACCCGCGCAGCCGGCGCACCATGTGGACGATCATCCGCGAACTGCTGGCCGACGGCGTGACCATCTTCCTGACCACGCAGTACCTCGACGAGGCCGACCAGCTGGCCGACAAGATCGCGGTACTCGACAAGGGCCGATTGGTTGCCCAAGGCACCCCGGAAGAGCTCAAGCGGCAGATCCCCGGCACCCACGTCCGGTTCCGCTTCGGCTCCGTCGAGGCCCTCGACACCGCCGCCCGGATCATGCCCGACTCGACCCGGGACGACGACGCGCTGACGCTGCGGGTCCCCAGCGACGGCGGCACCCAGTCGGTCCGCAAGCTGCTCGACCGGCTCGACGAGTACTCGGTCGACGCCGACGAGTTCTCCGTCAACACCCCTGACCTCGATGACGTATTCCTCGCCCTGACCGGCCACGACACCGCGGAGGTAGTCGCGAAATGAAGAACCCCTCGATCGTGATGCTGCGCCGCAACCTGAAGCACATCGCGCGGAACCCGACGTCGGTGTTCAACGCGGTCCTGATGCCGGTCGTGGTGATGCTGATGTTCGTCTACATGCTCGGCGACGCGTTCAGCGTCGGCGTCCCGTACGTCGACTACGCAACGCCCGGCATGCTCCTTCTGGCGGTCTGCTACGGGCTCGGCGCCGTGGCGACGGCAGTGAACTCCGACATGACCAAGGGCATCATCAACCGCTTCAAGGTGATGGACGTGCCGCGGGGCGCGGTCCTGACCGGGCACGTGATCGCCAGCGTGATGACCAACCTGATCGCGATCGCCGCGATCATCGGGGTCGCGTTCGCACTCGGCTTCGACCCGTCGGCGAGCTTCGCCCAGTGGCTCGGCGTCATCGGTCTCGTCGTACTGCTCGGGATCGCGACCGGCTGGCTGACCGTTGCCCTCGGCCTCTTCGCGAAGACTCCGGAGACCGCGGGCCTCGCCTCGGTGCCGCTGGTGATGCTGCCGTTCTTCAGCAGCGCGATCGTGCCGGCCGACAAGATGGGTCCCGGCGTGAAGCAGTTCGCGCAGTACCAGCCGTTCACGCCGATCATCGAGAGCCTGCGCGGCCTGCTGAACGGCGCGCCGGAGACCGGCGACCTGATCGCCGCGTTCGCCTGGTGCCTCGGGATCGCCGTGGTCGGGTACTTCTGGGCGACCTCGACGTTCAAGAAGCGAGCGTGACCTCGACGAGCTCTCGCCAGCTCGCCTGCCGGCCCTCTTCCGTCGCCTCGGTGAACTTCGCGTCACCGAGGCGGCGGCGCGTTTCCTGCTCGACCTTGGCGACATCGGGGTTGGACCGGTCCGGCAGTCCCCGTACGACGGCACTCGCGGCGAGCAGCCGCGCGGCGTGCTCGTCCTGATCGGTGCGCAAGGCCAGATCCGCGATCCCGATGAGCATCTGGGCGATCCCGGGGGCGTGCCCGCTTTCGCTCGCTGCCTGGAACGCCGCGCTGCGGTGCTGCCAGGCCTGGTCGAGATCCGCGGCCAGGTAGCCGAGCATGTCCTGGATCGTCACGCGCAGGTTCGGCCGCTCCGCCTCGTGGCCCAGCAGGGTCGTCGCGAGGTCGAGCTGCCGGCGTGCCTCCTCGGCGTCGCCGCTCCAGCGCGCGAGCTCCGCCTTGCACAACGCCAGCTCGACCAGCGCCTCCGGCCAGGCGACGCGTTCTGCCTGCCGCAGCGATTCCGCCATCGCGGTGGCACTCGCCTCGTGGTCGTCCGCGAGCCAGTACAGCTGCGCCTGCCGCGACCGCATCCGTACGACGTCCTCGGTGGCCCCGACCTCCTCGGCGACCGCGATCGCCTGCTCGTAGTACTCGCAGGCGTCGGCGAACTCACCACGTACGGCGACCCGGTCCGCGAGCTCGGTCAACGCGAACGACATCCCCCAGCGCTCGCCGATCGCCCGGAACTCCTCGACCGCCGTCGCGACCGCGCGATCCGCGTCCGGGTCGCCGTCGCCGAGCATGATCCGCATCTTCCCGGTCTGCAAACGCGCAAGCGCCCGTACCCAGGGATCTTCGTCGGTGAGCAACGGCTCGAAGGCGGACACGAACGAGTCCGGTCCGCGCAGCAGCCCCTCCAGCGCGGTCGACATGGTCACCGCGGGGTGCGGGCTCTTGACCCGCTGGCTGATGTCCGCGGCCTTGCGGATCCAGTCCTCCGCGTTGAACTGGTCGCGGCCACGCCCAGAGGTCATGAAGGTGGCGACGAACGCGTACACCACGGCGCGGCTCTCGTCGGGCACCTCGCCCGGCAGGTCCGGGGCAGCCATCAGGAACTCGCTGCCCTCGACCTTGTGCCCGGCGAACCACCAGTACCACCCGGCGGCCGCGGCCAGCCGCATCGCCCCCACCGCGTCACGGGCTGCCAGTGCGGCCCGCATCGCCGCCGCGATGTTGTCATGTTCGCCTTCCACGATCGCCAGCCATTCGAGCTGCTCGGCGCGCCGCAGGTGCGGGTCGGCGGTCTCGACCAGCTCGGTGAAGTAGGCGAGATGGGTACGGCGGGTCTGGTCGGTCTCGCCCGCCTCCTCGAGACGCTGCTGCGCGTACTCCTTGATCGTGCCGAGCAGCCGGTACCGCGGCGCGCCCTCGTCCTTCGTGACCACCAGCGACTTCTCGGTCAACGCGGTCAGCAGGTCGAGCACCTCCCACGACTCGACCTCCCCACCTACACAGACCTGCTCGGCCGCCTCCAGGCTCGCGCCGCCCGCGAAGACCGACAGCCTGCGCAGGGCAGCCCGCTCGGCGTCGGACAGCAGCTCCCAGCTCCAGTCGACCACTGCGCGCAGCGTGCGGTGGCGGGGGAGCGCCGTACGACTGCCGCCCGTCAAGAGGCGGAAACGGTCGTCGAGACGGTTCGCGAGCTGCTCCAGCGACATCGTGCGCAGCCTGGCGGCGGCCAGCTCGATCGCCAGCGGCATACCGTCCAGGGCACGGCAGATTCGGGCCATCGTCTCGGGGTCCAAGGCGAGGTCCGCGCGGACGGCCCGTGCCCGGTCCTGCAGCAGACGGACGGCCGGCGAAGCGTCGATCTCGCTGTCGTCGGTGGGGAGCGCCAGTGGTGCGACCGGCCACAACGCCTCGCCGGTGATACCGAGCGGTTCCCGGCTGGTCGCCAGGATCCGCAGCCGCGGGCACTCGCCGAGCACCCGGTGAGCGAACGTCGCCGCGGACTCGATCACATGCTCGCAGTTGTCCAGGATCAGCAGCATCGCCCGCTCGCGGACCGCGGCGATCACGCGGTCCGTCGGGTCCGCGTCCGGTACGTCGCCGAGCAGTGCGTCCCGCAGGGCGAGCGCGCCGAGCGTGGCCTGCGCCACATCACCGTCGGCGCCGATCGCCGCGAGCTCGACCATCCAGGCGCCGTCGGGGAGGTCTTTTAGAACAGTCCGCGCAGTCTCGGTCGCGAGCCGGGTCTTACCCGATCCGCCCGGTCCGATCAGCGTGGTCAGGCGGTGCCCGGCGATCAGGTCGCGGACTCCTGCGATGTCGGCGTCCTTGCCGACGTACGTCGTGAGTTCTTCGCGGAGGTTCGTGTTCCGCTTCTCGTCCCGGCGTACCAGTTCGCCGCGGAGGAGGGCGACGTGCAGGGCGGACAGCTCCGGTGAGGGGTCGACGCCGAGCTCGTCGGCGAGGGTTTCGCGGGTGCGCTCGTACACGCGGAGTGCCTCGGTGTCGCGGCCGGAGGCGACCAAGGCGCGCATCAGGGCGGCGACGAGGCGTTCGCGCACCGGGTGGGCGGCGACCAGGTCGGTCAGCTCGGTGACGAGGTCCGCGCCGTGACCGAGGGTGATCTCGGCGTCGTACCGGTCCTCCATCGCGGTCAGGCGGAGCCCGTCGAGCCGGGTCACGGCCGCGTCGAACGCGCCGCTCTCGGTCAGCCCGACGTCCTGCATCGCCGGGCCACGCCACAGCCCGAGCGCCTCACGCAGCAGCCGGACACCTTGCGGGTCATGGTCGGTGCGGGCACGGGTGAGGAGGCGTTCGAACCGTACGGCGTCCACCGCGTCGGGATCGATCTGCAGCCGATACCCGTCCGTGTGCCCCTCGACCGAGCCGTCCGGGAGTACCTTGCGCAGCCGCGACACCAACCGCTGCAAGGCGTTCGCGGCGTCGGTCGGTGGCTGCTCACCCCAGATCCAGTCCACCAACGTGGCCTTGGGAACCACCCGCCCGGCGTCCAGCGCAAGCACAACCAACAGCCCACGCAACCGCGCCCCCGGCACGTCGACAAGCCCCCCATCGCCCGCCCGCACCTCGAACGGCCCCAGCATCCCAATCTGCACCCAGCAGATCTTGCCATGGCAGCAGTGCTCAGCCGGCGACTTCCTCCACGCAGGCGATCACCAGGTCCGGACGGTCGATGTGCATGTAGTGCCCCGAGTCCGGCACCACCTGGTGCCGCCCATCGCATTCGGTAGCCAGCTGCTCCTGCACCGCTATGACCTGGGGAGTGAACTCGGGCGGTCTGCCTTTGGTGGCGGTGAGGAGTACGACGGGGATCTCGGGCCAGACAGCCTGCCTACGGCGGGCGGTCAGGTCGTCGACGTGGTCGAGGATCATCGGGAGCTCGTCGAGGTAGGTGAACAGCTGTGCGTCGGTCTCCAGGTACGACAGACACGCGTCGGTGAGAAGTTGCGTGAGGTGCTGGTCCGCGCCGACGCTACGGGCGACGTCGGCGGCGAGATCGTGCCCGAATGCCAGGACATCTTCGGTCCGGGGGTCATCAGCTGCCGGGCGGGTACGGTCCGCACTGGCCTCTGGAGGGGCGTCGGTCCAGAAGGTTTCGTGCGACGGATCGAGAAGGACCAGCCCGGTGACCAGATCAGGCCGCGTCCAGGTGGCGAACTGTGCGAGCAGCCCACCCCAGCTGTGCCCAACGACCACCGACGGTCCGGTTTCTTCGAGTACGGCGATCAAGTCGTCGACCTGACCGTCTAGGCTGAGCGGAGCAGGATCGCTGGCACCGTAGCTGGCCCGGTCGTACGCGATCACGCGATGCTCCGAGACAAGCCCCTTGAACACCGCCGCGAAGCCGGCGACCGGCGACATCGCCCCCGCCTCGAGCACCACCGGCGTACCGCTTCCGCCCTGGACCCACTGCAACAGCCGGCCGCCCCGATCGAGCGCGCACCGGGAAACACCCCCACCGGTGAGCGCGTCGAACGCGACAACCACACGATCACGCGCCTGCGAGCCGTTCAGCATCTGCCGAGGCTAGCAAGGCAAAAGAGCCCTAGCTCAGAGCCCTCTTCACGAGCGCGACGATCTGCTTCTCGACTGCCGGCGTCAGCTTCGTGATGGCGTACGACGTCGGCCACATGTCGCCGTCGTCGAGGTTGGCGGAGTCCTGGAAACCGAACGTGGAATAGCGGTACTTGAACTTGGCCGCGTCCTGGAAGAAGCAGACGATCTTGCCGTTCTTCGCCCAGCCGGGCATGCCGTACCAGAGCTTCGGGGTCAGGTCCGGCGCGATCTGCGGGATCAGCTCGTTCAGCCGCTCGGCGATCTCGCGGTCGGCGTCCGCCATCGTCGCGATCTTCGCCGCCTGCGCCTCGGCCGGGTCCTCTTTGCTCTTCAGCTCCTTCGCGTGCTCCTTCATCGCGTCCCGCTCAGCGTCGGTGAACCCGTCGTACGACTTCTTCTTCGTGGTGGCCATTGGAGTGTCCCTCTCTGGTTGTCGTCTCCGAACACCCCAAACACTAGAAGCCGCCGAACCCCCGCGCTTCTTGAAAACTGATCAGATCCGTCAGGCGTGCTCGGCGGTGGACTTGATGTTGGCGAGGGTGGTCCGGATCCCTCGCCGTTGTTTGGCGGGCAGCCGGAGGACGGCGTACATCGCCTTCACGGTCCACGCGCCTTTCGCCGGTGGCAAAACCTCCATGTGATGGGTGAGCCGGGTGCCGTCCAGCTCCGGGATGACGGTGTACGACCAGAACACCCGGCCGCCTTCGCCGCGATTGGCCTCTTTCATCGGTGGGAACGAGACCCAGCCGAAAGCGTGGTCCGGATCCCACGTGGTCACCTCGGACGGCGCGTCGAACTTCTGCGGCCCGAACTTCTCGTGCGCGATCCACCGCGCTCCGACGTGCAGCGTGTCATCGAAGTCGATGACCTTGGTGATGCTCTTCGGTCCGGCGTACTCCGGATGCCGCCGGACGTCGGTGACAAGCTCCCAGACGGCGTCCGGCGTGGCGTCGACGTGGACGGTCTCCTCGATCTCTACCAGTGCTTCCATGGTCTCAGCGTTTTCGGTAGGTGGCGGTGTAGGTGGTGTTCACCGCTGGTGCGGTGATCGTGTGGTTCTGTGGGCCTCCGTCCGACCAGGACGTGAAGTTGTACGTGAACTTGTTGAACTGCTGCGGGGACGGAGCGCTGACCGAGTTCGCCGAGCCGACCACGACGGTGACCGAGAAGGGGGTCGAGCGTGGTGCCTCGTTCACGACCATGTTGGTCAGGGTGAGTCCGCCCGGGTTGGTCCGGAACGTCAGTACGACGGTCCGCGGGTCCAGCCGGACCGAAGCCGTCGAGGACAGACCTGCGGAATCGGTCGCGGTCAACGCCAGTTCGAGCCAGCACGGATAAGCGTGGTCCGGTGTTGCGAACGTGCCCGAAGAGCCGCTCAAGGTCTGCAACTCGTGCGCGTGGCAGTCGGACGGCGTGATGCAGTGATGCAGGATCAGCTTCCAGCTCAGCGCGGACGCGGGCAACGACCCGTCCTGTGCGTCGGTCGCGTGGCCGGCGAAGGCGATCTGGTCACCGACCTTCCAGGTCAGGCTCGCTGCGGGCGAGTCGATCACCGCCGTCGGTGCCGTGTTCCCGGCCGTGACCGTGACCGACGTCGTGTCCGTCGCCCCCTGGTTGTCCGTCACCCGCAGGCTCGGGTGATAGGTCCCCGCCGTGCTGTAGGTGCGTGTCGCCGTTGCGCCGGTCGCGTCGCCGAACGTGCCGTCACCGTTGAGGTCCCACGAATAACTGAGCGGACCGCCCTCAGGATCGGAGGACGCGGTGCCGTCGAAGTTCACCGTCAGCGGGACGGCGCCACTGGACGGGGTTGCCGTGAAGGCCGCGGTCGGCGGCTGGTTCGCGGCGGTGAAGGTGATGCGGTGTACGGCGCCACTCTCCATGTCGACGTAGAACAGGTCGCCACCCGGACCGATCTTCAGGTCGACCGGATGGCTGGCGGCGCCACCTGTCGAGTCGACACCGGCGAACGACCGCAGTCGAGCCGGATCAGGTAGTCCGTTCGTACCGGGCAGCATCGCCCAGATCTCGTTCCGCGAGTGGTCGGCGAAGAACAGCGCGCCGTTGTACTCGGACGGATACGACCCACCCTGGTAGAAGGCGATCCCGGTGATCGACGAACCGCCGGTGTGGCAGCCGGTGTAGTTCACCACGCAGGCGCTGTGGTTGTAGGCGTAGTACGGCGCGACGACCGAGCCGGGCGTCGAGTACAGCGACGAGCACGACGACAACCCGGCACCCTGGTACCCGCCCTGGGCCGCCGCTCCCTCGTAGCACGGCCATCCGAAGTTGCTGGCTGTCGTCGGGGACACCACTCGGTTGATCTCTTCCCACGTGTTCCACCCGACGTCGCCGATCCACAGCTCGTCGGTCCCCGGACGTTGCGTCATCCGGAACGGATTACGTGTGCCGTAGGCAACGATCCGCCGGGCGTTCGGATCCGCCGAGGAGAAGAACGGGTTGCCGGGTACGCCGGCGCCCGTGCTGGGATCGAGGCGGAGGATCGCACCGTCCAGCGAGGCCGGACCGCTGGGACGGCGGACGCTCTGACTGCGCAGCGCACCACCTTGCGCGTTCGGCGGCGTCAGAGCGGTGCCGACCGACCCCGGAGGATCTCCGCAGGGGTTGGCCTGGTCGCCGGCGTAGCTCGCGCCGTACTGGCCGTAGTCGACGTTGTTGAAGCTGGCGCCGTCGCCCCCACTGACGTAGAGGTATCCGTCGCGCCCGAAGAGCAGCGTGCCGACCGAGTGGCTGGGGAACTGCTGGCACCAGTCGTTGATCAGTACCTGCTCGGATCCGGTCATGACGTTGCCGCTGATCTGCAGCCGGGACAACCGGGCCGACACTAGACAGCCGTCCGTGGTCGGGCCGGGTGGTGTCGGGCAGGCGTCGTTCCACCGCGGGGCGGTTCCGCCGATGGCCGCGTCGTACGCGTAGAGCACGTAGATGTACGGGTCGGCAGGGAAGTTGGGTGGCAGGGCGAGGCCTAGGAGGCCGCGGTCCCAGTAGTCGTCGACCCGGAGCGACAGGTCGGCGACGGTGACCGGACTGGTGTCCGTGAGGCTCTGGAAGATCTTGATCACGCCGTTCTTCTGACCGACGACGATCCGCCCGTCCGGCGCGAACTGCAGCACCGTCGGGTTCGTCAGTCCACTCAGGACGACCGAGTCACGGAACCCGGTGGGCAGCGTCTCCGCCCGGGCCGCGCCTTGACTGAGTACTGCGGCGACCAGGAGCATCGCGGCCGCCATGCTGATCCGTCCGCGCCCGCGCGCGGTCCTGCCGAGACCCCACATCTCGTCCCCCACTTCCCAGCGCCTCAGACCCCTCCGCGCGCTTCTGTGGTTCAGAATGCGCCGATCCGCGGCAGCCGTCGAGTGGGTAGCTGCCCGCAGTCGGCCGAGCTCAACAGGTAGCCGACACTGGTGGCGTGAACCGATTGGACGACCTTGCTGCCGAAGGCGAGCCGGAGAAGGAGTTCAACCCGGGCATCGCTGCCCGCTTCCCCCGCAAGACCGCCGCCGGCGGCGCACTCATCCGCGACCGCGCCGGCCGGATCCTCTTCCTCGAACCCACCTACAAACCGACCCTCGACATCCCGGGTGGCATCGTCGAGGCCGACGAATCGCCGTACGAGGCGTGCTGCCGCGAGGTGCAGGAGGAGATCGGCCTCGACCTGAAGATCGGCCGCCTACTGGTCGTCGACTGGATCCCCGCCCACGGCCCGTGGGCCGACTCCCTGGCCTTCATCTTCGACGGCGGCATCCTGGACGATCCCGCCCTCACCCTCGACCCCACCGAAGCCCGAGCCCACCACTACCTCACCCTCACCGACGCAACCCCCCGCCTCCGCCCGTCCATGGCCCGCCGCCTGGCCCTCGCCCAACAGGCGTTGACCACCGGAACCCCGACCTACGCCGACTTCGGCCGCCCTGTCTGAGGGAACGGCGGATCTGCAGGCCATCACAATGCAGCCGCTCCCGCCACGGCGAGCGTGACGGGAGCGGTGGAGAGGCGATTGTGATGGGCTGGCGGTCCGGGCCTAACCAGCGGTGGCGAGCATCGTCGGACGATAAAGCGTCAGGCCCGCCTCATCCACGACGGCGACCCGGATCGCCGCGGGCGTGGAGTCCTGGTGCGGTACGGCGAAGACGGCGGTCGCGCGGCGGCCGTCGTACCTGGCGGCGTAGCTCACGAACCGCCATTCCTCGTCGTCCCAGTAGTCGTGGATGTCGGAACGCAGCAACCCGTCGACCGCGCGGTACGCCGGGCTGAGCAGGACTCGTCGCTGTGTCGCGACGAGCGGTGTGTCGTCGGACGCCGTACCTGCGTACGGGTGGCTGAGCCGGATCCGGAACCGCCGCAACGGCAGCAGCCAGTACCGGTCGAGCTCGGCAGACAGCATCGCGAATGCCACCGCCTCGACGACGAGCACGAGCACACCCGCACCCGCCGACCACCACCCGGTCGACGCCGTGGTCGCCAGTCCAGCAGTTGCCAGCAGCAACAAGGCGCGCGCGATCGCCCGGTTGCCAACTGGTTTGGCTGACTTCCCGGCACACCCGCAGGACGCCTCGGGTACGACGACCTTCGAGTAGACGAGGAAGCCGGTGAAGCCTGCGGACAGTGCGACTGCGGCGAATGCCTCGATCGCCCAAGAAGGTGGTAGGAGAAGGGCCAGAGCGATGAGGACTTCGACTACGGCTACGGCTTGGTAGGCGGGCTTTGCGCGTGAATCGCCCACCAGGCGGGGGAGGGCGGTGCGGTCCGCCTGCTGTGGGTCGGCGAACTTGCCGTACGACGACCAGAGCAGGAGCAACCCGATCAAGAGCGGCTGAGCAGCCGCCAAGGTACCCATGTCAGTTCGACGTGTAGATGGTCGCGATGTCGATCTCGTTCGTCCCCGGCCGCCAGGCGCCGATCACCTGGGCGTGCCGGCCGACCTTGAGCATCGACAGGTCCGAGACGGCGGGCGTGCCGTTGTACACGGCCGCCGTGGTCCCGGACTGCACGTGCCCGACGACCTTCTGGCCGTGGTGGTCGAGCTGTACGCCGTTGCGCCCGATCGCCGTGATCGCGACGGTCAGGTTGACGATGTTGACCCAGATCGCCTCGGCGGCCAGGATGCCGTCCGGCAGCAGTACGCCGCGTGCGTACAGGCCGTCGCCGATCCGGGCCTGGTCGATCGTGGTCGGGCGGAGCTTCCAGACACTCGTCACGCCGGTCAGCTGGATCCGGTGCAACCGGCCGTCGGATCCCTGTACCTGCAGGAGATCCTGGTTGCGGCCCATGATCAGACCTTCGGCGAAGTTCGGGTCCGGCTGACCAGGGTCGGCGAACTGCTGGTTGGCGGCGAATGCCGTCTCCGGGGCGAGTGAGCCCATCGCGGTTGTGGCGACCAGTCCGGTCGCACCGAGGGCGGCGCGGCTGAGCAGCGAGCGGCGGTCCATCGTGGAAGTCATCTCGGTCTCCTCTCAGGCCACGTCGATCGACACGGGGGACAAGCCGCTGCTCAGGCTGAGGCCGAGCGCGCTGAACGCGGCCGGCGTGAAGTCGATGACCCGGTTCGAGGCGCAGTTCCCGCCGCAGCAGGAGCGTTCGCCGCAGAACAGGTCGGTCTGCGGGCCGCAGTCGGCGATCGACGTGACGATCCGCTTTCCGGTACACAGGCTGGTCGTGGCGTGCCGGAAGCCGCAGGTACGCCGGGACATCCCGGTGATCCCGCAGCTGTCCGGGCGAGTGATGGCGTAGCAAGCGTCCGAGGTGTTCGGCCACGCATGCTGCATGCTTCCCGAGTTGCACGTCCCGCAGGCGCCGTGCCCGGCGCTTCCACAGGGTCCCCATGCGTTCCCACAACAGAACCATGAGGCTTCGGCGGTAATTCCGGCCATGACACATTCCTCCAGGTCTAGGGGCGGTAAGACCTACAAGAACTCTTTGTACTCCGATCCGGCGGAATCTCCCAGAGGTAATCGAAGAAATGGAAACTTTTTGCCTAGCGCTCGGTGCTGAGTACCTGGCCGCGCAGCAGGAACCACGCGACGACCGCGGTGATCAGCAGGACGGCAGCGCCGACGCCGGCGGCGATGGATACCCCGTGCGCGAAGGAGTCTCGTGCCGCGTCGAGCAACTGCGCGGCAGCCTCCGGCGGAAGTTGTGCAGCGGCCTCGACCGCCCCACCCAACGACTCGTGGGCTGCGGCGGGCGTGCCCGCGGGACCGGTGAAGTCGCGGTAGACGCCGGTGACGATCGACCCGAGCAGCGCAATCCCAAGCGCCGCGCCGAGCTCGTACGCCGTTTCGGACACCGCACTCGCCGCACCCGATTCCTCCTTCGGTACGGCGGCCAGGATGACGTCGGCGGTGACCGTGAACGAGAACCCCGCACCCGCCCCGACCACGAGCAACGCCGCACCGAGCAACGGATACCCGGTGTCCTGGCTGATCGTCGTGAGAGCGGCGAGCGCCAGACCGATCGCGGCGAGGCCACCGGCCACAACAGCGCGCACCGAGAACCGTCGCGCCACCCTCCCGGCGAGCAGACCGGCGACGATCGCACCGATCGCGGCCGGCAACTCCGCGAGCCCGGCCTCGATCGGCCGCCGCCCCTGCACCAGTTGCAGATACTGCGACAGGAAGAAGATCAATCCCGACAGCCCGAGGATCGTGAGCAGATCGGCCAGTACGGCGCTGCTGAACCCGCGACTGCGGAACAATCGCAGGTCCAGCAACGGGATCGGGAGCCGGCGCTGACGACGTACGAAACCGTAGAGGGCGATCGCGCCGACGACGCCCGAGGCCAGCGGGATCCAGTCGAACCCGTGGGCCGCGAACTCCTTGATCGCATAGACGATTCCGATCATCCCGACCATCGACAGCACGACACTGATCAGGTCCCAGGGACCCGGCTGCGGGTTCCGGGACTCCGGGAGCAGGCGAGCGCCGACGACGACCAGCACCGCCATCACCGGCAGGTTGATCAGGAAGACCGAACCCCACCAGAAGTTCTCCAGCAGTACGCCGCCGACGATCGGGCCGATCGCCATTCCCGCCGATGCCGCGGCGCCCCAGATCCCGATCGCGACACTGCGCTCCCGCGGGTCGTGGAACAGGTTGCGGATCAGGGCGAGCGTGGCCGGCATCAGCGTCGCGCCCGCGACCCCGAGCAGTGCTCGCGCCACGATCATCAGCTCGGCCGAGTTCGCGTACGCGTTCAGCACCGAGATCGCGCCGAACGCCGTCGCGCCGATCAGCAGGATGCGCTTGCGGCCGATCCGGTCGCCGAGGCTGCCCATCGACACGAGCAGCCCGGCGAGCACGAACGAGTACGCGTCGCCGATCCACAGCAGTTGGGTGCCCGACGGCTTCAGGTCCTCGGAGAGGAAGGGGGTCGCGAGGCCGAGCACCGTCGCGTCGACCGCCACGAGCAGAACGGCCAGCACGAGTACGCCGAGCGCGAGCCAGCGCCTCGGCCGGGTGATCGCCTGCTGCTTCATTTCTGTGTCCGGAGTGCGCCACCGAGCAGCAACTCGGTGACGTTCGAACTCAAGTCCTTGGGGGCCACCCGCCCTTCGCAGACGGCCCAGGCTGCGGAGACCAGCAGCCCGTAGAGCGCTTCGGTCAGCCATACCGGGCTGAGGTCGATCCGGAACTCGCCCGCTTCCTGACCGCGCCGGAATAGCGCGACCAGACGCGCGTCGAGCCGGGCCCAGCCCGCGTTCTGCTCGTCGCCCTCGAACAACTGGTTCTCGGAGTACAGGAACGCGAGCTGTCGGGCGACCGGCTCGAGCTCCTGCACCAGGCGCCGTACGGCGTCGGCCGCCGGACCGTCGTCGATCACTGCTCGCGCGACGGCGGCCTCGCACTCGGCGATGCCGAGCTCCTCGAGCGCCCGGACCAGCGCGTCCCGCCCGGCGAACTGCCGGTTCAGCGTGGCGCGACTGATCCCCGCGGCCCGGGCCACCTCGTCCATGGTCGCCGAGGACTTCCGCATCAGCAGACTCGCGGCGGCCCGCAGTACTTGCTCCCGATCAACAGCCATGAGACGAGGGTACCTCAAATGAGACATCAGTGTCTCAGAGTGATCTCTAGCATTGGAGTCTGTATGCGGTATACGATCATCGTGAGCGTGGCGGGTGTGACCTGGTGAACGGTGAGATCGATCGGGACCCTATACACTTGCGGCGTTTGTGGAGGGGAGTATCCCGCCACGGCAGCGTCGTCATCACGGGAGGCCTGGACGGCCGAACCGGTGCTGCCGGCCCGCACTGATCCAGCACGAGATCAGCCGGGTGGGAGAGACCTCCGGACCAAGCCAGCTGTACGCCGACGTCCGGAGGTTCGTCATGGTCTCTGTCATGCCCCCTGCGGTCTGGGTGCTGACGATCGCCGGGTTGCTCGCGATCGTCGCGTTCGACCTGATCGTGATCGCGCGCCGCAACCACACCGTGACGATCAAGGACGCGACCCGCTGGGTGTTGTTCTACGTCGGCCTGGCCGGACTCTTCGCGCTCGGGCTGTTCCTGTTCAGTCCCGGACAGTCGGGCAGTGAGTTCGTCGCCGGCTACATCACCGAGTACAGCCTGAGCGTCGACAACCTGTTCGTGTTCGTGATCATCATGGCGCGGTTCGCCGTACCGAGCCTGGCGCAGGACAAGGTGCTGTACATCGGCATCGTGGTCTCGATGCTGCTCCGGGCGGTCTTCGTCCTGGCCGGCGCGGCGGCGATCTCGGCCGCGAGCTGGGTGTTCTACATCTTCGGCGCCTTCCTGGTCTACACCGCGGTCCGGCTGGCGCTCGAGGGCGAGAACGACGAGTCCGACTTCCAGGAGAACGTCGTGATCCGCGGGATGCGCCGGATCCTGCCGCTGCAGCACGACTACGACGGCGCGAAACTGGTCACCAAGACCGACGGCCGCCGGATGCTCACCCCGCTGGTGATCGTGATCTCCGCGATCGGGATGGCGAACGTGATCTTCGCGCTCGACTCGATCCCGGCGATCTTCGGGCTCACCCAGGACGCGTACATCGTGCTGACCGCGAACGCGTTCGCGCTGATGGGCCTGCGGCAGCTGTACTTCCTGATCGGCGGCCTCCTGGAGCGGGTCGTCTACCTGAACGTCGGCCTGTCGGTGATCCTCGCGTTCATCGGCGTGAAGCTGATCATCGAGGCGCTGCACGGGTCGCACATCGACGACATCGGCGCGATCCACCTGCCGCACATCGGCATCCTCACCTCGCTCGGCTTCATCGTCGGCACCCTGTTCGTCACCACGGTCGCCAGCCTGGTCAAGACGTCGCGGGACAACCGCCGCGAAGCGATCCGCATCAGGATCGACGAGTGATCTACGGCCGGTCAGACGGCCTGCTTCTCGGTCGTACTGCGGGCATCCTTGAGCCGCAGGTACAACGCCGGGATCGGTAGCCAGATCAGCGCGGACGCGAGCAGTGCGCCGCGCAACGACGTACGGCCGAGGGCGCCGAGCGGCGGGCCGCCGACGACCTGACCGATCGCGTTCGCCTGCGACACCATCGAGAGCACGGTCGCCCGGGAACGGGAGTCGACATGCCGGTTCAGCCAGCCGGAGTGGATCGGGATCGAGACGGTGTCGGCGATCTGGCGCAACCAGAGCGCCGTGAGCGCGAGCCAGAAGTTCCCGGCGAACGCGAACAGGAACATGCCGAGGACGTCCAGCGCGGCGAGTGTTGCGAGGATGCCGGTCGGGTGCGAGGCCTGCAGGCGCTCGGCGGAGAAGCGGTTCAGCAGCAATGACGCGGCCAGTGAGAGAGCGGTGCCGGCCAGGGCCAGTGCGGTGAACCAGAGTGCCGGGTCCGACGTACCGAACACGGTCGGGAAGCTGAAGGTCAGGAGCCGCACCGACCACAGCCGGTCGAAGGCCTCGCTGGACAGGCCCGCGATCAGGCTGATGACCACCAGCGTCCGTACGACGGGACGCCGCCGGGCGACCGTCAGACCGTGCTTGAACGTGTCTGCCAGCTGCCGGAACGTCTCGCGCTCCTCGCGCGGCGTGCGATGGAAGTTCTGCTCACGCATGAACAGTGCGAGCAACACGCCGAGCAGCATCGTCCCGGCGCCGGAGATCACCATCGGCAGCGGCAGGCTGATCAGTCCGAGACCTCCGGCGGTGACCGTGCCGGCGATCTTCGCAGCCAGCTCGAACTGTTGCGTGCGGACGAACACTCCGCCGACTCGCTCGGTGCCGATTTCGTCGGTGATCCAGGCCCGGTCGGCGCCGGACGTGAACGTGTACCCGACGCCCCACAGCACCTGCGCGGCGAGGATCGCCAGGAACGCGGGCACCAGGCCCTGGAGCAGCAGACCGGCGCCGATCAGCACGAAGCCGATCACGATCGAGAGCCGGCGGCTGTACAGGTCGGCGACGATGCCGGTGGGGATCTCGAAGAGGAAACAGGTGAGCTCGAGCGTGGTCCCGACCAGGACCATCTGCAGGGGGTCGAGTCCGGCGTCGCGGACGTAGTACACGAGGTTGAGCGTGAACGACAGCGCGGCCAGGAAGGACCAGGCGGCGTTGTAGACGTAGTACGTCCGGGTGGGGTCGGCAGAGCGGTAGGAAGACATCTCGGGTGGCTCCTGAAAGCGTGTTCCTGAAATGGGCGTGCGGGCAGGACGAAGCGGCGACCGGCTGGGTCAAACGCTTGCGTTGCGCACGGACGGCGACGGGGGCCGCGGTGGTGCGCTTTCAGGAACGAGTACGCATGGCGACACGGTAGGGGAGACGCGGCGCGTCCGCCTTCGAATTAGCCGACCCCGGCTGGTGATCAGGAGTACTATCTGTAGTGCCTGGCCCGGCCGTTCCCCCGTGATGGTCGGGTCAGGTTTTTCCCTGGCCGACGGCCCTCAGCGACCTCGTCCACGGCGACCTGCCAGGATGCGGGAATGGTCGCATTGGGTGATGTGACGGCAGCATTGGGAATCGAGCCGGCGCGACTGGAGCCGACCCGGCCCGGTGACGAGGAATCGGTTCGTAACGGCAACTGGCATCTGTGGACCAGCGACGGCGAGCATCACATCCTTCGCCGGTACCACTTGCTGAGGACTGCAGAGGACCTTGCCTACGAGACCCAGGTGCTCGATCATCTGACCGCGCGCGGCTGGTGCGTTCCCGCGCGGATCGCCGGCCCGATCCAGTACGACGATCGGCTCTGGGCAGCCACCCGCTTCGTACCTGGAACGCCGCACCAGGACGAGACCGTGGCGCAGCAGACCGAGCGCGGCGAGGTGCTCGCCCGGTTGCACGCGGACCTGAGCGAGCTCGACCTCGGCTCGCGGCCCGGGTTCTTCCAGGCCGCGGACCTGGACGCGATGGGGGAGTTCCAGGGCTGGGACCGCGGCGTCGAGCTGCTTCGCGAGCAGCGGCCTGATCTTGCCGACAGGGCTGCGCGCGCGATGGACGGCGCCAAGGAACTGGTGCGGGAGTACGGCCTGCTGGGACTGCCGCAGACGATCGTGCACGGCGACTCCGCGAGCTGGAATCTGCACTTCGACGACGACGGTCGTCTCGCCGGGGTGATCGACTTCGACCTGTGTCATCTGGACAGCCGGGTCTGGGAGCTCGTGATCGCCAGGGTGCAGCCGGACATGCTGGCCGGCTACCAGCGAGCCGCCGCCGAACCGCTCACCGAGCATGAGCTCGCTGCGATCGAGCCGTTGCGGGTCGTGTTCCGGGTGTTGATGGTGATGGCCGAGCTCTGGAACGGCCGGCAGGAGGGCCGTTTCGACGAGGTGACGATCGCTCGGCAGCTCGCCGCGGCCAGGTCTTGACATTGGCCGTCGACGGCAGGTTGACTGCTATATAGTTAACAGAAGAAATAAATTGCGGATCGGTCCGGTGTCGGTGGCTCAGAGCGACCCCGGGTGTGATCGACGTCTGCCCGGATCCGGTGGCTCGCCACCGGATCATTCGGCGTTCTGCGACCGGTGGTTGCTGGGGGCAACGCCGGAAAACCCTTGTCTGCAAGGGATTTGAGCCCCACGGTCACCATCCGGCATCGACTCGGGTGGCAAGTCTTCCGCAGTGGTGGGGTTGTGTGTCATCCTCCGGGATAGCGAAACCCGAGATCCTATCGGATATCGGTTCCACTCCAGCGCGTGAGGGAAAGGATGCGGAGTGAGCGCAACCTTCGAGGTGAAACCGGCACCGGCGGTACCGGCGCCGCCGGCCGCGGCGACCGCCCGGAAACCACCGCGAACGAGTCGCCGGACCCAGGCCCGGCGCAGTCTGCGGCGGCACTGGCAGCTCTACCTGCTGGTCGTCGTACCGCTCGCGTACTTCGTGATCTTCAAGTACGTCCCGATCGCGAACGCCGTGATCGCGTTCAAGAACTACAGCCCGATCAAGGGCCCGTGGGGCAGTGACTGGGTCGGCTTCCGCAACTTCGAGCTGTTCTTCCAGAACCCGGTGTTCTGGACCCTGGTGAAGAACACCTTCCTGCTGTCGGTCTACACGGTGCTCGCCAGCTTCCCGATCCCGATCATCCTGGCGATCGCGCTGAACGAGATCCGCAACGGCCGGTTCAAGAAGCTCGTGCAGCTGGTCACGTACGCGCCGTACTTCATCTCCACCGTGGTCGTGGTCTCGATGACGATCCTGGTGCTGTCGCCACGACTCGGATTCGTCAACGACGCGATCGGGCTGTTCGGCGTACCGTCCGTGGACTTCCTCGGCAATCCGGACTACTTCCGGCACATCTACGTCTGGTCGGACGTGTGGCAGACCACCGGCTACTCCGCGGTGATCTACCTGGCCGCGCTGTCCGGGATCGATCCGGCGCTGCACGAGTCGGCGCGGATCGACGGCGCCAGCCGGCTGCAGCGGATCCGGCACGTCGACCTGCCGGGGATCATGCCGACCGCGGTGATCATCCTGGTGCTGGGCGTCGGCAACATCATGTCGATCGGGTTCGAGAAGGCGTTCCTGCTGCAGAACCCGTTGAACACCGCGCAGTCCGAGATCATCGCCACCTACGTCTACAAGACCGGTCTGCTGAACGCGGACTTCAGCATGGCGACCGCCATCGGGCTCTTCAACTCGGTGATCAACCTGTTCCTGCTGCTCGGCGTGAACTTCGCCGCCAAGCGCATCACCGGAAACGGACTCTGGTCATGAGCATCACTCTTCAAGGCTTCCGGCGTACGTCGGTCAAACGGTCGGAGCGCACCACGATCGAGGAGACGCGCACCGACAAGATCTTCCTGCTCGGCGTGCGGATCATGCTGTGGATCGCGCTGATCCTGGTCGCCGTACCGCTCATCTACATCGTCGCGAACTCGTTCAGCAGCCCGTCGGCGGTGAGTGCCGGCCGGGTGCTGCTGTGGCCGATCGAGCCGAGCCTGCGGGCGTACAAGGAGGCCTTCAGCGATCCGCTGATCATGAAGGGCTACCTGAACTCGTTCATCTACGCGATCGGCGGGACCCTGATCAGCGTCACGCTGACGATCGCGATCGCGTACCCGTTGTCCCGCCGGACGTTCTTCGGCCGGAACGTGATCATGAGCGTGCTGATCTTCACCATGCTGTTCTCCGGCGGCCTGATCCCGACGTACCTGGTGGTCCAGGACCTCGGGATGCTGAACACCCGGTGGGCGATGGTGATCCCGAGCGCGATCGGTGTCTGGCAGGTGATCATCGCGCGGACGTTCTTCCGCAGCACGATCCCGGACGAGCTGTACGAGGCGGCCACCATCGACGGGGCGAGCGATCTGCGCTTCCTGTGGTCGATCGTGCTGCCGCTGTCCAAGCCGGTGATCGCGGTGATCGCGCTGATGTACGCGATCTTCCAGTGGAACAGCTACTTCGACGCACTGATCTACCTCAAGGACCCCGGCCTGTACCCGCTGCAGATCGTCCTGCGGAACGTTCTGATCCTGAACACGCTCACCGGGTCCACCACCACGACGAGTCTGGCCCAGCAGCTCGAACAGCAACAGCTGGCCAACGTCCTCAAGTACGCGCTCATCGTCATCTCGAGTCTGCCCGTACTGATCATCTACCCGTTCGTCGCCCGCCACTTCACCAAGGGCGTGATGGTCGGCGCGGTCAAGGGCTGAAGGGCCCATTCAGAAAGGAACACCGCAATGCGCTCATCCGTGAGCAAGGTCGTCGCGCTGGCAGCCGCCGGCGCGCTCGCCCTGGCAGCCTGCAGCTCGGACAAGTCGTCCAAGGGTGCGGCGAACGAGACGTCGGCGGACGGCAAGGTCGTCATCGACACGTTCACGCCGTCCGACCAGAGCACCAACATGGACACCAACGCGGTGACCAAGATCATCAGCGACAAGTTCAAGATCCAGTTCCGCTGGCAGACCACGACGTACGACGCCGGGCCGGCCAAGGAGAAGCGGCAGATCTCGCTGGCCAGCGGCGACTACCCGGACCTGTTCTTCCTGATCCCGTGGATCGACGCGTTCACCCAGGCGGAGGTGCTGAAGCTCGGCCAGCAGGGCATCGCCGTACCGCTCGAGGACCTGATCAAGGAGAACGCGCCGAACATCCAGAAGGCGCTGGACTCCAACAAGGAGTACAAGGAGATGTCGACCGCGCCCGACGGTCACATCTACGCGTTGCCGCAGTGGGCGGACTGCTTCCACTGCACGTACCCGGACAAGCTGTGGATCAACAGCACCTGGCTGAAGAAGCTCGGCCTGCAGGTGCCGAAGACCACCGACGACCTGCGCAAGGTGCTCGAGGCGTTCAAGACCAAGGACCCGAACGGCAATGGCAAGGCCGACGAGATCCCGATGACGAGCGACCCGCAGGACAGCAGCCTGATCGCGTACCTGATGAACGCGTTCGCCTACGACCCGGTCGGCGCGAACAACGGCGTCCGGTCGCTGATCACCCTGAATGGCGACAAGGTCGTCACGCCGGTGACCTCGGACCAATGGAAGGAGGGCCTGAAGTACATCCGCGGCCTCTACAAGGACGGTCTGATCGACCAGGCCGCGTTCACCCAGAACGCGCAGGCGCTGCAGGCCCAGGGCAACAACCCGAAGGCCGTCGTACTCGGCTCTGTGCCGGTGCTGTGGCCGGGCATCTTCGTCCAGCTGGACTCGAAGGACGGCCGGGACAAGCAGTACGACGCCGTACCGCCGCTGACCGGCCCTGAGGGCAAGAGCTACACGGGATACAACCACCCGACGTCGACCGGCTACACGTTCATGCTGACCAACAAGGCCAGCAAGGAGGCCCAGGTCGCGGCGATCAAGATGCTCGACTGGATCTACAGCGACGAGGGCCAGATGATCACCAACATGGGCCCGGAGGGTGTCGGCTGGACCAAGCCCGGCCCTGGTGACATCGCGCTCGACGCCAGCACCAAGGCGCTGTACAAACCGAAGCAGGACGCGCCGAAGAACATCAGCTGGGGCGCGCTCGGTCAGTACAACAACACGCTGGCCTACCGGAACGCGCAGGTCGTGCCGAAGGACATCTACACCGGCGCCGGCCTGGAACGACGGCTGTGGGAAGCCACCAAGCTGTACGAGGGCCACGAGGACAAGGCGCAGTGGTTCCCGCAGACCTCGGTCTGGCCGGACCCGAGCCTGAGCGGTGAGCTCGCGACGCTGCAGACCAACCTGAACACCTACGTGAACCAGAACCAGCTGGCCTTCATCACCGGTTCGAAGAACATCGACACCGACTGGGACGCGTACGTGAAGGGGCTCGAGAGCACCGGCATGCCGCGGTACCTGGAGATCAACCAGCAGGCCTACGACAAGTACAAGTCCGGAAGCAAGTAGTTGTCCCATCAACTGTGGTTCCACGCCCCTGCGTCGGACTGGTTCGAGGCGTTGCCGCTGGGCAACGGGCATCTCGGCGCGAAGGTGTACGGCCGGGTCGCCGACGAGCGGATCGCGCTCAACCTCGACGACGTCTGGTCCGGTGACGGTCCGCGCACGCTGACCGTCCCGGACGGGCCGGCGGTGCTGGCCGACGTACGCCGGTTGTTGCTGGAGGACGGTGATCAGCTGGCGGCCACCGAGCGGACCCGGGCGTTGCAGGGTCCGCTGGTGGAGTCGTACCAGCCGCTCGCCGATCTGGTGATCCGGTCGAGCGGTACGGCGACGCAGTACCGGCGCACGCTCGACCTGAGCACCGGCGTCGTGGGCGTGGACTACACAGTGGACGGCACCCGGTTCCGGCGCGAGACCTTCGTGTCCGCGCCGGACCAGGTGCTGGCGTGGACGATCACGGCCGACCAGCCGGGTGCGATCTCGCTGGATCTGAGCCTGGAGAGTCAGCATCCGATCGCGGTGGAAGTTGCTGATGGCACCTATGGTGTGGTCGGGCGGGCGCCGTCGGATCTGACGATCGAGTACCGGGAGAGCCCGGATCCGATCCGGTACGAGGACGGGCGCGGGATCGGGTTCGGTGTCGCGCTGCGCGCCTTCGCCGACGGAGGGCCGGTGACGGCAACGCACGACGGTATCGCGGTGCGTGGGGCGACGCGGGTGACCGTCGTACTGGCGGCAGCGAGTACGTTCGCCGGCTGGCAGGTGCCGCCGGGACGGGATCCCTTGACGGCTTTGAGTGCTGCGTCTGCGATGCTGGATTCGGTTGCCGTGGACAAGCTTCGGGAGCGGCACGTCGAGGACCATGCGTCCTTGTACGACCGGGCGTCGCTGGAGCTCGGCGTTCCTGTCGAGCTGCCGACCGACGAGCGGATCAAGGCGGTCGCTGCCGGGGGCAACGATCCGGATCTGGTCGCGCTGGCGTTCAACCTCGGCCGGTACCTGTTGATCGCGTCCTCCCGCCCTGGGACGCAGGCGGCCAACCTGCAGGGCATCTGGAACCAGGACCGGCGGCCGATGTGGGCCAGTGACTGGACCAACAACATCAACACCCAGATGAACTACTGGCTCGCCGACCTGACCGGGTTGAGCGAGTGCTTCGACCCGTTGACCGACCTGATCGAAGGTCTGGCCTCGTCGGGTGCGGAGACCGCGAGGATCCTGTACGACGCACCCGGCTGGGTCTCGCACCACAACGCGGACATCTGGCGGGCGACCTGGCCCGTCGGCGACGGCGGGGACGATCCGGTGTGGTCGATGTGCGCGACCTGTGGGGTCTGGCTGACGGCGCATCTCATGGAGCACTACCGGTTCTCATTGGATGTGGACTTCCTGCGAGAGCGGGCGTACCCGTTGATCGCGGGTGCCGCCGAGTTCGTACTGGCGATGCTCGTCGACGATGGTGAGCATCTGCAGTTCATTCCGTCGACCGCGCCGGAGCATCATTTCGTGCTGCCGTCCGGTGGGAAGGCATCGGTCGACCTCACGTCGACGTACGACATCTGGCTGATCCGCGAGTTGTTCGCGAACCTGGCCGATGCGGAGGGTGTGCTGGGACTGCAATCCTCGCTCGCCGCGCGGGCGACTGCTGCTCGGGATCGGTTGCCCGGGATCCGGGTGACACCGGACGGACGGCTGCACGAGTGGCCGACCGACTGGCAGCCATCGGAGGCACAGCATCGTCATCAGTCGCACCTCTACGGTCTGTATCCGGGCGCGGAAATCGACCCGGCACGTACGCCGGAATGGGCCGCGGCCGCTCGTGCTTCGTTGGAGTTGCGTACTGCGGGTGCGGTGAACGGCGGCTGGACTGCTGCGTGGCTGGTGGCGCTGTGGGCGCGGCTGTTCGAGCCGTCTCGTGCCGCAGCGGTGATCCACGACTACTTGAGTCGGCTGGTGTCGGACAACCTGCTGCACCGCGACGGCGACATTTTCCAGATCGACGCCAACTTCGGCCTGACCGGCTGCATCCCTGAGCTCCTCCTGCAGAGCCACACCGACGTCATCCGGCTGCTGCCCGCATTGCCGGCGGAGTGGCCCGACGGTTCGTTCCACGGCCTCCGCGCTCGCGGCGGCCTGTCGTTCGACGTCGCCTGGCGAGACGGGATCCTGACCGAGGCTGTCGTACGGGCGTCTGTCGCCGGGACGTATCGCATCGCGTTGCCGGACGGGGAACGGGCCGTCGAGCTGGCCGCCGGCCAACAGCTGGACCTGGTTAGGGGTGCCTAACCAAACTTGTTGTAGTCTCAACGTCCGTGAAGAAACTGATCGGGATCGTTGCGTCGGCAGCCGTACTGGTGCTCGCCGGGTGCGGCGGCGGGGACACCAAGAGTGCGGACGCCGGCGTCGGTGACAAGGAAGTGGCGACCGGCGGACGGTTGTTCAAGACCGCCGACGCGGAGACCGCCAAACTCGGCTCGGACGCCGCGCCGGGAGCGTTCCCGCGGACGGTGAAGCACGCGCTGGGCGAGACCAAGCTCGAGCAGAAGCCGACGCGGGTCGTGGTGCTGGACAGCGGCGAGCTGGACGACGTGCTGGCGCTGGGCATCACCCCGGTCGGGATGGCGACGACGGCGGGACAGAGCGGCGTACCGTCGTACCTCGCCGGCAAGGCGCAGGGGATCAAGACCGTCGGCGGGATCAGCGAGCTGAACCTCGAGGCGATCGCGGCGCTGAAGCCGGACCTGATCCTGGGCAGCAAATTGCGGGCCAAGGACCTTTACGACAAGCTCAGCGCGATCGCGCCGACGGTGTTCAGCATCCGGCCCGGGTTCCCGTGGAAGGAGAACTTCCTGCTGGTCGCGGACTCGGTCGGCGAGGAGGACAAGGCGACCGCGCTGCTGAACGACTACCAGAAGCGCGCCGACGAGGTGAAGTCGAAGGTGGAGGGTACGCGGACGATCTCGCTGGTCCGGTTCCGTCCCGGACAGATCCGGCTGTACGGCAACCTGTCGTTCATCGGCGTCATCCTGAAGGACATCGGCCTGCCGCGGCCGAAGATCCAGGACGTGCAGGACCTTGCCGTCGAAGTCTCCCAGGAGAACATCGGCCAGGCCGCCGGTGACTGGATCTTCTACTCCAGCTACGGCAAGCCCGACAGCACCGACGAGACGAAGGTTGTCAACGGCAACCTCTGGAAGTCACTGCCGGCCGTCAAGGCCGGCAAGTCGGCGCGCGTCGACGACGAGGTGTGGTTCCTCGGCCTCGGCCCGCTCGGCGCGATGGACGTCCTCACCGACCTGGAGAAGCTGCTCGGTCCGAAGGGCTAACAGGTGCTGTGGTGGGCGGGGAGCGCCAACAGCTGACAGGTGCTGCTGTGGGTTGAAGCGCTGACAGGTGCTTGTGCTGGTTGGTAAGTCCGGCTGAGCACCTGTCCGCGGGTGGAGCATGCTGCGGTGAGTGTGAGTGCTGACAGGTGCCGTGGTGTGTGGGGAGCGCGAGCAGCTGCCAGGTGCTGTGACGGCCTGCCACGCGGCGCGATGAACGTTCTGAGCTGCCCGGAGGAGTTGTTCGGGCTCGACGGCTAGTTCGTCACCTGGTAGTGCAGGTGGACGAAACCGCTGGCGAAGCGGCGCTCGGCTGCGAGTTCCAGACGGGCGGTGAGACCGTCCGGGAGGGCTCGCGTGCCGCCGCCGACGACGACCGGGACGAGGAAGAGGTGGATCTCGTCGACCAGGCCGGCCAGGAGTGCCTGGCCGCCGAGGTTCGCGCCGCCGATCGAGATGGCGGTCGGCGAGGATTGTTTGAGCTGGGCCACGCCGTCAGGGGTGAACTCGCGTTCCAGGCGGGTGCGGGCGGTGGTGACCGCCGGCAGGCTGCGCGAGTAGACGATCTTGTCGGCGGCTCGCCAGATCTCGGCGTACTCCCGGCTCACCGGTGCCGGGTCGTCGGCGGTCTCCCAGTACGACATCGTGGCGTACATCCGGCCGCCGTACAGGTAGGTGCCGATCGGACGCTCGAGGTTGTTGACGTAGGCGTGGACCTCCTCGTCCGGGGCGGCCCAGTCGAAGGAGCCGTCGGCGTCGGCGATGTACCCGTCGAGCGAGGCGATGGCTGAGTAGACGAGTGGTGCCATGGAGCTCATCCTTCCGTGACCGGCAGCAGGTTGCGTTCGGCGAAGACCTTCTTGGCGACCGTGATCGCGTTGATCGCGCGCGGGAAGCCGGCGTACCCGGCGGTGTGGATGAAGGTCTCGACGATCTCGGCCGGGGTGAGACCGACGTTGAGCGAGGTCTTGATGTGCACCTCGAGTTCGGGTTCGCATCCGCCGAGCGCGGCCAGGATCCCGAGGGTGACGAGCTGGCGTTGCTGGGGAACCAGCGCCGGCCGGGAGTAGAGGTCGCCGAAGCCGAACGCCACGATGTGATGCGCGAGCGCCGGGGCAATGTCTCCGAGGCTGTCCATCACCGCAGGCGCGCCACCACCGTCGATACCGCTCAGAACCTCCAGCCCACGCTGGTATCGCGCCTGCTCTTCCGCACTGCCGATGTCAGGAGCCGTCATGTGTCGACGGTAACCGGCGATCAGTCCTCGACGCGGCCGCGGTCGGTGACATGGATGTGCGGGGCGCGTTGGGCGATGGCGGTTACCAGGTCGTCGTACGGGAGGGAGCGGGCGAGAATCTCCTGGGTGCCGGGCCACGGGCAGGAAGGGCCCCAGGCCTTGGTGCTGCGGGGGAGTGCGTCCTCGTCGATGAGTATGACGACCAGTCGCGGCTCCCATGTCTCCTCACTCTCCTGGCGTTCGAGCCGGCAGACGCCGCGGACCTCGTCCCACGGGATCGTGCGCGGCTGCTCACCACCGAGGTAGATGCCGGTGTCGTCCACAGTCAGCAGTACGTCGTCGGCGTCCTCTTCGCGACGCTCCTCCAGCGCGGTGATCGCACCGACCAAGAGCAGGATCGGCAGCCCGACCGCGAAGATCAGCGGCGTACCGCCCCAGCCCAGCCACACCGCCTCGAGCGGTTCCCGGATGGACGCGCCACGGATCGCCTGCACCACGACGATCGCGAGCGTCAGCGCCACCATCAGGCCGAACACCGCGGTGCCGAGGGCGAGCGCGGTCCTCGTCGTACCGAGCCCGTGGCGCTTGACGACGAACGGCTCGGTGATCTGCGCTGACGGCATACGGGCATTGTGCGGTGCGGTCAGCCGAAGGCACCAGGGGTGTCATGGATTCCTCGTCATTCCGGTGCCGGGCGATCGTCCCTACGGATGAAATCGCCGTACTTGACGGTGTACCGACTTTGGTCCGGCCCTGGCGTCCGCAACAATCGCTGCATGCCGGACCGCCAGACAGCAGTCACGACTCGCAAACCGCCGCCGCGCACCAGCGCGCGGCGGAGGAAGATGGATGGCATGTGGCGGCGCGGCCGGGTGATCGCAGTGCTGGCGGTCCTGTCGGCGCTGCCGCTGGTGTTCCACCGCCACGTGCCGAACTCGATCGGCAATCTGGGCAGTCTGCTCGACACCTTCCTGCCCTGGGTCGGCCTCGCCGTACCGGTCCTCGGTGTCGCCGCTCTGGTACGGCGGTCCGCGACGGCCGGTGTCGCGCTGCTGGTCCCCGCGCTCGTGTGGGGCCTGATGTTCGGCGACCTGCTCGTCCCGGGCAAGGGCGGCGGGGGAGCGTACGACCTGCGCGTGCTGACGCACAACGTCGACGCCGCCAACCCGGACCCGGAGAAGACCGCGCAGGACCTGATCGCGGCCGACGCCGACGTGATGGCGCTCGAGGAGATCACCTCGTCCGACCTGAAGGTCTACAAGGCCGCGTTCGCCAAGCTGTACCCGTACCAGGTGTCCCGCGACACCGTCGCCCTCTGGTCGAAGTACCCGGTCGTCGAGACGAACTCCGTCGACGTCGGCTTCAAGTGGACGCGGGCGCTCCGCGCGGAGGTCAGCACGCCGGAGGGCAAGGTCGCCGTGTACGTCGCGCACCTGGCCTCGGTCCGCGTCGGCACCAGCGGCTTCACGTCGGACCAGCGCAACGACACGATCAAGGCCCTCGGCCGGCAGATCGCCGACGAGAAGCTCGCGGGCGTGGTCGTGATGGGCGACTTCAACGGTACGGCGAACGATCGCAGTCTCGCCCCGTTGACGGCCGGCCTCCGCTCGGCGCAGGGCGCGGCCGGCACCGGCTTCGGGTTCACCTGGCCGGCGAAGTTCCCGATGGCGCGGATCGACCACATCCTGGTCCGCGGTGTCACGCCGACCAAGGCCTGGGTGATGAGCTCGACCGGCAGCGACCACCGCCCGGTCGTCGCCGAGCTACGGATCTGACGCGATCCCTTTGCGATAGGCGTACCGCACCGCCTCGGCGCGGTGCCGGGCGCCGATCTTCGCGAACGTGTTGTTGATGTGCGTCTTCACGGTCGCCTCGCTGATGAACAGCTTCCCGGCGATCTCCGGGTTGCTCAGGCCCTGCGCGATCAACCGCAGTACCTCGGTCTCCCTGGCGGTCAGCCCGTCGGTCGCCTGGTCTGTTGGTGTGAGCCCGGCGATCAAACGCTTCGAGACCTCGGGGTCGAAGGTGGACTGGCCGGCGGCGGTCGACCGGAGCGCGGCGCCGATCTCGGCGCGGCCGGCATCCTTGGTGAGGTAGCCGCGCGCCCCGGCGCGGAGCGCGTTCGCGATCGAGGCGTCGTCGGCGTACGTGGTCAGCACGAGTACGGCGACGTCCGGGAAGTCGGCCGTGATCCGTGCGGTCGCCTGCGTCCCGTCCAGCACCGGCATCCGCAGATCCATCAGCACCACGTCCACGTTGCCCCGGGCAACCAGGTCGACGGCTTCGACACCGTTCGCGGCGGCGCCGGCCACCTCGACGCCGTCGATCAGCCCGAGCAAGGCGACCAGTCCTTCGCGCACGACCTGCTGGTCGTCCGCCACGACCACTCGGATTGCGTCAGTCAATCTCAGCCACCACCAACCAGTCGTCGCCGTCCGCACCTGCGGTCAAGGTCCCACCCACCAGAGCCAGCCGCTCTCGCATCCCGGCGAGCCCGTACCCCTCACCAGTCGTCACACCCTTGTTCCGAACGGACAGCCGTACGCCGTCGAGCCGCATCTCCACTGTCTGACCAGGTGCATGTTTGGCCGCATTGGTCAGCGCCTCACGAGCAGCACCGAGCAGTGCGACCGTGACAGCGGAGTCCAGCTTCCTCGGACCACCAGTGACAGTGAGCCGTACGGCGGTTCCGTGGTCCTTCTCGTGCTGCTCCGCGAGTGCAGCGAGGGCTTGAGGAAGCTCTGGCACCTCATCTGCTCGCAGTGCAGCTACAGCGTTCCGCGCCTCCGTCAGCCCTTGTACGGCGAGCCGGCGCGAACGACGTACCCGCTCCAACGCACCGGCCGTGTCACCACGCTCATCCAGCAGCGCCTCGGCTACCTCGAGCTGGACGCTCAGTGCACCCAGCGAGTGCGCCAGTACGTCGTGCAGGTCTCTAGCGATCCGCCCGCGCTCCTCCAGCGCGGCTGCGCGGGCCTGCTCGCTCTGCGCCAGCCGGGTCTGCTCCAGCAACTGCTCGGTCTGCCGCGCCTGCACCTCGTACTGGCGCCGGTTCAGCCCGAAGGCGGTCAGTGCAGCGGTCCAGAGCAGCTGGGAGAAGTACCAGGTGTCAGGCTGCTCGAACCACCACGCCGACCCGGCGTACGCCGCCGCGACACCGATGCCGACAGCAACGATCGGCCGGTTGCCGCGGCGTCCGAAGTCGATCACGGCGACGTCGGTGATCGCGACCAGCACCAGGACCAGGGCGTTCGACTGCGGGTAGCCCGCGATGAGCGCGTTGCTGACCGCGACGGTGGCTAGCAGTGCTAGCGAGACGTACGGGCGAGCCGTCATCAGCACCGAGCCGACCACGAAGAGGACGAAGGTCACACCGAGCACGACCCAGACCCACACCGCTGCGGGGCGCGCGGTGGCCAGAACGGCGACTGCGACACCCGTGGTGAGCACTCGGCCGACCCAGCCGCTCTCGCCGTGCGGACGGGGCGGCAGCAGCGCCTTCAGCTTCACTGGTTGGTGTACTCCTCGGCCATCTGGCTCGCCTTGCTCTGGATGATCAGCGACTGGGTCAACAGGTTCGCACCCATCGAGACCATCAGCGCGCCGCCGCCGGCGACCGTGGCGCCGAGCAGGTGGCCGAGTCCCGCGAGCCCGAGCCGGACGACCAGGTAGGCCACCATGATGCCGAGTCCGGGCATCCCGAGCCGGAAGAACACCTTCCCGGCGCGCCGCTCGACCTGGGCGACCCGGCCCGAGCCGACCCCGGCCACGAGTGCGACCGCGGTGCCGACGACGAGCAGTACGACGTCCACGACGCCGAGGCCGGTGTGCCCGTCGTACAGCTGGTAGACCCCGACCCCCATCAGCACGACCGGGCCGCGCCACACGTCGGTGTCGGAGTTCTCCAGCTCGGACCAGGACAGCCGGCGGGCGAGCACCGCCACCACGACGGCGATCACGACGAGTGCGTTGGGCAATGTTCCGAAGCTCATGTCACGGACGGTAGGTCTGCCCGGTCTTACCAGAGGACCGACCAGGGGTGGAGATCCGGGTGGAGACCGGTCGTCCGCCGGGTCGCCACCCGCTTGGTTGAAAGTAGGAGTAACGTTCCTGACCGGTAACAACACGATCTGTCATACGGCGGTCCGGAGGCCCGATGCTTGCCCAACAATCCATCCTCAGACTGGATGCCACGGCGATCGACTACATCATCATCGCCCTGTACTTCGTCTTCGTGCTCGGCATCGGGTACCTGGCCCGACGCGCGGTGTCGAGCAGCCTGGACTTCTTCCTGTCCGGCCGGTCGCTGCCGGCCTGGGTCACCGGCCTGGCGTTCATCTCGGCCAACCTGGGCGCGATCGAGATCATGGGCATGTCGGCGAACGGCGCGCAGTACGGCATGCCGACCGTGCACTACTTCTGGATCGGCGCGATCCCGGCGATGCTGTTCCTCGGCGTCGTGATGATGCCGTTCTACTACGGCTCGAAGGTCCGCAGCGTGCCGGAGTTCATGCTGCGCCGGTTCGGGAAGCCCGCGCACCTGGTGAACGCGATCAGCTTCGCCCTGGCGCAGGTGCTGATCGCGGGCGTGAACCTGTTCCTGCTGGCGACCATCGTGAACGTGCTGCTCGGCTGGCCGATCTGGGTGTCGGTGATCGTCGCCGCCCTGATCGTGCTCAGCTACATCACGCTCGGCGGGCTGTCGGCGGCGATCTACAACGAGGTGCTGCAGTTCTTCGTGATCGTCGCCGCGCTGCTGCCGCTGACCCTGGTCGGCCTGCACAAGGTCGGCGGCTGGCAGGGCCTGGTCGACAAGGTGACCGCGTCGCCGGGTGGCTCGGAGCAGATGTCGGCCTGGCCGGGCAACGCGCTGAGCGGGTTCGGCAACAGCTTCCTGTCGGTGATCGGCATCGTGTTCGGCCTCGGCTTCGTGCTCTCGTTCGGCTACTGGACGACGAACTTCGTCGAGGTGCAGCGGGCGATGGCGTCGAGGAACATGTCGGCGGCCCGCCGGACGCCGATCATCGGGTCGTTCCCGAAGATGTTCGTGCCGTTCATCGTGATCATCCCCGGCATCATCGCCGCGGTCGTCGTGCCGGAGCTCGCCCAGTTCAAGGCCACCGGCAGCGGTGAGGTCGACTACAACGACGCGCTCCTGCTGCTGATGCGCGACCTGCTGCCGAACGGCATGCTCGGCCTGGCGATCACCGGTCTGCTGGCGTCGTTCATGGCCGGTATGGCGGCCAACCTGAGCTCGTTCAACACCGTGATGTCGTACGACATCATCGAGCGCTACCTGATCAAGGACCGGCCGGACGACTTCTACCTGCGGACCGGCCGCTGGGTGACCGTGGCGGGCACACTGATCGCGATCGGCACGGCCGCGATCGCGTCCGGCTACAGCAACCTGATGGACTACCTGCAGCAGCTGTTCTCGTTCTTCAACGCGCCGCTGTTCGCCACGTTCATCCTCGGTATGTTCTGGAAGCGGATGACCGCGGCGGCCGGCTGGATCGGCCTGGTCAGCGGTACGGCGACGGCGATCCTGGTCTTCGTCCTGTCCGAGAACGGCGTCATCAACCTGCCGGGTCAGGGCGCCAGCTTCGTCGGTGCAGGCGCGGCCTTCGTGGTCGACATCCTGATCAGCGTGCTGGTCAGCACGATGACCAGGCCCAAGGAGGAGTCCGAGCTGGTCGGCCTGGTGTACTCGCTGACACCGAAGGAGCAGCGCACCGAGGTCGTGCTCCGCGGTGACCACGGCTGGTACCGCAGGCCGGTCCTGCTGGCCGGCATCTCGCTGGCGATGACCATCGTCCTGAACATCGTCTTCGGCTGAGCTTCGGGGAAGGGAGCACTGTGATGGCAGAGAAGAAGAAGGCCGGCGCCTTCGACATCCGGATCGTGATCGCGACCCTGGTCGGGATCTACGGCGTGGTGCTGACGATCCTCGGCATCGTCGAGAAGCAGGCCGAGATCGACAAGGCCGCCGGGATCAACATCAACCTCTGGGGCGGCCTCGGGATGCTGGTGTTCACCGCCCTGTTCGTGCTGTGGGCCCGGTTGCGGCCGATCGCCGTACCGGTCGACGCGAAACCGGCCGACGAGTAGCGATGTCCGTTTGACGAACATCGGCGTCCGGTCGGGTCCTCCCGTCCGGGCGCCGGCGTTCGTAGTCTCGAAGTACCCGATCAGGAGGAACTTCGAGATGACGATCACCTCAAGCGGCGCGGGCCTCTCGACACTGGCCCAGCAGTACGCCGACGACGGCTTCGTGCTGGTGAAAGGCCTGCTCAGCAAGGAAGAAGCGGCGTACTACCGGCAGCGAAGCCATGACCTGCTGGCGCAGCTGAACCGCCACGACGACCCCACCTGGAAGTCCGCGATGGGCCTCGCCGACGGCGCGACCCGGCTGCAGCACCTGCACGACGCGCAGTTCTACGACGCGGAGTTCGCGAAGCTGCTGGTGGACCCGCGGTTCACCGACGTGGCCGCCGCGGTGATGGGCGTGGACAACGTGCAGCTCCACCACACCAAGCTGTTCGTGAAGCCGCCGGAGAACGGCTCGCCGTTCCCGCTGCACCAGGACTACCCGTTCTTCCCGCACACGTACCACCGGGTCGGGGCGGCGATCTTCCACTTCGACAACGCACCCGTCGAGAAGGGCTGTGTGCGGGTCATCCCGGGCAGTCACAAGGAAGGCCCGCGGGAGCACAACCCGGAGGGCTCGTTCCACCTCACCGAGCCGGCGTTCGAGGTCGCGACGCCGCAGCCGGCCGAGGCGGGCGACGTACTGTTCTTCACCTACTTGACCGTGCACGGGTCCGGTGTGAACACGAGTGACGAGGCGCGGACCACCTGGCTGATCCAGTACCGCGACCCGGCGGACCCGCCGACGGTCAAGACGCACGACCACTCGCTCGGTCAGGGCATGATGCTGCGAGGAGTCGACCCGACCGGCAGGAGCGCTGTTTGAGCCTGGACTCCGTCGCCACGGCGGATCGTTTCGTCGACCTCGCGGGACTGCTGGAGTCCTGCGAGGTCGACGGCTTCCGCGCGGACTTCCTCAGCTGGGGTCACTACCGGCCGGAGTACTGGCGCAACTACTGGCACAGCCACTCGTTCCACGAGGTCTGCCTGGCATACTCCGGCGAGGGCCGCTTCAACTCCGGCTCCGTGCAGTACGACGTGACACCCGGCTCTGTGTTCCTCGCCCGCCCGGGCGACATCCACGAGATCGAGTCCAGCCGCACCGCACCTTTGGGAATCGCGTTCTGGGGCTTCACCTTCCGCCCCGCCGGCGTGCCTGGGGCGGCCGGCGCCTCCGGCCCGTCCGATGCGTCTGGGTGGTGGTCCGGCCTAACCCGATCGGACGGTCCGGTGATGTCGAGCCGGGCCGGCTCTCTCCCGGCACTCATCACCGCACTCGCCGCGGAGGCGGCGGCGCCGGTGGCCGGCTATTCCACTGCGCTCTCCGCGCTGGGCGCGACTCTGGTGATGGAGACGGCTCGTGCCTTCGCCCTGGACGACGACCTGGCCGTAGAACCCGTCCGTCGCGACCGGGGTCCGTTGGTCGTCGAGGCGATGCAGCGCCACCTGCGAGACAACCTGTCCCGCCCCATCACCGTTCGCGACGTCGCAGCCGCCGCTCACCTCTCCGAGCGCCACGCCGAACGCCTCTTCACCCAGCAGACCGGTGCCTCGATCATGTCGACCCTGCGCCGCCTGCGCCTCGAGTTGGCCGCCCAGCTCCTCCTGGACCACACCTTGTCCGTCACCGAGATAGCGAAAGCCTGCGGCTACTCCGACGTACGTCCGTTCTCCACGGCCTTCAAACGCAAGTACGGCCGCACCCCGGGAGACCACCGCCGCGCGGGCGGAACCGAGTTCATGTAACCGGCTGCGGTCACAGAACGTAGTCAAACGACGTCTGGACAGCGCGCTGTGTGATTGCTCCAATGCAGTCAGGTATTCCGCCGTACCCCTGGAGGGGATCCATGAGGAATCGACTCAGCCGCATCATCGGCGTCTGTGCGCTGGCACTGGGACTTGCTGCATCTTCTTTGGTGCCCGCGAGCGCCATCACCGGCGGTCAACCCGACGGCAACGCGCATCCGAACGTCGGTGTGATTCTGTTCTACCAACCGGACGGACGCTTCCGGTGCACGGCCACACTCGTCTCGCCGACTGTCCTGGTCACCGCGGCCCACTGCACGCTGGGCACCCTCGGCAAGACCCTGGTGACGTTCGACTCGGTGATCGCCCAGCAGCCGCCGTCGCCGTTCCCGGTCGCCGCTGACCCGGCGAAGGGCTACACGCAGGCGGAGCTCGAAAAGGCCGGTTACAAGTCCGGTACGGCGTACGCGCATCCGAAGTACTCCGACTTCACCGACCTGGCCAACTGGAACGACGTCGGCGTGATCGTGCTCGACCGCCCGGTCACGAACATCGCTCCGGCCAAGATCGCGCCCACCAACTACCTGAACGCCTACCAGCAGCCGAGGCTGAACAGCACGATCTTCCGCTCCGTCGGCTACGGCACTGAGGTCCGTAAGGCCGACTCGGGTCCGCAGAAGCCGACCCCGATGTCCTACCCGTTGCTGCGTCGCTGGGCCGACGAGCCCGGTCAGAAGCTCACCCCGCAGATCCTGCAGGTGAACGGCAACGAGCACGACAACCGCGGCACCGGCGGCACCTGCTTCGGTGACTCTGGCGGTCCGACGTTCCACGGTGGCTACCAGGTGACCGTGACCAGCTACGGCTACACGCAGAACTGTCGCTACCTCGACGGGCTGCAGCGGATCGACATCAAGGTCGTCCAGGACTGGCTCAAGACGTTCGGCGTACCGATCGGCTGACAACGCCCGGTGCCGCGGCGTCTCGGTACGTCGCGGCACCGGTGCTATTCTGTGCGTATGCGAGTGAGCCTGCTCCTTAGTTAGCCGTACTGGCATCCAGGCGCCGAAGCGCCGGTCAGTACGGCATCCCCTCCTGCGTGAGGGGCTTTTTTATGTCCAGGGGTGCCTTCTGGCACATTTAGGCTCAACAACAGACGAAGTATGGAGTAGGACCGTGAGCGAGCAGGTGGACGACACCCCCATCGACCGGGGTGGCTACGACTTCAACGCCATGCAGGCGAAGTGGCGTCCGGTGTGGGAGAAACTGGACCCGTTCAAGGCCAAGGACGACGGCTCGGCCGAGCGTCGCTACGCGCTCACGATGTTCTCGTACCCCTCCGGCGACCTGCACATGGGCCACGCCGAGGTGTTCGCGCTGCACGACGTTCTGGCGCGCTACTGGTTCCAGCAGGGGTACGACGTGCTGAACCCGATCGGCTGGGACTCGTTCGGTCTGCCGGCGGAGAACGCCGCGATCAAGCGCAACGAGCACCCCGCGACGTACACCTACGGCAACATCGAGACGCAGGCCGAGTCGATCCGGCGCTACGCGCTGAGCTTCGACTGGTCGCGCCGGCTGCACACGTCCGACCCGGAGTACTACCGCTGGACGCAATGGCTGTTCCTGCGGATGTACGAGCGCGGTCTGGCGTACCGCAAGGCCTCGTTCGTCAACTGGTGCCCGAACGACCAGACCGTGCTGGCCAACGAGCAGGTCGTGCAGGGACGGTGCGAGCGTTGTGGCTGGGAGGTCACCAAGCGGGAGCTGACCCAGTGGTACTTCAAGACCACTGACTACGCCCAGCGGCTGCTGGACGACATGGAGCTGCTGCAGTGGCCGGAAGAGATCCTGCTGATGCAGCGCAACTGGATCGGCCGCTCCGAGGGCGCCTTCGCGGACTTCCAGGTGGAGGGCCGCGACGAGCCGATCAAGGTGTTCACGACCCGGCCGGACACGCTGTTCGGCGCCACCTTCATGGTCGTCGCTCCGGACGCGAAGCTGGCTGCCGAGCTGGTCACGCCGGAGCAGCAGACCGCCTTCGACGAGTACCTGACCAAGGTCAAGGCGACCACCGAGATCGAACGGCAGAGCACCGAGCGCGAGAAGACCGGTGTCTTCCTGGGCGCGTACGCGATCAACCCGGTGACCGGCCGGCGGATCCCGATCTGGGCGGCCGACTACGTGCTGGCCGATTACGGCACCGGCGCGATCATGGCGGTCCCCGGCCAGGACACGCGGGACTGGGAGTTCGCGGAGAAGTTCGACCTGCCGATCGTCCGCACCGTGCAGCCTCCTGCCGACTTCGACGGGAAGGCCTTCACCGGTGAGGGCGCCGCGATCAACAGCGCCAACGACGAGATCAGCCTGGACGGTCTGGAGATCGCCGACGCCAAGTCGCGGATCATCGACTGGCTGGAGAGCAAGGGCCTGGGCGAGCGGACGATCAACTACCGCCTGCGCGACTGGCTGCTGAGCCGCCAGCGCTACTGGGGCTGCCCGATCCCGATCATCCACTGCCCGTCCTGCGGTGAGGTCCCGGTTCCCGACGACCAGCTGCCGATGGAGCTGCCCGACCTGCGCGGCGCGGACCTGCAGCCGAAGGGCGTGTCGCCGCTGGCGGCAGCCCGCGAGTGGGTCGAGGTCGACTGTCCGAAGTGCGGTGGCAGGGCCGAGCGCGACACCGACACGATGGACACGTTCGTCGACTCGTCCTGGTACTTCCTGCGCTACCTGTCGCCGGAGTACACCGACGGTCCGTTCGACCAGGCCGCCGCCGAGCGGTGGATGTCGGTGTACCAGTACGTCGGCGGCAAGGAGCACGCCGTACTGCATCTCCTGTACGCGCGGTTCTTCGTCAAGGCGCTGCACGACATGGGCCTGCTGAAGGTCGTGGAGCCGTTCACCCGGCTGCTGAACCAGGGCCAGGTGATCAACCAGGGCAAGTCGATGAGCAAGTCGCTGGGCAACGGCGTGAACCTGGGCGACCAGATCGACGAGTTCGGTGTCGACGCGGTCCGGCTGACGATGGTGTTCGCCGGTCCGCCGGCCGACGACATCGACTGGGCCGACATGTCCCCGGGCGGTTCGCTGAAGTTCCTGCAGCGGGCCTGGCGGCTGGCCGGAGCGGTCGAGGCGCCGGTCGGCTCGGACCCCTCGACCGGTGACGTCGAGCTGCGCAAGCTGACGCACCGGACGGTGGCGGACGCGGCCGAGCTGATCGACTCGCACCGGTTCAACGTCATGGTCGCCCGGGTCATGGAGCTGGTGAACGCGACCCGGAAGGCGATCGACTCCGGTCCCGGTGCGGCGGACCCGGCAGTGCGCGAGGCGGTCGAGGCAGTGGCGATCGTGCTGAGCCTGGTCGCGCCGTACACGGCCGAGGAGATGTGGGAGGAGCTGGGCCACCAGCCGACCGTCGCCAAGGCCGGCTGGCCGAAGGTCGACCCGGCACTGCTGGTGCAGGACTCGGTCACCTGCGTGGTGCAGGTCGCCGGCAAGGTGAAGGACCGGCTGGAGGTCGCGCCGGACATCTCCGACGCCGACCTGGAGCAGCTGGCGCTGGCGTCCGAGGCGATCCAGAAGGCACTGGACGGCCGCGGCACCCGCAAGGTGATCGTGCGGGCGCCCAAGCTGGTCAACATCGTCCCCGCCTGAGTCTGGAGCCTGATGGATTCGGTTCTCCTGGATATTCACACCGGTGCTCGTGAGGTCGTCCTCGACCTCACGAGCCGGTGCGAACAGTTCGTCTCCGGTCGCGGTGACGGCCTGCTGCACGTGTTCGTGCCGCACGCGACCGCCGGTGTCGCGATCCTGGAGACCGGCGCCGGCAGCGACCTCGATCTGCTGGCCGTGCTCGAGGACCTGCTGCCGCGGGACTTCGAGTGGCAGCACCGGCACGGATCGCCCGGACACGGGCGCGACCACGTGCTGCCGGCGCTGATTCCGCCGTACGCGACCGTGCCGGTGCTGAAGGGCCGGCTGACGCTCGGGACCTGGCAATCGATCTGTCTGGTCGACACGAATCGCGACAATCCCGACCGGCGGGTCCGGCTGTCGTTCCTGGCCGGTTAGTGGACTACCTGGTAACAAGTATTTCCGGGATTTTGGTGACTTATCGTGATGTTGCCGATTGCGTTACGTTTGCGAAACACGACTCCGCTTGAATTGTCGCCATGGCTGCCCTTGACACGCTGCGCGACGTCACCACCGAGCTCCTGGTTCGCGCCACCCGTGGCATTTCCGACGGCAGCCTGCTGAATGCCGACTCCGGCCGCGCGGATACCCGCGCCCGGATCGACGACTGGGCCGGCGTCCTTTCTCTGTACGCCGCCGACAATGAATCCCGCCCGGTTCGCGCAACTGCTTGAAACGTGCATTTCTGATTTCGCAGGCTTTCCTGTTCTGTTGCTCCGGTCAACCAATTGTGTGACCCAGGCCGCATCCCGCACGCCGGGAAGCCCCGGCAAGAACACGTCCGTCACGCTATGTTGTGACAGGAACGTGAGGCCTTCAGAGGGGTGACGGGCTGTGTCGGACACGGATGGCCGGGCGGACGGTCGGCGAGGATTCGCCGATCTGCTGCTCGACCTGAGGGTCCAGGCCGGCCTCTCCCAGGAGGAGCTGGCCGACCGGGCCGGGCTGAGTGTCCGGTCGATCCGCGAGATGGAGGCCGGCCGGGTCGCGCGCCCGCGCAAGGACTCCGTCCGCCTGCTCGCCTCCGCGCTCGGTCTGCGGCCCGACGACACCGGTCACTTCCTCGCCGCTGCGGGGCACGGCTCGGTGCGTCCCGTCGTACGGGCGGTGGCGCCGTCGCCGCCGGTCGTCTCGGTCGCGGACGCCGTACCGACAGGTCTGCGCTGGCGTGGCACACGGCCGATCCCGGACGGCCTCGTCGGTCGTGAGCAGGATCTGTTCGAGCTCGAGTCGCTGCTGCGCCAGAACCGGCTCGTTACGCTCGTCGGTCCAGGCGGGGTCGGCAAGACCGAGCTGGCGCTCGCGGCGGCCGACCGGTTCTCCGGCGCCGACACGACCGTCGTGGTCGTCGACCTCACCACCGTCCAGCGCGATGCCGCCGTACCGTCGGCGATCCTGGACGCCTTCGGCACAGCCCCCGGTACGTCGGACCTCGACGACGTACTGTCCGGACGCCGGCCCGGCGACCTAGTCATCGTCGAGGACAACGCCGAGCACGTCCTCGACGGTGTCGCGACGGTCGCCAACCGGATGGTCCGCAGCTTCCCGGGCATCGGTGTGCTGGTCACGTCCCGGATCCCGCTCGGCCTGCCCGACGAGGTGGTCCGTCGGGTGCAGGTGCTCGGCGTACCGGCGAACGACGAGGACTTCGAGGCGATCGCTGCGTCGCCGGCGGTCGAGATGTTCTGCCGCCGCGTCGCGCGGGTGCGGCCTGGCTTCGCACTGGCCCCTTCGAATGCCCCGACGGTGGCGCGGCTGGTCAGGCGACTGGACGGTCTGCCGCTCGCGCTGGAACTCGCGGCCGCGCGGGCCGGGTCGCTGTCGGTGGAGGCGATTCTCGCTGCGCTCGACGACCGGTTCCGGTTGCTGTCCGGGCCGCGACGGTTCGGTGCGCCGCATCAGCGGACGCTGGCCGACACGATCGCGTGGAGCGTCGACGCACTCTCGGACCCGGCGCGGCAGCTGCTGTACCGGGCCTCGGTGCTCGGTTCGCCGTTCACGCTCGAGGCTGTCGCGGGTGTCTGTACGGGCACTCCGATCGACGAGAGCGACGTACCGATGCTGCTCGCCGAGCTGGTGGAGAAGTCGCTGCTGCAGCCGGTGCACGAGTTCGAGCAGTTGTACGGCGCGCGGTACAAGCTGCTGGAGACGATCCGGGAGCACGCGTACGCCGGGCTGTCGTCACAGGGCGACGACCTCACCGAGTTCCGCAACCGGGCGGTCGAGTGGTGTACGAGGTACGTCTCGGGGCTCGAGGGCGCCTGGTCGTCGCCGGACCGCGATCGGCGGTACCGGGCGGCACATGCGAACTCGGCGCTGTTCGAGGTTGCGCTGGAACGGGCGGGCGAACTGGGGGAGTGGGACACCGCGGCGCGGATCGTGCTCGGGTTCCGGATCGCGTGGCAGTACCAGGCGAGTGTCGCCGAGAGCGGGATCCGGTGGGCGACGTTGTGCGCCGAGAACGTGTCCGACAAGGAGACGAGCGGGAGGCTGCTGGCCATTGCAGGCCGGCTGTCCAGTCTGACCGGTGACATCCGTGGTGCCCGTCGGCACTACGAGGAGGCGCGTACGCGGATCCCGGGTGAGACAGAGATGGGCCTGGTCGCCCGCGGCGGCTGGGTGTCGTCCGGATCGCACCTGCTCGATACACAGAGCCTGGCCGAGATCCCGGCGCTGGTAGATGACGCTCGCAAGCACGGCGACGTACAGCGGTCTGCCACTGTGCAGGCGACCTGTGGGCTGGCGCTGCTGCGGTGGGGTCGTTTGGTGGAGGCCAAGGAGCTCCTGCTTGCGTGGGAGGCCGCACTGGTCAATCCGGGCGTCTACCCGGACGAGATCGCGTACATGGCGCTCAGCCGAGTCGACCTCGAGCTGGGGAACCTGTCCGGCGCCCGTCACTGGGCACAGCTCGCCCGTGACAGCCAGGCGTCTGACGACCCGGAGCGCACCAAGGTCGCCGGGTGCCTCGCGATGGTGGAGTACCACGACGGCCGGTACGACGAGGCGCGGGCCCTGCTCGACCAGGCCGACGCCGACATCCGCGGCCATCGCGGGTACTTCGACTACCTGGTGATGCTCTACCGGTCCCGGTTGGCTCGTGCCGCCGGTGAGGCCGAGCAGGCGCGTGTGACGATCCTGGACGCACTGAACCGGCTGCTGCTCGAAGGGCGGGTCGTCTACCTGCTCGAAGTACTGCCGGAAGCCGTGGCGGTGCTGCACGCGCTGGGGCGCTCGGAGGCGGGAGACGCTGTGTGCGGCCAGCTGCTGGCGTGGCAGCAGTCGATGGACCCGCCGATGCTGCCGACCGCGTGGGCGGTCCTGCAGGAGTCCTGCGAGAGCGCCTCGGTCGCGGACGGGTGGCCGGAGCCGGACCCGTCGGCCGCCGTACAGCGGCTGGCCAACGACGTACTCGCAGCGCTTTCTTCACCGCTTCTCTGACGCGGATCTGCTGAAGCTGCCGGGTAACTGCCGGTTGTTCTGCCTCGTCCTGACATGGCTGCCGGACCAAGAATTACAGCCGTAGGGCAGGTTCCACGAAGCAGAGACCGACACCGGGAACGGGCAGCGAAAGGGCGTGAACCATGAAGAGGCCATGGCGAACCGCTCAACTGCCGCACCCGGCGAAGGCGACGCGGAGGGCCTCCGGTGGCTGGTTGGTGGGGGCGCCGACCGGCGGCCGAGAGCTCCGGAGTGCTGTGGAGTGCGGATCTGTCCTGCCTGTACCGGGCGCGGTGCACCGTCAGGGCACTGCTTCCGGGGCGGGGTCCCAGCACAGGGTCAGGCACACGAGACAGGGGACGAGTGTCGCGATCCGGCTGGTGCGGGCAACCGGTGGGTTTGGTCACCCACCGGCGGGCCGGCCGCTGGGACCTCCCGGGACCTCGACGAGCTCGCGGTCAGGCCGGTTCGCACGGAACCGGATACGGGGAGTAGCTCGCCGAGGCCCCACCAACTTCGGCTGACAACCAGGGGGAGTCAGCAGGACGAGCCGGGCTGGTGACGCACAGGGGACGTCAGTAGCCCGGCACAACCAAAGCGAGGTGAAGGTCCCGGGAGGGGTGGCCTTCACCTCGCTGGTGTGTCCAGCACAGCCGACTTGTCGAACGCGTAGCCGACCATCCACGAGGGCTGGAGGCGGCAGTAGACGATGTCGTCGCCCCAGCTCGACGGCGAGCTGCCGTAGTGGTTGGTGAGGTGCGCCTCGATCTCGGCGAAGTCCGGGTGATCCGCGGTCAGGAACTCGACGTTCCCGTGGCTGAACACCCCGATCCGTTCGCCGTCGACGTACGAGATGCTCGCCGCGGGACGCTTCTTCAGGTGCCGCGCCTTCGCCGCCGACGCCGACGTCGTGAACACCCACCGCGCGTGCAGGAAGTGCCCGTCCACGGCGCTGATCCGCGGCTCACCACGCGCGGTCACGGTGGCCAGGTTCAGCGTGCACATCCCGGTCAGAACCTGCACCAGCTCCCCGGCATCCAGCCGCCGCGGCCCCTTGATGATGTTGCGCAGATGCTCCGTAGACCGCTCGTACGCCGCGTCGAGAAGCTCCTGCAACTGTGTGACTTCGGTCGCTGTCTCCTTCATCTTGTCGAGTTTGGCACTGCGCCAGGACGTTAACTGTCCGGTAACCTCGCTGCATGGCAGCCCGCGTGCAGGTCGTCACCGACTCCACGGCCGGTCTGTCCACGCACGAGCTGCTCCGCCACCCGCTGACCGTCGTACCGCTCCAGGTCGTGATCGGCGGGACGTCGTACGACGACGGCGCCACATCGGCGGACGCGGTCGCGGAGGCGCTGAAGACGTTCACGCCGGTCTCGACCAGCCGACCGGCGCCGCAGACCTTTGCCGACACGTACGCCGCGTGCGCCGCGGACGGCGCCGAGGCGATCGTCTCGATCCATCTGTCCGGCGACATGTCCGGCACGTTCGAGGCCGCGATGATCGGCGCCAAGGAGTCCACGATCCCGGTCCATGTGGTCGATTCCCGCTCGCTCGGCATGGGCCTCGGGTTCCCGGTCCTCGCCGCGGCCGCCGCGGCCGCCGCCGGAGAGGACGCCATCGCGGTCGAAGCCGCCGCTCGCGCCCGGATGAAGTCCATCTCGTCGTACTTCTACGTTGACACCCTCGAATACCTCCGCCGCGGCGGCCGCATCGGCGCCGCCCAGGCACTCCTCGGTACGGCGCTTGCGGTCAAGCCACTGCTCACCATCAGCGGCGGCCGGATCGTCCCCCTCGAAAAGGTCCGCACCTCCAGCCGAGCCATCGCCCGCCTCGCCGACATCGCCGTCCAACGCGCCGGCGACACCCCCGTCCAGATCGCCGTCCACCACCTCGCCAACCTGGAAAAAGCCCAAACCCTGGCCGACAACCTAGCCACCCGCCTCCCCCAGGCCGACGAAATAGTCCTCCGAGAAGTAGGCGCCGTAATAGGAGCCCACGTAGGCCCCGGCCTCCTAGCCGTAGTAGTAAGCCCCCACTAACCGCCGCCCCCGGCCGCCCGCCTGCCCCACCCGATGGCCTGGTCCGCGGCCTCGCCACGCCGCCGTCGACCGCCGTCGCCCACGTTCCTCGAGTCGTGGATTTCGGCGTGTCGACGGCCGCCAGACGCAGCCTCGATCCACGACTCGACATTTCCCGTGGCCAACCAAACGCCACGACTCGGCGCGATCCCGGACACGGCAGCGTTTCGCGCGACGGCCGAACCGACCCTTCGAGGCCGCCCCGAGCGCAGTCAGCAGAGCCGGGGTTATCCCCTCGTGTGCAGGGTTCTCCCGTCGTCCATCAGTAGAGAACCCACCACACGAGGGGATAACCCGTCGGCCGCTCGACGGGTGGAGGCCGACCATTGGGGCGACGGTGGGGGCGACGGTGGGGGCGACGGTGGGGCGACGGTGGGACGACGGTGGTGGCGACGGCCGGGGCGATGGTGGGGGGTGGGGACAGGTGCTGGTGACTGGGGACACGCAATAGCAGCTGCCCGACCCACGGCTGCCTGTCGCACGACCCCAGATCGACCGATCACGACCCACACATCGGACAGAAGCGCCGCTACGTCCTGTTCATGGCCCCACCGGGTGTCTCGAGTCCCACGGGCCAACCAACGCTGCCGCGCCCGGCTGGCCGGCCACCGCCCTCAGCCGGCCCGCGATCCTTTGTTCCCGGCGCGAGCCGGAGGTTTCTCCACAGCTTTCAAGTCGCGGTTTCACGGTCGCCCCGGACTCGTACCTTCTTTGGGCGTGAAGGTCTTCCGCCGCACCCCACCCCTCGACCCGGCCGCCCGGGCCCGAGCCCTCGCCCGCCTAACCCCCCGCCCCCCACACCCAACCGCCACCCACCTTCACACCCCGTACGCCGACCACATCCCAGCCGACCAACCCGCCGCCGAGCAAACCCCCGCCGGCAAGCCTGCCGCCGCAACCGAGCGGACCGCCGGCGGTTGGACCCCCGCCGGGAACACTGCCGCCGCAGCCGGGCGGACCGCTGGGGGTTGGATCCCCGCCGACCGAGCCCCCACCGACCGAATCGCCGCCGAGCGAATCCCAACCGCGCAGATCTCCGCCGCGCAGACCTCCATTGTGCAGACCTCCGCCGGGCAGACGGCGGCTCAGTGGACCGCTCGCATCGGCGACCCGGGTGGTGCGCCCGCCACAGCGGATCGCGGCATACACCCCAATAGCAGGCAACCGAGCGACAGGAACCGTCCAGACGAATATCCGGAGGAGCGTGATGAGGTGCGAGGCGGATGGACCCCCGAACAACCCCGACCCGATCGACTACGCGACGCCCGCTGGACCCTCACCCCACGCCACATCGCCGTCCTGGCCTTGGTGCTCGCCCTCGGCCTGACCTGGGCCGCCTGGACCTTCCTCCGAGCCCGCCCCGAACCCCTCCCCGACACCCGCCCAACCACCACAACCACAGGCTCGGCAGTAAGCCAGCCAGCCAACCAACCCGGCCCTGCCGCATCACAAACCCAGCCAGCCGCCAACCAAACCGCCAACCCCAACCAGACACCAGGCGCCAACCAAAGACCAGGCGCCAACCAAACCGCGGGCATCAACCAGACGCCCGGCACCGGAACCTCGTCCGGTCAACCACCCGTCGTGGTCCACGTCGCAGGAAAGGTCCGCCGCCCCGGCCTCATCCGCGCTCCAGCAGGCTCCCGCGTAGCCGACGTACTCACCCTCGCCGGTGGCCCACTCCGCGGCGTAGACCTCACCACCCTCAACCTCGCCCGCCAGGTAACCGACGGCGAACAAATCATCGTCGGCGCCACCACCCAACCCCCACCCCCGAACCAACCATCGCCAACTGCAGGCTCAAGCCCGTCCTCAGCCCCCAACGCCCCCGTCAACCTCAACACCGCCAACCTCGCCCAACTCGACGCCCTCCCCGGAGTAGGCCCCGTCCTAGCCCAACGAATCCTCGACTACCGAACCCAGAACGGCCCCTTCACAACCATCGACCAACTCCAGGAGGTCCCCGGCGTAGGCCCCAAGAAATTCGACTCCCTAAAACCCCATGTCCGCACCTAACCCCGCCAACAACCCACCCGCGACCGACCCGCCCGCGACCGACCCGCCCGCGACCGACCCGCCCGCGACCAACCCGCCCGCGACCAACCCACCCGCGACCAACCCACCCAACCACCCACTCGCGCCAACGCCCGCAGCAACCTCCGCGCCAACGCGCACGCCAACTCACGCATCAACGTCCGGACCAACCCGCACGTCGACCTCCGAGGCCGGCCCCACACCAACCCCTGTACCTGTTCGAACGTCAGCGCCCGCAGAGGCTGATCAGTCAATCGCAGACGCTGACGAACCCGCCTCCGCGGAGGCGGGCGAGGGTGAGCGGCTCGATGCGCGGCTGCTCATCCCGGCAGCTGTGGGTTGGCTGGCCGCGGCCGTGCTGGTCGGTCAGGCGCCAATCGTCGGCGGGATTGTCGCCGGCCTCGCGCTGGCACTCGCCGCGACGCTCGGGCTGATCCTCCGACGGCCGAACCCTGGCTGCAGAACTGCAGCATTCCGGCATACCAGTCGCTGGGTGGCTGGTTGGGTGGCTGTGGGTTCGTTGGTTGTTGTGGGTGGGCTGGCGATAGCAGCCGGCCTGCACGCTGCCGTCCTTCGTGCGGGACCCGTGCAGGAACTCGCGACCGGCTCGGCGACGGTCACCGTCCGGCTCAAGATCGACGGGGATCCGTCGCTCCGGCAGAGCACCACCAGTAGACGGCCGCCGTATGTCGTGGTCAGGGCGACCATCGAGGAGATCCGCAGTCGCGCCGGCTCGGAGAACGCGATCCGGGAACGGGTGCGTACGCCGGTGCTGGTTGTGGGGACTGCGAAATGGGAGCACGTCAGGTACGGCCAGCACGTCGACGCGAACGGGAGGCTCGAGCAAGTAGAAGGTGGTGCCGAGGTGGCCGCGATGCTCTCCACCAGGTCGCCGCCGCGGACTGTAGACGAGCCACCGTGGTGGCTGCGTGCGGCTGAGCGGGTCCGAGCAGGACTGCGAGATGCGGTCGCTGGTGAGCCCGAGGACGTTCGCGGGCTCGTCCCCGCACTCGTCATGGGCGACGTCTCGGGCGTGTCAACCGACCTGAACGCAGACTTCCAAACCACGGGCCTGACGCACCTGTCCGCCGTCTCAGGGACCAACCTGACGCTCCTGCTCGCGTTCCTCCTCCCGCTGGCGCGCCTGATCGGTGTGCGAGCGCGCGGGCTGACCGTGGTCGGGTTGTCGACGGTCGTCGTGTTCATCGTCCTCGCCAGACCACAGCCGAGCGTCCTGCGGGCGGCCGCGATGGGACTGATCGCGTTGGCGGCGATGACCAGCGGGGGCGGGCGGCGCCGCGCCGTACGCAGTCTGTCGGTCGCAGTGATCGTGTTGCTGCTACTGGACACGTCGCTCGCCCGTTCGGCCGGGTTCGCGCTGTCGGTGCTCGCGACAGCGGGCATCATCCTGCTCGGACCTGGTTGGCGGGATGCGTTGGCGAAGTGGATGCCTGACTGGCTGGCCGACGCGATCTCGTGCCCGCTTGCCGCGCAGCTCGCCTGTACACCGATTGTCGCGTGGCTGTCGGGCGAAGTGTCATTGATCGCCGTCGCCGCCAACCTGTTGGCGGGTCCAATGGTCGGCCCGGCCACGATTCTCGGGTTCGTCACGGCCGGGGTCGCCCTGGTGAGCAGTCAATTGGCGCAGGTCGTCGGCTGGGCTGCCGGATGGCCGGCGCGCTGGATCATCCTGGTTGCCCGCGAAGGCGCGGACCTCCCGGGCGCCGCCAACGCGTGGCCGGCGACGGTGGTCGGTGTCGCCGTACTGGCAGTGCTCTGCCTGGCGCTCGTACTGGGTCTGCACCGCATCCTCGCTCGCCCGATTGCGATGATCCTCGCGGTGATCCTGCTCGCGGTCGTCGTACTGCGTCCTGTCGGATCGCTCGGATGGCCGCCCGATGACTGGTTGTTCGTCGTGTGTGATGTCGGACAGGGAGACGGTCTGGTGTTGCGGGCGGGTGATCGTACGGCGGTTGTTGTCGACACGGGGCCGGATCCGGCGGTTATGGATCGGTGTCTGAAGGACCTGGACATCAAGTACATCCCGGTTGTCGTGCTGAGCCACTTCCACGCGGATCATGTCGGCGGGTTGGCCGGCGTACTGAACGATCGGCGGGTGGGCGAGATCGAGGTGACGCCGTACTTCTCGCCGCGGGCCGAGCACGACCGCGTGGTGGCTCTCGCGTCGCGGCACGGGGTCGCGGTGCGCGCGGTCGCGTTCCACGAGCAGCGGGTCGTCGGGCAGGTGAGCTGGACGACGTTGTGGCCTGCCAAGGTGCCGGCACTGCCTCCGCCCGGTACGTCGTCGGCGACGTCCACGGATGAGGGATCGCCGGAGAACAATGCCAGCATCGCGATGATGGTCGAGCTCGACGGCCTCCGGATCCTGCTCACCGGCGATCTGGAGCCTGAGTCGCAGCGTGCCGTTGTGGCGACGGGAGTCGACCTGCGGGCGGATGTGTTGAAGGTTCCGCACCATGGGTCGGCACAGCAGGATCCTGGGTTCATCGCCGCGGCGAACGCGCGGTTGGCGCTCATCTCAGCCGGGCGCGACAACGACTACGGACACCCGGCGCCGAGGACCCTGGACCTCCTGTCCCACAACGCGATCCGAACAGCCACGACCAACGTCAGCGGTCCGCTCGTCGTCACCAACACCAACAACCACCTCGCCTTAACCACCCACCCACGGCTGCAGGAGGGAGTTAGAAGGTGACGGCGGAGGTTGGGGTGGTGTTTTCGGGTTGGTCGCCCAGGGACCAGGCGGCTACTCGGGAGACGATGTGGGCTGGGATCTGGTCCGCTACGCCGGGGACGGCGGGTACGTCGTACGTGGCGTGGGCGTCGTGCGGGAGGACGACTCGGTAGCCGCGGGCGAGTGCGGTCTTTGCGGTCGCGTGTACGCACATCTCCGACATGACGCCGCAGATGGCGAGCGAGCGTACGCCGGCCGACACCAGGATCTCCCCGAGCGGTGTCGAGTCGAAGCCGTCGTCGCGTGGCTTGCGGATCACGTGCTCGCGCGGGCCCGGCTTGAGCGGCAGGTACAGCTCCCAGCCGGGCGTGCCGGGCTCGTCGTCAGCGCCGGGTGGACCATCGTTCTGCAGATGTACGACGACTGCGCCGGCGGCCCGGGCCCGGTCCAGCAGGTCGCATGTCCGATCCAGGAGGTCAGCGGCGCCGGGTACTGCGTCGGGGCCGGAGACGAATGCGGTCTGCAGATCGACAAGAACCAAGGCGTCGACGGGCGAGGCCATCGCGACGGGTGAGGTCATGGCCGCCATCCTCGCCGGTTTGCTGCGGGGCCGCACCGGGATTGTCCGGAGGGCGTGGGATGCTGACGGGGTGGCTGCTCGTAAAGGTTCTGCGCCGAAGCTCGGCGATGTGCTGCTCGTGACCGGGACCGAGTCGTTCCTGGCGGACCGGGCCGTGCGGTCGGCGATCGCGGCGGTGTCGAAGAACGCGGCGGACGCCGGTGACAGCGCGGTCGAGGTGACGGATCTCGAGGCGTCGACGCTGGACGTCGGGGTGTTCGCGGAGCTGACCGGGCCGTCGTTGTTCGCGACCGAGCGGGTGCTGGTGCTGCGCGGGCTGGAGAACCTGCCGAGTGAGATGGCGCCGCATCTGATCGAGTACGCCGGGTCGCCGTCGGACGACGTACTCGCCGTGCTGGTGCACTCCGGTGGGCAGAAGGGGAAGGGCGTCCTCGACAAGTTGCGGAAGGCATCGGTCACCGAGGTCGTCGCGACCGCGCCGAAGGCGTGGGAGCTTCCGCAGTTCGTGGCGGGGGAGATCCGGCTGCACGGTGGGACGGTCGACGAAGGGGCGGCGTCGGCGCTGGTGGACGCGGTCGGTCACGACCTGCGGGCGCTGGCCGGTGCGTGTTCGCAGTTGGTGTCGGACTCTGGCGGTCAGGCTGTGACGACTCAGCTGATCGGGCAGTACTTCGGTGGGCGTGCGGAGGTCACGAGCTTCGCGGTGGCGGATGCGGCGATCGCCGGTCGGACGGAGCCGGCGCTGGAGCAGTTGCGGTGGGCGTTGGACTGCGGTGTGGCGCCGGTGCTGGTGACGAGCGCGATGGCGGGCGGGTTGCGGGGGCTGGCGAAGTACTCGAGTGCGCCGAGTGGGATGCGGGAGGCGGACCTGGCGCGCGAGGTCGGCGTACCGCCGTGGAAGCTCAAGCAGCTCAAGCAGCAGTCGCGCAGCTGGACTCCGGGTGGTCTCGCCACCGCGATCAAGGCAGTCGCGCAGGCGGACGCGGACGTCAAGGGCGCCTCGGGCGACGCCGGCTACGCCTTGGAACGCATGGTCCTCACCATCACCCGAGCCCACGGCCGCCGCTGATCCACCCGCGCACGGCCACTGACAAACCCAGTCCATCGCCACGGCCCCCGCTGACCACCTGCACGGCTGCGGACAAACCTGCCCATCGCTACGGCCGGCGCTGACCAGCTGCCCGCGGCCGCTGACAAACCCGACCCATCGCTAGAGCTGGGGGCTGACCAACCGTCTGATCTGGCCCTGGGGACGCAAAAACGATCGGCCGGTCGCGGGGACTGGCCGATCGTTGGCGGGGTGCGTCCGAGGACGCGGCCCTGGTGTTAGAGGGAAGCGGCCTTCTTGAAGAGGGCCGACTTGCGGTTCGCCGCCTGGTTGGCGTGGATGACGCCCTTGCTGACGGCCTTGTCGAGCAGCCGACCAGCCTTGCGGGCGGTCTCGGTGGCCTTCTCGGCCTCGCCGGCCTCGACGGCCTCGTGGAAGCGGCGAACAGCCGTCTTGAGGGTCGACTTCACCGACTTGTTGCGAAGTCGCGCAGCCTCGTTCTGGCGGTTGCGCTTGATCTGGGACTTGATGTTCGCCACGAAGAAGAGCCTCGATCAGGAGTATGCGGTCATTACGGAAGGTGGTGCGGCGCACGGCTGAGCACCACCCGTGAACACGCGACGAGCCAGATTACCAACAAGCCGTCCACTCCTCCAAACCCGCTCCGGCCGGGCAGGAGGTGAATCAGGCTCGCGCGGTCGTTTCGGCGGCGGTTTTCAGCCGGGTCAGGGTGGTGTGGATGCCGTGGGCGTTGCGTGGGGCGCGGTTGCCGAAGACGGGACGGAAGAGGAGCTTGAGGACCGTCGGGCGATGGTCGGTCCAGGACTCGCAGCCGGTCGCGGTCGGGGTGAACTCGTAGTCCCAGCGCGAGATCGGGACCGGGCCGAAGGTGATGTCGAAGGTGAACCGGCGGCCGGGCTGCGCGGTCACCACCTTCCCGAACGTGAACCAGCGGACGACGCCGGCCCGGTTGTGCCCGACGAACCGGGCACCCGGCGCCGGCCCCGCGCCCGACCCGACGGAGGACCCGCCCGAGGACTGACCCGAAGACCAGGTGACGCGGGTGCACTCCGGGCTCCACTCGCGCATCCGGGGCAGATCACTGACCAACCGATACAGTGCGTCAGCGGGCGAATGCACTGTGATGGACTCGGTCAGATCCGGCATCGGGTTTTCCCTTGCTGTCGGCCGTCATCTCCTGTGCACAGCGTGACACTGTCGGCGGCTGACGGCATACTCAGGGCCCCGTGACGCCCGCGCGCCGGGAACGTCCGCGAGCCGAAGGCTCCACCATCGCTCCGTCCAAGCCCTGGAGGAACTGCGTGACCCGCAAACGCCCGGCGATCCTCGTCGCCACCGCACTGATCGCCGCCTGCGCCGGCGTACCCGTGCTGGTGAACGCCGCGAGTGCGAGCCAGCCGGCCCCGAGCACCTCCGCCGATCCGGAGGTCAAGCGCTCCGAGACCGGTTCGTACATCGTCCAGCTCGACGACTCCCCGGTCGCCGAGTACGCCGGCGACATCGCCGGCCTGCCCGCCACCAAGGTGCTGCCGGGCGGCAAGCTGCTGAAGACCGCGGCGCCGGTCGTCGACTACGTGAAGCACCTCGCCGGTGAGCGCGACGAGGTCCTCGCCAAGGTCCCGGGCGTCAAGAAGCTCTACGACTACAGCTACACGTACGCCGGATTCTCCGCCGAGATGTCGTACGACGACGCGGTCAAGCTGGCCAAGTCGTCGGGGGTGAAGAGCGTCGAGCCGAGCGAGATCCAGCACGCCGACACCGTCGACACCCCGCGTTTCCTCGGGCTGTCCGGCAAGGGCGGCGCCTGGCAGCAGGCGGGCGGTATCGACAAGGCCGGCGACGGCGTGATCATCGGCATGATCGACTCCGGGTACGTCCCGGAGCGGGCGAGCTTCGCGCCGATGAAGACCACGAAGCAGTCCGACGCGATCGTCGCGAAGAAGTGGAAGGGCACCTGCCAGGCCGGCGAGGAGGCGCCCGTCACCTGCAACAACAAGGTGATCGGCGCCCGGTACTTCGACAAGGGCATCGGCACCCGCCCGATCCCGGACGAGTTCAAGTCGCCGCGTGACTACGGCGGCCACGGCACCCACACCGCCAGCACCGCGGCCGGCAACTACGGCGTCGACATGACCGTCATGGGCCGCGACTACGGCAAGGGCTCCGGTATGGCGCCGCACGCCCGCCTCGCGATCTACAAGGCGCTGTGGGCGGTCGACGCGACCGGCGGCGGCAGCGGTACGGACGCCGACATCGTGGCCGCGATCGACGCCGCGGTCTCCGACGGCGTCGACGTCATCAACTACTCGATCTCCGGCAGCGGATCGACGTACGTGAACGCCACCGGTCTCGCGTTCCTGCGGGCGGCCAAGGCGGGCGTGTTCGTCGCGACCAGCGCCGGGAACACCGGTCCGGGCGAGGCGACCGTCGGCAAGACGTACCCCTGGGTCACGTCGGTTGCCAACGGCACCCATGACCGCGACATCCAGACCACCGTGACGTTCGGCGACGGCAAGTCCTACACCGGCGCGGGCATCGGTTCCGGTACGCCGCAGACCCCGGTGGTCCTGGCCAAGGACGCCGGCCTGCCCAACGCCGACCCGGCCAACCTCGCGCTCTGCCAGGCGGGCACGCTCGACCCGGCGAAGGCCACCGGCAAGATCGTGGTCTGTGACCGCGGTGGGAACGCCCGCGTCGACAAGAGCCTGCAGGTGAAGAACGCGGGCGGTGTCGGCATGATCCTGCTCAACATCACCCCGGGCACGCTGGACGCCGACCTGCACTCGGTCCCGACCGTCCACCTCGACGACAAGGCGACGCCCGCGGTCAAGGCGTACGTGAGCGGCACCGCGAACCCGACCGCGATCATCGGCCCCGGTACGCCGGTCCGCGTCAACGCGCCGAAGGTGGCCAGCTCCTCCAGCCGCGGTCCGTCCCCGGCCGGCAACGGCGACCTGCTCAAGCCGGACATCATGGCGCCGGGCACGAACGTGCTGGCCGCGACGACCGCGTTCAGCGCGGCCGGTGGCGAGTACGCCTTCATGAGCGGTACGTCGATGTCCACGCCGCACATCGCCGGGATCGCGGCGGTGCTGAAGAGCAAGCACCCGACCTGGTCCCCGATGGCGATCAAGTCGGCGATGATGACGACCGCCACCGACAAGGACACCAGCGGCAAGCCGATCCAGAACGACTCCGGCTCGCCGGCGAACCCGTTCGGGTACGGTGCCGGCCAGGTGCAGCCGAAGCTCGGCATGGACCCGGGCCTGGTCTACGACTCGACGTACACCGACTGGACGAAGTTCGTCTGCGGCTCGGGGCAGGTGCCGAGCACGCACGAGCTGTGCGCGAACGGCAAGATCGACCTCAGCGACCTGAACTACCCGACGATCGCGATCGGTGACCTGGCCGGCAAGCAGACCGTGACCCGGACCGTCACGAACGTCGGCGACGTCCCGGAGGTCTACTTTCCGAAGGTCGAGGGGCTCAAGGGCCTGAAGGTGACCGTGACGCCGCGGATCCTGGTCACGCTCCCGGGCCGCAGCACGACGTACAAGGTCACGATCGAGAACGACGGCGCCCCGCTCGAGCAGTACTCGTTCGGCCGCCTGGTGTGGAAGTCGGTGAGGCATTCGGTCGCGAGCACGCTGGCGATCAAGCCGCTGACGGTGAAGGCGCCGGTCCAGGTCAACGGCACCGGCACCGCCGGTTCGGTGCAGGTCCCGGTCACGGCCGGGTACGCCGGCACGCTCGAGACCACCGCAGTGGGCCTGAACCCGGCCACGGTCGGCGAGGCCGCGCTGAAGAACCCGGGTGGCGTGTCGTTCCCGACGACCGCGCCGAAGGCCAACGACCACGTCGCGAAGTTCACCGTGAACGTCCCGGCAGGTACGACGTACGCCCGGTTCTCCACGTTCGACGCGGACTATCCGGCCGGCACCGACCTGGACGTGTTCGCGTACAAGGCCGGTACGACGACCCTGCTCGGCAGCAGCACCGGTGGCTCCGCCGAGGAAGAGGTGAACCTGTCGCAGCCCGCAGGCGGTCAGGTGGACGTGTACGTCGACCTGTACGCCGGAGCGAACGAGCAACAGGTCAAACTCGACCACTGGGAGCTGCAGAAGCCCGAAGGCAACCTGACCGTCACTCCGGCCAGCCAGCCGGTGACAGTCGCCGGCCAGGCTTCAGTAACTGCCAACTGGACCGGACTGACCGCAGGTACCCGCTACCTCGGCCAGCTCCACTTCACCGACGGCGCCGACGGCTCCGGCTCCACCGTCCTACGCGTAGACAGCTGACACCGCCGTACGCGTAGACGGCTGACGACGACGAGGGCGGCCCGGAGACATCACCGGGCCGTCCTCGTCGGTCTGTTACGGCTCGTGGATCGTCCAGCCGTCCGCCTTCTTGACCAGCAGCGTGCACTCGCCCGACGTGATGTCGCAGCGGAACAGTTGATTGTGGACGAGGCCGCCGGAGCCGACCGTCTCGGTGAGTGTCAGCAGCTGGGTGCCGTTCTCGAAGACCGGCAGCGGCAGGGTGTCCGTCATCCTGTCCTGCAGCTTGAGCTTGGTGACCTGACCGGTGTTGACGTCGATCGCCTCCGCTCGCACGCTGTGGATCATGGTCCGGCCGTCGGGTGACAGCACCGGGTACAGCTGCTCAGGTCCCTCGTCGCAGTACTCCCGCAGTACCTTGAACCCGTCGTCGCGCAGCGCACCGGCCTTGAGGCACCGCTTCCCGCCGGCCTTGGCCGACACGACGATGGTCCCGGCCGCCGCTGGAATCGCCGCGGCGCCGTCGAAGCCCGGGATGGACACCGGTCGCTGCTGACCGGATGCCGGCTGCCACACGACGAGTCCGGCTTTCCCACGGTCCATCCACAGGCCGTCCTGGTTCCAGCCGAGGAGGGCCGGTTGCCCAGTCGCGGCGGGCAATTGTGTTACCTGCTTCCCGGACCGGATGTCGACGACGATCACCTGGCCGCGGGTGTTGGACAGGTAGTGGTACATCGCCACCTGCTTGCGATCCGGCGACAGGACTTGATAGCCGGACCGGTCTGGGCCGAGCGTCCGGAACGCGCCGTTCGGCAGCAGGATGCCAGGCTGGAACTGACCGGTCTTGGGCATCTTCGAGCCCAACCAGCCGCCGCCGGCTCGCCCGAAGAAGTAGCCGTCGACCCCCGTCGGAATACGCACCTTCTGCTTGCCGTCGTGGAGCGAGTTCTCCTCGTACACGGTGTACGGAACCTGGGGAGCGGCTCCGGAGACAGGTGGCGCCGGGCGTCGCGCCGGGTCGGGTCGGTCGCCTCGGGTCATAAGGGATGCCGCCAGTACGACGACCACGACGATCGCTGCGGCGGCCGCGAGAACCGGCCAATGGCGGCGGCGTTCGGGTGGTTCGAGGCCCGGGCCCTGGGCGCTGTCGGGGAAGGTGGCGGCCTGGGTGTGCAGGTAGTCGCGGAGGCGGGTTTCGGTGTCGGTCATCGGAGTTCCTCGAGGCGTTCGGTCAGGACGGCGAGACCGCGCGACGACGTGGCGCGGGCGGAGGACTCGCTGATCCCGAGAATCTGGGCGATCTCGGCGAAGGGGAGATCGAGGTAGTAGCGCAGGACGAGGACCTCGCGCATCCGCCGTGCCAGTCCCTGGAGCGCCTGCTGTACCTGTGTCCGTTCCTCGCTCAGTACGGCGTCGCTCTCGGCGGAGGCGCTCGGCGCCTGGTGCGGTGGGATGTACAGCCGCGCGACCTTGCGTCGTCGTAGTACGGACCGGCTGCGGTTCACCACCGCCGTACGCAGGTAGGCGAGCGCCGCATCGGGCCCCCGCAACGGCCAGCGCCGGTACAGCTCGGCAAAAGCCTCCTGTACGACGTCCTCCGCCGCCTGCCGGTCGTCGACCATCAGCACCGCCAGCCGGACCAGTCCGGGCCAATGCTGCTGGTAAAGCGCCGACACGGCCGCCTGTGCAGGCGCCGGGCGTTCGATGCTCACCATTTGATTCGTCACACCGCTAGAGACGCGCGGCGCTCAGGAACGCTGCGTCCGCTCCCGCACCCAGTCCAGGTGCACCAGAGCACTCTCGCGCTGCCACGTGCGAATCGTCGGCAGCCCAGGTGGCGCCGGCTGAGCCGCACCCCACCACAACCCGCCACCTATCGCCGCGATGAACCCAGTGATGGCCGGGTCGTTTGGCAAGGCCGGCAGCGTGACGGACCCGCGCATGTCGGCGTGCAGGATCACAGTGTCCGCCCAGCGGGGTGCCAGCGCCGGGTGCGCCCAGTCGATGAACACCACGCGGTCCTCGGTCAGGATGATGTTGTCGGCTCGCAGGTCCCAGTGCGCCAGCGCCTTGCCCTCGGCCAGCTCACGAAGCCCTGTCCGCGCCAGCTCCGCGAACTCCTCCACCCGGCCTTCCATCCACGAAGGTACGGCGAGGCCGTCCTCCAGCACCTTGTCCCACCGGCTCAGGAACTCCCTGCTCCGGAGAGCCGCCACAGGTGCGTCCGGCCACGGTGACGGGTCCAGGGCGTCGGTCAGCTCCTCCAGTGCGCCCAGCACCCGGTCGGCGTCGGCCTGCTCCCACGGGTGCGCGGGTAGTCGCCCCTCGACGTCCTCGAAGAGCATCCCGACCCAGTCGCCGTCGTCGTACACGTCGTACAGGACCGGTGCCATCGGGACGGTGCCGATGCCCTGCATCGCGGTGATCTCCTGGCGGAACAGCTCCGGCGTCTTCGGGTTGAGCGCCGTACCGACGGTCTTGACGAAGGCCCGGCGGCCGGAGGCGGTCACCAGGCGGGCCGCGACACCAGGGGAGAAGCCTCCCTGCTGGGTGACCGCCGACACCACCACGGACCCGAGCGAGCGCTCCACCCAGGCCCGCACCGCGGCGGGCAGCTTCTCGAAGGGCAACCGGACCCCAGCAGCATGCGCCATGCGACCACACGGTAGGCGGCCCAGAGGCCGTCCGCCCGTGATTTTCGAATCTGCTGGACCGCCATGGGATGATTGACCGGATATACCCTTCGAGACCAGAACTGGATCCCCTCCGTGCCCGTTGGCCCCACGAAAGTGCCGCAGCCGGGTCGCACCGACCCGTCGCTGATCCGGAACTTCTGCATCATCGCCCATATCGACCACGGCAAGTCGACGCTGGCCGATCGGATGCTGCAGATCACCGGGGTGGTCGACGACCGCTCGATGCGGGCCCAGTACCTGGACCGGATGGACATCGAGCGCGAGCGCGGCATCACGATCAAGTCGCAGGCGGTCCGGCTCCCGTTCGCCCCGAAGCCGGACACCCCGGGTGGCCTGCTCGCGCCGGACGGTACGACGTACATCCTGAACATGATCGACACGCCGGGCCACGTGGACTTCACGTACGAGGTCTCGCGGTCGCTCGAGGCGTGTGAAGGCGCCGTTCTGCTGGTGGACGCCGCGCAGGGGATCGAGGCCCAGACCCTGGCGAACCTGTACCTCGCGCTGAACGCCGACCTGCACATCATCCCGGTGCTGAACAAGATCGACCTGCCGAGCGCGCAGCCGGAGAAGTACGCCGCCGAGCTCGCCCACATCATCGGATGCGACCCGTCCGACGTGCTCAAGGTGTCCGCGAAGACCGGTGAGGGCGTCGAGGATCTCCTCAGCGAGATCGTCGCGCAGGTGGAGCCGCCGAAGGGCGTGAAGGACGCGCCGCCGCGGGCGCTGATCTTCGACTCGGTCTACGACACGTACCGCGGCGTGGTCACCTACGTCCGGGTGGTCGACGGCGAGCTGACGCACCGGGACCGGATCAAGATGATGTCGACCGGCGCGGTGCACGAGATGCTCGAGGTCGGGGTGATCTCCCCGGAGCCGATGAAGACGCCGAGTATCGGCGTAGGTGAGGTCGGCTACCTGATCACCGGGGTGAAGGACGTCCGTCAGTCCCGGGTCGGTGACACCGTCACCGCGGCCGTCCACGGCGCGACCGAGCCGCTCGGCGGCTACAAGCACCCGCAGCCGATGGTGTACTCCGGGCTGTTCCCGATCGACGGCGACGACTACCCGACGCTGCGCGACGCGCTGGAGCGGCTGCAGTTGAACGACGCGGCCCTGCAGTACGAGCCTGAGACGTCGGGGGCGCTCGGGTTCGGCTTCCGGTGCGGCTTCCTCGGGCTGCTGCACATGGAGATCGTCCGCGAGCGGCTCGAGCGCGAGTTCGACCTGGCGCTGATCTCGACCGCGCCGAACGTGGTCTACCGGGTGGAGATGGAGGACGGCAAGGAGTTCGTCGTCACCAACCCGAGCGAGTTCCCCGAGGGCAAGATCGCCGACATCTACGAGCCGGTGGTGAAGGCGACGATCCTGAGCCCCAAGGACTACATCGGCGTGATCATGGAGCTGTGCCAGACCAAGCGGGGCAACCTGGGCGGCATGGAGTACCTGTCCGAGGACCGGGTCGAGCTGCGCTACACGCTGCCGCTGGCCGAGATCGTCTTCGACTTCTTCGACCAGCTGAAGTCCAAGACCAAGGGCTACGCGTCCCTCGACTACGAACCGACCGGCGAGCAGGCGGCGGCGCTGGTCAAGGTCGACATCCTGCTGCAGGGCGAGACGGTCGACGCGTTCTCGGCGATCGTGCACCGCGACAACGCGTACTCGTACGGCGTCGCGCTGGCCGGCAAGCTGAAGGAACTGATCCCCAGGCAGCAGTTCGAGGTGCCGATCCAGGCCGCGATCGGGTCCCGGATCATCGCCCGCGAGTCGATCCGCGCGATGCGCAAGGACGTGCTCGCCAAGTGCTACGGCGGTGACATCACCCGGAAGCGCAAGCTGCTCGAGAAGCAGAAGGAAGGCAAGAAGCGGATGAAGATGGTCGGCCGCGTCGAGGTCCCCCAAGAGGCCTTCATCGCCGCCCTCCGTACGTCGGAATCCGCCGAGAAAGCCGGCAAGAAGTAGGTGCCGGTCCAGATACCTGAAGGCCTGCTCGTTGTCGCGTCGCGCGGGCAGGACTGGTCGGACTGGCTGGATCGGCTGCCGCGGTTGCTGCGGGATCTCCTCGACGAGTGGGAGTTGCGCGTCGACGGTACGGCGGCGTACGGGAACTGCGCGATCGTCGTACCGGTGCTTGCCGACGGGCAGCGGGCCGTGCTGAAGGTGCAGTTCCCGCACTGGGAGGCGGAGACCGAGCACCTCGCGCTGCGGGCCTGGGCCGGCAACGGCGCCGTACGACTGCTGCGCGCGGACCCTCGCCGGTTCGCGCTGCTGCTCGAACGCCTGGAACCGCGGGACCTGACGACGATCGACGCGCTGGACGCCTGCGAGATCGTTGGCGGGACCTACAAGCGCCTGCATGTGCCCGCGGGACCGCAGTACCGGACGCTGTCCGGGGAACTGAAGCGCTGGGTGGAGCGGTTCCGCCAATTGCCCGCGTCGGCGCCGGTGCCGCACCGGTATGTCGAGCAGGCGATCTCGCTGGCCGAGGACTTCATCGCCGACCCCGCGACCGACGGCCGGCTGATCCACACCGACCTGCACTACGAGAACATGCTCGCCGCGGACCGTGAACCGTGGCTCGTGATCGACCCGAAACCGCTGTCCGGCGACCCTCACTACGAGGTCGCGCCCCTGATCTGGAACCGCTGGGACGAGGTGGAGGCCGCCCACGACCTGCGCTTCGCGGTCCGGCAGCGGTTCTGGACCACGATCGACGCGGCCGGCTTCGACGAGGACCGCGCCCGCAACTGGGTGATCGTCCGCCAGATGCTCAACGTCCTCTGGACCGTGGAGTCCACCAGCATCGACGAGTCCCTCCCGCAGGACTGGCTGACCCGCAACATCGCCATCGTCAAAGCCATCCAGGACTGACCCCCGGTCATCGACGGGAGCTAGTAGACACTGGGTTGAAGTTAGTAGTTACTACCTACTAACTTCGGCGCTATGCCGACACGGATGAGCGGGCAGCAGCGGCGGGAGCAGGTTCTCGGGATCGCCGAGGAGGAGTTCGCCGCCGCGGGGCTGTACGGCGCTTCGACCGAGACGATCGCGCGGCGGGCCGGGATCACGCAGGCGTACGTGTTCCGGTTGTTCGGGACGAAGAAGCTGTTGTTCCTGGAGTGCGTGGATGCCGCGTTCGAGCGGATGCGGCTGGCGATGGTCGCGGCCGCGGGTGGGGCGAGCGGTGTCGAGGCGCTGGCGGCGATGGGGCAGGAGTACAACGACATGCTCGCCGACCGCACGACGCTGCTGCTCCAGTTGCAGGGCACAGCCGCCGCGGCAGCGGGTGACGGTGAGGTGCGGGACGCCGTACGGGCGAGCTTCGCGCGGTTGTGGCAATCCGTCGCCGACACCGCGCAACTGGACCCGGTCACGGTGAAGGCGTTCCTTGCCTTCGGCATGCTTCTCAACACGAACGCGGCCCTGGATCTCCCGCAGGTGGACGAACCGTGGTCCCACCAGGCCAGAACCCGCATCAAACCGGGCCTGTTCACCCACATCACCACCGACACCAACCGATGAAGACGAAACAGGTTGTGCGGTCTCCGGCGACGCTCGTGTCGTTCCTGATCTTCGTCGGATTGGTCGGCGCGGTGATCGGGAGTCTCGGCGCTCCGCTGATCACGGCCGTGGCCGAGGTGTACGGCGTTTCGCTTGCCGCCTCGCAGTGGACGTTGACGATCGCGTTGCTGGCGGGAGCTGTGGCGACACCGGTGCTCGGGCGGCTCGGGTCCGGCCCGCGGCGGCGCACCGTCGTACTGACGATGCTCGCGGTGGAGGTCGTCGGCAGCCTGCTGACCGTGATCCCGTTGCCGTTCGCGTTTCTGCTGGTCGGCCGGGCGCTGCAGGGCTCCGGGATCGGACTGATCGTGCTGATGATGGCCGTCGCGCGGGACCACCTGGACGAGCAGCGGGCCGCGCGGACGATCGCGTTGCTGTCCGTCGCGTCGACCGCGGGGATCGGGATCGGCTATCCGTTGTCCGGGCTGCTCACCGACATCGCCGGCGTTCGCGCGGCGTACGGACTCGGCCTCGCAATCACGGTAGCCGCCTTCGCCGCGGCCGTTTTCGCGCTACCCCAGGCCCCGGACCGGCCGTCGTCCCGTCTCGACGTCCGCGGCGCGATCCTGCTCGCGATCGCCCTGCCGGGGTTACTGCTCGTCATCGGCGACACGGTCCTGTGGCGGCACCACACAGGCCTGGCCGTCGCGATCCTCGTCGCCACGATCCTGCTCCTGATCGGCTGGACCTTCCTCGAGGTCCGCACCGAGAGTCCGCTGGTCGACATCAAGCTCCTGAGGCACCCCGCGGTGGCAGCCGCCAATCTCGTGATGCTCACCGGTGGCGTCGGCATGTACCTGCTCTTCAGCCTGATCACCCGTTACGTGCAGACCCCCGCGGCGGCCGGATACGGCTTCGGCCTGAACTCCTTCCGGGCCGGCCTCGTCCTGGTCCCGTTCTCGCTCCTCGGCTTCGTCGCCGGCCGGCTCATCCCTGCTTGGCGGGACCGGCTGGGTGCCAGATTGTTGCTAACAGCAAGTACGTCGGTGGTCCTCGTCGCATTCGTACTCTTCGCCGTCGCCCGATCACACCTGACCGAACCGATTCTCGCGATCGGCGTCCTCGGCTTCGGCGTCGGCGCGTTCTCGGCCGCGATGCCGGCCGTCATCCTCGCGGTCACGCCGCCCGCCGAGACGGCGAGCGCGATGAGCGTGAACGCGGTCGTCCGGAGCGTCGGCTTCTCCACCGGCAGCGCCCTCGGCGGCCTCATTCTGGCCACTCACACGACGGTCGTCTTCCCCCGCGAGTCCGGGTACGGCGCGGCCGCCTGGATCGGGGCCGCCGCCACCGCGGCCACCTTGCTGATCATCGCCGTACTCCCGCTTAAACCGGTGGATCCTTAGCGGTCGCCGGGAGAGGATGCCGGTATGCGGTTGCTGACGGTCAATGTGGTGGAGAAGCTGATCCCGGGTCCGAAGGAGACGGGATTCACTGCGATCGACAAGCGCCCGCAGTCCGGCCGGGTCCGGGTCGGTGAGCTCGGTCTGGCCGGCGACCGCGTCTGCGACACCAAGAACCACGGCGGTCCGGATCTCGCGCTCTACGCGTACGCCGAAGAGGACGCCAACTGGTGGGCCGCCGAACTCGGCCGTGACATCCCGACCGGTCTGTTCGGCGAGAACCTGCGGACCGAGGGGATCGACATCAGCGGCGCGCTGCTCGGTGAGGTGTGGCGGATCGGCGACGAGGTCGAGGTGATGGTCCGCGCGCCGCGCATCCCGTGCATCACGTTCCAGCACCGCATGCAGGAACCGCACTGGGTCAAACGGTTCCACCAGGCGGGCTGCCCCGGCGCGTACCTGAAGGTGCTCCGCGAAGGCACGATCGGCGCCGGCGACCCGATCGAGATCCTCAGCCGTCCGGACCACGAGGTCACCATCGCGGAGATGTTCGGCCCACAGGATCCCGCGAAGTTCCGCCGCATGCTCGACTCCGGCGTAGACCTGATGGAAGAACTCCGCGACACCGCCCACCGCGTCCTGTCCCGCGAGTGAGCCCCACCGCCCCGCCGATCCCCATTTGAGTGGTTGACCCACCAAACGCGGGGTTCTACACCCGTGTCATGGGTCGATAACCCCCAATTTGGTGGGTCAGCCAGGGAAATGCGGCGAGGTGGGGCGGGTGAGAGTGGACTGCTTGTTGCGACTTGGTCGCAGATAGCTCAGGATGGAGCGGTGCGGAAACTGCTCCCGCCACCGGGACCGCTGCGCCCGCTGGCTCTGGCGACACTGCTCAGTCGGGTCGGCAACGGCCTGCTGATGACCATCAGTGTCCTGTACTTCAATCGCATCATCGGGCTGTCCATCGCCGAGGTAGGCCTCGGCCTCACCGTCGCCGGCCTGTTCGGTCTGCTCGCCGGCATCCCCTTCGGCCACCTTGCCGACCGGCGCGGCCCGCGGACGCTGTTCGTCATCCTCAGCCTGCTGCTGTCCGTGCTGGCGTTGCTCTACCTGGTGATCGGCACCTTCTGGCAGTTCCTCGTCGTCGCGTCGGTCATCGCGATCCTGGACCGCGGCTCCAACGCCGTCCGGTTCGCCCTGATCGCAGGTGTCACCCAGGGATCCGCGGCCCGGGTCAGCGCCCGCGCGTACCTGCGGTCGATGACCAACATCGGCGTCACCGCCGGAGCCGGCCTCGGCGCCGTCGCGTTGTCCTTCGGTACGGCGACGTCGTACCGGCTGATGTTCTGCGTGTACGTCGTCCTGGGCGTCATCTCCGCCTTCGTCGTCCTCGCGGTGCCGCGGGTGGCGCCGCGGCCGAAGCCGGCCGACGGCCCGGTGTGGATCGCGTTGCGGGACCGTGGGTATCTCGCGGTGTCCGGTCTCAACGCCGCCATCTCGATCCATTACTCGGTCATCGACGTCGCAATCCCGCTCTGGGTGGTCGACCACACCGACGCGCCGCACTGGGCCGCAGCGTTGCCGCTGATCGTCAATGCCGCCGGCGTCGCCGTCCTGCAGGTCCGGGCATCACGCGGCATCGTCGACACGGTCAGCGCGGCCCGGGCGACCAGGACCGCGGGGCTGTTGTTGCTGGCGTCAATGGTCCTGTTCGCGACGGCCTCCGTGGGGGATGCGGCGATAGCAATCGCAGTACTGGCCGTCGCCGCACTGGTGCAGACCGCGGGTGAGTTGCTGCAGTCGTCCGGCTCGTTCTTGCTGGGTTTCGATCTGGCCACCGAGCAGGCGCAGGGCCAGTATCAAGGCGTCTGGAACACCAGTACGTCGGTCAGTTCGATGCTGGCCCCGACGGTCATGGCACTGCTGCCACTCGGCCTCGGCGTACCGGGCTGGATCGTCCTGGGTGCGTGGTTCGCCCTGACGGGAGCGCTGTTCGTCCCGGTCGTACGGTGGGCCGCCGCGCGTCAGTTGGTGGGTTCGCGGTAGCCGAGGGCTGCGGAGATCTTGCGGGCAGCTTCGATGGCGGCGGGTGCCATCAGTGCGACCTGGGCGATCGACTGCTCCAGCGAGAGTGTCGAGATGCTGACCGCGGCGATTGCGGCGCCTGTGTGGTCGTGGATGACCGCGGCGACGCAGCGGATGCCCGGCTCGTTCTCCTCGTCGTCGAGCGCGTAGCCGCGGGACCTGGTCTGCGCGAGATCGGCCTTCAGTGCGGCCGCCGACGTGTGGGTCAGGGGAGTGCGGGCGGGCAGACCGGTACGGGTGATGTGGACGTCGAGCGCCTCGTCGTCCTTCTCCGCGAGCAGCGCCTTGCCGATGCCGGTGCAGTGCAGCCAGATCGCCTTGCCGACCCGTGACGGCATCCGGTACGGCTTCGGGCCGTCGAGTCGCGCGACGTAGATCGCCTCGTCGCCGTTCAGCAGTCCGACATGGACCGTGCACCGCGTCTGCGCGACGAGATCCGCGAGTACCGGGCGGGCGACGGTGGCGAGGTCGACGTTCGTCAGCGCGTGACCGGCCAGCCGGAGCGCCTTCGGGCCGGGGTGGTACGAGCCGTCGTCGGCCTGCGCGACGAACTCGTGCTCGACGAGCGACGCCATGATCCGGTGCACGGTCGACTTGGCCAGGCCGGTCGCGTTCACCACGTCGGTGAACCGCGAGTGCTCCAGTACGGCGTCCAGCACCATCAACGTCTTGTCGATGGCCGAGGGCGAACTCATGTCGGACATCCTGCCACTCCTCACCTCGCCAGCCAGCCACCGTCGACGGCGAGCACGTGCCCGTTGACATAGTCCGCCGCCGCAGACGCGAGGAACACCGCCGCGCCGACGATGTCCTCGGGCTGTCCCCATCGGCCGGCCGGGATGCGCTGCCGGATCGAGGCCTCCCGCTCCGGGTCCGCGCGCAGCTCCGTGGTGTTGTCGGTGCTGATGTAGCCGGGCGCTATCGCGTTCACCTGAACCCCGGCCGGTCCCCACTCGTTGGCCAGCGCCCGGGTCAGCCCTGCCACAGCATGCTTGCTCGCGGTATAGGCCGGGACGGTGATCCCGCCCTGGAAGCTCAGCAACGATGCGATCGTGACGATCTTCCCGGTACGGCGTTCCGCCATCGCGGCCCCGATCGGCCGCGTCACCGCCCAGGTGGAGTTGAGGTTGACGTCGATCACGTGCTGCCAGTCCGCGGTCGTGGTTTCGGCCGCCGGCGCTCGCCGGATCGCGCCGGCGTTGTTGACCAGGATGTCGACCTTCCTGTTGTCGACAATCTCCGTTGCTACCTCTTCGACCGCGGCCGGGTCGGCGAAGTCCGCGATCACCACCGTCGCGTCACCACCACCGTTCTGCTTGATCGCCTCGAGGGTGTCCTCGAGAGCCGCGTCCCGAGCCATCAGGATCAGCTCGGCACCGGCAGCGGCGTACCCGGCAGCGATCGCCGCGCCGATCCCACGCCGCGCTCCGGTGACCAGCGCCGTACGTCCTTCGAGGCTGAAGGACGTCACCGCAGATCCCGTACGTCGACACCGTCCATGTCGCCGAACGCCTGGTTCTCGCCGGCCATCGCCCAGACGAAGCTGTACGACGACGTGCCGCAGCCGGAGTGGATCGACCAGCTGGGGGAGATGATCGCCTGACGGTCCGCGACCAGCAGGTGCCGGGTCTCCTCGGGCTCGCCGAGTAGATGCACGATCCGCTCCGACTCCGGGAGCCCGAAGTACAGATAGCACTCGGTACGACGGTCATGGGTGTGCGCGGGCATCGTGTTCCAGGTGCTGCCCGCGTGCAGCGTCGTCACGCCGAGGACGACCTGGCAGCTCTGTACGCCGTCCGCGTGGATGAACTGGTCGATCGTCCGGCGGTTCGCGGTCTGCTGATCGCCGAGTTCGAGGCGATTGCCCTCGCCGGGGTTGACCTGCGCGGTCGGGAAGCTGGTGTGGGCCGGCGCGGAGAAGACGTAGAACGCCGACTCGGGTCCCTCGAAAACCAGGTCGCGGACGCCGCGTCCGACGTACAGGCAGGCGCCGGTGGTCAGCTCGTACTTCGTTCCATCGGCGGTGACTGTGCCGGGTTCGCCGACGTTGACGATGCCGGCCTCGCGGCGCTCGAGGAAGAACTCGCTGCGCAGTTCGGGGTAGGTGCCGAGCGTCAGCGGCCCTTCCGTCGGACGGGCGCCGGCGAGCACGATCCGGTCGTGGTGGGTGAGCACCGCGGTGACGGCGCCGGGGACGAAGAGATCGTCCACCAGGTAGTGGCGGCGCAGCGCGGCCGTGTCGAGGCCGGGCAGCTGCTCGGGATGGGTGGCGTGCCTGATCTGCAGAGTCACGGAACAAGGTTCTACTCAGTAGAACCAGGTGTCAATCACGATCGAGCCTTGGAACTCAGCCCGGAAATGTTCCAGGTTCCGTCTCTTGACACGCGGTTCTGGTGAATGGAACCTTCCAGTCACTCGCCCAACGCCCCTGGGAGGATCCCGATGACCGCTCTGGACTGGTCGGTCCTGGTCGGCTATTTCGTGTTGATGGTGCTGATCGGAATCTGGTCGCGCACCAAGATCAAGACGGTCGTGGACTACTTCACGACCGGAGGCCGGATTCCCTGGTGGTTGTCCGGCATCTCGCACCACATGTCCGGCTACAGCGCCGTCATGTTCGTCGCGTTCGCGGCGGTCGCCTACTCGTACGGCATCACCGTCTACGTCTGGTGGGCGATGACGATCGGCGTCGGAGTCGGCATCGGCGCGTTCCTGTTCGCGGCCCGGTGGAACCGGCTGCGCGCCAAACACGGCGTCGTGTCCCCGCTGGAGTACCTCGCGCGCCGCTACAACCTGCCGACGCAGCAGGCGCTCGCGTACTCCGGTGCCGCGTTGAAGGTCGTCGACATCGCGTCGAAGTGGGTCGCGATCGCCGTACTCCTGAACGGTTTCACCGGGGTGCCGATCCGGTGGGGCATCCTGCTCACCGGCGTCGTGACGATGCTGTACGCCACGCTCGGCGGGCTGTGGGCCGACGTACTGACCGACTTCGGGCAGTTCGTGATCCAGTTCGGGGCCGGCGTCGCGATGTTCATCGGGGTGCTCGCGCACCTGGACGGCGTACCGACGCTGTGGCAGATGTGGGACCAGTTGCCGGCCGGGCACGGTGACGCGCTGAACGGGCCGTACACGCCGATCTTCCTGATCGCGTTCCTGTTCATCAAGACCTTCGAGTACAACGGCGGCATGTGGAACCTGGCGCAGCGGTACATGGCCGCGCCGTCCGGGTCGGCCGCGAAGAAGTCCGCCCTGCTCTCGTCGGCCCTGTGGCTGGTCTGGCCGTTGATCCTGTTCATCCCGATGTGCGCGGCGCCGCTGCTGGTCCATCCGGGGAAGCCCGAGCAGTCGTACGTCGCCCTCGCGCAACTGCTCCTGCCGACCGGGCTGATCGGGCTGGTGCTGGCCGGGTTCTTCTCGCACACGATGGCGATGGTGGCGTCCGACGCGAACGCGATCTCGTCGGTGATCACGCGGGACCTGGCGCCGGTGCTGGTGCCCCGGGTCCGCCAGTTGACCGACGGCGCGGCGCTGAAGATGGCGCGGATCGTCACGTTCACGTTCGTCACGGTGAGCATGCTGATCGCGATCGCGACGAACGGCGAAGGCGTCGTACTGAAGATCGTCGTCGACCTGGTCGCCGCGACGATGGGACCGATCGCGATCCCGCTGATGCTCGGGCTGCTGCCGTGGTTCCGGCGCAGCGGGCCGCGGGCGGCGCTGGCCTCGTGGGCGATCGGGCTGATCACCTGGGCGATCGTCAAGTACGGCGTGGGTTCCACCGACACGACGTTGGTGGTGGCGTTGCCGCTGGCAACTTCCTTGGTGGTGTACGTCGGCCTCGGCCTGCTCGCGCCGGAGAACCGCGCGGACGTCGACGAGCTGGTCGACTCGCTGAACACCGACCCCAGCGTCCCCAGCCGCCGGGCGGCGGCCCTGTCCTGAAAGCGCTGTCCCGAATCTGAAACACTGTCCCACATCACGGAACCGTCCACTCCAGGAGAAGCCCTATGCCGAACATCACCGTCGAACTCCTCTCCGGCCGCACCCTCGACCAGCGTCGCGAGTTCGTCGCCGCCGTCACCGACTCCGCGATCGCCATCCTCGGCGCCAAGCGCGAGTCCGTCCGCATCGTCTTCACCGAGATCGAGAAGACCGACGTAGCCAACGGCGGCACCCTCGCCGCCGACCTCTGAGCTCCGGACCGCCGGCACTCATCAACCGGGGGATTCGCGGCAGATCAGAGCCCGGCTGAGCGTGAACCCGGCTGCTCCGCGCCGGTTGATGAGTGCCTGGGGTCCGCCTCCTGAAACAGGCAGGCACCGGGCGCGCGGACCTACTACTGTCTGTCGCATGCGAGTTGGTGTGTTCGGTGCTACGGGTCAGGTCGGCGGCGTGATGCGGGAGTTGCTCGTCGAGCGCGACTTCCCGGTGGACGAGGTGCGGTTCTTCGCCTCGGCGCGGTCGGCGGGGAAGAAGCTGGCGTTCGGGGATCGGGAGGTTGTCGTCGAGGACTCGGCGACGGCGGACTTCTCCGGGCTCGAGCTCGCCCTGTTCTCCAACGGGAAGACGGCGTCGAAGGAGCTCGCGCCGAAGGTCGCGGCGGCCGGTGCCGTCGTCGTCGACAACTCGTCCGGCTGGCGGATGGACCCGGACGTGCCGCTGGTGGTGTCCGAGGTGAACCCCGAGGACCTCGGCACGATCCCGAAGGGCATCGTCGCCAACCCGAACTGCACAACCATGGCCGCGATGCCGGTGCTCGCCCCGCTGCACCGCGAAGCCGGCCTGACCCGCCTCGTCGTCTCGACCTACCAGGCCGTCTCCGGTTCCGGCGGCGTCGGCGTGAGCGAACTCGAGGACCAGGCTCGTGAACTCGCCGAGACCGGCGGCCGGCTCGCCCGCGGCACCGACGGCATCACCCTCCCAGAGCCCAAGGTGTACGCCGGGCCGATCGCCTTCAACGTGCTCCCGCTGGCCGGCTCGATCGTTGCCGACGGCACCGGTGAGACCGACGAGGAGCAGAAGCTGCGCAACGAGAGCCGGAAGATCCTGCACCTCCCGGACCTCCCGGTCGCCGGCACCTGCGTCCGGGTCCCGGTCTTCACCGGCCACTCGCTCAGCATCCACGCCGAGTTCGCCGAGCCGATCACCCCGGAGCGCGCCACCGAGATCCTGGGCGCCGCGCCGGGGGTCGCCGTCACGGACCTCCCGACGCCGCTGCTCGCGGCCGGCCAGGACCCGTCGTACGTCGGCCGCATCCGGCAGGACCAGTCCGTCCCGGGCAACCGCGGGCTGATCCTGTTCGTCTCGAACGACAACCTCCGCAAGGGCGCCGCCCTGAACGCGGTCCAGATCGCGGAGCTTCTCGCCGCGCGCTGACCCGGGGCGGGCCCTAGGATTGAACGCTCTGGCGAGGGAGGTGGCCGGGCTGGAGTTCAGGGTGCTGGGGGCGGTTGAGGTCAGGACCTCCGACGGCGACGTCGTACCGTTGCCATCGCGCCGGGTCACGGTGTTGCTGGCTGCGCTCGTACTGCGGGTCAACCGGACGATGCCGGTCGACGAACTCGTCGATCTGCTGTGGAACGAGGACGAGCTACCGAGCAACCCACGCTCCGCGTTACAGATCTACGTCTCCCGCCTGCGCACCACGATCGGGGACACCGACCGCACCACCATCGCGACCGCCCCCGGCGGCTACTCGTTGCGTGCCGAGCCGGCGAACGTCGATGTCGAGGTGTTCCGCGAACTGGTGCGCGAAGCCACCGGCATCGCGGATCCGGCCGCCCGGATCGACACGCTGGGCAGGGCCCTCGCGCTCTGGCGTGGCCGACCGCTGGCCGGTCTCGACATCGGCACCGTGAGCCGGGAGCTCGTCCCGCGACTGGACGAGGAACACCTCCAGGCCCAGGAGCTGTACTTCGACGCGTGCCTGGCGGCCGGCGAATCGACCGCCCTCGTCCCCGAACTCACCGAACTCGCCGAGCGGCATCCGGCCAGGGAACGCGTCTGGGCGCAGCTCATCAGCGCGCACCGGGCATCCGGCCGCACGGCACTCGCACTGTCGACGTACGCCGACGTGGCCGATCGGCTCCGGGAGCTGCTGGGCGCCGACCCCGGCCCGGAACTGCAACGGCTGCACGCCGAACTCCTCGCCCCGACAGAGCTCGGCGTCGTACCGCGACAGCTCCCCGCCGGCGTCCCTGCCTTCACCGGCCGAACCGACGACCTCGAGCGTCTGGACCAGCTCCTCCCGACCGCAGGCCTCGGACTGGTCATCGGCCCGGCCGGCGTCGGCAAGACCTCGCTCGCCGTCCACTGGGCCCGTCAGGTCGCGGACCGGTTCCCCGACGGCATCCTGTACGCCGACCTGCTCGGCTTCTCGCCCGTCACGGAACCGGCGGACCCACTCGCGGTCCTGTCGCGCTTCCTGGTCGCGCTGGGTACGGCGCCTGATCGGCTGCCGGCGAACGCCGAGGAACAGATCGCGCTGTACCGCAGCCTGCTGGCCGATCGGGCGGTCCTGGTCGTCCTCGACAACGCGCGATCCGCCGATCAGGTCCGTCCGCTCGCGACAACCGGATCCCGGTGCCGCACCGTCGTCACCAGCCGCAACGAGCTCGCCGGCCTGGTCGCGACCGAGCAGGCGGAACCGATCCGGCTGGATGTGTTCGACGCACTCGAGTCGAAGCAGTTGCTGGCGGCAAGAATCGGTGCGGAGCGGTTCCGGTCGGATCCGGCGAGCGTCGACGCGCTGGCCGAGCGTTGTGCCGGTCTGCCGCTGGCGCTGTCGTTGATCGCCGCGCAGATCGCGCTGCGGCCGCACCGGTCGCTGGCGTCGTTCGTGAGCACGCTGGGCGAGGGGCCGCTCGACGCGCTGTCGACCGCGGACGGTGTCGGCGTACGGACGATCTTCTCCTGGTCGTACCGGCAGTTGCGGCCCGAACTGGCGCGGATGTTCCGGCTGGTCGCCCAGCATCCCGGCACGGAGATCACACCCGGAGCGGCGGCTGCGCTGGCGGGCGTACCGGTCCGGGAGGCGCGGCGGACGGTCGGGGAGCTGGTCGCGAACCATCAGCTGATCGAGATCGAGCCGGATCGCTGGGTGCTGCACGATCTGCTGCGTGCCTACGGGCAGGAATTGTGCGAGCCGGGCGAAGCGGACGCGGCGTTGGAGCGCCTGCTCGGCTACCTCGTCCACACCGGGTTCGCGGCCGCGGTTCTGCTGGCGCCGAGCAGGGTCCGCGTCGCGCTGCCGGAGCTTCCCGCAGACGCCGAGGTGGTCGCGCCGGCGACCCGCGACGAGGCGTTCGCCTGGTTCGATGCGGAGCAGCCGAACAATCTCGCCGTACTGCGGGCCGCAGCCGGGCGTGCCGACGAACTGCTCTGGCTCTGTGTGTGGACGATCGCGGACTATCTCGATTTCCGCGGCCGGTCCGGGTATGCGCAGGCGCAGCAGCTGGCGCTCGAGGCGGCGGTGCGGCTGGGCGACCTGCGCAAGCAGGCGCACACGCGGCGCGACCTGGCCCGCGGGCACATGGCGATGCGCGAGTGGGACGAGGCGATCCGGCAGCACGAGCTCGCGCTCGGTATCGCGGAGGAGCTCGACGACCAGGCCGGGATCGCGCACGGTTCACTCGGGCTGGGGCGGGTGTACACGCGGATCGGGGATCATCGGCGAGCCATCGAGCACACCCAGCGGGCGTTGCGGATCTACGAGCGCACGGGTCACGTCGATGCCCGGGCGAACGCCCTCAACAACCTCGGCTGGTACCACTCCGAGCTCGGCGAGTACGAGGCCGGACTGGACTACGCCCAGCAGTCACTGAAGTTGTACGCCGAGGTGGACTCGGAATTCGGTCGCGCCGTGGCCAGCGACACCAGCGGCTATGCGCTCGCCGGCCTCGGACGGATCGACGAGGCGATCGCGCTGTACACGGTCGCGGTCGAGACACTGCGCGGGCTCGGCCGCCGGCTCGACACCGCGGACTGCCTGATGGCAATGGCCCGCGTCCAGGACCGGGCCGGCCGCGGCGACGGCGCACGAGCCAGTTACGCCGCGGCCCTGGAGATCCTGGACGATCTCGAGCACCCCGATGCGGAGACAGTCCGCAAGTGTCTCGCTCAGCAGCGGTAGAAGTCCTTCGTATAAACGCCGTTCACCGCGGTCAGGGTGTGGTCGTAGCAGCCGTGCCCGATCGCGCGGAAGCGTACGGTCTGGGTCCCGGTCGCGTGCCGTTGGTCCCGCGGTACGCCGTAGATCCAGGACGCGCGGCCGTCGTACGTCTCGGTGCTGGTCCTCGCCGGGGTGCGGATCGTGTCGTGGATCTTCAGGTCCGTGACGACGTCGTACCCGCCAGGGATCGTTGCGTTGGGCAAGAAGGTGAGTACGCCGTTCTTGCCGTAGTCGAGGTCGGTGCGCTCGACGCGGCCGTTGCTGATCGTCGTCGCGGTGTCACGCCAGTTCGCGTCCAGCGCGTCGCGGGACTCGCCGGCGTCCCAGGTGTGCTTCGAGACGTTGCTCAGCGTGCGCTGGACGCTCGTCCGGATCCGGCCCGCCGAGGTGTCGACGTACCCGCTGATCGTCAGGTTGCGGGACGCGTTCGTGGTGACGGAGCCGGCCGCGTTCGGTGCGCCGCTCACGTCGTCGGTCTTCGCCAGCGGGCTGACGGCGTACGACGTGAGGCCGCCGGTCGTCTGTGCTCGGTGCGCGTCGGTCCACACGTGCAGGTTCGGGACCGTGAACCACCCCGACTGGCCGGCCGGTACGCCGTCGACGTGCACGCGGAACTCGTGCGGCTTGCCGTCGGTGAGCAGTCCGGCGAACGGCGTGAGGTCGTAGGTCAGGGGCTTGATGTCGAAGGCGCGCGGTGCGGGAGACGGGCGCCAGGAGTACGGGTTCGACCAGCCGCCCGTGTAGATGTACGGGTACGGCAGTGCGATCCCGGCGAGTTTGCCGTCGATGCTGACGTCGACCTCGCGGTACGGCGATCCGTCCGGGCAGGAGTACCCGGTCTCGGCCGGCGCGGACGTGTCCCAGAACTCCTCGCAGCCGCCGCCTGATCCGGTGACATAGACCTCGCCGAGGAGGCGGGTGGTGTTGCGCGGCAGAGTCGCCGTACCGATCAGGTCGGAGTCCTGACGCGTCTGGTTCTGCAGCGGGAGTACGTCGTTGGCGGTCCGGGCAGCCGGGGTGTGGCGGTCGGTCGTGTAGAAGTCGAGGGTCACGGTGATGTCGAGGACCCCGGTGTACGTGTCGTTGACGACGTTGCCGAGCTCCATCACGACCGGTTGCGACGTCCGCAGGAGCGGGCTGTACGACGTGACGTCCTTCTCGACGTCCCACGCGATCCCGTCCGCGCTCGGCTCCGGGGTCGACGTACGGAAGACGCCGACGCCGCCGATCGCGATGTGGCCGAGGCGGTCGTACTGGACGCCCTTCACCTCGCCGTGCATCCGCAGCACGACCTTCGACCACGGGCCTTGGCAGCCGGCCGGGGGAGTGTAGGTCGCCTGGTACGGGTCGAAGTTGCGGAACTGGTTCCGGACGATCTGCACCTCGCAGTGCCTGGTGTCCGGTACGGCGACCTTCGGCGCGGGGGTCCGCGGGTCGTCGTAGTCCGACCCGAACTCCGCCGGCGGGGTCACCGCGTGGGCCGGCGCGCCGAGAGCGAGGAGTAGAACGGATAGTGAGACGAGAGCCACCGACCGTATGCGCATGTTGCGGAAACGTAATGGAGAAGGTGTACGTGGGCAAGCGAGTGCCATGGTCAGGCACGGTGCCCAGCGATTACCCTCCAGTCACTTGACCCCCTACGGAGGCCAGTTATGACGCCTGTCGCCGATTCCGGCCAGCTCGCGCTTCTCAGCAACCGCAAGGACACCATGGCCCAGATGTTCCTGGACCGCGTGGAGGCGACGCCTGACCGGGAGGCGTTCCGCTCCCCGCGCGGGGAGCAATGGAAGTCGGTGAGCTGGCGGGAGACCGAAGCGCTGGCCCGCCGGCGCGCCGCGGGCCTGATCGCGCTGGGGGTGGAGCCGGAGCAGCGGGTCGCCGTCGCGTCGAGCACCCGGATCGAGTGGATCGAGTGCTACCTGGCCGCCGTACTGGCCGCCGCCGCGACCACCACGATCTACCCGTCGACGATCTCGTCGGACGTGGCGTTCATCGTGGCCGATGCCGACGTCCAGGTGGTGTTCGCCGAGGACGCGGGCCAGGTGGACAAGCTTCGCGAGCACCGGAGCGAGACGCCGTCGCTGCGCAAGGTCGTGCTGCTGGACGGCACGCCTCTCGAGAGTGACGGTGACTGGGTGATCGGACTCGGGCAGCTCGACATTCTCGGTGACGAGTACCTGGCCGAGCATCCGTCGATTGTCGACGATCGGATTGCAGGCATCAAGCCGGATGACCTCTGCACGTTGATCTACACGTCCGGTACGACGGGACGTCCGAAGGGCGTGCGGCTGCCGCACTCGGTGTGGACGTACGAGGGCGCCGCGGTCGAGGGGATGCGGGTGCTCTCACCGGACGACCTGCAGTTCCTCTGGCTGCCGTTGTCGCATGTGTTCGGCCAGGTGCTGCTCGCCGTACAGTTCCAGCTCGGATTCGCGACCGCGGTCGACGGACGGATCGACAAGATTGTCGACAATGCGGCGGTAGTACAGCCGACCTTCATGGCCGCGGCGCCGCGGATCTTCGAGAAGGCGCACGCGCGGATCGTGACGATGATCCAGTCCGAGGGCGGGGCGAAGGCCAAGCTGTTCGACTGGGCGTTCGGGGTCGGGGCTCGGGTGTCTGCTCTGCGACAGGCCGGCAAGGAGCCGGGCGGGTTGCTGGGCGCGCAGTACGCGGCGGCGGATCGCCTGGTGCTGTCGAAGATCCGGGCCCGGTTCGGCGGGCGGATCCGGTTCTTCGTGTCCGGGTCGGCCGCGCTCGACAAGTCCCTGGCGGAGTGGTTCCACGCGGCCGGGCTGCTGATCCTCGAGGGGTACGGGCTGTCGGAGACCTCGGCGGGATCGACGCTGAACCGGCCGACGCAGTACCGGCTCGGAAGTGTCGGACCGGCGTTCCCCGGGACGCAGTTCAAGATCGCCGAGGACGGGGAGATCCTGATCAAGGGCGACGGCGTGATGAGCGGGTACCACAACCAGCCCGAGCAGACCGCCGAGGTGATCGACGCCGACGGCTGGTTCCACACCGGTGACATCGGGCACTTCGAGGACGAGTACCTGTTCATCACGGACCGGAAGAAGGACCTGTTCAAGACCTCCGGCGGCAAGTACGTCGCGCCGCAGGTGATCGAGGGCCGCTTCAAGACGATCTGCCCGTACGCGAGCCAGTTCATCGTGCACGGCAACCTGCGCAACTTCGTGTCCGCGCTGGTCACGCTCGACCCCGACGCGATCGAGGGCTGGGCCGCCGCGAACGGTCTCGGCGGGAAGTCGTACGCCGAGATCGTCACGTCGGACGCCGCGCAGGCGATGGTCCAGGGGTACGTCGACGAACTCAACGCCGGCCTCAACCGGTGGGAGACCATCAAGAAGTTCACCATCCTCGACCGCGACCTCACCGTCGAGTCGGGCGAGATGACCCCGAGCCTCAAACTCAAACGCAAACACGTCGAAACCCAGTACGCCGACGTACTCGACAAGATGTACGAGTAGCGGTCAGCGGGAGTTCGCGCGGACGTCCGCGAACGTCAGTTGGTCCAGCCGGATCGTCACGATCGCGACGCGCAACGATGGGGTGAGGATGCTCCAGAGCGCGTCGCTGATCGTGGACCAGGCATCCGGAACGGCGACCGTCGCGGGTCGGCCGTGGGTGATGATGTCGGACGCGGTGCCGTTGTAGGTCGTGGTGGTGAGGGCTGTGCCCGGTGCGATGCGGGCCGCGTACAGCGACGGGTGCTCGGTGAGTTGGGGCGCACCGTCGTACGCGCGGGCGGAGCCGATCACGACATCCTTCAGTTCCGTGCCGTCGATCGTGGCGCTCGCTGTGATGCGCGGGGTGCGGATCGGCGGGTCGGGTTCGTAGGTGAGCTGTCGCAGGGCGAGCTGCAGATCGGGTTGCTGCTCGCGGGCGGCTGTCAGGTCACCGACCTGGGTGCCGTTGCCGACGATCACCCAGTCGTCTCCGCGAGTCGCCGCGGTGTAGTGGCGCAGGTCGTCGACCGGGCCGCCCGAAGTGTCGCGGACGACGACCTCGCGGTCGTGGACCACGAGTTCGCGGGACTGGGAGGCGGGGGATCGGCCGGTCAGCCAGTACGTGAAGAACGGCACGCCGTCCACGTCCCGCCCGACCGCGAGCCCGCGCCCCGGATACTCGACCGATTCCATGAGGCTCATCAAGCCCGCCCCAGCGACCCGCACTCCATCGCTCAGCATGGCGGCGAGCATACGCGCGGCTGGTTCCCCTGGCGGACTGAGTTGGCGAGCATGCACCCGCCGCGAGCTCAGGCCGGACGCCAGCTGCCGTGGTGAAGCTGAGACTGGGTGGCCCGCTGGTTAGCAATCGCGAGTACGTCGCGAACGCTGCGTACCGCACCGTCACCTGCCGCCCCTCCCGGCGAAGACATGTACACCCGCACCAACCCCCGAGCCGCCAACAACGCCGTGGTGTCGCCGCCTCCCGATAAGCGTGCTACCTGCCCGATACTCAACCCGCTTACCCGACCCCAACCAGCCCCATCAACTCCCCGGCACCCCCGAGAAGACTCCCTCAGAGAGCCGCAACCACATCCCCATCACCTGCGCTCAAACATCCGTCACCGGTCACCAACCCTTGACATGCGGGATGCCGTCGCACGTTGTCACGGTGCGTCGCGATTGCTCAACATGTCAGCGGTGACGTTGTCGAAGAACTCTGCCGTAGACATTCCCGAGCGATCGCTGTCGACGATGCCGGCGCAGAAGGCGAGGACGGTATTTGCGAACAGCGAGGCTTCGGCCCAACGGAATTGGCGCATGGAGTTTGGCTCGATGCGGCTACGCATGACGAATCCGTCCAGAATCGCCTGCAGCGCGAGGCCGACGCTCTGCAGAGACCACCCCGGCCGGAACTGAAGGTCAAAACTACGCAACAATTCGGCGTAACCTTCGTGCCACGCTGATCGGGTCGAGTTGATACTGCCGAGAATCGCGGAATGCAGGTCGGGGTGCTGGTCTAGCAACGGTCCGATGTGCATCAGCAGGAATGACCGTGGCCGCGAGAGCAAGTTGTCCAGGAGCGTGTCAGACAGCTTGGACACTGCTTGTGATGCCGAAGCGGGAGTGCTCGTCAAGGTCATCAGATCGCCCGCGAATCGAGCCGGATCGGACTGCGGATCGTCGTGGTACAGCAATGTGTAGACAACGGCGTCGCGGACGAACTGATCCTTGGTTCCCCAGCGGTTGTGAAAGGCCTTTCGGCTGATTCCGGGAGCGCCGGATTCACTCGCGAGCCGGATGACATCGTCGACCCGGAGCCATTGCAGCGCCGCCGGGAAATCGATGGCTCGGAGTCTGGCCGGACGATCTGTACGATTCTGGACAAACATCGCGTCGATTAGTTGGGCGGCCGCGTCGAGAAAGCGTGCGGCGGACAAATCGTGGCGGTTGGGCGCCGGGCGCGGGCTCACAATCTCTCCTCATTGAGATCGATCACGTCGTAGAGGGACACGGTTGGCACCGTACGGCCATTGACGCGATCTCCTCCTTCTGCGAGGCTCCCACAATCAGGCGGATGGCGACAGAGGGTAGTCGTCCGATCTGAATCCGATCGTTGGCCATCCGGGGGGAGAGGCGACGTCGGGACGGCCGGGTGATCCCGGCACGGGGAAACAGAGTGGGGGCACTCGATGACACGTGATGCACTTGGCCATGCCCGGACGATGTCCGACCGGCACGTGCGCAAGCCTGAACCGTCCTTGCCGTACAGGTGGCCGCGGCGTTGGCTCGACGCCTGGGCAGGCAAACGGGACGGACGGATCGATCTGGCAATGCCGGCGGCGGACGCGGCCGACCCGGCCACCGAATCGGGCAGCGGTTCCGCCTGGCTCTCGAACAACCTGCACACCTTCGCGAATCGCGATCGCCGCGAGTACCTCGTGGCAGAGGCAAGCGTCGCGGAACGACGAGCCTGCCTGGAGCAGGCGGTTGTCAACATTCGAGAGTCGCTGGATGCCGTACGCCGAGCTGGCGATCGCTTGCGCGCGCTGCCGGATCCGACTGAGGAGGAACTCTGTCGTCGCGGTCCGGCGGAAGGCCCAGACTCCGACGATGTCGTCGCCGCACGGAGACGCCTCGAGCACATGCGCAAGCGGGTGAAGCTGGTGGCCGAGGTCTCCAGCTGGACAGACCGCCTGGCTGGCTACCGCCGGGCCTTCGCCGAGTTGGATGCCGAGGTGCGTACGGCCTTCGACAACGCGGCCGCCCGAAGCGGTTGGATCCGCGAGTTGCACGAACGCCGGGCCTCCGTGTACAGGCGTGGATATCTCCGCGCACTGCGAAGGAGATTCCCGGACAGCCCGGTCACCTCCGCGCACCCGATCATGGCCTACCGAACGATCCAGGCACCGGCGTGGACCGCGGCCTGCACTTGGTCGGTCGAGTCGCCGACCGGTGAGGTCGGAGCCCCGTTGGTCTCGGCGAGGGAGGAGCGGTGATGAGGATCTTCGGACGCAACGGGAAGCCGGCCGAGATCATTGACCTGGACCGCCAACGGGCCATGCGGTCTCACCAGGTCACCAGGATCGACCGACCCGACGGCATCGCTCCGTTGGATCTCCCGCAGGTGACCATCCAGCCCGTCCAGGCCGACGCGCGCCTCGTCGTCACCCAGGCCGTCGGCGAACTCGCCGAACGCGGCTGCCTGGACGCCGGAACGCCATACGTCCTGGACGCGTGGATCGACGCCCAGCTCCGGCAATGGAAGACACAACTGCCGCCGCAAGTGGAGAGCCGACGGCGCATCGCCGCCCGGCTCTATGCGGCGGACATCGAGAACTGCGTCAGATCCCAGCAGGAGCTGAGGCAAGTACGGCGTGAAGCCACGCAGAAGTCAGCCGAGGAGGCCTACTGGCGTGATCAGCTGACGCGAGGTGACAGCGACCGGCGGTCCTTCCCCACACCCGATGATGCCGGGGTGCGGGCGGAGCCGGTCGAGTCCGTCCCCCGTGGCGAACTCGCAACATTGCTGGGCGATCCGGACGAAGCGAGGCCCGACACCGGGCTGCGCGTCGTACCCGAGGAAGCGGATGATCGGCAGCCGGGCGCGGCCGCCGACGAGGCCGACACGTCGGGGCGCCCGGCCGGGCCCGTCGGAGAAGGATGGGTCGACGCTCAGGCCGCGCACGAGACTCGGACCAACTATGTCTGGCGACTGTCCGTCCGGGCGGTCATTATTGGCATCGTCGCTGCCGGCGATCTCGCTGTCATCAAGTCCACGCTGGATCTGGCGCTGAACCTGCGGGAGTTTTACTCCTGGCTGGTGGCGATCGGGCTCACGTTGGGTGCGATCACGCTGGCCATGGCCGCAGGGCGTCTGTACCGTCGATCCACCGCGACGGGCCGATCCAGCACTGCCGTACAGATCGTGGTGGCTAGTGCTTGGGCGATTCTGGGGATCGCGCTGTTCGTCATGCGATGGAGGTCTGGCACGTTCCAGGTGACGACGGTGACTTTCGGCGGCGCCGCACCACCGCAAGCGGATCAGGAGAAACAAGAGCATCTCCTGGCCCTGCTGCTCGCCGGTGTCTATCTCGCCACTGGCGTGATCGCGTGGCTGGACGGTCATCACCTGACGAACGACGCGGCGGCAGGACTGCGTGCTGCCCGGAGCCAGGCAGCCAACGTCGCCAAGCGACAGGCTGCTCTGGAGGGTCTGGTCGCCAGGCTGACGGAGCACACCGAGATCCACCGGCACGAGCTCGTTCAGGTCGACGCCGGCGCGGAGCAGGCCGTTGCCGAGTTGGAGGCCCTGGCCCTGGAATTGAAGGCGTTCGCGCGGTACCAGATCGCCGTCCATCTGGGCGATCCGGCAGCGACTGGGGTCGTTCGGATGGATCCTGTGCCGTCCGACGCTGACGGAGCTCCACCAAGCACGGTGGGCGCTGTCGGTGGGAGTCAGTCCGGACCAAGTCTTGGCCGGGAGCGCGGGGTCGCCGACCGATGACTATCTGGCCGCGGCGCCGGTCCGCAGGGTCCGGCGCGCGTCCGGTGTGCGCCCATTGTGATCGTGGGCTGGAGGGATGCCCGCGCGGCGACTCCTGCCCAGGATCGCATTGGCTGAGTCCGGGAACCTGCCGGCGCTGCGCCTGGAGTCTAGTGTGCCCGGCTCACGCGGAGCGATGGACGAAATTCTGAGCAGGACCAACTACACGGAACTCCGGGGAGTATTCGATGGTGTCTTCTTCTCGCAACCTCAAGGTACGGACCGGCGGCTGGTTGTTCGCGGGGTTGCTTCTCTTGTCGGCCGTCGGTTGTTCTTCGGGGCCGCACCGACCGCGCTGCAACAGTGCGCCCGGTCTGATGCTGGTGGTGGGGGTACATCGCAACATGGCGGCGTCGGACGTCTCGGAGACGATCGGCTGCGTGATCCGCGCGACGATCAATGCCGGCCAGCCGGTCGGTGTGGTCGCTGTGGATGGCACTCCGAGCGTCCTAACCGGAACTGCCTATCAGTTCGACGATGCGAACAACGATGCCAAACGCGAGCAGATGGTCGAGCAAGACTTGAACCAGGTGGTGACAGCGGTCCGGCAGGCGGCCGCGGACAGCCCGGGATCAGACCTCCTGACAGGGATTCGGCTGGCCGCGGCCAAAGCGCGAGCGCTGAACGCGCCGACCGCCGAGATCGTCGTGATCGACTCAGGTCTACCGGACACCGGGCCGCTGAACCTCACTGTGCCAGGGATGTTGTCAGCTGACCCGGCGGATGTGACGAAGCTGCTGACGGCGGAGATCAGGGCACTGGGCGTTCGGGGGATGAAGGTAACGCTGGACGGGTTCGGCTACACCAGCCGTCCGCAGGAGCCGCTGACCGGTGCTCAGACCGCAAGCGTGGTTGCTCTGTGGACCGCCGTACTGCAGGCTGCGGGTGCGAAGGTCGAACATGATCCGGATCCCCGCGCCGGGCCGGGGCCCCAGACGCAGTACGCGACGAAACCCGTCGCGCTGCCGAAGCCGGTCTCGCCGAACTTCTGCAGCCCGCAGACGATCGTGTACGACGACGCGTCGCCGATCGGATTCCTGCCCAGCTCGAACGACTTCAGAGACCGGCCCGCGGCCAAGGAGTTGCTGCGGGGACTGGCGACCTGGCTGACCGCCGTGCCGGGTCGGAAGGCATCGATCACCGGCACGACTTCGAGTGCCGGCACGGAGGCACAACGCGTAGCTCGAAGCCACGGCCGCGCGGACGCCGTCAAAGCACTGCTGGTGAACGAGCTCGGAGTGGAGGCGGGCCAGGTCACCACGGACGGCGTCGCTACTCACTTCACGGGCTACGTGCCTGATCGACGCCCGGACGGCTCGCTCGATCCGATACGCGCGGTGCGCAATAGAACCGTGCGGATCGTGACGGCACAGTCGCACAACACGTGTGAACCGGCGAAGGGATGACTATTCTGGCCGTGCTGCTTCCGCTTGCCGGAGTAATCGTCGTCTACCTGGTGATCGGACGCTCCTTCGGTTTCCGCTTCAGCCTCGGGCGGGCGATGCTCAAGCCGCGCTCGCTCAGCGGACAGCTGATGGCAGTTTGGCTGGCGTTGCTGGCGGCGACCTGGACCATCTGCGAGCTTGCCGTCGAGTGGCAGCCCCAGCCGGAAACTACCTGTCGGCATCCATCGTCGTGACGATCATGCTGGCCGCGTTGGTGGGTCTGGTCGTTGCCGAGCGCATCAGTTTGTTCCTGCTCGCCGTACTCGGCCTGGGCGCACAGTTGTTCGGCATCGGCCGGCAGTTCGGAGCATCGGCTGCTGTTGCCCTGCTCCTGGGCACATGCCTGATCACCTGGCTGTTCGGCCTCACCCGAGGACTCCTCTCCCGCGATTGACTCACAACCAACCACAACGAAAGGAAGACCGATGGCAGATCTGCCACCCCCGCAACCGACGTCAGGTGAGGTCCGTCAAGCCGACCAGGCTCGACTCGACAAGTATGTCCGCGAGCAGGAGCGGCTTCGCAAGAAGGCCGAGGAGGAGAGGCGCAAGGCCCTGATCGCCGAGTCACGACGCCGCGCGAGCGAGACCTCTCAGCAGAAGTAGAGTCTGTCGACGGCGTCGCTCGATGGCGACGCCGTCGGTGGCTTCTAATCGGCACCTGCGGCTGCGAGCGCGGCGGCGTGTTTGCCGGTGGTGAGGGATTGGCCTTGGTCAATCATTGTTCGGCGATGCGGTCCACGGCGTGGGAGAAGGCGTCGGAGTTTTCCGGGTCCCAGTCGGTCAGGCGGTGGAGCATCCAGATGCGGAAGGGGCCGACGAAGCGCTGGACATCTCCAGGCCGAGGGTGGTGAAGCGGTAGTGGCCAAGGGTCTCGGACAGGTAGCCGTCGGCAACCAACTGGGTGGCAAGGAGTTCGAGGACGCCGGGTGGCATCCGGAGGTCCCCGGTCATCTCGGCCAGCGTCGCGGAGCCCTCTCGCGCCGCCTCGGAAGATGCGCATGATCATCCAGGCCTGAGCGTGACTGAGCGGAATACCCGACTCGGCGAGTACTTCGGGTGCCGGGTTGCGCTTGTGATGCCGTACGACGAGAGCCGCGAGCTTCTGCAGTTCGTGCTCGGAGTCGAACGACGCCGGCGCCGCGAAGTTGTCGCCGACGTCCGAGGCCGCCATCCGCGCGGTGTCGCGGAGCGGGACCTCCTTCAGCAGCAGGGCGACCAAGAAACCCAGGCCGGCGACCGGAACCGCCCAGAGGAACACGACATGGAGCGAGTCGGCGTACGCCGCGGTGATGACGGACCGCGCCGCGTCGGGAAGGGACCGGACACCCTCGACCGTTGACGTCAGCCGGGGATCGACTTGGCCGCCTGCGCCGCGACGTCGAGCTTTCCGGCAACTGATGTGCGTAGATCGAGCCGAAGACCGCGACGCCGAACGAGCTGCCCATCGTCCGCAGGAAGCTCACGCCGGAGGTCGCGACGCCGAGGTCCGAGTAGTCGACCGTACTCTGCACAACCACCGTCGGGACCGGCATGCACAACCCGACACCGAGCCCGAGGACGATCATGAACCCGGCCGTCTCGACGTACGACGTGGTGTTGTCGAGAAGGGACAACAGGAAAAGCCCGACCCCGATCGGTACGGTGCCGATGATCGGGAACAGCCGGTACCGCCCGGTCTTGCTGATCACCTGCCCGACGCCGATCGATGCGACCAGCAGCCCCAGCACCAGCGGCAGCATCTGCAGACCGGACTCCGTCGCCGAAGCGCCGTGGACGAACTGCAGGGACGTCGGGAGGTACGTGACCCCGCCCAGCATCGCGAACCCGATGATGAAGCTCATGATCGAGCACACCGTGAACACGCCGGACCGGAACAACCGCAACGGCAGCAACGGTTCCGCCGCCCGCCGTTCCGCCAGGACGAAGAGCGCGAGCGCGACCACGGATCCGGCCGCCATCGCGATGATCACCGTCGACGTCCAGGCGTACTCGTTCCCGCCCCACGTCGTCACCAGTGTCAGTCCGGTCGCGGCGAGACCGATGAACAGGATGCCGAGGTAGTCGATCTTCGGACCGACCGCGGCCTTCACGGACGGAAGGGTGATCGAGGCAACGATCAGGACCAGGATGCCGAGCGGAATGTTGACGTAGAACGCCCCCCGCCAGCTCAGGTGGTCGACGAACAGCCCGCCGAGCAACGGACCCGCGACGGTGGAGACACCGAACACGGAACCCATCACGCCCTGGTACCGGCCGCGCTCGCTCAGCGGCACGACGTCCGCGATCACCGCCATCGCCGTCACCATCAGCCCGCCGGCCGAGCCCCTGGATCGCGCGGGAACCGACCAGCCACAGCATCGAGTCCGCCATCCCGCAGAGCGCGGAGCCGGCCAGGCACAGGACGACACTGAGCAGGAACATCGGCTTGCGCCCGTACAGGTCGCCGAACTTCCCGATCAGCGCGGTCATGATCGTCTCGGCGAGCAGGTACGACGTGACCACCCAGGACAGGTGGTTGGCGCCGCCGAGGTCGCTGACGATGGTCGGCAGCGCGGTCGCCACGATCGTCTGGTCGAGGGCCGCGAGCAACATGCCGAGCATGATCGCCACCACGACCGCGTTCCGGGTGGCACGTCCGACGGGCTGAGCCTCGGTCTCCATGAGCCGAATGTCATCGGGTGAGCACGTTCCGCCACCACAGAACCACGGCGATCCCGGGAAGAAATCCTCGGCGTACCGACCGACGGGTAGGGGTCGGTTCGGCGACCCAGAGGCGAGCGCGGCCGGCGGTGCATCGGGGTGGACCTGGCCGACCACTACCCGTCGGTCCGTACGATGGGGGCGTGCCGTCGACATTGCCTGAGGGGGAGATTGCGCCTCGGGACGGGGCGTTGCCGGATGCTGCTGTGCGGGAGGCTGCCGGGCGGCCGTTGGGGTTCTACCTGCATGTCCCGTTCTGCGCGTCGCGGTGCGGGTACTGCGACTTCAACACCTACACCGCCAAGGAGTTGGGCGGTGGCGGCTCACAGGCGACGTACGCCGGGACCGCGGTCGACGAGGTCCGGATGGCGCGGCGGGTCCTCGGCGAACTGGACCGTCCGGTCGACACGGTGTTCTTCGGGGGCGGTACGCCGACCCTGCTGCCGGCCGCCGATCTGGGGAAGATGCTCGCCGCGGTGCGGGACGAGTTCGGGCTCGCGCCCGGCGCGGAGGTGACGACCGAGGCGAATCCGGAGTCGGTGGACCCCGCGTACCTCGAGGCGCTGCTGGAGGCAGGGTTCACCCGGGTGAGTTTCGGGATGCAGAGCGCGTCCTCGCACGTACTGCGGATCCTCGACCGGCAGCACACGCCGGGCCGCGCGTTGCAGGCAGTGAAGGAGGCGACCGCGGCCGGGTTCGAGCACGTGAACCTGGACCTCATCTACGGGACGCCGGGGGAGTCGCTCGACGACTGGCGGGCGTCGCTGGAGTCGGCGTTGTCGGCGCAGCCGGATCACGTCAGCGCGTACGCGTTGATCATCGAGGACGGCACGCAGCTCGCGCGGCGGATCCGGCGTGGTGAGCTGCCGATGCCGGACGACGACGACCTGGCCGACAAGTACGTGCTGGCCGACGAGATGCTGTCCGCCCAGGGGCTGCGGTGGTACGAGGTGTCCAACTGGGCCCGCAGTACGGCGGCCCGCTGCCGCCACAACGAGCTGTACTGGCGCGGCGACACCTGGTGGGGAATCGGGCCGGGCGCGCACAGCCATGTCGGCGGGGTGCGCTGGTGGAACGTCAAGCACCCGAGCGCGTACGCCGAGCGCATCAACGCCGGCGAGAGCCCGGCGCACGCGCGGGAGACCCTCGACGAGGAGACCCGGCGCGTCGAGCGGGTGCTGCTCGAGGTGCGGCTGTCCGCGGGGCTGCCGCTCGACGTTCTGGACGAGGCTGGGCGAGCCGCGGTCGATCAGGTGGTCGCCGACGGTCTCGCGGTGATCGCCGCTGGGGGCACTGGGGGCACTGAGGGCGCGGCGGTCGAGCCAGGCGCCGGGGATGGCGACCGGCTCGTGCTGACCGATCCCGGGCGGTTGCTGGCGGATGCGGTGGTCCGGGACCTGCTCCCGTGAAGTGATCAGAACTGATCACAGTCAGCTGTTGACGACTGTTATGAGCAGGCGGCAGGCTTGGTGGTAAGCGTTTACTACCGTTCGAGGAGTCGCGATGCCGCCCTTCATCCGTCGTCGACTGTTGCTTCAGGCCGGCCTTGCCGCCGGTGCGCTCAGCACGCTCGGGTTGCCCACCCGCGCGTTCGCGGAGGACGAGTACGACGTACTCCGCGCACGCTGGGCCGAGCTCAACACCGGCGGGGCGATCGACGCAGCCGATCCGGCGTACACCGATGCGCTCGCCAACCTGAGTACGCAGGCCCAGCAGTACGCCGACACGATGATCACGTCGGCGGACCGGACGGCCCTCTGGCCGGATCTGCCGCTCAGTTCGACGAGCGGGAACTTCTCGATCAGCTACACGCGCCTGAAGACGATCGCGCTCGCCCGCGCGACCACGGGCACTACCCAGACCGAGACCGGCGAGCTGTTGAGTGGCGCGCTCGACTTCCTCAACGCGAACGCCTACAACGAGACGCTCAAAGAGACCGGGAACTGGTGGTTCTGGGAGATCGGCGCGCCGCGGGCACTGCTCGACACCTGCGTTCTCGCGTACGACGTCCTGTCCGCTGAGCAGCTCACGAAGTTCCTGACGGCCGTCGACCGGTTCGTCCCGGACCCGAACCGGCGGACCAACTCGCCCACGCTCCGGGAGACCGGCGCCAACCGGGTCGACAAGGCGCTGATCGTCGCGCTCCGCGGCATCGTCGGAAAGTCGACCGTCAAATTGTCGACAGCACGCGATGCCCTGAGCGATGTCGCCGAAGCCGGCAAGAACAGCGTCTTCACCTACGTCACGAGCGGCGACGGCTTCTACCGCGACGGCTCGTTCGTCCAGCACGGCAACCTCGCGTACGTCGGGACGTACGGGAACGTGGCGCTCGGCGGGGTCGCGAACCTGATCGCCCTGCTCGGCGGCTCCACCTGGGAGATCGCCGACCCGCACCGCGCCGTACTCCTGGACGCGGTCGAGGCAAGCTTCGCGCCGTTCATCGTCGACGGTCTGATGATGGACTGCGTCTCCGGCCGCGCGATCTCCCGTGAGCGGGCCGGTGACCATCGCAACGGCCACGGCACCACATCGACCGTTCTCCTCCTCGCGAGCGGCGTCGCGGAACCGTACGCCTCGCGCTACAAGGCACTCGCCAAGGGCTGGATCACCCGCGACCGCCTCGGCGACTACCTCCCGGGCGCGTCGATCCCGGAGATCTCCCGCGCCAAGGCGCTGCTCGCCGACACCGGTGTCGTCCCGGCGCCGGCCGTCACGCGGCACTTCCAGTTCTACAACCAGGACCGCGTCGTGCACCGCCGCCCGGGCTGGACGTTCGCGATCGCGATGTCGTCGAAGCGGATGGCCCGCTACGAGTGGGGCAACGGCGAGAACCTCCGCGGCTGGTACGTCGGCGACGGCATGACGTACCTGTACAACCGCGACCAGTCCCAGTTCAACGACGCGTACTGGCCGACGGTCGATGCGCAACGGACGCCTGGTACGACGGTCAGCACGCAACCCCGTCAACCGGGCGGCTCGGGGAGCGGCACCGGGACTGTCGCGGCGTACGCCGATTGGGTCGGTGGGGCGTCGTACAAGAATGTCGCCGGCGCGGTCGGTATGCACCTGATCAACCACGACAGGACCTTGCAGGCAAGGAAGTCCTGGTTCTGTCTGAGTGACTCGATCGTGGCCCTTGGCGCCGGGATCACCGGTACCGACGGCTACCCGGTGGAGACGATTGTCGACAATCGGAATCTCCACGAGAACGGGACGGCCGCACTGCTGCTCGACGGCAGCGCAGCAACGGACGGGTCGTACGACGACCCGCAGTGGGCGCATCTGGAAGGCGTCGCCGGGTACGTGTTCCCCAGTGGCGGGCGCCTCAGGATCCAGCGCGAGGACCGAACCGGATCGTGGTCCGAGATCAACATCGGCAACGACACGGCGGGCTCGACGACGCCGTACACCCGCCGCTACGCCAAGCTCGTCCTGGAACACGGGACCGAGACCGGGGACTACGCGTACGTCGTGTTGCCCAACGCAACCAGCCGGCAGACGGCCGAGCGTGCGGCTGATCCGGGGATGACCGTCCTTGTCAACAATCCGAATGTCCAAGCGGTGCGATCCCACCGCGAGAACCTGGTCATGGCGAACTTCTGGACGGCCGGTGCCGTATCCGAGGTGGCCGGCGGGCCGCGAGTGGTGGCCAGTGACGGGCCTGCGTCCGTGGTGATCGGCAGCGAAGGCCGGACGACGACGGTCGCCGTGTCCGACCCGAGCCGGACCGCGCAAACCGTCCGGCTGACGATCGACCGTCAGGTCGGCGACGTGATCGCCAAGGATCCGGCGGTCACGGTCGTTGCCACCGGCAAGCAGCTGGTGCTGGACATCGCTGTCGGTGGTACGAAGGGCGCCACCCACACCGTGTCCTTCAACTGAGTGTCCTTCAACTGAGTTTCCGCAAGCAACCGGGGCCGGCAAGCCGTGCCGGCCGGGTCGCCGGGTGCTGGCAAGTTCAACCAGGAGGTTGTTCGATGATGCCGCACGCCCGCCCGCAACCGTTCACGGGGCAGCTCACCAGGCGACGTGTTCTTCAAGTAGCCGGAGCCGGCCTGGCTCTCGCCGCCGTACCAGCGGTGGCGAGAGCAGAGACCAGCTACACCTTCACCATCCCCGCGTTGCCGTCGGCGCGCACGACCGAGCTCGACCGAACGCAGAACTCCCTCAGCGCCAGCGAACTCCGCTCGACCGGCTTCTACCTTCCTGCCGCCACCGCGCTCAACGTGGTCGTTCACGTCGGGAGCCTGGCGCCGACGCTCGTGATCGGCGCGCCCGACGCCGACGCGCGCAAGGAGTTCAAGTCGCCCCGTGAGTACCCGCTCCAGGTCGGCCGCAACACCGTCACCGACGCCGGCGGTGGCGTCGTCTACCTCAAGCTGATCGGCAACACCGGCCAGGCGAAGGTCACCATCGGCGAGGAGGCGCAGCCGATGCCGTACTTCGTCCTCGGCCGCACCGGTGAGGCCGAGTTCCAGCGCCAACTCGATTGGCGCACCACGCCGTACATCGAACTTCTGAGCCCGCACGCGATGATCACCGTCGAGCGTGCTTCTGCTCTGACGTATCGGACCGAGAACCACACCGACCTGCTGTCCACCTACGAGGACATCATCGGGATCGAGGACGCCACCAGCGGGTACGACGGATCCGCGCCGCAGCACGCCCGGCTGGCGCACCGCTACCACTTCGTCGGGTACCCGTCCGCGATCACCGGTGTCGGGGCGTACGCGACCCACGGCCACATGTCGTTCCCGCCGCCGATCCAGGACCGGATGCTGACGGTGGCGGGTCTGCGGACGCGCGGCTGGGGCATCTACCACGAGCTCGGCCACCAGCATCAGCAGATCACCTACAAGCCGAGTTCGCTGACCGAGGTGACGGTCAACATCTACTCGCTCGCGGTGAACGCGGTCTTCGCCACGAAGTACGGCCAGCAGCCACGGCTGCACGCACCGGACGCGAAGACCGGGCTCACGCCGTGGCAGAGCGCTCCGGGCAAGCTGCGGACGCCGGAGGTGAACTACGGCACGACGTTCGACCCGTACGAGAAGCTGGTGATGTTCGAGCAGCTCCGGCTGGCGTTCGGTGACAGCTTCTGGCCGAACCTGCACAAGCTCGTCCGGGTGGAGCGCCCGTACGCGAGCGACTACACCGACGAGGTCCTGCGGCTGCGCAACCTCGTCGTCCTCTCCAGCCGGACCGCCGGCCACGACCTGAGCGACTTCTTCCGCGCCTGGGGCGTCCCCGTCGACGCCGAGGCGACCGCCCAGATCACCGCACTGCATCTGACCCCGCCGCCTCTCGACCCGTCAACAATCCGACAGTAGACAAAAGGACGAAGGCACCCACCGGGTCGAGGTGGGTGCCTTCGTCGTACCGGGGAAGCTCCGTCCTAGGCGAGCTCGGAGTTCAATCCTTCAGGAAGAGTTCGATCACGCAGCTGTCTACCTCGGGGGCGCGGTTCGGCAGCTTGAGCGTCAGCGTGTTGTCGGGAAGCCCGGTCAGGTACGTGTGCCCGGGCGCGGACGGATCGACATCCACCCGCTTGACCTCGGACGCGTCGTGCAGGAACTGCGCGTAGTCGACCCGATCGCCCAACCCCGGTAGGTGCAGGTGACCCATCGGCCACGCGAACACATGCAGGTAGAGCCGCCGGCCGTTCTGCGTGTAGCGGCAGTCCGCCGGCGGCACGTACGTACTCGGTCCGCAGCCGCGGATCGAGCGCTCGTGCAGCCGCATCCAGGAACCGATCCCGGACAGTACGTCGAGGGCGCGCGGCTCCCAGGCACCGCGGCCGTTCGGGCCGACGTTGAGCAGCATGTTGCCGCCCTTCGAGACCGCGTCGACCAGCATGCGGATCAGCAACGCCGGCGACTTCCAGTCGTGGTTGTCGCGGTGGTAACCCCAGCTGCCGTTGAGGGTGTGGCACGCCTCCCACGGCACCTGCGTACCGTTGCCAGCGGCAACCTCGTTCCCGGGCGGCTGGACCTGCTCCGGCGTGGTGAAGTCACCGGAACCGAGCCCGAGCCGGTTGTTCACCAGGATCCCCGGCTGCAGCTCGCGGACCATCGCCAGCAGTTCCGCGGACCGCCACTCGTCCGGACCCTTGGCGTTGAACCCACGGTCGGCGTACGAGAAGTCGAACCACATCACGTCGATCTTGCCGTACCCCGTGAGCAGTTCACGGACCTGTCCGTGCAGGTAATCGGCGTACTTCGAGACGTCACGGTCCGCCGTACGGTCGATGAAGTCCACGTCCTTGCGCTGCGGGTGGTACAGGTCGACCGGGAACTCCGGGTGATGCCAGTCGAGCAACGAGTGGTACAGCCCGATCTTGAACCCACGCTCCCGGAACGCGTCGATCATCGGCGCGAGCAGGTCCTCGCCCCACGGCGTGTTCGGCGCCGAGTAGTCCGTGAGCTTGGAGTCCCACAGGCAGAACCCGTCGTGGTGCTTCGTAGTGATCACCAGGTAGCGCATGCCCGCGTTCCAGGCGTCGTCCGCCCAGCGGACCGGGTCGTACAGGTCCGGCGAGAAGTGGTCGAAGTACGGCTGGTACTCCGCGTCGGTGAGCTGTTCGTACGACTTCACCCACTCGTGCCGCGCCGCGGCCGCGTAGATGCCCCAGTGCACGAACAGCCCGAACCTTGCCTCGGTCAACCAACTCATCGCGGGCTCGCACCGCCGAGCGCCGACTCGAACTCGCCGCGGATCTTGTCGCCGCCGTCCTTGGCCCACTTCTTCAGCGCGGCGTCGAACGCGCTGATCGGCTTCCGTCCGGCGATCACGTCGTTGCGGACATCGGTCAGCGCCTGCCCGATGTCGCCGCCGGACTTGTCGTTGGTCGGGGAGATCAGCGACGCGGTCGGATCCTTGACGACCATGCCGATCAGCTTGGTCAGATCCTCGTGGGCGCGCTCGACGTACGTCGGGAACTGCGCGTTGTAGAGCGCCTGCGGCGGCGCGGTGATGTACTTCCACGGCACCGTCAGCTCGGCCTCGCCCTTGCTGGTCAGCGTCGGGTTGCCCTTCGCGTCGCGGGTGAAGTCGACGCCCTCGACGCCGTACGTGAGCAGCAGGTTCTCGGTGCTGCCGAACGGCGCCGCGAAGAAGTTCGCCACCGCGAGCAGTTCTTTGGCGCGCGCCTCGTCGGCCTTCTTCATCAGCGTGTAGGCGAACAGGATGTTGTCCGACCAGGTGTTCGCCTTGCCGCCCTTGGGCGCCATCGGGACGAACGCCCGCGGGTCGTTCTTCGGGTCCAGCCGGGACATGTCCTTGACGTAGCCGGAGTACGCCGGGAACCCGTCGTACACCAGCGCGCCCTTGCCGGCCCGGAACGCGTTCTTCCGGGCGGTGCCGTCGATACCGTCGGAGCCCGGCACGGTGACGCCGGTCTTGACCAGTTGGACGGCGAACTCGAGCGCCGCCTTGTACTCCGGCGTCTCGAAGCTGCGGACCAGTTTGCCGCCGTCCTCCTTCCAGCCGTTCGGTACGCCGAACATCTGCTGGACCATCGTGAAGAACGTGTTGCCCTTCGAGTTCACGATCGCCCACTGGCCCTGCTGTGGTTTGGTCAGCTCCTTGCACGCGGCCAGGAAGTCCTCGGCGGTGGCCGGGTACTCGATGCCGGCGGCATCGAAGAGTCGCTTGTTGTAGAAGCCTGCGCCGCCCGTGATGCTGCGCGGGATCGGCAGCCCGTAGATCTTGTCCTGGACCACGCACGCCTGCCAGATCACCTGCGGGATGTTGGCAAGGTTCGGGTAGTCCTTGACCTTGTCACCGGACAGGTACGGCGTGAGGTCCGTGCACTTTGCCGACAAAAAGGCCGGTAGATTGTTGACAAGGCTGGAGTCCGACAACAGGACCAGGTCCGGCAGCTCGTTGGCGGCCAGCACGGTCTGGAACTTCGTGGCCCAGTCGCTGTCCGGAACGATGGTCAGATCGAGCGTGCCGCCGAGCTTCTGCTCGACCGCCTGCCAGGCCGCGTTCTTGTCCTTGGCCGGCGGCAGCGGGTCGAAGATGTCGGTCATCACGCTGACCTTGCCGCCCGACAGCGGCGGCGTCTTCACGGTGGTGACGAGGTCCTTCGGATAGGTCAGGTAGCCGGGCGGTACGCCGTCCGCGGTGCCGGCCAGATCCGGCTTGGGTCCCTCGAAGGCGACGTACGTCGGGAGTGTCACGGTGGACGCCCGCGCGGGGCCGGCCGTCGTACTGCCGCTGCTGCAGGCAACCAGCGTCGGTACGCCGGTGGCGCTCATCACGGCGACACCTACGGCGCTGCGCAGGAAGCTCCGGCGACTGAGAGATGGGGTGGTCACGGTCTTTCTCCTAACCCTTGATGGCGCCGGTGAGTACGCCCTTGGTGAAGTAGCGCTGCAGGAACGGGTAGACGCAGAGGATGGGCACGAGCGCGACGACGACGACCGCCATCTGCACGGCCTGGATCGACGCCACAGCCTCGCCGGGCGACTCGGTGCCGCCGCCGACCGGTTGGCCCTGCAGGACGTAGAGGCGCAGGACGAGCGGCAACGGCCACTTGCCGGTGTCGCTGAGGTAGAGCAGTGCGTTGAAGAACGCGTTCCAGTGGCCGACGGCGTAGAACAGCGCGACGACCGCGAGAACCGCCTTCGACAGCGGCAGCACGATCCGGAGCAGGATCGCGAGGTCACCGGCACCGTCGATCCGCGCGCTGTCGAGCAGCTCGGCCGGGATGTTCTGGAAGAAGTTGCGCAGTACCAGGAAGTTGAAGGCACTGACCAGGCCGGGGACGATCAGCGACGCGTACAAGTCGTAGAGCCCGAGCGCCTTGATCAGCAGGAAGTTCGGGATGATGCCGGCCCCGAACAACATTGTGAACAATACTGCTGTCAACACGAACCGCCCGCCGACGATCGGCCGGCTGAGCCCGTAGGCGAGCGCGATCGTGACGACCAGGTTCAGCGCCGTACCGATGATCGTGATGCCCGCGCTGACCAGCAGCGCATGACTCACCACGCCACCGGCGAAGATCGTCTTGTACGCCGCCAGCGTCGGCTCGCTCGGGAACAACGCGATGATGCCGCCGCGCCTCGTGATCTCGGACTCGCCGGCCAGGCTGGTCGCGACGATGTTGACGAACGGATAGAGCACCAGCAGGCAGACGATCGCGATCACCACGCCCTTGATCGCCAGCCCGGCCTTGGTCGGGGCCTCCATCCAGGGCGGCCGCTGCGAGGTCTTCATCGGGAGTAGATCCCTTCGTGGCCGAAGCGGTGGGCGAGTTTGTTGGCGCCGAGGATCAGGACCAGGCCGATGACGCCCTTGACCAGGCCGACGGCGGCGGCCGGACCCCACTGGCCGTCGAGGACGCCGTGGAAGTAGACGTAGGTGTCGAGTACTTCGGCCGCGTCGGCGCCGACGGCGTCGCGCTGCAGCAGGATCTGCTCGAAGCCGACCGAGAGAATGCTGCCCAGGTTGAGGATCAGCAGCAGCAACGTGACCGGCACGATGCCCGGCAGCGTCACGTGCCACAGGCGCCGCCACCGGTCCGCTCCGTCGATCGCGGCGGCCTCGTAGTGCTCGGTGTCGATGTTCAGCAGCGCGGCGAGGTAGATGATCGTGCCCCAGCCGGCGTCCTTCCAGACCAGCTGCAGCGTCACCAGCCAGGGGAAGAAGCCGGAACTGGTCATCAGGTCGACCCGCGGCAGGCCGAGCTCGCCGAGTAGCTGGGGGAGCAGGCCGGTGCCGCCGATGAGCTGCTGGCTGATCGAGATCAGGATCACCCAGCCGATGAAGTGCGGCAGGTACACGACGCTCTGCACGAACCGCTTGATCTTCGGGCTGATGATGCTGTTCAGCAGCAGGGCGAGGCCGATCGGTGCGGGGAAGAACAGGACCAGTTGCAGTACGGCGAACTTCAGCGTGTTCAGCAGTGCGCGGTAGAAGTCCGGCTCCGCGAAAACGGCGAAGTTGCCCAGGCCGACCCACGGGCTGTCCTTGAAGCCGAGGTACGGCTGGTAGTCCTGGAAGACGATCACGTTCCCCAGCAGCGGCACGTAGTGGAACACCACGAAGAACAGGAAGCCGGGGAGAACCAGGAGCAGCATCACCCGGTCGCGGCGCAGCCTGGCACGCAGGCTCGGTCCGCCTTGCGCCCGGCGTGCTGCCCGGCGCGCGGCGCGGTCCCCGGCGTCCGGCGCGCGGCCGGCGGATCGGCTGACGCGATGCATGTGGCGCCTCCTGATAGTAAGCGTTTGCTGTCCCGGGTGGCAGTAACGATGAAACGTTCACCGCCTTGCTGTCAAGCGGTCGGGGAAGATTGTCTTGACCTTCACTGCGATCCGCACCTACGGTTTTCAGTAACCGTTTACTAGGAGTGATCCGTGCCGAATCCTGAACCCGACCGGGGCAGCAGTCCGCGGTTGCGCACGCTCGTGGCGATGCCCGCGGACACCTGGTCGGAGGTCCTCACCCCAACGGCCCGCGACCGCCTGTCCGCCGTCGCCGAGGTACTCGGCCTCCGCGCCGGCACTGCAGGAGGTGCTGCAGGAGGTGCTGAAGGACGTGCTGAAGGAGGTGCTGATGGGGGTGCCAGCCGCGGGGGTGCTGACGGTGGCGGTGGTGATGGTGATGGTGGCGCCCGCGACGATGCAGCTGGCGGTGATGCGGGCGGCGATGCAGGCGGTGGTTCCGACGGTGGTGCCGGCGGTGGTTCCGACGGTGGTTCCGACGGTGGTGCCGGCGGTGGTGCCGGCGGTGGTGCCGGCGGTGGTTCCGACGGTGGTTCCGACGGTGGTGCGGGCGGTGGTGCAGGTGGTGGTGCAGGTGGTGGTGCAGGTGGTGGTGCGGGGGGTGGTGCAGGTGGTGGTGCGGGTGGTGGTGCCTTTGGCGGGGTCGGCGGCGGGGTGCGGGGCGGGGTGCCGCGGTTGGTGACTTCGTTCGCGGACGTGGCGGACGAGTTGGCTGACGCCGAGGTGCTGCTGACCGGGTGGGGGTGCCCGCGGATCACTGCAGAGGTGCTCGACGCGGCGCCGAAGTTGCGGGCGATCGTGCACGCGGCGGGGACGATCAAGACGTTTGTCGATCCGGTCGTCTTCGAGCGCGGCGTGGAGGTTTCGTCGGCGGCCGCGGCGAACGCGGTCCCGGTCGCCGAGTTCACGCTCGCGGCGATCGTGCTGGCCGGGAAGCGGGCGTTCCGGCACCGCGACTGGTTCCGGACCTCCGGGGTGAAGCGTCCGTTGCCAGGGGCGCCGATTCTCGGCACGCTCGGTACGACGGTCGGCGTGCTCGGAGCGTCGCGGATCGGACGATTGGTGCTGGAACGACTGCGCGGACTCGATGTCGACGTACTGGTGAACGATCCGTATCTGAGCCCGGCTGAAGCTGCGGAGTTCGGGGCGCGGTGGTGTGAGTTGCCGGAGCTGTTCGCGGCGAGCGACATCGTGAGCGTCCACGCCCCGTTGCTGCCGGAGACCGAGGGGCTGGTGTCGGCGGAGTTGCTGGCGGCGATGCCGGACGGCGGGGTGCTGATCAACACCGCGCGGGGCGGGCTGGTCGATCATGTCGCGCTCGAGCGTGAGTGCGTTTCCGGGCGCCTGGACGCGATCCTCGACGTCACGGACCCCGAGCCGTTGCCCCTCGATTCGCCGATGCTTCAACTCCCGAACGTCTTCATCACCCCGCACCTGGCCGGTGCCATGGGCAACGAGTCCACGAGACTCGGCGAGGCCGCCGTAGCCGAGATAGAACGCCTGGCCGCCGGCAAACCCCTCGCCCACGGGATAGCCCGCGACGACCTAGGACGGATCGCATGAATCGACTCGGATCGTTCTCCCGCCGGGCACGACAAGCGAATGTGTGCAGATGGACAGGAGGTGTCAGGCAGTCGGGTAGTGCACCTGAGCGTGATCGTCTCCGCGCGTACAGCGTCTCGCCGGTGCACTACCTGTCCAGCCGCACACCTTCCACGCAATCACCACACCACCTCACCCCACCAACCACGCAACGCTCGACCTGCTCCCCGCTGACGGGTTATGTCTCGGCTGGCCTGCTACAACCTGCCATCGCGTACACAACCCGCCAGCCGCCAGCACCACAGGCACGTATCACTCAAGCGGGGCGGACTTGTCTTCGTGTGATGGCGGGGGGTTGGAACGCGTGAAGTTGCCGGGGTCGGATCGGGTGTTGTCGTCGCGGACCGGGTATACGCGGGAGACCTGGTTGGCGGTTGCCGATCAGTTGTTGGAGTCGTTGGTGCCGTGGTTTTCGGCGAGTGGGGCGCAGGTTCGGTTGCCGGGGCGGGGGAGTTGGTCGGGGGCGGATTGTGACGGGCTGGAAGGGTTTGCGCGGTCGTTTCTGCTGGCTGCGTTCCGGATTGTCGCGGACGGCGGGGACGATCGGCTGGTCGAGCGGTATGCGAGCGGGCTGGTGGCGGGGGCCGCGGGTGAGTGGCCGCGGTTGACGCCGTGTTCGCAGCAGATGGTGGAGGCGGCGGCGGTCGCGGTCGGCCTGCACGAGTCGCGGGCGTGGTTGTGGAACAAACTCGACGTACGCGATCAGCAGGTGGTTGTCGACTGGCTGAGCGGGTTCGTCGGCTCACGGACGTGGGACAACAACTGGAGGTTGTTCCAGGTCGTCGGAGAGCAGTTCCTCGCATCGGTCGGAGCGCCGTACTCGCAGGACGACATCGACGCGGGCCTCGACCGGATCGAGGACTGGTACGTGGGCGACGGTTGGTACTCGGATGGTCCGGGGCAGAACTTCGACCACTACATCGGCTGGGCGATGCACCTGTACCCGGGCCTGTGGACGCGGATGGCGGGACCGTCCGCGGACGGCCGCCTGGCCATCTACCGCGAACGCCTGCACCGCTTCCTCGAGGACGCCGTACACCTCACCGGCTCCGACGGCGCACCGATCCACTTCGGTCGTTCACTCTGCTATCGCATGGCCACTGCGGCGCCGTACTGGATGGGCGCGCTCCTTGATGCGACCCCGCTGACGCCTGGTCAGACCCGCCGCCTGTGCTCCGGCACCTTGCGCCACTTCGTCGACCACGGCGTCCCCGACGAGCGGGGACTGCTGTCGCTCGGTTGGCATCACCACTTCCTCCCGACCACGCAGCCGTACTCCGGACCCGCGTCGCCGTACTGGGCCTCCAAGGGATTCCTCGGCCTCCTGCTACCGGCCGACCACGACGTCTGGACCGCCCGCGAGTCCGCCCTGCCCCTCGACGAACGCGACCAGGTACGGGCGTTGCCGGCGCCAGGGTTCCTCGTGCAGGCAACCAAACTCGACGGCATCGTCCGCCTCCTCAACCACGGCAGCGACCACGGAGCCGAGGGCGACGCCCACTACGACCGCCTCGCCTACTCGAGCCGGACCGGCCCCGAACTCACCGGCGAACACCTCGACAACCACATCACCCTCAACGGCGGCCACCGGACGCAGATCCACCGCATCGGAGTGGCAGAAGCATCGGCCGCCTCGTGGTGGCAAGCAGGTGCCGCGCGGATCGAGGTGGCCAGCGTCGTGCACGGTCGGATCGAGGTGCGGTGTGTGCTCGTCAACGGACCGGCCGGCGTGGTCCGGCACGGCGGCTATGCGGTAGCGGGCACCGACCTGCCCGAGGTCGACGTGGACGCAACGTGGGCACAGGCGACGCGGATCGACAGGCTGACGTCAGTGGTGGTTGGGTTGCATGGGTACGAGGGTGCCGCCGTACGACGTGGGCTCGACGCGAACCCGTTCGGTCCGCATTCGGCGACGCCGTACCTGGAGGCTCAGCACGACGGGAAAGATCCGCTGGTGCTGGTGTCCGCGGTGGTACTGTCCGGCGACACGGTCTGGCCGCGGCAACTGGCCGAGAGTATCGACGTGACGGTGCACGGGCTGCACGTCACGGTCCGGTTCGCCGACGGTACGACGGCCGACGTACAGCTGGGTGAGGAGGTGGGTGATGGCGGCGGAACCGCCCCGGTCGAGGGCGCGCCGGCGTGACCCCGAGTCCGCCCGGACCATCCGGGACGTGGCCGCCCGCGCGGGTGTCTCCACCGCGACCGTCTCCCGTGTTGTCAACGGCAACTATCCGGTCGCGGCCTCGACCCGGGTCGCGGTCGAACGCGCGATGCGGGACCTCGGGTACGTCGCGAACGCGCACGCCCGCGCCCTCGCCGGGTCCACCACCCGTGTGGTCGGCATCGTGGTCAGCGAGATCGTCGATCCGTTCTTCGCCTATATCGCCCGCGGCGTCCAGTCCGAGGCGCTCGCCTCCGGCCGCCTCTGCCTGGTCTGCTCGACCCAGGGCGGCGAGTCCGCCGAGCTGCGGTTCGTCGACCTCCTGCTCGAACAGCGCGCGGACGCCGTGATCCTGGTCGGCGGCGCCGTCGAGGACAAGGAGTACTTCGCCGCGGTCGGGCAACGCGCCCGTCAGTTGGCGAAGAACGGTTCGAGCCTGGTCCTCTGCGGCCGGCCGGGGCTGGAGGACGGCGTACCGGCCTACGCCGTCGAGTACGACAACACCGGCGGCGCGGCGGCGATCACCGATCATCTGCTGAGCGCCGGCCACACCAAGATCCTGTATCTGGGCGGGCCGACGACCCTGTCCACGACGACCGCCCGCCTCCGCGGTTTCCGGCAGGCGTTCGCCGCGCGCAAGCTCGAACACGACCCGAACCTGGTCCGGACCGGCGCGTTCGGCCGGCAGTGGGGGTACCAGCAGACGCTCCGGGCCCTCGACGACGGGCTCGACTTCACCGCGATCTTCGCCGCCAACGACATCGTCGCCGCGGGCGTGTACGCCGCCCTGCGCGAGCGCGGCCTGCGGATCCCGGACGACATGTCGGTGGCCGGGTACGACGACGTACCGGTGGCGACCGAGCTGCAGCCGGCATTGACGACTGTCCGGGTGCCGCTGGAGGAGCTCGGGCGGGCCGCCGTACGGGCCGGGCTCGCGGGGCAGGAGCCGAGCGCGGATCCGTTCGCCCATCAGCAGCCGATGACCACGCTCGGCACCGTCGTCGTGGTCCGCGACTCCGTCGGACCGCCGCGGTCGTCTTGATCACTCACAGCGAACTCCCAGCCTCGGGGGCACTGGGTGATCGCGGAGATTCGCAGCGTGACCAGCGATGACACTATGTCCGGACCTGTCCGGCCTCGTGTCTCAGGGTGACTATGCGATGCTTGACATATCCACTGCGGACGCTTGAGACTCAGCTCACTTTCGCGATCCGAGAGCGCTCTCAACCCCCGTCCGAGTTTCAGGGAGCTTCGCATGCGGCCCAGTGCCCGCTATCGCCCCGTAGCCGGCGTCCTGGCCTGCGCCGCGATCTTGACCGCCGCTGCCTGCGGTGGCGGTTCCGGCACCCCCGAGTCCGGTGCCGCCGAATCCGACGGGCCGAAGATCGAGCTGACCATCGCCACCTTCAACGAGTTCGGGTACGCCGACCTGTACGCCGAGTACGAGGCCGCGCACCCGAACATCACGATCGTGGAGCGGCACGCCAAGACCGTCGACGACCACGTCAAGAACCTGGACGCGAACCTCGCCCGCGGCACCGGCCTCGCCGACATCGAGGCGATGGAGGTCAGCTGGATCTACAAGTACCTGGCCAAGGACGACAAGTTCGTCGACCTGCGCAAGTACGGCGCAGACGACCTGCGGGACCGCTGGCTGGACTGGAAGGTGGCCGGCGCGACGACGCCGGACGGGAAGATCATCGGCTACGGCACCGACATCGGCCCGGAGGCCATCTGCTACCGCCGGGACCTGTTCGCGAAGGCCGGGCTGCCGACCGACCGGGCCAAGGTGGCCGAGCTGTTCCAGGACTGGCCGTCGTACTTCGCGACCGGGCGGAAGTTCAAGCAACGCGTGCCGGGCTCGGCCTGGTACGACTCCGCGGTGCTGACCTGGGAAGCCATGCGCAACCAGCTGATCGAGGCGTACTACTCGAACCAGGACCGCTTCCTCGGCGCCGAGAACCCGCGGCTGAAGAACACCTGGAACCAGGTGGTGGCCGGAAGCAAGGACGGCCTGTCCGCGCGGCTGCCGGCCTGGAGCGACGCCTGGAACGCGGCGTTCCGCAGCGACAAGTTCGCGACCATGGCCTGTCCGGGCTGGCTGCTCGGCGTGATCCAGGACAACGCGGGTGCCTACGGCAAGGGCAAGTGGGACGTCGCCGACGTGTTCCCCGGCGGCGGTGGCAACTGGGGCGGGTCGTACCTGACCGTGCCGGCGCAGTCGGTGCATCCCGAGGAGGCCGCCAAGCTGGCCGCCTGGCTGACGGCGCCGGAGCAGCAGGTGAAGGTGTTCAAGAAGATCGGCTCGTTCCCGTCCACACTCGACGCGTACAACGACCCGCAGGTGAAGTCGCAGGTCAACGCGTACTTCAACAACGCGCCGGTCGGGCAGATCTTCGTCAACCGGGCCCGGAACGTGATTCTCAAGCAGCACAAGGGTCCCCGCGACGGCGAGATCAACCAGATCTTCAGCGCGGCGCTGTCCCGCGTCGACGACGGCAAGCAGCCGCCGGACGCCGCGTGGAAACAGGCCCTCGCCCAGGCCGAGAAGGTCGCCGACACCCGCGTCGGCAATTAGGTCCTGGCTGCCAACACGCCACGTCCACGGCCGGCGTCCGACGCGCGGTCGGCCGGGGACGTACTACGGTGTGAACGCGGGCCAATCAAGAACTGAGGAGGGCCGATGAACGAGTCTGGTTCTCCGACCTTGGAGCAGGTCGCGGCGCTCGCCGGGGTGTCGCGGGCAACGGTCTCGCGCGTGGTGAACGGGTCGCCGAAGGTGCTGCCGGACACGGTCGCCGCGGTCGAGCAGGCGATCCTGCAGCTCGGCTACGTGCCGAACCGGGCGGCCCGCGCGCTGGTGACGCGGCGGACCGACTCGATCGCGATCGTCGTACCCGAGCCGGACAGCCGGGTGTTCTCCGACCCGTTCTTCGCCGGCATGCTCAGCGGCGTCAGCCGGACGCTCGCGCCGACGTCGTCCCAGCTCGTGCTGCTGATCGAGCCCGCCCCGGAACCGACCGGGGTCGACGACCAGCGGCTGCTGCGATACCTGCGCGGCGGACACGTGGACGGCGCGATCATCATCAGCCACCACGGCCGCGACAACGTGCTGCAGGAGCTGGCGCAGTTGCCGCTGCCGATCGTGTTCAGCGCGCGGCCGCTCGGGGTCGACGTACCGGTGGCGAGTGTGGACGTGGACAACGTCGCCGGCGCCCGGACCGGGGTCGAGCACCTGCTGTCGATCGGCCGCCGCAAGATCGCGACCATCGCCGGGCCGCTCGACATGACCGCCGGCATCGACCGCCTGACCGGCTACCAGGAAGTGATGAAGGAAGCCGGACTGCCCGCGATGATCGCGTACGGCGACTTCACCGCGGACGGTGGCGAGCAGGCGACACTGCGCCTCCTGGACGAGCACCCTGACCTGGACGGCCTGTTCGTGGCGTCCGACCTGATGGCGACCGCAGCTCTTCGCGTCCTGTCCCAGCACGGCCGCCGCGTCCCCGCGGACGTGGCCGTGGTCGGCTTCGACGACTCGGTGCTCGCCACCACGACCACCCCGAAGCTCACCACGGTCCGCCAGCCCGTGGAACAGCTGGGTGCCCGCCTCGCCCAGATCCTCCTGGCGAAGATCGCCGGTGCCGACCTCACCAGCCCCGAGATCTACGACACCGAACTGATCGTCCGCGACAGCGCCTGAGTATCGGGCCGGCTGACTACGGCTCCGGGGCGACGCCTGTCACCTGGCCGTGCTGGTCTGTGGTGTAGCGGCCCGCGCTGAGGTCGACCAGCACGAGTCGGTTGCCGAACGGGTCGGACACCGCCGCGACGCGGCCCACCGGGATGTCGGTGGGGCCGCTGAGCAGCTGACCACCGGCTGCCGTGATCGCGTCGATCGCCTGGTCCACCGATTGCACCAACCAGTTCGGCTCGGGTGGCAAACGTGTCGAGAGCACGATCTCGGTCGCCGACTCCGGGCAGCGGAGGCCGGCTTGGCCGAGGTCGTCGTTGCGCCACAGCAGGTCATGTCCCAGTCCGTCCCGATAGAACTCGAGGCCTGCGTCGAGGTCGGGAACCGCGAGGACGACCGCGTCAACGCTGCGAAGTGGGGCTTGAGCACTCATGGGCGACATCCTCGTTCGAGGCTCGGACATTTTCGGCTAGGGCGGGTCGTTCTCGAACTGGAACTGGACGCGGATGGTGTTGTCGAGGGGAAGTATCAGCGTGGTGTTCGACGCGGACCAGTTCGCCGGCACCAGGAATAGGCGGTTCTCGCCGACTACCAGCAGGCGCAGACCGCGGTAGCGGTAGTTGAACGTCTGCCCAGCGCCCGCACGCAGCGCGGTTTCCTCGATGCCGGGCGAGCGCAGCGCGAGCTTCTCCTTCGTGTCGAGGATGACGACCGGGAAGCGGCTCGGGTGGCGCGCGTCGGACTTGGCGAGGCCGCGGCCGGTGTACTGGGCGATGGTTGCGGTGGCCCAGAACGCGCAGATGACGGTGACGACGGCCAGGAGTGCGATGAGGACCCGTTGCGGACCGACGGACGGGTCGGCCTTGCGGCGCAGATAGGTGAGGTAGGCAAGCGTCGCGGCGGCCAGGCCGATGACGGCGGGCACGATGAGCGCGTAGTACGCGATCCCGCCGATCAACGGATAGGCGAGCAGGCCCGCGACACCGAGGATCAGCATCAGTACGGCGATCCGCGCGGCTCGCCGTACGCCGGTCGGCGTCGGGTGGATCGCGTTGTGGATCAGCAGCGCGGCGACAACCAGCAACGTGATGACGAGCAACGGGACGAGCAGCGGTTGCGGACTGCGCATCACGTAGTCCTGGGTGCTCAGCCCGATCGTGTCGACGTCGATCCCGAAGTACTCGTACTGCGACCGCGCGGCGACGTACCCGAAGTAGAACAGCAGCGCGCTGACCAACGTCACCGGTGTGACGATGCCTGCCGCGAAGCTGATCCACCGCTCCGCCTGCGACCGCTCGTCCGCCATCGCTCAGCCGTCCGACGGCGTCTCAGCGGGCGTCTCGGGGGTCTCGGGCGGAGTCTCGCTCGGTTGCGGGCCGCCGAGTGCGCGCGAGTCGAAGCCGATCTGGCTGACGCCACCGCGCTTGAGTGCTTCGCAGTCTTCCGCGGTTGCGCACGTCGCGTCCGCGGTGATGATCAGGGTGGCGTGGTGTCCTTCGGCGTTCGTCACCTGCCGGACTCCGGCGAAGCAGGCCGGTGTGTCGCCGGAGCGGACCTGGTGCCCGGTGCACTCCGGGCTCTGGCCGCCACAACCGGACTGGTCGATCTCGAAGTACTTGTCGTCCTGGCTCAGAGTGGGTGCGCGGTAAGTCACCGTGGCACCTTGCGGAAGCTCCAGCCCGGTCAGGCTGACGCCGACGCATTGCTTTGCCTGGTCGTCCGGCTGGTTCGCCTCGGCTCCCGGACCGATCGGGAGCGTTGCGATCTCGACCGCCGGCTTGTTCTGCCGCGGCTGCGTCGTCTCGGCGCCCGTCGGCTCCGGGGCCGGCTCGCTCGTGCTGTCGGAGGTCGTGGTCTCGTCCGGTGGCGACGTCCCTCCGCCACCGGACGTGTCGGAGCATCCCGCCGCCAGCAATGCGACTACGGAAACCAGCACAGCCCAGGCGCGCATCACGACCACCCCCACGAACAGAATGACCCTGCGTGCAGAACGCCACAACAGTTTGTTCACTCTCCGCTGCAACATGCGCCGGAACCGTGATATCTCTGGGTGAAAGGGGGGATGCATGACCGACCACGAGATCCGGATTGCGTTGGTGCTGAACGGTGGTGTCAGCCTGGCGGTCTGGATGGGTGGGGTGACGCACGAGCTGGATCTGATCCGGCGCGCGTCCGGTGGCGACGACGCTCCCGGTCCCCAGCCGTACGACGCGGTGCTCGCGGATCGCTGGCGGGAGTTGTGCCGGCGCGGCGAGGAACGGCGCCGGGTAGTGGTCGACGTGATCGCGGGAACGAGCGCGGGCGGTCTGAACGGTTCGCTGCTGGCGACCGCGATCGCGAACGGCTCGACCCTCGACCCCGACGGCGACAACGGTCCGTGGCTGCGGGAGAAGTGGATCGGTCTCGGGTCGCTCGAGGTCGGCAAGCTGGTGCCGTCCGCGGGAGCGAAGTCGAGCTCGGTGCTCGACGGCAAGTACTTCCTGCGGCAGCTCGAGGCCCTGCTCAAGGGCGTCGCCGACGCGGGCGAGAGCAAGGCGGAGGAGCCGGTGACGTTGTTCGTCACCGCCTCCGGGTTGGGTGTGCAGCAGTTCGAGGCGAAGGACGCTGCAGGCCAGGCGTTCGTCGTACCGGATCATCGGTACCTGTACGGCTTCACGAGTGAGGACGCGCCGACGTACGACGGTGCGCAGCGGAAGTTCACCGTCGAAGAGAAGAACGGGTTGAAGGACACCGACCTGCTCGCGCGGGCGGCCCGTGCGTCCGCGTCGTTCCCGGCCGCGTTCGGTCCGGTGCTGGAGACGCCGGAGCTGGCCGCGCAACCGCCGCGGATCCAGCCCGGCCCGGCCGAAACCGGATCCTGGCTCGTCGACGGCGGCGTCCTCGACAACGCCCCGTTCGGCCCGGTGCTCGATGTCGTCGCCCGGCGTCCGGTCAACGGCAAGGCGACCCGCTACGTGCTGTACGTCGTACCGTCGGCGGGGATCGGGCGGGCGTCGACCGCGTTGCCCGGGGCGCAGGAGCCGAGCTGGCGGGTCGCGGCGATGTCCGCGGTGCAGTTCCCGCGCGAGGTGGACTTCCGCTCCGACGTCGAGCAGCTGGAACGCCTGCTGCTGGAGGCGGACGCGTCCTGGTCCGACAGTCAGCGCCTCTTCGACCGTTGCCTGAAGCAACCAGAGGAGCGGGTGCGGCTGAAGGCGGCGGCCGAGGCGCTGCAACCGGCGTACTCGCGGGGACGTGCGGCCGGCGGTGTCTGGGAGGCCGTCACGATCGCCAGTCACGACCAGTCGACCGTGCTGGACGCCGCGACCGCGCTCTCGGAGTCGGAGATCGACGAGATCCTCGCCACCGAGCACCCGTGGGTCCCGGGCCCGGACGGCTCCACGGCAGCCCTCCGGGACGATGCCGACGGCAACCCGAGCTGGTTGTGGGGGACCGGCGCCGCCGAGCGGATCGTCCGGCTGATCCTGCGCTCGCTGCGGACCCGGATCAGGTCCGCCCCGCAGGACGAGCGCGACGACCTGGACAAGCGGCTGACCGCGGCGAGCGACTGCCTGATGAAGGTCCAGGCCGTCCGCGACGCCCTCGACGTACAACTGGCCGCCGCCGATCTCGACCTCCGTCCCGCCGGTGGCGCGGAAGCGGTCGCGGTCGGGCTGAACGACATCTTCGAGCAGTTGCAGATCCAGCGCGCGCTCGGCGACGCGTTCGCGACCCTGATCGCGGTGGTCGGCTGGGAACTCGTCGACACCGCGCTCGAGGTCGAGATCGTTTCGCGCTGTACGTCGGCACGTACGCCGCAGCAGCGCAGCGCCCCGTTCCAGTTCCTTCGTCTCGGCCCGGACATCCCGCTCGAGGTGCTCGACGAGTTGCAGGAAGGGTCGATCGCCAACCAGCTGAACGACCGCATTCTGTACGGCAGCCAGGTGGGCCACTTCGGCGCGTTCGGTGCGGCCGACTGGCGGCGGTGGGACTGGCTGATGGGCCGGTTGCACTGCGTCGCGCACCTCGGCGCGATGCTCGGCGCGGACGCGGACTGGATCCGTGAGACCCAGCGTCAGGTCCTGCAGGCCGAAGGCTGGCAGCTCGACGCGGTCGCCGAGCGGATCGAACGACTGGCCAGGGACTTTCCGGCCGATGCCGGGCTCGGCGCGCTGGTGACGATGCGGGACGAGCTGAACGCCTCACCCGAGGGACGCGCGATCACCAAGGGGATCGCGGACCGGATGGTGGACGTGTCCGGTGGTCTCGGCCCGCAGGTCGGCAGCTGGGTGAAGGCGGCCGCGGGCCGCAAGCATCAGCCCGGTTCGTGGCTGCTGCGCACAGCGCGCTGGTTCACCGAACCGGCGCGCGAGACGGTGTGGGCGCGGATGGTGCGCGGCGTCAAGGTGAGCCCCGCGCAGCGCCCCGTGGTCTTCGAGCCATGGTTGCCAGTGGCAACAGCTGCCGCCGGCGTCGTACTGCTGGTGCTGTCCGGTGTCGTCGACGCCGTACGCATCCCGGCCGCGGTGCTCGCCGGTGCTGTGCTCGCACTCAGCGCGGTGCTCGGCGTGATCACCTGGTACGTACGCCGTACCCGCCGCCGGATCCGCGCCTGGATCGAGGCGCGGATGCCCGACATCAGTCCAGGGTCACGAAATCGATGAGTTCCTCGACGCGGCCGAGCAGGGCCGGATCGAGGTCCGCGAAGCTGTTCACCTTCGACAGGATGTGCTTCCAGGCGGCGGCGACGTCGGCCTGATCGGTGGCCGGCCAGCCGAACGCCTGCAGCACACCCTTCTTCCAGTCCTGCCCGTGCGGGATCCGCGGCCACGCCTTGATGCCGACCGACGACGGCTTGACCGCTTCCCAGATGTCGATGAACGGGTGGCCGACCACGTGCACGTACCGGTTCGACACCTGCGCGGCGATCTTCGACTCCTTCGATCCCTCGACCAGGTGGTCGACGAGTACGCCGAGCCGCCGGCCGGGACCGGGCTGGAACCGGTTGACGATCTCGACCAGGTCGTCGACGCCTTCAAGGTACTCGACCACGACGCCCTCGATCCGCAGGTCGTCGCCCCACACCTTCTCGACCAGCTCCGCGTCGTGCCGGCCTTCGACGTAGATCCGGCTGGCCCGCGCGACCTTCGCGCGGACGTTGTCGACGGCCACCGACCCCGACGCGGTCCGGGTCTTCTTCGCCGGACCGGCCTTCTTCGGCGGCTTCAGGCTGACCGGTTTGCCGTCGATCCAGAACCCCGGACCGAGCGGGTACGTACGGATCTTGCCGTGCCGGTCCTCCAGGTCGACGACGCCGTGCTCCCAGCGCACGATCGCCCCGACGAAACCGGAACTCGGCTCCTCGACGACCATTCCCTTCGCGATCTCGACCTCGACCGTCCGCCCGTTCTTGGGCTTACGCCAGTCACCCGCAAGGACATCATTCCCATACCTGTCAGCCACCCGCTCATGTTAGGACCTAATAAGTCGGAGCCGCGTGCGTAGCAGTTGACTGGCGGCTCGGCGCGGTGAGTGTGAGAACGAAGTACGCGATGAAGCCGACCACGAGACCGACGGCCCAGGAGTAGTCGTACAGCGGCTTGAGGAACGGGATCAGGCCGTTCTCGGGGAATGGTCCGGCGCCCGGGTTCGAGTACGCGCCGCCGACGGCGAGCAGTGAGCCGAGCAGGGTGGCGACGACGCCGCGCCAGTTCCAGCCGGCGGCGTACCAGTAGCGGCCGCCGGGCCGGTAGAGGTCGGCGAGGTTCAGGTTCGTCCGGTCGATCACCCAGTAGCCCGCGATCAGCACGCCGGCCACCGACGCGAGCAGACCGCCGTAGAACGACAGCCACACGAAGATGTAGATCGACGGGTCCGAGATCAGCCGCCACGGCTGGATCAGGATGCCGATCACACCGGTCAGCAGGCCCGCGGTCCGGAAGTTCAGCCACCGCGGCAGTGCGTTCGCGAAGTCGTACGACGGACTGACGACGTTGGCCGCGACGTTGCAGGACATCGTCGCGAGGATCGCCATCACCAGGCCGATCGTGACGATCACCGGGTTCTCGAACCGGCGGGTGAGCTCGACCGGGTCCCAGATCGCCGAGCCGTACAGCACGACGGTGCCGGACGTGGTGATGATCGAGACCAGCGCGATGAACGACATCGTGGTCGGCAGGCCGATGATCTGTCCCCAGACCTGCGCCCGCTGGCCCTTCCCGAACCGGGTGAAGTCCGGCATGTTCAGCGACAGCGTGGCCCAGAACGCGATCATGCCCATCAGTGACGGCGCGAAGATCTTCCAGAAGTCGGCGTCCCAGCCGAGTTTCGACGGCTGTTCCAGGATCGGGCCGAAGCCACCGGCCTTGACCAGGATCGCGACCATCAGCACGAGGAACGCGACCGTGACCAGCGGCGCCGCCCAGTTCTCGAACCGGCGCAATCCTTCGATACCGCGGAAGATCAGCACCATCTGCAGCACCCAGAAGAACGCGAAGCTCAGCCACATCGTCCACGGATGCCCGCCGATCGCGGACGCCTCGATCCAGTCCTTGCCGAACAGCTCGCCGACGATCACGTAGATCGCCTGCCCGCCGATCCAGGTCTGGATCCCGAACCAGCCGCAGGCGATGAAGGCCCGCAGCAGCGCCGGGAAGTTCGCGCCGCGGACGCCGTAGAACGCCCGCGCGAAGACCGGGAACGGGATGCCGTACTTCGTTCCCGCGTGACTGTTCAGCAGCAGCGGCACGAGGACGATCAGGTTCCCGAGGGTGATCGTGAAGAACGCCTGCAGCCAGTTCATCCCGATCGCGACCAGGCCGGACGCGAGCAGGTAGCTGGGGATGTTGTGCGCCATCCCCATCCACAGCGCGGCGTAGTTGTACGTCGTCCAGGTGCGCTCGGGCAACCGCGTCGGCGCCAGCTCCGCGTTCGCGTACCGGCTGTCCGCCAGCGCATCAGGATCGGCTAGTTCGACGCGTCCGTCGGGGTGAACCGTTTGCTCCGTCGTGGTCACAAGTGCCACCCCATCCGGTCGGGCGATGTCCGTTCCGAACAAGTTGCGCGACGGGATGACGTCGTGTCAACGGACAATTACCCGAAAGGGGTTATCCCGGGCCGAGGAGCGGGAGACTGGGACGTTGCGGCGTACCGAGAGCCTGGTAGCCGCGGCGGATCGCGTCCTGGAGCTTGTCGACCGGCCACGGCCAGTCCTCGGTGTGCTCGAGCGCCTTGTCGAGAGGGGTACCGGCGTGGTGCAGGGTCGAGATCGTGTTCGCGACCTTGCCGAGCTCGATCGCCTGGTCGGTGGCGAACTCGACGTCGACGACCGCGCCGTGGCCCGGGACGATCTTCGCGTCCGGGGTCATCATGCCGATCGCGCTCTGGATCGTGTCCGGCCATTCGAGCGGGAACGAGTCCTCGCCGTACGACGGCGGCGCCGACTCCTCGATCAGGTCGCCGAGGAAGAACACGTTCACGTCCGGTACGCCGACCACGGTGTCACCGGAGGTGTGCCCGTTGCCGACGTACAGCAGCTCGACGCGACGGTCGCCGAGGTCGATGACCTTCGCGACCGCGTACGTCGTACCGGCGAGCTTCTCCTCGGCGGCGGCGTTCTCGTGCAGGTAGACCGTCGCGTCGGTGAAGACGCTGTTGCCGGCCACGTGGTCGAAGTGCGCGTGGGTGTTGACGACCCATTTGACCGGTGCGTCGGTGAGCTCGCGGATGTGCTCCCGGAGCTGCTCGGCCTCCTCGGTCGTGGCGCGCGTGTCGATCACCAGCGCGCCGTCGGCTCCGACGACCAGGCCGACGTTCAGGTCCCATTCGTCGTACCGGCGGACCCAGGTGCGATCGCCGATCTCGACCCAAGCGCTCATGAGCCCGAGGTTACTTGCCGCGGTTACTTGCTGAGTACGTCGCCCCTGGCCACCTGGTCCTTCGCGAGGCCGCGGAGCAGCAGCCCGACGTTGTCGCCGGCCTTCGCGGTCTGCACGGTCTTGCGGAACATCTCGACGCCGGTCACCTCGACCTGCAGGATCGGCTGCCCGGCCCGGCTGAGCAGCACCTGCTCGCCGACCGTCACCGTCCCCGCCTGCACCCGCCCGGTCACCACGGTGCCGCGGCCGGTGATCGAGAACACATCCTCGACCGTCATCCCGAACGATCCCACCGGCAAGCTGTCCTGCGGCCGCGGCGGCCCCGGAAAACTGTTCGGCTCCGCATGCCCGCGCGCGAGCATTTCCTGCGGATCCATGGGATTCGACCGCTTCCAAAACTTCCAGCCCATCCATCGAGACTAGCGGGTTGGCAAGCCCTCTCCTCGCGACTTAAGGTCGCAAGTGTTCCGATCGGAACTCCGAAACTTTCGAAGGGTGGTCGGTGTGACGACACGACGTGCTGTGGTGGTGCGGGGTGGCTGGGAAGGGCACTCCCCGGTCGAGGCGACCGAGCTGTTCATCCCGTACCTGAAGGAGAACGGCTTCGAGGTGACGGTCTCCGACAGCACCGCGGCGTACCTCGAGCTGGACGGCGTCGACCTGGTGCTGCAGTGCGTGACGATGAGCGAGATCGAGGACGACCATTTCAAGGGCCTGGAGGCGGCGATCCGGCGCGGCACCGGGTTCGCCGGCTGGCACGGCGGGATCGCGGACTCGTTCCGCAAGAACGTGGACTACAGCTTCATCACCGGCGGGCAGTTCATCTCGCACCCGCACGGGTTCACCGACTACCGCGTCGAGGTGGTGCCCGAGCAGGCCGATCACCCGATCGTCGAGGGCATCACGCACTTCGACGTGCACACCGAGCAGTACTACATCCACTACGACCCGACGAACACCGTCCTCGCGACGACGACGTTCGAGTCGCACCCGGACTACCCGTGGATCGAGGGCGCTGTGATGCCGGCCGTCTGGACCCGCACCTGGGGCGAGGGCAAGGTCTTCGTCTGCACGGTCGGCCACAAGCTCGACGACCTGGAGACGCCCGAGGTCCGCACGATCATCGAAAGGGGTCTGCTGTGGGCGAGCAAGTGAGTGGGCCGGTGACACGCGTCGGCATTGTCGGCACGGGTGTTATCTCCGGCACCTACCTGGACCACCTCGGCAAGCTCCCCGGCGTCGACGTCGTCGCCGTCGCCGACCTGGACCTGGCGCGTGCTCAAACGATTGCCGACAAGAACCCGGCCATCCGCGCGGTCTCGCCGGAGCAGCTGTACGCGGCTGACGACATTGAGATTGTCGTCAATCTGACGATCCCGGCTGCGCACGCACCGGTGCACCAGGCCGCGATGGAAGCCGGCAAGCACGTGTACGGCGAGAAGCCGCTCGCCGTCGACCGCGCCGAGGCGGAGCCGCTGCTCAAGTACGCCGCCGCGAACAACGTCCGCGTCGGCTGTGCGCCCGACACCGTCCTCGGTACCGGTACGCAGACCGCTCGTGCGGTGATCGACCGCGGCGACATCGGCGTACCGCATGCCGCGACCGCGTCGTTCGTCACGCCCGGCCACGAGCTTTGGCACCCGGCGCCGGAGTTCTACTACCAGCCCGGCGGCGGCCCGGTCCTCGACATGGGGCCGTACTACGTGACCAGCCTGGTCACCCTCCTCGGTCCGGTACGCCGGGTCACCGCGCGAGCCGGCCAGTCGAAGCAGGAGCGCCGGATCCACACCGGTCCGCGAGCCGGTACAACGTTCCCCGTCGAGGTGCCGACGCACGTCACCGGCGTACTGGAGCACGAGTCCGGTGCGTTGACCACGGTGCTGATGTCGTTCGACGTGTGGGCGGCGCGGTTGCCGCGGATCGAGGTGCACGGGACAGAGGGCAGCCTGTCGGTGCCGGACCCGAACGGGTTCGACGGCACGGTCGAGATCGCGACCGCCGCGCAGCGCGAGTGGACCGAGGTGCCGGTCGCCGGCGGGTACGCGGGTGCGGGTCGCGGGGTCGGTGTTGCGGACATGGCCCGGGCGATCCGCAACGGTGAACCGCACCGGGCCGACGGCGCGCTGGCCTACCACGTGCTCGACGTACTGGAGTCGTTGCTGGAGGCCGCCGTACAGGATCAGCCGGTGGATGTGGCGAGCACTGTGGCACGTCCCGCGCCCGTTCCGTTGGGAGCGTCGCCCGAGACCGCCTAGACTGGCACTCCGAGCGATTGAGTGCCAGGACAGTCGGAGAGGGTGGTGCGCGTGCTCGACGAACGCAAGCTGGATGTGCTCCGCGCCATCGTCGAGGACTACGTGGCCACTCATGAGCCGGTCGGCTCGAAGACATTGGTCGACCGGCACAACCTCGGCGTCTCCCCGGCCACCGTGCGTAACGACATGGCTGCGCTGGAGGAGGAGGGGTACATCACCCAGCCGCACACCAGCGCCGGCCGGATCCCGACCGACGCGGGCTACCGGCTGTTCGTCGACAAGCTGAGCACGGTCAAGACGCTGTCGAGCGCCGAGAAGAAGGCGATCACGTCGTTCCTGGCCGGAGCGGTCGACCTGGACGACGTCGTCCGCCGTACCGTCCGGCTGCTCGCCCAGATCACCCGCCAGGTCGCCGTCGTGCAGTACCCGTCGCTGAACCGGTCGAGCGTCCGGCACATCGAGGTCGTCACGATGAGCCCCCGGCGGTTGCTGCTGGTGCTGATCACCAGCAACGGCCGGGTCGAGCAACGGCTCGTCGAGCACCCGCACGATGTCGACGAGCAACTGATCGCGGACCTGCGGTCCCGGTTGAACACTGCGCTCGCCGGGCAGCGGCTGACCGACGCGACGACGTCCCTGGCCGGCGTGCCGGAGCAGTTCGCGCCGGCCGACCGGTCACTGGTCGCGGCGATCGTCACCACCTTGCTGGAGGCGTTCACCGACGAGGTCGGCGAGCAGCGGATCGCCGTCGGCGGCGCGGCCAACCTGACCCGGTACGGCGACGACTTCGAGCGGAACGTCAAGCCGGTGCTGGAGGCGCTCGAGGAGCACGTCATCCTCCTCAAGTTGCTCGGTGAAGCGACCAATCCGCAGACGCTGACTGTTCGCATCGGTCACGAGAACCCGTTCGAGGAGCTGGCCACCACGTCGGTGGTCGCGACCGGGTACGGGTCGCAGTCGGAGGCGCTCGCCACCCTCGGCATCGTCGGACCGACCCACATGGACTATCCGAGCACGATGGGCGCAGTGCGCGCCGTCGCGCGTTACGTCAGCCAGATCCTGGCCGAATCCTAATCAAGACAACCCCTGGTCTGGAGTATGAGCACCGATTACTACGCCGTCCTAGGTGTCAGCCGTGACGCTTCAGCGGACGAGATCAAGAAGGCGTACCGCAAGCTGGCACGCCAGTACCACCCGGACGTGAACGACTCCGAGGACGCGCACCAGAAGTTCCAGGAGATCGGGCGCGCATTCCAGGTGCTCAGCGACCCGCAGAAGCGGCAGATGCACGACCTCGGCGGCGACCCGTTCGCCTCCGCGGCCGGTGGACCGGGCGGCGCCGGCTTCGGCCAGGCGTTCACGTTCACCGACATCATGGACGCGTTCTTCGGCCAGACCGGCGGAGCCACCCGCGGGCCGCGGCCGCGGACCCGGCGCGGTCAGGACGCGCTGATCCCGCTGCGGATCGACCTGGCCGAGGCGGCGTTCGGCACGACGCGGGAGCTCAAGGTCGACACCGCCGTACTGTGCCCGACCTGTAGCGGGTCCGGCGCGGCGGCCGGCTCCGAGCCGGTCACCTGCGAGATCTGCCACGGGCGTGGCGAGGTCACGCACACGCAGCGGTCGTTCCTCGGCGAGGTGCGGACGATGCGCCCCTGCCCGAACTGCCGCGGCTACGGCACCACGATCCCGAGCCCGTGCGTCGAGTGCTCTGGCGACGGGCGCGTGCGCTCCCGCCGTACCGTCACCGTGAAGATCCCCGGCGGCGTCGACACCGGCACGCGGGTGCAGCTGTCCGGTCAGGGCGAGGTCGGCCCCGGCGGCGGTCCGGCCGGCGACCTGTACGTCGAGATCGAGGTCGAGCCGCACGACATCTTCACCCGTAACGGCGACGACCTGCACTGCACGGTGACGCTGCCGATGACGGCGGCGGCGCTTGGTACGACGATCGACCTGCCGACGCTCGAGGGCGAGACGACACCGCTGGAGATCCGTCCCGGCACGCAGTCCGGTACGGCGATGACGCTGTCCGCACGCGGCGTACCGCGGCTGCGGCACGCCGGTCGTGGCGACCTCATCGTCCAGATCATCGTCGAGACGCCCACCAAGCTCGACGACGCCCAGGCCGAGCTCCTCAGGAAGCTCGCGGCGGTCCGCGACGAGGAACGCCCGCAGGGCCAGGTCCAAGCCACCCACAAGAGCGTTTTCGGCCGCCTCCGCGACGCCTTCGGCACCCACTAGATGACATCGCGACGCCCCGCGGACGTCCCGCCTCCCCACCGCGCCTCAGCGGCGCGGAGGCGCGTCGCTTCCGCGCCGCTTCTCGGCGGTGCGGGACGTGTCGCCTCCCTGCCGCTTCTCAGCGGTGCGGGGAGGTCTTCGTAAGTGGGGGTCGCCGTGTTCTTTCGCTCTGACCTCGACGAGGACGAGCTGGTGCTCGACGGGGCGGAGGGTCGGCATGCAGCCGTCGTACGGCGGATCGGACAGGGCGAGCGCGTTCGCCTGACGGACGGGCGGGGGTCCTGGGCCGAAGGGGCCGTGGTTGCCGCGTCCAAGGCCGGGGTGACCGTGGCGGTGGACGAGCGGGGCGCCGTCGTTGCCGCCGATCCCCGAGTGGTTGTGGTGCAGGCGGTGCCGAAGGGCGAGCGGGCCGAGTTGGCGGTGGAGATGCTGACCGAGGTCGGCGTCGACGTGATCGTGCCGTGGAACGCGGAGCGCAGTCAGTTCCGCGCGAACCCGGAGCGGGTCGAGAAGACGCTCGCGAAGTGGCGGGCGTGGGCGTTCGAGGCCAGCAAGCAGTCGCGGCGGACCTGGTTCGCCGAGGTCGCCCCGATCGCGACCACGGCCGAGGTCGCCGAGTTGCTGGCCGGCGCGGCGCTCCCGGTCGTACTGCACGAAGAAGCCACCACCCCTCTGGCCTCCCTCGAACCACCCGCCACCGGCGACATCGTCATAGTCATCGGCCCCGAAGGCGGCATCGCCCCCACTGAGCTGAAATCCTTCGCCACCGACCCGGTCCGCCTGGGCGACACCGTCCTCCGCACCTCAACAGCCGGCGTCGCCGCAGCCGCCGCCCTCCTCGCCCACTCCCGCTGGACCTAACCAGCCACTGCTCGCGGCGGGGTAAGAAACCGTCGCTCAGTGACGATTAGTTTCCCCGCCTCAGGTTCGGACGGCCTGCTGGTACGCCGCTAGTACGTCGGCGTCGTCGATGCTGCCGTGGTGGTGGAGCTGCTGCCACGTGCCGGCGTACCTGAAGATCCGTGTCGTGCGGATCTGCACCGGCTGCTGCCCGAGGTCCGGATGCTGGTACGTCCCGACCTCTCGTCCCGCGAACACCACCGAATCGCCGAGCCAGTACGTCGCCGCGTCGCCGAACGTCACCTGGACGTTCAAGGTCCCCGCGAACACTCGCGCGTACAACTCCCGCACCGCCTGCCGCGACCGCAGGATTCCGCCGATCGGGTTGTTCAGCTGCACCAACTCGTCATCCGCCCACCCGCCGACCAGCGTCTCCAGGTCCTTGCTGTTCAGCGCGTAGTAGAACGTCTCGAGTGCCGCGAGCGCCCCGTCGCGCCCAGGCAGCTGCGCCTCCGCCACCCGCGACTGTGCGCCCGGCCCGAATCCGTAGTCGACCAGCTCGATCATTCGCAACCCCTCGCTAAGCTGTTAGACAGGAACCGAACACAACTGTACGACAGGGATCGAACACCATGTCCGTCGAGTCAGCTCGTGCACGTACGCTCAGCCATGTCGACCCGGCCGAGGTGCCGTTGCAGGCTGCGCTGGATGCGCTGGCGGACCCGGTGCGGCGCTCGATCCTGCGTGACCTGTCCGTCCACGACGACTGGACCCGCGCCTGCGGCACGTTCGACCTCCCGGTGAAGAAGGCCACCGCCAGCCACCACTTCGCCGTACTCCGAGCCGCCGGCCTGATCGAACAACGCGACGAAGGCGCCCGCCGCCTCAACCGCCTCCGCCGCGAAGAATTCGACACAGCCTTCCCCGGCCTCCTCACCGCCACCATCGACCGCGCGGACTGAGGAACTACTTCACGACGATCGACTTGGTGTCCGTGTCCGTGACGCTGCCGTCCTGGTCGGAGAGCAGGTATACGCTGATCTGCCACGCCCCGGGCGTGAGGGTGAGCTGGAAGGCGTACGGCGAGAACTTCTGGCCCTCCGCGGTGTTGGCGAAGCTCTTCCTCGTCTCCCGCGTCTTCAGGTTCGTGACCTCGTAGTTGACCGTCGCCTCGAAGGCCGCCGCGACCCCCTGGACGGTGACCTTCGGCGCGACCATCTGGTTCTCGGACGGCGAGTCGATCCAGACCAGCGCCTGCACTTCACCCGCCGCGGCGCGGGACACCGGGGTTCCGGTGTCGATCTGGCCAAAGAGCTTCCCGGAGGATCGGCCGGCCTCGGTGATCTGAATCGGGGTCTTGTTGTCCTGGAGCGCGCCTTGGACGGTGTAGACGAGTTGTTGGATGGCGACCTTGGCGAGGTCAGGGTCGAGGTTGGACTTCGGGAGTTGCTTGAAGTCGACTGTGACGATGCCGTTCGAGCGGGTGACGGTGTTCAGGGCTGCGCCGCGCCAGACCGAGTAGTAGTCGGGGTCAGTCGGTTGCTTGGTGGTCATGATGCGGACCGCCTGCTCGGCCGGGCGGCCGCTGACCTTGGCCCAGGTGCGGTACAGGCGCGCGGCCGACTTCTTCTGCGCACCGACCTGCTGGCCGAGCCAGTACACGGGTACGACGGTGCTCTTGACGGCCGGTTCCGGTACGCCGCGGTCCGTCGGGCTGACGGTCTTCGCGGAGGGCGAGGTGCTCGGGGGCTCGGTGGGCGCCTGGGACGGTGCGGGGGAGGGGATCGCGACCGACGGGGTTCGGCTCTCCGGTACGACGGTTGCGGTGGTTGTCGTGGTGGAGCCGGCCACTGCGTCGCCGTCGTCGGCGGTGTTGTCGGGGCCGTTGAGCATGGTGAAGGCGCCGATCGCGGCGGCCGTGCCGGCTGCGGCGAGGCCGGCGGTCAGGAGCCAGGGGCGTCGCGCGGCGGGGCGCTGGGCGTGCGCGCGGGCGCGGATCTCCGGCAGCGCGTCGGACGGCTCGATCCGGTCCGCCTCCTCGTGGAGAGATCGCCGCATCAGCTCGTCGAACGGGTCGTTGGGGTCGTTACTCATCCACGTCCTCGCTTCGCTCCGGGCGCGGATGAGGCTCCGAGCGTGCTGTGTTGTTTGATGAACTCGCTTCGCTCGTTCATGCGTTCTGCTCCAGGAGCTGGCGCAGCGACTTGCTCGCGCGCGCGGCGTGGCTCTTCACGGATCCCCGGCTGATACCCATCGTGTCCGCGATCTCGGCCTCCGACAGGTCACCGTAGTAGCGCAGGACCATCACTGTGCGTTGCTTCTCCGGGAGGGTCCGCATCGCCTCGATCACCCGGTCGGTCTCCTCGGTCCGCAGTACTGCCTGCTCCGCGCTCGGCTCATCGGGAAGGGTCCGAGGGGTGTGCTTGTCCACCACCACCAGGTGGCGCTGGCGGGAGCGGCAGCGGTTCACCACCGCGGTCCGCAGGTACGCGAGCGCCTTGTGCGGGTCGCGCAGCCGGTTCCAGCGGGCGTGCATCGCGACGAAAGCGTCCTGCACGATCTCTTCCGCCGTACCGGTGTCACGCAGCAGCAGGGCGCCGAGGCGGACCAGCGAGGTGTAGTGCGCGGTGTAGACAGCCGTCAGCGCCTCGTCGGCATCCCACGAGGACTCATGTGTCACGCACTCTTCGTACACCACGGCCGGTTGTGCCACGACACGAAGACGCGAAGACCGCCTTCCAGGTTGACAACGGCATGCCCGAATGGCCGGCAGTCTGAAGAGATGAAGCAGCGCGGCGACGGTCAGTGGTCGGGCACCGTGACATCACGTACGCCGCCGCGCTGGACAAGGCCCAGCGCCTGTCGCCGTCCGATGTCACCGTGAACCTGCACCCCCGGCGGGGAGTGGACCTCGAGCGGAACCGCCGGCTCGCTCTCGAGCACGGGGTGCTCCAGGCCGGGTCCGGAGCCGGACGAGATTGCCCGCCTCGCCGGTGTCCTGAGCCCGAACGCCGCCGCCGGGGCGACGCCGGTGAAGCCACCCGAGCGGCGCCCGGGAAGCGTGTCCCGGCGAATTACGAGTGAGGGTGTCGGGCGGGACGGCTAGCATGGGTGGACCACTTCATCGGCATCAGGAGGGAACAGGCTGTCCAGGCCACGCAGTATCGAACCGGAGGCGCGCCCGAACGGCACAGTTCCAGGCGCAGCCGCCAGCACGCAGGCGTCGCACAAGATCGTCGTGCCGAACAGCATCGACATGGTGGCCCTGCTCGGAGCCCGGGACGAGTTCCTCCGCATCGTCGAGAAGGAGTTCGCCGCCGACATCATGGTCCGCGGCAACGAGATCACGCTGAACGGCGAGCCGGCCGAGCTGGCCCTGGCCGAGCGGCTGATCGACGAGCTGATCGCCGTGATCCGCACCGGGCACGGGCTGACCGCCGACTCGGTCGAGCGCAGTATCGCGATGATCAAGCAGGCCACGGCCGAGAGCCCGGCCGACGTGCTGACACAGAACATCCTGTCCAGCCGCGGCCGCACGATCCGCCCGAAGACGCTGAACCAGAAGCGGTACGTCGACGCCATCGACAAGAACACGATCGTGTTCGGGATCGGCCCGGCCGGTACCGGCAAGACCTACCTGGCGGTCGCCAAGGCGGTTCAGGCGCTGCAGGCCAAGGAGGTCAACCGGATCATCCTGACCCGGCCGGCCGTCGAGGCCGGTGAGCGGCTCGGGTTCCTGCCCGGCACCCTGTCGGAGAAGATCGACCCGTACCTGCGGCCGCTGTACGACGCCCTGCACGACATGCTCGACCCGGAGTCCATCCCGCGGCTGATGACCGCCGGCACGATCGAGATCGCGCCGCTGGCCTACATGCGCGGCCGGACGCTGAACGACGCCTACATCATCCTGGACGAGGCGCAGAACACCTCGCCGGAGCAGATGAAGATGTTCCTCACCCGGCTCGGGTTCGGCTCCAAGATGGTCGTCACCGGCGACGTCACCCAGGTCGACCTGCCGAACGGGACCCATTCCGGGCTGCGGGTCGTGCAGGACATCCTCGAAGGCGTCCAGGACCTGACGTTCTGCCGGCTCACCTCGCACGACGTGGTTCGGCACAAGCTGGTCGGCCGGATCGTCTCGGCGTACGAAAACTATGAAGGTAGTGCTGACAACCACCGATGAACGTCGAGGTCAACAACGAGTCCGGGGTCGAGATCGACGCACACGGACTGATGCGGCTCAGCCGGTTCGTGCTGTCGTCGCTGCGGCTGCACCCGGAGTGTGAACTGTCGATCAAGCTGGTCGACGAGGACACCATGGCGCGATATCACGTCGAGTTCCTGGACCTGCCGGGTCCGACCGACGTGATGTCGTGGCCGATGGACGAGCTGCGGCCGGGTTCCGACGGCGACGCCGACGAGGACCTGCCGCTCGGGCACCTCGGCGACATCGCGCTGTGCCCGACGGTCGCCGCCGCGCAGGGCGCGAAGGCCGGTCACGGCACCTGGGCGGAGCTGGAGCTGCTGACGGTGCACGGCATCCTGCACCTGCTCGGGTACGACCATGCCGAACCCGCCGAGAAAGCGGAGATGTGGGACGTCCAGGGCCGCCTGCTGGAAGCATGGCGCGCACCTGGAAACCGGCTAGAGGCGTGATACCGAGATGACTTCCCACGACCTTGTTCTTCTGGTTGTGGCTGTGGTGCTCGTTCTGCTGGCCGGGCTGCTCGCCGGGGCCGAGGCTGCGCTGTCGTCGTACTCGAAGGTGCGGGCGAACGAGCAGGTCGAGCTGGGCAACCTGCGGGCGGTCCGGCTGCGCGACCTGCTGTCCGACGCCCCGCGGTACCTGAACTCGCTGCTCCTGCTCCGGCTGATCTGCGAGATCACGGCGATCGTGCTGGTCACCCAGGCGCTGTCCGGCGTCCTCGAGGTGACCTGGCAGCACGTGCTGATCACGGCCGTGGTGATGGTGCTGATCTCGTACGTGATCATCGGGGTCGCGCCGCGGACGCTCGGCCGGCAGCACTCGGACCGGTTCGCGATCATGTCGGCCGGCCCGGTGATGGCGCTGACCCGGGTCCTCGGGCCGCTGCCGAAGTTCCTGATCCTGATCGGTAACGCGCTGACCCCTGGCAAGGGGTTCGCCGAGGGCCCGTTCGCGACCGAGGCCGAGCTGCGGGCGCTGGTCGACTACGCGGAGAAGTCCGCGGTGATCGAGTCCGGCGAGCGGCAGATGATCCACTCGGTGTTCGAGCTCGGCGACACCATCGTCCGCGAGGTGATGGTCCCGCGCACGGACATGGTCTACATCGAGCGGCACAAGAAGCTCCGCCAGCTCACGTCGCTGGCGCTGCGCTCCGGGTACTCGCGGATCCCGGTGATCGGCGAGTCGCTCGACGACATCGTCGGCGTCGTCTACCTCAAGGACGTGATGCGCCGGGTGTACGACAACGCCCAGGCCGAGTCGACCGAGCGGGTCGAGTCGGTGATGCGGCGGTGCATGTACATCCCGGACTCCAAGCCGGTCGACGAGCTGCTCCGGGAGATGCAGGCGGCCCGGATGCACGTCGCGATCGTCGTCGACGAGTACGGCGGAACGGCCGGCCTGGTCACCATCGAGGACATCCTGGAGGAGATCGTCGGCGAGATCACCGACGAGTACGACGAGGACCCGGACTCGGTGCAGCAACTGTCCGACGGCGCCTACCGGGTGTCGAGCCGGTTGCCGATCGACGAGCTGGGCGAGCTGTTCGGCGTACCGCTGGACGACGACGACGTCGACACCGTCGGCGGCCTGATGGCCAAGCTGCTCGGCAAGGTTCCGATCCCCGGGGCCGAGGTGGGGATCGAAGGTCTGTCGCTGACCGCGGAGCGGCCGTCCGGCCGCCGCAACCAGGTAGGTACGGTTCTCGTACGGCGCGAGGAGCCGACTCCCGCGCCGCAGGACCAGAACCACCAACACGCCTGACCTAGGAGCTCTTGTTGTCAGACCTTTCGGCGGAGGACGCCAAACTCGTCACGCTCGCCCGCGCTGCCCGTGCACGGACGCGGGCCGCTGAAGGAGCCGCCGTACGGGACTCCGACGGGCGGACGTACTCCGCCTGCACGGTCGCCCTCGACACGGTCGAGCTGACCGCGCTGCAGCTGGCGGTGGCGATGGCGCTCGCGTCCGGGGTGAAGGGTCTCGAGGCGGCCGCCGTGGTCACCGAGTCCGAATCCGCCGATGTGGGCGTCGTACGGCACTTCGCCGGCGCCAACATTCCCGTAGTACTTGCCCTTGGCACTGGAGAGGTCCGCGATGTCGTCCACACCTGAGAACTTCAAAGCGGGTTTCGCCTGCTTCGTCGGCCGGCCGAACGCGGGCAAGTCCACCCTCACCAACGCCCTGGTGGGCAAGAAAATCGTCATCACGTCGTCGAAGCCGCAGACCACGCGGCACGCGGTCCGCGGGATCGTGCACCGGCCCGATGCACAGCTGATCCTGGTGGACACACCCGGTCTGCACAAACCCCGCACCCTGCTCGGCGAGCGGCTGAACGACCTCGTGAAGACCACCTGGGCCGAGGTCGACGTGATCGCGGTCTGTCTGCCGGCCAGTGACAAGATCGGCCCGGGTGACCGCTTCCTGGCGGCCGAGGCGGCGAAGGTCGCGAAGACGCCGAAGGTCGCGCTCGCCACCAAGGCCGACCTCGTCGAACCCGAGCGGATGGTCGAGCACCTGGCCGACATCCAGGCGCTCGGCGAGTCGTCCGGCATCGAGTGGGCGTCGATCGTGCCGGTGTCCGCGACGTCCGGGTACCAGGTCGACCTGGTCGCCGACGAGCTCGTGAAGCTGCTGCCTTCCGGTTTTCCGCTGTACCCCGACGGTGACATCACGGACGAACCGGAGGAGACGCTGGTCGCGGAGCTGATCCGCGAGGCGGCGCTCGAGGGTGTCCGTGACGAGCTTCCGCACTCGATCGCGGTGACGATCGACGAGATGGGGCTGCGCGAGGACCGGCCGGAGGACAAGCCGCTGCTGGACGTGTACGCGAACATCTTCCTGGAGCGGGAGAGCCAGAAGGGCATTGTGATTGGCCACAAAGGCGCCCGGCTGCGCGAGGTCGGCGCGGCGGCCCGGCGGCAGATCGAGGCGCTGCTCGGTACGCCGGTGTACCTCGACCTGCACGTCAAGATCGCGAAAAACTGGCAGACAGACGCGAAGAACCTGCGCAAACTAGGGTTCTGATGAACCTGCGCAATCCCGTGTACGCCGCTCTGACCGGCGTGCACGCCCCGTTCGCCGAGAGCCGCGGCAACGTCCGGCGTTATCCGCCCGCGATGGCGCCGTTCCTCGCGCTGCCCGACGTACCGGCCGAGCAGGACTGGGCCGACGCGGCCGCCCTGCTCGGGTCCGGTACGACCGGTGCGCTGATGCGCCCGGCTCTCGCGGTGCCGGACAGCTTCAAGGTGGAGCTGGAGATCGATCTGGTCCAGTTCGTCGCGCCGGAGTCGCTGCCGGCCGCTGATCCGGAGGCGGTCGTCCTCGGCGTCGACGACGTACCCGAGATGCTCTCGCTCGTCGCGCTTACCGATCCCGGCCCGTTCCGGAGCCGCACGATCGAGCTCGGCACGTACGTCGGTGTACGCCGCGACGGCGAGCTGATCGCAATGGCCGGTACGCGGTTCGCGCTCCCCGGATACACCGAGATCAGCGCGGTCTGCACGCATCCGTCGTACCAGGGCCAAGGTCTCGCCAGCCGGCTGATCCGCGCGGTCGCCGCGCAGATCACCGCAGCCGGCCAGACTCCGTTCCTGCACACCGGCGGCGGCAACACCAACGCGATCCGCCTCTACAACTCCCTCGGCTTCACCCTCACCAACGAAATGAAGGTGACGGTCCTCGAGCCCGTCTAGCTCACCTCGGGGACGACTAGAGCGGCTTCTGGTAGATCAGGAAGCGGGAGACGATCTTGTAGTTGAGCTGCTCGTTGATGCCGATCATGTGGTTGTTGGACTCGGCGTTCCAGGTGTCGATCTGGGTCAGCGCCGGCTCTTCGTCGCGCAGCCAGAGCAGCATCGCGGACTTGAGCAGCGCTCCGAGGCGGTGACCGCGATGGTCGCGCGACACCGCGGTGTCATGCTGCTCGCCGATGTGCGGGCGCTCCTGCTCGACCGCGACGACCGTGTGGCCGGCCAGTTCGCCGGTGTCCTTCTTCCGGGCGACCACCCGGTAGAGGGTGTGGTCGCTCTTCGCCTGGGCCTCCTCGTACGCCCGGATCCGCTCCGGGCTGTACACGTCGTCGTCGACGTCGAGATCGTCCTTCGGCGCGTCGTTGATCGACTCGGTCACCGCGACCATGCCGTCCAGCATGTCCTCCGGCAGCGACCCCGTGAACTTCACCAGCTCGTACGCCGACGACGCCGCCACCGCCTCGTCGTACAGCCGCTGGACGATGCCCCAGTCCAGCCCGGCCAGCTCCTGGCGCCGGTTGACCTCGATCGCCTTCTGCTCGAACCCGTGCCGCTGGGCGAACGCCTCCGCCTTCGGCAGGTCGAGTCCGCCGAAGCCGACCACGTTCCGGCCGAGTTCGCGGGTCAGGTTCTCGCCGTACCCGACCAGCGCCGACCCGATGCCGCGGCCGCGGTGATCGGGATGGACCTTGACGTCGATCCAGGTCTGGTTGGTGTTCTCGTGCTTCGGCACGTTGACCGTGAGCAGGCCGACCGGCGTCCCGTCCTCGCGGGCCAGGTAGGCCTTGGGCGGGACCAGGTCCCAGCCGTAGCGCAGCATGTTCGCGAAACTCCGCGGCGTGTGCTGCAGCATCTCGGGGCGGTCCAGCTTCCAACCGGCCGAGTCCACGGCGACGGCTTCCGCGCATCCGACCTCGTCGTCGGCTGACAGTTCGGTGATCTCCACGCCCTCAGGGTCCACCGAGACGCCCGTTCTGGCGACTGGTTTATCGCCGGTAGACGCGACACACCGCAATCGCGGCACTCTTGACTGATTCCAGACTGCGGAGAAGACTCGCAAACGTGGCCATCGAGTCCGAACTCGAGCAGGTGCTACGGACGGCCGCGCTCCGGGTCACCCGTCCCCGGATGGCGGTACTGCGAGCCGTGCACCAGCATCCGCATGCCGACACCGACGGGATCATCCGGGCCACCCGCGACGAGTTGCCCGACGTGTCCCATCAAGCGGTGTACGACGTACTCCGCGCACTGGCCGACGCCGGGCTGGTCCGGCGGATCCAGCCGGCCGGGTCGGTGGCCCGTTACGAGGCGCGGGTGGGGGACAACCACCACCACCTGGTCTGCCGGTCCTGCGGCGCCATCGTCGACGTCGACTGCGCGGTCGGGCACGCACCCTGCCTCACCGCGTCCGACGACCAGGGTTTCGTCGTCGACGAGGCCGAGGTCGTGTACTGGGGTCTGTGCCCCACGTGCGCCGCCGGCACTTCCTGACATCAGCAATCGCATCGAGAGGTTGAGCATGTCCGACACACCCGGCGTTACCCAGCACGGCAGTGAGAGCGAGAACCCTGCCATCGACTCCCCGGAGCCGACGGTCAGCCGGCCGCGCACCAACCGGGACTGGTGGCCGAACCAGCTGGACCTGACGATCCTGCACCCGCACGCGGCGAAGTCGAATCCGATGGAGGAGGACTTCGACTACGCCGAGGAGTTCAGCAAGCTCGACGTCGACGAGCTCAAGCGCGATCTCGTCGAGGTGATGCGGACGTCGCAGGACTGGTGGCCCGCGGACTTCGGGCACTACGGACCGCTGTTCATCCGGATGAGCTGGCACGCGGCCGGCACGTACCGGATCGAGGACGGCCGCGGCGGCGCCGGCGACGGGGCGCAGCGGTTCGCGCCGCTGAACAGCTGGCCTGACAACGCGAACCTGGACAAGGCCCGACGGCTGCTCTGGCCGGTGAAGCAGAAGTACGGCCGGAAGATCTCGTGGGCCGACCTGCTCGTCCTGGCCGGCAACGTGGCCCTCGAGGACATGGGCTTCAAGACCTTCGGCTTCGGGTTCGGACGGGAGGACGTCTGGGAGCCGGAGGAGATCTACTGGGGTCCGGAAGACACCTGGCTCGGCGACGAGCGGTACAGCGGCGACCGCGAGCTGGGTGGGCCGCTCGGTGCGGTCCAGATGGGCCTCATCTACGTGAACCCGGAAGGCCCGAACGGCAACCCGGACCCGCTGGCCGCGGCCCGCGACATCCGCGAGACGTTCGGCCGGATGGCGATGAACGACGAGGAGACCGTCGCGCTGATCGCCGGCGGGCACACGTTCGGCAAGACCCACGGCGCCGGACCCGCGGAGAGCGTCGGTCCGGAGCCCGAGGCGGCGCCGCTCGAGGCCCAAGGGCTCGGCTGGGCGAGCAGCTACGGCACCGGCAAGGCCGGCGACGCGATCACCAGTGGACTCGAGGTGACCTGGACGAATACGCCGACCCGGTGGGGCAACGGCTTCTTCGAGAACCTGTTCGGCCACGAATGGGAGCTGACGGAGAGCCCGGCCGGCGCCAAGCAGTGGGTCGCGAAGGACGCCGGGGAGTCGGTGCCGGACGCGCACGACCCCTCGAAGAAGCACCGCCCGACGATGCTGACGACCGACCTCGCACTGCGGTTCGACCCGGTCTACGGCCCAATCTCGCGACGCTTCTTCGAGAACCCCGACGAATTCGCGCTCGCGTTCGCGAAGGCCTGGTACAAGTTGCTGCACCGCGACATGGGTCCGGTCTCGCGCTTCCTCGGTCCGTGGGTCCCGTCGGCGCAGCTGTGGCAGGACCCGGTGCCGGCGGTCGACCACGAGTTGATCGACGACGCCGACATCGCGGCGCTCAAGGAGAAGGTCCTCGGGTCCGGCTTGTCGGTGCGGCAGCTGGTGTCCACGGCGTGGGCGTCCGCGGCCAGCTTCCGCGGGACCGACAAACGCGGCGGCGCGAACGGCGCGCGGATCCGGCTCGAGCCGCAGCGCAGCTGGGAGTGCAACGAGCCGGCCGAGCTGGCGAAGGTGCTCGAGACCCTGGAGCGGATCCAGCACGACTTCAACGCGTCGCAGCCGGGTGGCAAGCGCGTGTCGCTCGCCGACCTGATCGTGCTCGGCGGCAACGCGGCGATCGAGCGGGCGGCCAAGAACGCCGGTCAGGACGTCACCGTTCCATTCCACCCGGGCCGGACCGACGCGACGCAGGAGCAGACCGACGTCGAGTCGTTCGGCGTCCTCGAGCCGCGGGCCGACGGGTTCCGGAACTACCTGCGGGCGGGGGAGAAGCTGTCGCCGGAGACCCTGCTGCTGGACCGCGCGTACCTGCTGACCCTCACGAGTCCGGAGATGACCGTTCTGGTCGGCGGACTCCGGGCGCTCGGTGCGAACGTCGGCAACGCGAAGCACGGCGTCTTCACCGACAGGACGGACACCCTGTCGACCGACTTCTTCGTCAATCTGCTGGCACCGGGATCCGAGTGGCGGGCGTCGGAGTCCGACGAGAACCTGTTCGAGATCCGCGATGTCGCGACCGGCGAGCTGAAGTGGACCGCGACGGCGGCCGACCTGATCTTCGGGTCGAACTCGCAGCTGCGCTCGCTGTCCGAGGTCTACGCGAGCGCCGATGCCCAGGAGAAGTTCGTCAAGGACTTCGTCGCGGCCTGGTCCAAGGTCATGGAGCTCGACCGCTTCGATCTGCGCTGAGGTGCCGCGTTCCGGGGCCCGCTCCTCAGGGGGCGGGCCCCGGAGCCTTGGTCAGGACGGTGCCGGCATGCCGTAGGCGTGGTCGACGGTCATCGACAACATCAACCGCTTGTCCTGCACCATCACCGCGCGGTACTCGTCCCAGTCGGGGTGTTCGCCGGACGCGGTCCGGTAGTAGTCGACGAGGTCCTCGACCACCGCGTCGTACGGCTCGGCGGCGATCGGGCTGAGCTCGGCCTTGCCCTCGAGTACGACGTACGAGCGGCCGTTCGGGCCGTTGACGTACAGGCTGGCGCGAGGGTCTCGGCGCAGGTTCTTGGTCTTGGCGCGGCCGTCGGTGAGCGAGATCCGGACGCGGTCGCCGTCGAACACATAGGTGATATTGGACAGCTGCGGCCGGCCGTCCCGCTTGATCGTGACCAGCACGCCGAGCCCGTGGGTCCCGATCCGCTCGAGGAGAGTTTGCGTCATGCCGCAAGCTTAGGAATTCAAGCGCTCTTGAAGGCAAGGAACGTCCGGACCGTGGCCAGCCAGCGTTCGGGTGCGTGGGTGTGGATGCGGTGACCGGCCTCGATCGTGGTGATGGTTGCCGATGGCATCAGATCGGCGACCAGCTCGAAGCGGGACTGGTCCAGGTGGCTCTTCGGGCCGCCCGCGAGGAGCATTGTGGGCGATCGGATCGTCGACAATCCGGCCCACCATCCTGGCTGCGGGCGGCGGAGGTCCGCGATGACGTCTCTTAGGAGGAGCGGGTCGCACTTGCGTCGGGTCATCCAGCCGGCCGCTAGCAGTGCTAGCCCCGGCGTCGCGCGCGTGGTTGGTGCGGTGTCCGCGGCGTCCCGTGGCGGTACCGGCAGTTCTTCCAGGACCAGGCGGTCGACGCGATCGGGGTCCGCCATCGCGACAGCGCTCGCCACGAACGCTCCGAGCGAATTGCCGACAATCGTCAGGTGGTCCAGGCCGTCGAGTTCACCCAGTACCTGCTTGCGGAAGTCGTCGAGCCGGTACGGGCGGCGCCGCGGAGCGTTCCCGTGGCCCAGCAACGTCGGACGATGTACCCGGTACCCCAACGCCTCGAACTCGGGCACGAAGCGGTCCCAGGTCGACGGTCCACTCGTACCTGCGTGCAAACACACCAGATCTCTCATTGAACGCTCCCCTCAAACACTCACCAGAAGTACGCCGGCCACCACGACGACCAGTCCCGCGACGCGCGGCCGCTCGCGGAGCACGACTGCGCCGAGCAGTGCGCCGAGGACGACGTTCAGCGTCCGGCCGACCGCCACCGTGCCGACCGACGCGAACGACAATGCCAGCAGCACCAGCCCGTAACTGGCCGGCATCAACACCGCGATCGGTACGGCGGCCCGCCAGTGCCGGACCGCACCGCGGACGTCGTGGACGATTGTCGACAACACGACGATCTGCGTCACGTTCGCAACGGCCAGGTACGAGAGCAGGTCGACCTGCAATGACTCGACCGCAAACGCGTCCCACAACGTGTACGCCGCCGTACATCCCGCCACCGCCAGCCCGAGCGCGACACTGCGCCGCTGTGAACGTGGCGGATCCAGGATGAGTACGCCGGTCAGCACCAAGGCTGCACCGACGTACACCTGCGGATGTGGCGGCATCGCGGCGATCGCGACCAGCGCCGGCGCCGTGCCCCGGCTGATCGGGTACACGGTCGAGAACTCGCCTAGCGCGTAGGCCTTCTGCAGCGTGACGGCGTACGTCGTGTGCAGGGCCATGCTCACCACGCCGGCCCACCAGGCCGGGGTGAGTGAGCCGCGAACGAGCAGGACGATCGAGACGGGCAGTGTGAACAGGCCGCACAGCCAGACGAACGCCGGACCGCCGAGGCCACTGCGTTTGAGTAGCAGGTTCCAGGCCGCGTGGCAGCAGGCGGAAGCCGTCAGCAGGCCTAGGGCAGTCACGTAGACAATGTCTACACGAGTTCGGTAGACGCTGTCTACTCGAACCTGTGGATCCGCTGAAGAAGGCCGCCGGATGCTGGCCCGGCGAGCGTGCGCTGGACACGATCGGGAGCATGACCGGGATCAGTGAGAGAGCCGTCGTGCGGCGGCTGAACGATCGGCTGGGCTTCGGCCCCGCGCCGGGCGACCTGGAGGCCGGAGTCGACGCGACGGTACGGCGCCTGCTCGGTCCGGGCGCGGATGCGGCCGCGGCGGCGATCGCCGTACCGACCGGCCTCGAACCGCCGGCGAAGCCGAAGAAGCCGGACAAGCAGGACAAGGACGGGAAGAAGCCGAGGCAGGATACGGCGAAGGGCCCAGGCGCTGAGACGACTCCAGGCGCGGAGAGGAGCCCAGGCGGGGAGAGGAGCCCAGACGGGGAGAGGAGCCCAGACGGGGAGAGGAGTTCAGGCGCGGAGCGGGATCCGGAGGCGAAGAAGGCTGCTAATCGGCAGCGGGCCGCGCAGGAACGGAAGTTGACGCTCTGGTGGCTCGACCGGATGGTCGTGAGCCGGACCGCGGGGGAGCGGCTGACCTGGTTCTGGCACGGGCACTTCGCGACCAGCAACCAGAAGGTCCGCAACGCCGCCTGGATGCTGGCGCAGAACCAGACCCAGCGCCGTCTTGCCCTCGGCCGGTTCGGCGACCTGGCGCAGGCGATGATTGTCGACAATGCCACGATCCGATGGCTGGATGGTCAACGAAATCGCAAGGGGTCGCCGAACGAGAACCTGGCCCGCGAGTTCCTGGAGCTGTTCACGCTGGGCATCGGCCACTACCAGGAAGCGGATGTGGCGCAGGGTGCGCGCTGCCTGACCGGGTGGGTGCTGCGGGAAGACGGCGCGACGTTCCAGCGCCGGCGGTTCGACTCCGGGACGAAGACGGTGCTCGGCAGGACCGGCGACTTCGACGCGAAGGATTTCGCGGCGCTCGCGTTGGCGCAGCCCGCGTCGGCCGCGTTCGTGATCGGGCGGTTGTGGTTCCGGTTGGTGTCGGCGACGCCGCCCGATGCGGCGACGGTCGCCCGGCTGAGTACGGCGTACGGCGGCAGCCGGGACGTGAGGTCGTTGCTGACGGCAATGGTTGGGGAGGCGGGATTCCGGGATCCGGCGGCGAGTCTGGTGAAACAGCCGGTCGAGTGGGCGGTCGGGTTGCTGCGTGCGCTGGGTGTCCGGCCGGGGAAGCTGGCCGAGAAGGAGCAGACCAAGTTGCTCGCCGGGCTGCGGGGGATGGGCCAGTTGCCGTACCGCCCGCCGAGTGTCGGTGGGTGGCCGGCCGGTGCGAGCTGGCTGACCACGTCGGCCGGTGTGACGCGGCTGCAGCTCGCGCAGCAGCTGGCGAAGAAAGCCGACCTGTCGATTGTCGACAACGCAACCGATCGAGTGAGCGCGGTCGGCGCGCTGCTGGGTGTCGACAGTTGGTCCCAGCGGACCCGGTCGGCGCTGGCCGGTGTGAAGGATCCAGTGCAGCTGACCGCGGTGGCGGCGTGCGCACCTGAGTACGTCGTGAACGGATAGGAGAATTGTGGACAATCTGACGAGACGACGGTTCCTGACGCTCAGCGGGGTGACCGCGGCAGGTGCACTGGCGGCCGGGGCGACTCAAGTGAACTGGTCCGACCTCATGGCCGCGGCCGTCGACGATCCGCTGCCGAGTGATCAGTCGGTGCTGGTCGTGATCACGTTGTACGGCGGGAACGACGGACTCAACACGGTCGTCCCCGCGGCGGACCCGGCGTACCAGAAGGCTCGGCCGGACCTGGCGTACGCGGGCAACGACGTGCTCGACCTCGGCGACGGACTCGGACTGAATCCGGGGATGAAGGGCTTGAAGGGGTTGTGGGACAGCAAGCGGCTCGCGATCGTGCGTGGCGTCGGTTATCCGGAGCCCGATCGCAGTCATTTCCGGTCGATGGCGATCTGGCAGACGGCGTCGCCGAAGTCACCGGTACCGACCGGGTGGCTCGGCCGCTGGCTGGACGCGACCGGAGCCGGCCCGCTGCGGGCAGTCTCTGTCGAGCCAACCCTGCCGCCTTTACTCGCCGGCGAGACCACGGCCGCGGCATCACTGCCCTTGCGCGGGTTGGCGTTGCCGGGCGGTGCGTTGGGTACGGCGTACGCGGCGCTGGGCAAACCGAGTCCGGGCGAGGGCCCCTGGCAGGCGCGAGCGGCCAAGTCGGTGCAGGATCTGCAGAACGCGGCGCAGGTGCTGGGGAAGGCCGTTCGGAGCGGTCATGAGCAGGAGGACGAGGACGACGAGGAGCGCACGAAGGGTGCGTCCGCGGGCGGTGCCTCGCAGCTTGGCGCGCAACTCGAACTGATCGCCGGGCTGATCGAGGCGGGAGTGCCGACGCGGGCGTACTCCGCGTCGCTCGGCGGCTTCGACACGCATGCGGACGAGCGCGGGACCCAGCAGCGGTTGCTGACCGAGCTCGACGGTGCGCTGACGCCGTTCGTGCAACGGCTACAGCGGAGCGACCGGGGGAAGAACGCGGTCGTCCTCGTGTACTCGGAGTTCGGGCGCCGGGTGCAGGCGAACGGCAGCGACGGCACCGACCACGGCACGGCCGGCCCGGTCCTCGTCCTCGGCGAGAAGGTGACCGGCGGCTTCTACGGCGAACAGCCCAGTCTGACCGACCTGTCGAACGGCGACCTGAAGTCCACCACGGACTTCCGTGACGTCTACGCCACAGTCCTCCAGCACGTCCTAGGCGCCGACCCCGCCCGAATCCTCGCCAACCACACCACCACCATCAACGGCCTCCTCCGAGCCTGACCCCCGCCCGACCGCGCTCCGCGCTACCGCAACTTGCTGGGTCAGCGAGGCAAATGGGGCCGCGGGATCAGGTTCAGCGTGGGGTAGGTGGCGGGGCGAGGGGTGGGAGGTGGAGGTGGAAGGCGGCGCCTTGGTGGCCGTCGGGGCGGTTGGTGACGGTCAGGTCGCCGCCGTGGGCTCGGGCTACGCCGCGGGCGATTGCGAGGCCCAGACCGGCGCCTTTGCTGTCGGGGCCGTGGACGAGGCGGGCGAAGATGCGGTCGCGGACGGGCGGCGGTACGCCGGGACCGTCGTCCTCGACGAGTACGCCGGTGGGTGCAACTGTGATGCGCAGCGCGTGGGCCCCGGCCTGGCGGGCGTTGTCGACGAGGTTGGTGAGGACCTGGGTGAGCCGGTCAGCGTCGGCGGTGACGGTCGCCGAGCCGACGATCTCGACGCGAACATCGGGTGCGACCAAGCGAAGGCGAGCCGCCTGAGCCTCGGCGAGGTCGCGGAGGTCCACAGGTGCCAGGTGTAGCTGGAGCCCGGCGTCGATGCGGCTGAGTTCGAGGAGGTCGGAGACCAGCGTGCCGGCGCGACGGGACTCGCGGACCAACAACAGCTCGAGTTCCTCACGTTGCGCGGGCGACGCCTCCGGACCTAGCTGGATCAGGGTTTCGGCAGCGGTTTGAAGACCTGCGACCGGAGTGCGCAGCTCGTGTGCGGCATCGGCGACGAACTCCCGCATCCGGTCTTCCGATCGCCGCGCCGCACCCTCAGCGCCTTCGAGAGCATCGAGCATCTCGTCGAAGGCGGTTGCGGTGCGGCCGAGTTCGGTGTCCGCGCGCGACGGTTGCAACCGTCCGCCCCGCCGTCCCGCCGCGATCGACCGCGCCAACCCCGTCATCGCGTCCAACGGTGCCAACGCGAACCGCATCCCGATCACCAATGCGAGCGCGGTGATCAGAATCGCCAGCCCGCCGGAGATCAGCAGAACGTTCCGCAATCGGGCACTCGCGTCGGCCAGCAACCCGGTGTCCGCGGACAACAGCAACGTCGCGCCCTTCGTCTGCTGGCCCGCCTGCAGCGTTGCCTTCACCTGCCGGACGGTCGCACCCGGACCGATCGGCGGGGCACCGAGCTGCCGCCCGTTGCGCAGGATCAGTGTCACCCGGACCCCGTCCGCGTCCACCCGCCGTACCAAGTTGCCTGGCGCAACGTTCTGCCGCGCGAGCTGCTGTGCCAGTTGCGCCCGCCCGGTGAGCAGCGAGTCGAGACTGCGCTCGGCTTGCGCGTCGAACACCGCCTTCACCGCCAGCCCGGTGATCGGCAGCACCACCAGCAGTACGGCGATAGCGGTCAACGTCACCCGCACACGCAGCGACAGGTTCATGCGCGCAACACGTACCCCGAGCCGCGGACCGTGTGCAGCAGGCGCGGGCCGTGCGCCTCCAGTTTGCGGCGCAGACCGCTGACGTAGACCTCGACCAGGTTGTCCGCATAGTCGTCGTACCCCCAGACCGCGGTCAGCAGTTGCGTCTTGCCGACCACCTTCCCGTCCCGTCCGGCCAGGAACGCGAGCAGCTTGAACTCGGTCGCCGTCAGCTCGATCGCCGTCCCGGCCCGGCGTACCGCTTGCGCCTCGACGTCCACCTCGAGATCGCCCACCGTCAGCACGGTCCGCAACCGTCCCATCCGGCGCAGCACCGCCTCCACGCGGGCGATCAGCTCGGCCAGGACGAACGGCTTCACCACGTAGTCGTCCGCGCCGGTCCGCAACCCGTGCAGACGGTCCCCAACAGCGTCGCGCGCGGTCAGCAGGATCACGCCGGCGTTCGACGTCTCGCGGGCGAGCGCCAGCAGTTCGAACCCGTCTCGCCCGGGCAGCATCACATCCAGCAGCACCAGATCCGGCCGGTACGTCGCCAGTTCCCGTTCGAACCCGTCACCGTCAGGCTGCGTCCGTACGTCGTACCCCGCCTCCGTCAGCGCGATCCCGACGGCGGTCCGGATCGGTTCCGCGTCCTCCACCACGAGTACTCGCGCCGTCATCCGCCCATCCTCGCACCGGCCGCGAACCATCCCGCGAGCCCGCGACGCGGATCCTCAGCACATCCTCAGCGAGCACCTCGTAACTCTCCGTGTCTCGCCGGTCGAGATCCCCGGTTCGACGGGCCGGGGGAGTTGTGCATAGACTCATCGGCATCATGCGGCACCAGTTTCTCCTCCTTCGCTGCCGCGGCGAGGCCTGTTAAGGCCGGTTCCCTCGCCGCGGAGTTTTGTCGTACGCCGGTCGTCCAAGCGACCCTGTGCAGTAGACAGCTTCTCGAGGAGAACCCCCGTGGCACCGAAGAACCAGCCCAAGCCTGTTCAGCAGCCGTCCGGTATGCCGACCCACCGCTACCGCGCGTTCCCGCCGATCGACCTGCCCGACCGCACCTGGCCGGCCAAGTCCGTCGACCGCACCCCGCGCTGGCTGTCCACCGACCTCCGCGACGGCAACCAGGCGCTCGTCGAGCCGATGTCCCCGGCCCGCAAGCGGCGGATGTTCGACCTGCTGGTGAAGATGGGCTACAAGGAGATCGAGGTCGGTTTCCCGAGCGCCAGCCAGTACGACTTCGACTTCGTCCGGAGCCTGATCGAGGACGACGTCATCCCGGACGACGTGACGATCTCGGTGCTGACCCAGGCGCGCGAGGAGCTGATCGAGCGCACCGTGCAGTCGCTGCAGGGCTCGCCGAAGGCCACCATCCACCTTTACAACGCGACCGCGCCGTTGTTCCGCCGGGTGGTGTTCAACGTCGACAAGGCCGAGTGCCGCACGATCGCGGTCCGCGGCACCGAGACCGTGATGAAGTACGCCGACGAGATCCTGGGCGACTGCGAGTTCGGGTACCAGTACAGCCCGGAGATCTTCACCGGCACCGAGCTGGAGTTCGCGCTCGAGGTGTGCGAGGCGGTCAGTGACGTCTGGCAGCCCGCCGAGGGCCGCGAGATCATCCTGAACCTGCCGGCCACCGTCGAGATGTGCACCCCGAACGTGTACGCCGACCAGATCGAGTGGTTCGGCCGCAACCTGACCCGGCGTGCGCACAGCACGATCAGCCTGCACCCGCACAACGACCGCGGTACGGCGGTGGCTGCCACCGAGCTGGCGCTGATGGCCGGCGCGGACCGCGTCGAGGGCTGCCTGTTCGGCCACGGTGAGCGGACCGGCAACGTCGACCTGGTCACGCTGGGAATGAACCTGTTCAGCCAGGGCATCGACCCGCAGATCGACTTCTCCGACATCGACGAGATCCGCCGCACGGTCGAGTACTGCACACAGATGCGCGTTCCCGAGCGTCAGCCGTACGCCGGTGACCTGGTCTACACCGCCTTCTCGGGCTCGCACCAGGACGCGATCAAGAAGGGCCTGGAGGCGCTGGACAAGCAGGCCGCGGCCGAGGGCAAGCCGGTCGGCGAGATCGCCTGGGAGGCGCCGTACCTGCCGATCGACCCGAAGGACGTCGGCCGCAGCTACGAGGCCGTGATCCGGGTCAACTCGCAGTCCGGCAAGGGCGGCGTCGCGTACATCATGAAGTCCGAGCACCGGCTCGACCTGCCGCGCCGGCTGCAGATCGAGTTCAGCCGGGTGATCCAGCAGCACACCGACAACGAGGGCGGCGAGGTCGGTCCGCAGCAGATGTGGGACATCTTCGCGGCCGAGTACCTGGCACCGGGCCCGCTGTCGCTGCTCAGCGTCAACTCGACGTCCGGTGAGGGGCAGGGCGACCAGCTCCGGGTTCAGGTCTATGCCAACGGTGTGCCGCACGAACTGGTTGGCGAGGGCAACGGTCCGGTGTCGGCCTTCGTGGACGCGATCAAGCCGCTGAAGTACGACGTACGGGTGCTGGACTACCACGAGCATGCGCTTTCCGCGGGCGGTGACGCGCTGGCCGCGGCGTACGTCGAATGCGAGGTCGGTGACGAGGTGTTCTGGGGTGTCGGCCGGGACGCCAACATTCTCACTGCTTCGTTGAAGGCGGTCGTCTCGGCTGTCAACCGCGCCACGCGCTGACAGTAGTCGAACCTTCACCCCGAATCGCCCGCTTCCGTGTCGGAGGCGGGCGATTCCTGCACGCCCCGGTACCGTTGCGTCACGGTCCGCGACGTTGTCTCAACGTTGCCTCAAGTCGTTGACTCGGTGACCGAGGTTGCGCAGACTGTCGTCACTATGCGCAGACTCTTGCAAGACAGCGTTACTAATTCGTGCTGTTGAGGGTCTGCGCCACCGGCTTTCCCTGGTAGTCGCGTGGAGGTGAGCAGTGAGTGGTGCGGTCGACACGTCCGCGGCGAAGCTGATCGAAGGACCGGTCGTCGAACCGAGACCCTCGGCTGCTCGGCGTTTTGTCAACGCCTGGCTGGTCCGAAGACTCTTCAAGGCGGTCCTGACGGTCTTCATCGTCACCACCGGCACGTTCTTCCTGGTCAGATTGTTGCCCGGTAACCCGGTCGACACCTATATCCAGACGCAGATCGCGCAGACCGGTATCTCGTACGAGGCGGCCGCCGCCCAGGCGCAGAACCTGTTCTCGCTCGACCCGGACGCCCCGGTGATCTCGCAGTACGCGACCTACATGGTCAACCTGCTGCACGGCGACTTCGGCAACTCGACGCTGTCGCCGGGTACCACAGTCGCGCAGGTGATCAAGACCTACTTGCCGTGGACGCTGTTCTCGGTCGGTGTCGCGACGGTTATCAGCTTCATCGTCGGCATCGTGGCCGGCATGATCATGGCCTACCGGCGGGAGAGCTGGATCGACCACCTGCTGACGTCGATCGGCTCGTTGCTGCACGCGATCCCGAACTACATCCTGGCGATCCTGATCGTGGTCTTCCTCGGCGTGAAGTTGCAGCTGTTCAACCTGACCGAGGCCCGCGGCTCGTACACGGCAGGAGTGGAGCCGTCGTTCAGCCTGAGCTTCCTGAACGACATCTTCTACCACGCGTTCCTGCCGATCCTCGCCTACGCGCTGACCACGGTCGGCTCCTGGGCGCTGGTGATGAAGTCGTCCACGGTGGAGACCCTCGGCGAGGACTACGTGACGGTCGCCCGGGCGCGCGGTCTGTCGGACAACCGGATCCGGTCCGGGTACGTCGGACGCAACGCCGTACTGCCCCTGTTCAGCCAGCTCGCGGTGTCGCTGGGATTCGTGGTCGGCGGCGCGATCTTCGTGGAGAAGATCTTCGGCTACCAGGGCATCGGCTTCAGCCTCTTCAACGCGGTCAACGGCCGCGACTATCCGGTGCTGCAGGGGATCTTCCTGGTCGTCACGATCTCGGTGGTCGCGGCCAACCTGCTCGCGGACGTCCTCTACAGCCGCCTGGATCCGCGGATCCGGGTCGGCGGCAAGGCCAAGGGGTGAGCTGAGATGACAGAAGCAACGATTCCGGTCACCTCGATCGGCACGACCGGCGTCTCACGGTTCGCCGGCATCCTCAGCTCACTGCGCCGCAGTCCAGCGGGTTTCATCGGCTTCGTGGTGGTGCTGCTGCTGGTACTGGTCTCCGCGATCGGGCCTTTCTTCGCGCCCGACATCGCGCCGAACGTCAAGGAGATCCTGCTCCCGGCCGGCTCTCCGGGCCACCTGCTCGGTACCGACAACGAGGGCAAGGACGTCCTGGCCCAGATGATCGGCGGCGGCCGCACCGTCATCTTCGTCGGCTTCTTCGCCGCGGCGATCTCGACGGCCATCGCGATCGTGCTCGGATCGCTGGCCGCCTACCTGGGCGGATGGGTCGACTCCGCGGTGGTCACCGTGGCCGACGTCTTCCTGACGGTCCCCCCGATCATCCTGCTCGCGGTACTCGGCGCGTTCTTCAAGCTCGATTCGCCGATCCTGCTCGCGTTGCTGGTCGGCGTCCTGTCCTGGCCGGTGCTGACCCGGGCGGTGCGGGCGCAGGTCCTCTCCCTCAAGGAGCGAGAGTTCGTCGAGGCGGCCCGGCTGCTCGACCTCGGGACAGTGCGGGTGGTGTTCGTCGAGATCCTGCCGAACATGGCCAGCTTCATCCTGATGAACTTCATGATCGGCGTGACGAACGCGATCTACCAGCTGGTCGGCTTCTACCTGCTCGGGCTGGCGCCGCTGAGTGGGGCGAACTGGGGCATCATGCTCAACCGTGCCTGGATCGCCGGCGCCATCTTCAACGACGCGAGCCTGGCCTGGATCCTCAGCCCGATCGTCGCGATCATCCTGCTGCAGCTCGGACTGGTGATGATGACGAGATCCCTCGAAGAGATCCTCAACCCGCGGCTCCGGGACCGGTGATCACTGTGACGACTACTTCTTCGAGTACCCGTGCGAAGCGCGGCGGCGAGGGCAAGCCGCTGCTGTCCATCCGCGACTTCAAGGTCGAGTACCGGACCGGTTCCGGTGCGACGGTGCAGGCGGTCCGCGGTGTCGACCTCGACCTGTTTCCGGGTGAGAGCGTCGCACTCGTCGGCGAGAGCGGCTGTGGCAAGACGACGCTCGGGCTCGGCCTGCTGCGGTTGCTGCCGCGGCTCGGACACGCCAGCGGCCAGGTGACCTTCAACCGCGGCGACGGCACCGAGATCGACATCCTCGGCCTGGACGGCCGGGACCTGCGGCAGTTCCGCTGGCGGGACGCGGCGATGGTGTTCCAGGGCGCGATGAACGCGTTCAACCCGGTGCTCAAGATCCGCGCGCACATGCACGACACGATGCGCGCGCACACCAAGTTCACCAAGCAGGAGATCGAGGACCGGGCCGGCGAGCTGCTCCGGCTGGTGCGGCTCGAGCCGTCCCGGGTGATGGACAGCTACCCGCACGAGCTGTCCGGCGGTATGCGGCAGCGCGTGCTGATCGCGATGAGCCTGCTGCTCGAACCCGAAGTACTGATCCTCGACGAGCCGACCACCGCGCTCGACATCCTCACCCAGCGGTCCGTCGTCGACGTCCTGCACGAGGTCCGCGAGCGGCTCGGGTTCTCGATGATCTTCATCTCCCACGACCTGTCGCTGGCCGCCGAGCTCGCGGACCGGGTCGCCACCATGTACGCCGGTCGCATCATCGAGACCGGCGGTGTCCGGGACATGTTCTACCGGCCGCGGCACCCGTACACGCTCGGGCTGATCAAGGCCGTGCCGCCGATCGTCGGCGACCTGCCGGACATGGAGTCGATCCCGGGCGGACCGCCGAGCCTCGCCGCGCTCCCGCCGGGTTGTACGTTCAATCCCCGGTGCAAGTACGCGACCGAGGAGTGCAAGGAAGAGGACCCGCCGTTGCTCCCGATCACCGACGAGCCGGGCGACGCGCACGAGGCGGCCTGCATCCATTGGAAGGACGTGCACCTCCAGCGAGAGGTGCCGAGCGACTTGGGGAACGCATCATGAGCGCGTTGGAGAAGTCCCCCGAGACCGCGGGCCGGGCGCCGTTGATGACGCTCGGCGGGGTCAGCCAGGTGTTCCACACCAAGGCCGGTCCGATCCGGGCGGTCGACAACATCAACCTGTCGGTCAACCCCGGCGAGGTTCTGTGCCTGGTCGGCGAGAGCGGTTCCGGGAAGACGACGGCGGCCCGGATGGCGGCCGGTCTCGCCAGGCCGAGCAGCGGTGAGGTCGCGTTCGAGGGCACCGACATCTGGGCGTTGAAGCGGGACGACTTCACGAATTTCCGGCGCAGCGTGCAGTACGTCCACCAGGACCCGTACGCCTCGCTCAACCCGACGCGGACGATCCAGCAGACGATCACCGCCCCGCTGCTCAAGCACGGAGTGGTGAAGAGCAAGAAGGCGGCCGCCGAGCGGGCCGTCGAGCTGCTCACCAAGGTGGACCTGACCCCGGCCGAGAACTACCTGTCGAAGTACCCGCACCAGCTGTCCGGCGGTCAGCGGCAGCGGGTCGCCGTCGCCCGGGCGCTGACGCTGGACCCGAAGCTGATCATCGCCGACGAGTCGACGTCGATGCTGGACGTGTCGATCCGGATCAGCGTGCTCGCGATGCTCGGCCGGCTGCGCGACGACCTCGGCGTCGGGTTCCTGTTCATCACCCACGACCTGGCGATCGCGAAGTACTTCGGCTGGCACGGCAAGACCGCGGTGATGTATCTCGGCCGGATCGTGGAGTTCGGGCCGACGCCGAAGATCATCAACGCGCCGACGCATCCGTACACCCGGGCGCTGATCGACGCGATCCCCGAGCCCGACCCGGACCTGACCAAGACCAAGGGCCGCGAGTCCCTGCGCAGCCTGGAGATTCCGAGCCTGGCGCACCTGCCGTCCGGATGCACGTTCCATCCGCGCTGCCCGCTGTTCGAGGACGGGCTCTGCGACGGGGCGGTCCCCGAGCTGGTCACGATCCGGTCCGGCCAGTCCGCCGCGTGCCACGTGGTCGCGCGGGACGGCGTGGCCGCTCTCGACGATGAGGCACGGTCGGATGAACCGAGGGCCTGATGTCGCCGCAGATCGGCCGGATGGCGCTCAGCTGGGCGGTGTTCCTGGTGCTGGCCAGCGGAGTCCTGTTGCTCACCCTGACGCCGGGCACCCCGGAGTTCGTCGTCACCTTGTTCACCTTGTGTTTGGGCCTGCTACTGGGCCTGGTGGTCGTCGTCGGGGTGGTCATCACCCGGCGTCGGGAAAAACGCGAGGGCGGTAGTTAGTCCCACCAGTAAGTAGTAACTGACCCACATAGGTGTGTGGTCAGTCCAGAAAGGACGAAGGATGAGTCCCACCGGCACCAACGATTCCGGCACCAACGGGAAGGGCGCGAGCGCTCTGACCAACGCGATTTCCCGCCGGCACGTGCTCCAGATCTTCGGTATCGCCGGTGTCGGCGCGGCCGGCATCGGGTCTGTGACGGCGTGTTCGCCGAGCAAGCCGAACGCGAGCGGCGGTGACAGCGGCAAGTCCGGCAACAAGGAGTTCCACGGGGCGTACCCGTACCAGTTGCCGCCCAAGGGCCACTTCAACCTGGCTGCCGGTGTCACCGACGGCATCCAGGCCAGTAACAGCCCGTACTTCGACCTCGTCTACCCGAGTGCCGGCATGTACTACTGGGCCGACAAGAAGTGGGAATGGATGATGGCCGAGTCCGGCACGCTGGACGAGGCGACCAAGACCTACACCCTGAAGCTGCGCTCCGGGCTGACCTGGAGCGACGGCAAGCCGGTGACCGCGAAGGACGTCGTGTCGACGTTCAACCTGCGCTGGCTGCTGCGCCAGCAGGACTGGACGTTCCTGTCCGACGTCAGCGCCAAGGACGACACCACGGTGCTGTTCACCATCGCGACGCCGTCGACCGTGCTGGAGCGCTACATCCTCCGCGCCGGGATCCTGCCGGACTCGGTCTACGGTGAGTGGGCGACCAAGGCCGAGGCCCTGCGGAAGGCCAAGACCAGCCTGGACAGCGCCGAGGGCAAGAAGCTGAACGGCGACTTCCAGAAGTTCCGTCCGGAGAACCCGGTCGTCTCGGGCCCCTTCAACTTCGATGTGAAGAGCATGACCAACGCGCAGATGTCGCTGGTCAAGAACGACAAGGGCCTGTTCGCCGACAAGATCGGCTTCACCAAGGTCGTCCTGTACAACGGTGAGACCTCGGACATCTCCCCGGTCGTGCTGAACAAGGATGTCGACTACGCCACCCACGGTTTCGCGGTGGCCACCGAGAAGACCCTGCAGTCCAGCGGTTTCCGGATCCTCCGGCCGCCGGTGTACTCGGGCCCGTCGCTGGTGTTCAACTACACCGCCCACCCGGAGCTGGCCGACGCCCGGGTACGGCAGGCGATCGCCTACGTCCTGGACCGCAACGAGAACGGAACCGTCGCGCTCGGCGACTCGGGCAAGCCCTGCAAGTTCATGGCAGGCTTCTCCGACATCCTCGTGCCCGACTGGATCTCGGACGCCGACCAGAAGAAGCTGCAGGCCTACGAGAAGGACGAGGCCAAGGCCACCTCGCTGCTGACCGAGGCCGGGTGGAAGAAGAACGGCGGCAAGTGGACGCTGCCGAACGGCAAGCCGGCCGCCTACGACATCAAGTTCCCGACCGAGTTCGCCGACTGGAACCCGGCCGCCACCAACGCGGCCGACCAGCTGAACAAGTTCGGCTTCAACATCACCAAGCGGGGTATCACCTTCACCCAGCTGAACCCGGACGTCCTGGCCGGCAAGTTCGACATCGCCATCCAGGGCTGGGGCGCGTCGAGCCACCCGCACCCGTACTTCGCGTTCGTCCAGGACCTGTACACGTTCAACTACGTGATCGCGGCGAACTCGGGCGGCAAGGGTATGAACTTCCCGCTGAAGCAGACCACCTCGGCCGGTCCGATCGACCTCCAGCAGGTCGTGGACAAGTCGGCGCAGGGCCTGAACGTGGACGAGCAGAAGAAGAACATCACCACCGCGGCGATGGCGTTCAACGAACTGCTGCCGATCATCCCGCTGTGGGAGCGCTACGGTAACAACCCCGCGCTCGAGGGCACCCGGGTGGCGAAGTTCCCGGCCGACGACGACCCGATCCTGAAGAACGCGCCGTACGCGGACAACTTCGTGATCATGGGCATGTACAAGGGCTCGGTCGCGCCGGTCTAGGCAATTGGCGTTCTGACCCGATTGTTTGGTTGGGTCGGCCGGGTGATCAGCATTCGCGAGATCGACCCGGCCGACCTGGCCCTGTTCGACGAGTGGTACGACGCCTTCCGGGCCGGTGCGATCGCCGGCCGGGAGGCGGCGCTGGTGACCGGGCGCGAGGCGCTCGGGTACTCGCTGCGCAACCCGGGTCCGCTCAAGCAGCGGATCGCGGTCGGCGCGTTCGAGGACGACCGGGTGGTCGGCGGGATGCTGTTCGAGTACCGGCTGACCGACAACCTCGACACGGTGGAGGTCGAGGTCGACGTACCGCCGGCGCATCGGCGGCGGGGGATCGGTACGGCGCTGTGGCAGTGGGCCGTGACCCGATCGGCGCAACTCGGGAGGACGATCGTCCAGGCCGAGCTCGGCGTACCGTCGAGTCCGTGGCCGGGTGCGGCGTTCGCGGAGCGGCTCGGGTTCCAGGTGGAACATGTCGAGGAGCATCTCGTCGTACCGCTGCCGTACGACGACCTGCGGCTGGAGGAGCTGCGCTCTTCTGCCGGCCGGCTCGACGGGTACCGGCTGACGTCGTGGGCGGGGCTGTGCCCGCCGGAACATCAGCAGGCGTACGCCGACCTGCACACAGCGATGGATCTCGACGTACCGACCGGTGGCATGACGCGCGAGGTCGTGCCGTGGACCGTCGAGAAGCTCGAGGCGAGCGAGGCGCGGATCGACCGGAACTATCTCGCCCTGGTGACGATGGCGCACACTCTCGCCGGTGAGCCGGCCGGCTACACACTGATCTATCTGCCGCGGGCCGACGCCGAGAACGCCCAGCAGGACGACACGCTGGTACTGCGGGAGCATCGCGGCCACAACCTCGGCACCCACCTGAAGCTGGCGAATCTCGACCAACTGGCCAAGCACCGTACGACACAACGTTTCCTGCACACGTGGACGGCGCTGACCAACGCCCCGATGCGCAAGGTCAACACCCGCTTCGGCTTCCGCGCGGCCGAGCAGCACCGCGAACTGGAGCTCCGCCTGCCCAGCCTCCGCCCAGCGGCGCGCGGCGTGATCCTCGACCCTGACGACCGGATCCTGCTGGTCCGCTTCGAGTTCGGCGACGGGCCGCTGTGGGCGACACCCGGCGGCGGTCTGGAGGCCGGCGAAACCGTGGTCGAGGGTCTGCGGCGCGAACTCGTCGAGGAGGTCGGCCTGCGGGACTTCGCCGACCCGCCGCACCTCTGGCACCAGGAAGTAGTTGCCGACGGCCACGCAACCGGGTACGACGGCGTCCTCAACGACTACTTCCTGATCCGCACGGACCACTTCACCCCGGCCGGCTCACTGACCGCCGAGGAGCTCCGCGCCGAGAACGTCCACGACATGCGGTGGTGGACGCTCGTCGAGCTGGAGACGCACCAAGGACGGTTCGCGCCGCGGGAGCTGCCCGTGCTGCTCCGCAGACTGCTGGAGTCGGGTGCGCCGAGCACCCCAGCACAACTGGACCTCTGACTCGACCGGCAGCTCGACAGGAGGTGTCCCCGAATTCATCCCCGCCGCCTGCCGCGCTGAGCGTGCGGACCGCTCGCCCGTGGTGACACCTCCTGTCGAGCTGCCGACGGTACGGCGGTAGGTTCGGGGTATGCGAGAATCCCAGCTCGGTGACCTGACCGTTTCCGCCCTCGGCCTCGGCTGCATGGGGATGTCCCAGTCGTACGGCGTACGGGCCGACGACTCCGAGTCCATCGCGACGCTGCACGCGGCGATCGACGCGGGCTGCACCTTCATCGACACCGCCGACGTGTACGGCGACGGCGAGAACGAGAAGCTTGTCGGCCGTGCGCTGGCCGGCCGCCGCGACCAGGTGGTGCTCGCGACGAAGTTCGGCTTCAAGCGTCCCGCGTCGGCCTCGGCGCTGCCGTCCGTCGTGGACGGTTCGCCCGCCTACGCGCGCGAGGCCCTCGACGCGTCGCTGCGCCGCCTCGGCGTGGACCACGTCGACCTCTGGTACCTGCACCGCCGCGACCCGCAGGTGCCCATCGAAGAGACGGTCGGCGCGATGGCCTCCATGGTGGAGGCCGGCAAGGTGCGGTACCTCGGGCTGTCCGAGGTGAACGGCGAGACGGTGCGCGCGGCCCACGCCGTACACCCGATCACCGCCGTCCAGAGCGAGTGGTCGCTGTGGACGCGCGACCCGGAGACCGTCGTACTGCCGACGTTGCGTGAGCTCGGGATCGGGTTCGTGCCGTTCAGCCCGCTCGGGCGCGGATTCCTCACCGGCCAGATCAAGTCGGAGGCTGACTTCCCCGAGGACGACATGCGGCGCGGGCTGCCGCGGTTCCAGGGCGAGAACTTCCAGCGGAACCTGGACCTGGTCGCGCAGGTGCAGTCGCTGGCTGCCTCGAAGGGCGTGACGCCGGGGCAGCTGGCGCTCGCCTGGTTGCTTGCGCAGGGCAATGACGTGGCGCCGATCCCGGGGACGAAGCGGCGGACCTATCTCGCGGAGAACCTCGGCGCTTTGGATGTGACGTTGTCGGCTTCTGAGTTGGCTGCGCTCGACGAGGCGTTTCCGCCCGACGCGGTGGCCGGGCAGCGGTACACCCAGGGCGGGATGGACCTGGTGGGCAAGTGATCGGCGTCACCGGCTCGACCGGACAGCTCGGGTCGCGGATCGTCGCACAGTTGACCGGCGTACCGCTGCGGTTGATCGTGCGGGATCCGGCGCGGGCTCCGTCGGTGCCGGGTGCCTCCGTCGCGCAGGCGGCGTACGGCGAACACGCGGCGTTGCTGTCCGCGCTCGACGGCGTCGACGTACTGATGTTGCTGAGTGCAACGGAGTCGGCGGACCGGGTGGCGTTGCACAAGGCAACGGTCGACGCGGCGGTGGCGGCGGGTGTGCAACGGATCGTGTACACGTCGTTCGTCGGGGCGGCGCCGGGGGCGACGTTCACGTTCGCGCGGGACCACTGGCACACCGAGGAGCACATCCGGTCGACCGGGGTCGACTTCACGTTCCTGCGGGACAACATGTACCTCGACTTCGTGCCCGGGTTCGTGGGTTCGGACGACGTGATCCGCGGGCCGGCGGGGGACGGGCGGGTCGCCGCGGTCGCTCGGGACGACGTGGCCGCGGTGGCGGCGCGGGTGCTCACGGGGTCCGGTCACAACGGCGCTACTTACGACCTGACCGGCCCGTCCGCGTTCACGCTGGCCGAGGCGGCGGCGGTGTTGACCGCGGCCTGGGGCCGCAAGGTGCGGTACGAGGCCGAGACGCTCGACGAGGCCTACCGGTCCCGCGAGTCGTACGGCGCCGCCCCGTGGGAGGTCGCCGGGTGGGTCACGTCGTACGCGGCCATCGCCAGCGGCGAGATGGGGAACGTCTCGACCGCTGTCGCCGACATCACCGGGCGTGAGCCGATCGGCCTCGAGGAGTATGTCGGTCGCGGGTGAGACACTGACGTCGTGCCGCTCTACCGGGATCAGGCGATCGTGCTGCGCACCCAGAAACTGGGTGAGGCGGACCGGATCGCCACGCTGCTGACCCGCGCCAACGGCAAGGTCCGCGCGGTCGCCAAGGGCGTCCGCCGTACGTCGTCACGCTTCGGTGCCCGGCTCGAGCCGTTCAGCCACGTCGACCTGCAGCTCGCCACCGGCCGCACCCTCGACGTCGTCACCCAGGCCGAGTCGATCTCGGCGTACGGCGAGGGCATCGTCAACGACTACGCCCGCTACACCGCCGGCACCGTCCTCCTGGAGACCGCCGACCGCCTCGTCGTCGAGGAGAAGGAACCCGCCACCCAGCAGCACCTGCTCCTGGCCGGCGCCCTGCGCGTCCTCTCCACCGGCGAACGGGAACCGGCCCTGGTCCTCGACTCGTTCCTGCTCCGCTCACTCGCGATCTCCGGCTACGCCCCGTCCTTCGACGACTGCGCCCGCTGCGGCGAACCCGGCCCCCACCGCGCCTTCAACCCCGCCGCCGGCGGCATGGTCTGCACCACCTGCCGCCCACCCGCCTCAGCCATGCCGTCCCTCGCCACCGTCACCCACCTGGCCGCCCTCCTCACCGGAGACTGGCCCACCGCCCTCCAAGCCGACCCCCGAACCCGCCGAGAATCCACCGGCCTGATAGCCGCCTTCTTCACCTACCACCAAGAAAACCAACTCCGCTCCCTACCCCACCTAGACCTAACCCCCAACCCCCACCTAACCGGCTGACCCATCACCAGTCACGCCCCGGCCAGCCGGTCGGTCCTGGCCGCGAGTTCCTCGGAGGCTGACGATCGCGGGCCAGACCTGCGGTTGAGCTCAGCGGCCTGGGCGGTGCTCCGACGAGAATGGGTCGCGAGGACCGCAGCGGCTGCTGCCCATCCCACGCGTGAGCGATTGCACGCTTGACATCCAGCTCGGCTTGCCGCGTCGCGAGGCCGCCGCTGAGCTCGTACCAGCTGTCGAACCGGTCAAGGCCGGGTTGGCGATCGTTCGGATGGCGGTTCAACCGGGCGCAGACATGCGCATAGATGTTGTTTCGTCCGCGGCGAGGTTTGATCGCCAGCAGCTCCCGCCGCGCCAACTCACCAGGTGCTGGTGGTCCGATTTCCCGGAACACCAGCCGATGGTCCGCCGGCCGTCCAGGATCCACCCGGAGGTACGCCGTCACGCAGTCGCGCAGATCGCCTTTCTCCGGTGCGTAGCTCAGGGCGTGATGCCCGTCGGACTTACCTGCGGCGAGGTCGAGCATCGCGCGAACCACCTGGCGTCGGAGCCCGGCCTCAGGTCCGGAAGGATCTCTGCTTGCTGCGACATCGATCCGGCGATAGTCGAGATCGAAATCGGGACCCGCGACCAAGCGGTACCCGACGCCGAGGTTCATGACTCCTCTCGGTCCTCACGCCGCAGTTCCTCCAGCAGTTCCTGTGTCTCGGACCCCATCCGAGCAGCCCACTCGTCCAAGTCCAGTGGTCGGCTGCCGGGGAGTGGCTCCGTCGCGTACTTCCGCACCGTGGGGTCGTCGACGACGCCAGCCGGTGGGTGATCGTCGCCGCGAAGATCCCGGTACTGCGCCGTCGACATCACCACGGCCTCCGGCTCCCCATCCACACCCCACACCACGGGAACACCGGCACCGGCCCGCGCGACCTCCACGAGCTGCGGCAGCCGTCGCGCAAGAACCGCCGGCTCGATCACCTCGTCAAGGACCGCGAACTTGCCTTCCCCACCGAGGTCCTCGAACTCGTCGTACGTGAGCATGACCGCCTCAGGAACCCCATCCCCAAAACTGAACGCCCAACCACCCGCCCGAAACCGCGCAAGCACCCCCACCAGGTCCGCCCGAACCTCATCAACCGAAGCCCAACTCGTCATACCCCGAATCTATTGCCTACCGCCCACCCCCCGCGGAACTTATCCACAACCCCACCCTCAAGCCGCGGCGTACGACGCAACACCCGACCTGGCACGGAGCCCGCAACACCTGCCCGCCCTCGCACGGAGCGCCTGCCAAGTCCACGGGCCCGCCACCTCCACGACCACCGCGCGGCGCCCCTCCCGCTGAGAACGGTCCGCCCGACGCACGCCAGCCGTCGTACCCTGCCGATCTCGCGCGGCGTACTGGTACTGGCGGCGAGTCCGCCGGACGTCGTCCCGCTGGCAGGCTGTTGTGCCGCTGCCGGGTTGTAGCCGCCAGCGCTGAAACAACCCGCCAGCCAACAACCTCTGGCGCCGCCGCGCCCGTCCGACGTAGCCTCGCGCGCGGGACAGGGAGCGCCGACCTACATCACGCCGACTCGTGCCGATTGGCTGCTCCTCAAAACCGCGAGTCGTGGATCCGGACCGCATTTCACCCGCCAAACCCCACGACTCGACGCCCAGACAGACCATGACAGCGCGGCCATGGTCCTCGGTCAACGCAGCCGCAGTACGTCGGATCTACGCACCCGGAGCAAGCTGATTACTTGCCCTGCTCGGCGGCCTTTTGCCCGCTCAGCCAACTTCGAGTCGCCGGCCCTGCGCGCCTCGGAAACCGCGGCCGTCGCCTGAGGCGCCCCAGGCCAGACCCAGACCCTGACCGCAGCCTTGGTCCCAGACCCGCACACTGCGTAAGCCCATGGACAACGGGAGCATCGCCGTACGGCGGTCCCGCGCCGTTAGCACCCTGAATCGGCAACCGTGGCCTGGCCACCACCTGGATCGACGAGAACAGGGACTGCTTCGCCAATACGCAGCTGAGTCGCGGCTTGCTGAGTCATCGAGATCTGCCCGCTGTCACCAAGGGTGCTCTGCCAAGTGATGTCCCACTGGGCGACGGCGGTGACTGGGTACTTGCAGTTCGGCAGCTTCCGCGAGGTCTTCACGTAGCGGTGCCCACAGGTCGGCGAGCCCTTCACACCCATCGACTTGTCGTACGGCGTCCCTGGCCCTTCACATCGAACCGTCTTACCGTCGCCCATTGACCAGTTGATCGCCTTGACCTGAGCGGTCACCGTCACAGCCAACCCCGGCACGTTCGCACTTCGCACGATCGGCCCCCAGGTGTTCTCCGTCTTAGTAACCCACAACCAGACCGGCATGTTCACCAACCCGATCTGGCCAGGTCCCGGTGCTGTCTTGACAAGAGGCGGCGCCAGGCGCATCTCCCCGATTGCCTGATAGACCAGGGTCACCGGGTCGACTACGACTGTGTCGGGCCGACCGGGCAGCCATATCCACCTGGTGACGAATCGCGTGCCCACCTCCTGGACACAAACCCAAACGGCCCCGTCGGTGTGCCCCTTCCATGAGGGGTCACTGTGCGGAGGCTGTGGGCTAAGGATCCGCAGGTAGCACTGATGGCTGTTCGACCAGTTGCCAAGGTGCGACGTACATGAGCGTGCCGCACCGCCATCCATGCAGACCGTTTCCGGCGTCCTCGTGGTCGATTTGGCCGGCTTCGTGCCCGGTTTCTTTGTCTCCCCTGGGATCTCTATCGCGACGCGTGGAATCCACCAGCAGGGCCCATGAGGCTCGCAATGTGGGACGTAGTCGCCATCAGGCTTGGGTGGCAGGACCTTACTTCCGGCCGAGGCGGTTGCTGCGACGACTGAACCTGTCAGCATCAGTGCGCTGACGAGAAGGCTGACAACCGGCCGCAGAACAAACTTCAGCATGTGCCGGTGTCCTGTTCGTCGACGAGGAACCACATCTTCTTGGACTGACCAACTGGAGGCGCGAAAACCAGTTTCGCGTCTACTTTGCTTCGCCCGTCTGTCCCGGGCCCGACCGGCACGGGCTTGCGTGTCGCGAGGTAGCGCAGTGAGATCTTGGATGCGTCCAGGCAGGCATTCAGGTGTACCTCGGGTTGCTCTCCTGTGACCTTGACAGAGACGACGGACATCGACTCAACCGTGGCCTTGCCGTCCTGGTACCAGCCGCGCTCTAGGTGGAACCCGACACTTCCCCACACCTGGACGAACCAGTTGCCGCCGACACCCGCCTGCCGCAGCTTGGCCTCGGTCGCCGCGGGAGGGTTGTTCAGCGCAGTGTCGACGGCCACAGATGCCGTCACAAAGCGCGCCTTGGCAGCCGCGATGGCTGCCTGCTCCGCCGTGGTCCGGGCTGGCGTGGATGGCGCTGCAGGTGTCGGGCTTGCGGTCGGAGAGGTCGTAGTGGGGACGGGATTGGGCTGGCCGGCCTCGGGGGAGCCGTTGCATGCGGTTAGCGCTACGAGGGCGCAGAGGGCTGCGGTGGCGGTGGTGAGGGCCGGTCGGCGGGGCATGTGGTGGGGCTCCGTTCTTGTGTGCTGTTGGTGTAAGGGTGGCATACGGAGGGTGTTCGGCGGGGTGGGTTGTCCACAGGTTGCAGGTTGCTGCAAGGCGTGGTGGTGGACGGTGGGCGAGCGCGCAACCTCGGTGGTTGCAGTGGACGGCTTGGTGCATTGCGACGGTCCGCGGCAAAGCGGCTGATGGCGCTGCTCCGGCGCACTTGGCCTTCTCGACGCCGTGTTGGCCACCGGCTTCCGTGCCTCCGGAGCCGCCGAAGGTGCCTCTTGTACACCAGGCTCAACGATGCCTCGGGGGGCAACGGCCCGGTTGATGGCGTCGGGCAACTGAGCCTGCCCGACGTACCCGATGGTCGGAACTGGACTTTCCCTGCGGGACCTGGTCCGCAGGAAATCGCGTCCAATACTGATCGCGCTCACTGCCTCGTCGATCGGCAGGTCCGGTGGGACCTCCTCTCGCACCTACTCGGCTACGCCGCCGCTGGCCCTTGGGCACACCTTGCGGCACTCGTCGTCAGCATCCGCTCGTCGCCGGGGCGACAGCATCGCCACCGTTTGGATCGACGAGTACTGGGACTGCTTCGCCGATGCGCAGTTGGGTCGCGGCTTGCTGTGTCATGGAGATCTGACCTGTGTCACCGAGCGTGCTCTGCCAGGTGACGTCCCATTGGGCGACGGCGGCGACTGGGTATTTGCAGTTCGGTAGCTTGCGGGAGGTCTTGATGTATCGGTGTCCGCAGGTCGGCGAGGCCTTCACGCCCATCGACTTGTTGTACGGCGTTCCCGGTCCTTCACATCGAACCGTCTTACCGTCCCCCATCGACCAGTTGATCGCCTTGACCTGAGCGGTCACCGTCACAGCCAACCCCGGCACACTGGCCGACCGGACGATCGGCCCCCAGGTGTTCTCCGTCTTCGTTACCCACATCCAGACCGGCAAGTTCACCAACCCGATCTGGCCAACGCCTGGAGCCGTCTTGATCAGCGGCGGCGCAAGACGCATTTCCCCGATTGCCTCGTAGACCAGCGTCACCGGGTCGACCACGACTGTGTCGGGCCTACCGGGCAGCCAGATCCACCGTGTCACGAACCGGATGCCCTGTTCGCGGACGCAGGTCCAGATAGCGCCGTCGGTGTGGCCTTGCCATGAGGGGTCGCTCTTCGGTGGCTGCGGGTCGAGCCTCCCCAGGTAGCACTGATGGCTGTTCGACCAGTTGCCAAGGTCCGACGTACATGCGCGCGCCGCACCGCCATCCATGCAGACCGTTTCCGGCGTCCTCGTGGTCGACTTGGCGGGCTTCTTGCCTGGCTTTCTCGTTGGCCGCAGATAGTCCACGACGGAGCGAAGCCTCCATACGCAGATGTGATAGCTGTTACAGACCAGGATGTACTGCCCTTCGGGCTTAGGCGAACGGGCGTTTCCTGCCCACGCGGGCGCCACAAGTTGCGCCGAGATCAGCGCGAGAGTCGTTACCGCGAGAGTGATGACGCGCCTCAGCACGACCCTAGGTCTTTCTCATCGATCAAGAACCACATCTTCTTGGACTGGCCGGTCAACGCGGTGTAGACCATCTGGGCTTGTACCTTGTGGCGATTTCCGTTTGCGGGGATACCAGGAACAGGCTTGTGAGTCGCCTCGTAGCGCAAGGAAATCTTCGAAGTGTCCAGGCATGCATTCAGACGCACCTCCGGCTGGTCGGCCTTGAGTTTGACCGATGCCACGGTGACTCCCTCCACGGTGACTCTTCCGTTCGAGTACCAGCCGCGTTCCAGATTGAACTGCACGTCTGTCAGCACCTGGACGAGCCACTTGCCTCCAGTGCCGGCCTCCAGCAGCTTTTCCTTGGACGCGGCAGGCGGATTGTTGAGCGCCGTGTCAATGGCAGCTCGTGCCGCGACGTAACGCGATTTGGCGGCGGTGATCGCTGCCTGTTCCTCCGTGGTCCACGCCGCGGTCGATGGTGCCGTTGGCGTCGCGGGCGCGGTGGGGGTCGTTGAGGTGGGGGTGGTGTTTGGCCGGCCGGCTTCGGGGGAGCCGTTGCAGGCGGTCAGCAGGGTGAGGGTGCTGAGCGTGGCGACGGCGGCGAGTAGCGGTCGGCGGGGCATGTGGTGGGGCTCCGTTCTTGTGTGCTGTTGGTGTAAGGGTGGCATACGGAGGGTGTTCGAAGTCGGGGGTTGTCCACAGGTTGCAGGTTGTTGCAGAGGGCGGTGCACGGGACCGGTGGAGGGTGTGGGCCCGGGGTCGGGAGGGGTGGGTGGGAGACTTTGGCGTATGTCGCCTATTGGTCGTCGTCGGGGTCGGGGGGATGTTGGGCGGGGGGAGCAGAAGGTGGTGGTGGCGCCTGAGCCGCATCCTTCGGGGGCTCGGGTGCCGGCGGTGCCGAAGGAGCTGGTGCCGCGGCATGTGGCGATCGTGATGGACGGGAACGGGCGGTGGGCCAAGCAACGGGGGCTGGCGCGGACCGAGGGGCACAAGGCCGGTGAGGCTTCGTTGCTGGACGTGATCAAGGGCGGCATCGAGATCGGGGTGAAGTACATCTCGGCGTACGCGTTCTCGACCGAGAACTGGGCCCGGTCGCCTGAAGAGGTGCGGTTCCTGATGGGGTTCAACCGTGAGGTGATCCATCGGCGGCGTGACGAGCTGGACGCGATGGGGGTCCGGGTGGTGTGGTCGGGGCGGCGGCCGCGGTTGTGGAAGAGCGTGATCGACGAACTGGAGTACGCGCAGGAGCGGACCAAGGACAACGACACCATCACCTTGCAGTTCTGCGTGAACTACGGCGGCCAGGCGGAGATCGCCGACGCGATGAAGTCGATCGCGCACGAGGTTGCCGCAGGCAAGCTCCGGCCGGACCGGATCACCGAGAAGACGATCGCCCGGCATCTCTACGCGCCCGACATCCCCGAGGTCGACCTGTTCGTGCGGTCGTCCGGGGAGCAGCGGACGAGCAACTTCATGGTCTGGCAGCTGGCGTACGCCGAGATGGTGTTCCTGGACACGCTCTGGCCGGACTTCGACCGTCGTGACCTGTGGCGGGCGATCGAGATCTACGCGCAGCGGGATCGTCGGTACGGCGGTGCCGTACCGAACGAGGTCGCCGCGGAAAACTAAGGGTACGGGGCAACTGATCCGGGAACCGCGTGCGGGTCCGGGCGCGTCAATGGTCGTTGAAGGATTCCTCGACGACAGGAGTTGGAGCGTGCCGGAGCGCGAGACACCGCGGCAGATCGCGGAGCGGGAACTACTCGCTGTGCGGGAGGACGTCCAGCAGATGGCCGAGAGCATGCGCGCCAGACTGCAGCAGGACGAGCAGGACGAGCAGGACGAGCAGGACGGGCAGGACGGGCAGCACGGGCAGCACGAGCAGCACGAGCAGCACGAGCAGCACGAGCAGCACGGGCAGCACGGGCAAGACGAGCAGGGCAAGCAGACAGCAGGCGGGTGAAGCGGGACGTTGGGAGAGCTGATGGTGGATCTGGCCGAGGTCAAAGCGCGGACGCATGAGGTCGCGTCGGCGCTGAACGGGGCGCGGGCGGTCCTCGGGCGCGTCGAGAACCTGCTGGCTGAGCAGGCTGTCGATGAGGAGTTGACCCGGCGGCTCAACGACGTGCAGTCCTTCGGCAGGTCGGCCGAGCGGGTCTCCCGGTTGGAGCAGGAGGCGGTTCCCAAGCGGCGGGTTGCGTGGGAAACCGAGCATCCTCGGGCTGTTGCGGAGTCGCAGGAGGCCGACGCAGCGTTGGGTTCTGCGTTCAGGGACTCACTGGGCGAGGCGGGACCGATCCGGCCGAAGCTCCAGCAACCGTGGCAGGACCTCGCCGGGCTGCGCGACGACCTGCGCGTCAGCAGCGAGCAGCTGAAGAAGGCCATGGAGCACGCCGACGCGCTCGACCGTATGCCGGAGTACGACGGACCGAAACACCAGCTGGCGAACGTTCGCGGCGTCAAGGAGATCGTCGACAAAGCCGAGGAGGGGGTCGCGGAGGCCGCGGCGCGGGTCGACGCGGCGCGGACGATCGTGTTCCGGTTCGAGCAGGATCCGCCCGTGATCAGGAGCGGACAGCTCGCGACGGAGATCACGTCGACGAGCGACAAGTTGTGGAACGAGCTCTCGGGCGCTCAGGACAAGGTGCGCGACGTACGCGGTCCAGTCGGATCCAAGAGAGCCGATGTCGCGAAGGCGACCGATCAGGCGATCGGCGCGTCTGACGCGGCCAAGGACGCGCACAAGGCGGCCGAGGATCTGGCGAAGAACATGCAGGCAGGTACGACGCCCAGGCCCCCGTCGGCCCAGCACGCGGAGAGCAGCTCCCAGCAGGACTTGCGCCGCCGGCTGGACGGGAAGGCCCAGAGCAGCAGCGTCGAGCGCTAGCGCCCGGGGGAGGGGAGTAGGCCGCGTTCGATCGCGACGGTGACGGCGCGGGTGCGGTCGTCGACGTCGAGTTTGGCGAACAGGCGCTGGAGATGGGTCTTGACCGTGGCCTCGCCGATGAACAGTTCGCGGCCGATCTCCGCGTTGCTGAGACCGCGGGCCACGGCGGCCAGCACCTCGAGCTCGCGCGGCGAGGGTTGCGCGGCGGCGGGTGCGGCCGGCGTACGAAGACGTGACATCAGCCGCGCCGCGACCGGCGGGGCGAGCACCGTCTCACCGCGAGCGGCGGCCCGGATCCCGTTCAGCAGGTCGGCATGCGGCGTGTCCTTCAGCAGGTATCCCGCGGCGCCGGCCTCGACAGCGTGCAGGATCTCCGTGTCGGTGTCGTACGTCGTCAGCACCAGTACCCGCGTCGACGCGTACCCGGACACGATCGCCCCGGTAGCAGCGACCCCGTCCATCCGCGGCATCCGCAGATCCATCAGTACGACGTCCGGCTTGGTCGACTCCACCAGCGCGAGCGCCTCGGCCCCGTCGCCGGCCTCGCCGACCACCTCGATGTCGTCGGTCACCGACAGCATCCCGCTCAGCCCTGAGCGCACCACCGGGTGATCGTCGACCACCAGAACCCGAATCACACATCCTCCTGTACGGCCGGAATCAGGACCTGGACCCGGGTACCTCGACCGGGCGTACTCTCCACCTCGACGGTGCCGCCGGACTCCTCGACCCGGCCGCGCATTGCGCTCAGCCCGAAGCCGCCCGACTCCGATCCCGGCGTGAATCCGGTCCCGTCGTCGCGGATCTCGATCCACACCCGGCCGTCCGACAACCCCAGCGTGATCAGCACCTGCGTGGCCGCCGCGTGCTTACGTACGTTGGCCAACGCCTCCTGAGCCGACCGGAGCAAAACCACCTGCTGCGCCTGCGGCAACGCCGCGACCTCGTCGTCCGGCAGGTCCAGCGAGACCTGTACGTCGACACCGGTCTCGGCCGCGAACCGCTCCGCCTGCCGACGCAGTACCTCGGTCAATGTTGCCTCCGACAACGCAACCGGGGTGAACGCTGCAACCAACGCACGCGCCTCGGCCAGATTCTCCCGCGCAGTGTCCTCGATCGCCGCGAGCCGGGCTGCTGCGCCGTCAGTCCCGCCCCGGGAAAGTTCGACGGCGGCGGCCTGCGCGAGCATCACGATCGAAGTCATCCCCTGCGCGAGCGTGTCGTGGATCTCCCGAGCCATCCGCTCCCGCTCGGCCATCACCCCGGCGCTGTGGTGCGCCTCGGCGAGCTCGTCCCGCGCCGACTCGAGCTGCTCGATCAGCTCGGCACGCTGCTGGCTCTGGGTGATCACCTTCTCGATCCAGATCCCGAACAGCAGACTGACCACGAGACTGACCAGCATCCACGGCAGGATCTGCCAGAACGCTTCCCAGCCCCACCCGGCGCTCCACAACTGCGCCGTACCGACGCCGAGCACCAGCACCAGACTCAGCCCGATCCCTTCGCGGATGTCCTCGCACAGCAGCCAGATCTGCGCCGACGCGATGAACATCAGGAACACCGATTGCGGATAGATCCCGATCAGCACCATCAGGCAGGCGATCAGCACCAGCCGATAGGCGTACGACGGGAGCGCCCGCCGGGATCGGATCGCGTGCAGCCCGATGAACTGGTACGCCGCCCCGAGAACAACCACCGTGCCGGCGAAGAGCGCCTGCCGTGCCGTCCCGAGGTCCCCCAGGAACGACAGCGCCAGCGTCATCCCGAGCAGCACCCAGAACACGACGTGCCAACCGATCAGCGTCCGTGTCCACACGGGCTGTCCGGCGCCACCGCGAGAGCTCTGCACGGACCCCATCTTCCTCCACACCAGGATCCACACACGCGGACCGGTCCACGCCGGTGACAGGTCGGTACGACGCCGCTCCGGGAAAGAGGACGTCGTACCGGTGAGCTGGTTCATCAGCCCGCGTCCCGGCGGGTCCAGCGGAACACCCGCTGGGCGAGGAACAGGCCGACGATCAGCCAGACGGTGAGCACGATCGCGCCGGTGCCGAGCTGCCAGGAACCGCCCGGCTCGTTCACCTGGAACCCGTCCGGCAGGAACACCGAGCGCATCCCCTGGGCGAGCCACTTGAGCGGGAAGACCGAGGCGACGTCACGCATCCAGGCGGGCAGGCTGCTGTAGACGAAGTACACACCGGACATGAACTGCAGCAGCAAGACGATCGGCGTGATCACCGCGGATGCGGCCTTGCCGGACTTCGGTACGACGCTGAATGCGATCCCCAGCACCGACCCGGACGCCGCGCCGAGGACGAAGATCCAGGCGAAGTCCAGCCACTTCGACGGCTCGCTCGGGATGTCCACCCCGAGCACCAGCCCGGCGATCACCAGCAGCAGCGCGAACTGGGCGACCGAGGTGACCAGGACCTGGCCGATCTTGCCGATGAAGTACGACTGCGGGGGCATCGGCGTACCGCGGAGCCGCTTGAGCAGACCCTCGTCGCGCTCGAGCGCGATGCTGATCGCGAGCGACTGGAAACTGCTCAGGAAGATGCCGGAGGCGATCATCCCGGGGGTGAAGTACGTCGCGGCGTTGACGCCGTTGAAGTCGGTGCTGCCGAAGACGGCGGAGAAGATGCCGAGGAAGATGATCGGGAAGAAGAAGGTGAAGATCAGCGCCTCCTTCTCGCGGAAGAACTCGCGGACCTCGAGCTTGGTCCGGGCCAGGCCCACCGAAAGGGTGGACGGCAGGGGCTTGGTGTCGGCCATCAGAGTGCTCCAGCTTCGATCGCGACAGCGGCGTCGGCGGCGTTGGCCTTGCCGATCAGGTCCAGGTAGATGTCTTCCAGGCTCGGGCGGCGGACCTCGAGCTCGGGTACTTCGCCGTCGAAGCGCTGCATCAGCGCCGCGACCTCGGCGGTCGGCCGGTCGGTGCGCAGCTCGTGCGGGCCGTCGGCGTCGCTCCAGGAGACCCGTGCCGTCCGGGCGCCACGCCCGCCGAGCGTCTCCGGCGTACCGATCTCGATCATCCGGCCGTCGGCGATCACCCCGACTCGGTCCGCGAGGTGCTCGGCCTCGTCGAGGTAGTGGGTGGTCAGCAGGATCGTCGTACCGCTGGTCCGCAGGTTCTCGATCAGGGTCCAGAACTGCCGGCGCGCCTCGGGGTCGAACCCGGTCGTGGGCTCGTCCAGGAACAGCAGCTCCGGGTTGCCGATCACGCCGAGCGCCACGTCGAGCCGACGGCGCTGACCGCCGGACAGCTTGCGCGGCCGGGTCTTGCGCTTCTCCTCGAGCCCGACGGCGGCGATTACCTCGTCCGGGTCGCGCGGGTTCGGGTAGTAGGCGGCGTAGTGGCTGACCAGTTCGAGGACGGTCGACTCGGCCTCGTCGCGCGAGGTCTGCAGCACGATCCCGAGCCGGCTGCGCCACCGGCGGTCGCCGTTCGCCGGGTCCGTGCCCAGCACGCTGACCTCTCCCTCGTCGGCCCGGCGATACCCCTCCAGGATCTCCGTGGTCGTCGTCTTACCGGCTCCGTTCGGGCCGAGCAGGGCGAACACCTCGCCCCGGTGGATGTCCAGATCGACACCGTCGACCGCGACCTTGTCCGGGTACCGCTTGACCAGGCCGCGCACCCTCACTGCGTTGTCGTTCTCCATGCCTCAACTCTCGCGGCCCACCACCGTCCCCCGGGAGCACCGCCCGACGGACTCCCTGTCCCCCGACCGGTGGACAGAGGTGTACGTAAGAACAGGAGGTGGTGGGGTCAACCGGGTCGCGGACGCCCGGGTTCAGGCGGGAGGAGTCGTGTACGTAGACGACTACGTCCTGTTCTTACGCACACCCACACGCCGGGGAGGCTGACGTGGACGGGCCATGGCGGTTAGGTTCGGGGAATGGCTCAGACGGTGCGTGGTGTGGTGGCGGCGGGCAAGGGTGCGCCGGTGTCGATCGAGGAGATCACGGTCCCGGATCCGGGTCCCGGGGAAGCGGTCGTGAAGGTGCAGGCGTGCGGGGTCTGCCACACGGATCTGCACTACCGCGAGGGCGGGATCAACGACGACTTTCCCTTTCTGCTAGGGCATGAGGCCGCGGGGATCGTGGAGTCGGTCGGCGACGGCGTGACCGACGTACAGCCGGGTGACTTCGTCGTACTGAATTGGCGGGCCGTCTGCGGCAACTGCCGCGCCTGCCTGCGCGGCCGGCCCTGGTACTGCTTCAACACGCACAACGCCAAGCAGAAGATGACGCTCGCGGACGGCACCGAGCTGAGCCCCGCACTCGGCATCGGAGCGTTCGCGGAGAAGACCCTGGTCGCGGCCGGGCAGTGCACGAAGGTCGACCCCGCCGCCAAGCCCGAGGTCGCGGGCCTGCTCGGCTGCGGCGTGATGGCCGGCCTCGGCGCCGCGCTCAACACAGGCAACGTCGGCCGCGGAGACACCGTCGCCGTGATCGGCTCGGGCGGCGTCGGTACGGCGGCTGTGGTCGGAGCACGCCTCGCCGGAGCCGCGAAGGTGATCGCGATCGACCTCGACGAGCGCAAGCTCACCACCGCGCAGGAGCTCGGCGCGACGCACACGATCACCTCGAAGGGGCTGGACCACGACGGGGTCGTCGCGGCGGTGCAGGAGCTGACCGGCGGGTTCGGCGCCGATGTGGTGATCGACGCAGTTGGTCGTCCGGAGACCTGGAAGCAGGCGTTCTACGCGCGCGACCTGGCCGGCACCGTGGTGCTGGTCGGCGTACCGACGCCGGACATGCGCCTCGACATGCCCCTCCTGGACTTCTTCGGCCGCGGCGGCTCCCTGAAGTCCAGCTGGTACGGCGACTGCCTCCCGTCTCGCGATTTCCCGATGCTGATCGACCTCCATCTCCAGGGCCGCCTGCCGCTGGATCGCTTCGTGTCCGAGACGATCGCGCTCGAGGACGTCGAGGACGCGTTCACGAAGATGCACCACGGCGACGTACTGCGGTCGGTCGTCCTGTTCTAGCGAGGAACCCGGCGGCGACGATGCCGATCGCCGCCGCCAGGGCGATCGCCCGGCTCGTGGCCGGGAACGAGTGCGTCGACAGGTACAACGTTCCGAAGATCGTGACGCCGCCGACCTGGCTCAGCTGCATGGCGGTCGTGAGGATGCCGCTCGCGTCGGCCGCGCGCGGCAGCGGGACGTGCGCCAGAGACTGGGTGACGAGCGGGCTCGCGGATAGACCCATCCCGGCTCCGGCCAGGAGCAGAGCCGGCCACTGGAACGGTCCGATGCCCGCGTAGCCGAGGGTGCAGAGCGCGAGGCCGACCGGGACGAGGAGGTGGTGCAGCCGGCTCGGGACCAGGCGCCAGAAGTAGCCGACCAGACCGAAGGTGACGGCGAACGGGAGCCAGGTCAGCCCGGCCCGCATGGCTGATTCACCGAGCTCGGTCTGCAGATGAAGGGTGAACGCAAACAGGAATCCACCCATCGCCAGCAGCATGCATACCATCGTCAGGAGACCGGTCGGCAACCCGCGGGCGCGCAGGACCTCGAGGTTGAGCAACGGGTCGGCCGTACGGCGCTCGAACCGGACGAACACCGCCGCGACAACCACACCGGCGGCGATGCAGCCGAAGGTCCACAGCGGCCACCCGAGCTCGTGCCCGACCACCGCCGGCAGCACCATCAGCAGTACGGCGCAGGTCGACAACGCCAGCCCGGTCACGTCGAGGCGACGGGTTGCGGCCGGCCGGTCCGCCGGGATCGACTGCGGCACCAGGATCGCCAGGCAGATGCCGACCGGGACGTTGACCAGGAACACCGACCGCCAGCCGGAGCCGAGAAGGTTCGCGCCGACCAGGAGGCCGCCTGCGATGAGCCCGGCGATCTGGCCGGCGGACAGCGTGACGCCGTACGCCGACAGCGCCTTGGCGCGGGCCGGTCCGGCGAAGTGGGCCTGGATGAGGCTCATGATCTGCGGCACCATGATCGCCGCGGCGACGCCCTGGACGAACCGGAACAGCACCAGCGGCAGGACCGCGGGCGCCAGCCCGCAGGCGAGGGACGCGAGCGTGAAGAGGATCGCTCCGGTCAGGTACATCCGGCGGCGGCCGAAGAGGTCGCCGAGCCGGGCGCCGGTGATCAGCGTCATCGCGTACGCCACCAGGTAGCCGCCGACCACCAGTTGCAGCCAGGCGCCGGAGGCGTGGAACCCGGAGCCGATGGCAGGCATCGCGACATTCACGATGGACGTGTCGAGCAGCGCCATGAACTGGCCGAGCAGCAGGACGGCGAGCATCAGCCCGCGCCGGGTGCCGGCATCGACAGCGCGATCGGTGGTTACAACGGTCATCAGGTTTTCTCCCTCGTCTGCACGGGACGTGGGTGTATACCTGGCGCGTCGGCCGGATTCATCGGCGGCGGACCGATGATTTTCCCGTGGTTGCGCAGTACGTACTCCCGCAACCGGACTGTGGGAGGCTGACCTCGATGGACCGTGACGACTTCGACCGGCGGGCCGAGCCGTACCGGCACGAGCTGCTGGTGCACTGCTATCGCATGCTCGGATCGATTCACGACGCGGAAGACCTGGTGCAGGAGACCCTGCTGCGGGCGTGGCGGGCCTACGGCACGTACGACGAGCAGCGGGCCTCGCTGCGGACGTGGCTGTACCGGATCGCCACGAACGCCTGCCTGACCGCGCTCAAAGGTAGAGGCCGTCGCGCACTGCCCTCGGGGCTGGTGAGTGCGACCGAGGACGCCCAGGCACCGATCGAGCTGTCGACGGACGTGTCATGGCTGCAGCCGTTCCCGACCGATCCCGCGGCGGCGATGGTCGCGCGGGGGAGCCTGCGGTTGGCCCTGATCGCGGCCATGCAGTACCTGCCGGCACGGCAGCGCGCGGTCCTGGTACTTCGGGACGTCCTCGACTGGCCGGTTGCGGACATCGCCGAGGCGCTGGAGACGACGTCCGCGAGCGTGAACAGCGCGCTGCAGCGGGCCCGCGCCAAGCTCGCCGAGATCGACATCACCGAGGACGACGTCGACGAGCCCGACGACCGAGAGGTCAAGTCCGTCATCGACGACTACGTCCGGGCGTTCGAGGCCGCCGACGTCGACGGCCTGACCCGGCTGCTCACCGACCAGGTCGTCCTCGAGATGCCGCCGGCTCCGCTCTGGTATGTCGGCCGCGGTGCGTACGGCGAGTTCATGGCCCGCGTGTACGCGATGCGTGGACCGGCCTGGCGAATGCTGCCCACGGTCGCCAACGACCAGCCGGCCGTCGGCGCCTACGTGCGCGGGGACGACGGTCGTTTCCACGCCCACAGCCTGCAGGTGTTCACGGTCGCCAAGGCCGGCATCACCCACAACGTGGTCTTCTTCGGCCAGGAGCTCTTCGCATACTTCGGCCTGCCGTCAGACCTTGAATGAGATCCACAGATCGGGGGTCGCGTCCGGCTTGCCGGCGATCGGGCGGGCCTCCTGGGTCCACACGTCGCCGGAGACCTCCATCGCGACCCGCTGCCAGAACCTGACCGCCTTCTCGTTGTTCGCCTGGAACGCGACGTCGCACGGACCGGGGTGATGCGACAGCACTTCCTGGACCGCGCGCAGCCCGAACCCACTGCGCCGTACCGCACGCACCATGAAGAACGCGTTCAGCACGTGCACCGGCTGCTGCAGCGCTCGCATGAAGCAGAAGCCGACCGGGTTCTCGCCCAGCGAGATCAGGTACCCCGCCCACTCCGGATCGCCGGTGAGGACCTTCTCCAGCCACTCGGTGCGGAAGCTGCCGTCGGGTCGCGGGAGCTGGCCCTGGAACTCGGACATGTCATGGCGGAACATCAGCCACAGCCGCTCCATCACCGGTCGGTCGGACGGCTGGACACGGCGCACCACGAGATCAGGCATGGGTCTCCTCAGAAACTTGTTTAGAACGCAGAAAAGCCTCCCGCCGGAAGAGTCCGGTACGGAAGGCTTACTGCGGTCAGTTTATCAGTCCCGTGGAGCGGTCTGCCCGGCGACCCAGCTCATGTCCGGGTAGCGGTTGCCGACCGGCGTGAGCTTCGACAGCGCCTCGACGTCAGCGGCGGACAGCGCGAGGTCGAGCGCCCCGAAGTTCTCCTCCAGGTACTTGCGCCGCTTCGTCCCCGGGATCGGCGCGACGTCGTTGCCCTGCGCAAGCACCCAGGCGAGTGCGACCTGTCCGGGGGTCGCGTCGTACCGTGCGGCCACCGCGCGGATCTCCTCGACCAGCGCGAGGTTCGCCTCCAGGTTGTCGCCGGTGAAGCGGGGGAGGGTACGGCGGAAGTCGTCGGCGGGGAGCTCCGTGGGCAGTGCGCCGGTGAGCATGCCGCGTCCGAGCGGCGAGTACGGCACGATCCCGATGCCGAGCTCGCGGCAGGCCGGCAGCACCGACTCCTCGATGTCCCGGCTGAACAGTGACCATTCGCTCTGCACGGCGGTGATCGGATGTACGGCGTGCGCCCGCCGGATCGTCTCCGCCGACGCCTCGGACAGCCCGAGGTACCGCACCTTCCCGGCTTCCACCAGCGACGCCATCGCGCCGACGGTCTCCTCGACGGGTACGTCGGGATCCATCCGGTGCTGGTAGTAGAGGTCGACGTGGTCGACGCCGAGCCGCTGGAGCGACGCGTCGATCGCGGACCGGACGTACTCCGGCGAACCGTGCACTCTGCGCACCGCCGGGTCCCGCGGGTCGCCGACGATGCCGAACTTCGTCGCGAGGAACACCTCGTCGCGGCGATCGGCGATGGTCCGGCCGACGAGCTCCTCGTTGGCGCCGAACCCGTACATGTCAGCGGTGTCGAGGAACGTGATGCCGAGGTCGAGCGCCCGGTGCAGCGTCGCGGCCGACTCGTTGTCGTCGGCCGCGCCGTACGCGAAGCTCATCCCCATACAGCCGAGTCCGAGCCGGCTGACCTCGGCGCCTTGGCTACCCAGTTTCATGATTTCTCCCATCAGAAGGCATGGCTCCGCCGGCCGAACGTGCGCAACGGTCGGCTGAGCTGAACGGTTGGTTACGGGGCGGCGGTGCCGCCGTACACGGTGATCTTGTAGTCGGTCACCGCGAGGGCGAGCTGCAGATCGCGCAGCTGCCGCTGGATCCGGTCACGGTGCTCCTGCATCAGGGCGAGCCGCTGGGGTGCGGTGTGGTCGCCCTCGAGCACCAGCTCCAGGTAGTGGCTGATCGTGCCGATCGGCATGCCGGAGGCACGCAGCCTGCTGATGAACACGATCCGCGCCATCGCCCGCCGGTCGTAGCTGCGGTACCCGGCGGTGTCCCGGCGTACGTCGACCAGGCCGATGCGCTCGTAGTACCGCAGGGTGTGCGCGGTCAGGCCGGTGAGCTCGGACGCCTCGGCGATCGACAGCTGTTCGGGCAGATCGTCCGGCAGCTCGAGCAGGCACAGCAGGTCCGGATCGATCGGCTCCAGCTCCGGGTGGTGTGCCGCGATGGCAGCCCGGCGGTCCGTGGCGAGCAGTTCGGTCGCGTTCATGTCTACGACCGTATGCCTTGGAGCGCGCTCAAAGGCAAAGGTGACCTACGTCACTCGACCTTCTGGCATTCGGCGCAGGTGCCGAAGATTTCCAGGGTGTGGCTGATGTCGGCGTAGCCGTGCTCGGCCGCGACCTTGTCGGCCCAGCGCTCGACGGCGGGGCCCTCGACCTCGACGGTCCGGCCGCAGCTGCGGCAGACCAGGTGGTGGTGGTGACCCTTCGAGCAGCGCCGGTACGCCGTTTCGCCGTCGGCGGTGCGCAGTACGTCGACCTCGCGGGAGTCCGCGAGCGCCTGCAGGGTGCGGTAGACAGTGGTCAGGCCGACGGCCTCACCGGCGGACCGGAGCTCCTGGTGGATCTCCTGGGCGGTCCGGAAGTCGTCGATCTTGTCGAGCGCGAGCGCGACCGCCGCGCGTTGACGGGTCGAGCGTGTTCCGATAGCCACCGTTCCTCCTGACATCTCTCTACCGCCCTCCAGTCTCTCAGAACCCAGCAACCCAATGCTGCATCAGTGCTCGTCCCAGTGATCCCCGTGCGCCGCGTGCAGGTGACCGTCGTGTACGTAGTCGACGTGGTCCCCGTGCTCGACCTTCTTGTGGCCACAGGCCGGGTTGTGCGCGTGCGGGTGCCCGGCACTCACCACATGTGGCTCCGGTGCCGGTACGCCGACCTCCGGCTCCTCATCCGCCAGCGGACGTGCCCGACCGGCCCGCCGACGCAACAGCGTCCCGACTGTCGCAGCCACCACGAACCCGGCGAGAGCCAGTACGACGATGGTCGCACCCGGTGCCACGTTCGCGTTGTACGACGTGACGATGCCGGCCAGACACGCCAGCACACCGATGACACACGCGGTGATGAACGTACTGCGGAACGACCGAGTCACCTGCTGCGCTGTCGCCACCGGGACGACCATGAGCGCACTGACCAGAAGCAGTCCCACCGTGCGCATCGCGACCGTCACAGTGACCGCAGCCATCACAGCGATCACCAGGTTGAGCAGCTGGACCCGGAGTCCCGTCGTACGGGCGAACTCCTCGTCCTGGCACACCGCGAACAGCTGCGGACCCAGGCCGATCGCTACGACCAGTACGGCGACTGCGAGGCCGACGACGACGTACAGGTCGCTCTGGGAGACCGTGGTGAGTGAACCGAACAGGTACGTGTTCAGCGTGGCTGCGCCCTGACCTGCGAGGCCGATGAGCAGCACGCCGCCCGCGATACCGCCGTAGAACAGGAGGGCGAGCGCTACGTCGCCAGTGGCCTTGCCGCGGGCGCGGACCAGCTCGATGGCGGTCGCGCCGGCGATCGAGACGATGATGGCGGTCAGCACAGGTGCGCTACCGGTGAGCAGACCGAGCGCCACACCGGTGATCGCGATGTGGCCGATGCCGTCACCCATCAGCGACAGCCTCCGCTGCACCAGGTACGTCCCGATAGCGGGCGCCGACAGCCCTGTGAGCAGCCCGGCGATCAGGGCCCGCTGCATGAACTCGAGCTGGAACATGGTCATGGGGCCTCCCGGCCTGGACTGAGGAGCGCAGGGAGCGAAGCGACCGAAGCGACGAGGGAAGGCCGGGAGTTACAGCCCCATGACCCGCCGCGCCGGAGGCGTGGCATCAGCAGAGTCATGAGGTCAGCCAACCGGGGTCGTCGTCGGTGTGGGAATGGTGGACGTGGGCGTGGGTCTGGGAGGCGTGCGGCGGGCCGTCGTACACGACGCGGCCGCGGCGCATCACGACCGAGCGGTCGATCAGGGCGTCCATCGGGCCGAGGTCGTGGCTCACCATCACCACGGTCGTGCCGCGGGCGACCCGCTCCCGGACCGCGTCGGCGAAGATCTGCTGGCTGGCCAGGTCCACGCCGGCCGTCGGCTCGTCGAGGATCAGCAGCTCCGGGTCGGACACCAGGGCCCGGGCGATCAGCACCCGCTGCTGCTGCCCGCCGGACAGCTCGGCGACCGCATCCTTCCGACGGTCGGCCATGTCGACGACCTCGAGCGCGTCCTCGATCGCCTGCTTGCCGGCGGCACCGAGCGGGGCGAACATCCGCCTCTTCGAGAGCAGACCGGACGACACCACCTCGTACACGGTCGCCGGTACGCCGCCGGCCGCGGTGATGCGCTGCGGCACGTACCCGACCCGCCGCCACTCGCGGAACCGCGGGACCGGCGTCCCGAACAACCGGACCTCGCCACGCGCCGCCGGGAGCAGCCCGACGACGGTCTTGATCAGCGTGGACTTACCGGAGCCGTTGGTGCCGAGCACGGCGACCACCTCGCCCTGGCGGATCCGCAGGTCGATACCCCGAAGCACCAGACGGCCGCCCAGATCGACGGACAGATCGTCGACCTGGACGGCCCTGGCGGAGTCGTTCTCGGATGTCACGAGCAGCCGTTCGCCTTCTGCAGTTCTTGCAGGTTCTCCTGCATCAAGGTCAGGTACGTTTCCTTGGAGTTCGCGTCCGACAGGCCCTCGATCGGGCTCAGTACGGCGGTCTTGACGCCGACGTCCTTCGCGATCGTCTCGGCCACCTTCGGACTGACCAGCTCCTCGTAGAAGATGGTCGTCACGTGCTGGGCCTTCACGATGTCCTGGACCTCCTTGATCCGGGCCGGTGCCGGCTCCGCGTCGGGCGTGAACCCGGCGATCCCGACCATCGTCAGACCGTACCGCTTCGCGAGGTACGCGAACGCCTCGTGGCTGGTCACGAACGTCTTCAGCTTGCACGTCGCCAGACCCGTCTTGTACGCCGTGTCGAGCTTGCCGATCTGCTCGAGCAGCGCCTTCGCCCGCTCGTGGTACCCGGCGGCGTTGGCGCCGTCGACGCTCACGAGCTTGTCCTCGACCGCCTTGACGACCGCGGCGTACCGCACCGGGTCGAGCCAGAAGTGCGGGTCGAGGGCACTGTCCTTGTGGGCGGCCTTCTCTGCACCTTCCTCGTGCTCCTCGAAGTCCGCGCCGGTCGCCTCCAGCTGGGCGGCCGGGGTGATGTCGAATCCGGCGTCCTTCGCGTTCTGCTCGACGGCCTCGTCGACGGCCGGCTGCAGCTCCTTCTCGAAGACGACCAGCTTCGCCTCCGCGATCTCGCCGACCTGCTTGGGGGTCAGCTCGAGGTCGTGAGGCTCGACACCGGGCGCTGTCAGCGTGGTCACGTTCACCGCATCGCCCCCCACTGTGCGGGCGATGAACTCGAGCGGGTAGAACGAAGCCACGACGTCGAGCTTGCCGCCACCGGTGCCGTTGCCAGTGTCGTCGGCGGAGTCGCCGCACCCGGCCAGGGTGAGGGCGGCCAGGGCGGTGGCGCCGGCGAGGACAGCTCGAAGACCAGATTTCATGACAATCATTTTCATTTAATTGGAACTGATTGTCAAAACAGGGAGTTCACGATGGCCAGCCGCAACGTCGGGCGACGACGTGCCGACCACAAGGGCAACCGCCGACGGACACTCGCTATTCCGCAAGGACACGGCCACGGACACGGACACGGTCACGGTCACGGTCACGGCGACCACGTGGTCGACACCTCGGTGGTGAACTCCGACGCGGTCGTCGCCCGCCGCGTCCGGATCGTCGTCGCCGCGGTCCTGATCCCGTTGATCACCGCGGCCGTGGTGCTGATGATCGCGCTCTGGCCGGGCGGGGGAGTGAAGGTCGACTCGTACCAGACCAGCACCGCCCGCGGCGAGGTGACCGCGATCAAGGCGTGCCCGGATCCGAAGGACAAGTGCGAGCTGGCCACGGTCAAGTTGAGCAACGGTCCGGACAAGGGGAAGGCGGTGCCGGTCGAGGTGCCGAGCGCCGGCCAGACCCCGTTCGCGATCAAGGCCGGTCAGTCGGTGATGCTCGGCATCCAGGAGGGCGCGCCGCTCGACCAGCGCTACCAGTACGTCGACCACGACCGGTCGAAACCGCTGCTGATCCTCGCGGTGATCTTCGCGATCGCCGTGGTCGCGCTGTCCCGGTGGCGGGGGTTCGCCGCCCTGATCGCGCTGGGGGTGACCGCCGTGATGCTCACCCAGTTCATCCTGCCGGCGATCCTGAAGGGCTCGAATCCGCTGGTGGTCGCCGTCGTCGGCGGGGCCGTGATCATGACGATCGCGGTGTTCCTCACGCACGGGGTCAATGCGGAGTCGTCGATCGCGCTGGCCGGGACGATCGCCGCGCTCGGGCTGACCGTGCTGCTCGGCTGGTTCTTCGCCAAGTTCTCGCAATTGAGCGGGCTGGCCGCCGAGGGTGCGTCCACGGCCAAGTCGTTCGCGCCCAACCTCGATCTGACCGGTCTGCTGGTGGCAGGGATGGTGATCGGAGCGTTGGGGGTCCTCGACGACGTCACGGTCACGCAGGCGGCCGCCGTGTGGGAGTTGTCCGCCGCCAACCCCGCGGCGAGCCGGCGTGAGCTGATGTCCGCGGGCCTGCGGATCGGCCGGACCCACGTCGCTTCCGTGGTCAACACGCTGGTTCTCGCGTACGCCGGTGCCGCGATGCCGGTGCTGATCGTGTTCGCGATCCAGGACCTGCCCACGCTGTCCGTGCTCTCGACCGAGTCGGTCGCGATGGAGGTGGTCCGCGGTCTCGTCGGCAGCCTCGGGATCATCGCGGCTGTCCCGCTCACCACCGCACTCGCCGCAATGGCAGTCGCGGACCGCTCCCGCGAACTGGTCGCCGACGCCGAACGGCTCTGACCGAAAATCAGCCCTTCCGCCCAGCCCGCAAGACTTCTACAGTGCAAATAGGTCACGGAGAGTCCGCCCGCACTCACCTTCCGCGACCTAACGGGGTGAGGAGCGCGGATGAGGTTCTGTCATCGGGACGGGTCTACCGTTCATCTGGGGTACTGCGCGACGGTGCATCCGGCCGCGGAGCTCGAGGAGCTGATCGCCGGTCTCGACAGCTGCGCGGGCGCGGTCCGCTCGGCACTCGGCGTACCTGTCCTCGGGGTCGGCCTGTGGTTTCCGCATCGGCTCGCCGATCGTCTCGCGAACTCGCCGGCCGCGCTCAGCAAGCTTCGCCGGGCGTTGCAGCGCAACCGGCTCGAGGTCGTGACGCTGAACGGCACACCGCACGCACAGTTCGCCGACAAGGTCGTCGGTACGAAGCTGTACTGCCCCGACTGGACCGACCCCGAGCGACTCCGCTACACCTTCGACCTGATCGACGTGCTCGCCGAACTGCTCCCCTCGGACGCCGCGTACGGATCGATCTCGACCGTGCCGCTCGGCTGGCGGGTGCCCTGGTCGAAGGAGCGGAACCGTGCCGCGCGCGAGGCGATCGATCGCGTCGAACAGCACCTGGCCCGGACCGAGTCCAGGACCGGCCGGAGGATCCGGATCGCCGTCGAGACCGAGCCGGGCTGCGTCCTCGAGATGATCGGCCAGGCCGCCGCGTGGCTCGACCGCTACTCCAGCCCGTACGGCGGTGCGTCGCGTATCGGACTGGGGCTCGACACCTGTCATCTCGCTGTGCAGTTCGAGGATCCGGCCGAGTCGTTCGAGCTGCTGTGGCGAGCGGGTGTGGATGTGGTCAAGGCGCAGCTGTCCCTCGCGCCGACGCTCGTGGACCCGGGGGACGCGTCCGGTCGGTACGTACTCGGTCAGCTCGGCACACCGAAGTACCTGCGCCAGGTACGTGAGTGGGGCGGACCTGGGGTGGACGACGTGGCACAGGCCTACGAACTGTCCGGTCACGCCGCCTGGCGGATGCACGCCCACCTGGCGGCCCACGCTGCGCCCCCAGATCCGTTGAGCGCGACAACCGGCGTACTGGACGACTGTCTGACCAGACTGGTGGGTGGTGGGCATCCACTCACGCACCACCTGGAGTCAGAGGTGTACGTGTGGCCGCGTGCGGCCAGAACCCAGCAGGCGTTGGCGAAACGGATCGCCAAGGAGCTGACCTGGCTACGCGACCGCCTGACCGCCCTTGGACTGAATGAGGTCTGAGTAGTCGGGGAGTGGTACGGCCGTCAGTGCCTTGCCGGCGGCGTTTCGTGACCAGATGAGCCGCTGCACCGGGACCGGCAGCTTCGATACGGCGGCAGCCGCGAACGGCATCAGTTCGAGAGCCGCACGTCCACCGGGAATGATCCCGCGCATCGTGGTCGGTCCGATCCCCCGGGTGAGCTCGACATGTCGCCGTACGGCCTTCTCGTAGTTCTTCAGGCCGGACGGCGGATCGCTGCGGGCCGCGGCCAGCTCACCGGCGAGGATGTACGCCGTCACCATCGCGAGACTGGTGCCGCCGCCCACGGCCGGGCCCGGGCAGAACCCTGCGTCACCGACAAGGGCGATGCGGCCCCGTTGCCAGCTGTCGAGCGTGATCTGCGTGATCGAGTCGAAGTAGAAGTCGTCGGCCGTGTCCAAGTGCTCCAAGAGCTGGGGCACCTTCCAGCCGTAGTCGCCGAACTCCTTCACCAGTAAGACCTTCTGTTGCTCCTTGTCCCGGTAGTCGTACCGCAGTTCCTCCCGCTTCCGGAACAGGAACGTCGCGCGCTCCTGACCGGTCTGGTAGACGCCGTACGCGCCGCACAGCTTGTCGACGCTGAGGTGGCCCAGCATCCGGTCGCCGAGACCGAGCACCGGCGGCATCGAGTACACGGCGAGGTAGCCGCCGAGTGGCCGGCGCATCGACTCCTCGGGGCCGAAGGCGAGTCGCCGGACGTTCGAGTGCAAGCCGTCCGCGCCGATCACCAGGTCGAAGCGGCGCTCCCGGCCGGAGTCGAAGGTGACGTCGACCCCGGCGCCGTCGTCGTGCAGGGTTGCGATCGAGTCGCCGAACAGGTACTCGGCGGTGTCGCGGGTCGCGTCGTACAGGATCTTGGTGAGCTCGCCGCGGAGGATCTCCACGTGATCGCTCGAGATGCCGGCGTACAGGCGGGTGAGGTCGATGTGCACCGGTCGCCGGCCGAACCGCTCGATCGTCATCGTGTCGAGCCGGGTGCGGGACGCCTCGATCGCGTCGAGCCGCCCCATCCGGCGGGCGACCTCGGCGGCCGGGCCGAACAGGTCGACCGCGTGGCCGCCGAGGCCGTGCCGTCCGGCCGGGGTGCGTTCGACGAGCGTCGGCTCGAAGCCGTAGCGGTGCAGCCAGTGGGCGAGGACCGGGCCGGCCACGCTCGCACCCGAGATCAGGACCTTCATGGCGCCTCCCTGACGTTTGTTTACTTATCGGAAGGTAAGTAAACGACAGCGGGGTTGTCAATGGCTTACTTACCGGAAGGTCAGCTAATCTTCCGGGTATGCCGAGACAACGGACCGGTGACACCCGGGCGCGGATCCAGCAGGCCGCGCTGGAGCTGTTCGCCGAGCGCGGGATGCAGCAGACCAGCCTGCGCGACATCGCCGATCGCCTCGGCGTCACCAAGCCTGCGCTGTACTACCACTTCGCGTCCCGCGAGGACCTGCTGAACAGCCTGGTCGAGCCGATGATCGCCGAGTTCGAGGCGTACGCCGCGGCGCAACAGGCGGCCGCCCCGATCCCGCCGCGGGAACTGCTCGGCTCGTACTTCGACCTCGCCTACCGGCACCGCGCGCTGATCCAGCTCGCGATCCGCGACCTCTCGGTGCTGCACGAACTGAAGCTCGCCGAGCGCTTCATCGAATGGCGCGGCACGCTCGCGGAACTGCTGATCGGCACCAGCCCGTCGCTGTCCGACGTGGTCCGCTGCATGGTCGCGCTCGGCGGACTGTCCGACTGCGCGGTGATGATCGACCACGAGCCCGTCGCCGAACTCCGTGAGGCTGCGGTCGAAGCGGCGTACGACAGTCTCGGTCGCCCTGACTAACCGGTGGCGATCCGCGAGACCGCGAACAGCAGGATGACGAGGATCGAGAAGATCCGCAGGAACCGCGGTCCGGCCGTCGTCACCGCCGGCCACGACAGGAACGCCAGCCAGCCGAGCAGCAGCGCCAGCAGCAGCACCCCCACGGGCACCGGCGCGAACACTCCGACCAACGCCAGCAGGAGCGTGATCCCCGGCAGGGTCAGCTTCGGTGCGGCATGCAGCTTCGCGACGTACGGGTAACTGACCTTCGTGATCCGCTGCCGCAACGGACTGCTCGGGGTGCTCATGCCGCCATTGTTCCAGGTGCGGGAACCGCTACGGGGTCAGCCGGTAGAACCGCCAGAACGGGTGGTCGATCGGCAGTACGTCGACCGTACCGAACCCGGCCCTTCCGGCGAGCTGACGCAACCGGTCCGGCCGCAGCATCGTGCCGACGACCTCCGAGTCCTCGTCGACCCGTCCCTGTGGCGTGCACCAGATGACGCTGGCAGCAGCCAGGAACCGCTGTACCTCGTCGCCCGGCGCCGCCAGTACCTCGTCCGCACGCTCGTCCATGACGATCACCGAACCGCCTGGTGCGAGGGCCTCGCGGGCGGCGGTCAGCGCCTCGACCGGGTGCGCGAAGTCGTGCAGGCACTCGAAGAACGTCACCACGTCGTACGGCGTCCCACCCGCGGCGATCGCGGTGATGTCGCGGACCTCGAAGTCGACGCGGTCGGCCACACCTTGCTCCGCGGCGTTCCGGCGAGCCCGGGTGATCGAGTCCTCGTCGTTGTCGTAACCGTCCACGCGGACCGCCGGGTACGCCTTCGCGAGCTCGATCGCCGACCAGCCCGCACCGGTCCCGAGGTCGGCGACCCGCGCGCCGCGGGACAGGACGTCGTGCAGGCCGGGAACAGCCGGGACCCACTCCGCGATGAGCGAGTTGGCGTACGCGGGCCGGTTCAGGGCCTCCTGCGCGATGACAGCCTCCTGGCCGTACGCCGCGTACGGCACGCCGGCGCCGGTCCGAAAAGCCTCCACCAGTTGCGGGAACGCGTGGCCGACGGCGGGCAGGATCGCGGCCAGACCGCCGGCGAAGAAGGGGTTCGCGGGGTCGAGAAGTGTCTCCCGGATTCCCGGCGCGAGCTCGTAGCGATCTGTCCAGACGTCGGTCCCGTCGATCGTGAGCAGGCCGCTGATCGCCTGTGACTGCAGCCATTCGACGAGATACCGGTGATCGAGACCGGTCCGGTCGGCGAGCTCGGTGGCGGTAGTCGGACCGGCGTCGCCGATTGCCCGGTAGAGACCGTGGACGTCGCCGAGGTAGATCGTGTACAGCTCGGCCGCGCCGAGCGCCGCACCGAACATCCGCCCGACCAGCGCCTCGGCGGAAGCGGAGTCGGTTGTGGCCGTGTCGGTGGTGGTCGTGTCAGTTGTCGTCATGTCGGTGGTCATGTCCATCCCCTCCTGAGTGGTTACTGCCTTCACCACTCAGGCGCCAGGTGCGGACTGGCAATGCCACGTGACGTCGTCCTCGGGTTCGTACACGCACTGCCGGCCGGTCCGGATCGAGGCCCGTAGATGCCGCCCGAGCGCCGGATGGACACGCTCGATCGCTTTGACGGCGGCCGCGATCCGCATCGAGACAGCCTTCCGGCTCCGCTCGACCGGGTCACCCGCGGACCGGGCCCGGCCGCCCAGCCCCAGCGCCCCGGCGAGTTCGCGCGCCAGGAAGTCCCGCTCCGCGCGGGCCTTCTCGGCCCGGGCCAGGTCGTTGCAGGCTTCCGCCTCGGCCAGATCCTCGTCCAGTTCGCGCAGCCGCTCGCGGTACGCCGTACGCGCTTGGTCGTCGAGCAATGGCCCGAGATCGCCGCCGGCGACTCGCCCCGGCCCCGACAGGTCGAGCACGCCGACCGGAGTACGCGGCCGTGCCAGCAGGACCGCGAGATCGCGAACTCCCTTGGAATCCGGCACATGCGCGGTCACGCCACGCCAGGTCGCCGCCCAGGTCGCGCCGAGCCGGCACAGCTCGCCGGTGTCGGTCGGCCGGGGGAGGCGGCCGACGCCCAGCTCGGCCAACGCCTTCTCGGTCTCGACGACCAGGGTCTCCGCATCCACTGCCCGGTGCGCCTCGAGCGCGGTTTCGAGCAGCCGGCGCGCCTCCGGGCGTCCCAAGTGCGCCGCGAGCCGGCCGAGGAACAGTGCGACGGTGCCCAAGCACGCGCCACCGATCCCGTCGACCACCCACAGTTCGGAGTACGGCGCCAACGCGTCGTACGCCAGCGCAACCGCCTCGTCGTCACCGGTCAGTCGCGCGGCCTCGCCGAAGAAGGCGATCGACTCCAGCCACTCGGCGTCCTTCACGATCGCGTCCAGACCGTTGCGGGCCCGGTGCCGGACGATGGCACGCGCCCGTTCGGCCGCGCCGGCATGCAGCGAGAAGTAGGCGTACGGGCCGTCGGCCATCGGGTTACCGGCGTACGGCGCCATCGCCTCGTCGAGGTACCCCCGGAGCTTCGGCATGGTCCCTGTCGCGCAGGCGTGGGCGGTCCGAAGCGCGAACACCATCAGGCGCGCGTTCGCGCTGTCCGCCTCCTCGGCGAGCTGGGCGGCCCGAGTGATGTGCGCCGCCGTCTCGTCCGGGTGACCGTTCATCAGCGCGCGCATGCCCTGCCAGATCGGTACCAGCCAGCTGTGCAGCGGAAGGCCGAGCGGCCGGACAGCGTGTGCGAACGCGGCGATCTGTACGTCGGCCTCCGCGAAGCGGCCCTGTTCGAGCAGGGCTACGACCAACTGCCGGCGGGCGAGCAGGACGAGTGCCACATCGCCGGTCTCGGACGCGGTGGCGAGCATGCGTTCTGCGGCTGCGATCCGCTCGGCCACGTGGTCGGGACCCGCATGGACGTCGCACCACGCCGCCAACGCGGCAACCTCCGCTCGCGGATCTCCTGTCTCACGAGCCAGCGTCACCGCCTGTCGCGCCAGTTCCCGCGGCTGGTCGCCATGGTCGGTGAGGGTCCGGCCGAGGGCGAGCCGAGCCATGGCCGCCGCCTTGAGCGCGGCGGCCGGAAGCATCGGCACCACCCGTTCGAGCAGTTGGGTCTGCTCGCGGTCGGTGAGGTCGACCTCGAACCCGCCGACACCGCCGCCCATCGCCAGGACTGCCCTGGCGGCCGTCTCGGCATCGCCGGTCGCGACAGCCTCGCGGGCGACGCCGTGCAAGGTGTCTCGTCCGCTCGTCAGTTCGCCGGCCAGCACCTGCGCCTCGCCGAACTCGAGCCGGACCACTGGACCGAGGTCTCCGGCCCAGCGGTAGAAGTGCACCGCTTGTTCGTATCCGGAACGGCGCATCGCGGCGCGGGCGGCGATGAGTGCGAACTCACGGGACAGCTTGTCGGCATCGGGCTGACCGATCGCGGCCCGATAGTGCGCAGCCACCCGGCCGGCGTTCGCCTCGATCAGGTCGGCGCTGCAGCACGCGTCCACCAGTGGCAGGCCGTGGGTCACGTTGTGCACTCCGGTCGGGCAGCAGCGTCCGGTGAGTGCCTGAGCGGCCCGCAGATGCAGGTCGGATTTCCGCACAGCTCCGAGACCGGAGTAGACGACCTCACGGACAAGCGAGTGGGCGAAACGGACCCGGTTCCCGTCGACCTCGGCCAACCGAGCGGCTTCGGCGTCACCGAGTACGCCGAGGACGTCCGACGCGGGCGTCTGCTCGACGGCCGCCAGCAGGTCGATGTCCACGTCCTCACCCAGAACGGAGGCCGCCGCGAGGACGTCGTACGCCGGCTGTCTGAGACGGGCGAGACGGCGCTCGAGCACCTGGCGGACGCCGGTCGGGGTTTCCGTGGACGTCGTACCGCGGGATGCGTGCAGGCGGGCCAGTTCCTGGACGAAGAACGGGTTGCCTCCCGTCCGCGCGTGTACGTCGCCGGCGTATCCGGCATCCGTGCCGGCGCCGAGCACCCGCTCGACCAGTTGAACGGTCTCCGCCAGGGCCAGCCCGGCGAGAGGCAGCCGGACGAACGAGGGTGGCAGCGCCCGCAAGGTCTCGGCCACCGTCTCGGGGACGTCCACGGCGTTGTCACGGCTGGTGATCAAGAGCAGACAGGGCAGTTCAGGGAGGAGTCCGACCACGAAGCGGAGCAAGGTCAGCGTCGTGCCGTCGGCCAGCTGGACGTCCTCCAGGATGATGACCGCCGGCCGCCTGGCGGTCGCCGCGGCGAGCTGGTCGGCGATCTCCGCGAAGAGAGTGGTTCGTCCCGGGCCGGGAGAGTCGGGCAAGGCCGTCGTGAGGCCGAGGGCGCGGAACGCCTGCCGCCACGGCCAGTAGGGCAGCGCCTCGGTCTCGGGGCAGCGCCCCCACGCGACGGCGTACCCGCGGTCGCGCACCGTATCCGCGAAGGCCGCCGCCGTGGTCGACTTCCCGATGCCGGCGTCGCCGATCAGGAGCGCGCCCTGGCCGCGGCCGCGCTCGACCTCGTCCAGCAGGCCGGCGAGAGTGCTGAGCTCCCGCTCCCGGCCCACCACAAGCTCGGGCATACCGCCACTGTGCGGCGGCGACAGCCACGGGGGGAAGTGCTGATCGCTTACCGTAAGGTGACTCGAGTGTTCGTGGTGATCAGGTTCCGGGTTGGGGAGTCCGAGCAGGCCGGGTTCGGAGAGCGGTTGCAGGCGGCCGTCGACGTACTTGCGCTGCAGAAGGGGTTCGTCGCGGCCCGGACCGGGCGGAACGTCGACGACCCGGAGCTGCTCGCGCTGACCCTCGAATTCGAGAACATCGGGAGCTACCGGCGCGCGCTCTCGCCGTACGACGTGAAGCTGACCGCGGTCCCGCTGCTGTCGCAGGCGATCGACGAGCCGACGGCGTACGAAGATTTGCCGATGTAGCACGGATTCGATAGCGGCGCTCGCGACCGATAGCCTGGTTCCTTCCGTAGATCTGTCTGTACCCCGTTCTGGAGTCGAAAAGTGCCCGTGGAAACCGTCGATGCCGTCGTCAGCCTCAGTAAGCGGAGGGGCTTCGTGTACCCGTGCGGCGAGATCTACGGCGGTACCAAGTCGGCCTGGGACTACGGACCGCTCGGCGTCGAGCTGAAGAACAACGTCCGCACCCAGTGGTGGCGGACGATGGTGACCGGCCGCGACGACATCGTCGGCCTGGACTCCTCGGTGATCCTGCCGACCAAGGTGTGGGAGGCCTCCGGCCACCTGTCCGAGTTCGTCGACCCGCTGACCGAGTGCCAGTCCTGCCACAAGCGGTTCCGCGACGACCACCTCCGCGAGGACTTCGCCCGCCGGAAGAACAAGGACGCCGACGACGTCAAGCTCGCCGAGATCGCTTGCCCGAACTGCGGTAACAAGGGCACCTTCACCGAGCCGCGGATGTTCAACGGCCTGCTGAAGACGTACCTCGGCCCGGTCGAGTCCGAGGAGGGCCTGCACTACCTCCGCCCGGAGACCGCGCAGGGCATCTTCATCAACTTCGCGAACGTGATGGGCACCGCCCGGAAGAAGCCGCCGTTCGGGATCGCCCAGGTCGGCAAGAGCTTCCGCAACGAGATCACGCCGGGCAACTTCATCTTCCGGACCCGCGAGTTCGAGCAGATGGAGATGGAGTTCTTCGTCGAGCCGGGCTCCGACGAGGACTGGCACGAGTACTGGCTGAAGGCGCGCTGGGAGTGGTACGTCGGCCTCGGTCTGAACCCGGACAACATGCGGTTCTACGAGCACCCGAAGGAGAAGCTGAGCCACTACTCGAAGCGCACCGTCGACATCGAGTACCGGTTCAACTTCGGCGGCAAGGAGTTCGACGAGCTTGAGGGCATCGCGAACCGCACCGACTTCGACCTGTCCACGCACTCCAAGCACTCCGGCGCCGACCTGTCGTACTTCGACCAGGAGAAGGGCGAGCGCTGGACGCCGTACGTCATCGAGCCCGCGGCCGGCCTGACCCGCAACGTGCTCGCGTTCCTGCTCGACGCGTACACCGAGGACGAGGCGCCGAACGCCAAGGGCGGTGTCGACAAGCGGACGGTACTGCGTTTCGACCCGCGGCTCGCCCCGGTCAAGGCGGCCGTCCTGCCACTGTCCCGCAACGCCGACCTGTCGCCGAAGGCCCGGGACCTGGCCGGCGAGCTGCGGAAGAACTGGAACGTCGACTTCGACGACGCCGGTGCGATCGGCCGCCGGTACCGCCGCCAGGACGAGATCGGTACGCCGTACTGCATCACCGTCGACTTCGACACCCTCGAGGACCACGCGGTGACGATTCGCGAGCGGGACTCGATGAAGCAGGAGCGCGTCGCCCTCACCGAGGTCACCGGCTACCTCGCCCAGCACCTGGTGGGTTGCTGACGATGAAGCTGTCACGGGTGTCGGCCGTCCTAGGGCTGTCCGCGCTGGCGGTGCTGGTGCTGTCGTCCTGCTCGGACAGCAAGCCGGAGGCCGGTACGTCGCCCTCGACGCCTGCCTCCAGTACGCCGCCGCCTTCGAGTGCGCCGATCCCGACCGCGTCGACGCCGACGCTGACCGCGCTGCCGACACCGTCGAAGCCGTGGCCGACGCCGAAGGTCACCGGCGAGCCGGAGAACGACGCGCCGCTCGCCGACCGGATCACGTTCGCGATCGCGAAGCAGGCGCAGATCGCGGCCGGCAAGGCGGCCACCACGACCGTGAAGTGCCCGGGCATCGACAAGGTCGAGACCGCCGGCAAGCACGAGCTGACCTGCACGGTGACGTACGCAGGGAAGCCGTACACCGGCACGCTGACGGTCGACGCGAAGCAGTACTCGGCGTCGTACAAGTTCACCTCGGAATCGGTCGCGATCGTCAAGCCGAAGGTGGTCGACGCCGTACTGCGGACCGTCGCCGACGCCGCGAAGGTGACCTGCACGATGGACGATGTTGCCGTGGTCAAGCATTCCGGCGCGCCGATCGCGTGCGACGTGACGACGACCGCGAACGCCGTACAGCCTTACAAGGCACAGGTTTCCGGTAACGGACAGGTGCTGGTGGCGAAGGCCTGATCATGCTTCAGCTGGGCAACCTCACGATCGAGACACCGGTGGTGCTGGCGCCGATGGCCGGTATCACCAACGCGGCGTACCGGCGACTGTGCGCCGAGCAGGGCGCCGGGCTGTACGTGTGCGAGATGATCACCTCGCGCGGCATCGTCGAGGGTGATCAGAAGTCGCTCGACATGCTCACATTCGACGCGCGTGAGACGGTTCGGTCGGTGCAGTTGTACGGGGTCGACCCGACGTACATCGGGCGCGCGGTGCAGATCCTCTGCGATCAGTACGGCGTTGCGCACATCGACCTGAACTTCGGGTGCCCGGTGCCGAAGGTGACGCGCAAGGGCGGTGGCGCCGCGCTGCCGTGGAAGCGCAATCTGCTCGGCGCGATCCTGCGGTCCGCAGTGCAGGCCGCTACGCCGTACGGCGTACCCGTGACGATGAAGACCCGGATCGGGATCGACGCCGGTCATCAGACGTACCTCGACGCCGGGCGGATCGCCGAAGAGTCCGGTGCGGCGGCGATCGGGTTGCACGGGCGTACGGCGTCGCAGGCGTACTCCGGTCAGGCGGACTGGTCCACGATCGCTGCCCTCGTGGAGCACGTGAACATCCCGGTGCTGGGCAACGGCGACATCTGGGAAGCCCGCGACGCCTTGCGGATGGTCGCCGAGACGGGATGCGACGGCGTGATCGTCGGGCGCGGGTGCCTCGGCCGGCCGTGGTTGTTCCGCGATCTCGCGGTCGCGTTCGCCGGGGGCGAGGCGTTGAACCTGCCGACGCTCGGTGAGGTCGCCGACGTGATGCGGCGGCACGGCGAGCTGCTCGCGGAGCTGATGGGGGAGCAGCGCGGCCTGCGCGACTTCCGCAAACACGTCCCGTGGTACCTGAAGGGCTTCCCGGCCGGCGGCGAACTCCGCGCCGCCCTCGGCATGGTCGACTCCCTGGCCCGCCTGGACGAACTCCTCGCCGAACTGGACCGCACCGTCCCGTTCCCGGTCGCCGAACTCGGCGCCCCCCGAGGCCGCCAAGGCAGCCCCCGAGACCACGTCGTCCTCCCCCAAGGCTGGCTCGACGATACAGACGGCCTGACCGCCGACCTCGCCGACGCCGAAATAGGAGTCTCCGGCGGCTGAACGACACCGCTTCGCGCCGGCTGTCCCGTTGCCGCCTCCGTGCCTCCAACCCCACCCACCTGGCCTAGCTGATGGTAGATACGCCCGGCCCGCCGCTACCAGGAACTCAGCTACCGCCCCAGCCTCCACTCCTGAAGAAGTCGTCGGCGGACCTGATGCGTACGGCGTCCTCGTCGTCCCCGGGCGGCTCGAACTCGGCGAGATGCTGCTCCAGCACCGCGTCCGTAACGTCCTGCCGCCGCGGATCGAGCCGGTTCTCGGCGCGTCGCGTACGAACGGTCGCGTGATCCACATCGACGTACACCAAGGTGAACCCCACGTCCTCCGCGGCCGCCAGTGCCCGCCACCCGTCGCGGAGGAACCGAGGTGAACTCGTGTCGTCGACGACGACCGACGTACCCGAGCCCAGCAGTTCGCGAACCTCGACGCGCGCCACCTCGTGAGTCCGCATCCACTCCTCGACCGGAATCCCGTCCCCGCCCCACAACCCACGCCGTTCGTTGATCTCGTCAAGGCTCACGACGCGCGCCGGCAACCGCTCCGCAAGGACGCGCGCCACCGTGCTCTTCCCCGAGAACGACGTCCCACACAACAAAACCAGCCTGTCCGCCACTCGCACATCCAAGCACGCGGCTGGTCAGCTCATCCCGACCTTCTGGTGCTCGGGTTCCACGACGAGCACGACGCGTTCCTGATCGCGGGGGTACTTGAGGTCGATGTACTTCGCCACCAGGCGGTCGATGATGGCCCACGCTTCGTCGCCTTCCAGCCAGTCGACAACGCGGCCTCGGACGACGACGGGTTCGAACGGGTTGTCGGCCGGCACGATCGACAACGCGAGGCGGGGGTCCCGGCGCAGGTTACGAGCCTTCCGCATCCCCGGGCCGGTGAAGAAGACGATCTGCTCACCGCGCGTCCCGGCGTATACCGGGGTGCTGTGCGGTGCGCCGTCGGGCAGGACAGTCGCGAGGTGAGCGTACGACGCGGCGTCGAGGACGCTGCGCACTCTCGGATCGAGCATGTGTACTCCTTCAGCGGGGGTTCTCGGAGCGCCAGGTGATGTAGTGGGCGACTGCTTCGGCGGCGTCGTACTGCGGCGTGAAGCCGGTGTCCGCGGTGAGTCGGCTGATGTCGAGATGCGGGGTCACTTGCCCACCGGGCACTGTCCCGACCCCCAAGGCGTCGGCGAATTCGCGCTGCATCGTGGGGCGTCCGCTGGAGACGTTGTAGATGGTGTGGTTCAGCGTCTCCGCTGTCGTCAGCAGGGCGATCGCACGTCCCGCGTCCGGCGCGTAGCACGAGTCGCCGCCCTCCTCGGCGCGCAACGGAGCCGGCTGTTCGCCTCGCTGGAGGGCGCTGACGTACGGCGGGATGAAGTTGAACACCGACTCCGGGTCCATCAGCGGTCCCCAGGTCGACCCGATCCGGAGGATGACCGGTTGTACGCCGGAATCCCGCAGGGCGTGGGTGGTGAGCGGTTCGACCGCCTTCTTGAACGCGATGATCAGGTGCGGCAGGTCCGCGTCCGGGAGCGCGAGCCCTTCGTGCCATGGGTTTTCGTCCTGCCCGATGTACACGCCGATGCTGCTCGCGACCGCGAACCGGCGTACGCCCCAGGCCCGGGCTGCGTCGAGCGCGTTCAGCAGCCCGGTGGTGTCGGTGCGGAAGTACGCGACCGGATCGTCGCCCGGGATGGTGCCGGCGAGGTGCACGATGTCGCTGACGTCGTACCGCTCCCCGAGCGCGAGGAACGCGTCCCGGTCGGTGACGTCGAGCTGTTCCACGGTGACCTTGCCGTCGAGGAACGACGGGAGATCGGTACGCCGGTACGACGTGACGACGACCTCCTGTCCGAGGTCGAGAAGAGCGCGGGCGGTGTGGGCGCCGATCATTCCGAGCCCGCCGGTGACGAGAATCATGCCCGCGAGGCTACGAGCCGCACGAGCCGGAGTCTTGAACAAATCCCGCACGGGTTATGTGACGGCTGGCGGGTTGCAACCCGCCAGCGGTGACACAACCCGCTACCGGTGCGGGTCTAAGCTCGGGGGATGGCGAGCAAGCCGGATGAGACGCGGGACGGCGTTGACCTGACCAACCTGGATCAGCCGTTGTTCGACGGGGCTGACGCGCGGAAGCGGGATCTCGTCGACTACCTGGACGCGGTGCACGAGCGGATCGTGCCGGAGCTGCGCGAGCGGCCGTTGTCGGTCGTGCGGATCCGGCCGGGCCAGCCGAAGTTCATGCAGAAGAACGTCCCGAAGTACACGCCGGACTGGGTGAAGACCGTGCAGGTCTGGGCGGAGGCGTCGAAACGCCAGGTGTCGTATGCGTTGTGCGACGACCGCAAAACGCTGCTGTGGTTCGCAAACCAGCGCGCGGTGGAGTACCACCCGACGTTGATGCGCGCCGACCGCTGGGACCGCGTCACACACCTCGTGCTCGACCTCGACCCGCCAGAGGGCGAGACGTTCTCGATGGCGGTGCAGGCGGCGCTGCTCGTGCGGCAGGCGCTCACCGACTGCGGGTTGTCCGGTGCGGTCAAGACGAGCGGCGCGAAGGGTGTGCACGTGATCGTTCCGATTGTCGACACGGTGTCGATCGAGGACGCCGCGGCCGCCACCCGGGCGATCGCTGCGCGGGCCGAGAGGATCGATCCGTCGGTCGCGACCACGGCGTACATCAAGGAGGACCGGCACGGGAAGGTCTTCGTCGACTCAACGCGTGCGGGCGGCGCGACGGTCGTTGCGGCGTACAGCCCACGCGTCAGGCCTGGTACGACGGTGTCGTTCCCGGTCGGTTGGGATGACCTGGAGAGCGTGACGCCGCGCGACTTCACCGTTCGCACCGCCCCGGCGCTCCTCGGCGATCGCGACCCGTGGGCCGAGCAATTGCCCGCACCGCAGGCGATCCCAGAGGACGTCCTCCTCGAAGGCCGGGCCATCCCGGTCGCCCGTGTCGCGGCCATGCACGAAGGCAAACGCCGCAAACGCGCCCGCGAAGCCGAAGAACAGAAGCCCGCCGACTAGCTCCTACTCCGTCGCGGTTGTCAGGTCAAGCCCTCGGCGCCGGACGCCCGGCGACGGGTGGTTGCGGAGGGCAACCAACAGCTCGCGCCACTCGGCGGGCCACCCTGCTTGCGGACCGCCGGCGCCCACGAGGACATGAGCCAGCAACCCGGATGCCAGGTCAGGGGAGTGGACAAGCGAATCGGCAACCGGCAGCAGTTCAGCAGGCGTCCAGGTCGACTCCGTCGCGGACAGCCGGGCGGAGACGAGGTCGGCGGCCCGCAACGCGGCCAACGGATCATCACCGACCAGATCGCGGAGCTCGTCGACCGACTGCGAATGCACCAGAAGCTGCAGCCGGAGCTCCAGAAAGTCGGAGCCAACCAGCTCGTCGGCAACCACGCGCAGGTGCTGGCGGTCCTCCGCCGACCGTCGGCTGAACTGCGCCGACAGCTGACTCACGAGATAGGTGAGCCGTTGCCGAGCCGGACGATCCCGATCCGGCAACGCGTTCGGCAGCGCAGGATTCGCCTCCGACCGCACCAGCAGCCGAGCGACGTCAACGACGTCATCCAGCCCGGCCGGCGCATCCGTCGCGACGAACGAGACAAGCGCAGTGATCGCGTCCCGCCACACCCGACTGCGCAGCGACAGCCGACTGATGAAGTCCGCGCAGACCCGAGTAGCAGCTGGGTTGTACCGCGCCCAGCCCCGCAAAGCGAGCAGCGCCGGCCCAACAACCTCCGGCTCGCTACGAGTCGTCACAGCGATCAGCAGGTCGGCGTACCGCGCCCGGTACCCCACGGGTACGTCGTACGCGCGCCGTACCGTCAACGCCGTCGCAGTAGCCGGAGAGTCGTGCACTGCCTGCTCCAGCACCGCCCATGCAGCAGGGTCGTACAGCAGGTACTGCGACACGGTCCGTGCAATGGCGGCCCGCACATCCCAATGCGCACCAGCCCACGCCTCCGTCAGTACGGCGCCGGCTCCCGGAGCCCGTAGCTCGCCAAGGAGCCGCACTGCCTCCTTCCGCGACGTGACCTTCACGCGGTCACCAGTCAGCACCGGCTGCAGCAGCCCCGGCAGCAGACTGGGCCGAACGAACCGCGCTGCCCGGCTAGCCGCGTATACAGCGACCCGCGCCCGATCGTCATCCGCATGCGCGAGCAGCAACGGCATGGCAAGGTCGGGTCGCTCTGTCCATGCCAAGGCAGCCAGAGCGGCCTCCTGCAGCAGTACGTCGGAACTCCCGAGGAACTCGTCCAACGCAGGTCTGCCAGCAAGCGGCACGCGTCCAAGCGTCCTGATCGCCAAGGCCCGGTACCAGGTGTGCATCCGGTCGTCACGGGCAGCTTGGACGAGCAGCTCGGCGTACCGAGCCTGCTGTCGCGGCAGCCAGCGGCGAAGGGCGTAGTCGGGCACCTGCCAGGACGTGCTGCTGCGATCGAAGCGGCGAATCCGATCCGCTGCGGCGAGCACCGGGTCGAGCAGGTCGGTGTAGTGCTCGGTGACGAGCCACCACACCGGGTGCCAGCGGGCCATGGTGACGTCTCGTTCGACGATCTGACGGAGGCGGTCGTACCGGCTCCGGCGCGGTTCCAGCCAGTACCTGCAGGCCTGGTCGGACGTGTACTCCTGGTCCGACCACACCGCCTGCTCGAGCACACTCTCGAGGTGATCCGACGACCAGTCGCGGCGACCAAGAGCCGCGGCCACCGTGAACGCCAGCGAGAATTCGTCGCGCTTGGCCGCGGCCTCGATGGCGGGCCGGAGCGCCTCGTACACCTCGGCTTCCCGCCCGTGCGGCAGCCTGTCGACCAGCGGATCCAAGTCGATCCGGCCACGGTTCTCCGACAGCCGCGCGTACGCCTGCAAACCCCAGTCCAGCAGGGCGGTCTGGTTGTCCAAGGCGCCTTGTACGACGGCATTCTCAGCCAGTTGCGTCAAGGCGTGCCGCGTTGCCCACGACGCGTCCCGTGCTGCCAATGCATCGGTGAGCAGCGTGTCCAGCGACACGGTCAGTGCATCGCTCAGCAGTGTGGGCGGCAAGTCCGCGACAGCCTGGACGGCGTTGAGCCGCACGGTGTCCTGGTCGTTGCGGATCCGCCCGGCCACCCACGTGACAGCCTGCACCACCTGCTCCGACCGCCTGTCGTACCCGGCCGACCGGGTGACGCCCTGGTAGACCGAGCTACGCACCGCGGCGTCTGGGTCACGCACATCCGGTTCGAGGAGTGCGAAGGCCTCGTCGAACGGTAGGTGAGCAGCGATGCTGCGCCTCCACCACCCGTCTTCAGTGATCGCAGGTAGCGTCAGCATCCGACGTGCCTGCTCCGCACGCACAGCATGCGGCAGCACTCGGAGAAGCTCCGTACTCAGCCGCGCTTGCCCGAGATCGACATACTGCGTTACCGCCGCGAAGATCACCGCACGTCGCGCCGGCGCCAATGCGTCGAGGAAGGTGGCCAACTGCGGCCACAGGACCCTCCCGAGGGTGACGAGCTCGTCGTCGGAGTACCTGTGCAGGCGACGCCGGAACGCCGGAGTAAGCGCCCGCGTCACCACACCGCGCCGGTCAGGTGCCAGGAGCAGCTGCAGCACACCTGCCGGGTCCCGGTCCATGAGCGGACCGATGATGTCGACCACTGCGTGGGGGAGGTCGTGCGCAGGCACCGCCTGCTTGATCAGCTCCAGTACCGCGTCCGGTGCGTGCTCTAGCGACGCGGTGACGCCGTGGCCGACGCTCTGCCACCACTCGTCATTGGCAGGCAGCGTCTGGCGAGCAAACGCTAGTACCTCGTCCGGATGATGCTTCGCGACCTGACGCCAGCCGCGAGGCGTCACGCAGTACGCCAGCTCGGGCAGGAGGCGCGCCACGGTCGCGTGATCCGTCGCGTCGAGCAGCCCGGTCGCCGCTACGTCACCCCAGCGAGCCCGGTGCTCGTCGATCAGCCGTACGGCGAGATGCTCGCGGCGCTGCCGACGTACCAGGGCCACCAGCTTCGAGCGCAGTGCCGCCGGCGCGTCGTCGTACACGATCCGAAGGTCGTCGTCCGCGACTGGAACCCCGCGACCGACCGCCGCGAGCGCCCGTGACTGCACGGCCGGATCCGGGTCCCGAAGCATCCGGCTGACGTACGGTGCCTCGCGGGTGACCTCGGCGATCTGGAGCCCGAGGACGCGCTCGAACGCGGTACCTCGACCCAACTCGTCGAGGAGGCTCACCAGCTGTGGCGCCTGGTCGGCGAGCAGGCGCACGCGCTGTCCGTACGAGAGTCCGTCGATCGATCGCAGCAGCTCGGGCAGACGCATGCGCCCATCCTGCCCAATAAGTGGTGTCAGCTCTCGAGAGAGGCGTGCGCCGCCGTCAGCGAATAGCGTCGAAGATCGCGTCGACGACTTCGTCGAGTGGGCGCGCGGTGTCGATGACCGTCCCCTCGGGCACGTATTCCTGGGCGGCGTGCAGGCGGAGGATGAATGCCCGCTGTTCGTCGTTCCCGCCCCAGTCGTCGGCCTCGCGATTGCGGAGCCTCCGCTGGAGGGTTTCGGTGTCCACGTCCAGCACGATGACCTTGTCGAACACGTCCAGGAACTTGCTGAAGTTCCTCGAACCGCCACAGAAGAAGGCGATCTCCTCGGTCGTGCTCGCGGCGATCTCCCGGACCTTGGCGACGTCCCAGATGTGGTTGTGGTAGCCGTGGACCTCGTCGCGTTCCCCGGTTTCCGGATCGCCCGGATAGGCGAGCTCGTTGTCGCCGTCAACGGCTGTGTAGCCGCGTCTCCGGAGCTCGCGGCACACCGAACTCTTACCGGTGCCGGAACCACCCTCGACCAGGTAGTTGCGTTTGGCCATGGGCTTCAGCGTAGCCAGAAGCGCCGTCGAAGGAACGCGAATTATGTGCCGGCAGCCAGCCGGAGCTCGGCGAATGCCACGGCCAGTTTCGGCAACGTGTAGTGGGCATTCAGGCCGCTCGGATTCGGCAGGATCCAGACCCGGGTGGCGCCGATCATCCGATCCTGCTTGCCCACTGCCGCCGTCCGTTCCCCGAAGGCGTCCCGGTACGCCGTGACGCCGAGCACCGCCAACCACTCGGGCTGGATGTCGAGCACCTTCTTCACCAGGTTCTCGCCACCCGCCACGAACTCCGCGCGCGTCAACTCCGCGGCCTTCGCCGACGGCCGGTCGACCACGTTGGTGATCCCGAGCCGGTAGGTCAGCAACTCCTGCTGCTCGACCGGCTGCAGCTGGCGAGGGGTGAAGCCGCTCAGGTGCAACGCCGGCCAGAACCGGTTCCCCGGCCGCGCGAAGTGATGCCCGGTCTCCGCCGACATCAGCCCCGGATTGATCCCACAGAACAACACCCGCAGTCCGCTGCCGGTCACATCCGGAATCCCGTCCACGCGGGACACCGTAGCCAACGACAGGAGGTAGTGGCTGCGAGCGCCCAAGTCCACGCCTGACATCCGCGCCCGCCATCCCGTCCGAGCTGACCACCTCCTGTGGTTAGCCTCGTCAACCCAGGGTTGACGGCCGGTGCGCGTCAACTTAGGGTTGACGGTATGACTCCTGGACCTGATCTGCAGCAACTGATCAACACGATCAAGGCCGACGCCGGTAGCGACGACGAGCTGGAGCAGCTCGGGACCGCGGCGGCGACGATCAGCGAACTGACCGCCACCAGCGACGCCGCCCTCGGCTTCTTCGTCGACCGGGCCCGCGGCGCGGGGAAGTCCTGGGTGGAGATCAGCACCGTGCTCGGCGTCAGCAAACAAGCCGCCCACAAACGCTTCGCCGACTCCTGGACCGCCAAGCCGGCCTTCGACCGTTACACCCCGCGAACGCAAGCCGTCGTGGAGGCCGCGAAGGAGGTCGCGCGCAGCAGGAACCACGCCTTCATCGGCACCGAACACCTGCTGCTCGCCTTCTTCGCCCAGCCCCAGGCGCTGGCGACGAAGGTGCTGCTGGCCCACGACATCACCGAAGAGTCGGTGCGGACAGCGGTAGACGCGAAGAGCCCGGCAGGGCCGCCGGCCGATGCGAAAACTGCCGAGAAGGCCCTCGACGGCGAGAACCCGCCGTACACCCGCCGGACAGCGCACGTGCTGCAGGGCGCTGTCGGCGAGGCGCTGACGCTCGGCCACAACTACGTCGGCACCGAGCACCTGCTGCTCGCGTTCTACCGGGACTCACTCGGGGTCGCGACGCAGATCCTGGTCGAGCAGGGCCTCGACGAGAAGGCCGCGTGGGCGGGGATCCGTGCGCTGCTCGAGGAGGCCACGAAGTAGGTTTGGCGCATGGCTGACTGGGCTGCGCGGTTGAACGAGTTGGCGGTGGCGGCAGACGTCACCGGTGCGGTGCTCGGGATCTGGCGCGACGGCGAGACGACGATCGCGCCGTACGGCGTCCTGAACGCCACGACCGGCGTCGAGACCACCGCCGACTCGCTTTTCCAGATCGGCTCGATCAGCAAGCCGTGGACCGCGTCGATGATCGTCCAGCTCGCCGCCGAGGACCGGTTCGGCCTGGACGACCCGATCGTGAAGTTGTTGCCCGAGGCACCTGTCGACCCGCGGATCACGGTCCGTCACCTGCTGACCCATACCAGTGGCATCGACGGCGACCTGTTCACCGACACCGGCCGCGGCGACGACTGCCTGCAGCGGTACGTCGCTCTGCTCGCGGACGTCGACCAGCTCTTCGAACCCGGTACGGCGTACTCGTACTGCAATGCCGGATTCGTGCTGCTCGGTCGGTTGATCGAGGTCCTCGACGGCCGGACCTGGGACGAATCGCTGAAGGCCCGCCTGGTCGAGCCGCTCGGCCTGACCCACACCGTCACCCTGCCGGAGGAGGCGATCCTGGAACGCGCCGCGGTCGGTCATCTGGCGACGGACGGTTCGCGAGTGAAGCCGTGGCAACTCCCGCGCAGCATCGGCCCCGCCGGGACGATCAGTGCGAGCGCCGGCGACCTGCTCGAGTTCGCTCGGATGCACCTGACCGACGAGCGGTACGCCGCCATGCAGGAGCCGCAGGTCCCGTTCGCGGCCGGCATCGGCGGCTTCGTCGACCTCGGCCTGACCTGGCGCATCTACAACTGGGGCGGCCGTCAGCTGTTCGGTCACGACGGGTCGACGATCTCCCAGCTCGCTTTCCTGCGGATCGATCCGGAGGCGCGGCTGGCGATGTGCCTGCTGACCAACTCCGGCAACGGCACCCGTCTCTTCGAACCGCTCGCCTCCGAGGTGTTCACGGAGTACGCCGGTGTCGCGCATCCGCCCGCGCCGCAGCCGATCGACGTACCGGTCGACGACCGTCACGCCGGAATCTACGAGCGCGCCAGCGTCCGGCTCGACGTCGCGAAGCGTGACGACGAGCTGATCATGGTCTATTCCGCGACGGGCGACCGGCTGCTGTTCTCGGAGGACCCGGTGCACGAGTACGAGTTGCGCCCGACGGAACCGGACGACGGCAACCATTTCGTCACCCGCGAGTCGCCGGCGCACCCGTGGGTGCCGGTCACGTTCACCCCGACGCATGTCTTCACCTCCGGGCGGGTCACGCCCAGGCGGTGAGATATTTGAGGTGCGCTTTGGGTGTGGCGAGCTAACGTCGTCAGGGTGACTAGTGCACCTGCTGAACTCCCTCGTAAAGCCGGTGACCTCCGGGCCGCCGGGTATCTTCCTCGGTCGATCAAGGCCGAGATCCGTGACAACCTGCTGAAACAGCTCCGGACCGGGCGTGATCCCTGGCCCGGCATCGTCGGCTTCGGCCGCACGGTGATTCCCCAACTCGAACGCGCCCTGATCGCCGGGCACGACGTCGTACTGCTCGGTGAGCGCGGTCAGGGCAAGACGCGCCTGCTGCGCACCCTGGTCGGTCTGCTCGACGAATGGACCCCTGTGATCGACGGCGCGGAGCTGCCCGAGCATCCGCTCGACCCGATCACGCCGGCCTCCCGCCGGCGTGCCGCCGAACTCGGCGACGACCTGCCCGTCGCCTGGCTGCACCGCGACCTCAGGTACGCCGAGAAGCTCGCGACCCCCGACACCTCGGTCGGTGACCTGATCGGTGACGTGGACCCGGTGAAGGTTGCCGAGGGCCGCAGTCTCGGCGACCCGGAGACCATCCATTTCGGACTGGTCCCGCGAGCGCACCGGGGCATCGTCGCGATCAACGAGCTGCCCGACCTCGCCGAACGCATCCAGGTCGCGCTACTGAACGTGATGGAGGAGCGCGACATCCAGGTCCGCGGGTACACGCTGCGGCTGCCGCTCGACGTGTTGCTGGTGGCAACGGCCAACCCCGAGGACTACACCAACCGCGGCCGGATCATCACGCCGCTGAAGGACCGCTTCGGCGCCGAGGTCCGGACCCACTACCCGCTCGACATCGACGCCGAGGTGGACGTGATCCGGCAGGAGGCCGAGTTCACCGCCGAGGTCGGCGAACCATTGCTGGAGGTGCTGGCCCGGTTCGTCCGGCACCTGCGCGAGTCGACGTCGATCGACCAGCGGTCCGGGGTGTCCGCCCGGTTCGCGGTCGCCGCGGCCGAGACGATCGCCGCCGCCGCGCTACGCCGTTCGGCGATCACGGGCGAGGAGCCCGCGGTGGCCCGCCCGGTGGACCTCGAGGCGGTTCCCGCCGTACTGCGGGGCAAGCTCGAGTTCGAGCCGGGTGAGGAGGGGCGCGAGATCGAACTGCTCGAGTACCTGTTGCGCCGGTCGGTGGCCGACACCGCACGCGAACGGTTCGCCGGTCTCGACCTCACCCCACTCGCACACGCTGTTGCCGACGGCAACCTTGTGACGACGGGTGAGCGGGTACCGGGCAAGGACGTGCTGGCCGCGCTGCCGGAGCTCCCTGTCCTGCACGACGTCGCCGCGCGCGCCGGCGTCGAGCCGGACGACTCGTCGGGACGCATTGCCGCCGCGATCGAACTCGCCCTGGAGATGCTCTACCTGTCCAAACGCGTCGCCAAGGACGCCGACAACGACACGACCATCTACGGGGCCTGACATGTCGGCGTCAATTCCGGAAGGGTGGTCCTACGGGCCGTGGCACGACGGGCCGGATCCTCTGAAGGCACCCGTGGATCTGCGGGACGCGCTGGACGAGATCGGCCGGGACGTGATGAACGGGTCGTCGCCGCGGTCCGCGCTGGAGGAGCTGCTCCGGCGCGGCACCCGGAACACCCAGGGCCTGGACGACCTGAGCCGCCGGTTGTGGGAGCGCCGCCGCGAGATCGAGCGGCGGCACAACCTCGACGGCACGCTGCGGGACGTCCAGCGGCTCCTGAACGAGGCCCTGGAAGCGGAGCGGCGCGAGCTGTTCCCGAATCCGTCCGACGACGCGCGGTTCAAGGAGGCCGAGCTCGACGCGCTTCCCTCCGGTACGGCGGCCGCCGTACGGGAGCTGGCGAACTACCAGTGGGAGTCGTCGGAGGCCCGGGAGAAGTACGAGCAGATCCGTGAGCTGCTCGGGCGGGAACTGCTCGGTTCGCGGTTCGAGGGCATGAAGGAGGCGCTGCAGCAGACCACGCCTGAGGACATCGAGGCGATCAACGAGATGCTGGCCGACCTCAACGCGTTGCTCGCGGCCCACGCGCAGGGCCGGCCCGAGGTGCCGGAACTCTTCGAGGAGTTCATGGCCAACCACGGCGAGTTCTTCCCGGAGAATCCGCGGAACGTCGACGAGCTGATCGACGTACTCGCGCAGCGGGCGGCCGCCGCGCAACGGATGCTGAACTCGATGACTCCCGAACAGCGTGCCGAGTTGGCGGAGCTTTCGCAGCAGGCGTTCGGCAGTCCGCAACTCGCGCAGCAGTTGGCGCAGCTGGACGCTCAGCTGCAGTCGCTGCGGCCGGGGGAGGACTGGTACGGGTCCGAGCAGATGCGTGGTGACGATCCGCTCGGGCTTGCCGAGGGCGCGCAGGCGATGTCCGACCTCGCGGAACTGGATGCGTTGGCGGAGCAGCTGGCGCAGTCGTACCCAGGGGCGCGGCTCGAGGACATCGACCTCGACGCGCTCACCCGTCAGCTGGGTGACGAGGCGACGGTCGACGCACGGCGGCTGAGTGAGCTGGAGCGGCAGTTGCGTGATCAGGGTCTGATCGAGCGGGCGCCGGACGGTTCGCTGCGGTTGTCGCCGAAGGCGTTGCGTCAGCTCGGTCAGACGGCGTTGGCCGACGTACTGCGGACCGCTCGGGGATCAGGTGAACGGGACGCGGCCAACGCGGGCGCGGCCGGTGAGCTGAGTGGATCGTCGCGTCCGTGGGAGTTCGGTGACACCCAGCCGTGGGACGTGCCGCGGACGGTGCGGAACGCCGTACTGCGGACCGCTTCGCGCTCTGGTTCCGTCAAGCTTGATGTGGCGGACGTGGAGATCGCGGAGACCGAGCATCGGGCCCGGGCCGCGGTGGCGTTGTTGGTCGACACGTCGTGGTCGATGGTGCAGGAGGGTCGCTGGCTGCCGATGAAGCGGACGGCGCTCGCACTGCACCAGCTCATCTCGACGCGGTACCGGAACGACGCGTTGCAGCTGATCACGTTCGGCCGGTACGCCGGGGTTGTCGAGCTGCCCCAGCTGATCGGGATGGAGGGCACGTGGGAGCAGGGCACGAACGCGCACCACGCGCTGCTCCTCGCCGGTCGTCATCTGCGGCGGCACCCGGATGCACAACCCGTCGTACTGATGGTGACGGACGGGGAACCGACCGCACACCTGGAGCCCGACGGCACGGCCGAGTTCTCGTACCCACCCGAGGCGGCCACCCTCCGCAAGACGATCTTCGAGGTCGACCGCCTGGCCAAGCTCGGCGCCTCGCTGACCGTCTTCCGCCTGGGCGACGACCCGCGCCTGAACGCCTTCGTCGACCTACTGGCCCGCCGCAGCGGCGGCCGCGTCCTCGCCCCCGACGCCGACGGACTGGGCGCGGCGGTCGTCGGCGACTACCTCCGCACCCGCCGCAAGCTGTAAAGCCGGGACTGGACACACCGTATGGGGACCTGGAACACGCAATGACCTGTCCCAGGTCCCCATCGCCTGTCCCCAGTCCACGCCTGAATCAACATCACTACCGCAGGCGTCGCGCGATCGCCGGGATCGCCGCCGACCGCTCCCCGGCAGCCCGCACACCGGCAGCGCCAGCGCGTGCGTCCGTAGCACTGCGGAGCCGGAGGCTGTCCAACAACTGCGTGCCGTCTCGGCCGATGGTCTAGACCGACTCCAGTACCTCGGTCAGGTTTTGTGGGTCGGTGCTCACAACGTCCGCTCGGCACCCCAGGTAGTCGAGGGCCGCGTCGACGTCTGTCACATCGATCGCGCACACCGCGCACAGCTCCTGGGCGATCACACCTCCGGGTCGAGCTCACACAGCGCGCCGGCTCACCACCGACGAAACCGTCTCAGCACCCGGCTCGGAGGTTTCATCGGTGAAGACACCGAATGTCTCGCGTTGTCAACGTGGGAAGGGTTTTCCGGCCTTCGACCTGTGGGAAGGGTCACGTCGGCATCGTGAGACCAGTGTTCAACTGGACTGGTTTTTGGGCTTACTCTGAAAGTACGCCCCCGCCGCCGGAGTCGATGGGCCAGCGGGTCATTTCCCGCGCCTGCAAACACCCGCCTGCAACCCAGGGAGTGACCGTGCCGAAACTCGTCTACGACTTTGCCGAAGGCAACAAATCCATGTTGGAGCTGCTCGGCGGCAAGGGAGCGAACCTGGCCGAGATGACCAATCTCGGCCTGCCGGTACCGCCCGGGTTCACCATCACCGCGGACGCCTGCCGCGTCTACCTCGAGACCGGCGCGGTACCGGCCGAGCTCGCCGACGAGATCGACCACCACGTCCACCTGCTCGAGCAGAAGATGGGCAAGAAGCTCGGCCAGGCGGACGACCCGCTGCTGGTCTCGGTCCGCTCCGGCGCCGCCGTCTCGATGCCCGGCATGATGGAAACGGTCCTGAACGTCGGTCTCAACGACGACTCGGTGAACGGGCTCGCGCACCAGTCCGGCAACCCCCGGTTCGCCTGGGACGCGTACCGCCGGCTGATCCAGATGTTCGGCAAGACCGTGCTCGGCATGGACGGCGACGTGTTCGAGGACGCGATCGAACACGCCAAGCAGGCGAAGGGCACCCGCAACGACCTGGATCTGGACGCGGCCGACCTGAAGGCTCTCGTCAAGACCTTCAAGCAGGCTGTCCACGACCACACCGGCCGCGAGTTCCCGCAGGACCCGCGGACCCAGATGGACCTCGCGACCGAGGCCGTCTTCCGCTCCTGGAACTCGGACCGCGCGATCCTCTACCGCCGCCAGGAGCGCATCCCCACCGACCTCGGCACGGCGGTGAACATCTGCTCGATGGTGTTCGGTAACCTCGGCATGGATTCCGGCACCGGCGTCGCGTTCACCCGCGATCCGTCGAGCGGCCAGCCCGGCGTGTACGGCGACTACCTGCAGAACGCCCAGGGCGAGGATGTCGTCGCGGGCATCCGCAACACCGTCCCGCTCGCGGACCTCGAGCAGATCGACAAGGCGTCGTACGACGACCTGATGGACATCATGGCCAAGCTCGAAGGTCACTACCGCGATCTGTGCGACATCGAGTTCACCGTCGAGCGCGGCAAGCTGTGGATGCTGCAGACCCGCGTCGGCAAGCGGACCGCGGCGGCGGCGTTCCGGATCGCGACCAGCCTGGTCGACGAGGGCGTGATCGACACCGACGAGGCGCTCCAGCGGGTGAAGGGTGCGCAGCTCGCGCAGCTGATGTTCCCGCGGTTCGACGCGGATGCCGCGACGGACCTGATCACGAAGGCGATCGGTGCGTCGCCGGGTGCGGCGTCGGGCAAGGTCGTGTTCACGTCGGCGGCCGCGGTCGAGGCGGCGGAGCGCGGCGAGAAGGTCATCCTGGTGCGGCGCGAGACCAACCCCGACGACCTGCACGGCATGATCGCGGCGCAGGGCATCCTGACCAGCCGCGGCGGCAAGACCTCGCACGCGGCGGTGGTCGCGCGCGGCATGGGCAAGACCTGTGTCTGCGGCGCCGAGGAGCTCGACGTGAACGTCGCCCAGGGCACCATCAAGGTGAACGGCACCGTACTCGAGGCCGGCGAGATGATCTCGATCGACGGCACCACGGGTGAGGTGTTCCGCGGCGAGGTCCCGGTCGTGCCGTCCCCGGTCGTGCAGTACTTCGAGGGCACGCTGGCCCCGGACGCGGGCGACGAGCTGGTCGCGTCGGTGCACCGGTTGATGACGCACGCGGACGACGTACGGCGGCTCGGCGTACGGACCAATGCGGACACCGCGGACGACGCTGCGCGGGCGCGACGGTTCGGGGCGTCCGGGATCGGGCTGTGCCGGACCGAGCACATGTTCCTGGGGGAGCGGCGCGAATCCGTCGAGCGGCTGATCCTCGCGGACAACGATGCGGAGCGGGAGACCGCGCTGGCCGAGCTGGAACCCTTGCAGCGCGCGGACTTCCTGGAGCTGCTGGCCGCGATGGACGGGCTGCCGGTGACGATCCGGTTGATCGACCCGCCGCTGCACGAGTTCCTGCCGTCGATGGAGGAGCTGGCGGTGAAGGTCGCGGTGGCGCGCGAACGCGGCGAGGAGTCGGAGCACGATGTGAAGCTGCTTGCGGCGGTCGAACGGCTGCACGAGGAGAACCCGATGCTCGGCCTGCGCGGGGTCAGGCTCGGGCTGGTGGTCCCCGGTTTGTTCGCGATGCAGGTCCGGGCGATCGCGGCGGCGACCGCAGAGTTGCGGGCCCAGGGCAAGGATCCGCGACCGGAGATCATGATCCCGCTGGTCGGCGCCGTACAGGAGCTGCACCTCGCGCGTGACGAGGTGGAACGCGTGCTCGCTGACTACGACGGCGGCACCGAGATCCCGATCGGCACGATGATCGAGCTGCCGCGGGCCGCGGTGATCGCGGACCAGATCGCGGAGGCGGCCGACTTCTTCTCGTTCGGCACCAACGACCTGACCCAGACCACGTGGGGCTTCAGCCGTGACGACGTCGAGGGCGCGTTCTTCTCGCGGTACCTGGAGAAGGGCATCTTCGCGGTGTCGCCGTTCGAGTCGATCGACCGGGAGGGCGTCGGCGCGCTGGTGCGGACCGGCGTGGACCGCGGGCGGGCGACCAAGCCGGACCTCAAGCTCGGCATCTGCGGCGAGCACGGCGGCGACCCCGACAGCATCCACTTCTTCCACGAGGTCGGCCTCGACTACGTCTCCTGCTCCCCGTTCCGCATCCCGGTCGCGCGGTTGGAGGCCGGCCGCGCTGCCTTGGACTGACACCAGGGGCGGACCCACGCCACTCACCAACCACCGACCGCCGCGGCTCGGCACGCTGACCCAGGTCGCCTGCGCGGCCGCAGCGGGCAGTTGATGAGTGGTACAGGTCCGCTAACCTGCGGCGATGAGCCGCGAGACGCTACGCACGACCTTCGGAGAGGACGCGGAGCTGTACGACCGCGTCCGGCCGGCTTATCCGCGCGAGCTCTTCGACGAGCTCGCGCGGATGGTCGGCGACCGCCCGAAGGTGCTGGAGATCGGCCCTGGGACCGGCCAGGCGACCGCGGCGATGGTCGCGCGCGGTTGGCCGGTCACCGCGGTCGAGCTGAGTCCCGAGCTCGGGGGCGTCCTGCAGCGGAACCTTCCCGAGGTCGACGTGATCGTCGCGGACTTCGACAGCTGGGACCTGCCGGCGGCGGACTTCGACCTGGTGATCGCGGCGACCGCGTTCCACTGGCTCGATCCGGCGACGCGCGTCCAGCGGTGTGTGGACATGCTGCGGCCGGGCGGCGCGCTGGCGATCGTGTCGACGCATCACGTCGCGGGCGGTTCCGAGCAGTTCTTCGTCGACGTGCAGTCCTGCTACGACCGGTTCACCGACGATCCGGTGAAGGACGGACTGCCCGCCGCGGACGACGTACCGGTGGATCCCGCGGGGCTCGGGGAGACGGAGCTTTTCGGGTCCGTGGAGTTCCGCAGCTATGCCTGGGACGCGGCGTATTCGACGGTCGAGTACCTCGAACTTCTGTCCTCGTATTCAGGTCATCGGGCCTTGACAACCGACCGGCGTGACGGACTGTACGAGTGCATCGGCGCGCTTATCGACGCAGCCGGGGGTTCGGTCACGAAGCGTTATCTCAATCAACTTTCTGTAGGAATTTCCCTTAACCAAACCCTTGCGTAGGGACCCCTCGGCTGGTGAGAATGTCCGGGCGGGAAGGGAGATCACTCGTCGACTTTCGGGTCTGACCTGAACCAGCCGCTGTGGCGGCTCGTGACTCCCTTTCCCGCACCAAATCCCCTTGTTTCCAAGGCCGTTGTAGAGTTTCGTGCATGGCCCAATATGTCGTGCAGTTGCGCTTCGACGTCGCTCAGACCGATCGCCGGATGGAGGTCCGCCCGGCGCACCGCGAGTACCTCGCCGCGCTGAAGGCCGACGGCAAGCTCGTCGCGGCCGGACCGTTCGCCGACCAGACCGGCGCGCTGCTCGTGTACGACGTCGCCGACGAGGCCGAGCTCCGCGACATCCTCGCCAAGGACCCCTACACCCCGGCCGACGTCTACGAGATCGCCACCTTGGCCGAATGGCAGCCGCTCTTCCCGTTCAGCTAACGCTGGAGCGAGGCGAGGAGAGCCAGGGTCTTCGCCCAGCCCTGGCGCATGGCCGACTCGTTGCTGGGGCGGGTCCCGCCGAACTTGTACGGGCCGACGATCGGATGGTTGATCGTCGTTCCGCGCGGCAGATACGGCGCTCCGCCGACGCCATGGCCGGCGCCGGTGACGATCACGGCCTCGTGCGGGAACTTGTCGTGCGCGTCGTCGAGCTCCAGCATGATCTGCTCGGCAGCCTGCCGCGAGTCCCATGACGCGTCGGCGGACCCCGCCACCGCGAGTACCGGTCCGTCCACGCCGTCGACCGGGATCAGTTCGGGTCCCACCGGCCGCCCTTGGTAGGTCCACGCCCTCGCGCCCGGATGCGGAAACGACGTCGTCCCCGCCGCTCCGGGCGCGAACAGCACGGCGCCATGGACGAGTGCCGGGAAGTGGTCAGCCACCAGCAGCGCGGCCTCGGTGCCGAACGACGCACTCATGACGACGACGCGCGCCGGATCGACTCCGGGTTGTTGGTCGAGCCAACGAGCCGCGGTCGCGAAGTACTCGATCGGGACGTTGCGCAGCTCCGCCGGCACGCCCGGCGCGTGGAAGTACGCCACCGCGAGCACCGGGTAGCCGTGCGAGGCCAGCAGATAGGGGATCGAGAGCGACGGCACGCCGCCTTCAGAGCCGCCGAAGAACAGTACGGCGGGATGCTTGGCGCCATCCGTCTTCGGCGTGACGTACACGCCGGTGACCTTGTCCTTGGCCCTCGTGAGCGCCCTGGTCGTCACCCCGGACGCCATCCACTGCCGAGTGAGCGTCGTACTCGCGAGCTGCTTGCCGTCGCGGCTGACCGAGACCTCGAGGTGCTCGACCGGGCGCCCGTCCTCGGACGGCGGAATGTACGACTGCTCCTCCGGGTCCCCGTCCGGTGGGTTCATCGACCAGAACAGGCCCATGCCGTCGACATCGTGATAGGTCCCGCTCGCGGGCCTGGCCGTATCGAGGTCCACCGTGCCGTGGTCGTCGGCGGTGACCGTCACCTGGCTGTGCCACTTCTTGCCATCCCGGTCGACGGCCTCCGCGGCGACGTCCACCGGCTTTCCCGCCGGTGCGCCGGTCACCTTCAGATGGACCTGCTGGTCGGCGAGCGTCACCGCCTGGTCGACGGTCAGCACCGCGTGTTCCGACGTACATCCCGCCGCAAGTAGGCAGATCGCCGCGGACATGACCAGAACTCGGTTCACAGTTCCAGAGTGGCACTCCTCGGAGTCACTGCGAGGGTGTCAGGCGTCGGCGCCTTCCAGGTTGAGGTGGTCGACGTACGCCCAGAGCCAGACCAGGGGAGCGAGGACCAGTTCGGGCTCGTTGTCCTCGTCGGCGATGAACAGCATCGACGCCTCGCCGTTGGTGAGGTCCTCGATGACCGCCTCGCACATCTCGAGCGCGACCTCGAACGGCAGTAGCCGCGGGCCGTTCTCCCAGCGCGGCTCTGGCAGCGGGAGGACCGGTGCCTCGTCCGTCCCGTCCAGCTCGACCGAGACCTTCTGCAGCTCCTCGTACAGGTCGAACGAGATCAGCCCCGCGAGCGGCCGTCCGTCCAGGCCGACCAGGTACGGGTCGTCGGCACCGTCGCGGAACGCGTCCCGGATGTCCGGCAGCGCGGCCTTGAGATCGGATGCTTCGAGGTACGGCGCCTCGTCCGCCTCCTCGGTCTCCGCTTCGACCAGCCCGCTGCGCATCTGGTCGAACTGGTGCAGCAGCCCGTTCAACTCGTCGTACGCCCCACCGCCCGGCGCCTTCTGCGCACGCGCCTCCAGGTCACGCAGGTGCTCGACCAGCTCGTCCTCGAAGTGCAGCTCGTAGCGCGGGAGGCCCGGCTCGCGGCCGGCGTTGATCTGCGCGACCAGCTGCGTTGACACCGGACCGATCCGCTCGGCGAGCACCTCCAGGGGCGTGGTCGGCTTCTCCTCGTCGTCGTGCGCGCAGGAGTCGTCATCGCCCTTGCCGTCGCCTTCCATCGCGAGCAGCACCTGGAACGCCTGGAAGGACAGCAGCGCGGCGGTCGCCATTGTGCCGTCGCCGATCAGCATCAGCGGGTTGCCGCCGGCCTCGGTACGGCGTACGTGGTCGGGCATCAGCGTCGCGGCCTGCTCGACGTTCACCTGACTGGCCAGCGAGGACAGCCCGTGGTCCGTGTCCACGCCGAGCAGCTCGACCAGCCGCTCGGAGCTCATGTCGAAGTTGGAGCGCAGGTAGTACCGCAGCCAGCCGGCGTCGACCGGGTTGCCGAGCAGGTCCGCAATCCGGGAGCGGAAGTCCGCCAGGTCGGCGATCGCCAGTACCACGAGCACCGGCTGGTCGCCGTCGCCTATCACCAGCGGCCGGGTGTCCCCGTTCTGGAAGCCGTCGATGACCTGGTGCAGGCTGTCGGCGGCTGCCTCGAGCGGCCACGACTCCGCCTCGAACTCGTTGACCACCGCGGCGGAGGTGTCCTCGGGCATCTGCTGGTTCCTCTCCGGGTGGCGGCGGGAGTTGGGGTAACTCTAGGCGGCGGTTGTATCAACAGACCGTGCGGGGGCCGTTGAGGGTGGGTACAGGAGTCGACGTGACGTTGGATACGGTGGCACCGGCGGGTCGGTGCAGCGGTATCTCACATGTGAGATAAGGTCCCGACCATGACCGATGACTACCTGAGCCGGATCGGAAACCTCATCCGGGACGCCCGTAAGCATCGCGGCTGGACGCAGACGCAGCTCGCGGAAGTACTGAACACCAGCCAGAGTGCGGTGAACAGGATCGAGAAGGGTCATCAGAACCTCACCCTCGAGATGCTCGCCCGGATCGGCGAGGCTCTCGACTCCGAAATTGTCTCTCTCGGAGGCGGCCCGGTCCACCTCCGCGTCGCCGGCGGCCGGCAGTTGTCCGGCGCCATCGACGTGAAGTCGAGCAAGAACGCCGGCGTCGCGCTGCTCTGCGCATCGCTGTTGAACAAGGGCCGGACGACGCTGCGCAAGGTCGCTCGCATCGAAGAGGTCAATCGTCTCCTCGAGGTGCTGAACTCGATCGGTGTCAGGACCACCTGGCTCAACGACGCCGGCGACCTGGAGATCATCCCGCCGACGCACCTCGACCTGAGCGCGATGGATGCCGAGGCGGCCCGTCGTACCCGCTCGATCATCATGTTCCTCGGCCCGCTGCTGCACCGCGAGGACGCGTTCGAGCTGCCGTACGCCGGCGGCTGCGACCTCGGCACCCGCACCGTCGAGCCGCACCTGACCGCGCTGCGCCCGTTCGGTCTCGAGGTGAAGGCGACCGGCGGGCAGTACCACGCGCTGGTGAACCGGGCGATCGCTCCGGGCAAGCCGATCGTGCTGACCGAGCGCGGCGACACCGTGACCGAGAACGCGATCATGGCCGCCGCCCGGTACGACGGTGTCACGGTGATCCGCAACGCCAGCCCGAACTACATGGTCCAGGACCTGTGCTTCTACCTGGACCTGCTCGGCGTGAAGATCGACGGCATCGGCACCACGACGCTGACCGTGCACGGCAAGGCCGACATCGACGTGGACGTCGACTACGCGCCGTCGGAGGACCCGATCGAGGCGATGAGCCTGCTCACCGCGGCGATCGTCACGAAGTCCGAGATCACCATCCGGCGCGCGCCGGTGGAGTTCCTGGAGATCGAGCTCGCGCTGCTGGAGGAGATGGGGCTCGACTACGACCGCAGTACGGAGTACCTCGCCGAGAACGGCCGTACCCGGCTCGTCGACCTCACCACCCGGCCGTCGAAACTGCACGCGCCGATCGACAAGATCCACCCGATGCCGTTCCCGGGCCTGAACATCGACAACCTGCCGTTCTTCGCGGTGATCGCGGCGACCGCCACCGGGCAGACCCTGATCCACGACTGGGTCTACGAGAACCGCGCGATCTACCTGACCGACCTGAACAAGCTCGGCGGCCGGGTCAAGCTGCTCGACCCGCACCGGGTGATGGTCGAGGGCCCGACGCACTTCTCCGGCGCCGAGATCATGTGCCCGCCGGCGCTCCGCCCGGCCGTCGTCACGCTGATCGCGATGATGGCCGCGAAGGGTACGTCGGTCCTGCGCAGCGTGTACGTGATCAACCGCGGCTACGAGGACCTGGCCACTCGGCTGAACTCGCTAGGCGCTCAGATCGAGACCTTCCGCGACATCTGAGTGGACGTCTGAGTGGACGTCTGAGTCCTGCAGAAAGGCGACCGCCTCGGCGATCACGGCGGGGTCCGAGAGGATCTTGCGGTGGCCGAGGCCGGTCGTCCGCAGGAAGTGCGCGCGGTCGCCGTAGTTGCGTAGCAGCACCTGGGCCTGCGCCGGGTCGACGATCTCGTCCTCGTCGTTGTGGATGACCAGCAGCTCGAGCTTTCCGGTCGTCACCGAGAAACGCTTCCAGATCTGGTCGTCTCCGTCGAAGTACCCCTGCTCGATCCGTCGCCGCAGCTGCTGGTTGATCTTCGGCCCCAGGCCGAGCTGGGCGCAGAACGTGTCGGCCAGGTACCCGAAGTCCGCGACGCCGCTGATCATCACCAGCCGCTTCGCCGCGACGCCTTCGCGGACGGCGTACAGCGCGAACGGTACGCCGAGGGAGTGCGCGATCACGCCCTCGAACGGGCCGTGGCGTTCCTCCAGCCCGCGGATGATGCGTTGGTGGCCGAGGATCGAGACGACGTCGCCGTCCGAGTCGCCGTGCGCGGGAGCGTCGTACGACACAGGGCTGTAGCCGAGCTCGAGCAGGCGCGTGATGAAGGCGGCGTACCGCGAGGCGCGTGAGCGCCAGCCGTGGACGAGGAGCACCGGGCGCTGCCCGTCGCCCCACGCGTAGGTCTTCACATTGTCGACAATCTCGACCCGCGCAGCGTTGTGGACCATCTGCTCATTCGGCCGGACCCGGCCGCGGGCGAGCGGACGCCGCCACAGGTTGAACGCGAGCCGCCCGCCGAGGCGCGGTGACAACACTCCGATTGTCTGCAATCCGACGCTAACCAGCTTCTGCATGACATCCCCTCCGGCAAACTATACGAACGGTCGTATTATTAGTTTTGCACAGCCTAGCAGTCAACGGGACTTAGGATCGGGAATCGTGGAGAAGGTCGACGGACGGTTGGCGCGGGGTGACCAGACCCGCCGCGCCGTACTGCGTCGCGCGGTCGACATCGCGTCGGTCGACGGGCTCGAAGGGCTGTCGATCGGGCGGCTCGCGACCGAGCTCGGGATCAGCAAGAGCGGACTGTTCGCACACTTCGGCTCCAAGGAGGAGCTGCAGTTGGCGACCGTCCGGGCAGCGCGCCGGATCTACGCCGACAACGTCGTGATTCCGGCCTACGAGGTGGAGCCCGGTCTCGGGCGGGTGTGGGCGCTGAGCCGGCACTGGCTGGACTACTCGCGCAGCCGGGTGTTCCCGGGCGGCTGCTTCTTCCAGAAGGTCTCGCACGAGTTCTCCGCGCGCGGCGGCGCTGTGCACGAGTACCTCGCCTCCGTCCATCACGAGTGGATGGACCTGATCGAGACCGCGGTCGCCGAGGCCGTCGAGCGCGGCGAGCTCGCGGCCGATCCGGCGCAGCTCGCGTTCGACCTGAACGCGTACTACGAGGCCGCGAACCTCGCCTCGATCCTGCACAACGACGAGACGGGATACGAGCGCGCCCGTCAGGCAGTGCGGATCCGGCTGGAGTCAGCAGTCGTTCCTGGTACGCCGGTGCCTTGGTGAGTCGGTAGGTCGCGGCGCCCGCGGATCGGTGACGCGAGGAGGACCAGACCGGCGAGCGGTGCGCCGGCTGTCGTGATCCAGAGGGCCGGGGTGAGGCCGAGGGTCTGGCCGAGTGTGCCGCCGAGAAGGGCGCCGAGCGGGATGGTGCCGTAGTTGACGAAGGCGTTGGTCGCGGTCAGCCGGCCGAACAGGTCAGGTGGGCAGTAGGACTGGAGGAACGTCGCCTTCACGACATTTCCACCGACCACGCCGAGGCTCACGCCGAACGCGCCGACCAGATAGAACCACGGACTCGCACCGCCCAGCGGGATCAACAACGCCAGCGTCGGCAGGCCGAGCTCGCATAGCAGCAGCGCACGCGCCGTACCGAACCGCATGGTCCTGCGGCCGACGAGCGCGCCGAGCACACCGCCGCTGGAGGCCGCCGCGATCAGCGTGCCGACCGTGCCGGCGGTCAGCCCGGCCTCGCGGACCAGGAAAACGACGACGATCGCCTGATAACCCATCAAGGCGAGATTCGAGACCGCGCCGAAGATCGTCAACGTACGCAGCCAGACATCGTGCGCGACCAGCCTGATGCCCTCCCGGATCGCACCGGCCTGCCGAGGCGCGTTCGTACGGCGTTCCCGGAAGCGGATCGCGGCCAGACAACCGAGCGCGACCAAGAAGCTGGCCGCGTCGACGAACAGTGCATTGGCCGCGCCGGCGAACTGCACCAGGAGCCCGCCGCACCCGAGCCCCGCGATCTGCGCGGCCGACGCGCTCCCGTGCAGTTTCGCATTGCCCTCCGCGTGATCGGACGGATCCAGAAGCGTCGGGAGATAAGCGGTGTACGCCGTCTGGAACACGACCGACGCGGCTCCGACGAGTCCTGCGATCACCAGGAGGAACTCGATCGTCAGCACGTCGCCGGCCAGCGGAACCAAGCCGGCCAGTGGAACCATGGCGAGCAGGAGGCCGGAGACGGCCGAGGAAACGAGCATCAGCGGACGTCGACGTACCCGATCGATCCAGGCGCCGGTGGGCAGGCCGATCAGGAGCCACGGCGCCCAGGCCGCCGCGGTCAGCAGGCCGACTTCGAAGGTTGTTGCGTCGAGCATCGAAATCGCGACCAGCGGCAGCGCCACCGACGAGATCGCGCTGCCGAAACGATTGATCGTCTCGCCGATCCAGAACAGGCGGAAGTCGCGGTGCGTTCGCAGCAGGCTCATGAGCGGCGCGGGAACGACTGCAGCTGGACGATGACGCGCTCCGACCCATCGGCCGGTTCAGCGCCGGTGTAGCGGTCGATGACGGCTCCGATCTCCTCGTTGAGCTTGTGCAGCTGCTCGGGAGTCAGGCGCAGGTTGCGCCAGTCCGAGAGGCCGGCTGCGTGCTGCCAGTCGGCCGGCCAGTCTTCGTCGACGTAGGCCCGGACGCGGTCGTAGTAGCGCTCCACGAGATCGCGCAGGTACACGTCGAGGGCGCGTCGCGTCTCCGGGTCGTCGAGGAACTCGGCCGGGTTGAGGACGGTCGGACCGTGGGGGAGCCGCCACCAGCGCTCGCGCTTCGTGCCGCGGTCGGGGTCCTCCTCGAGGTATCCGTGCTCGGCGAGCAGCCGCAGGTGCCAGCTGATCGTGCCGGTGTTCTCCCCGAGCCGCGTCGCCAACGTGCTCGACGTCGCCGGTCCGTCGAGCTCGATCGCCTCCAGGATGCGCATCCGGAGCGGGTGGGCGAGTCCGCGCAGACTTCGGGCATCGATCCGTCGCATGAATGCAGAGTACCCTCTGCAGAGGAGTCTCTGCAATCGGGATTTGTCGGTGGCCGTCCCTACGTTGGGGGCATGCGGCCTCATGTGGTGGCTCAGCTGGCGGTTTCGCTGGACGGGGTGACGTCGGGATTCGACGTCGACCTCGCACGGTTCTATGCGCTGGCGTCGCTGTGGCAGGAGGACGTGACGCTGATCGACGCCGGCACGATCCTCGCCCAGGAGAACGCCGTACTCGCGGCTCCTCGGCGCGGTCCGCGGGCCGAGGGTCCACTGCTTGCGGTGGTGGACGAGCGGGCACGGGTCCGGAGCTGGGACTCGTTGCGGGAGCTGGGCTACTGGTCCGGCGTCCTCGCGTTGTACGCCGATCAGACGCCGGAGCGCCCGCCGGACGCGACCACCCGTGAGCTGATCACCGGCTACGACCAGGTAGATCTCGTCGAAGTGTTCGATGTCCTGGGGCGCCGCGGCGTACAGACCGTCCGCGTCGACTCGCACGCAGTGCTCCGCACCTGTCTGGGCCTCGACCTGATTGATGAGCTGGCCCTCCTTGTCCACCCGGTACTGCTCGGAGGCGAGCCGTGGTACGACGTCCATCGCCTCAACCTGCGGCACGCCGGCACCGAGGTGTTCAAGGACGGCGTTGTCTGGATCCGCTATTGCGTCGCTACTTGACGGAGCCGGGTCAGCTACTGGGGGACGGAGTCGGCCTTGACCGCGTTTCGCCGTCCGATGGGCCGCGGCTCCCCTTTGGTGGTGTCGCGCGCCGCCTCCTCGTCGTACGCGAGGTTCACCGCGGTGAGCAGGTAGCCCACCCCGCCCGAGGCACTCCACAACGCGGCGATCACGGCGATCGCAACGCCGATGCCCAACCCTTGCCGCGGCGCCGACATCAGAGCGTCGAGCTGCTGGAGCAGCAGATCGCGCCCTGACGCCGGCATCGATGCGGCCAGATCCTTGACCTGATCGCGGATCTGAGCCGGATCGGCCACCAGCCCGTAGGCAAGCACCGCGGCGACGAGGGCCGGAAACAGCGAGAGGAACGAGAAGAACGCGACGCCGGCGGCGAGCAGTGGAACCTGGTCGGCCTTGGCCTCGGCCCAGGCTCGCCGGATCACCTGCCACCAGCCGGTCGCCGGGATCTCGGTCGGCTTGTCCGCATCCACTCCCGGAACCGCCGGTCGTCGTTCGTCCGTCATCAGCTCGAGGCACCTGCCTGCCGGACGGTGGCCGCCGAGTCCTTCGTCCCGTCGGCGACCTGCTGAGCCGCTGAACGGCCCTCGTCGGCCACCTCCGTTGCCGCCTCGGATGCGGACTGCTTGACGTTCTCCACGGCCTGCTGCGCCGGCTCCTGGAGATTCTCCTTCACCTCCTGGGCCATGTCCGCGGCATGTTCCTTCATCGGACCGGCGGCCTCCATCGCCTTGTCCTTGGTGGCCTGGGCCATCTCGCGTTCCCGCGTCGACACAGGCATCGCGGCGGCCGCGATCCACCCCGCCGCGAAGGCGACCATTCCGGCGGCCAGCGGCGTACCGCGGGTCCGCTCCCGGGCCATGTCCGGTGTCGAACTGACCGCGCTACCGACCTTGCTGCCGACGTCCTGCACTGTTGACACTGCCGAACCGGCGGTGTCGCTCACGGAACCGCCCACCGACTCCTCCGAGCCCATCACGCGTTCCTTCAGCCGGTGGACGCCGCCGCGCGCCCGCTCGACCCGCCGCCCGACGACGCGACCGGGGCTGACCTTCTCTGTCAGAGCGTCGACATCACGGCCCACGTTGCGCCGGGTCTGCTCGATGTTCCGCTTCAGCTCTTCCGGGTCTTCAGCCATTTCGCGTCCTCCTTGAGTGATTCGACCGTCTGGTCAGGTTTCGGGTTGACCTCCTGGAGCTCGTTGCGTCCCGTCATCGCCAGTACGGCGGCGACGATCGCCCAGATGGCGGCGACGATGAGTGCTGCCCAGATGAGATCCATTGCCTCGTCGAGAGCCCACATCACCGTCAAGGAGAGGAAGAGGGCCGCCAGCCAGCCGGCAACGGCCGCACCCCCGAGCATGCCCGCGCCCTTGCCTGCCTTCTTCGCCTCCGTCTGGAGTTCGGCCTTGGCGAGCGCCAGCTCCTGGCGTGTCAGTTGTCCCAGGTCGGTGGTGAGCTGGGAGACCAGCTCACCGACCGACTCGTCCATCGACAGCCGATGTGGACTGTTCCCCGCGGGGGGACCTTCGATGGTCATGTCACTGCTCCGATCCCGGCTCGAACCTGGGCGTCACCGGTGCACCCGGATCCGGGTCCGGCGCTACCGGCGTGGGAGGCGGCGCCGAAACCGGCGGAACCGGTGGCGCGGTCAGCGATCCGTTGCCGCTCGGCGTACTGCTGCCGTCCGATGTGCGGTCCGATGTGCCGTCCGATGCGAGGGCACGGGTGAGGCGGCCGGCGACGACGCCGGCGGCCGCGGCGACCAGCAGGAACGTGCCGGGCTTGCGCCGCGCGAATCCGCGAACCTCGTCCAGCAGGTCGCCGGGCTCGTGCTGCTCCAGGAAGTCCGCGGCCCGATCCGTGAAGCCGGCGCCGTGCCGTGCCAGCTGAGCCCCCGTGCTGGAACCGTGTTCCGCCATCCCGCGCAACTCTTCGCCCATCGAACGAAGCGCGTCGGCGGCCTTGTCCTTCTGCTGACTCGCCTGCCCCACCAGCTCTTGCCGCGTCTGACCGGCCAACCGTCGGGCCTCTTGACGAACGTCCGACGTCACGTCCGACGTTTTCTCCTTGACGGTCCCCGCAACGTCGCGAGCGGCCTCGGCCGAGGTCTCCGTCAGCTGCCCGGCTTCGTTCCGGGCTGTCTCGGTCACACCCTCTGCAGGCGGACTCTGTGCGTCCATCCGATGATTCGTCGTGTGCGTCATGCGACGGCTCCTTCCTGGAGCATTGATGACGTCGCGAGGCCCGCGTCAGATCCGCCGTACGAGAAGGACGGCAAGGGATCGAGAGGGTGGCCTGTCCAGGCGGAAGAGTGCAGCACCTCTGCCTCGCAACAAAAGGACTTGGCGAAATGGCACTCTTCCGTACCACCGCGAAACTGGTAGCCCGGTACCCGACGCCAAACGCATCGAAGCGCAGTTTTGTCGGTGGTCGCCGCTACTGTGAGCGGTGATGAGGAAGCAGCATGAGTGGTACGACGAGCACGACGCCGAGCGGTGGGTCGCCGAGCCGGTCAAGCGGCCGGGGCGGACCGCGTTCGCCCGTGATCGCGCGCGGGTGCTGCACAGTGCGGCGTTGCGGCGGCTGGCGGCCAAGACGCAGGTCGTGACGGCCGGCAGCGACGACTTCGTGCGGAACCGGTTGACGCACAGCCTCGAGGTCGCGCAGATCGGCCGCGAGTTGGCGGCGACGCTCGGCTGCGATCCGGACATCGTGGACGCAGCCTGCCTGGCGCACGACCTCGGGCATCCGCCGTTCGGGCACAACGGCGAGCGGGCGCTCGACCAGGTCGCCGCGGAGATCGGCGGCTTCGAGGGGAACGCGCAGACGCTACGGCTGCTGACCCGGCTGGAGTCGAAGACGTTCGACGCCGACGGACGCAGCGTCGGCCTCAACCTGAGCCGCGCGACCCTCGACGCCGCGACGAAGTACCCCTGGCCCCGCCGGCCGGACGAGCGCAAGTTCGGGGTGTACGACGACGACCTCGCGGTCTTCACCTGGTTGCGCCAGGGTGTGGGGGAGCGGCGCTGCCTGGAGGCGCAGGTGATGGACTTCGCCGACGACGTGGCGTACTCCGTGCACGACGTCGAGGACGGGATCGTCGCGCATCACATCGATCTCGCCGCGGTCGACGCCGAGCCGGCGCCGTACTGGGAGACGGTCCGGCAGATGTACTTGCCGGAGGCAACCGATGCCGAGCTGGACGAAGGCTGGGCGCGGCTGAAGGCGCTGAACTACTGGCCGCGCACCGCGTTCGACGACAGCAGGCAGGCGCTGGGCGCACTCAAGGACGTCACCAGCCAGCTCATCGGCCGGTTCGCGACCGCCGCCGAGCAGACCACGCACGCCGTGTTCGGCCGGTCCCGGCTCATCCGGTACGAGGCCGATCTGGTGGTACCGGACGGTATTCGCACCGAGATCGGGCTGTTGAAGGGCGTCGGCATGTTCCACGTCCTCAACTCGCCCGAACGCCAGGCCCGCCGGGCCACCCAGCGCGAGCTTCTCACCGAACTCGTCGAAGCCCTGTGGAAAACGGCCCCGCGGCACCTGGACGTCCCGTTCCGGTCCGACTTCGCGGAGGCGACCGACGACGCGGCCCGCCTCCGCGTCGTCGTCGACCAGGTCGCCTCCCTCACCGACCCCTCAGCCCTGGCTTGGCACGCTCACCTTGTCGAAGGGCAGGTCTAGGCCCAGCCTGTTGGTGATCGGCAGATTCTGCTCGCGGATCTGCTGGAGTTCATTGTCGGTGAGTGCCCGGCGGTAGACGCGGACCTCGTCGAGTGCGCCGTGGAAGCGGTTGACGCCGTCGACGCGCTGGCCGACATGGATGCCCTGCACCCCGAACTCCTTGCCCGCCGTCACCGATCCGGCCGGCGCCGCCACCGAGCCCACCTCGGCGCCGTCGACCAGCAGCCGCAGCTTCCCGCCGACCCGTTGCAGTACGACGTGATGCCACTGGTCGTCGTTGTACGCCGACGCCGACTGGACCGTCACGTTGAAACGGTCGACCGACAGCAACGCGCGGATCCGTTTGCTCTCCGGCTCCGCCCGCAACCACACCTGCGGCGTACTACCGGAGCCGGTCCGGTACGCCCACAGGATCGCGTGCGTCCCGGTCGTCGCGCCGTACCTGATCCACGCCATCATCGTGAAGTCGTCGGCGCCCAGATCGATCGACCGGTCGTACGGCACCTCGACGTAGTCGTCCACCCCGTCCAGCGCGAGTCCGTTCCCGAACTTGCCTGCGGCAACAGTCGCTCCACCGCGCACGTACGCCGGATTGCGCGCCGGGCCGACGTCAGGCGCCAGCGGCCCGGGCGCGGGCGGACCGGGGATTCCCGGCGGCGTCCCGTTCGGCGTCGAGAGAAACGCCTCGTTGAACCGCGCCCAGCGGATCGACTCGTACGGGTTCGCGACACCGGCCTCGTACAGCAACCCGGCCTCGTCACCATCCAGCCGGACCATGTCGGAGTACGCCGACGGACCCCAGTAGAAGACCTTCCCCTGCTGCCAGGTGCCGAACGAGCGCGCCTCGTCGTACGACGACCGCACGGTCATCACCTCGCGCGCGGCCGGGTGCGCCGGCGCCGAGAACAGGATCCGGTTCCGCCGATCGCCCTCGTTGTGCGCGCTGAACCGCAGTAGCGAACCCTGCACATCGGGCATCACCAACTTCGGGATCGTCCGGAACGGCGCGTCGAAGCTGTCCCCGCCGTCGCTGCTGACCGCGTACGCGCGGTTGCCCGGATCGGTACCGCGTTCACGGGCCAGCGCGTAGATCCTGCCGTCGGTCAGCTCGACCACAGTCACCTCCTGCGCGATCACCGAACCGTCGTCCCGCGAGGTCGTCGCGCCGATGTGCCAGGTCTCGCCCGCGTCGTCGGAGTACAGCAAATGGGTGCCGTACACGTGTGGCCCCACCCCGTCGTACGTCTCGAAGCTGGCGCCGACGATCAGCCGGCCGGCGTGCGGGCCGTGTTCGAGCTGGATGCCGTGCATCGGGCCGGTCGCGTACCAGAAGTTCCAGCTCGGCAGCTTCGCGTCGGTCAGCTCGCGCGGCGCGGTCCAGGTCGCCCCGGAGTCGTCGCTGGTCTGGACGTACGGGTCGCGGTCGCAGCCGTTCGTGCACGGCTGCGGGCCGTTGTGCGTTGTGACGAGGACGATCCGTCCGGTCTTCCGGTCCACGATCGGGACCGGGTTGCCGTGCGTACTGCCATTGCCGTCCGAGACCACCTGCAACGGGCCCCAGGTCTTGCCGCCGTCGGTCGAGCGGCGCAGCACGATGTCGATGTCGCCGTCGTCACCGCAGTCCGCGACCCGCCCCTCGGCGAACGCGAGTACGTCGCCGTTCGTCGCGTGCACGACGGCCGGGATCCGGAAGCACGAGTAGCCATCGGTCTTCTGCTGGAACAGCACACTGTCGTCCACGAAAGGCGATGTGCCGGCGCGGGCGGGCGGTGCGGTGAGGGTTGTGAACACCAACAAGGCGGCGGCCGCAAGACGGCCTGGTGCGAGAACGCGCATGGCTCTCCCAGGAGGGTCATAGGACGTATGATGTCCTGCGAAACCGTAGTCATCGACGCGGTCGGCGACAAGGGGTTGCGGAGGACTATCGTTCAGTCATGGCTGATGCAGAGCAGATCGTGATCGTCGGTGCGAGTCTCGCGGGAGCGACCGCGGCCGAGGCCCTTCGGAAGGACGGCTGGAGCGGTGGCATCGTCCTGATCGGCAGTGAGCAGTCACTGCCGTACGAGCGACCTCCGCTGTCGAAAGGTGTCCTGCTCGGCAAGGACGAGACCACGTCCGCACAGTTGCACGACCAGCAGTGGTACGACGACAACAACATCGACCTGCGCCTCGGAGCCACGGTCACCGCGCTCGATCCGGCCGCGCACACGGTCACGCTCGACGACGGCTCGCAGGTGTCCTACACGAAGCTCCTGATCGCGACGGGCAGCCGCGTCCGCAAGCTCGACGTACCGGGTGCGGATCTGCCGGGTGTGCACTACCTGCGGACGGCCGAGGAGGCGCAGGCGCTGACCGACGCGTACGCCGCGAAGCCGCGCGTCGTCGTGGTGGGCGCCGGGTGGATCGGGCTCGAGGCCGCGTCGGCTGCCCGCGAGCGTGGGTGCGAGGTGACGGTCGTCGAGCCGCAGTCCACCGCGCTGGCCGGCGTACTCGGTGAAGAGGTCGGTGAGTTGTTCGCGGAGTTCCATCGGCAGCACGGGGTGCAGTTCCGGTTCGGGGCCGGGGTGGAGTGGTTCGAGGGGACGGACAAGGTCACCGGAGTTCGCGTGGACGGCGAGGTGATTCCGGCGGACCTGGTGGTGATCGGGGTCGGCGTACAGCCGAACACCGAGCTGGCCGAGGCGGCCGGTATCGAGGTCGCGACACCGGAGAACGGTTCGGGCATCGTCGCGGGTGCGGACCTGCAGACTTCGGTCGCGGACGTGTACGCCGCCGGTGACGTGGTCCGCTGGGACCACCCGCTGTTCGGGCGGTTCGTCCGCGTCGAGCACTGGCAGAACGCGAAGGACACCGGCGCCTCGGCCGCGAAGGCGATGCTCGGGCAGGACGTGGCGCACGACGCGATCCCGTTCTTCTTCACCGACCAGTTCGACCTCGGGATGGAGTACGCCGGGGACGTCCCGCGCGGAACGTCGTACCAGGTCGTCCTCCGCGGCGACCCGAAGTCCGGCGCCTACCTGGCGTTCTGGCTCGACGACGACCACCACGTCCTGGCCGGCATGCACGTCAACACCTGGGGCGCGACCGACGGCATCCGCGACCTGATCCGCTCCGGCAAGCAGGTCGACCCTGCCCGCCTGGCCGATTCCTCGGTTGACCTCGCCGACGTCTAGAGCGGGTAGGTGACGTAGGCGAACGACGCGCTGTCCGGCGACCAGCTCGGGACGTTCATCGTGCCCTGGCCGCCGAACAGGCTCGTCAGTTCGCGGATCTCACCGTCGTTCGTCAGCAGGCGCAGGCGGACGTCGTCGATGTCGGCCGGGTGGCCCTCGGTGCCGGGCGGGAAGCTGACGTACGCGACGGCCGACCAGTCCGGTGCCGGGTGCGGGAACCAGTTGACCCGCTCGTCGAAGGTCAACTTCTCGATCGCACTGCCCTCGACCAGCACCCGGAACAGCTGGGCGTGCCCGTCCCGCTCGGAGTTGAAGTAGATCCACCGCCCGTCCGGGCTGAACTCCGACCCGTCGTCCGCGAACATGTCGTCGGTCACCGGTACGTCGGCGCCGCCCGCGGCCGGGATCGTCCACACGTTGGTGATCCGCCGGTCGCCGACCCACTCCAGCCCGATGTACGCGAGCGTCGTACCGTCCGGCGATACGCCGTGCAGGTAGTGGTGGAAGCCCGGGCCGCGATCGTTCGTCACCCGGCGGCCGGGTCCGCCGTCGATCGGTACGGCGTAGATGTGGCCGTCGTTCGCCGATACGTAGACGGTCCGCCCGTCCGGACTCACCACGTGATCGTTGTTGATCGCGGGTACGCCGCCGAGTTCGATCTCCTCGAGTGCGTCCGTCACCCGGAACAGCAGCCCGTTGCCGTTGACAACCAGAGTGCCGTCGGGGAGCCAGTTCGGCGCCTCGAACAGGACCTCGTCAGAGCTGAACACCAGCCGGTGGGTGTTGGTCGCGACGTCGACGACGTACAGCTCGGACCGCTGACCTGGGCGAAGGGTACGTGGCATACCCGCAAACCTACGTGATCCGCCCGGCTAGACTCGCGGGGTGGCAGGCCGGATCAAGGAAGAGGACATCGCGCTGGTGCGCGAGCGCGCCCGGATCGACGACATCGTCGGCTCGTACGTGACCTTGAAGAACGCCGGCGGGGGCAACCTGAAGGGCCTCTGCCCGTTCCACGACGAGAAGTCGCCGTCGTTCAACGTCACCCCGTCCCGCGGCTTCTTCTACTGCTTCGGCTGCCAAGAGGGCGGCGACGTCATCGACTTCATCCAGAAGGTCGACCAGATCACCTTCTCGGAGGCGGTCGAGACGCTGGCCTCGAAGGTCGGCATCCAGCTGCGGTACGAGGACTCCGGAGCGCCGGTGCAGCGCGGCCCGGGCAACCAGCGGCCGCGGCTCGTGGAGGCGCACAAGGTCGCGGCCGAGTTCTACGTCGACCAGCTGTTCGGCGCGGCCGAGGCGTCGATCGGGCGGCAGTTCCTGGACAAGCGCGGCTTCGACAAGGATGCCGCCGTGCACTTCGGGGTCGGGTTCTCGCCACGCGGCGGCGAGGCGCTGATCAGCCACCTCCGCGGTCGCGGTTTCACGAACGCCGAGCTGGTCGCGTCCGGCCTGGCCGCCGACGGGCAGCGCGGGCTGTACGACCGGTTCCGCGGCCGGCTGATGTGGCCGATCCGGGACGCCTCGTCCGACGTGATCGGGTTCGGCGCGCGCCGGCTGTTCGACGACGACCGGATCGAAGCGAAGTACCTGAACACCCCCGAGACGCCGATCTACAAGAAGTCCAAGGTCCTGTACGGCGTGGACCTCGCCCGCCGCGAGATCGCGAAGGGCCGGCAGGCCGTGGTCGTCGAGGGCTACACCGACGTGATGGCCTGTCATCTCGCGGGCGTGCAGACCGCGGTCGCCACCTGCGGTACGTCGTTCGGCGACGACCACGCGCGGGTGCTGCGGCAGCTGCTGCTCGACCACGACCAGTTCCGCGGCGAGGTGATCTTCACCTTCGACGGCGACGCGGCCGGTCAGCGCGCGGCGGTCAAGGCGTTCGAAGGCGACCAGGCATTCGCCGCGCAGACGTACGTCGCGGTCGAGCCGGACGGGCTGGACCCGTGCGACCTGCGGCTGCAGAAGGGCGACGCCGCGGTCCGGGAGCTGATCGGGCGGCGCGTCCCGCTGTACCGGTTCGTGCTGGGGAACGTGCTGTCGAAGTACGACCTGGACCGGGCCGACACCCGGATCGACGCGCTGCGGGACGCGGCGCGGCTGGTGATCAGCATCCGCGACCGGTCGAAGGTGGACGCCTTCACCCGCGAGCTCGCCGGGCATCTGGGGATGGACGAGGACCAGGTCCGGTCGGAGGTCTACAAGGCCGCGTCCAGGCAGCCTTCGACTTCGGGGCAGGTGCGCATACAAGCGTCTCCGCAGGCGGCTGGGGCGGCGGAGCCCGCCCGGCCGCGGGTGGACATCCCGTCGCCGCGGGACCAGCGGTTCGTGATCGAGTGGGACGTGCTGAAGGTCGCGATGCAGCATCCGGCGCTGGTCGGGGGCGCGTTCGACGAGCTCGACGACCACGACTTCACGCATCCGTGGCTCGGCGCGATCCGGGCCGCGATGGCGAAGATCGGTGGGCCGGCCGCCGCGCCACCTGGTGAGGCCTGGGTGGTCGCCGTACGCGATGCCATCGGGAACGATCCGGCGGCCGCGGTGGTCGGTGCGCTGGCCGTGGATCCGCTGCGGCTGGGGCGGGAGCCCGACGAGCCGTATGCGCTCGCGTTGCTGGCGCGGCTGCAGGAGCTCACGTGCGCGCGCCGCATCCAGGACCTGAAGTCGAAGCTGCAGCGGACGAACCCGATCGAGCGCGCGGACGAGTACAACCGGAGGTTCGGCGAACTCATCGCGCTCGAGGCCTACAAGTCCGAGCTCCGCAACCGCGCAATCTCCGGGGCGATCTAGCTCTTCTTCTTCAGGTGTGAGACCAGCTTCGCCGTCTGGTCGGCGTACTCGGCGGCGAACTCCTCGCCGTCGACGTCCAGGCCGAGCGCCATGGCGATCTGTGGGAACACCACCGGCGCGGCCGCGAGGCCGAACAGCGCGAGTGCGGTGTGCCGCGGATCCAGATCGGGCGCGAGCTCACCGTCGTCCTGCCGGCGCTTGAAGTCCTCGACCATCGCCCGGAAGCGGGCGCGCTGCCCCTCCCGATCCAGGTTGCTGGTGTCCCGCTCAACGGCCTCGCGGACGAGCAGGCGGAGCAGGTCCGGCTGCGCGATCGCGGCGCCCGCATACGCCCCGACGACTTCGCCGAGGGACTCCGCGTCCGCTGCGAGCTCCGGCTCGCCGGCCCGCCAGCGGTCGGCGACCGCACGGTACAGACCCTCCTTGCCGCCGAAGTAGTACGAGATCAGTTGCTTGTTGACGCCTGCTCGGGCGGCGATCTCGCTCACCCGCGCCCCGCTGAACCCGTGCGCGCCGAACTCGACCACCGCCGCGTCCAGCAACTGCTGCTTGCTGCGCTCGGGGTCGCGTTGCCGCTGCTCGGGCTCCGGTGATCTCCGCACGAAAATCATCCTAGCGGACTTCCATCCGGCGTGCTAACTTAATCAACCAGACGGATGACAAAGTTTGCCATACGGGTGATTGGAGTCGGAGATGAAGGTCGCGATCATGGGTGCCGGGATCGGTGGGCTGGCGCTGGCGCAGGGGTTGCTCGAGGCGGGCGTGGACGTCACCGTGTTCGAGCGCGATCCCTCCGCGCAGTACCGCAAGCAGGGCTACCGGATCCACATCAGCCCAGTCGGCGAGCAGGCGCTGGCCGCGATGCTGCCGGACGCGGTGCGGCGTCGGGTGATCGCCACGGCGACGCAGCCCGGTGATCTGGTGGCGGGCTTCGACGCCCAGCTGAACCAGCAGTTCGAGCAGGTGTATCCGGTGGCCGGTCCGGATGCGGTGACCTCGGTGGATCGGTATGCGTTCCGCCGCGCGTTGATGACCGGGCTCGATGATGTGCTGCAGTTCGGCAAGCAGTTCGCGTCGTACGTCGAGACGCCCGACGGGGTCGAGATCGCCTTCGCGGACGGGACTTCCGCGGTCGCGGACGTGCTGGTCGGCGCGGACGGTGTCGGTTCGCGGGTGCGTGGTCAGCTGGTCCCGGAGCTCGACGTGCTGGACATCGGGGTGCGCTGCATCTACGGGAAGGTGCCGTTGACTCCGGCCGTTCGGGACGTGGCGCCGGAAGCCTTCCTTCGCGGGTTCTGCTTCGTGAGCGACGGATCCGGTCTCGGCGCGGCGTTCGCGCCGGTGGTGTTCCGCGAGCCGCCGGCGGAGTACGGCGACTATCTGATGGCGGTGCTGACCGGGACGAACGCGGTGCTCGGTGCGTCGGACGAGGAGCTCTTCGCGATGAGCCCGGCCGACCTGTGGGCGATCGTGGAGCGGTCCGTGGCCGATTGGCATCCGACGGTTCGCGAGCTGGTCGACGCGGGGGAGCCCGGCGCGGCCTTCCCGATCACGCTGCGGACCTGCATCACCGTCCCGTCGTGGTCCTCGTTGCGCGTGACCCTGTTGGGCGACGCCGTACACCCGATGACCCCAGCCGCGGGCGCCGGAGCCAACACGGCGCTCTGGGACGCCGCGCGACTGACCCGCGCACTGACCTCGGACCAGGACCTCGTGACGTACCAGCAGGAGGTGATCGCCAACTCGCAGCCCATCGTGACCGAGTCCCTGCACAACGCCGAGCGCATGTTCAAGGTCTCGGTCTGAGCCGATCCCGCAACCCTTCCTGTACGTCGGGCAGCCGCTCGAGCATCACGAGCGCGCTCTCGTGACGCGCCCGGGCGTAGAGCTCGAGTGCCGGATTGACGGCAGCGGGAGCGTCGAGCGGTTCAGCGAGTGGGTACGTCGACGCGAGGGTGTAGGCGCACCCCGCAGCGACCGAGGACACGAGGTCGTCGACGTGCGCCGCGGGCTGTTTGTCGCGGTATGCGAGCAGCAGCTCGGCGAGCCCGTCGATCCAGTCGTCGCCGAGCGTCACGGTCCGCGGGTCGCAGCCGATCCGGGCGATCTCCCACGCGGTGAAGCGCGGGCTCGGCGGCTGGAAGTCGATCACGGCGGCGACCTCGTCGCCGCACAGCATCAGATTCGGAGAGGCGAGATCACCATGAACGATCTGCACCGTCAGGTCCGGCAGTTCCGCGAGGATCGTGCCGGCCCGGTCGAGCAGGCCCCGGCGCTCCTTGGCGGCCTCCCAGGCCCACTGCTCGAACGGGCTGAGGCGCGTGCGGCTCGCATATCCGTCGATCAGCCGGTCGAAGGATCCCGCCGCCTTGCCAACATCCCGCACGCCGGCAGCCGGTTGCTTCGTCGGCGTCGCCGCCGGATGCTCGGCCAATCGTCGATGCAGTCGGCCAAGCACGGTGCCGATCGACTGCCAGCGAGCACCGGTGATCCCGCCCTCGGCCGTCTCGCCCTCGACGAACTCCCACAACGACATCGGCCCCCGAGCGCAGATCAGGTCGCCGTCGAGAGTCCGCCGTACTGCCGGCACCGGGACTTCACCTTGACGGGCGAACTCGGCCAGTTCGATCGCGGCGCGTTCACGCTCGAGGTCGCCGCGGTAGACCTTGGCGAACCACCGCCGGCCGTTCTCGTCGACCACGCGATAGTTGATCGTGTTGGTGCCAGCTGGGATCCGGTGCAGTTCGGCCGCGTGGACGCCGTACGAATCTTGCAGGACCTCCGCGAGGTCAGTCAGGATCATTTCCCCTCACGCCGTCGACGGCCTCGCGCAGGACATCGGCATGACCGGTGTGTTTGAGGTACTCCTCGAGCAGGTCGATCGCGATGCGCCGGCGGTTCGAGGTCCAGGCCGGGTCCGGGTCCTCGACCAAGGTGTCCAGGCCGCCGTCCGCACTCAGTTGTTGCCAGGCGGCGCGGGAGCGCGCGGCAGCGGCGTACCAGAGCGCGTAAAGCTCGTCAGGGTCGTCGGTGACCGCGGATTCCCAACCCCAGCGGTCGTTCTCGACCCAAGTGCGGGTGTCCCACGGCGGGGCGAGAGGCTGTCCGGCTGCCCGCGCGGTGAAGCCGTCCTCCACGAACGCCAGGTGCTTGATCAGCCCCGCCAGCGTCATCGTCGACGGTGGATGCGTCTGCCGAAGTTGCTCGGCGGTGAGTCCGCCGGTCTTCCACGCGAACTGCTGCCGAACCCGGTCCAAGGCGAACTGCAGCGTCTCCACCTCGTTGCCCCGCGGGCAATGATCGAGCGGCAGATCCTTCCAGTCCATGACCACCCCTTCGTCGACGCTCGTCGTGAGGCAGCCCAGCATGCCGCACCCGACGGACCAAGGCGCGTGCCAGACTCCTGCGATGGGGCGGGAACCGAAGGGGGCCGTGCGGGCAGTAGCAGGTATGCAAACAGGTACGCAGCCTGCCGCCTCCGTGGATCCACCCGGTGGTCCGGAGCCGCCGACCGACGCCGAGCTGATCAGCGGCGCGACCCGGGAGGAGTTCGCCCTGCTGTTCGACCGGCACGCGGTGAAGATCCACCGGTACGCCGCCCGCCGACTCGGCACCGCCGAGGCCGACGACCTCCTCAGCCAAACCTTCCTGATCGCCTACGAACGGCGCCACCACTACATCCCCGATCCTGGCACTGGAGGGCTCGATGGGGCGTTGCCTTGGCTGTACGGCATCGCGACCAACCTGATCCACCGACGACGCCGATCCGAAGTACGCCAGTACCGCGCGTACGCACGCTCCGAACCCGCCGGACGTCACACCCACGAAGATCCACTGGCGGGCGAGGTCGCGTCCCGCGTGGACGCCGAGGCCGCCCAGCAGACCCTCGCTCGCGCCCTGGCCGGGCTCCGCCAAGCGGAACGCGACGTCCTGCTCCTGTACGCCTGGGAAGACCTCGGGTACGCCGAGATCGCCGCCGCCCTGAGCATCCCGATCGGCACCGTCCGCTCCCGCCTCCACCGGGCTCGCAAATCCGTCCGCGCCACCCTCGGCCCAGCCTTCGAGGAGCAACCATGACCGACCTCGACCTGCTCAAACGCTTCCGCGAAGACACCCCCGCCCCCACCCCCGAAGCCCTCACCGCCGCCCGTCGGCAACTCCTCACCCCACCGCCCCGCGCCGCACGCGCCTTCGTAGGGCGTCCGCGGGTGCTTCTGGCCGGAGCAATGGCACTCGCTCTAGCAGGTGGCTTCCTCGTCGCGGACGTGGTGACACGGGATGGCGCAACACCGGCAGGCACCGTCGCCAACGCCAGCACGTTCCTCGCGGATGCCGCGACCGCGAGCAATGCCGATCCGGATGACCTGATCCCACCGGGGCAGTTCCTGGAGATCAGCTACCGCACGGCCAGGTTGACGCCACTCGGAGACAACCCGAGCCTGCGCGCCACGCAGTACGGCGAAAAGACGACCTGGATCGCGTCCGACCACAAACCGCCGTACGTGAGCACGATGAGCTTCATGACCCGCGCCGAGTTCGCGAGCCCCGAAGCACGCGAACTCGCTCGGACCAAGGCGCCGTACCTCTTTCACCCGATGGAGCCCAGCGTCTCGCTCAACTCCTGCCCGACGGTCGGAACCGGGTCCACCGTGCGCGGTTCCAAGCCGTGCGAGCCCAGTTGGGACAACCCGACGTACGAGTTCCTCGCCGCCCAGCCGCGTGACCCGGACCTACTGCTTGCTGCGCTCCGCAAGAACCCTCCGGTGCCGGCGCCCGACGTGGTGGCCTGGCGGCGCATCGGATCCGTGCTGAGCACCGGTCTCGTGCCGGCCGATCTGCGGGCCGCCCTGTATGAGGCCGCCCGCAAGATCCCCGGGATCAAGCTCCTCGACGAGGTCGTTACCGTCGACGGACGCCGGGCCCGGGTGATCGGCCGCGACGGCGACGGGTACCGCGACGACCTGCTGATCGCCGAGACCGGTGGTCAGTTCCTCGGACGCCGGACCGTCGTGACGAAGGACGGCCCACCCGACATCAACGGCGACCCCGAACCCTCGCTGCAACGCGGCGACATCCTGTACTCCGCGATCGCCACGACCCGCATCACGTCGACTCCGCCGCCCAGCAAGTAGGCCGGCGTCTGATAGTCCGCTAAGAAGATGGCCAGGGGGACATTCCTCCGTGGTCTGCACCGTTGATACTGACAAGACGGTCAGCGATCACGGAGGAATTGCCCATGAGTCTCATCGGAGCCCTGGTCGGGTACGTCCTGACCGCATTCATCCTGGTGCTGCTCGCCCGGATGGTCCTGGACTGGACAGGCGTCCTCGCGAACGGCCCCCAATGGGCAACCCGAGCCCGCGCCCTGACTCACGCCTGGACGGAACCGGTAATCGCCCGAGTACGACGTTTCCTGCCCCCGGTCCGCGCAGGCGGCCTGTCACTGGACCTGGCCTTCACCGCAGTCTTCATCGCCGCACTGATCCTGCGCTCGATCGCCTTCAGCCTGTAGAGGTTTACTGGCCCGGCGGCAGTTCTTTAATGAGGTCTTGCCAGCCATCGAGTGCAGCGTGGACCTGCGGACCTGCCTTGTAAGCGATCCAGACGCACGAGATTGTCTTCATCACCTTCTTCAGAAGCCCGGAGCTGCGCGCCTCAGGAGCGTCGTAAAGCGAGATGTTGATCTGACCGAGCAGCCGTTCCGTGGCTTGCTTGACAGCCCCGGGTCCGCCGATGCGGACGTGGTCCATAGCCCAGATGATGTCGTGCAGCCGCGCGTTGATCACCGACCGCAGATCGCGGGGCAGCGAGTCCTCGCGCGCAAGGGCATCGAGAAGATCACGCACTGCCGCTCTGAGTTCAGCTACGACTTCAGCGTCCGGGAGAGCGCCCTCGGGAGCACAGGTGGACAGGTACGCCGACAGCCCGCCGAGGACCGCGAGTGCGTTCGGGTCCACGGCACCCGGGCCGGGACTGGGAGTCTGCCGCGGATGGTGCTCACTCATGATCGGCACCGCCCACTGCCGTCCGAAGGCCTCGAAGAGCGCGAGCTGTTCGGCCGCTCCGCACTGGACGACGAGGCGATGAATCTCGGGGATCAGTGCGGCGACCTCGGCAAGGGCTACCGGCACCTGCCCTTCGGACACACCGAGGACCGTCGCCCAGGTCGCGTGCATCGTCGAGTCGATGTGCGCGGCGGCGCGGTAGTCGGTCAGGAGAGTGTGCAACCGGCCTGCGGGGTTGTTCGCGTCGCCCATGGCGTTCTTGGTTCCTCTGCGGGTGTTCGTGTTGCTGGTTCCGTCGTGGATGGCTCGCCACCGACTGCGAGGTGGTGTTACCAACCTGGGCCGAAGTGCACCCGCCCTGTGGGCACAGCCTCCACGTGCGAGTTCGGCGCTGTGCCGCTGCGGCCGTCGAGCACGCCGTCGTCGAGCCACGGCTCGCCGACGGTGGCCTGATGCGGTCCCTGATGGAATCTGGGCAGCGTGCAGTGTTGTCCGAGCGAAGGGTTGTTGGCTGCGCACGCCGCGGGTCGGTCGGGCTTGGGCGGTCGTCGCAGTGGCGAGATCCGGGAAAGGCATTGGGTCAGTGCCAGTTGCTCCGCCTGCGTTGCGCCGAGCGCGACCGCGAGTTGGTGCAGCCGCGCGGCGGTCGGCTTTCGTTGGCCGGCGTACCAGCCGTGCAAGGTCGATCTCGAGATGCCGCTGAGTTCTTCCAGTCGTCGAAGAGATCGGTGACCCTGCCGCGTGCTGAGTGCGGTGAGCACTCGTCCTAGCTGCTCGAGCGTGACCACTTGCTGGATCTGCAGCAGCGTCGCATCGGGCTGCCGGATTGCTGTCGTCCGGACTTCCCACTCTTGCTGGATCTCTGCCCACGTGCGCCGGCCGGGCTCGTGCGCGCTGCTGGGTGGCGGCCAGGATTGGGTCGCGCTGGCGGTCTTCCACAGTCTCAGCCAGCAGTTGAGCTGATCACCGCCGACGCCGCAGGCGTTGAGGATCGCTCGCACCAGCTTCCAGTTCGGGAACCGGGTGCCTTTGAGGGATCGCGCGATGTGCGGATGCGTGTAGTTGCTGGACCGGGCGATCTCGCGAACTGTCTTCCCGGCCCGTTTGCGCACGGATCTCAGCAGGTACGCGAACTCATGCCGGTAGTACTCGACCTGCCACTCGTCCGAACCGAACTCGGGGTCTGCCACGGGTCATCCTCCGGCGCATCTGCAAATGCACGTGCATATGCACGACGTTGGCCTAGACCATACTCGCTCGGCCCGCGCGAAATCCAGGCCATGCCCCAGCTGGCACCAGCTGGTGCATCCAGCCCGACAAAAGCCCTCTGACCTGCGAAAACGCATAACAAATCGTCCCGCAGACGTCCGATTCACCATCGGTCACGCCGACGCCTACCGCACCGCGATCAACGGGCGAGACGTCCGTCCTGCACGCCCAACTCCCACGACATTCCTCGACCGCCAAGGACAACGCCCGACCGACGTTCTGTTCCCGACCTCTCTAGAGGTCGATGACGACCTTCCCCTGTACGTGCCGCCCCGCTTGAAGTTCGACCGCGGTGCGAATCTGTTCGACCGGAAAGCTGGCCGCGATCGGCACCCGCAGGCGGCCCGCTGCAACCAGGCCGGCGATCTCCGCGAGGGCGCCCGGGGCTGCGTTGGCGCCGTTCGCCGGTGTGATGCCGTCGATCTGGGCGGCGATGGTCGTGATGCGCTCGTCGGGAACGCCGATTTCGCGTGCCGCGAGCGCCGTGTCCGTCCCGTGCAGATCCATCGCCGCGGTGACGCCGGCGGGAGCCAGCGCACGGACCCGATCGACCAGACCATCGCCATAGGCGACCGGCTCGACCCCGAGCGCGCGCAGCGCGGTGCTGGCCGCTGACGCCGGAGATTCGGTGGCCGAAGATCACCTGGAGCGGCAGTTCCAGACTGACCCGACGCTCCGACCGGGCCTCACGCAACGGCAACCTCGAGCAACCGCTACTCGCCCAGGAGGATGAACTGGAATCCGATCTGGGACGTGTGGTTGAGGCCGTTGAAGACGACCGGCACCTTGCCGTACGACGTCATCGCGGTGGCTGTGCCGTTGAACTTGCTGAAGCCGTACTGATAGCCGGATTGGGTGTCGTGGTCGACGGCGATGATGATCGTAGCCCCGTTGACCCCGCACTTGTTGACGACCAGCGATTCGTACGCCGCCCAACCGGACTTCCGGATCAGCTTCACGACCGGCTTCGCACTGGCGGTGGTGGGGATGTGGATGGTGTAGAGCGCACCTGCGGTCGTGGTCATCAGCAGGGTGTCGTACGTCCTCTCCTCGCTGATCATGGTCATCGTCTTGAAACCCCGGAAGCCGGCGAACGAGCCGGCCGACCGGTATCCAGCGCCGTTCGGGGCGTAGCGGTACAGGTTGCCGTTGCTGTTCAGGCCGTACAGGTACGCGGGCCGGGATCCCTTGAGGGGATAGTTCGAGGTGGCGATCGACTTGAAGCTCGCCCAGCCGGTGCCGACCCTGACCGCCTTCGACTGCGCCGGGCTTCCGCCTGAGAGGACGGTCGTCTGCCGGTACAGGTTCGACCCCAGCAGGAACAGGCCGAAGGCGTAGTACTGGGTGCCCGCGGCGTTCCACGCCAGGTACCACCTGTCCATGAAGCGGCTGGCGAAGAACTTCGAGTACACGTACGGCGGTGACACCGGAGCCGGCGGCTTGCGCGCGGTGACGTCGACGGTGTCCACGACGTTCGCCTTGGTCGGCCAGACGACCGAGTTCCAGCAGGTAGTGGCGGCTGCAGCGACGGCAGATCCGGGCGCGGCGGCGGCAGTAGCAGCAGTGGTAGAACTGGCGGCCAGCAGGCCGAAACCAGTCAGAACGAGCGCAAAGCGCCGCAGCTTCATCGAGTAGTCCCCTCCAGAGAACCCCAGGCCCACCCCGGTCCCCCCGAGGTGCACTCATTCAGGTTGTTGCGAGCCCACCAAGACATCAGCCCAATGGCCGCGTCAGCGTACTCGCCGTCACGGAGCATGACACAAACGCCAGGCCGTCAACAGGAGTTCAGGTCACGGGCGGGCTTGGATCGCTCGCAGCTCACGCCTCGATGCGGCCACGATCTGCGGCTGCAGGGCAGCGTGTGCGGGCGGTTTGAGGCTGTCTGTTGGGTGGTATGAGGGCAGGTGGGGGTGTGGGGCGCTGTGATGGCGCCGGGGTGCTCCGGCTGTTGGCCGGGACAAGGGGGAATCGTGAGCAGGTTTTCGATGGTCCAGTTCAACTGGCCTTGCCCCGGCTCCGGGTATGTCGCGCTCGCGCAGTTCCGACGATCAGTCAGCAAGGTTCGCTCGCTGTAGTTGGATATCCGAGGGAGGGGTCCAATGTTCAAGTACGTCACGCGCGCAGCCGTCGTGGCAGGGAGCGTCGCCGGGCTGCTGTGGGTCGCAGCCAGTCCCGGCACGGCCACCAGCGGCCAAGAGCGGCAGTTTGTCGTCCTCTACGCCCAGGGCGGCTCCACTGAAGCCGCGCATGCCGCGATCGCCGCCGCCGGCGGCACGGTGCTCAGTGAGAACGCGGCGATCGGAGTCGCCACCGTCACCACCAAGAGCGGGGGTTTCCAGGCTGCCGCCGGCGCCTCGTCGGCGATCGCGGGGGTCGCGCGAAGCACGGTCATCGGCCGGGCGCCTGACGACGGCTCAGCCGTCGGGAAGGCGAGGCTGAAGCTCGACGCCGCACAGACCGACCTTCAGGGGGCAAGTGCAGGCAGTGCGAACGCGACGGAGGCGAAGAAGCAAGAGCCGCTGGCCGGACTGCAGTGGGACATGCAGCAAATCGGCGCCACCGCCGATGGCTCCCAGCGCTACGAGCAGGGCACTGGCGTACGGGTCGGCATCATCGACACCGGCGTCGACGGCACCCATCCCGACATCGCCCACAACTTCGACAAGGCGCTGAGCCGCAACTTCACGACAGACATCCCGGTCGACGCGAACGGCGCGACGGTCGACGGACCGTGCGAGCACCCGAGCTGCGTCGACCCTGCCGACGAGGACGACAACGGTCACGGTACGCACGTCGCGTCCGAGATCGCGTCGCCGGTCAACAAGCTCGGGATCGCGGGCGTCGCGCCGAAGGCGACGATCGTCAACCTGCGCGCCGGACAGGACTCGGGCTTCTTCTTCCTGCAGCCCACGGTCGATGCCCTGACCTACGCGGGCGATCACGGCATCGACGTCGTGAACATGAGCTTCTACGTCGATCCGTGGCTGTTCAACTGCCCCGACAACCCGGCCGATTCGCCCGAGGCCCAGGCCGAGCAGCGAACTGTCGTGACGGCGATGCAGCGGGCACTCGACTACGCCTATGACCACGGCGTCACGCTGGTCGCGGCGGCGGGCAACGGCGCGAGTGACTACAGCAAGACGCTCGTCGACACCTCGAGCCCGGACTTCGCCGACGAGCCCGGTGAAGCGCCGTACGAGCGGACAATCCCGGCCTCGTGTACCTCGATGCCGTCAGAGGGCAACCACGTACTCGCGGTGACCAGCACCGGCATCTCCAAGCGCAAGGCCTACTACTCGGACTTCGGCAACGGCTACGCCGACTTGTCCGCACCTGGCGGGGACGTGTACGACACCGCCGACAACAAGCGCGACATCACGAAGGCCGTGCTCGCCGCGTACCCGAAGCACCTCGCCGAGGAACGCGGTCAACTCAATCCCGACGGGACGCCGAACACGCCCAACGTCGTCGAGAGTTGCGACAAGCAAATCTGCGGCTACTACCAGTACCTGCAGGGCACGTCGATGGCGTCACCGCACGCGGCCGGCGTCGCTGTGCTGGCGGTCAGTCGACTGGGCGTTCCGGACAGCGTCAACGGTGGCAAGAAGGCTTCGCCGGCCGCTGTAGAGCAGGCACTGCGCGGTACGGCGACCGACACGCCGTGCCCGACGCCCGCGATGTTCACCTACACCCGCCAGGTCCGGCAACCCGACGGGTCCTTCGTGACCGTGACCTCCACCCAGACCTGCGAAGGTTCGCCGACGAACAACGGGTTCTTCGGCGACGGCATCATCGACGCAACGAAGGTCGCACGAGGGCACTAACTCACCCGGCCGGCGCCGGAACCAAGCCCCCGGCGCCGGCCCCTGGAGCAAGTTGCTCCCGCAGGCGGCCAGCCACGCGAAAGCACTGCGATAGTCCAGGTCACGACGGACATGACCGTGACCTGCGGTGACGCGCTGTAGGGCGGGCGGGACTCGAACCCGCGGCCCAGGCATCATGAGAGCCACGCCACTTGCCACACTGCCCAACTTTGAGGCTGCGGGACTTCGGACTCCGACCCCTCTAGCTGACTCAACCCACTCTGCGAGACGCGAGTTCATGGCAGGAACCATGGCACGGCCGAGCGGTTCGAGCCGCTCCCGCAGACCGAGCTGGCCACCGTACCGACTGGACTGGAGGCGTCTGACCGTGGGTTGCCCCGTCCTCTGGCCGCTCGGCCACCACGACACGCATCAAGAGCGCCTACGGCGTCCCTCCGGGATCGGCAAGCCGACTCGTGACCCACCCCCGCGCTGACCTTGGTTGGCAGCTATCAGACCTCCGATGTGGTTAAGCGGCATGTCGCGAGTGTTTGGTTTCTGTGTTCGTCGCGGGTTGGCGTGAGAGGCTTCCCGCTATGGACGCAGGCGCCTGGCGACAAACACTGCAGGCTGCTGACGACGGCCTGGAGCTGCAGCCTCCCGTCGATCCTGGCGAGATCGCGGCCGTCGAGCTTCGGCTCGGCATCACGTTCCCAGCCGAGCTCCGCGGACTGTATGAGGCGACGGCATCTTGGACAAGCCGGGCGAGTGGTTCGTGATGTGGCGGCTTGGAGACGTTGCGCGCTGGAATCTTGAAGCCTGGAACGGGTGGGAGTCCGAGGCTCGGCGGAGGCTGCTTGGCTTCGGCGACGGCGGCACCGGAGATCCCTTCTGTGTCGCACTAGACGGGGAAACCACCGTCTGCGCTTGGTCGCCTATCGAGCAGGAAGCGCGACCACTCGCACCGAACCTTCGTGAGTTCTGGTTGGGATGGTTATCCGGGCAGATCAAGACCTGACGTGCCTGGCTGTCTCGGTCCGCGTGATCAGACTCCGAGATCGGGCTGTGGCGCGGCGAAGGCTTTGTGGGGTTGGTAGTGCTGGCCGGTTTGGAGGCAGTAGTAGAGCTGGCCGAGCATCCGGTTGAACAGGTGGCGTAGTGCGGCTGGGTGTCGGTCGCCGTGGTCTCGGCGCTGTCGGTAGTGGCTGTTGGCGTGGTCGTCGTGGGCTAGGGCGGCGAAGGCCCAGGCCCAGCCGGCCGCGGCGAGGCGGTCGTTCTTGACGCGGCGGTGGGTGATGCAGATGGAGCGGCCGGAGGCGCGGGTGATGGGCGCGGATCCGGCGTAGGCCTTGACCGCTCGGGCGTCGGTGAAGCGGGTCCGGTCGTCGCCAAGTTCGGCCAGGATCCGGGCGCCGGTGTTGTCGGCCAGCCCGGGGAAGCTGGTGATGATCGCGTGGTCGGGGTGCTGCTGGAACGCCTCGTCGACGGCCTCGCCGAGTTCGTCGACGTTGCGGCATTCGGTGTCGAGGACCGCGAGCAGGGCGAGTGCCTGGCGCCCCATGGCTTGCTCGACCAGTTTAGCCTGACGCAGCTGTGGCTCGCGGAGCGCGGCGTGTAGCCGTGCCGCAGTCGTGTCGATGCGGCGTTGGCGCCCGGCGCGGCGCAGCGCGGCGGCGATCCGCGCCTTCGACAGTTTGGTTGCCGCGGCCGCTGTTGGTGCGATTGCCAGTGTCGCGCGAGCGTCGGCCGTGGCCAGGTTGCTGGCGGTCTTGTCGGCGAAGGTCTCGAGGAATGCTGGGTAGTACTCGCGCAGCAGCGAGCGCAGTTCGTTCGAGGCCTTGGTGCGGTGCCGGGTGGCGTCTTGGTGCGCGCGGGCCAATAATGCGATGGCCTGGGCCAGGTGGGTGTCGGCCGGCAGTCGACGGTGAGCATGCAGGTCGGTGCGCAGGATGTTGGCCAGCGTCATCGCGTCGGCGTGATCGGACTTGCCCCGGCTGACCGTGTGTCGCTCGCGGTAGCGCGCGACGGCCATTGGGTTGATCGCGTAGACCGGACGCCCGGTGGCCCGCAGGGCTGCGACTAGCAGGCCGCGTGGGGTCTCGATCGCCACCGGGATCGGGTCCTCGGCCGTGTCGCCGGCCGCGGCCAGCATCGCGGTGAGTTCGGCGAACCCGGCCACTGTCTCGCTGATGCGCTTCTTCGCGATCAGCCGACCGGACTCGTCGACCAGCGCGATGTCGTGGTGGCCTTCGGCCCAGTCGATCCCGCAGAACACCTTCATTTGTCTGCACCTCCTCCTAGCCGGTTTGGGTCCGGTTCGGGACCCTGGCGAGAACGCGCGGCGCCCTAATGACGAGACTCTGGGGTCTTCCCTCCGATGAGCCGTTCGCGATCCCAGCAACCCTCACGGCCCCGGTCTATGAGTCAGAGTTCGAGGGCTCCGGGTGAACGAGGTATCGACCGTGAGGGCGGGCTCGAACCACGACCTACACTCCCGGCCCAAACACAGAAGACATCACCGACGCGCCGAGCCGAGGCAGCGCAGCGAACAGGCCCCGAACGTTAGTCGCGTCGGCCTGATAGGAGGCCTAACCGGGCCGAGGGACGGGAAGACGTCAACAGCCGCCCGGGACCTGTTACCCACTCATTAGGGGGACAGGGCATGTGGCGACTAGCCCCGCAGGAACTCGATGAACCTTCGAACCGCCATCACGGTGACCTTGGGCAGGCCCGCCACGCCCACAACCTCGCCGAACGCGATTGCTCGATCAGCAAGGCCTGTGCCAGCGCCGAAGATCTGGTCCCACTGCACCGACAGCATCCAGATAAAGATCATCAGAAAGACGATCACCTCAATCTGATAGGCACCAAGGCCGATCGGTTGGACCGCATGAGGTGCGGACGCCACATCGAGCGAGGCCGAAGCGTCGCGCATGAGCTCATCGAGCAGGCCGCTCACCTCAGGCATTTCACGCACAAGCGCAGCGAAGCTCGGTGCGAGCGACGATCTCGACAGCTCCAGCAAGCTGGCGGACATCATGGCCAACGACGGCGTGACGGCCTTGGCCAGCCCACCAGCCAGAGCAACCGTCAACCGCTTCGCGAATTCTTCGGACAACACGGCCATCGCCATCAGCTGTTGCCCCGCGAACATCTCGGACACCCTGGCCTTCGCCGTCAGCTGTTGCCCCAATAACGCCTCGGACACCCTGGCCTTCGCCGTCAGCTGTTGCCCCAATAACGCCTCGGACACCCTGGCCTTCGCCGTCAGCTGTTGCCCCAACAACGCGTTCGCCAAGTTGGTCTGGCCGATGCGGCTCGCCAGCTTCATCGGCACGGTGATCTCACTCATCTGCGTTCCTTCAGCACGTTGCCGCCCGTGATGACCGTTACCTAACTGTGACACGGCGTTCAGACGTTCTCCAACGGACACGCCGTCACCGATCTGTGCCCTCTACGTGCCCTAGGCGGTGGTCCGTGACGGTCATGCGCGGGGTGCTGCGGGCGTGTGTCCCAGGCGTGGCGATGGGCTCCAGGTGGACGATCGGCCACGCTTCCAAACTGGCTACCGGTCGGGCGACGTGCGCGGCCCGGCCAGAAAGTGGAAGTCAGGCAGTGAGCACGGCGGCCCAGGGGATGGGTCCGACGGCTGTTGGCAAGGGGGCCGACTTCGGTCTCCGACAGTTCATATCCGACCCGATCTGACGGCTCTGTCAACGCTCTTTGACTCGTGTCGCCCCCACAACTGGCCCCACACCATCCCTGCGAGGCGACGAAGGCGACAGCGATGCACCACTCCCAGAGAGACCGGTGTCGGCCGAACGGATGACATTTCGTCGGCCGATCGCCCGCTGTCGAGACTGGCCGGCTCGAAGCACACTGCCTCTGCGATATTGATGGCGCCATCGATGGCGAGCCTGAGCCCGTCGATAAAGGGGCGCTGAGGCGAGAGGAACCTTCCACATGTGCGCCACCGGGAAGCAGGCGACAGTTGGTGGGGCGCGAGCGCCCCGGCGGACGATGCCCGTGATGGAGCCTCACAGGTGCCGCTCAGGCTTCGGCCGCGGCGTCCGCGTCGGCGCCGGTCCTACGCGCGCCTCAGACTCCGCCCGCAGCTCACCCGGTTCCTACGAACCAACTGGGGGCCAATCCTGGCCCCGCACTTCCACCCCGAGCACGCGTTCGGAGCGCAGGTCTTCGCCGACGAGGCGACGTACCTGCTGAACACCGCCCAGGCCGACGACCTGACGACCAAGGGCGAGGGCTACCTGGGCATGTTCCGCCAGCTCGGCGAGCCGGTCGCGCGTGAACTGGAAGGCGTCCGGATTCCCGTCCAGGATCAGACGTATGACGGTACGTACGAGCTCGACCTCGGCGGCCGCTCCGTGCAGCTGCGCCCGACCGGACGTGCGCACAGCAAGGGCGATCAGGTCATCACGGTCCCCGACGCCGGCGTCCTGTTCACGGGCGATCTGGCCGAGGCGGACCAGTTTGCGATCTTCCGTGGTTCCCGCCGTACGACGTCGACGTGTCCGGGGTGCGCTGGATGTTATGGACCGCCTCGCCGCTGAGCGACCTCGGATCGTTGTCCCGGGCCACGGCGAGGTCGGCGACGAGCAGCTCCTGGCCCAGGTGCGCGACTACCTCACCGAACTCCGCGACGAGACCTGGCACCGGCGGGACTCGGGCCTGTCGGTGGAGACAACCGCCGCCGAGATCCGCGCCCTCATGATCGAGCACCACCCCGACTGGCGACTACCGGAATGGATCGACCGCGGAGTCAGCTGCCTCTGCGCAGAACACGCCCAGCTGGGAGGCCGGATGTGGATGGCACGATCTCACGTCGAGAACCTCGCGATCAGCAGAATCTTCTCCTTCGCCAACCAGGTACCGACGCGGACGATTGCGGCCCCAGGAGCACCCCACGCAAGGAACGTGATCAGGGCTTGATCACCAGGATCTGCCGCATCAGGGTCTGTTGACGGGGTCAGTATTCCGGTGCCGACGTCGATCGCTTCGCTCAGAGCGACACCCACCAGCAAGTAGCCGGCGATGATGGCCAGTCGGCCACCACGGTCCAGCACACCTCGCCGCTTCGCGCCGCGCCAGATGTACGCGCCGATTGTGAGGATCACGAAGCCCCAGACAACGGTGCCGTCCGCATCGGCGAAGGCTTGGGAATCAGGCTCGTTGTAGGGATCGGGCAGGTTCATGGTCTCCAGCACCGAGCGAGCACCTCCGAATCCCTTGACGACTCCGAACACCATGACCAGCAGCCCCATGACCCGGAAGATCGGGTTCGCGGGCTCGCTGTGAGCTGCGTCGTCTGCGGCTGGAGGCAGGAGCATGTGTACGGCGATGGCCAGGAGAACCGACCCGAAGATGATCAGCGCGAGCGGAATTACGAGTCCCATGTCAAACCTCCGACCTGGACTACTTCACCTGGCAGCCGTTGAGCGAGAGCTCAACGGCCACGCGATTGAAGTCGGCCCGGTACTGGTCGGCGTTATTCCACCCTTGGTTGTAGCCGTCTCGATCACCAGTGCGGAGCGCCGTGGCCGCGCCGTTCAGGCTGTCCGCGGTATTGCTGATCCGGAATACAAGTTGATGATGCTTGCCGGGATCGTGGGAACTTTGAGTCAAGGTGCCGAGGTTGGTTGCCAACTGCTCGAGAACTGCGGCGAGGTCAAACGTATAATTGATGCGTTCGTCATCAGTCGTCGGTTGCGTAAGCGCATTGATGCGACTTGCCGACGCTGCGCAGTACGACGCGGCCTGCTGTGAGTAAGCACGATCAGAAGCCGATGAATCTGGCGGCGGATTCGGTGTGGCCGGTCGGCTCGTGGTGGGTGCTGGTGGCGGCCCATTGGTACCGTCAGCAGGCCGCCCGAAGAGTACAAAGCCCGCGATGAGGAGAGCCAGACCGACGATCGCCAAAGCCCACCGCAAGGCGGGCGACGCGAGAGCTGGAACCTCAATGTTGATGAATCGAAGGCCGTTCGTGATGGCGGCGACGAGGCTCACCGCGCCAAGCAATGCAATTGTGATCCCTGCGGTATCCACTGGTCGCCCCCGGCTCCCCAGGTCACTGTCTACGGTGCACCTGTTTCGCTCGGGGAACAACCGAATTCGTCGCTGCTGGGATCATGCGGAGAATGGGCCCTTGGACTCGAAAGTTTGGTGCACGAATCGCGTCGCGATCAGTTCGTGAGTTGCGGCGTCGGGGTGGAGGTCGTCGGGGAGGGGATGAGCGACGTTGTCTGCCTCGCCGTAAAGCTCGCGGCCGGCCAGATGGTGGAGGTTGGGGTCGGTCATGGCGCGTTGAGTGAGGATGCGGGCGAGCTCGGCGCGGATGACCGACAGGGTGAGTTTGCCGGCGGGGATCTCGTCGGGGTTGCCTGTGCGCGATCGCGACGATCGCGGTCACGTTGGTCCTGCACGGCTACCTGCTTGGCGCTGCGCACGGCGCCACTGTGACCTTCTTCGTCGCCGCCGTGCGACACCTCTTCCTCGTCTGTACCGGCACGACCCGAGAGCTGTCCGGCGCATATGGGGAGGACAACACCCGCGACGTCCTACGGCGAGCCAGACGAAAGCGGCACATCTGGAACTCGATCGACAACCTCGAGATTCAGAGCGGCGACTTCGACCACCTCGTCATTGCACCAGCCGGCATCTACGCTATCGACAGCAAGTGGCACGCCACGGATCTGACCGATGCCGTCCTCGACCGCGACGTTGCAACCGCCCGCGCCGCAGCACGCCGCGCGAATCTGATCCTGCGCTCCGTTCATCTGCAAGCTCTCGAAGCCCAGCCGCTCGTCGTGGTCTGGGGCCGCGGGCAACGCGACTACCCGAGGCAGGATGTGTCGTCGACGGAGTACTGATCCTCAGAGGATCAGGCCTGCGCAGCTGGCTGGCGCAGCGTCCCGCCGCCATCATCAGCCAGGAACACGCCACCGAAGTAGTCGCCAAGCTCCGACTGTTCATGGCCCGTGTAGATCCCACTCGACCACCACGAGCCAAGTAGACAGAGCCGATCAGGGATGAACGCGACAGCGAGCTGGCTACGGACTCCGGGCTGCAAAAGATCCTCACAGGAAGGAGAACTGCAATGACGAATCCAACCCGTCCGAGCTTCCTAGACGCCTATCTGGTCGCAGAGAATTCAATGGGAACACCCATGATTGGCGTGGTCCGCAAGGATCGGAACGTCTGGAAGGTCCTGCGATTCGGTGTCGGTGCTGATCAACAGCCCCGGGGGTCGTGGTGCCGCCGCCCGAGTGACCCAAGCGGCCGGCGGCGGAGCGTACGTTGTAGCCCGCCATGATCAGCTCGGTTGCGTTGTAGTGGCGGTGGTTCTTGAGCTCGGTATCGATTCCGAGTCGCTTCGCGAGCCTCGCATAGCGTTTGCTGGCGGAGTCCGGATGTAGCGGTCGAGTTCCGTCCGGCGTTGAAGAGAAGATGTACCCGTTCGGGTCGAATGGGATGCCGAGCTCGTCGGCGCGCTGACGGCAGCGTGCTTCGTGTTCGTCGAGAACTGCGTCGGGCTCTGAGTCCATGACGATCCGCCGGTGCTGATGCGTCTTGGTGTCCTCCTCGAGTTGGTCGGCATCGTTCACGAAGATCGATCGCCGGACGTTGAGGACCGACGTGGCGCCTTCTTCGCGCCGAGTGCGATCGCTCCAACGCAGAGCGCACATCTCCCCGCGGCGATTGCCGGTCGTTGTTTTCGTGGATAGGAAGGCGCCCCAGTCCTCGTCCTCTTCCCAGGCTTCTGTGAGCAGGCGATCGACCTCGTCAACAGTCGGCGGGTGTGGATCTGGCGTGGGCAATCCGGGCTTGCTCGCATGCTCGGCGGGGTTCACCGCGATCCATCCCCACACCACTGCCCGATCGAGCGCGTCGCTGAGGATCCAGTGGATCTGGTGAATGGCCGAGGCGCCGAGGCCCTTGCACACATGCGGTTTGCACATTCGGCGGCACCGCCGGCCTTCCTGAGGGTCGTTGCGGGGGGAGCGGTTGCCCTCGTGCTCGTCGCATTGATGAGGCACCGCCGTACGGTGCTCGATGAACGCCTTGCCATCGCAGTGAAGGCGGCGGAGTTCGGCGTAGAACGAGTCGAGGATCTCGGCGGCGGCGCCGATCTCGCCGAGTTTCGACGGCGGCGTTGTATCGAGAAGTGGCTTGATGTGGTCCTGTACTTCGAGCGGTTCCTCCGCAAAGTCGACGTCGACGTCGACAACCTCGAGGTACTTGACGATGAGTTGGCCGACATTGGCTCGGGTTGTTGGGTTCCGGCCTTCGTCGACCTGGTTGCGGAACGGGTCTTCAGCTTCCCCGGACCCTGGGCGTGCCGCGGGCCGCGTGCCACGCGGTCCTGGCGGCGTACGCCCGCACTCGCAGCGCATCGGACTGGTTCGCGTTAAGTTGGCTCGCTTGCGCTCCTGCGGCGTCCGCGATGCAGCCGTGCGGCGACCTCGACATTCATGTCATGGGACATGTCACGAGCGGTGATGCATCAGCCGCAGGTCACGACGGATGTGGCCGTGACCTGCGGTTTCGCGGAGTAGGGCGGGCGGGACTCGAACCCGCGGCCCAGGGATTATGAGTCCCCTGCTCTAACCAGCTGAGCTACCGCCCCGTGTGCGGGAGATCGTATCTGGTGGGTGGGGGTGGGGTGCGAAACCAGGGGTGGGTCAGGGGTTTGACTGAGGGGTGGTTACCGCGGACCGGGCATGATGGAGGCAGGTCCGGACGAAGGGAACCCCGATGGGCTGGTTCATATTCCTGGTGCTCGTGGTGGGCGCGATCGCGGCGTACAAGTACCGCGTGCCGCTGCTCGCGAAGATCCTCGGTCAGCCTCCGCAACGTATCCAGCGAGCGATCGACCGGAAGAAGGGGAAGTAGACACTTCCTCCTGAAGCACGAAGAGACCCTGACCGCGCGATGCGGTCAGGGTCTCCTTGACGAGCCGATGGCTAGTCGTTGACCAGCTAGTGGCCGGGCTAGTGGCCGGTCAGCCGACCAGGACCGCTACGACGGACGCGGAGGCTGCGATCTCGCCGCTTCCGGCCGAGCTGGCGTCGTCGTTGTAGCCGAAGGCGAAGACCTCGACGGTGGTCGCCTTGTCGACGGTCACGACCTTGACTGTGGAGCCGGTCAGTTCGCGGTCCTTCGCGGGGGAGATCTCGGCGCCGAGGATGGTGCCGTAGTCGGTGCCGAACGCCGTGTCGGAGGCACCGACGCGGAGGGCGAGCTGCGGCCGGGTGCCTGCGGCGCCTGCGGTGGTGCGGGCGAAGAACGCGGTCGAGTTCAGCAGCCAAGTGCCGGGCTCGAGCTTGAACTCGCCCACCTTGGTCTTGTTGGTCTTGAACGACCCGCCGATCTTGTCGATCGTCACGGCCTTGAAGTCGGCTGAGACACCGGCCTTGCCGTACATGTCCGTGTTCTTGAGGAATGCTGCGCGATCGCCCGGCACGAGCTTGCTGGCCGGGATGCTGTTGTCGACGACCTGCGACGCCGCGACCGAGCGCGGGCAGAGCGGGTACGACAGGGTTTTGCAGTCCGGCCGTACGGCGCCGTTCGCCGCGACCGTGACACCGACCAGCACGCCGGCCCCCAGTACGGCGGCCACCAGCAGTCGGCCACCTTTGGTGTTGAAAACCTTCTTGATGTTCACAGGGTTCCTTCCCCTCCATCCCCGAGGCCCCCTCGGGATACTGGAAGGAAGCTAGCCCAGTTCCCGGTCTAGGCCAATAGGTACGCCGAAATATATTCGTGGCGAATCAATTCGGGAACTTCAGGCACCAGGCGGTGAGCGTGACCTTGGCCGTCGTGCCGAGGTCGGTGTCGACCGGCCAGGTCACCGGTCGCTCGTCGCGGTGGCGCGCGACGGCGAGATAGGTGCCGGAGGCCTTGTCCTCGGCAACTTCCACGGTGCTGGACCAGGAGACTGCGGCGAGCGCCGATTCCCCTTTACGCAGGCGGATCCGGGTTGGGCCTGGGTCCCTTGCCATGTACGACGTACCGTGCTCGATCGTCACGTTCATCGTTCGTCGGCGAGCGTTGAGTACGGCAACGTCCGGGTAGCCGTTGACGGTGATCGGGGCGGTCCGGCAGTTCGTCAGCTTGAGTACGACGGCTCGATGTCCGAGGGCCGGCTCAACAGGCCCGACGGTGATCATCGCGCCCGATGCGGGACAGGTTGGCGGGGGAGGGGTCGGCGTGCGCCGCCCCACTGTCGGAGTCGGCGTACTCACGCTCGCCGACGTCGGCCCTCCACCTGGCCCGCCCGCTGCCTCAGTTCCGCAGCTCGTCAGCAGGACGAGCCCACCGACCATCCCCACCCACCCCCAGCGATGCATTCCCCGAACTTACCTGCCCCGTGGTTGAGGTCCGGAAAATGCAGAAGCCGGGCTCCTGTGGAGGCCCGGCTGGTGTGTTGCTCCCGCGACTGGACTCGAACCAGTAACCTGCCGGTTAACAGCCGGCTGCTCTGCCAATTGAGCTACGCGGGATCGTGGTGGTGCTCGAGCCCTCGATCCCCGAGGACCTGAGTAGGTTAGCAGGCGGGCGGCGAACTACAAAAACGGGATTCGGGCCGCTGCCGGGTCAGATTCCGAACTCGTCGCGAACCTGCCGGAGGGCAGCCTCGGCCGCGTCCACGACGCCGGGCTGGGTGGGCTCCAATCCCTTGTCCAGAACGAAGTTCCAGGTGACGGGCGCGTCGGTGGCGGCCGGGTTGCGGCGGCCGACGATGCGTACGCCGCGCTTGCCGGACAGCGGGACATGACGCTGTACGACGATGCTCGCGTCGACGCGCTCGCGGAGGAGCTGGCCGAAGCGGCCCGGGTCCTCGACCTTGAGCTCCGTGGCGCGCAGCGGGGTGCCGAAATCGGTGGTCTCGTAGACGTGCAGGACCGATGCCTCGGAGTCCCAGTTGGCGCGCTCGATCTTCTCCCAGCCGACCCGGCGGTCGGCGTCGGCGGCGTCCGACGGGAGGTAGACGGCGGCGCGAGTGCCGGCGACCCAGCGGCCGTTCGTCAGCTCGACGGCGGCCAGGACATCTTCCTTGCTCCCCGTCGACTCACGGGCGGCGGCCGACACGGCCGCGCCCAGCTCGCGCGGCCAGGGACTACGCAGAAGTCTCACACCTACATCATCCCAGCCACCCCAAGAAGCCGATCAGCGCACTCGATCGGCGCGGTTGAGTGCGGTTGTTGGTTAGGCGACGTAGTCGCGGAGTTGGGGGAGGGCTCGGCGGCGGAGCTGGCGCAGGGCTTCTCGCTCCAGGGCGCGGACCTTCGCTGTGTTCAGTCCCAGTTGCGTGGCGATCTCCTCAGCGGTGGACGGGATATGGCCGTGCAGCCCGTACCGGCGGTGGAGCACGGACTGGTGCAGGTCGTCGAGAAACTGGAGGTGATGGGCAAGGTCCCGGCGCAGGGCGGCTCGCAGGACGATCGGGTCGTCGTCGATGACCGGGTCGGTGTCGTCGAGATCGAGCGTCTCGGGTTGCATCCGCCACGCCTGCGCCCGCTCGATCCGCGCGATGCTCAGCCCGGTCGCCCGCGCGAGTTCCGGCGTACCGGGTTCACGTCCCAGCTCCTGGGTCAGGTCGTGGCGCGCCGACGCCACCCGGGACGCGTCGGCGTACGCCTGGGCCGGCATCCGGACCAGGCGCGACCGGTCCGAGATCGCCCTCCCGATCGACTGGCGGATCCACCAGATCGCGTACGTCGAGAACCGGTGCCCGAGTCGGTGGTCGAACCGCTCGACCGCCCGCATCAGCCCGATGTTCCCCTCCTGGATCAAGTCGAGCAATGAGATGCCCTTCCCGCCGTACCGCCGGGCGAGGGACACGACCAGGCGCAGGTTGCCCTCGATCATCCGCTGCCAGGAGTGCCGCCCGAGCGCGACCACCTTCTGCAGGTCGCGCGGATCGTGCCGCCCCGGATCGCCGGCCAGGCGCTCCGCCGCCAGCAGGCCGGCCTCGATCCAGTACGAGTGCTCGTTCACCTCCTCCAAGGTCAGTAGTTCGTGCTGTCCGATGTCACGCAGGTACGCCACCAGCGCGGTGATGTCCGCCGGTTCACAGTCGAGATCTCCCATTCCGGACCCTTCGCCGCCAATCTCCTTGCCAAAGAGAGTGCCGCGATTCGACCCACCCAGGACCGGTGACTTCGAGTATGTGGATAACTACATCGAGTCAGATCCAGGCGGGGTACGACGGCGCGAGCGCGGCGTATCGGTCGGACCAGTCGGGGATCTCGGCGTCGTCGAGCCAGGCCTCGAGCCGGTCGAAGAAGGCGTGCGTGCCGGGAATGAAGCCGCGGGCGTGCTGCTCGGACAGGCCGGTGTGGGTGAAGGTGAGCAACGTCCCGTCGCCGTCCGGGCGGAGCTCGTACCGCACGACACCGTCTTCGACGATGCGCTGGCGCCACTCGTGCTCGAGGACGTGCGGCGGGTCCCAGACGAGGATCCGGCCGGTCAGCCGCTTGGCGTCCGGCGCCGCCGGGGGATCGGTCGGGATCATCTCGATGCTGCCGCCGGCGCGTCCGTCGATCTCGGTCTCGCCGAACCAGGCCTTGCGTTCGAGGGGATCGGTGAGCGCGGCCCACACCCGCTCGATCGGGTGCGGAAGGTGGCGCCGGAAAGTCATGGTGGCGCGGTCGCCGTCGATGGCGAGCTCGCCCAAGCGGTCAGAGCCGGTCAAGCGGTCAGAGCCGGTCAAGCGGTCAGAGCCGGTCAAGGGGTCAGTCATGCGGGTGCTCCTCGGGGTTGTCGGCCAGATGCTGCTCGAGGGCGTCGAGGTGCCGCGGCCAGTACTTGCGGTACCGGCTGATCCAGTTCTCGATCTCGATCAGCCGGTCGGCGCGCAGCACATAGATCCGCTTCTGGCCCTCCGGCCGTACGTCGACCAGCCCGACCTCACGCAGGATCCGCAGGTGCCGCGACACCGCCGGCTGCGTCAGCCGGTGCAGATGCTCCACCAGTTCACCGGCCGGTCGCTCCCGCTCCGCGAGCAGATCGAGTACTTCCCGCCGGCTCGGCTCCGCGATCGCCTCGAACACGTCCATGCCGAGAAGTATTACAGCAAGCGTATATAGAGTTCAAGTGATATATCTCAGGCGTACGCCCGGAGGCCGCTGAGGAGGCCGTTGTGGAACGGGTTCGCGTCGACCGCGTCGAACCAGGCCGTGCCGGTGGTCAAGGGCTCCAACGGCGGGATGGTGACCGGGTCGGGGGAGGGGGTGGGAGGACCGCCGCGGAGGATCTCGTCCTCGACCTCGGGCGCGGGCATGTCCGGCAACAACACGAACGAGTCGGCGAAACCGTTCCCGGCAAAACCATCCCCAGCAAAACCCGCGAAGGTGGCAGCTGCGCGAGCCGAGGCCGCGGCCGGATCGCTGCGGATCTTCTCCAGGTCCGCAACCACGGTCTTCCAGGTGATAGCCGGGTCGCCGTAGTCGATTGCGCGCGACAGCCGGCCGACCTTGATCGGCGTCGCCTCCGGCGCGAGCGGGGTCATCAGCGACCGGAGGCCATAACGGGCCCGACCACCGACAACCACCAGCCGGATGTCGGCCTCGGTTGCCTCGATCACACTGCGGTACGTGCCTGCTGCAGAACGCCGTACGACGACCAGGTCCGCGAGTGCGCCGGGCTCGAGCCGGCCGATCGGACGCGGCCAGACGCCGGACAACGCCTCACCGGGATTCGACGTCACCATCCGGACCAGTTCTTCGTCGGTGAAGACCGAATGCGTCTTGTTCCACAGATCGGCAACCTTCAACTCCCACAGGACATTTCGCGTCCCCGACGGCGCCCAGTCGGACCCGAGGCACAACCGCACCCCGGCCGCGTGCGCGGCTTTCACATCGGCCGTTGCCCCGTACAACCAAAAGTTCGAGAACGGTGACCAGACCAGACTCGAATTCCCCGCCTTCAGCGCCGCGAAATCATCGGCATTCAAGGCTCCGCCGTGAATCGCGACCAACTGCGGTTTCACCACGCCGACGTCGGCCAGCAGCCGGAACTCGGAGCGCAGTTTCGGATCCGACCCCTCCGCCGAATGCGCGATGAATCCACGCCCGGCCTGCACGGCGGCGGCGTACGGCGCGAGCGCTGCCGCACTGTCGGCAACGAGCGTGCTGACCCGGATGAAATCGTCGTGCGTCCCGAGTTTCTCCGAGTCGATGTTGCGGATCAGGTCGTTGTCCGGCGGTACGGCGCCGCGCGGGTTCCCCTGGATCGACGTCGTACCGCCGACGATCGCCCGCGTCTCGACGTACCGCAGCAGCGCCCGCCCCGCGGTGGCGCCGAGCAGGCGGGCCGGCTGGCTGATCTGTTTGCTGTACGTCGGCGCGCGGCCCCACTGGTTGTGCGAGGTCCACGGAACCGTGCGTGAAGGCTCCGTCCACAAGGGCAGGCTGTTGTACATCAAATGGTTGTGCAAATCGATCAGTCCCGGGCAGATCAACCCGCCCGCGGCGATTCGCGGCGCGTTGCTGAATCCCGCCGGGACGGGATCCAACGGCGTGACCGCCGCAATCAGCCCGTCGTCACCGACGTACACCGCGCCGCCGGGCAGAACTTCCCCGCCCGATCGCATCGTCATCACGGTTCCACGCAGTACAAACATGGCCCACCCTCCCGTAGAATCCCCGTTGCCGCCCCTGGTCATGAGCGTATCGCCGAGGGGGAGGTAGTTCGATGGGTGATTTCGATCCGGGCCCGCCGGTCATGGTGGCGCGGCACTTCGCGAAAGTTCCCAGTTACGCGGATTTCCGGGAATTGTTCTGGTACGACTGGGGCCCGGTCTTCTACCGGGGACGGCTCAATCGCAAGGCGCGGCTGCTCGCGATCGCGTCCGACCCGGGCCCGACCGAACGCATCGCGGGCCGCACGCTGGTCGGCGACGCCGGTCAGCGCGTGCAGGGCTTCCTGGGCAAGCTCGGCCTGACTCGCAGCTACGCACTGGTCAACGCATACGCCTACGCGCTCAGACCGTCTCGCGCACAGCAAGCGGCCCCATTGCTCTCCAGGCCTGACCAGCTCGCCTGGCGCAACACCTTGCTCGACCTCATCACGGGTCCCGAGTTGCAGGCGATCGTCGCGTTCGGCGCCCAGGCGCGCTCAGCCGTTCAGCTGTGGACCGACAGGCCCGACGTACCGCTGTTCGAGGTGCCGCACCCGTCGAGCCGCAGCCCGAAGGTGCTGGTCGACAGCTGGCGGAACGCGATCACCGAGCTGCGGGCGATCGTGACGCCGGATCCGGACGGCGACAACACGGTCCCCAACTACGGCGTGAAGTTCGCCGAGTCCGACTATGCGCCGATCCCGGCGCGGGACCTGCCGTTCGGCGTACCGTCGTGGCTGGGAAACGACGCCTGGGGACGCAAGGACAAACCGCGGCACAACAACAGTGTCGAACGTCCCGGCACCGACCTGTTGAACACTCTCGTCTGGCGGGCGCCGAAGCTCGGCTGAAATGGTCCGTGGCTGGCGCTACCTTGGTCGGATGCGAGTCGCCACGTGGAATGTGAACTCGGTCAAGCAGCGGATGCCGCGGCTGCTCGACTGGCTCGACGAGCGGCAGCCGGATGTGGTGTGCCTGCAGGAGACGAAGCTGGCGGACGACGCGTTCACCGCACTCCTGGGTGAAGAGCTGACCGCCCGCGGCTACGAGACCGGCCTGTACGGCGCCCCGCAGTGGAACGGTGTCGCCCTGCTGTCGAAGGTCGGACTCGAGGACGTGGTGATCGGCGTGGAGGGCGCGCCGGGCTTCCCGGACCCGGAGCCGCGCGCGATCGCGGCGACTTGCGGCGGCATCCGTGTCCACTCGCTCTACGTGCCGAACGGCCGCGTCCCGGACTCCGATCACTACCACTACAAACTCGCCTGGCTGGCGGCGCTGACCGAAGTCGTGGCGAGCGGACCGGCCGATCAGATCGTCTGCGGTGACATGAACATCGCCCCGACCGACGCCGACGTCTTCGATCCCGCGGCGTACGTCGGTCAGACGCATGTGACCCCGCCCGAGCGGCAGGCGCTCGCGGAACTGATGGCCGCGAAGGACCTGCACGACGTCGTCCGCGACCGCTGGCCGGATCACCGCATCTTCAGCTACTGGGACTACCGCGCGGGCATGTTCCACCAGGACCTCGGCATGCGGATCGACCTGATGCTGGCCACCGAACCGGTCGCCGAGCGGGTCAAGGCCGCGTGGATCGACCGTAAGGCACGTAAGGGCACCGGCCCGAGCGACCATGCCCCGGTGATCATCGATCTCGACACCGCACCGGATGGCGACATCGGTCCGGTCGTGCCACCGCCGTCCGCGCCGCGGACCGGCCGGAAGAAGACCACCAAGCTTCCGCAGAGCCGCTGACATGCGGCGCCTTGCTGCGGTCGCGATCCTGGTGCTCGCGACCCTCACCGCCTGCAGTGACGACAAGGCTGACGACAACCCGCAGCCGATCGCCTGGACCACGGTCGATGTAGGCCCGGCGGAGCCTGTCACGCTGACCGCCAACGACAAGCAGCTGCTGATCGGTCTGCGGCACCGCGGCGCCAAAGTCGTCCCGGAACTCCAACTCCTCGACAGCACGGGTAAGCGCACTCCGATCACGGTGAAGCCCAACCCGGCCAGCCCGTACGCCTTCGAGGCGATCTGGTACTCGATCGCGTACGACGGCAAGCAGCTCCTCGCGCTCGGTGGAGCCTCCGGCGGCGCGCACTCCAACACCCGTTGGACGGTCTGGACCGGCACTCCGCAAACCGGACTCGTCGAGAAGCCCCAGAACTTCTTCACCTTCGGCGGCCAGGACGCCGGCGACCTGTACAGCGCCGTCATCACCCCGAGCGGCGGCGCGCTGCTCGGCTCCTGGGGCGGCGTGCAGACGGGCAACGACGCGATGGTCTGGCTGCCGCAGAGCGACGGCAAATGGGTCAGACAGGACCCGTCGAAGACCGCGTTGCAAAGTACGCCGTCCCTCCTGGTCGGGCCGGGCTTCGGTACGACGCTCGGCGACGGCATCGTCCTCGTCGGGTCGCAGGTCCGGCTCGAGCCCGGCACCGTCGCTCAGGAGGCGGCGGTCTGGCGATCCACCAAGCTCAACCAGGGCTGGACCCGGATCGTGCTGCCCGATCCCGGCGGCCGTAGTCAGGCCAAGACCGCGACCTGCGCGAAGGACTGCGTGATCTCCGGGTACGTCGACGGTCAGCTCGCGATCTGGCAGCTCGATGCCTCCGGGACGGCGAAGCGGCTCCAAGGCGTGCCGTCGATCCCGGTGGGGGACAAGGACAAGCTGCCGCCGCCGATCGTCGACGGCGACAAGGTCGTCCAGGTCGTTGCTCAGGACAACAAGGTGAAGGTGCTCACCGGCCGGGGCGGCCAGTGGACCGTCCAGGACGCGGTAGGGCCGGAGGGCAAGGTGACCGACGCCGTACTGATGCCGGATCGCAAGCTCTACCTGATCGCCGGCACCTCGCTCTGGCAAACCACGCTCAGCTGATCAGACCCTTCACGTACGCCGCCTGGCCCGAGTGCTGCGCGCAGTCGTCGATCACGCTCACCAGCCGCACTCCGAGCGTGACCGGCGGGTTCCATCGACGGTCGACGATCCGGTCGAGGTCGTCGTCGGTCAGCGTCCGCAGGAACTCCGCGGTCCGGGCGTGGACGGCGTCGTAGTACCCGAGCAGCTGATCCGCCGAGAGCTTCACGAGCCCGACCTGGTCGGACGTGTGCGCATACCCGGTGTCGGCCTCGTCGAGCGGCAGTCCGAGCCGCTCGAACCATCCGTCGGCGGTGTAGACCTGCTCGTACCCGCCGGCGTCCGCCAGGTGGTCGTCCTGAACCCGGGTCAGGTGCCAGACCAGCCAGGCGATCGAGTTCGCCGTGTCACTCGGCCGCGTCGCGAGCGTCTTGTCGTCGAGCCCGGTCACGACGTCGTGCAGGACCTCCTGGACCCTGCTGTGTGCGTCGAGGAGCAGTTCACTTGTCTTCATACCTGCCACCGTAGTCTTCGCTACAGACAGTTCAACGAGAGGGAGAACCGTGGAATATCGCACTCTCGGCGCGAGTGGCGCCGTTGTCTCGACGTACGCGCTCGGCACCATGACGTTCGGCAACGAGACCGACGAGGCCGGGGCGCACGAGCAGCTCGACCGGTACGTCGAGGCGGGCGGCAACTTTGTCGACACCGCGGACGTGTACACGGCCGGGGTATCCGAGGAGATCGTCGGCCGCTGGCTGGCGAAGAAGAGCGCCGACGTCGTCCTCGCGACGAAGGGCCGGTTCCCGACCGGTGACGGGCCGAACGACGTCGGTACGTCGCGTCGGCACCTCCGCAAGGCGTTGGAGGCGTCGCTGGAACGACTCGGGGTGGACCACATCGACCTGTACCAACTGCACGCCTGGGACCCGGTCACGCCGCTCGAGGAGACGCTCAGCTTCCTCGAGGACGCCGTACGCGCCGGCAAGATCTCGTACGGCGGCCTGTCGAACTTCACCGGATGGCAGTTGCAGAAGGCCTGCGACCTGATCGCGCACCGCGGATGGTCGCCGCTCGTCACGCTCCAGCCGCAGTACAACCTGCTCGTCCGGGAGATCGAGTGGGAGATCGTCCCGGCCGCGCAGGAGAACGGGCTGGGTCTGCTGCCTTGGTCGCCGCTCGGTGGCGGATGGCTGACCGGCAAGTACTCGTTCGAGGAGGAGCCGGCAGGTGCGACGCGGCTCGGTGAGAACCCGGACCGCGGTGTCGAGTCCTGGTACCGCCGCAGCCGAAACCAACGCGTCCGCGACGTGGTCGACGCGGTCCGCGAGATCGCCGAGGCCCGCGGGATCTCGATGGCACAGGTCGCGCTCGCGTGGCTGGTCGACCGGCCCGCGATCACGTCGGTGATCCTCGGCGCGCGCACGCTCGAACAGCTCGACGACAACCTGGCCGCGGCGGACCTGCACCTCACCCCGGAGGAGACCGCGAAACTCGACGAGGCCAGCGATCCGGGCGCGGCCGACTACCCGTACGGCGGACCAGGCATGGCCCAACGCGGGCGACCGATCGCCGGTGGGCGCTCCTGAGAGAATCCTCAGCTAGCTGAGGGATTCTGAGAGGAAAACACCCCGGCGTTCAGCACGAGTTCGTCTTTCGGGGTTTCGTCGGGCCGGGGCGCTGGCGGAGGCTTGGGGAGCCGACGAGCCACCATCGGGGTGGCTCCCGGCTCGCACAGCCTGAAGGAGAGTCAGCAGTGTTCGTTCGCAGCAGGCGCAGGCTTGTCCTGGCCGCCGGACTCGGCGCGACGCTGGTCGCCGCAGCCACCGTCCCGGCCGTTGCCCTGGGCCACAATCAAGGCGCACCCACGACCACTCCGATCGAGCACCTGGTGGTGATCTTCCAGGAGAACGTGTCGTTCGACCACTACTTCGCGACGTACCCGAACGCTGCGAACCCGGCCGGCGAGCCGGCGTTCACGGCCGCCGCCGGCACGCCGGGAGTCAACGGCCTGAACACCCCGCTCGCGGCGCCGAACAATCCCAACTCGACCCAGCCCTTCCGGCTCGGCCGGGACCAGGCGCAGACCTGCGACCAGGACCACAACTACGCCGACGAGCAGAAGGCGGTCGACGGCGGACTGATGGACAAGGTCGTCGAGACGGTCGGGCGCGGTGACGGCACCTGCGCCGACTACGGCCACGGCAAAGGCCTGGTGATGGGGTATTACGACGGGAACACCGTCACCGGTCTGTGGAACTACGCCCAGCATTTCGCGATGAGCGACAACTCCTACGGCACGACGTACGGTCCGTCGTCTCCCGGCGCGGTCAACCTGGTGTCGGGTCAGACGCACGGCTTCAGCGCGGACGGCGACGCCGTACCGGCCGCCACCGGGACGATGATCGGGGATCCGCAGCCGGCCGGCGACAAGTGCAACACGCGCGACAGCTCTACCGTGACCGACCCGAAGAACAAGAACGTCGGCGACCTGCTGAACGCGAAGGGCGTCAGCTGGGGCTGGTTCCAGGGTGGATTCGCTGACTGTACGGCGAAGCACACGGACGTCGGCGGGGTCAGCAGCGTCGACTACATCCCGCATCACCAGCCGTTCCAGTACTACAAGAGCACGCAGAACCTGCAGCACACGCCGCCGGCATCGGTCGAGGAGATCGGTCACAACGGTCCGGCGAACCACCAGTACGACTTGAAGGACTTCTGGGCCGCCGTCGACAACGGCAGCATGCCGGCGGTGAGCTACCTGAAGGCAGCCGCGTACCAGGACGGTCACGCCGGCTACTCGACCCCGCTGGACGAGCAGCACTTCGTGGTCGACGCGATCAACCGGCTGCAGAAGACGAAGGACTGGAAGAACACCGCCGTCGTGATCGCGTACGACGACAGTGACGGCTGGTACGACCACCAGGTCGGCCCGGTGGTGAACCAGTCCAACGACCCCGCGCACGACGCACTGACCGGAACGAACTGCGGGACGAACCCGGCCCGGATCGCCGGCGGCTATCTCGACCGCTGCGGGTACGGCCCGCGGCTCCCGCTGCTCGTCGTCTCGCCGTATGCGAAGCGGAACTTCGTCGACCACACCACGACCGATCAGACCTCGATCCTCAAGTTCGTCGAGGACAACTGGAAGACCGGCCCGATCGGCAACTACTCCTTCGACGAGAAGGCCGGTTCGCTGAACACCTTGTTCGACTTCGACCACAAGAACAAGGCGCTGTACCTTGACCCGGTCTCCGGTCAGCCGGTGGAGCACTAACATTCAACAGCGACGCGGAGAGCGGCGTACGACGCACCAAGCGCACGCCGCTCCTCCGCGAGCATTGTGGGCATGATCCCTCCCCCTGAGGAGAGCCGATGACCGATGGCAGTCCGATCGGGGACGTGGTGGCGCGGATGCGGCAGCGGGCCGATGAGCTGCCGCCGGAGCTTGCGCGGCGGCGGTTCTTCCTGGAGACGTATCTGCGCACCACGCAGGCCGTGGGACGGGCGATCGACCAGGGCTCGTTCGAGGATCCGGAATGGGTCGAGGTCTGGGACGTGAAGTTCGCCGAGCTGTATCTGCGCGCCCACGACGCGGATCTCGTGACACGGGCGGCGGAGGGCAGCGACGTGCCTCGCCCGTGGCGCCTGGCGTTCGATGCTTCGCCGGAACTGCCTGCGTTGGCGCACGTGCTGCTCGGCATCAACGCGCACGTCAACTACGACCTGCCGCAGGCGCTGCTCGCGGTCATCGGCGACGACGACTTCCTGGATCCGCAGCTGATGGACAAACGCCGGCGCGATCACGAACGAATCGACACTGTGCTCGCGGAACGTGTCGCGGCGGAGGACGGTGAACTCGCTGCGACCGGCCCGCGCAGCCTGATCGATCGCGTCCTCACGCCACTCAACCGGCTGGCGTCACGACGCTTCCTGCGCGAGTCCCGGCAGAAGGTCTGGCACAACACAGTCGAGCTGCAGCAGGCGCGCGTACAAGGCAGCTATGAGAAGCGGCTAGGCGAGCTAGAGGTGCTGAGCGCGGCGAAGGTCGCGGATCTGCTCAGACCAGGACAGGTACTGTTGCGGCTCGCAGTGACCGGCTTCGGCGTCACCCTGCCACCTCCCTAGCTCGGGAGCACGCCAGACCAGAGCACGCCCAACGCAAGGCAAGCAAGCGTGACCAGACCGAAGACACCGACCCACATCAATGCCGGTACGCCGGTGAGGCGCCGGAGCTGATCCGCGTCGGAGCTACGTCCCTGACCGTGCCGCCGCGAGCGCTGCAACTCCAGCACCGCACGTGGCGCGGCCAGGAGCAGGAACCACGTGAGCAGGTGCGCGAAGGTGGACTGCACCGAGGGAGAGCCCCACCACGTCACGCTGAACACCACGGCGCCGAACACCAGCACCGACCACAGCCCGAACAGGTTGCGGATCTGGAGCAGCAAAATCACCAGCGCCGCGAGCAGTCCCCACAGCAGCGCAACGGCGTACCCGCGGCTGAGGACGAACGCGGCAGCCAGGCCGAACAGAGCGGGACCGGGGTAGCCGGCCAGCAGTACGGCGATCATCCCACCGCCGGTCGGCTTGCCACGGGACACCGTGACGCCGGAGGTGTCCGAGTGCAGCCGGATCCCGGACAGCTTGCGGCCGACCAGCGCGGCGATCAGCCCGTGCGCGCCCTCGTGCGCGATCGTCACGACCTGCCGCGTGTGCTTCCAGATCGGGCGCCAGGCGATCAGCAGTAGCGCGGCCACTCCCGTACCGATGACCAATTGGAGCGACGGCTCCGGCTGAACCGACGTGATGTTGTCCCAGAACTCCTTCACCCGCCCATCCTTGCAGCCCGGTGGTCAACTACTGGGGAAGGGGATGTGGACGGTGACTCGTTCGCGGAGTTGTTCGCTGATCAGCCACAGTTCGCCGCCGGTGATCACGAGATGTCCTGGTGGAACGGCGTGGCGGGCCGTTGACATCGCCTGGTGCGCGGATCACGGTGGAGGGATCGCGGCCCGGGGAGGGGCCCGCCGTATTGGGGGGACAATGTCTCAACCACGCACGACCAAACGCCAAGCCAGCAAGACCGCAGCCAGCAAGACCGCAGCCAAGAAGACCGCAGCCAAGAAGACCGCAGCCAAGAAGTCGGCACCGAACAAGACCGCAGCAAGAAAGACAGCAACGAAGAAGACCGCGGCGAAGAAGACCGCGGCGAAGAGGACGACGGCCGGCAAGACGGCCGCGCGCCGGCCCGCGGTGCGGGAAACAGTGACGGACGCAGCGGCCGCTGTCCCGTTGGCGGACTTCCTCGACGCGGCCGGCACGCTGACGCTCGACCAGCGGAAACTGCTGGTGGATCAGGCGCTTCTGCTGCTGAGTGAGAACTACGTGCACCTGCCGTTGAAGGTCGCGATGCACGCCGTCAACCCGTTGCAGCGGCTGCGCGTGATGCGCGCGCGGATGGAGCGTCAGACGGCGGAGACGATGCAGGCCGAGTGGCTGTTCCATCGTGAGATGTCGAGCATCTTCCACTCGGTCCGCGATCTGCACACCAACTACCTGCTGCCGGCGCCGTTCGCCGGGAAGATCGCGTTCCTGCCGTTCATGATCGAGAAGTGCCACGACGCGGACGGCCCCGACAGCTCCGAGCACTACCTGATCACCCGCACCATCACGGGCTACCAGGCCCCGCAGTTCGGCCCGGGCGCCGAGGTGACGCACTGGAACGGTACGCCGATTGCTCGCGCCGTCGCGCTCAACGGCGCCGTCTTCGCCGGGAGCAATGAAGCTGCCAACCTGGCCCGCGGCCTGGAGTCGCTGACCCTGCGCCCGCTGGTCATCCAGGCCCCGCCGGACGAGGACTGGGTGACCCTGACCTACGTCGGCCTCGACGGCTCGGAGCAGGAACTGCGCGAGCAGTGGAAGGTCACCACGAACCTCCCGCCGATGACGGACCTCGACGCGATCAGCGAGGCCTCTGCGTTGATGGGTCTCGACCTCGACTCCGACGAGAAGTCGCGCGCGAAGAAGGCTCTGTACGTCCGTGACGTCGTCGAACTGGAACGCGGGCAGAGCTCGGCCGAGCTGGCCGCCCCGGCCGCGGTCACCGGCGCGGATCTGCCGACCACGATGCCTGGTGTCTTCCGGGCCCGTGAGGTCGTGACGACGTCCGGGACATTCGGGCACCTGCGGATCTTCACGTTCAGCGTGCAGGATCCGGTCGCGTTCCGGGACGAGTTCGTCCGGCTGGCCGCGGCGCTGCCGCAGAACGGCCTGATCGTGGACGTCCGGGACAACGGCGGCGGGCACATCTACGCCAGCGAGTTCACGCTGCAGACGATGACCCCGCGGCGGGTCGCGCCGGAGCCGGTGCAGTTCATCAGTTCACCGCTCAATCTGCGGATCTGCCGCCGGCACCAGGACAACCCGGCCGGGATCGATCTCGGTCCGTGGTTCGACTCGCTGGACCTGGCGATCGAGACCGGGGCACAGTACTCGGCGGCGAAACCGATCACGCCCGAGGACGGCGCGAACGACATCGGCCAGACGTACCACGGACCGGTCGTCCTGATCACCGACGCGCGGGTCTACTCGGCGACCGACATCTTCGCGGCCGGGTTCGCTGACCACGAGATCGGCACGATTCTCGGCGTCGACGACAACACCGGCGCGGGCGGCGCGAACGTCTGGACACACGGTCTGCTCGCGGCCCTGCTGAACGAGCCGCCGCCACCCGACGAGACCTCGCCGTACGTCGCGTTGCCGAACGGCGCGAACCTGCGGGTCGCCATCCGGCGCACCCTGCGGGTCGGGAAGCTCGCCGGTACGCCGGTCGAGGACCTCGGCGTCAAGCCGCAGGAGACCCACCGGATGACGAGGGCCGACCTGCTCGAGGGCAACGTCGACCTGCTGAACAAGGCCGGCGAGCTGCTCGCCGCGCTCCCGGTCCGCCGACTCGACCTGAAGACCTCCTTCAGCGGTACGACGCTCACCGTCGCGATAGATGCCCTGGGCATCGACCGCGTCGACCTCTACGTCGAAGGCCGCCCGATCAGCTCCGAGGACTACACCGCCCCGGTGAGCATCGACATCTTGGACGTGACTCCCGGCCAGCTCCTCCGCGCGGACGGGTACGACGCGGGCGATCTCGTCGCATCCCGGCGGCAGGTCGTCTAGAAGGGCGGACCGCCACCACTCACCAACCGCGCCCCGGCCGCTTGTTCGAGCGTGACGCGCGCTGCGCCGGGCGGGTTGGTGAGTGGTGCAGGTCCGCTAGGTTCAACTCATGCCGACTCTGCACCTGACCGCCGACGAAGAGGCGATGCTCGGCGGCCGGGACGGGGACGGCGTGGCGCTCGCGATGCGGGTGATCGTTGGGCAGGCGCGGATCTCGGACGCGCCGCGGCTGGTCGAGATCACGTCGTCGCACGTCGACTCGTGCCTGTACCACGGTCAGGTCAGCCTGGACTTCGCGCACCGCCTCGTCGACCTGGGCGCCCGGGTACGCGTTCCGACCACGCTCAACGTGGGCTCGACGGACCTCATCCATCCAGACCTCGTCCGGGATCACGAGCTCGCGGCGGCGGGCCGGGAGCTGATGGCGGCGTACGTCGAGCTCGGTTGTACGCCGACGTTCACGTGCGCGCCGTACCAGCTCCCGCATCGCCCCGCGCTCGGTGAGCACATCGCGTGGGCGGAGTCGAACGCGATCGTGTTCGCGAACTCGGTGCTCGGTGCGCGCACGGATCGGTACGGCGACTTCCTCGACGTCTGCGCGGCGATCACCGGACGAGCGCCGTACGCCGGACTGCAGACTCCCGAGGCGAGGCGCGGAACTATGGTGTTCGACTGCCGCCCATTGGGCGAGTTCACCGACCTGACATATCCGTTGCTCGGTCATCACATCGGATCGGTGGTCGGCGCCGAAATCCCTGTACTGCTGGGGATTCCGTCCGACGTGGGAGAGGACGACCTGAAGGCACTCGGGGCGGCCGCCGCATCGGCCGGCGGTGTCGCGTTGTTCCACGCGATCGGTGTCACGCCGGAGGCGCCGACATCGATCGACGGTCTGCCTGTGCGAGTGGTTGACCTCGAGACACTGCAGCGCGTCCGGCGCGAGTTGTCGACGGTCGCGTCAGAGCTGGATGCAGTGAGCATCGGTACGCCGCACGCGTCGTACGCCGAGTGCGTCCAGCTGTCCGAGCTGGTCGTGGGACCGCCCTTGAAGTTGCCGTTCTACCTGTCGACCGCTCGTGCCACCCGCGAGCGCCTGGCCGAGAACGGCGTACTGCAGGTGTTGGAGGCCGCCGGGGTAACGGTCGTCGTGGACACCTGCACCTACATCACGGCAATCCTGTCGCCCACCTGGAAGTACGTGATGACGAACTCGGGCAAGTGGGCGCACTACGCACCCGGCAACATCAACGTCTCCGCCATCCTCGGCTCGCTCTCGGAATGCGTCGCCTCGGCCCGCGCCGGCCACGTGGTGCTCGACTCATGATCATCCACGGCCGAAGCCTGCACCCCGGCACCGCGACAGGTACGCCGATCCGCCTCACCGCGCCGCTGTCCTTCTGGGGCGGCACCGACGCCGAGGGCCGCATCGTCGACGCGCATCACCCGCAGTGCGGCGCCGTCCTCACCGGCCGGATCCTCCTGATGGAATCCGGCCGCGGCTCCAGCTCCGCCTCCAGCGTCCTGGCCGAACAGATCCGCGCCCGCACCGCGCCCGCCGCGATCATCCTGTCCCGCCCCGACCCGATCATCCCGCTCGGCGCCCTCATCGCCGCCGAGTTGTACGACATCAACCTTCCGGTCGTCGTCGCGTCGTACGACGCCATCCCCGCCGGCGCCCTAGTGCAGGTCACCGACGGCACGATCACCTGGTGACCGACGCATCAGTACGGCGGTTGCCGCGAACAGGACCGCGCACGCGGTGAGTGCGAGCGGGAGCGTGGTGAGCCGGGCGATCGCGGAGATGGTGACACCGCAGACGATCTCGCCCAGGTACTCCAGTTGCGCGAGGAACGAGTGCGTGGTCGCGCGGATGTCGGCAGTCGTACGGGCGTTGACCCAGATCGTGCTGATCACGCGAGTGAGCGGCGTGACGATCCCGTTCAGCAGTACGACGGCGATCGCGCCGAGGACCGGATCACGCGCGAACGCGAGTAGCAGCATCGCGAGCACTCCGACGAGGGCGGCCAGTGCGTAGTCGGTCGCGGCGTGCGCGCCGTTGATCCGTTGCGTGACGAGTCTGAGTACGACGGCGCCGACAACCAGAGCGGTGACGCCGAGGGCGGTGAACCAGACGATCGGGTCCGGCGTGCTCGGCAGGCCCAGGTCGAGAAGCTGCTTCTGGGTAAGGCGTCCCGCGGCATCCGAGGCGCCGTTGACGAGGAAGGTCGCGGCGAAGATCAGCAGGATCGCACGGCTCCGTCGTACCAGCGTGACGCCGCGGCGGAAGGTGTTCCAGGACGCCGACCAGCGGGCGGTCCGAGTGGGAACGAAGTTGTGTTCCGTGAAGCGGAACGCGACGTACAGCCCGAGGGCCGCCATCGTGGCGCCGGCGAGCACGATGGTGAGGTCCCGCCGGGTCGCCCAGGCGAGGAGCCCGAGGAGAACGAGACCGGTCGCCGCGCCGGCCAGCTGTGCGCGGGCGGCCCGCGCGAGGACCACATTGATCTCCGACGGCCGATCCAGTTCGTCGGTGATCAGCGCGACGTCGGATCCGCTCGCGAAGGTCCACGAGATACCCCATAGGACCTGCGTGGCGAGCAACGCGGGGAACGACTCGAACAGTCCGGTCGCGAGCATCGCCGTACCCATCAGCACCTGGGAGATCACCAGGGACCACTTGCGGCTGATCGTGTCGGCGATGACGCCGGCAGGTACTTCGAAGACCAGCGCGAACGCACTCTGCACCGACCCGATGAGCACGAGCTCGGCGGGGGAGAGTCCGGCGTCGACCACCAGATAGACGCTGGTGACCAGCCACCACCCGTTGTGCAGGACCGCTCGCAGCCACGTCCACCGGATGAAGACCGTCACCATGCGAGCACTCTCCCGAGGACGGCACCTCGCGTCGACCGATTTAGCCGGGGCCTTCACCATGCCGGTGTGAGTTGGTTCATATTGTTCGCAACTATCAGCATGTTGCGATAATTTGAAAGAGTGCCAGGGATCACACAAGAAAACGAATGACCGTTCTTGATCTGAGGGCGGCCGGCGGCGCAGGGTGGAATTTCAGAGAACGAGCGTTCGGTTTGATGTGGGGGTCGGCATGGCGCAGGTGACTCTGGAGCGGGTAGGGCAGCCGAGTGTGCCGGAGCTGGGGCGGCATCGCGGTGGGATCTGGCGGATCGTCAAGGAGATCGCACTGCTCGCCGCCCTGTTCGGGGTCTACAACCTCGGCCGCTTCCTGTCCGCGGAGCATGCGGGGTCGGCGTTCAAGCACGCGGACGAGCTGATCCGCTGGGAGGCCTGGCTCGGGCTGCCGAGCGAGGCGACGATCCAGCATCACGCGCTGAAGATCGACGGCCTCGCCCAGCTCGCCAACGTGTTCTACGCGAGCGTGCACTTCCCGCTGACCGCGGTGGTGCTGCTCTGGTTGCTGATCCGCCGCCAGGCCGAGTACGGGAAGGCCCGCTGGGCGCTCGCGTCACTGACCGGGCTGGCGTTGATCGGGCACATGTTCTTCCCGCTCGCCCCGCCCCGGATGATGCCGGGTTGGGTGGACACCGGGGTGTTGCTCGGTCAGTCGGTCTACGGACCGAGCGCGCACTCCGGGGTCGCGAACCAGTTCGCCGCGATGCCCAGCCTGCATGTCGGCTGGGCGTTCATGGTCGCGGCCTTCCTGATCCGGACGACCCGGTCACGGTGGCGCTGGCTGTGGATCGCACATCCGTTGCTCACCTTCACGGTTGTCGTGGTCACCGCGAACCACTACTGGCTGGACGGGTTGGTGGCGATCGCACTCGCCGTACCGCTGCTCCTGATCTTCAACAGCTCCTCGTCGCCGCGGACCAGGAACGGCGCGCGGTCCACGACCGAGCGTGCCGTCGCCGCGCCGATGTCGAACCAGAGCCCGATCAGCTCGAGCCGGCCTTGATCCTCGGCCGCGCGGACGCACGGGAAACTCCGCAGATTCTCCAGCTGTACGGCGACGTTGGCGACGGACAGCTTGTCGGCCGGCGACAACTGCACGCCGGTCGCCGGGTCCACGATGTCCGGGAGCGCGACCGCTCGCCGTACCGACGGCTCCAGGTGCCGTAGCCAGTTCTCCAGTCCCGATCCTTCGGGTACGTCGGCCGCGAGCGCGGCGGCCGCGGCGCCACAGGAGGAATGGCCGCAGACCACGATCGACTTCACCCCGAGGACGTCGACCGCGTACTCGATCGCGGCGTCGACGGAGTTGCTGTTCGATCCCTTGGGCGGCACGAGGTTCCCGATGTTGCGCACGCAGAACTGGTCGCCCGGTCCGCTGGTGGTGATCATCGTCGGCACGATCCGCGAGTCCGCACACGTGATGAACAGGTGTGCCGGTTGTTGTCCTTCCGCCGCGAGTTTCGCCAGCAACGCCCGGATCGGTACGTCGTCCAGCTGCTCACCCACCCGCTCGCTGCCGCCGCGGTACACCTCGACCGAGCCGCCGCGCGCGACGTGCCCGCGCCGCCAGTCCTCGATCGCCTCGGATGCCGCGTGGTCCAGATGATTCACCGTCAGATCGATCCGAACCGTCGCGCCTTGCGGAATCGATCGCAGCGTTCGCACCAGCGACGCAACTCCGAGGAACACCAGCGAACCACGGATCCGTACCATCCACACGCCGTTGACCTCGGTCGCTGTCACGGTTGCCCGCGCGAGCCGGTACAGCACGCGTGCGAGCGCAAGCACGAGACCGAGCAGCACGCCTTCGGCCAGTCCCAGTACGCCGACGCCGACCGCGGTCACGACGTACACGAGCAATTCGTCGTGCCGGCGCAGTGTGCGGATGTGGGCGAGCTGCACCAGGCGTAATCCGGTGACGAGCAGTACGCCGGCGAGCGCGGCCATCGGGATCAATTCGAGCATCGACCCCGCCGCGAGCACGAACGCTGCGATCCACACGCCGTGCAGGATCGCCGACGCGCGGGTGCGGGCGCCGGCCGCGACGTTCGTCGACGAGCGCACGATCACGCCGGTGACGGGCATCCCGCCGAGCGCACCGGACACCGCGTTCGCGGCGCCCTGGCCGATCAGTTCTCGATCGAGATTGCTCCGCCGACCGCGATGAAGCTTGTCGACGGCAACGGCCGACAGCAACGACTCGACGCTGGCGACGAGGGCAACCGTCAGTACGGCGGTGGCGATCTCGAGTGGTGTGCCCTCGGGCATCACCGGGAGGATCAGACTCTGCAGCGGGTTGTCCGGCAGATCGACCCGGGTCACGTCGGGCATGGTGACCGCTGCCAATGCGGTGACCGCCACGACGGCGACGAGTGGTGCCGGAATCCCCTTGACTTTAGGGATTCGCGGCCAGGCGAGAACGATCGCAACGGTGAGTACGCCGGCCACCACCGAGTGACCGTGGTGCGCGATCAGCTGCGCGGGGAGCGCGGTGACATTGGAGATCAACGAGCTCTGGGCTTTGCCGCCGAGCACCACGTGCAGCTGCTGGACGGCGATCGTGATGCCGATCCCAGCGAGCATGCCGTGGACGACGGCGGGGGAAAGAGACAGTGCCAGTCGACCGATTCGGGTGACGCCTAGCAGGATCTGTAGCAGGCCGGCCGCGCAGGTGATTGCGGCGGTCGCGGCCCAGCCGAACTGCATGACGAGTCCGGCGACGACAACGGTCAGGCCGGCGGCCGGGCCGCTGACCTGGAGCGGGGAGCCGCCGAGCGCGCCGGCGACGACACCGCCGACCACGGCGGCCACCAGGCCGGCGATCAGCGGCGCCCCGGACGCGGCGGCGATTCCTAGGGAAAGCGGTATTGCGATCAGGAAGACCACCAGCGAGGCCGGTAGGTCATGATGCAGAACGGTCTTCCAGGACAGACGGTCGCTGGGGGGAGAGTGGGAAGTGGTCGGCACGGGTCCTCCGGCGTCGGTGCTCAGGATTGCTCGGGCATCAGGCGTCGAAACAAAGAGTGTCGATCTGGTTACCCATCGTACTGACCCGATCAAGCCCAGAACAGCGACAATTCAAATTCGTTGCCTTCGGCCCGCGGCGCCGGAAACTGACGATTGCTCAGGGCATCGACCCGCCCGGATCCCGCTGGCTGTCGCTCGCACCTCGCACCTCGCGCAACAGCAACGGATAACCCCCCGCGTTCAGGGTTCTCCCCTCGTGCATCAGTAGAGAACCCCACACTCGAGGGGTGATCCGCTCGTCTGCTGGTCGACGTACGGCTCCCGAAGAGCTGCTCTCGCTGTGCTTAGTGTTCGCCCGCGAACAGGACGCGGCGGGCATGGTCGGTGTCGAGGTATTCGCGGACGGCGACGATCACGCCGTCCCGAACGATGAAGACCCCTCCACACCGGTTGTCATAGGCCTCGCCGTTCCGGGCCGTCGCCTGCGCCGTCCACTCGGCGAAAACCTGTTCACCGTCGACGATGACGTTGACCAGCGTGATCGTCACTGGTGCACCCGGCGCGAACAGGTTGCCCGCCGCCGCGCCGAGGAACTCGTCGACGACCATGTCCCGGCCCTTCCAGTCACCGGACAGCGGCAGGTCACCCGGATAGGTCCACACCACGTCCGGCGCGAAGCTCGCCCGGATCGTCGGCAGGTCACCCGCCGCCACTGCCTCGACGTACCGGGTCACGACTGTACTGGGATCCATCGGCGTTGCCTCCTCGTGCGACGTGGGTGCCAAGGTCAGTACGGCGTTGCCGCGGATGCGACGGTGCCGCAGGTCGTCGAGGACGGCATCGGTCCGGGACCAGTCCTCGACGCGACCGAGCTCGGGGTGGAGCCGCCCGGACCCGACCAGCCGAACCAGCGTTGCCAGGTCTTCGTCGTCGCGGCCGTGCACGTAGTGGAAGTGCCGGATGCGCGCGGCCTCCGGAGCGGTGAAGAAGTCGAAGAAGTCGAGCGTCACCGGTTGCCGGCTGGCCTCGCCGAACCAGATGAGATCACCGCCCGGCACCAGCTTCGACAACGCGACCGGCAGACTCTCACCACCGACGGACTCGAGCACCAGATCGAACGGTCCGCGTGCGTCCGGGACGTCGTACACCAGGGTCTCGGCGCCGAGCTCCAGCAGCCGCTCGCCGCGGGCAGGGGTTGAGACGACGGCTGTGACCGATGCACCGGCGCCGGCCGCGAGTTCGGTGAAGTAGTGCCCGACACCGCCGGCGGCGCCGGTCAGCAGGATCCGCCGGCCGATCACGCTGCCCGCCGTACGCAACAGGCGCAGCGCTGTCAGCCCGGCGAGCGGAAGCGCGGCGGCCTGCTCGAACGAGATGCTGTCCGGCAGTCCGGCGACCTGCGTGGCCGGTGCGATCACGTGCTCCGCCCAGCCCGAGTGTGGCAGATGCGCGACCACGCGGGTGCCGACCGGTGGACCGGTGGGGCCGGCCTCGATCACTCGGCCGGCGATGTCCTTACCCGGTCGCCAGCCGGCCCGCGGCGCCTCCAGTTGGAAGGTCTCACCGCGGTTGATCGAGAAGGCGGCCACCTCGATCACCATCTCGCCCGGGCCCGGCCGGACCTCGTCGACCTCGGCGAACCCGACTTTGCCGGTGTCCACCGGAACCACTGCTCTCATTGCTGTTTCACTCCTTCACCTAAACTCGACCCCGGACGACATGGACGCTACGAACCGGTCGCGGCGGGCGGAAGACAGCACTAATTACTGCTATGGGCACCTAATGGATACCGACCAGGTCAGAAGCAGGTGGGACGCCACGAAAGGCGCCTGCCCGACGCGTCAGGTGCTCGGCCGGATCGGCGACACCTGGACGATGCTGGTGATCAGCACGCTCGAGAAGGGCGGCACGCTGCGGTCCGGCCAGCTCAAGTCGATCATCGAGGGCATCACCCAGAAGATGCTCACCCAGACCCTGCGCAATCTCGAGCGGGACGGTGTCGTACGGCGTGATGTTCTTCCTACTGTGCCGGTGACGGTCAGCTATACGCTGACCCCGCTCGGCCTGAGCCTGGCCGCTGCCGTCGCGACGATGCGGACCTGGGCGTACGACCACATGGACGAGATCGCCGCTGCCCGCGACGAGTACGACGCGAATCGCTGAGGAGTCACGTGGAGCTGGAACTGTCCGGGAAGACCGCGGTGGTCACCGGTGCGAGCAAAGGGATCGGGCTGGCGTGTGTCGAGGCGCTCGCACGTGAGGGTGCGGTGGTCGTCGGCATTTCGCGGGACGCCGGGAACCTGGCGAAGGCACAGGAGGAGCTCGCCGCCAAAGGCTTGAGCTTCCAGGCCGAAGCGGTCGATCTGACCGACGCCGACGCGACGCGAGCCGCTTTCGAGCGGATCGGCGTACCGGACATCCTGATCAACTGCGCCGGCGCGGCCCGCCGGACACCGGTCGACGATTTGGACAGTACGGCGTTGCACGCCGCGATGGACGCGAAGTACTTCACGTACATGCACGCGACCGAGGCCGTCATCCGCGGGATGGCGGACCGCGGCAGCGGCGCGGTCGTGAACGTCGTCGGCCAGGGCGGCCGGGCCGCGAACCCGTTGCACATCGGGGGCGGTGCGGCCAACGCCGCGCTGATGCTGGCGTCGGCCGGCTACGCGAAGGCGTACGCGGGCCAGGGCGTCCGGGTGAACGTGATCAACCCCGGCATGACACGCACCTCCCGCGTCGACGAGGGGCTGGAAGCCGCAGTACGGGCGACCGGCAAGCCGAAGGACGAGCTGCTCCAGGAGATGGTCCGCGAGATCCCGATGGGCCGCGCCGGCGAGCCGGAGGAGGTCGCCGACGTCGCGATCTTCCTCGCCTCGCCCCGCGCCAGCTACGTCACCGCCTCGATCATCACCATGGACGGCGCGACCACCGCGGTCATCTGATTCACGGCTTGTTCACGTTGCCGTCGGTTGGTCGCTGTGTTGGGTTCGAGAACGGGGTGATCGGGCGCTCCTGCGGTACGTCGTCAATGGTGATGTCGACGTTCTCGTTGAAGAACGCGATGTGGCCGGCGACCGGGAGGAGAGGCGCGGTCGGGAAGTCGTAGGACCAGGCGACGTCCGGGACTGAGGGGACCGACCAGTACGCCGACGTACGGCCTTTGTACGGGCATGCGGTGACGGTGTCGGACGGGGTGAGGTGCTCCAGCTGGACGGAGGTTTTCGGGAAGTAGTAGCGCGGTGGCAGTCCGGTCTCGAAGACGATGACAGTCGCGGTGGAGTCGGCGAGAAGCTGGCCGGCGGCGCTGACCGTGATGTGGCGGGTGGACTTGATCGCGTCGACGCGGGAGTACGGGTTGCGTGGGTGGACGAAGACCTCCTCGTCCTCTTCGAACCAGCTGTCCAGCGCGTCCCACTGGAACCGCACCCGGCCCTTGGCGACGCCGTCGTCGTACACCCACGCCTTGCCGCTGCCGACGGTGTGCACTCGCGCGACGCCATGCTCGAACGTCTTGGTCTCGCCGGTGTCGGCCAGCACGCCGTCGGCGACGTCCGCGAGCGGGACGTAGTACTGCGGGTACGGCGGGAACTCCCAGAGGTAGATCGCGTCCGTCGTGTCGAGGACGACGCGGTCGTCGAGCATCGCGCGGATCCGCCGGGGGACCGGCGCGGTGCCGCCGGGCGGGATCAGGGGTTCGGGGTAGGCGCTCATTCGTCAAGTAAAGCGCGGGGCCGGCCCTGGTGGTGCCGGCCCCGCAGTCTTTTCGACCGGATCATTGGCCGGATCAGACGGTGATCCAGTCGATGTCGGCGATGTAGCCTCCTGCGTTGCTGACCTTGATCGAGTTCGATCCGGCGGTCAGCTTCATCGGGAGGTAGGTGACCTGTGGCGTACCCCAGTCGTTGTCGCCGAGGCCGTGGTAGTTCACCCAGTAACTGTCGGTGCCGTTGACCGTCAGCATGCTCTGCCGGCTGGTGTCCCCGTCGGTGTAGGCGATCTTCACCAGATACGTGCCCGTGGCCGGCACGGTGATGTCGTTGAGCGTCACCGTCGACGAGTAACCGATGTTGCCGATCTTCGAGCCGCCCGAGCAGAGCGTGCATCCGGACACACTCGCGTCGCCGGTCAGTGTGCTCGTCGGCGACTCGGCCTCGTAGCGCACCGGCCCGCCGGACTTCGAGGTGTACATGGTGATCCCGGCACTCGCATCCGACGTACGGCCGTACTTCACGCCCTTCACCGTGAAGGTGTACTGCGTCTGCGGCTGCAGCCCGCCCACCACGGTGCCCGGCGTCGTGCTCGTCGCCACCTGCTTGCCGTTGGCAAACACCTGGTACGACGTCGCGCCCGCACTCGGCCGCCAGTTCAGGGAAACCGACGTACGGCTGACGTCCGTCGCGGTCAGGTCGGCCGGGATGCTCACCGGCACGTACTGGTCAGGCGTGATCTTGTACAGCTTCGACCCGTGCGCGGGCAGCTGAACGCTGACCGAGCCGGAGACGTTGCGGGTGTTCTGGTTCGCCCAGATGTCGCGGACCGTGGCCTTCCCGCCGATGCCGAGCTGGTCGAAGTTGCCGGTCACCGTGGCAGGGGAGTCGGCCAGGTTGAACAGCGCGACCGTCGTACTGCCGTCCGCGTTCTGTGCGTACCAGACCTGCTGCAGCTGGTCCTGGTTCAGCGGACGCGCCGGGTTGCCGGACTGGTTGATCGCGATGACCTCGCGGTTCGTCAGCAGCTTCAAGCCGTACGCGTCCAGCTTGGTGAGGTCGTCGCCCGCGAACAGCGGCGCGGAGTTGATGGCCCAGAACGTCATGTAGGACTGGCGTTCCGCGTCCGTCAGGCCGTCCATCGCGCCGACGCCGACGTTGATCGCGTCCAGGTTGTTCCAGTGCCCGGGGCCGGCGTCGTCGATCCACTGCGGCAGATCCCACCAGCGGGCCTTCACCGAGCTGTCCCACTTGACGATCGTGTCGCAGTAGCACTCGACGTCGGTGTCGATCCGCCAGCCGTTCGAGTTCTGCTTCCACACGTCGGCGTACCGGTGGCTGAGCGACCAGGACAGCGTGTACATCATCGGCCGGCCGGCGTTCTGCACCGCGCGCCACCAGGCCTCGACGTCCTCGGTGTTGTTGTGGTTCGGGTCGTCCGGCGCACCCTTCCAGGAGCCGGGGCCGACGCCGTCCATCTTGATGAAGTCGACGCCCCAGCTGGCGAAGAGCCGGGCTATCGAATCGGCGTACTTCTGCGCGCACGGGCTCTCGTAGTTGATCTTGTACGCCGCGTCCCAGCCGTTGGTCTTGCGCAGGTCCGGGTACACGATGTCGCGCGTGAAGCACCCGGGCGCGTCGTAGATCGGGGTGTTGCCGTCGCGGTAGACGTCCGTGCCGAGCCCGACGACGGTGTAGATGCCGAACTTCAGGCCGAGCTTGTGGATGTCGTCACCGACCGCCTTCATGCCACGCGGGAACCGCTTCAGGTTGGCGACCGGGCGGCCGTACTCGTCACCGCCGTCCTGCCAGCCGGCGTCGACGTTGATGTACTCGTAGCCGTACGGCTTGAGCTTCGTGGCCAGGGCGTTCGCCTGGGTGAGGATGTTCTTCTCGCTGATGAAGCTGCCGGGGCCGTCGGGATTGACGCCCGGGTAGTTCGTCGACTGCAGACTCCAGCTGCTCCAGCCCATGTACGGCTTGGCAGCGATCTGCGGGTAGGCGGGTTTCTGGTCTTGGACTGCATCGGCTGGGGCGGTCACGGCTGCTGTAGACACCAGGGCGAGGGCAGCCAGGACGAGCGTCGTACGGCGTCTCAAGGACATGAAAACGTCCTCCGGGGGAGGAGTGAGCGGACGTCGTCGAGCCTAGGTCGGCTTAATTTACACAGTCAAGTATTGAGGTCCTGTTACTTCGTGTGACAGGACCGCCATGGAACCTTGATCAACTTCGCTCCGCGGCCGGGTCGTCGTACCAGCAACAGGCCGGCTCGTGAGGATGCCGGCTGGAGGCAGGAGGGGGTTCCGTCATCGTGAACACAAGGAAACTCGGCCGGACGGTGGTCGCCGCGGCCGGGGCGGCCGGTCTGGTCGCACTCGCGGCCGCCGGGGCGTCGGCGGCGTCATCGCCGGCACCTTTGAAGTTGGTTGCTGGAGGCACCGATGTCACTCTGGCCAGTGTCGAGGACTACGGCGTCGACCTGGATCTCGGTACGCATCTGGTGGCCGGCAACGCGCCGATCGACATCCGCGCCACACGAGCGTCGTACAGCTCGCCGGTGGTGGCGACGCAGTACGTCCACGGCAAGCCGGTCCGCAAGTTGCCGAACGGGCTTGTCACGGACTTCTCCGGACTGGGGAAGTTCCTGCACATCACGCTGACCGACGCCGCGGGCAAGAAGGTGCTCGAGAAGGACCAGGCGGTCTGCCTGAACGGCGACGGGTCGCGGACCCGTCCGGATGCCCCGGCAACCTCGCCGTACCCGGACGGCTGTACCGCGAATCCGTTCACCCAGGGTGCGGTCTGGGGACTGCAGACCGGGTGGTCGGCGCGGACGTACGGCGACGGGCAGCCGGTGCGGCTTGCCGTCGGCAAGTACAAGGCGACGGTGACCGTGAACAAGGCGTACCGGGACTTCTTCAAGATCCCCGCGAAGGACTCGTCGGTGAAGTTGAACGTCACGGTGCAGAAGTCCGACGCCTCGGGGGCTGCGAAGGTGAGCTCGCGTTCGGCGCCGCCGAAGCCGAACGCGGCGCGTCCGGTCAGTAAGGCGAGCGTCCCGAAGGGCCCGAAGCCGGACCTGCGGCCAGTGCCGGCGTGGGGGATCGTGGCCGCGCCGGGCGACGAAGGTACGCCGGACGCGAACAAGGACTTCCTGCAGTTCTCGGCGACCGTGTGGAACGCTGGCCCGTCGCCGCTGGTGCTCGACGGGTTCCGGCGACAGGGCAAGGACCTGATGGACGCGTACCAGTACTTCTACAACGCGCAGGGCAAGCAGGTCGGGTACCAGACCACCGGGACGCTGGAGTGGGACGGCCGGAACGGCCACAACCACTGGCACTTCACCGACTTCGCCCGCTACAGCCTGCTGAACGCCAAGCAGACCGAGGTGGTGCGCAGCCAGAAGGAGGCGTTCTGCCTGGCCGCGACGGACTCCATCGACTACACGGTGAAGAACGCGAACTGGCACCCGGGCAACACCGACCTGCACACCGCGTGCGGCGACCACGGCTCGCTGTCGGTTCGTGAGGTCCTCGACGTCGGCTCCGGCGACACCTACGAGCAGACATTGCCGGGTCAGTCCTTCGACATCACGAACCTGGCGAACGGCACGTACTACGTCCAGGTCACCGCCAACCCGGAGAACCGCCTGTTCGAGGCCAGCACGAAGAACAACGTCGCGCTCCGCAAGGTGGTCCTCGGCGGCACCAAGCACCACCGCACCGTGCAGGTGCCCCCAGTCGGCGTCATCAAAGCTCCCTGATGCCGCCCAGCCGGCCCGCCCGCCGGCACTCGCGCCCTCGGCCCTGATCCAGCCGGGGGCGCGAGCCTGTTCAAGGCCGACTTTGAGCACCCACCGACCAAATTTCCTGCTCGGAAATGGTTGGTGGGTGCTCAAGGTGGCCTGGGGCGGGACTGGGAAGGCAGCGCGGTCCCGCCCCAGGAGTTCAGTGGTGCTGGGGGCGGCGGCGGGCGTGGACCGGGCGGGCGTGGGAGTCCATGCGCGCGTGCTGCCGCCGACCGAGGACGAACGGGCGAGACGTGCGGCTGCGGATCGGGGCGCTCTCCGGGGCCGACAGTTGGATGTCGGCCGGCTGCAGGTTCACGCGGATCGGGACCTGGTGCCACGGGGAGCGGGTCCGGACCAGTACCAGCCGGAGTTGGCCGTCGCGCCGCAGCCGCAGGCCGATCGCGACCGTCGCCACCGCGGGGACCAGACCTGCGAGCATCAGCGCCGACCGGGCGCCGAAGTGCTGGGCCAGGAACCCGACGAGCGGCCCGCCGATCGCGCCGCCCCCGATGAAGACCAGGTTGTAGATCCCGGACACCCGGCCGCGCAGGCCGTCCGGCGTGGTCAGCTGGACCATCGACTGGGCCGCGGTCAGGAACATCAGCGTCGCCATTCCCATCGACGCCAGCACCGGGATGAACGTCCACAGCGAGGGCTGGATCGCGGCCAGTACCTCGGTGATCGTGAGCAGGCACGCGATACCGATCAGGTTCCGCAGGCGGGTCGGCCGGACGCGGCGGGCCGAGAGCAGGGCGCCTGCCAGGGCTCCGAACGCGACGACCGAGTTCAGTACGCCGTACCCCGAAGCGCCGGTGTGGAAGACGCGGTCGGCGAACGCGGTCAGCGTCACCGGCAGGCTGATGCAGAACATCCCGTAGATGCCGACCAGCGCGATCGCCCAGCGGACGGCCGGCTCGTGGAACGCGTACCGGACGCCGTCGCGCAGCCCGTCGCGGATCCGCATCCCGGCGCTCGCCTTGCGGGCCGCGTGGAACCCGGGCATCTCGCTCTCGCGCATCCGCAGCAGCGCGCTGATCGACGCGAAGAACGTCAGCCCGTTGAGCGCGAACGCCCAGCCCGCGCCGATCGTGCCGAGCAGCACACCGCCGAGCGCGGGGCCGATCAGGCTGCCGAGCTGGAACGTCGACGACACCATGCTGATCGCGTTCCGGACCGTGTCGCGCGGGACGAGTTCGGTGACGAACGACTGCCGGGTCGGGTTGTCGACCGCGGTCGCGAGACCGAGGACGAAGGCCATCGTGTAGACGTGCCAGACCTGGACGTGACCGGTGAAGGCGGTCAGGGCGAGGACGCCGGCACAGGTGCCCATCGTGATCTGCGTGACCAGCAGGATCTTCCGCTTCGGGAACCGGTCCGCGATCACGCCGCCGAACAGACCGAGCACGAGGGTGGGGAGGAACTGCAGCGCGGTCGTGATGCCGACCGCGGTGGCGCTGCCGGTGAGCGTGAGCACCAGCCAGTCCTGGGCGATGCGCTGGATCCAGCCGCCGGTCGAGCTGACCAGCAGTCCGCTGACCAGGAGGCGGAAGTTGCGGACCCGCAGTGCGCTGAAGGTGTCCTTGAAGCCGGGCCGGCGCGCTTGCGTCTCCCGGAGCTTGGTGGAGTCGGTGGTGCGGTGGAGATGGAAGTCGGTGGACGGGACAGTACCGGTGGCCCGGGAGGTCAAGAGCAATCCCTACACGAGTGGCTGGTCAGGGGAGGACATGTCCATCCTCAGGGTTGGGTGCTGAATTCCCCCAGCGAATTACTCCTATTAGTCTTATTGCGCCACGTTATGGGAAGGATATCGATGTACGACCCGGACCAGCTGCGGACGTTCCTCGCCGTCGCTCAGTCGCTCAGCTTCACCCAGGCGGCCGAGCGGCTGGGCATCCGGCAGCCGACGGTGAGTCAACATGTCCGCAAACTCGAGACGGCGGTCGGGCGGCCGCTGTTCGTCCGTGACACCCGCACTGTCACGCTGACCGCGGACGGCGAGGCGATGGCCGGGTTCGCCCGGACCATCCTCGCCGCGCACGAGGAGGCCGCCGGGTACTTCACCGGCTCGGAGTTGCGCGGCCGGCTGCGGTTCGGCGTGACCGACGACCTGGCGCTCACGCCGCTGCCGAAGATCCTCCGCGACTTCCGCCAACTGTATCCGCGGATCGACCTGGAACTGACCGTTGCCCAGAGCCCGAATCTGCTCCGCCGGGTCGAGTCCGGCCACCTGGACCTGGCCTACGTGAAGCACGGCGCCGGTGGCGGCTACGAGCCGAACGGCCGGCTGGTACGACGGGACCCGATGGTCTGGGCCGGGATCGCCGGGACCCGGATCGCGCCCGACGTCCCGGTCCCGCTGGTCGCGTACCAGGCGCCGTCGTTGAGCCGGTCGCTCGGCGTGCAGTCCCTCGAGCAGGCCGGCCGCACCTGCCGGATCACGTGCATCGTCCGCGGCGTCAACGGCGTACTCGCCGCTGTCCGCGCCGGCCTCGGGATCGCGATCTTCGCCCGCTCCCTGATGCCCGCCGACCTGGTCGAGCCGCCCCCGAGCGCCGGCCTGCCCGAGCTCCCCTCCATCGACCTGGTCCTCATCACCAACCCCCGCGCCGCGAAAGAACCCGCCGAGGCGTTGACGGCCGCCATCCTCGGCAGCAACGCCCCACTCAAGCCCGACGCCGGATGAGATCGGCAGCTCGACAGGAGGTATCCCGTCGGCGTGGCCGCGCTCACGCTCAGCAGGACAGCCGATCCGGCGTAGTGGGCGTATACGTACTGTCGAGCTGCAGCTAGACGAGTGCGTCTCCGCGCAGTACGAGCGAGATGATGCTGACGGCGGCGATGGCGATCGTGATGAGGAAGGGGGCGTTGCGCCACAGGAGGATCGTGGTCAGGAGGGCGGCGACGACTGCGAGGGCGATCCAGCCGATGACGCCGATCGCTCCGGACGGCGCGATGACCAGGAGACCGGTTGCTGTCGCCAACGGCAGCGGTGCGACGAGGCGGGCGTAGCGGCCGAGGCGTTGCGGCCAGCCGCGGACACCGGTGGCCAGGTCGTCGGCGAGATCGGGTACGACGTTTGCCAGATGGGCACCGATCCCCAGGAGGGCCCCCGCCGCAGTCGCCCACCACGGAGCCCAGACGTGCGCGGTGCCGAGCGTCACGAACGAGGGCAGTCCGCCGAACGCGACGGCGTACGGGAGCCAGGAGATCACGGTCGACTTGAGGCCCAGGTTGTACGCCCAGGCGCAGGCGACGAACAGCAGGTGCATCAATCCGGACGCGAAACCGTTGGCGAGGGAGACGGGAACGGTGACGACCAGCATCACGCCCGCGCCGACCGCGAGCGTCCGGCGACTCACCAGTCCACGCACCACTGGCTTGTCCCGGCGGTTCACAATGGTGTCGCGGGCGGCATCTATCGCGTCATTGCTCCAGCCGATCGAGAGGTGGCCGGTGAGGATCGTTGCTGCGACGAGGAGACACCCGGCCGGACTTCGCCCGGCCGACCACGCGACGGCGGTGACCAGCGCGGTGACCGCGACGGTCGGGCCCGGGTGGCACGCGAGAGCCAGACCCTTGACGGTCCGCAGCGCTCTCACCGACACAACGATGCCACGATGACGCGGATCGCAGCGGTCCGGCCCGCGCTTCCGCCGTACCGGTATCCGCAGTCGGAGCTCACGGCCGCGTTCGAGTCGATCTGTCTCCCGGACGGCCGCGGTACGGCGTTGCTCCGCCGGCTGCACGCGAACGCGGGAGTCTCGTATCGGCATCTCGCGCTGCCGCTCGAGCGGTACGCCGTACTCAAGGACTTCGGCGAGGCGAACGACGCGTGGATCGCGGCGGCCGTCGACCTCGGGGCCGAGGCGGTCGCGGGCGCGGTGAAGGACGCGGGGCTGACGCTCGACGATGTCGACGTACTGATGTTCACGACGGTGACCGGGGTCGCGGCGCCGTCGATCGATGCGCGGGTGGCGATGCGGCTGGGGATGCGGGAGGACGTGAAGCGGCTGCCGCTGTTCGGGCTGGGGTGTGTCGGGGGAGCGGCGGGGATCGCGCGGCTGCATGACTACTTGAAGGCGTGGCCGAAGCATGTCGCCGTACTGCTGTCGGTGGAGTTGTGTTCGTTGACGTTGCAGCGGGACGACTCGTCGTTGCCGAACCTGGTGGGCGGCGCGTTGTTCGGGGACGGCGCGGCGGCTGTGGTGCTGACGGGGTCGGAACATCCGGCGGCGTCGGGACCGTCCGTGGTGGCGACACGTTCGCGGCTCTACCCGGACTCGGAGCGGGTGATGGGGTGGGACGTCGGGTCGGGCGGGTTCCGGATCGTGCTCGGAGCCGACGTACCCGAGGTGGTGCGCCAGTACCTGGGTGATGACGTGCGCGGGTTCCTCGGGGATCACGGGCTGACCGTTCCGGACATCGGGACGTGGGTGAGTCATCCGGGCGGGCCGAAGGTGCTGGAGGCGGTGGCGGAGACGTTGTCGTTGCGGCCGGGCGCGCTCGAACTGACGTGGAAGTCGCTCGACGCGGTCGGCAACCTGTCGTCGTCCTCGGTGCTGCACGTCCTCGGTGACACCATGAGGCTGGATCCTGCAGGTCCTGGGGTGTTGCTGGCGATGGGTCCTGGTTTCTGTTCCGAGCTCGTGCTGATGGAGTGGTGATGTACGGCTGGTATCTGGGGTTGGTGCTGCTCGTCGCTGCTGAGCGGGTGGCCGAGCTGGTCGTGTCGCTGCGCAACGCGAAGTGGAGCTTCGCGCAGGGCGGCGTCGAGTCGGGGCGTCGGCACTATCCGTTCATGGTCGCGCTGCACACGTTGTTGCTGGCGGCGTGCATGGTGGAGGCGCTGCACCGGCCGTTCGTTCCGTGGCTCGGTTGGACGATGTTCGTGGTCGTGCTGCTGGCGCAGGGACTGCGCTGGTGGTGCATCACGGTGCTGGGTCATCAGTGGAACACGCGGGTGATCGTCGTACCGGGTCTCCGGCTGGTTGCACGTGGCCCCTACCGGTGGATCCGGCACCCGAACTACGTGGCGGTCGTGGCGGAGGGAATCGCCTTGCCGCTGGTGCACACGGCGTGGGTGACTGCGGTGGTGTTCACCTTGCTGAACATCCCGCTGCTGGCCGTCCGCATCCGCGCCGAGGAGGCCGCGTTGAAGTCCGCGCTGGTGACGTGATCGATCTTCTGGTAGCTGGTAGCGGTCCAGCAGGCGCAGCCACCGCGATCCGCGCTGCGCTCGCGGGATTGTCGGTTGTCGTGGTCGAGCCGCGCTCGGCGCCGATCGACAAGGCGTGCGGTGAGGGCATTGCCCACAGTGCCGTGTCCTACCTCGAGCGGTTGGGCGTGGAACTTTCCGGCCGTCCGTTCCACGGCATTCGCTATCTCGACGGACGACACAGCGTCGACGCCCGTTTCGCTGCTGGTCCGGGCCTCGGAGTGCGCCGTACGACGCTGCACGCCGCGCTGATGTCCCGGCTAGCAGCGCTAGATGTTCGGGTCCTTCGCGCCCGAGTCGGTCCCATCACGCAGAACACCACCTCCGTCACCGCCGCCGGCGTGACCGCCCGCTACCTGGCCGCCGCCGACGGCCTCCACTCACCCATCCGCCGCCAACTCGGTCTCCACTCACCGATCCGCCAACTCGGTCGCTGGCAACCGTCCCAACCGCTCTCCCGCTCTTCTTCTCCCGCGCCGCACGGCGCCGCAGGCGGCGTGCGGCGCGGACTCCGCCAGCACTTCGCTGTCTCGCCCTGGACCGACCTGGTCGAGGTCTACTGGTCAAAGCTCGGCGAGGCCTACGTGACCCCGGTCGCCGACGATCTCGTCGGCGTCGCCGTCCTCACCTCCGCGCGCGGCACCTTCGACTCACACCTCGACGCTTTCCCCCTGCTGAAGCGCCGGTTACGTGGTGCGGTTGCGGCGAGTGCCGTGATGGGCGCGGGTCCGCTCCGTCAACGCGTCAGCGCCCGCACCGCCGGCCGGGTCCTGCTCGTAGGCGACGCCGCCGGGTACGTCGACGCGCTCACCGGCGAAGGCATCGCGGTCGCCTTGCGTACCTCCGCCGAGCTGGTCGACTGCGTCCGCGCCGACCGCCCACAGGACTACGAGGCAGCTTGGCGCCGCGTCTCCTGGGAATGCCGCCTGCTCACCGCATCGTTGCTGTGGGCCCGCAACCGCCCGGTCCTCGCGCCGCGGATCGTCCCCGCCGCGGCCGCGCTCCCGAGCGTCTACCGCACCATCGTGAACCGGTTGTCCTAGGCAAGGTTTTTGGCGACGTCGTACGGCAACGTCGTAGGGCCCGGCAATCGCTCAGACAATCGCCGGGCCCCACGGGCGGCCCGAGCTTCCTGGTGAAAAGCTCGGACCCGCAGCCTTTCCGGCCCCCTGGTGAAGGGTCGGACCTGCTGACAAGGAAGACTCTGTCAGGCGGATGTTGCCCAGCAGTTGCCGGAATATGAAGCCTTGTTACAGAGGGCTGTGGCGTAGATCTCAGTGCCAGATATTCAGTGCCCGATGTTCAGTGCTCCGTACGGACCGCAGCGATCTGCAATTGCAACGCCAGCCGTTCGCGCGGATCCGACAGATCGAGCTCGGAGAGCTCCCCGATCCGTTTCATCCGGTGCCGCAACGTATTGGTGTGCAGGTGCAGTTCCCTCGCCGCCCGCTGCGGCTGCCCCGGAAAGTTCAGCCAGGCCTGCAACGTTTCCACGTACCCCGTGTCGTGCTCGATGTCGTGGCGGAGCAACGTCGCGAGCGGACCATCCATCTTGGTGGTATCAAGCGACGTGACTGCCCGGTGCACCGTCAGCACGTGCCACGCCTCTTCGACCCGCAACGCCGGCCCTGGCGCGACACCTCGCCGTACCAGACCCAACAGCTCGACCGCCTCGGCGCGTGAGCTCGGCAGATCCGCCGGACCGCGCGCGGGACCACCAGCAGCGGCGTACGTACCAGCCGACTGTTCGAGAACGAGTTTCTGCAACCAGGTCCATGACCCGGGTCCGTCAGTGTCTGTAACAACAGCCAGGACGGTCCCGTCGAGGTCAGCCAGCTGGGGCTCGCTCCAGCCGTGCCGGCGACCGGTCGACTCCCACAGGTCGAGTTGCTGCGGTACGTCGTACCCGTCGGGCGACCCGAGAGCCACAACCCGCCACGGCTGCCGCGGGAGCCGTACGTCGACCGGATTGTCCGGGGAGAACTGCCGCAGGAGCGTCCGCAGCCGGTCGATCGCACTCCGCCGCGCCACGTCGGCCTGAGCCCGCAGCCGCAACAGGTGCAAGGCGAGTACGGAGGCGGCGTTGCTGAGCTCCGCTGTGACCGCGTCACTCACCGGACCGTCGACAACGGCCCAGATGGACCCCAGCCACTCGCCACCAGCGCGGACCGGTACGACGAGACGCGGGCGGATGCCGTTCGGTCCGTCTGGGACCAGGAACGGCTCGCTGGATCGCGCTAGCCGTCGGAAGATGCCCCGGGCCCGGAAGTGTGCGATCACCTCGGGTGGTACTCGGCGTCCGACGATGGTCGACACACGAGTGGGGTCGGTGAAGTCCTGGCCGGAGGAGTACGCCAGGACCCTGGACTGGTTGTCCTCGATCGTCACAGGGGCGTCGACGATCGCAGCGGCGGCGTCTGCCAGTGCGAACAGCTCCTGGTGCACACCGGCGTCGCCAGCGGCGGGGGAGTCCGGTGCGGCCGCTCGGTCGAGTACACCGCGGAGTAGCCAGACCACGTGTGCCCACGTCACGCTCGGCTGCAATGCAACGAGGGTCATGGCTTCCCGCTCAGCTGCAGCCACCACGGTCGGCTGGTGCGCTAGCGCCGTACGGAGAACCACCCCTGAGGCGTTGCCGGCCGCGCAGCGCTCCACGAGCTCTACGGCGTCCTCTGCGTCGCGTAGACCGAGTCCGAGCACCAGGTCGCCCGGCTGGCCCGTCGCAGGTTCCTGCGGGTCGGCCAGGAAGACGTCCCGGACCTCACGGTCACCCTTGCCGGGCACTACGACCTCGAACAGGGCGGGACCGACGGCGACGATCAGGTCGGACGAGGAGATCATGCGCCCATTGTGCGGGTTATTGTGCGATGAGCACAGTCATTCGTCCCGGCAATGGTGTGATCGCACCATGACAGCCGCTGGTCGCGGCCCCACCATCGATACATGACCACAGCTGGTTCCACGTATCTGGTTCCCGATCGCGTCGCCGTCGTTGGCGCCGGGATGGTCGGCCTCGCCACCGCCTGGTTCCTCCAGGAGGCCGGCGTCGAGGTGACCGTGCTCGACCGTGAGGGCGTCGCCGCCGGCGCGTCCTGGGGCAACGCCGGCTGGCTGACGCCCGGCCTGGCCACGCCGCTCCCGGAACCAGCGGTCCTCAAGTACGGCGTCCGTGCGGTGCTGAGCCCTGCCTCACCGGTGTACGTGCCACCGACCGCGAGCCCGCGGCTCCTCAAGTTCCTCACCCGCTTCGCTCGCAACAGCACCGCCGGACGCTGGAAGACCGCCATGGACGCGCTGGTCCCGATCAACCGGCAGGCCCTGCCCGCGTTCGACTTCCTGGCGAAGGCCGGGGTCGAGGCGCAGACCTACGAGGCCAAGTCGTTCCTGGCCGCCTACCGGACCGTCGAGGAGCGCAAGGTGCTGCTCGAGGAGATCGAGCAGATCCACGCCGCCGGCCAGGGCATCGAGTTCGAGGCGATCAGCGGCGACGACGCCCGCGAGATCGAGCCGTCGCTGTCCGACCAGATCGGTGCGGCGATCCGGCTGCACGGCCAGCGGTTCATCAACCCGGGCGAGTACGTCCAGCTGCTCGCCGACTCGGTGATCGCGCGCGGCGGACAGATCATCAGCGGCGTGGTCGTGAAGGACATCGTCGACGAGATCCGCGGTGTCCGGCTCGTCACCGGTGACGGCGAGACCGATCCGTTCGACGCGGTCGTGATGGCGACCGGTGCGTGGCTGGGGGACCTGGCGCGGCAGTTCGGCGTCAAGACCGTCGTACAGGCCGGTCGCGGGTACAGCTTCAGCGTGCCGATGGCGCACGTACCGGCCGGTCCGGTGTACTTCCCGGCGCAGCGGATCGCCTGCACGCCGCTGGGCGACCGACTGCGGGTCGCCGGGATGATGGAGTTCCGCAAGCCCGAGGCGAAGCTCGACCCGCGCCGGATCGACGCGATCGTCGAGGCCGCCCGGCCGCTGCTGCGGGACGCAGACCTGGACGCCAGGACCTTCGAGTGGGTCGGGCCGCGGCCCTGCACCCCGGACGGCCTGCCGATCATCGGCGCGACCGCGTCACCGCGGGTGTTCGCCGCCGGCGGGCACGGGATGTGGGGCATCACGCTCGGCCCGATCACCGGCCAGTTGCTGGCCGAGACCATCACCACCGGCCGCGCGCCGGCGGAACTGCGTCCCTTCAACCCGCTCCGCTGACCTTCGGCAGGAGGGACCCCAACGACGTGGTCCCTCCATCTCGCTGACCGTCTCTTCGAGCAGCCCCTTCGGTGACCCTCCTCGGGCAGTACCTCACCTGCCCGCACCTCCTCAGGCCACCACGTTGCCGCTCCGGTCAGCCCTGAGAGCGGGCCCTGGCGTCTTTCTCCTGCCCAGGGCCCGCTCTTTTCTGTCGGTGGGCTGTGCGATTGTGCTTCCTCAGACTTCTGGGAGGGGTATGCCATGGTGCTGCGCTGGTACACCGTTGTGATCGACTGCCACGACGTACGCAAGCAAGCGGCCTGGTGGGCCGAGGCGTTCGGCTGGAAGACGATCATCGAGACCGACGAGGAATGCGTGAACGTGCCCGGCTGGGTCGAGCCGGACAGCATCAAGGACCTCCCGTGGGAGCGGATCGGCCCCGGGATGGTGTTCGTCCCCGTGCCCGAGAGCAAGACGCTGAAGAACCGCCTGCACCTCGACTTCGCGCCGCACACGAGCCAGGACCGCGACGCCGAAATCGCCCGCCTGGAAGCCCTCGGCGCCCAACGCGTGAACGTCGGCCAACCCGAGGGGCCCAGCTGGACAGTCCTGGCCGACCCAGAAGGCAACGAGTTCTGCGTCCTCAGCTCCCGCGACTTCTGAGCCGCGCATGCTCACCACGGATTCCACAGTGCCCGCGCACCGCGTCCCGGAGCTGACCGACCTCATGCGTACGGCGTGGTGGATGACCGACCGTACGCCGGTGGACGTCCGCCACCTGCTCGACCACTCGGACCTGGTCATCGCCATCACCAACCACCCAACGGACCAACTGGTCGGTTTCGCCCGAGTCCTCACCGACTACGCGTACGTCGCCCTCGTCCTCGACGTGATCGTCGCCGAAACCCACCGCGGTTCCGGCGTAGGCGCTGCCCTACTGGACGCCGTTGTCACGCACCCCGCACTGGCCGACGTCCGCAGCCTGGAACTCGTCTGCCAGCCCGACCTGATCCCCTTCTACCGCCGGTGGGGCTTCACCGAACAAGTCGGCACTTCCCGGCTCATGCGCCGTACCGCCGATCGCCGACTGACCGACTGAACGGCTGGCGTCGGACAAAGCGGATCCGGGGACTCGATGGAGTCCCCGGATCCGGTGAGCTGTTTGGATCAGTGGGTGTGCGGCTCGGTGCCGTGCTCGGCTTCGTGGGCGGCGATCTGGGCCTTGACCTCTTCCATGTCGACCGCGCGCAGCTGGCCGATCAGGTCCTCCAGGCTCGCGGCCGGAAGCGCACCCGCCTGGGAGTACAGGACGACGCCGTCGCGGACCGCCATCAGGGTCGGGATGGACCGGATCTGGAAGGCCTGGGCGAGCTCGCCCTGCGCCTCGGTGTCGACCTTGCCGAAGGTGATGTCACCGTGCTGCTCGGACGACTTCTCGAACACCGGCCCGAACATCTTGCACGGGCCACACCACTCGGCCCAGAAATCCACCAGGACGAGACCGTCGCTACCGACCACGTCGTTGAAGTTCTCCTGGGTCAGCTCGACCGTTGCCACTACGACCTCCGAAAGTAGATGAGTACGTGTGTCAACACGGACCGGCGGCCGAATTGTTCCCGCATCCCGGCCAGGTACGCCGGCCGTTCTCGTACGCCGTACGACCTGACCGGAATGCGGAGTCTCGTATGTGACCTGGGCCACGTTGTGTCAGATGGGCATGTCCACGAAGGGTGACGCGTAGTCCCTGACCTCGTCGAGGATCGAGGCGGCGGCCTCCGGGGTGAGGTCGGCGCGCTCGCGCTCCGCGACGATCATCTGCCGCAGCAGCCGGGTCTCACCCGCGGTAGCGAGACCGGTGATCTCGGGATGCCCGTTCAGCAGCCACGCGGTCGCGGCGGTGATGTAGCGCTGCTCGTCGAACGGCCGGTACCAGGTGTCGTACGACTTCTCCTCGCCCTCCTGCCAGTTCCGCCGGGCAATCATCTTGATCGTCATCAGCGCCGCGTCCGACGCCTTGACGGCCTCCACGAGCGCCGCGTAGTCATCGGCGTACTGCGGATCCGTGGACAGCTTGTAGTTCAGCGGCGTCAGCACGCTGTCGAAGTCGAACCGGCGCAGCCCCTCGGTGTGCACCGACGGCGCCTGCGCGGTGTGGCCGGTGATGCCGATCGCGCGGACCATGCCCTCGTCCTTGGCCCGGATCGCCGCTTCCAGCGATCCGCCCTTGCCGGTCACGAGATCGAGGTTCTCCAGGTCGCACACGGCGTGCATCTGGATCAGGTCGACGTGGTCGGTCTGCAACCGCTCCAGGGACCGGTTGATCTCGCTCCAGGCCTCCTCGAACGTCCGGCGCCCGGTCTTGGTGGCGAGGAAGATCCGGTCCCGGATCTCCGGCATCCGCGGTCCGAGGCGGAGCTCGGCGTCGCCGTAGTCGGCGGCCACGTCGAAGTGGTTGAGGCCGGCGTCGAGCGCTTCCTGGATCGACGCGTCGGCGCGGTCCTGGTCGACGCCGCCGAGCGATGCGGCGCCGTAGATCAGCACCGAGCTCTGGTGGCCGAGTCTGCCCAGTCGGCGAGTTTCCATCCTGGTCCTCCGGGGGTAGCAGGGATCACTCCGACCTTATGCCCGGAAGCGCTCGCGGCAAGCGGTTGTCCACAGCCGATTTTGACCCCTTCGCCACGGGAGAGTTTTCCACAGGCGGACCGCCGCATCGGTTACTATGAGTGATCACTTGATGCGTTCCTTACCATGTTGTTCGCACGGATTTTCGAACCTGTCCGCGGCGTGTGGCATGGTGTGCGCTGCCCGCCCGACCCGAGCGGGCATGAGAGAGGAGCTATGACGACGGTACCGAAGGTGTCACGCTTGGCCGGTAAAAGTGACGGCGAGGGTGACACTGCCCGCGAGTGGGGTAACAGTATGGCAGCGGGGAGCGATGAACCATCCGGATCCTGGCCTCAGGTCTCCCGGAGTGCGGTCGCTTGCCGTATTCTCCCGGCTACTGTCCGCGTAACTGCTGTCTGAGGGGCGGGTAGGGATGAGTTGGTGGCGAACGTTGCTGAATCTGCCGCCAAAAGGTGAGCACTGGTCGGACCAGCGCAGGACAGATCAGCGCCGGAAGAAGGCGGGCAAAGGACGCCCGCAAAGCACCGCGCCGGAGTGGTGGGCCCACCCCGGCGGGCCGGTGTCACCTACCCCTCGCCAGGCGCAGGGTGTAGCCGCGCAGTACGCCGCTCCCCAGGGCCAGCCTCCGCAGAACCCGGCGCCGCCGCCCGGTGGCGTGATGGCTCCGCCGCGTCGTCCTGGTGCGCGCCCTCCGGAGACACCGCCGCAGGGCCCGGCGCCTCGCACCCCCGAACGCTTGAAACAGCGTTCGCCCCACGGCGCGCACGCGGCGCCGGGACCGGTCCGCGAGGTGCTGGAGCCCGGACAGACACCGTGGTCGACCGAACCGGAGTCCTCTTTCTCCACATGGGCCCGGCGGTTCTTCCGCGGCCTCGTGGTCGTCGTACTGCTGCTGGCTGCGATCAGTGGCATCCGCTCCTGGATCGCACCCAACAAGACGCCGGAGACGGTGGTCAGCGGGCAGAGCAGCTTCCCCTCCGCAGAGGCGAGTGCGGTCGCGACGCGGTACGCCATGTCGTACCTGACCTGGGACGAGAGCAACCCCAACGCCCGTCCGGCGCAGATCGGCCTCGACCTGGCCGCCGGCCTGGACAGCGCCGCCGGCTGGAACGGCCGCGGCAAGCAGACCGCCGACGTCGCGTATCCGGGGGAGGTCACGGCCGACTCCAACGGCATCACGGCCGTCGTGGACGTCCGGGTCCGCGTGTACACGTTCACCAAGCGGGGCAGCAGTTGGGCCGCCGGCCCGATCGCCTGGCAGCGCATCTCGGTCCCGGTCGCGCGGACCGCGTCGCGGGTCGTGGTCAGCGGACCGCCGACGTTCGTACCGGACGAGCGGGCGCCGCTGCCGAGCAACATGCCGGAGGCCGGCAAGCCGGACGACGACCTGACCGCCGCGACCGAGACGGATGCGGAAGCGTTCTTCGCGGCGTATGCCGAGTCCGACAAGAAGGTGTCCGCGGTGACCGCACCCGGTTCGACCATCCGCAGCCTGAACGGTGCGGTGAAGTTCAGTGAACTCAAGGACTGGCAGGTGTACGCCGGCAACGACGACGAGCGGCGGGCGACCGCGGCCGTCACCTGGGACGGGGTGGGTGACACCACTCTGAGCCAGACCTACACGCTCACGCTGAGGCGTACTGTCGCCACGGACGGAGCACAGCGATGGCAAGTGGCTGCCGTCGGATGAATCCAGCTACTGGCCATCGGATGACCGAGGCAACAAGGGAGACACCGCAATGACGACTCACGAACTGGCTGCGAGCGTGCTTCAGCTTGCCGTGCCCATGGCCGACCCCAATGTGCCGACGGGCGCGGACTTCAAGGACTGGGTCCTGGTCATCGCGGGGAACATCTTCATCGCGATCCTCGTGTTGCGGGCCATCGGCCACTACTTCAAGCGCGAGTGGGGCGAGCTGTTCGGCCACATCGCGGCCGGGGTCCTGGTCGGCGGGCTGATCTACGCCAACAACCAGACCATCAACGTGCTCAAGGGCTTCTGGGGATTGCTGTCCGGAGGTAATTGATGCGAGTCGGCCGTACCCTGACCCACCACTTCGAGATCGAGACCCGGCAGTACGACCTGCTCGGGATCGACCTCGGAGAAGGCGCCCGGCGCCGAATGATCATCTTCGGAGCGGTGATCATCCTGCTCTGGATCGCGTTGCTGTTCCCGTTCATCGGCGTACCGAAGAAACCCACGGTCAGCCTGTACGTCGTGCCGCCGTTCGTGATCACCGCGTTCGGCTGGCGGCCCGGCAAGTTCCACGAGCGTCGCCGGCGGGTGACCGAGTGGGCGCTCGCCGTCCGGTACGCGTTGCGGGCGCACCGACCGATCATCGGCCTGGGTGCGCGCGCCGCCGACAAAACGGAGTACCTGCCCTGGCGGGAGCGTGTCTCGACCCGGAAGGTGGCCGATCTGGCCAAGGCCCGGGTCACGCCGGAGTGGGAACGTGAGGTCGTGGTGGAGGTCGACCCGAGGGTCCGCGCCGGCGCGGACATCACCGTCAGCCAGCGGGCCCGCCTGCTGGGTTCGGATTACGTACAACGGGTGAGTCGCAGGACGTCGTCAGGGAAGGGCCGCGGATGAAGATCGCTGACAAGCTCCTGAACCTGGTGGGGGTCGGCCGCGAGCGCGGCTTGCCGCCACCTCGTCTTGTGGCCATCGCCGACGGCCTGCTGGTGACCGAGCGCAGCGCCGAGGCGTGGTTCCTGATCTCGGTGGCGAACACCGACCTGGCCACCGAGGCCGAGCAGGACGCGGCCCTCGACGCGGCGGTCAGCGCGGCGGCGACGATCCTCGGTGACCGGCTCAGCCATCTGAAGGTGGTCTGGGGCCGTTCGACCGGTCAGGACTACATCGACTCGGTGGCCGGCCACTACCGGCTCGGCGACCACGAGGCGTGGGCGCAGACCCGGGCCGACCGGATCGACGAGATGCGGATGCCGGAGCGGTACGTCGCGCTCGGCGTACACCTGTCCGACCGCGACCCGCGGGCGACCGCGCAGGTCCGCGGCTCGATCAGCGATGCCCTCGGTACGACGTCGTGGCGGGTGAGCGCGCGCGAGCTCGCGCACCTGGACGAGCGCGTGCGCAAGCTCGCCCGTCAGCTCGGCTCGACCGTGTGGCGGGCCCACACCGCGCCGGCTGAGGTGATCTCCTGGCTGATCAGCCGCGAGATGCACCGCGGTGCGGTCGCGGCGCCGCGACGCGGTCTGATCACCGGTGCCTCGCTGGCCCGGCTGACGTCCGGGCGCGTGGTGCCGTACACCGACCATCTGCGGATCTACGACACGCGTGGCCAGATCGCGGCGTACACGACTGTCCTCGCGATGACGGACTTCCCCGAGGAGCTCGAGACCCCGGGTGCGGGGGAGTGGCTGCGGACGCTGTCGGAGATCAAGGCGATCGACGACGACGGCGACGAGATCGACGTCACCGTCGAGGCCTCGGTCCGGTTTCGCGTACTGACGAAGAAGACCGCGCGCCACCTGGTCGACGAGACCCGGAAGAGCGCGAAGGAGCAGCGCCGCTCGGCCGCGAAGGGTACTGCGGAGGAGACCGCCGACGAGATCGTCGAGACCGAGCGCGTCATGCGTGAGGTCAAGCGCGACATCAACCGGAGTGGTCTGACGCTGGTCGAGGACCACCCTCGGTTGCTGGTCAGCGCGGACACGCGTGAAGACCTCGAGGCGTACGTCGACGCGGTCATCGCGCACTACGCGGACCGGGGCATCACCGTCGCCGCCGGGGCGGACGAGCAGCGCGACCTGTGGCTGGAGTCCTTGCCGGGCGACCAGCTGCGCGTGCCCGACCTCGGGCACGTGCGTGAGTCGACCGCGTTCTTCGGGTCCTGGTTTTGGGGCGGCGCGTCGATCGGTGACGCCACTGGGCCGGCCATCGGGTACCTGACCGGCTCTACACCCGGTCTGGTGCGTTTCGACGCCGCAGCTGGTTCTGCACTGGGTGACGCGACCACGACGCTGTTCCTCGGCCGGTCTGGTCGAGGAAAGACGACTGCCGCGATGCTGGGCGGTCTGGACTCCGCGTTCGCCGGTGCGTGGGTGCCGCTGCTGGACCTGAAGGGCGACGCTGCCGGCGTGTCCGCGGTCGCGGCGGAATACGGCGTACCCACTGCTGTCATTGAGATCACGGCGCAGTTCTCCGGTGCTGCAGACCTGCTGCGGGTGCTGCCCGTTGACGACGCACTGCTGCAAGCCCCTTCGCAGCTGATGCTGTTGCTGCCACCCCACCTGCGCGGTGCGGCTGAGGCGCCAGTCATGGCTGCCACCCGCGCCGAGATTCAGTCACCCGATCCGTCGTCGTGGGGTGTCATCCAGCGGCTCTGCGCATCCGAATCGGAGACAGTGCGGACTGTCGGCTTCGCGCTGCGCGACCTGGTCGAGACAGGTCTCGGCTCCGTCGTCGCCGGCCCGCCGTCCGGCCTCTCGTCGCTGACCACGAACCCAGGCCTCTGGGTCGTCCAGATGCCCGGCCTGACGCTGCCGTCCCCCGAGTCGGCCCCCGAGTCCTGGTCCCCGATCGAACGCGTCGGCATGGCCTGCCTGCGCGGCTGCCTGGCCTGGATGGTCCGTACGACGGGACGCCGCGAGTTCCGCGGCCGCTCCAAGGTCGTCATCGTCCCTGAGGTCCACCTGCTGACGAAGACCCCCGACGGCGCTTCGTTCCTGGACTACATCGCCCGTGTCGGCCGCGCCCTGGGCGCCTCCCTGGTCCTCGACACCCAGGACCCGGCGTCGATCCTGAAGCTCCCCGGCCTCGTCGAGCAGATCACCACCCTGTTCGCCTTCAGCCTCCGCTCCCGCGAACAGGTCGACTCGTTGCTGGAGCTCCTGGGCCGCCCGCAAACCGCGCCGTACCAAACCCTGGTCCGCGGCATCAACACCGCCGCCAACGGCAAATCCATCCGCCACGGCCACTGCATCATGCGAGACCGCTGGGACGAAGTAGCCACAGTCCAAATCGACATCCCCAGCCAGCAGGTAGCAGCCCTACTCCGCACCACCCCCGAATCCGAACACACGACCGCCACGGCTCCTGCGATTCCGGCGTACGAACCCGAAGACCCCTTCGCGGACGACGAAGAGTTCCTCGAGCCGGCACCTGCTGCCCAACTCCAGGACCACGTGACCTCGCCTGCCCGGCCGTCAGCTCCGACTGGTCCCGCCGCTGCAGCGCCCGTCCAGGTCAACCAGCCGCTCCCCACACCACCTGCCGCGGCCGCGAACTACCCAACGAACGGCACGGCCCCTCATCCCGCGGGGCCCGACTCCACTGAACCACCGCGCCAGCCCGCGCCTACTCCCTCAGCCACACCAGAGCCCGCGGTAGAGGAGACCCCGCAACAAGCGTCCTCTCAGCCGTCCCAACCTGTCCCCCCAGCGGTCGCCCAACAAAACGGCCACCCGCCAATCCCCAACGGCCAAGACGCCCCCGAAGACCACCGTCACGCCCTCCGCCACGACTCACCGATCGGCCCCGACGAGGTCTACGACCAAGAAGCAGACGAGGCCGCCTACAACGAGGCGATGTACCCCGCCTACGACACCACCGAAGAACCCACCAAGCCCTCCAGCGGCAAGGAGCACGTCGCATGAGATGGCAGCGCCGAACCCGAACGGCGCTAACCGTCCTCGCCATCTCCCTGATCCTCACCTCTCAACTAGCCCTAGCCGCCGACCCAAAGCAGCCCACGACCCCGACCGGATTCGCGGACCTCCTGCCGACACCCGACTTAACGCACGGCGACACCAAAACACTCTTCGAGCAATACAGCCCGCTGGTCTACAGCTTGGATTTCCAGGGAAGCCTGCGAGATCCGCTCCGACCGATCTTCAACTCGTTCGCCTCATTGCTGATGATGTTCGTAATCGCTGCGACCCGAGCAGCGATTTCGATCGGATGGTGGCTGTTCTCGTTCACAGACATCAAGTCCCTGACGAATGCAACCGCGGGTGCGATCGGCGGAATCAGCGGCCAGCTCACCGGATGGCTGCTGCCGTCTGCACTGGCGTTCGGTGCAATCGCTGCGTATGTCCACCGCAGATCGACTGGGACTGCTTTCGGGCAACTCGTCTGGGTGTTCGCTGCCGGTCTGCTTGCCATCAGTCTGGCCTTCGGAGCCACGACCTGGCTCAAGGGCGTCGACGGCGCACGGCAGGTCGGCGCCCAAAGCGTCATGGGAGCGTCGGATCAAGTCTTGGGCAAGCCGATGAAGTCGCCCATTGAACTACCTGAACCGGCATTCCCGGGGTCGAGCCGGGACAACTTGTTGCGTAAATCGGGCGATGCTGCTTGGCGTGGCTTTGCCGCAACGCCTTGGTGCGTTGCCGAATTCGGGTCGATCGAGGCCTGCAAGCGTTATGGCAAGGGCATGCTCGACATCGGCGCCGACCCCGACAAGCGCCTCGATTACATCAACGACCAAGTTGCCAAGGCCGAAGGAAGTGGCGACGCGCCGACCGTGAAGTGGGCGAAGGGTGAGAACGCGTTCGGCCGTGTCGGAGTCCTCGCAGTCGCGGCTGTTGCGGCTGGAATGTTCGCCTTCCTGACAATCGGTCTGGCGACGACAGCGCTGTTGGCCTTCGTCGGATGTTTGCTCTTGCTCGTTGTCGGCGTGATCTTCGCCTGTCTCTTCATCGTCCCTGGTCGATCGCGACAGTGGGGGATGAACTGGCTTGAGTCCTTGCTCGGTCTGGTGCTGCAATCGATCGCTGCGATGCTCGTCTTCGGCATCGCTTTGTCGCTGCTGACAGCTGTGTTCACCTTGAGCGAGACCCTGGGCTGGTTACCGGTCACGTGCCTCGCGCTGGTGGTCCTGGTCGCGGCCTTCCGCTTGCGAAAGTTGCTCGAAAGCTTGGGCGCCATGAGGCCTGGAATCGGCAGCATGATGATGGGCTCGTATGCGCGGCGTGGGGCAGTTCAAGCCGTACGGCGTGTGGTCACGGCGCTTCGTAGCCGGGGATCCGCGCCGACGCCCACAGAACGTCCGAAAGACGGGCGGCGACAACCAGCGGACACGAGTCCGGGGGAGCGTGTCGAGACCAACCGAAACTACCGGACCATGCCGCCGCTGGGTCGACGCAGCCCTCACGGCGGTGACGAAGACCAGGGCGCTACTTCCAGTGGCCGTCGCGCGCCGATCGGTCACGCGTCCGGCGGGACAGGCGGTCAGGGACCCGCTGGTAGTGGCGTGCCTGTGTCGGGGCGGCCGGGCTCAGTGTCGGTTCCCGCGCCGCACGGACGGTCGGGGCCGACTCGTCAGGACGACGTACCGCGCCGCCGGACGAAGGGGACGATATATCAAGGTGGCTCAGTCGAGCCCAGCAAGGTCAGCAAGAAGACTGGCTCAAGCTCGGTGTCGGTTACCGGCAGCTCGGGACGCCATGCGAAACCATCGGCGACTGCGGCCCAGTTGCGTAATGGAGGTTACGAACCACGCCGCACACATGTTTACTCGGCAAGCCTGCGCGAGGGTCCGCCAAAGCGCTCGCGGGTGGCGCGTAGACAGCCTGCTCTTAATTCGAGGGCCTTCCGGGAGTACTCCGTGGTCCGTAGTGCTCCAAAACGTCCATCCGGAGGACGGTGAGGGGTCGTGCCGGCAGCTCGAGATCACGGACAGGAATCAACTGACAGCAACAGCACACACCCGACGGAGGCATCCAAGCGGAGGTCTCGCCGCCAGCGCCGTACGGAGGATGCCGCCCGCCAGCGCGCGGAGCTGCGTGACCGCAGGCGCAGTGAGCCGGCGAGTCCGCTTGGAGTGATCGCTGTCGTGGTACTGCTGGCCGTGATCGTCTTGGGCGTTGGCGGCGGGCTCCCGCGGCTCTTCGGTCAGAAGTCGGAGGATCAGGATCCGGTCGGTCTGCTCACACCGGGCGCCAGCTCGGTGAGCGAGTCGGGTGCGTCGCAACCGTCGGTGTCCGAGGTCACGGGCTCGACGGCTGAACCATTGACGACCCCTCCGCCACAGACAGAACGACCGGGCGCAGCCGCGACCACAGCGGCTGACACCACGGCGCGCAGCTGGGCGAATTTGTTTTACAAGCGGACGCCAGCCACCGAGACCTATGAACAACTCGTCGACCGGGCCAGCCAGTTCACGACGCCCGAACTTGCCACGAGTTTCGCTAGTGCAGGTGACGCGACGTACGACGCTCTGCGGAGTTCTGGAGGTACATCCAAGGTCCTGTCGGTTACGGTGACCGCGCCGAGGCCAGATACAGCACCGACAGATACTCCAACCAGGATCACCCGGCTCGTCACAGTCAAGGTACAGACGACTGGCAAGGATGCCGCAACCTTCGATGTGCCATTGCTTGTGACCTTGTTTCGCGAAGATGATCGTTGGTTGGTCGGGTCGATCGATGGGGGGACGGGGCCATGACTGCACCCCTGGACGGCTTAAGTGTTTAGCGGCCGTGATCTCGCTCAGGCTGCCGGCCTTGCTGGCGCCAAGAGCATCGCCCCGAAGATCGCAGGCGTGGGTGCGATCTTGACCCTTATGGCTGTCGTCGTGCTTGCACCCTTCGGCGCGACCGGTGACCAGGTCAATGCAGCTTGTCCGCCGAATGTCCCGGGGGCGGGCCAAGATCCTGAGGCGAAAGGGCCACTGCGGGCCAGTCAGGTCGCCTACGCCAGAATCATCGACCGGGTTGCTGTACAACGTGGCTTGCCGGGGCAGGCGACACTGATCGCACTGATGACAGCCCTGGTCGAATCGGATCTGCAGAATCTGAGTTATGGCGATGCGGATTCGGTTGGTCTGTTCCAGCAACGGCCAGGTGCCGGATGGGGGACGCCCGCGCAAATCATGGACCCAAGTTATGCAGCGGGTGCCTTCTTCGGCGGTTCAGCGCCGCCGAGCCCACCGGGCCTCGTCGACATCAATGGATGGCCGTCGATGAACCTTGGTGATGCGGCTCAAGCCGTGCAGGTGTCGGCGTTTCCGGATCGCTACGCGCTCCGTGAGCAGCAGGCGAGGCAGATCGCCGGCCTCGCCGGTATCGACCTCAATCGCTCAGGTGATCCGTACGCCGGTCGCAATGGCGGCGCCCCAGGCGGGGGAGGAAGCACCCAGACTCCGGCCCAACCGGGCGATGTGTGTGATGGCGGTCTGGTTGACGGGAAGCCCATTGCTGGCCACTGGCAGCCGGAGGAACAGACTGTTCCAGATCCGACGGGTACGGGGGGCATGGTGACTCCGCGGACCGCATCTTGGGTCGCGGCCGCGCGAGGTGCTCTACAGAACCCGAGCATGTCTTGCTGGGATGCGCATGCGTGGAACCCGACGAGTGACCACCCCAAGGGCAAGGCCTGCGACGTCTTTGTCGGCGGCGACGCCCGCAAATCACCTGCCCAGCGAGCCAAAGGCGATGGGTACGCGAACTGGGCGATTAGTACGGCAGGGACGACCGGCGTGCGGTATTTGATCTGGTACGGAAAGATCTGGAGTGCCCGAACCGGCCAGTGGCGGGCGTACAACGGAGGTGGTGTCTACAATCCGACGGACGCGACCGGCGGTCACTATGACCACGTTCATGTGTCGATGTACTGAGGCGACCAGCAAGCGTGGTGACTTTGGGGAGAATGCGACAAGTGATGCTGAACTGGGAGTCGTCGAACTGGCCGGAGGTATCAGATGAACGGCCCTGACGATCGCGACCGACCGGGGTCGTTCTCACCTGACGACTGGGAGTCGGCAGCACAATCCGGGCAGGCAGGTCCTGCACCGAACGCACCGGATGGCGTTCCAGGCTCCTTCGGGTCCGGTGATCCTGCTCCTGCCGGCGGACAACTGCCGCGGGCCTTCGCGTTCTCCACGCACTCCGCTGCTGAACTGCTACTGGGCATCCCGTGGGCTATTTGGAGCTTCGCTGTCGTTTCGACCGTTTCGTCGTGGATCTTCGACGGGTTTGCTGTCGTGCTCATCGTTACGCTGTGGGTTCTGTCCGGCCTGCTCATAGTGGTGCCCGCCACTGAGAAGTACGTCGCCAGGTACTTGTGTCGACTGCGGTGGCCGACGATGCTCGAACAAAAGAAGCTCGACGTCGCGTGGCGGGCAGTGTGCGCACGTGCCGGTGTCGATCCCGACTATCACAAGCTATGGGTCGAGGAGTCTGACAGTGTCAACGGAATCTCTGTCGCGGGCCGATCCGTCGCCGTGACCAGGTGGGCACTGAACAATCTTCCCCCGCGCCAACTGCAAGCTGTGCTGGCGCACGAGCTGGGGCATCACAGAGGCGGCCATCCGTGGGCAACGCTGGTGGTGTTCTGGTACGCGCAACCTGCGCGGTTGATGGTAACGGCGTTCCAAACTCTTGTGCGGCTCAGTGCTCAGATTCCCGCAGTGGGGTGTCTCGTCGTCGCCTTCTTTCTCTTCTTCATCATCGGCCTCGCTTTTCAGTCGATGATTTGGGGCTCGAGTGGAGGTGGATGGGGTTGGACGCTCTACGCAATCGTGCCGTTCGTCGTTCCGATCCCTCTGGCTTGGATCAGTAGGCGTTCAGAACTGATCGCTGATCGAGTTGCGGCAGACCTCGGTTACGCGCGGGAGACCATCGCCTTCTTCTACGACCTGCAGTCGCAGGGCGAGGACGTCGCGAGGCGCGCCGCCGGATGGCGCGGCGCAGTCTATGCGACGCATCCGCCGATCGCCGATCGCATTCGGGCGCTCGAGGTCTATGTGCAGGGCACGGGATCATGAACAAGAGACGCGACCAATTCAAGTCGCTGAAGGACCGGCTGGCAGCAATCGCGGCCGCAGTCGGCGGACAGACACCGCCACCGCCAACGCCTTCGACAGGAACCAGGCGCAGCCTGCAGCCGTGGGAAAAGATCCGTGGATCGCATGCTGACCTGGCCAGGCAACTCGACGAGTTGGCGCGCTCCGCTGATTTCGGCGACGTTGATCGTGCCCGCATTGCGCACGTCATCGATCGATCGATGACGAACCAGGAGGAACTCGAACGGCTGACGCGTGCCATCGAGCGCGACAACAGCGCAGCGCTTGTGCATCCTTCACAACAACGGAATCTGCCGGGACGGAGGTTCGCCCGGCATAACCTCCTCGCAGGCCAGGTTCGACTCGGAGAGGTCGTTGCCGACCATCGCAGCGACTTCGAGATCACCGGCGACTTCGGCATCGATCTGGATGTGCTGCGAACGTCCCTTCTGGTCATCGGCCCACCTGGGTCGGGGAAGACCCGTGGCATGGCGACGCCAATCGTCGAACACCTCTCACTTGCGGCCTTGACCGGCAAGGCGAGCATGGTCGTTATCGATCCGAAGTCGACGGATTTCGCCTACGACGGTTGGTTCGATGTCACGATCGATCCGCTGAACCCGAGTTGCGGGTTCAGCCTGTTTGGTGGGTCGCGGACAGCGGACGTCGCTGCCGACAGGTTGGCCAGCGCGCTCTTGCCGCCACGGGTGAGTGACGACAAGGCGTACTTCATCGACGCGTCGAAAAATGCCTTGTACGCGTGTCTCGCCCCTTTCGAGGCGGCGTATCAACGGTGGCCCACCGTACCGGAACTGCTCGGACTTCTCCGCGCCGATCAAGCCTCGATGGACCGAGTGAAGGAACGGCTGAAGGGTCCGGGCGCCAAGGAGTTGAAGGCTCTGCTGGACACCCGGAAGGCACAGACTCAACGCTCCGCGGACCCGGCGGCCAGCTTGGTCGAGCGGTTTGCGCTACTTGATCGTCCGTCGCTGCGGAATCTCTTCGATCATCCAGGCCCGATGTTCCAGATGCGCGACCTGAACCGTCCGGTGCGCGTGCGGGTCGCGTTGCCGGAGGCCGAGTACCCCGACGCGTCGCGGATCCTCGCCCGGCTGGTGGTTTCGCAGTTCGTTCAGATCACCTCGTCCAGCGAAACCGACAGATCGATCTTCAAGGGGCTGGTCATCGACGAGGCGGGCCGGTTCGTCGATGACTACGTCGCCAGAGGCGTGCAGAAGCTGCGCTCGAACAACGCGGGCCTGGTGCTGCTGTCGCAAACGATGTCGGACTTCCCGCCGGAGGTTCGTGCGACAGTGTTCGGGTCGACGGGATGCAAAGCGGTGTTCGGCGGCATCGATCCCGCGGACGCGGACGTGTTCTCCCGCTGGTTCGGGGATCAGTACGTCACCGAGACGACCATCAGTCGAAGTGCGACCACCGGAGTTCAGTACAACGAGTTCGGATCGATGGGCGGGCGGTCGGAGAGTCGTACCTCCGGCTACAGCGCTCGGCGGGTTGAGCGTGCTAGGTGGACAGTGTCGGACATCATCACCGGCGTGCCTGCCGGGCATGCGTTGGTCTCGCTTGCTCGGTCGAACGGCGTTCGCGTCGGCCCTGTCCTGGTCAATCTGCGAGCGTAGAGCAGACCGCGGCGCACGGAGTCGAGTCCAAAGATGCGCCGCGGTCTCATCAGCATCAACGGTGTTAGCGCACCTCCGCCGACGCTTCACCATATCGGATGTCGCGACAGGCGGCTATCGGCACAAGGGTGGCAGCCCAGGATGCAGGCTTGCTAGCCTGTATGGAAAGACAGAGGTACCACACGGTGCTTTCGTTCACTTGTGATCGATTCGCCGGGTGGTTGTTAGCGCAACTCTGGGCGAATTCGTCACCTGAAACCAGGAGTCGAGTCCATGGTTGCTACTAACACCCGTCGTGCGCGCACTTCTTTCGAGAAGAGAGTTGAGCGCTGGAATGCCAACTTGGTTGCGTTGACCTTGTTGATGGGGAGTCTGATTGGTCTGCTTCGGCGGGTCGCTCAGGTTGTCCTGATCGTGGTTGCCGTGGTTGCGGTGTTCTCTCCGGGGCTTTTGCCGCTCGTGGCTGCGATGTCTGCTCTGCTGTTGCAGGTTCGGCGTTCGTAAGTGCGGGGCATAACAGCTCGACCCTTGTGGTCGGGCTGTTGTGCTTTAGGGGTCCAGGCGTTTGCTCTAGGGAGTTGCTGATGGGTTGGTGAAGGCGAGCAGGGGTTGGGAGCGCGGGGGAGTTGGGCGGCTGTGGTGGGGGAGGGGGATGCGGGTGATGCCGTCGGCTGGGAGCAGGTGGGTGATTGCTCGCGTCATCGATCTGTGGGGGGCCGGTGGGGCTAGCAGGAGGGTGGGGAGGTCGGGGGGCGGCTGAGGTATGGCGGTTGCGGGGCTTGGGATGTGTGCCGACGACGGATCGGGCGGGGGTAGCGGCGTTCGGGGTTGGTGGTGCGGGGCTGGGCGGGGGGATCTGGGTTGTGGGCGGTGGGTGAGGTCTCGGTGGTAGCAGGGTTTCCCTTGCGGGGTGGGGGGTGGTGACTTTCTGCTTTCCAGGGGGTGCGGTGCGGAACTAGGGTTTGACGGATCGTAGTGGTTGCGTTACGCAACATGGATGTGGGAGGGAAACGGATGAGGAAACGCCGTCAGGCGCTTGTGGCTGTTACCGCGGGGTTGGCCACTGTGTCGCTCGGGTTGTCGTTTACCAGTGCTGCGGGGGCCGCGCCGGAAGGGGCGGCGGCCAATCCGAATGGGCTGAAGCTGATCAAGACCAAGACGTCGCTGCTCGGCAAGCACTATTGGTACCAGCAGACCTTCAAGGGGCTGCCGGTGATCAGTGGGTACTACGCCACGCACGTGGCCAAGGACGGCGCGGTGCAGATCGCGGACGGGCGGGACGCCGTACCGGCGAACCTGGATGTCAGTGCGGCGGTCGCGCCGGCGTCCGCTACGCAGACCGCCAACGCAGCGGTCACCGCGCGGGCGAACCGTGCCCGGATCGCCGGGCCGAACAAGAACGTCGTACCGCAGCCGGGGGCGACCAGTGGAGCCGCGCAGCTCGCGGTGATCGGCGGCCCGAACGCGCGCCTGGTCTGGAACGTCACCAGTCGCTCGGCCGAGGGCGTCACCCGCTCGCTCGTCGACGCGGACAGCGGCGCCGTCGTCGAGTCGAAGGTGATCAGCGACAACGTCGACGGCCGCGGCTCGGTGTTCGACCCGAACCCGGTGGTCAGTGAGCAGAACGAGAAGCTGACCGACCAGAACGACAAGAACCAGGACGCATTGTTCCTGGCGCAGAAGAACGTGATCCTGCGCAACCTGGACGGCTCCGGCAAGCTCAACGGAACGTACGTCAACATCGCCGAGGCCAAGGGCGGCCTGGCCCAGAGCAAGACGAACACGTTCGTCTACCAGCGCGCGAACGACAAGTTCGAGCAGGTGATGGTGTATTACCACATCAACCAGACGCAGGAGTACATCCACCAGCTCGGGTTCACCGAGGTCAACAACGAGTCGCAGGACTTCTCGGTCGACACGTACGCCGGGGACAACTCGTTCTACGACCCGTCGACGGACATGATCACGGTCGGCGAGGGTGGTGTCGACGACGCCGAGGACGCCGAGGTGATCTGGCACGAGTACGGGCACGCGATCCAGGACGACGTCGTACCGGGCTTCGGCGAGTCGGAGGAGGCCGGCGCGATCGGCGAGGGCTTCGGCGACTACTGGGCCGTGACGATGTCTGCCCCGGTGAGCAAGGGCTTCGAGCTGCCGTGCGTGATGGACTGGGACGCGACGTCGTACACGACCGACGAGCCGCACTGCCTGCGTCGGACGGACACCGGTAAGACCATCGACGACAAGACCGGTGAGGTTCACGACGACGGCGAGATCTGGTCGAACGCGCTTTGGGACATTCACCAGGCGCTCGGCCGGACGAAGGCGAACAAGCTGATCCTCGAGTCGACGTTCTTCTACGACCCCGACACGTCGTTCGCCGCCGCGGCCCAGGACACCGTCCAGGCTGCCCGGCTGCTCTACGGAAAGCCAGCGGCCGCCCAGGTCACTAAGGCCTTCCAGGACCGCAAGATCCTCCCGTAGCAAACAGCAGGTCGTGCGCCCACGACTACTGTGGGCGCATGACCTGGTCTACGGCGGACATTCCTGATCTGACTGGACGGCTGGCGCTCGTGACGGGTGCCACGAGTGGACTCGGGTACGAGACCGCGCTTGAACTGCTTCGGCACGGCGCCGACGTGCTGGTCGCTGCGCGGAATCCGGAGAAGGCCGCGCAGGCGGCGGAAACCCTGACACAGAAGGCCGGACGAGCCCCGACGGTCCTCGAGTTGGACCTGGCTGATCTGGCGAGTGTCCAGCGGGCGGCAGAGGAGGTCGTCAAGTCGTACGACAGGCTGGATCTGCTGATCAACAACGCCGGCGTGATGGCGCCGCCGTACCGGCAGACGCTCGACGGGTTCGAATTGCAGCTCGGCACCAATCATCTGGGTCACTTCGCGCTGACCGGTCGGCTGCTTCCGTTGCTGGTCAAGGGCAGTCGGGTGGTCACGGTCAGCTCGTTCATGCACAAGACCGTGCGCGGCATCAGCGAGGACGACCTGCGGCGACCGGCGGGCAGCTACCGGAAGTGGGAGTCGTACGGGAAGTCGAAGCTCGCCAACCTGCTGTTCATGCTGGAGCTCGACCGTCGCGCCCGCGCCGCCGGGGTCGAGCTGCTGAGCGTTGGGGCCCACCCCGGGTACGCGGCGACGCACTTGCAGGCAGCCGGTCCCGAGCTCGCCGGGCGCGCCCGGCAGGCGCGATTGTGGGGCGCCGCGACGCGCTTGGTCGCGCAGTCCGCGGCGGCCGGCGCCTGGCCGAGTCTGTACGCCGCGACGTACCCGGATTTGCGTCCTGGATCGTTCGTCGGCCCGAGCTTCTTCGAGTACCGCGGTACGCCGAAGGTCGTCCTGCCGACCCGCACCGCACAGGACCCCGATCTGGCGGCGCGCCTCTGGGCGTGGTCGGTGGAGGCGACCGGGGTCGATCCGGCACTCACCGTGCCGAAGTAGTGACATAGCGGCAACTTTCTGGTTACCCTCCGGTAATTCCAGTTGCCGGAGGTCCTCCAGTGCGCAAGTTCGCTGCCGCCCTTGCTGTAGCCCTGACCCTGATCGCGATCGGTCCGCGTGCGGACGCGAGTCAGGCCGCGGCAGGTTTCAGTACGTCGTACCAGCGCATCCCCGGCGCCGGCGGGATCGACATCGGCGCCGTCGTACTGACGCCGACCGGGCAGGGCGACGGACCGTTCCCGCTCGTGGTGATGCCGTCGAGTTGGGGTGTGCCGAACGTCGAGTACGTCGGTCAGGGCGCGAAGCTGGCCACCGCCGGGTTCCAGGTGATCTCGTACTCGAGCCGCGGCTTCTGGGACACCGGCGGCGGCATCGACATCGCCGGCCCGCCGACGGTCGCCGATGTCAGCAAGGTGATCGACTGGGCAGCCGAGCACACCTCGGCGGATACGAGCCGGGTCGCCGCGGTCGGGATCTCGTACGGCGCCGGTACGTCGCTGCTCGCCGCGGCGAAGGACCCGCGGATCAAGGCGGTCGGTGCGCTGAGCGGCTGGGCGGATCTGATCCGGTCGCTGGATCCGAACGACACGGTCGCGCTGCAGGCCGTCGCCGGTCTGCTTGCCCTGGGCAACGTCACCGGCCGGCCCGGGCCAGAGATGGCGTCCCTGCAGACGAAGTTCGTCACCGGTGACTTCGACGGTGCGATCGCGGAGGCGAAGCAACTGTCGCCCGTTCGGTCGGCGGCGACGATGGTAGACCAAATCAACGCACGGAAACCGGCGGTCTTCCTCGCGAACGCGTTCGAGGACTCCATCTTCCCGCCGGCGCAGTACACGGACTTCTTCACCGCGCTGACCGGTCCGAAGCGGCTCCTGCTGGCGCACGGTGATCACGCCACGCCGGAGACGAGCGGGGCGATTGGTCTACCAAATGAGACGTGGGACGAACTGGCTGGGTGGTTGCGGCATTACCTCACGGGCGTGGATAACGGCGCCGACACGGAGGAGCCGGTGCAGCTGAAGTCGCAGCGCGGCGTGTGGCGTGGGTATGCGAACTGGGCAGCGGTCGGCCAGGAGCGTACGTCGTACTTGACGAAGGCCGGTGCGCTGCAGGGGCACGAGTCGACCGGGTGGAGCCGGGCGATCGGGGCCGGTATACCAACTGTTGCCGACAGTGGCGTCGCGCTCGTATCGGGCGCCCTGCAAGGGCTGCTGTCGATCCCGACCGGGGTGGCGACGCCGCTCGTGGACAGAACGTTCGCGGGTGTTTGGTCCGGCCCGGCGTTCGATCGTGCGGCCGTGGTCAACGGGTCGCCGAAGGTACATCTCACTGTGAAACCGTCGGCGGCGAGTACGTCGCTGTTCGCCTACCTGTACGACGTCGACGCGCTCGGCGTCGGCTCATTGATCTCGCACACGCCGTACACGCTGCGCGGGGCGACGCAGGGCAAGGCGATCCCGCTCGATGTCCGGCTCGAGGCGACGAGCTGGGAGGTGCCTGCCGGGCATCATCTCGTGCTCGTGGTCGACACGGTCGATCCGCGGTACCTCGGGCGCAGCGTGGTCGGGTCGACGGTGACGTTCAGTTCGCCGGCGGGCGATCCGTCATGGGTCAGCGTTCCGGTTGCGGCGTGAACCTCAGCCGTCGGGGATTCCTCGGCTTCACCGCCGCCCTCGTCCCGATCCACCAGGCCGCAACCCGCGAGGCCGGCGGCGCGTGGTACCTCGGGCCGGCGACTTCAGCATGCCGACTCCTGTCTGCGTCGATGTTTGATCGTGCGCGAGCTCTTGCGTTTTTGTAGTGAGAGCGTTGTCATGGGATCGCCTTTCTCCGCCCCGAAAGGACGCGCTCATGTTCAAAGTCCTCACCGCAGCAGTCCTCGTGGCTTCGGCCGTCCTGGTCCCGACAGGTCAGGCAACACCCGACTGGCGGGTTGGTATACCACCCCTCACCACCCCGTGGACGGACGACGTCTCGCCCACGAACGCCCTCCCGGAGTACCCACGCCCGCAGCTGACCCGCCCGGAATGGCGCAACCTCAACGGCCTCTGGGAGTGGGCGCCCGCCGCGATGGACGAGCAGCCCCCGTTCGGACGCACGCTCACTGAGAAGGTGCTCGTCCCGTACCCGATCGAGTCCGCCCTGTCCGGTCTGCAGAAGCACGAGGACCGCATGTGGTACCGCCGTACCTTCCAGGTCCCGGACACCTGGAAGGGCCGGCGGCTCGTGCTGCACTTCGGCGCGGTCGATTACGACGCGAAGGTATGGGTGAACGGACGGCAGGTCGCCACGCACCGCGGCGGGTACGACGGCTTCGACGTCGACGTCACCAACGCCCTGCACGCGAAGGGCGCGCAGGAGCTGATCGTCTGGGCGGAGGACCTCACCGACGAGACGTACCAGCCGATCGGCAAGCAGCGCGAGGTCAGCGACCACGGCATCTTCTACCAGGGCAGCTCCGGCATCTGGCGCACCGTCTGGATGGAGCCGGTGAACGTCGCCTCGATCAGCCGCCTCCGACTCACGCCGAACCTGCCGAACCAGACCCTCAAGGTGACCGCGGAGACCTCCGGCCCGACCAACCTCGACGTCGAGGTGACGGCGTACGACGGACGCCGGCAGGTCGGCCAGGTGAGAGGTAAGGCGGACACCGAACTCCGGCTGAAGATCCCGAACCCGAAGACCTGGTCGCCCGCCAACCCGTTCCTGTACGACCTCAAGGTCAAGCTGCTCGACCGCGGCAAAACGGTAGACCAAATCGGTTCGTACGCCGGGATGCGCTCGGTCGGCCTGCAGAAAGGGGCCGATGGCAAGCTTCGGATGGCGCTGAACGGGAAGATCCTGTTCAACCTGTCCACCCTCGACCAGGGCTTCTGGCCGGACGGACTGAACACGGCGCCGACCGACGCGGCGCTCCGCTTCGACCTCGAGCAGCACAAGCGACTCGGCTTCAACACCGTCCGCAAACACATCAAGGTCGAGCCGGACCGCTGGTACTACTGGGCCGACAAGCTCGGCCTGATGGTGTGGCAGGACATGCCGGCGTCGAAGACCGACGCGATGCCCGAGCCGTGGCGGACCCAGTTCAAGTCCGAGCTGCACGAGATGGTCGAGGAACACAAGAGCTTCACGTCGATCGCCGTATGGGTGCCGTTCAACGAGGGCTGGGGCGAGTGGGACCGGACCGAGACCGGCGCGATCGCCGCCTCGGTGAAGGCGCAGGACCCGTCCCGCCTGGTCAATGCCCACAGCGGCGTGAACTGCTGCAACTCCCACGGCGACTCCGGCCGCGGTGATCTCCTCGACTATCACGCGTACCTCGGCCCGGCGACCACGGCGCCGACGAGCGACCGTGCGGCGGTCGACGGTGAGCACGGCGGGTTCGGCCTGAAGGTGCCCGACCACATGTGGTTCGGCGACGGGTCGGCGTACGAGATGGAGCCGGACTCGGCGACGCTCACCCGCAGGTACGTCGAGAACCAGACCGATGTGCTGAGATCCGCCGAGCAGTGTGGGATCAGCGGCTCGGTCTACACCCAGATCACCGACGTCGAGGGGGAGCTGAACGGCTTCTTCACGTACGACCGCCGGGTGCCGAAGATGGACTTTGTCCAAGTTCGGACGATCAACAAACAGATTGTCGACAATGCGGACGGAACCGGCACCGGAACCCCGGACCCCGGCTCGGGCACGCCCGGCGCCGACGGGATCCACTTCTACCCGCTGGACGGATCCGGAGAAGATGCCGTAGGCAACAACGACGCGACCCTGCAAGGCGGCGCGGTCTACGGACCGGGCAAGAACGGCCAAGGCCTCGCGCTGAACGGATCCGGCCAGTACGCCGACGCCGGCGCGGCGCTGCTCGACACCAGCAAGAACTACACCGCCAGCGCCTGGGTGAAGCTGAACAAGGCCGACGGCTCGTTCCAGACGTTCGTCAGCCAGGACGGCGATCGCGACAGCGCTTTCTTCCTGCAGTACTCCGGCCAGGACCAGCGGTTCGCGATGAGCTTCCCGGGGATCCGCGCGCTGTCGCCGACGAAGCCGAACCCAGGGCAGTGGTACCACGTCACCGGCGTACGCGACGTGGTGAAGGGTGAGCTGCGGCTGTACGTCGACGGTCAGCTCGTCGCCGCCAAGTCCGCCTGCACGCTGGATTCGAGCTCGCCCGGCAACACGGTGATCGGCCGGGCGAAGTTCGGCGGCAACCAGGTCGACTTCCTGGACGGGACGATCGACCAGGTGCACCTGTTCGACCGGGCCCTGACCGACGCGGAGGTGCAAGCCCTGTACGCATCAGGGCGCTAGTTCGAGATGCGCGGAAGCCGCCGAGCCCTGATCCTGGTAGGTAACCGACCAGCGGAGGTGAGTGCGATGGCCGCACCGAGCCAGGTGCTCGCATCCCACTCCACCAGCCGGTTCCGCCCGCCACGTTTCGGGCTCGGCGGCTCACATCTCGGTGAATCAGAAGACGAGACCGCAGTCGCGACGATCGACGCGGCGTACCAGGCCGGCATCAGGTTCTTCGACACGTCCCCGGCGTACGGCGATTCCGAGCGACGACTCGGTACGGCGTTGCAGCGGCGGCCGCGTGGTGAGTTCCTGGTGTCGACGAAGGTGGTCGGCGCCGACCCGGAGGAGTCGGTCCGGACGAGCAGCGAGCGACTCGGTCTGGCCGTCGATCTGGTGTTCGCGCAGCACGACGACGCGGCGTACCCGGTGCTCGATCGGTTGCGGCGCGACGGCGTGATCAAGGCGTTCGGAGCGGTGTCGGACGATTGGCGCGAGCTCGATCGGCTGGTGCGGGACGTCGAGCTGGACTGTGTGCTGCTCACCGGGCAGTACGAGCTGCTCGATCAGTCGGCGCGGCCGCTGCTGGATCGTTGCGTCGCGCGCGGCGTCTCCGCGGTCGTGTCCGGCGTTCTGACGCCACAAGTGCTGCACATGGAGACCGTCCAAGCACGCCGGCTCTCGGCGGTCTGCGAGCGGTACGGCGTCTCACTGCCGCAGGCCGCACTCTCCTTTCCCAGCAGGCATTCCGCGGTCACCTCGGTACTGATCGCGGCGTCGTCACCCGCGGAGATCCGGGCCGACGCGGCGCTCGTCCGGCGGCCGGTGCCGGAGCGGCTCTGGAAGGATCCGGAGTTGCTGCGCTTGCTATCCTGACACCAGGAGTTCGTGTTCCAGCGGGCTCCCCGGACGAGCGGCGCCGTACCCGGTCGGAGAAGACGACGCCTTGCCCCTCAGGGAGGGGGTCGTCCCATGCATGCGATCGACGTCGTCGAAATCGTTGGCGCGGTCACCATTCTGGTGGCGTTCGCGGCCGCCCAGGCCGGCAAGCTGCAGCAGCGCACGATCACGTACCAGCTCCTGAACCTGCTCGGATCGGGGGCGCTGGCAACGATCGCGGCCATGCAGCTGTCGTGGGGCTTCCTGCTGCTGGAGGGCAGCTGGGCGGTGATCAGCCTGCTCGGTCTACGGAGCCTGCTGAGGCGCAAGCAACCGAACTAGAACTTGTCGCCCGGGTTCGTCGCCGTACCGGGTGAACCCGTCGGCGCCACCGTCGGGATACCGGTGCTCGGTGTGCCCGTTGTCGGGCTGGCCGTCGGCGGCGTGGCGGACCCCGTCCCGGTCCCGGGCGGCGGTGTGGTGGGCGTGACGGTGACCGTCGTGGTCCCGGTCGGGGTCGGGATGACGGGCTCCGGCTCCAGCGGCGCGGCGTGCCGGAACAGCAGCCACGCCAGGAACACCGCGAGCGCCATGATCACGGCCATCGTCAGCAGTGCGAACGCCAAGGCCCATCGCGACGCCGGGCGCAGCGCGTTCGGCCACGGCAGCGGCCAGATCCGGAACAGGCCGGGGCGCCGCCGGTTCTCCCAGTAGTGCCGGAAGTCCGGTCCGCGGAGCTTCCCGGGCTGCGGGATCCGGTCCATCAACACCGCGGACAGGACCTCTTCGCCGCGGCGTTCCGCGATCAGCCGCTCGTCGGACGCCGCACTGGACCCGTCGTCGGTCCGGATCGGCCCGATCGCGACCCAGAGCGCGAGATCGTCGTCGTCGGAGTCGTTGTGCGCGAGTACGGCGTCCTCGGGGAGCTCGTCGACGGCGTTCACGAACCGCTCCCGGGCGGCGGCGTCGTCGGCCGAACCTTCGGTCATCATCGCGACGATCGCGTCCCGCCCGTCCTCGGAGCTGGCGGTGTACAGATAACCGGCCGCGTTGGCGCCGAGGCGGCCGCGGAGCCAGAACTCGCCGACCCGCGGCGGGTCCTCCGGCTGCAGCGGGAGGGCGTCCGGAATCTCCAGCGCAGGCCGGTCCTCCGGCTGCACCTTCGGCTGGGATTCGGTCGCAGTCATCACCCCAATCCCACCACATCCCCGGTAGCACGCGCACCGAACCCACCTCGAGCACCCGTCACCCATTTCCGGACCGGGGTGCTCCAGGTACGGCGGGAGCTGGATTTGGGGTGGCGGGGGAGGATGGGACGGGGCTCCGGGAGCGCTGGCCCCGGTGATCTGATGGAATGGCTGGTGTTGCCAGTGGGGAATGACAAGGCTCGCGTGCGGGCCCCGGAAGGACAGGCATGACCGAAACCACGGTGCCGGCAGGAACGGTGGCCCAGCAGTCCCGGCTGATCGGCGAGGCCCTTGGCGAGGTCAAGCGGGTGATCGTCGGCCAGGAGCACATGGTCGAGACCTTGATGGTGTCGCTGCTGGCCAAGGGTCACTGCCTGCTCGAGGGTGTTCCGGGTGTTGCCAAGACGCTTGCCGTCCGGACCTTCGCCAGCGTGGTCGGCGGCACGTTCGCCCGGATCCAGTTCACCCCGGACCTGGTCCCGTCCGACATCGTCGGCACCCGGATCTACCGGCAGACCCGGGAGACCTTCGACATCGAGCTCGGCCCGACGTTCGTGAACTTCGTGCTGGCCGACGAGGTCAACCGCGCGCCGGCCAAGGTGCAGTCCGCGATGCTGGAGCTGATGGCCGAGCGGCAGGTGTCGATCGGCGGCCAGACGTTCCCGATGCCGAAGCCGTTCATCGTGATCGCGACCCAGAACCCGATCGAGTCCGAGGGCGTGTACCCGCTGCCCGAGGCGCAGCGCGACCGGTTCCTGGTGAAGATCGACGTACCGCATCCGCGCGGGCACGAGGAGTTCGAGATCCTCCGCCGGATGAGCGTCGATCCGCCGGAGCCGCGGCAGGTGCTCAAGCCGGAGACGATCCTCGAGCTGCAGCGGACCGCGGAGCAGGTCTTCGTGCACAACCTCGTCGCGGAGTACGCCGTGCGCCTGGTGATGGCGACCCGGACGCCGACCGACTTCCACCTGCCCGACCTGGAGCCGATCATCGAGCTCGGCGTCAGCCCGCGCGCGACCCTCGGCCTGATCGCGGCCGGCCGGGCGCTGGCGCTGATCCACGGCCGGGACTACCTGCTGCCGAGCGACGTCCAGACCGTCGCGCTCGACGTGATGGGGCACCGGCTCGGGCTGACCTTCGACGCGGTCGCGGACAACATCGACCCGCGCGCGGTGATCGAGCGGATCCTGGCCACCGTCCCGCCGCCGCAGCCGGTCTGGCGTGACGGCACCGACGGCTCCGGCCGCCCGGAGTTCGTGTAGTGCCCAACCGTCCAGATCCGCGGGTTGCGATGACGATCTCGCAGCTCGCCCCCGAGCGTGCCTTGCGGCGGCTGGAGCTGACCGTCGTACGGCGGCTCGAGGGCTACCTGCACGGGGAACACCTCGGCCTGCTCCCGGGGCCCGGCACCGAGCTCGCCGAGGCGCGGGAGTACCAGGTCGGCGACGACGTACGGCGGATGGACTGGGCGGTCACCGCGCGCACCACGGTTCCGCACGTCCGTGACCTGATCGCGGACCGGGAGCTGGAGACCTGGGCGCTGGTGGACCTGTCCGGCTCGATGGACTTCGGTACGTCGACACTCGAGAAGCGGGAGCTCGCGGTCGCGGCCGTCGCCACGGTCGGGTTCCTGACCCACCGGCTGGGCGACCGCTTCGGTGGGCTGATGCTGCGCGACTCGGCGCTGCGCCGCTGGCCGGCGCGGTCCGGGCGGCTCGCGCTCTACGGCCTGCTGCGCGCGCTGCTGGCCGAGCAGTTCAACAGCGACGAGGAGGCACACCGCAGCGACCTGGCCGCGGCGCTCGAGTCGATGGCGCGGACGCAGCGCAAGCGCGGGCTGCGTGTGATCGTCTCCGACTTCCTCACGCCGCACGACGGCGAGGTGGCCAGCCAGATCGAGCCGTCCTGGGAGCGCGCGATGCGCAAGCTGACCGCGCAGCACCAGGTGCTGGCGGTCGAGATCGTCGACCCGCGCGAGCTGGAGCTGCCGAACATCGGCGTCGTCACGATCGGTGACCCGGAGACCGGTGAGGTGCGCGAGATCGACACCCGGCGGCGCAAGGTCCGGGAGGCTTTCGGGACGGCCGCGCTCGCGCAGCGGGAACGAACGCGTGCCGCCCTGCGTAGGGTAGGTGCCGGGCATCTGGTGCTGCGGACCGACCGCGACTGGGTCGCCGACACCGTGCGGTTCGTGCTCGCCTACCGGCATGTCGCAGCCCGTCTGCACCAACCGCCGAAGGGAGTGGCTCGCTGATGGAGTTCCTGTCTCCGGCCAGATTGTGGTTCCTGCTGCTCATCCCGCTGATCCTGGCGGGTTACATCTTTCTCCAGCACCGTCGCTCGCAGTACGCGCTGCGCTTCACCAACATCGCGCTGCTGGACCGGGTCGCGCCGCGGCGGCCGCAGTGGCGGCGGCACCTTGCCGTCGGGCTGGCGTTGCTGGCCGCGCTGACCTGCGTCGTGGCGTTCGCGCAGCCGAAGGCCAAGGTGAAGGTGCCGCGCGAGCGGGCGACGATCGTGGTGGCGATCGACGTCTCGCTGTCGATGATGGCCACCGACATCGACCCGAACCGGCTCGAGGCCGCGAAGAAGTCGGCCAAGAACTTCGTCAACCAGCTGCCGGGCAAGTTCAACGTGGCGCTGGTGAACTTCGCCGGTACGGCGTCGATCATCGTGCCGCCGACCACCGATAGGGCGACCGTGCTGCGCTCGATCGACGGGCTCGAGCTGGCCGAGTCGACCGCGACCGGTGAGGGCATCTACACCTCGCTGCAGGCGCTCACCCAGGTCCCGCCGGACCCCGAGCACCCCACCGAGCCGGCTCCGGCGCGGATCGTGCTGCTGTCCGACGGGAAGCGGACCGTCGGCCGGACCGCCCAGGAGGGCGCGCAGGCCGCGAAGGCGAAGAGCACCCCGGTGTACACGATCTGCTTCGGCACCGACTCGGGCTTCATCGAGATGGACGGCATCCGGCAGCGGGTCCCACCGGACCGGGCCGAGCTGCGCTCGGTCGCCGAGATCAGCGGCGGCAAGGCCTACACCGCGGAGTCGGCCGGTGAGCTCGAGGACGTCTACAAGGACATCGGCTCCTCGGTCGGGTACGACGAGGTCGACAAGGAGATCACCGCCCGGTACGCCGGGATCGCGATGCTCTTCACCCTCGCCGCCGCCGGCGCGTGCATCGCCCTCGCCACCCGCTTCCCCTAGCAATCGGCTCGCCCCCACGCCAGATCGTGACGGCGCGGGCGCTCGCGACACAGCAGGCCGGCGCGGTGGTTCTCGCGATCTCCAGCGACAGCCCACAGGTGTTCGCGGACCGTTCTTCGCCGAGCTGGATCCGCGGCGGGTCCAGCTGAGATCGCGACACGACGGTGATGTAGTTGACACGGCGAGGCTGCTGGTGTTGGAGGGGGCTGTGGTGCAAGATGTATCAGAGTTCCGCGGGGCATCTTGTGATGCCTTGAGGGATCAGTACCGCCAGGACCGACAGGCAAGTGATCGAGAACGCTGGGGAAGGCGCCCCTCGAGCACAGGAGGTCCCGGTGGCGACAACTCGTGGCGTTCTGTACGTCCACACGGTGCCGTCAGCGTTGTGTCCGCATGTCGAGTGGGCAGCGGGCGGCATCCTTGGCGTGCCCGTGAAACTGGATTGGACACCGCAGCCGGCGGCCCAGGGCCAGTACCGGGCCGAACTGTCGTGGCAGGCTGAGGCCGGGACCGCGGCGAAGCTGGCGTCCGCCCTGCGCGGATGGCAGAAGCTCCGGTTCGAGGTGACCGAGGAGCCGAGCAACGGCGTCGAGGGCGAGCGGTACTCCTTCACCCCGGCGCTCGGGGTCTTCCACGCGACGACCGGCGTCCACGGCGACATCATGGTGCCCGAGGAGCGGTTGAAGGCGGCCATGCTGAAGGCGGCGAGCGGTGAGGCCGACCTGACCGAGGAGGTCGAGCGGCTGCTCGGTCGCCCGTGGGACGACGAACTCGAGCCCTTCCGGTACGCCGGCGACGGCGCCCCGGTGCGCTGGCTCCACCAGGTCGTCTGAGGACTTGCTGAGAACTTCAGAAGAAACCTGTGAACCAGGGGACTTCGCCGAACTTTTCGGTGAGACTGGGCATCAGACGTTCTACAAAGGGTGGGAGGGGCCGTGGCCGCTGGGCCACCGGGTGTCGGGACACCCCCGGTGGTTGTGAACAACAGCGGCCGCACCACGTGAAGGGCACGGATCTCCGGATCCGTGCCCTTCAAGCCGTTTCAGGGGTGTCTACAGCGGGATGTTGCCGTGGTTGCCGCGGATCGGGCCGTCGGCCTCGGCCTTGGCCAGGGCGGTCGCGAGGGCCGTGCGGGTGCGGGTCGGTTCGACGACCTCGTCGACGACGCCGATCTCGATGGCCCGATCGATGCCGCCGGCAATCTTCTCGTGCTCCACGGCCAGCTCGGCCTCGACCTGGGGCCGGAGCTCCGGGTCCACCTCGGCGAGCTTGCGGCGGTGCAGGACCCGGATGGCCGCCACCGCGCCCATCACGGCGACCTCGGCGCGCGGCCACGCGAAGACCCGGGTGGCGCCCAGCGAGCGCGCGTTCATCGCGATGTACGCCCCGCCGTACGTCTTTCGCGTCACCAGCGTCACCCGCGGTACGACGGCCTCCGCGAACGCGTGCAGCAGCTTCGCGCCCCGTCGTACGACGCCGTCCCACTCCTGACCGACACCCGGCAGATACCCCGGTACGTCGACCAGCACGACGAGCGGTACGCCGAACGCGTCGCACATCCGGACGAACCGGGACGCCTTCTCCGCGGACAGCGCGTCCAGGCAGCCACCGAGCCGGAGCGGGTTGTTCGCGATCACGCCGATCGTGCGGCCGCCGAGGCGACCGAGCGTGGTGACGATGTTCGGCGCCCACCGCTGGTGCAGTTCGACCTGTGAAGACTCAGCGTCCTCGTCGAGCACACCTCCGACCAGCGGGTGGACGTCGTACGCGCGCTTCGCCGACTCGGGCAGGAACCCGGACAGATCGGTGTCCGGGATCGCGGTCGACATCGTGCCCTGGTTGGCGAGCAGGTCGGCCAACCGGCGGGCCTGCTCCAGCGCTGTCGCCTCGCTGTCGGTGGTGATGTGGACGACGCCGGATCGCCGCCCGTGCGGCTCGGGGCCGCCGAGGCGGAGCATGTCGACGTCCTCACCGGTGACCGAGCGGACCACGTCCGGGCCGGTCACGAAGATCCGGCCCTCCGGACCGAGGATGACGACATCGGTGAGCGCCGGACCGTACGCCGCTCCGCCGGCCGCCGGGCCGAGGACGACGGAGATCTGCGGGATCTTCCCGGAGGCCTGCGTCATCGCGTAGAAGATCTTGCCGACGGCGTGCAGGCTGAGCACGCCCTCGGCCAGCCGCGCGCCGCCGGAGTGCCACAGGCCGATGATCGGCACCTGCTCCGCGCGGGCGACCTCGTAGGCCTTGACCACCACGTCGCAGCCGATGTCGCCCATCGCGCCGCCCATCACGGTGGCGTCGGAACAGAACGCCACGACCTTCGCCCCGGCAATCCGCCCGCGGGCCGCGATCATCCCCGACAGATCATCGGGGGTGATCAGCTCCAGACTGCCCGGATCGAGCAGGTTCGTGAGCCGGGTGACGGGGTTCCGCGGATCCAGCTCACGGGGCAGCTTGGCGGGTTTCGCCGGAGCGACGGTCATCGGGCCTCCAGGGACTACAGGGTTTTGAAGGCGATGGCGGCGTTGTGGCCGCCGAAGCCGAAGGAGTTGTTCAGGGCCGCGATGTCCCCGTCGGGCAGCTTGCGCTGCTCGGTCGCGACGTCCAGGTCGATCTCGTCGTCGAGCTTGTCCACGTTGATGGTCGGCGGCGAGACCCTGTTCTTCAGGGCGAGCACGGTGGCGACCGACTCGACCGCACCGGCACCGCCGAGCAGGTGACCGATCATCGACTTCGGCGCGGTGGCGACCGCGTGGTCGGCCTCCTTGCCGAGCGCCTGCCGGATCGCGATCGACTCGGCGATGTCGCCCTGCGGCGTCGAGGTGGCGTGCGCGTTGATGTGGAAGATGTCGGCCGGGCTCAGGTCGCCCTCGGACAGCGCCCGCAGCATCGCTCGCCGCGCACCGGAACCGGTGGGGTCGGGCTGCGCGATGTCGTGGCCGTCGGCGGAGATCCCCGCACCGGCGAGCTCGGCGTAGATCTTCGCGCCGCGCGCCTTCGCGTGCTCGTACGACTCCAGGATCAGGATCCCGGCGCCCTCTCCGAGCAGGAACCCGTCGCGGTCCACGTCCCACGGACGCGACGCCTTCTCCGGGTCGTCGTTGCGCTTGCTGAGCGCCTGCATCATCCCGAACGCGGCCAGCGGCAGCGCCATGATCGCGCCCTCGGCGCCACCGGCGACCACCACGTCCGCGCGGCCGAGCCGGATCTGGTCGAGCCCCAGCCAGATCGCCTCGTTGCCGGACGCACAGGCCGACACCGGGGTGTGGACGCCGGCCTTCGCGCCGAGCTCGAGGCTGACGTACGCCGCCGACGAGTTCGGCATCAGCATCGGGATCGCCAAGGGCGACACCCGGCGCGGGTTCTGCTGCAAGGCGTCGTAGTTCGACAGGGTGGTGTGCAGGCCGCCGATCCCGGAGGCGACCGCGACGCCGAGGCGCTCCTTGTCGAGCCCGGAGTCCTCCAGGCCGGAGTCGGCCCAGGCCTCACGGGCGGCGACGAGGGCGAGTTGCGCCGTACGGTCGAGACGGCGGGCCTTGACGCGCTCGATGACCTCGGTCGGCTCGACCGCGACCGGTGCGGCGATCTGCACCGCCAGGTTCTGCACCCACTCGTCGGTCAGCCGCCGTGCGCCGGAGCGACCGGCCAGCAACCCTTCCCAGGTGCTGGCCACATCGCCGCCGAGCGGAGTCGTGGCTCCGAGTCCGGTGATGACGACTCGGGTCTTCGACATGGTTACCTCATCCTTCACATGAGCGTTCTGCGGTTGGGAGCGAGGGGTGGTACTGCGTGGTGCTCATCAGACTGCCTTGCGAAGAAGGGGCCCGATGAGCACCCAGGCCAGCGCGGATGACGGTGACGTCAGCCGTTCTGGGCGCGCTCGATGAACGCGACCGCGTCGCCCACGGTCTTCAGGTTCTTGACCTCGTCGTCGGGGATCTTCACGTCGAACTTCTCCTCGGCGGCCACCACGACCTCCACCATGGAGAGCGAGTCGACGTCGAGGTCGTCGGTGAAGGACTTGTCCAGCTGGACGTCCTCGACCGGGATGCCGGCGATCTCGTTCACGATCTCGGCGAGGCTGGAACGGATCTCTTCGGTGCTGGCCATGTTCTCTGGTTCCCTTTCGGATTTCTTCTGGCTTGTACAGCCGGATGCAGCCACCTGAGCTGCTCCCGGACAACTATGGACTACGGAAGACGGATGACCTGGGCGGCGTACACCAGCCCGGCTCCGAAGCCGATGATCAGGGCGAGGTCGCCGCTCTTGGCCTCGCCGGCCTCGCGCATCGCGGTGATCGCGAGCGGGATCGACGCGGCCGAGGTGTTGCCCTGGCGCTCGATGTCGCGGGCGATCTTCACGTGCTCGGGCAGCTTCAGCGTGCGGCGCATCGCGTCGGTGATCCGCATGTTCGCCTGGTGCGGGACGAACAGGTCGAGCTGCTCCGCCTTCACACCGGCCACGTCCAGCGCCTGCTGCGCGGCCTTGGCCATCTCGAACGACGCCCAGCGGAACACCGGGTTGCCGTCCATCGTCAGATGCGGCCAGTTGTGGTTGCCGTGCACCTCCTGCCAGGACTCCTTCTGGCTGATCACCTGGTGCTGCGTGCCGTCCGAGCCCCACACGACCGGGCCGATCCCCGGTTCGTCGGTCGGTCCCACGATCGCGGCGCCGGCGCCGTCGGCGAAGATGAACGCCGTACCGCGGTCGGTCCGGTCGGTGATGTCGCTGAGTCGCTCGACCCCGATCGCCAGTACGTACTTCGCGCTGCCGCCGCGGACCAGGTCGTTGCCCATCGCGACGCCGTAGCAGAAGCCCGCACAGGCCGCGGAGATGTCGAACGCCGCCGCTGTCGGGGCGCCGACCTCGACCGCGATCCGGGTGGCGATGGCGGGCGTCTGGTACAGGTGCGTGACGGTCGCGACGATGACGCAACCGATCTCGGCCGGGTCGATACCGGAGTCGGCGATCGCTTCCTTGGCCGCGTTCACCGACATCATCAGGACGGTCTCGTCCTCGCTCGCCCAGCGCCGCTCCTTGATCCCGGAGCGGGTCTGGATCCACTCGTCGCTGGAGTCGATCTGCTCGAGGATCTCGGAGTTCGGCACCGCCCGCCGCGGCCGGTACGACCCGATGCCGAGAATTCCGGCGTACTGCGCGCCTGTCGATGCGGTGATCATGCGGGGCTCCCGGCGGGGTGCAGGCGGACCAGGGGCTGGCCGGGGGCGACCGGGTCGCCTTCCTCGACGAGCCACTCGACGACGATGCCGCCGTGCGGTGCGGTCACGTCGACCTCGTCCCGCAGGCTCGCCACCTTCGCGACGACCTCACCGGCCTCGACGGTCGCACCGGTCTCCCGGAGTACGTCGACCTTGCGGGTGAAGGTGCCCTTGATCGGGGCGACCAGCAGGCGCCAGGTGGGGGAGGCGTCGATCTCGGACGGGCTGCCGTGCTTCTCGACGAACGCGCGGGCGTCGTCGAGCTGGTCCGGGGTCTTCAGCGCGAACGTCTCGACACCCTTCAGAGCGCGCCGAGCGATCCCGGTCAGGGTGCCCGCCGGCGGCAGTTCCAGGATGCCGGTCACCTCGAGGTCGGACATGGTCTGCATGCACAGGTCCCAGCGGACCGGCGCGTTCACCTGGTTGACGAGGCGCCGCAGGACGTCGCGGCCGTCGTGGACGACGTGGCCGTCGCGGTTCGAGATCAGGCGGGTCCGCGGGTCGTGGGTGCTGATCGCGGTCGCGTACTTCGCCAGCGTCTGGACGGCCGGCTCCATGTGCCGGGTGTGGAACGCACCGGCGACGGACAGCGGGATCAGCCGCGCCTTCGCGGGCGGATCGGCAGCCAGCGCAGCCAGCTCCTCGACGGTGCCTGCGGCAACGATCTGGCCGGGGCCGTTGTCGTTGGCCGGCGTCAGGCCGTGCTCGGCGAGCTTGGCGAGGATCTCCTCGCGGTCGCCGCCCAGCACCGCGGTCATCGAGGTCGGCGTCAGCGCGGCCGCGGCGGCCATCGCCTTGCCGCGCTCGCGGACCAGGACCATCGCCTGCTCGGCGGTCAGCACACCGGTGCCGGCCGCGGCGGCGAGCTCACCGACGCTGTGACCGGCGACCGCGCCGACCTTCGCGAAGGCGTCGGCCGGGTGCGGGAAGACCGCCAGCGCGGCCAGCATGCTGGAGGCGACCAGCAGCGGCTGCGCGATCGCGGTGTCCCGGATCGTGTCCGCGTCGGCTTCGGTGCCGTAGTGGGCGAGGTCGAGGCCGGCGACCGCGGAGAGCCAGTTCAGCCGGCTCTCGAACACGGGATCCGTCAGCCACGGCTCGAGGAATCCTGGGGTCTGGGCACCCTGACCGGGTGCGACGATGACGAGCACGTGCCCCACTCTCCCTTACACCTGCCGGTCGTGAGCGCAAAGGCGAGCACGAATTCTCCCGGGCGGGTTTGTGGAGATCCTACAAAACCGTGCCTCCGGGCTCGGGATTGAGCAGGCGACCCAAGGTCAGTGCGACACGCAACGTGAAACTGTCGCGGGGATTCAGCGGGTTGTACCCCGTGATGTCCGCCACACGCTTCAGCCGGTACCGGACGGTATTGGCGTGGATGAACATCGCCCGGGCCGTCGCCTCGATCGATCCGCCCGAGTCCAGGTACGCCGAGACCGTGTCGAGGAGCACGCCGTCGCCCACGGTGAGCGGGGCATAGACCTCGTTCGCGAGCTGCCGGCGGGCGTGGCCGTCTCCGGAGAGTGACCGTTCCGGGAGCAGTTCGTCGGCCGGCACCGGCCGCGGGGCGCCCGGCCAGGCCGCGGCGGCGCGCAGCCCGGCAACGGCGGCTCGTGCCGAGGTCACGGCCGACATCAGGTCCTTCACGACCGGTCCCACCACGATCGGACCGGGTCCAAACCAGGGCGCGAGTTTTTGTACGATCTCGACAGGTTTGCTTGTACCGCCGAGTACCACCACCAGGCGGTCGCCCTGGATGGCGCACAGAGCGTCAGCACCCGCCTCGCGGGCCGCGTGCCGGACCAGGTCCGCGACGTTCGAGCCGGCGTTGCGGGTTTCGGCCGGTTCGGCGGCGGGAGCCCGGCCGACCACCACGGCCACCTCCGCGGCTCCCGTCGTACCGGCGGCTCCGGTCCAGCCCAGAGCGGAGGCGCGAGAGCGGACCGACTCGTCGGCCTCACCGCGGATGACGGAGTCGACGAGGAGGGCTTCCAGACGGGCGTCCCAGGCGCCGCGCATCTCGGCCGCCTGCGCGTAGACGGTGGCGGCGGCGAACGCGACCTCGCGGGCGTACCGCTGGATGGCCTCGTGGACGATCGGGACGTCCGAGGGCGGGAGCAGGGTGCCGATGGTGTTCTCGATGGTCTCGATCGTCGTCCGCACCAGGTCGACGGTCTGGTGCAGCGAGATCACCCGGGTGAACTCGCGCGGCGCGGAGCCGAAGATCCGGGTCGGCATCGAGGAGTGTGCCTCGGGGTCGCGGAACCACTCGACGAACGCCGAGATCCCGGACTGCGCGACCAGCCCGATCCACGACCGGTCCTGCGCGGACAGCTTCCCGAACCACGGAAGCTTCTCTTCCATCGCCGCCATCGCGGCGGTGGCGAGCGCGCCGGTCGCTCCCTGCAACCGCTCCGCCCGCGCCAGATGCGCACCCTTCGCCACGAACCGACCATAGACCGCTGCCATGATGGGAGGCATGACGGACAACGCGGGCGTGGCGGACGCCGTAGCGGCCCTGCGGGCGATCGGGTACTACCTCGAGCGTGACCGGCAGCCGACGCACCGGGTGAAGGCGTACCGGCGGGCGGCCGACACGATCGCCGCGTTGCCGGCCGCCGAGGTACGGGCGCGCCGCCGCGCCGGGACCCTGACCGAGCTGCCGGGGATCGGGCCGAAGACCGAGGCCGTGATCATCGAGGCGATGGACGGCAAGACCCCGGCGTACCTGGTCAAGCTGGAGGGTGACGCGGAAGAGCTGACCGGCGCGGGCAAGGACCTCCGCGCCGAGCTGAAGGCCGACCTGCATCTGCACTCCGAGTGGTCCGACGGCGGCAGCCCGATCGAGGAGATGGCGCGTACGGCGCATCGCCTGGGCCACTCGTACATCGCGCTCACCGACCACTCGCCGCGGCTGACCGTCGCCAACGGGCTGTCCCGGGAACGGCGGCTGCAGCAGCTCGAGGTCGTTGCCGAGCTCAACAAGAAGCTCCAGGACGAGCTGGACGGCTTCACGATCCTGAACGGTATCGAGGTCGACATCCTCGACGACGGCTCGCTGGACTGCGACTCCGAGATCCTCGCCCGGCTGGACGTGGTGGTGGCCAGCGTCCACTCGAAGCTGCGGATGGCCTCCGAGCCGATGACCGAGCGGATGGTCCGCGCGATCGCCAACCCGCACGTGGACGTCCTCGGTCACTGCACCGGCCGGCTGATCACGGGCGGCCGCGGGACGCGCCCCGAGTCCGAGTTCGACGCCGAGGTGGTGTTCGAGGCGTGCCGCCAGTTCGGTACGGCGGTCGAGATCAACTCCCGTCCCGAACGGCTCGACCCGCCGAAGCGGCTGCTCTCGATGGCGGTCGAGATGGACTGCGTGTTCTCGATCGACACCGACGCGCACGCGCCCGGCCAGCTCGACTGGCAGGTCTACGGCTGCGAACGCGCCGAGGACTGCGGTGTGTCGCCCGACCGCGTCATCAACACCTGGGACCAGCAGAAACTCCTGGAATGGACGGCGTCATGAGTGATCTGGAGCAAGATCCGGTTGAGGTTGTCGGGACTGGCGACTGTGAGGGGCCCGCGCTGGAGATGCTCGAGGCGCGCGACGTCGTGCTGGGGCGGACCACGAAGGTACGTCGGCTGCTGCCGAACAAGAACCGCCGGATGGTCGGCGCCTGGTGCTTCGTGGACCACTACGGGCCGGAGGACCTGGCGCAGCGCGTCGACTCGTACGACGTACCGGGGGAGCGTGGCATGCAGGTCCCGCCGCACCCTCACACGAGCCTGCAGACGGTGAGCTGGCTGTTCGAGGGCGAGATCGAGCACCGTGACAGCGTCGGATCGCACGCGCTCGTCCGCCCGGGTGAGTTGAACATCATGACCGCCGGCAACGGCATCGCCCACTCCGAGGTCTCGACCCCGGACGCCCCGCCGAGGCTGCACGGCGCCCAACTGTGGGTCGCCCTGCCGGACGACGTCCGTACGACGACCCCACCCGCCTTCAACGCGTACGCCGATCTGCCGCGGCTCGGCCTCGACGGCGCGCAGGTGACCGTGATGATCGGGACCGTCGCCGGTGTCACGTCACCCGCCCCGGCGTACACCCCGCTCGTCGGCGCCGATGTCACGATCGAGCCGGGCCGCACTATCTCGCTCCCGCTGACACCGTCCAACGAGTACGCCGTCCTCGTGGTCGACGGATTGCTGACGGTCGGGGAATTGACGCCGGGCTTCGGCGAGATGACCTACCTCGGCGCCGATCGCGACGCGATCGAGCTCGTCGCCTCGAGCAATGGTGTGCGGTTCCTCCTGCTCGGCGGTGAACCGTTCGAGGAGGAGCTGGTGATGTGGTGGAACTTCATCGGCCGCTCGCACGAGGACATCGTCGCCGCGCGGGACGCCTGGCAGGCCGCCATCGATGCTGGGGGCAACGACAGGTTCAGCATGGTCCCCGGGTACGACGGCGATCCGCTGCCTGCTCCGCCGCTGCCCGGGACGACGCTCAAACCGCGACCGCGGTCGCGCTGACCCGGCGCCGGTAGTACGCCCAGGTGACGACCAGCAGTGCGGGTCCCCAGAGGTTGAGCGGCAGGTAGCAGGCCATCATCAGTACCTTCCAGCCCGTGCCCGAGAACGGGATGAAGTGGTCGGTGAACGCGTCGCGGAACCCGAAGGTCCAGATCGCGATCAGGGACAGCGATCCCAGGACGGCGGGCACGATCGCGGCGTACGGATGGACGCGCCGGCCGCCGATGAACGGGATCCAGCGCGGCGCGACCTCGCCCCAGCGGCTGACCAGGCCCAGCGCGGTCAGCGCGACCAGCTCGGACACGATCGACAGCGAGACGACGTACACCTTTTCGCCGATACCTCCGAGCAGGGCGGGGTTGCCGTTGTCGTCCAGCATGCCCATCGACGAACCGAAGACGAGACCCAGCCGCCAGAGTCCGGACGGCAGGGTCAGGAACGGGATCGCGTGGGCGAGGACGTAGGCCCAGCGGGGGACGGGACGCTCAGTTGTGCTCACGTTCCGAGCATCCGGCCTACCGCCCCGGCGCCGCCTCACCCGTCGGAGTGAACCTGCTCCCTCCGAGGACCGATCCCTTGCTCCAGTACGTCGAACGCCCGGTCGATGACCGCCACCTGGTCGCGGCGGACCTGCTCGACGTCGTCGCCGGCCACGATCCGGCCGACCGGGGTCCGGAAGATCGTGGTGATGGTGGCGGTCAGCAGGTTCGCGACCAGGCGTGCGGAGAACTCGTCGCCGGTCTCTTCGGCCAGTACGCCGGCCAGCATGTCGCTGATCTCGTGTTCCTGCTCGACCATGCGGGCCATCAGAGCGGGGCTGGACTGCAGCACGCTCCAGAACCCGTGCACGCCCGCGATCGCACCCGACAGCGGGTGCCCCGCAGCAAGCAACTCGTGGTGATAGCGGCGCATCGCGGTCGTCACCGGTTCGCCGGCAGGCCGGTCGCGGACGACGGTCTCGAGTTCACGGAGCCGGTCGAGGTGCCGGTCCAGGTACAGGTCCTCTTTGCGCGGGAAGTAGTTGAAGACCGTCATCTTGGACACACCGGCCGCCTCGGCGATCTCGGCGACCGTCACGGCGTCGAACCCGCGGGTCACGAACAGGCCGGTGGCCACGTCCGCGATCATCCGCCGGGTTGCCTGCTTCTTGCGTTCCCGCAGTCCTTGCTCCGCCATGGTCAGAATTGTACTGGACCAAATTTTATACTCGGTCTAAGATTTCGCCATGGACAACAAGGACGTGGTGATCGCCGGCGGCGGGCCGGCCGGACTGATGCTGGCCTGCGAGCTCGCGCTGGCCGGAGTCGGCGTACTGGTCGTCGAGCGGCTGCTCGAGATCGACCCGACGATCAAGGCCGGCTCGATCAACGTGCCGACCGCCGAGGCGTTGTACCGGCGCGGGATGCTACCGGCGCTGCAGGAGCACCAGCGGCTCGCATACGAGCAGATGAAGGCGTTCCGCAGCGGGAAGGCGCCGAGCGGTCCGCCGCCGGCCGGGCACTTCGCCGGGATCATGGTCAGCTCCGCCGGGGTGGACTTCGCGGATCCGGACTTCCGCGATGCCGGTCCCGCGGTGTCGGTGGTCGCGGTCGGGCAGCAGGCGATCGAGTCCGTACTGGGCGCGCGGGCCGCCGAGCTCGGCGTCGAGATCCGGCGTGGGGTGGAGGTCACCGGCTTCGACGCCGACGACGAGGGCGTAACGGTCCAGTTGAGCGCCGGCTCGGTGCGGGCGGGCTGGTTGGTCGGCGCCGATGGCGGCCGCAGTCTGGTACGCAAGCTGGCTGGGTTCGACTTCCCCGGTACCGAGCCGGCGATCACTGGCCGGCAGGCGATCGTGGAACTCGAAGGCGCCGAGGGCCTGCGCCGCAGCTGGAACTACACCGAGACCGGGCTCTACGCGCACGGACCGGTTCCCGGCAGGGTGCTGACCGTCGAGTTCGACGGCCCGCCGGAGGACCGCGACGCACCGATCACCGCCGACGAGATCCAGGGCAGCCTGCGGCGGGTCACCGGCGTCGACGTCACGGTCACCCGCCTGCTGTCGGCGACGAGGTTCACCGACAACGCACGGCAGGCCACGACGTACCGCATCGGACGCGTGCTGCTCGCCGGGGACGCGGCACACGTGCACTCACCCTTCGGCGGTCAGGGCCTGAACCTGGGAATCGGTGACGCGGTCAACCTCGGCTGGAAACTGGCCGCGACGATCCAGGGCACCGCGCCCGCGGGTCTCCTCGACACCTACACGACCGAGCGGCACCCGATCGGCGAGTGGGTCCTGGACTGGACACGCGCCCAGGTCGCCTTGATGCGCACGGATTTCCGGACCTCGGCGTTGCGCAGCGTGGTCAAGGACTTGCTCGAGACGGCGGGCGGTACGACGTACCTCGCGAAGAAGTTGTCCGGTGTTCTGCATCGCTACCCGATCGAGGGCACGCACGAGCTGGTCGGCTCGGGTGCGCCGGACTTCAAGTTCGCGGACGGTACGCGGCTGGGGGAGCACCTGTTCGACGGCAAGGCGCTGCTGCTGGACCTGTCCGATTCGGCGCAACTGCGCGACCTCGCATCCGGGCGGGTCCGCGTGCTCACGACGAAGTACGACGGCGACCTCACCGGCGTGCTGATCCGGCCGGACGGGTACGTCGCCTGGGCCGCCGCGGACGGCACCGCGACGGGACTGGATGAAGCGTTGTCGACCTGGGTGGCTCAGAGCAGGTCGTGATCGCGGGCGTACGCCGCGGCCGCGGTCCGGGACGGTACGTCGAGCTTCGCGAAGATGTTGGTGAGGTGCCGGGCGACGGTCTTGTCGCTCAGCACCAGCCGCTCCGCGATCTCGGCGTTGCTGTTGCCCACCGCAACCAGTCGCAGGACCTCGAGCTCGCGAGCGGTGAGACCGCCGGTGCTCTCGGTGTGCAGCAGCCGCTCGACTTCCTGCCGCGCAGGCACGACGCCGAGTTCGGTGAAACTGTGGCAGGCGGCCTTCAGTTCGGTGGTCGCAGAGTCCTCGTCCCCGAGCAACCGGAACGACCGTCCGACCAGTACCTTCGCCCGCGCCACCTCGTACGGGGCCTGCAACTCGTTCCACAACTGACCGGCAACCCTTGCCTGACGCAACGAGCGGTCCGGGTCGCGGTCCTGCAGCGCGACCAGCGCCAGACAGTACGCCGCCGACGCCCGTAGCCCCGCGCAGCCGAAGCTGTCGGCGATTGCCGACAACTCCTCAGCCGCCGACGAGGCCTCGTCCACGGCCTCGCCGGCGAGCAGGACCTCGACCGCGCCCGCGAGCAGCCGCGAACGATGCACCGGATCGCCGGTCTCCGCGAGCAGACGCCGTACGGCGGCAACCGCGGCCGCGGTCCGGCCACGGGCCAGCAGGAGCAGCGCCCGGCCCGGCTGCGGTTCGTGCCCGTACCCGGCCGCTTCGTCGTACGCCGCCTGCGCCGCCGAAAACTCGCCGCAGATCCGCAGTACGTCGCCCTGCTCGGTCAACGCGAGGCCGGCCGCGACCTGGGATCCCGCGGCCGCATACCGGCGGCAGGCGGCGTCGAACTCCGCCAGCGCCTCCGGGTACGCCGCGTGCAGGCGCAGGATCTGACCGCGATGGACCGCGCACTGCCCGGTGAACGGCACCAGGTCCGGCTGACTGTCGCACCAGCGCGTCAGCGCCGTCGTCCAGGCGGACGCACGAGCGAAGTCCAGTACCTCCTGGCAGGCCTCGATCATCGCGCAGTACACGTTGCCCGCGAAGATCGGCGAGAGCTCACCGGCCGCGACGGCGACCATCGCCTCGTCCAGCAGGGCCAGGCCCTCCGGCACCCGGCCGGAGTACATCAGCAGCCGGCCTTTGCAGACCAGGCTCTGGGCGAGCAGGTCGGGATCGGAGTGCCGGCGGGCGATGCCGATCATGTCCTCACTCACCGCCAGAGCGCCCGGGAAGTCACCGCTGTCCAGGCACCGGAAGAAGTCGTGGACGCGGAGGTAGCCGCGTTCCAGTACGTCCTCCGGCTGGTCCACCAGCAGGCGGTGGGCGCGGGCGGCCCAGCCACTGCCGACCGCCACCTCGCCGCGGACGTTGAGGACGAGCGCCAGCCAGAAGGCGAACCGCACCGCGCCCAGCACGTCGCCGGCGTCGATGCGCAGCCGGTAGCCGCGCTGCAGGGCGCGGATGCAGCCGTCCGTGTCACCGAGCAGGAACGCCGCCGTGGCCAGCGTCATCAGGTCTTCCGGGCCGAGGGCGGTCCCCGGCTCACCGTCCGCCATGGTGAGCCGGTCGTACGCGGCCGCCCAGTCGCGGCGCTCGAACGCCGTCCGGGCCCGCTGTAGATCGTCGACAATCCCCATCACATGCCCCCACTCGCGAGCATGCGCCTGTCGGTCACGCGGCGGCAAGACTCCGGTCCGTCCGGGACCGGGCCGCGATGTGTTTGGCGACGTACCCGGCGTCCCGCCCGACACCGGGCAGCACCATCGAGCTGAAGGAGTACTGGAAGGACAGACCGCAGAAGAACAGGCCTGGCGCGTCCGCGACCACGCCGCGGAACTCGCGTGGCCAGCCGTCGGGCCCGATCACCGGCGCCTTGATCCAGTCGAAGACCTGCTGGAAGCCGGTCGCCCAGACGACGTTGGCCACTTCGAGTACGCGGCCGTCCGCGAGCACGGGCTGCCCGTTCCGGGCGCCGGTCACCCGGTCGTGCACGCGCTCGACGCCACGCTCGAGCAGGTCCGCCCGCTTCACCCGGATCATCGGGCCGCCGTGGAACCGGATCTCCTCCATCGCCGACTTGCCGATCGGCGACCGGCGCGTGACCAGATGCCGTCCGACGAACAGGAACACCGGCCAGAAGATCGCCTGACCGCGTGCGCCGGGACGGAACGGCATCTGCCCGGGATCGCGACCGCACAGGATGGTGTCGTGGGTCTGCGCGACCTCGTACGCGACATCGGTGCCGGAGTGTGACGCGCCGACCACGAGCACCGGGCCGTCCTTGAGCTGCGCCGGCCGCCGGTACTCCGACGAGTGCAGTTGCCGGATCGCGGGATCCAGGTCGACGGCGAAGTCCGGGAGGTACGGCGTACGCCCGAAGGTGCCCGTGGCGACGACGACGTTGTCGGTCGCGATCCGCTCCGTGCCGGTGACCACGATCCAGCGGCCGTCGAGGCGCTCGATCCTTTCGACCCGGGTGTTGTGCCGGATCGGCAGGTCGAAACGGGTCGAATACGCGGCGAGGTAGTCGGCGACCTCGTCCTTGGTGGGGTAGTTCCACGGATCGCCCGGAAACGGCAGCCCGGGCAGGCCGTCGTACTTGGCGGGGGAGTAGAGCCGCAGGCTGTCCCACTGCGCCCGCCACTGGTCGCCGACCCGGGCGTTGCCGTCCAGGATCGTGAACGGCTCCCCGAGCCGTTGCAGGTGGTAGCCGGTGGCGAGTCCGGCCTGTCCGGCGCCGATGATGATGGTGTTCATGTCAGAACCTCCCTGACCTCCCTGACCTCGCGCCGGTGCCTGTGGAACTGATTGTGGAAGCGCAGCCACCACAGCAACATCAGCGCGGACGTCACGACGTAGAAGCCGTGCAGGAACCAGATCGGTCCTGGCGGCAGGTGCACCACGTAGATGCAGTGGACGGCGTTGCCGACGTTGGCCAGCACCAGGTTGGCCGGGCTGTACGACGCGAGGTCGCGGGTCCGGATCGCCCGGACCACCATCGGCAGGGCGCTCGACGCGAAGAGGATGGTGGACATCGTCCCCGCGAGAAGAGCAACGCTTGCGCCAGTCATGTCACTGACGCTAGGTCTCCCGGGCCGCCGTCCGCGTCGGACGGAATGCGCAACTCGCGAACGGTGCGACTACGACGTTTCTCGTACGTCGGCACTGTCCCGGACGTCGGTGTGCCGCCGGATCCACGGTGCCAGCGCGAAGACGACGACCGCGACCACGATCGTCACGACCGCGAGGCCACCGAAGTACGCCGTGTCCGACGCATCCTCGGTCGCCTGCACGAGCTGGGCGGTGATCGCCTGACCCGCTGCCGGGGCGAGGAACCACAGCGCCATCATCTGGCTGAGGAACGCACGCGGCGCGAGGACGGTCGTCGCGGCCAGGCCGACGGGGGAGAGGAACAGTTCGCCGAGAGTCTGGATCACGTACACGGCCACCAGCCACAGCGGCGACGCGAGGTTGTCCCCGGCAACCGACGAGGCGAGCGCCGTCACCGCGAACGAGATGCCGGCCAGCAGCAGCCCGGTCGCGAACTTCTGCCCGATCGACGGCCCGCGGTCGCCGAGCCGGATCCAGATCACCGCGAACACCGGCGCCAGCACAACGATCGAGAACGGGTTGACGGACTGGAAGAACTCCGGCGAGATCTCGATCCCGAACAGGTCCAGTTGCGTCCGGCTCGCCGCGAACGTCGTCAGCGTGGTCGCGGCCTGCTCGAACAGCATGAAGAACAGCATCGCCGCGACGAACAACGGGATGTACGCGCGGACCCGCTGCCGTTCGACCGGCGTGACCAGCGGGCTCCGCAGCAGCATCACGAAGTACGCGATCGGCGCCAGGAAGCACACGTACGAGATGGCGTCCACGACCGGCCGCGGGCCGACGCCTCCGGATCGCCAGGCCGACCAGGCGAACACCACACCGAGCAACGCGACGACCGCGGCCGAGACCTTGATCATCGTCGGCCGGTCGGCTGCGGTCAGTGGATTCGGCGGGGTGTCGCCGCGGCCGTGCAGGGTGCGCCGACCGAGCAGGTAGGCGACCAGCGCCAGCGTCATACCGACCGCGGCCGCCGCGAACGCGACGTGGAACCCGAACTCGCGGCGCAGGAACCCGACCACGAACGGCGCCGAGAACGACCCGATGTTGATCCCCATGTAGAAGATCGAGAACGCCGAGTCCCGTCGCGTATCGCCTTGCTCGTAGAGCGCGCCGACCATCGTGGACACGTTCGGCTTCAGCAGTCCGGTGCCGAGGGCAACCAACGCGATCCCGGCGTACGCCGGGCCGGTCGACGGCAGGGCGAGACACAGGTGGCCGGAGACGATCACGGTACCGCCGTACAGGACGGTGCGACGGGCACCGAACACGCGGTCCGCGAACCAGCCGCCGAGGACCGACAGCAGGTAGACCGAGGCGCCGTAGATCGACACCACTGCCTGCCCGAGTGACTCACCGAGGCCGAGCCCGTGCGCCTGGTCGGTCAGGTACAGCAGCAGGATCGCGCGCATTCCGTAGTAGCTGAACCGCTCCCACAGCTCCGTGGTGAACAGCGTCATCAACCCGCGAGGATGACCGAAGAAAGTCTTCTCCTCCGCGATGTCCTGTTGCGTTCCGGACACGCTCAACTACTCCCCGTCGTCGACAAACGGTCAGCGCCGACGGTAGCAAACCCGGCTCAGAGCTCGATCCAGTAGCGGCGGGTGCGGCCCAGCCAGGTGTCGCGGACGTCCTCGAGTACGCCGCCGTTGCGCTCGATCGTCCGTGCGGACGCGACGTTGCCGTCGTCGCAGGTGATCAGCACGCGGTCCATTCCGCGCTCACGGGCGCTGTCGAGTACGGCGCCGAGCGCCCAGGTCGCCAGCCCGCGACCTCGTGCCGACGGGCGTACGCCGTACCCGATGTGCCCACCGCCCTCGAACAGCTTCTCGTTGAGCGCGTGCCGGAGCGTGATCGCGCCGAGGTAGGTGCCGCCGTCAACGATCCACCAGTACGTCGCAGGCACCCGCTCCGGCGTGACCGGGATGCTGTCGTCGCTCTGCTCGCGCAACCGCTGCGTCCACGCGGCGAACCCGTCGACTGTGCTCAGGTCGTCGGCCTCCCACAACCCGGCCCCGTCCTGATGGGTGTCGCCCCACTCGCTCGCAGACTCCATCCAGGAGTCGCGCAGTTGGACGGTCGGCTCGATCAACTCAGGCATGTGCCGAGGGTAGGGCCGACTCGCCGTGCGGCCCCAGCGAATACGCGGCGGGCCGCCCACCCCGGATGGGGTGAGCGGCCCGTTGGCGGGTGGTCGGCGTCAGGCGCCGGCGCCCTCCTGCTTGACGCCGGCGACCGCGGTGGGGTCGTCGATGCGGTACTTGCGGGCCGCCTCGGCGGCGACCTCAGGCTTCACGTCACCGCGCTTGGCGAGGATCTCCAGTGCGGCGACCACGATCGACTCGGCGTCCACCTGGAAGTGGCGCCGGGCCGCGGCCCGGGTGTCGGCCAGACCCCAGCCGTCGGTCCCGAGCGACGTGTAGTCGTTCGGCACCCAGCGGGAGATCTGGTCCTGCACCGCGCGCATGAAGTCGCTGACGGCAACGACCGGACCCTTGGTGTCCTTCAGTTGCTCGGTCACGAACGGCACCTGCTCCGGCTCGTCCGGGTGCAGCAGGTTGTGCTGCTCGGCGGCGACGGCGTCCCGGCGCAGTTCGTTCCACGAGGTCACGGACCAGATGTCCGCGGCCACCGAGTACTCCTCGGCGAGGATCTGCTGGGCCTTCCGCACCCACGGCAGCGCGACACCGGACCCGAGCAGCTGCACCCGCGGTACGTCGTCACCCTCGGCGGTCTGGTACTCGTCGAAGCGGTACATGCCCTTGAGCAGCCCCGCGACGTCGAGGTTCTCCGGCTCGGCGGGCTGGGGGACGGGCTCGTTGTACACGGTGAGGTAGTAGAAGACGTCCTCGCCGAACGGTTTGTCCTTGTCCAGGCCGTAGCCGTACATGCGGCGCAGACCGTCCTTGACGATGTACGCGACCTCGTAGGCGAAGCCCGGGTCGTAGTGCACCGCTGCCGGGTTGGTGGAGGCGAGCAGCGGCGAGTGACCGTCCGCGTGCTGCAGTCCCTCGCCGGTCAGCGTCGTACGGCCGGCCGTCGCACCGACCAGGAAACCCCGGCCGAGCTGGTCGCCCAGCGCCCAGAGCGAGTCACCGGTTCGCTGGAACCCGAACATCGAGTAGAAGATGTAGAACGGGATCATCGGCTCGCCGTGCGTCGCGTACGCCGTACCCGCCGCGATCATCGAGCCCATCGCGCCGGCCTCGCTGATGCCCTCGTGCAGCAGCTGGCCCTGCTCGGACTCCTTGTAGGACAGCAGCAGGTTGCGGTCGACGGCCTCGTACTGCTGCCCGTGCGGCGAGTAGATCTTGGCCGTCGGGAACATCGAGTCCATGCCGAACGTGCGGTACTCGTCCGGGGCGATCGGGACGATCCGGTCGCCGATCTCCGGGTCCTTCATCAGGTCGCGGAACAGCCGGACCAGCGCCATCGTGGTCGCGACCGGCGAGTTGCTGCCCTTGGCGAGCGGCTTGTAGACGTCGTCACCAGGCAGCTTGAGCGAGGTCTTCGGGGCCACCCGCCGCTGCGGCAGCGATCCGCCGAGCTGCTTGCGCCGCTCCATCATGTACTGGAACTCCGGCGAGTCGGTGCCGGGGTGGAAGTACGGCGGGTTGTAGGCGTCCTCGAGCGCGGAGTCGTCGATCGGCAGGTACAGCCGGTCCCGGAACGCTTTGAGGTCGTCCGAGGTCAGCTTCTTCATCTGGTGGGTCGCGTTGCGGCCCTCCAGCGCCTCGATCGTCCAGCCCTTGATGGTCTGGGCCAGGATCACGGTCGGCTGCCCGACGTGCTCGGTCGCGCTCTTGAACGCGGCGTACACCTTGCGGTAGTCGTGACCGCCGCGGGGAAGCTTGCGCAGATCCTCGTCGGACAGGTTGCTGACCATCTGCTGGAGCCGCTGGTCGCCGCCGAAGAAGTTGTTGCGGATGTACTCGCCGGACTCGACGGAGTAGGTCTGGAACTGGCCGTCCGGCGTGGTGTTCATCTTGTTCACCAGCGCGCCGTCGTGGTCCTGGGCGAGCAGGTTGTCCCACTCGCGGCCCCAGATCACCTTGATCACGTTCCAGCCGGCGCCGCGGAAGAACGCCTCCAGCTCCTGGATGACCTTGCCGTTGCCGCGGACCGGGCCGTCCAGCTGCTGCAGGTTGCAGTTGATCACGAAGGTGAGGTTGTCGAGCTCCTCGCGCGCGGCCAGGCCGATCGCGCCGAGCGACTCCGGCTCACCCATCTCGCCGTCGCCGAGGAACGCCCAGACGTGCTGCTGGCTGGTGTCCTTGATGCCGCGGTGGTGCAGGTACCGGTTGAAGCGCGCCTGGTAGATCGAGTTCAGCGCGGCCAGACCCATCGAGACGGTCGGGAACTCCCAGAAGTCCGGCATCAGCCGCGGGTGCGGGTACGACGACAGCCCGTTGTGCGGGCCGCGGGAGACCTCCTGGCGGAACCCGTCCAGCTGGTCGGTGGACAGCCGGCCCTCCAGGAACGCCCGCGCGTACATACCGGGCGAGGCGTGTCCCTGGATGAAGATCTGGTCGCCGCCGCCGGGGTGGTCCTTGCCGCGGAAGAAGTGGTTGAAACCGACCTCGTACAGGCTGGCGGCCGACTGGTAGGTGGCGATGTGGCCGCCGACCTCCAGGCCCTTGCGGTTGGCCTTGCTCACCATCACTGCGGCGTTCCACCGGATGAAGGCCCGGATCCGCCGCTCGATGTGCTCGTCGCCGGGGAACCAGGGCTCACGCTCGGGCGGGATCGAGTTGATGTAGTCGGTGCTCCGCAGTGCGGGCACGCCGACCTGTCGCTCCCGGGCGCGCTCGATCAGCTTGAGCATCAGGTAGCGCGCTCGCGCCTTGCCCCGTTCGTCCAGGACCGCGTCGAGCGATTCGACCCACTCCCGTGTCTCGTCGGGGTCGATGTCGGGGAGCTGGGTGGGCATCCCCTCGGTGATGATGGCTGGTGGTTCGTGTCCGGAAGCCACGTTGTCCTGCCGTTCTCTCTGGTTGTCTTCACTGCAATCCTGTCACCTGTTCGGTATGCGTTCTACTTCGCCTTCCCTTCCGGCCCGATTCCGGGCGGCCGCGCCGGATCTCAGCGGACACGCCTCGCACCCGCCACGCGCATACCGGACACGTCACGGAACCCTGGTGCATACTTGCGCGACGCGGTACGTCACGATGGACTATCGCTGAGCAGCAGGCTACTGACACCTACCCCCGGGTAAGCGGGGACCACGGAGGAGGACACGTGAGCGCGACCGCGGACCACGCGGACGGCAAGAGCGGAGTGCCGAACATGGCCTCCCGGCTCGGCCTGGAGGCCGGCTGGGTCGTCCAGGAGATCGGGTACGACGATGACTGCGACGACGAGTTCCGCGACGCGATCCGGGAGATCACCGGCGAGGCCTTCGTCGACGAGGACACCGACGAAGTCGTCGACGTCGTCCTGCTCTGGTTCCGTGAGGACGACGGCGACCTGGTCGACGCGTTCTTCGACATCCTGACCGACCTCAAGGCCGGTGGAGTGGTCTGGCTGCTGACCCCGAAGGTCGGCCGCGACGGCTACGTCGAGACCAGCGACATCACCGAGGCCGCGCCGGTCGCGGGCCTGGCGACGACCAGCACCCTGAGCGTGACCGACGACTGGTCGGCCACCAAGCTGGTGGTCCCGAAGTCCGGCCGCCGGGGGTGAGCCTCCCGGCTGTCGGCAGCCGGGCACCCGACTTCGAGACCCAGAACCAGTACGGCGAACCGGTCCGGCTGAGCGACTACGCCGGCCGGCGGGACGTCGTACTGGTCTTCTATCCGTATGCCTTCAGTCAGGTCTGCACCAGTGAACTGGCCGCACTACGGGATCGCCCGTCGTTGCTGGCCGCCGCCGAGTTCCTGGCGATCTCCTGCGACCCGATGTTCACCCTCCGGGCCTACGCCGACGCCCAGAACCTCAACTTCGGCCTGCTGACCGACTTCTGGCCCCACGGCGCGATCGCCACCGCGTACGGCGCTTTCGCCCCCGACCGCGGCTGCGCCCTGCGCGCCACCTTCGTCATAGACCGCGCCGGGTTGATTCGCTGGTCGGTCCTCAACCCGATCCCAGAGGCTCGCAACCCGGACGACTACGCCGAGGCCCTGGCAAGCCTCACGTCGTACCCGGGGTAGGCGCCGAAGCGCGGTGTGGTGGGCTGTGAGGGACTCGAACCCCCGACCCCCTCGGTGTAAACGAGGTGCTCTAACCAACTGAGCTAACAGCCCATGTCCACGGCAAACGAAGCCCGGCCAACGACGGGCCGGGGCAGTTGCGCTCCTGTGGAGCAAGCGGACCGACCTTATCATCTCACCCGGGGGTGCCGCCGCGCTGTGCGCAGCACCCCGACGCCCCCGCTCAGCCACCCCGCGACGGATCGGGTTGGGGAGGGTTTCTTACCCGGATCGGGCAGAAACCCTCCCCAAACCCCGAAGCGTCTACAGGGGAGAGCTTGTGTTGCCGAATGCTGCCTGCACCAGGCGCTCGAGGGCGGGCGGGAAGATCTGCAGCAGGTCTACGTCGGCGTCTCCCATGGTGATGGCGGCGGTGAGGGTCCTGGTGCCGTCGGCCGAGCTGTACATGAGGGCGCCGTAGCCGCCGGGGGCGCTGCCGTTGTGGTGATAGATGGTCTCGGTGCCGGTGTCCTGGGCGAACAGGCCCAGCCCGTAGTTGAGCGGTCCGCTCTTCGGTTGCGGCGTACGCATCTGCGTCAGCAGCTCGGCGGGCAGCAGTTCGCCGCTCTGCAGCGCGGACATGAACTTGTGCAGGTCCTGCGTGGTCGAGAGCATGCTGCCGGCGGCGAAGAGCAGCGACGGGTTCTGCTCGGTGACGTCGACGACCTTCCACTCGTCGCCGTCCTGGTAGCGGAGGTATCCGTGCGAGTGCGGCCCGGGGATGTCCGTCCGGGCGCCCGGCTCCACGGTGCCGGTCAGCCCGAGCGGCTCGACGATCCGGGTCTGCAGCTCCTCGACGAACGTACGGCCGGTGACCGCTTCGATCAGCAGCGCAGCGACCGTGTAGTTGGTGTTCGAGTAGCTCCACTCGGCACCCGGCTCGAACCGCGCCGGCTTGGCCAGTGCGAACTCGACCAGCTCGTCCGGGGTGTAGCCCTGCAGCCGGTTGTCGGCCCATTCCTTGCCGGTCGCCGGGAGCCCTGCGACGACGGTGCCGTCGGGGTAGTACTCGCCGGTGTAGTTGAACAGGCCGCTGGTGTGGTCGAGCAGCATCCGCACCGTGATCCGCGGGTCCAGCTCGAACCGCGGCAGGTGCCCGGCAACTGCACCGTCCAGCTCGAGCTTGCCCTCGGCCACCAGTTGCAGCACCACGGTCGAGACGAACGTCTTGGTGACGCTGCCGACCCGGAACCGGCCGTCCACCGGCGGTTCCTCGGTGCTGCCGAGTTCGCGGATCCCGGCGGTGCCGACCCACTCGCCGTGCTCGTCGTGCACCCGCAGTTCGAGACCGCCGAACCCGGCGTCGACGAACTCCTGCGCGGCCTTCTGCAGCTCCGGGCGGTCGGTGCTCGCCACGGAAGGCGACTGGATCGACATGGTGGTGCTCCTCGTTCGAGTGATGTTTTGTACGACGTCACTCACGATCACCGGGCGTCCTGACACGAGACCGCCACGACGCTGACGCGGTGCGGGTGACCGGCTTTCGTACGGGCCGTATCGGAAGCCGCGGTCACTCGTTGGAACCATGTCGGTGGTCAGTGGCTCTCAGTGGTTCTCAGTGGTTCTCAGCGGGAATTCTTAACCATCGGCTGGTGAGAACGGACTCCTCCAGGGCGGGTCGCGGCTGGTAGGGTTCACGGCTGTCGGTCGGCGCGATGACGCACCGGGTGTGCCCGGTCACGACATCGTTCTGGCAGGCTGAGAACGGGGCTGCTGTCGGTGTGAAGTGAGGCGGGTCTGCCCAGAACCCGCCCCGTCCAGTTGGGGAGGCACGTGTCCGTGGGTCGCCAACCGGCCGAGCACCCCGTCGTACCCGAGTCGTCCTCTGGGTCTCAGCTGGTGGTGGCATCGGCGTGAGAAGTGGTGCGGACCGGCCGGCGATCTCCACCGGGCCGGCATTGATGATTCCCGCCGGGTATCCCCGCGATCTGCCCAGCGCACTGCTCCGCGCGGCCCGCGACTTCGGCGGCGCGGGGGTCGTCGAGATCGGGCCCGACGGCCGCGAGACCAAGCTCGACTTCCCGACGCTGCTCGAGCTGGCCGCCCGGATCCTGGCCGGCCTGCGTGCGAACGGCGTACGGGCCGGAGACCCCGCGGTCGTGCACTGCACCGAGCCGGTCGGCTTCTTCGCCGCGTTCTGGGCCTGCACCCTCGGCGGCATCCGCCCGCTGCTGGTCGCGCCGAACCCGGGCGGCGACCGCACCGAGGAGGGCCGCGAACGGCTCCGCCGGATCACCGACCTGCTCGGCTGGACCGTCCTGATCGGCCGCCCGTCCGACCTGCCGAACGACCTCGGCCTCCCGGTCCTCGACCCGGACGCGATGGCCGGTCACGAGCCGACCTCCGACTTCCACCGCCCGGCCGCGGACGACGTCGCCGTACTGATGCTGTCGTCGGGCTCCACCGGTACGCCGAAGATCGTGCAGCTCACGCACCGCGGGCTGGTCGAGTTCGCCGCGGGTACGCCGGCGATGCTGCCGGTGCGGCCGGGGCAGACCACGCTGAACTGGCTGCCGCTGGACCGCAGCGGCGCGTTCCTGCTCTATCACCTGCTGCCTGTGTTCACCGGCTGCACGAACGTCCACGTGAACACGGACTGGGTGCTGGCCAACCCGCTGCGCTGGCTCGACCTGATGGAGCAGCACCGGGTCAACCACTCCTGGTCGCCGAACTTCGGGTACCGGCTCGCGACCGCCGCGGTGGCCGGCGAACCGGACCGGCACTGGGATCTGTCCGCGCTGCGCAGCCTGGTCAGCGGCGGTGAGCAGATCACCGTGCCGGTGATGTCGGAGTTCCTGCGGGTGACGAACCGGTTCGGGGTGGTGCCGGAGACGTTCGTGGCGGCGTGGGGGATGACCGAGACGGTCACCGGCATCACGTTCGCGCGGCCCGGTCTGACGCCGAACGTGCACCGCGTCCGGATCCCACCGACCGGCGTCGTCGAGTGGGTCGACCAGCGGCCGTCGTCCGGGAAGGTCGCGGTCGCGCGCCCGGGCAAGCCGCGGACCGAGGTGCCGGGTGTGCTGTCGCTGGTCTCGGTGGGAGCGCCTGCGCCCGGTACGACGGTGCGCATCGTGGCCCCGAACGGCGCCGTACTGCCGGAAGGCCGGATCGGTCAGCTGCAGGTCGCGTCGGCCCGGGTGACGCCCGGGTACCTCGGGAACCTCGAGGCGGACCGCATCGCGTTCCCGGTCGGGAACTGGCCGGCCCGCAAGTGGCTCGCGACCGGCGACCAGGGCTTCATCACCGGCGGCCAGGTCGTCATCACCGGCCGGGACAGCGAACGCATCATCATGGCCGGCAAGCTCTACTACGCGCACGACATCGAGTCCGTCGCGGCGACCGTCGTCGGGGCCGAGCAGGGCTTGGTGGCCGCCTGCGGCATCGCCGACGAGGAAACCGGCACCGACCGACTGGTCGTCTTCTACGCGCTCACTGCCGACTCCGTACCTGGCATGGACCAGGCGATCCGCAGCCTGATCCAGGCCCGCCTCGGCCTGTCGGCGCAGGTCGTCGGCGTCCCGCGCCGCGACTTCCCGACCACCCCCGGCGGCAAGATCCTCCGACCGCTGCTCAAGCAACGGTGGATCGACGGCACGCTCCTCGAACCGCCCACCACCCACGTAGAACCAGCCGGCGCCACCCCCGCGTCCGGCCCCACCGGCCAGGGCCCCTCGAGCACCCCCGAGTCCACCCCGTTCGCCGACGAAGACGCCGCAGAACGCACCACCGAACTCCCGGTTGTCCGCCTGGCCTGGAAACGCGAACTCCAGCAATCCATCCCCACCCCGCCCCAACGCCCCACCCTAGGCACCCCACCCCCTCCGGCACCCCCATCTCCCAACCCCACCCCCACCGCACCGACAGCCGACCCCGCCCGTACGCCGTCGGCGGCCGAGCCCACCCGCACCGCGTCGGAAGCCGAGCCCACGCCCACCGCGTCGGAAGCCGAGAGCACCCCCACCGCGTCGGTGGAGCCCACCAGTACCGCGCCGGATCGTGAGCCCATCCGCACCGCGTCGGATGCTGAGCCCACCCGTACGCCGTCGGAAGCCGAGACCACCCCCACCGCGTCGGTGGAGCCCACCAGTACCGCGTCTGATCCTGAGCCCGTTCGCACGGCGCCGGCGGACGAGGTGCGCACGGCACCGGCATCCGCGGAAGGGACTGCCACGTCGGCAGCCACGTCGAGCGCCTCCGCCACGGGACCTGTGCTGGGCCCCACGGCCCCGCCTCCGCCCGCCCCCGACTCGCCGCCTGCGACCGCCCCGGCACCGCACGTCGAGCAAGAGCCCGCCGACGAGCAGTCCGACACCGCCGAGCAGCAGCACGATGCTGCGACCGCGAGCGTGGACGTGCCGGATGAAGAACACACACCGTCTGCGGACGAGGGCTCCGCCGAGCTGGAGGACCCCGCCGGGCGGTCTGAGGCTGAGGAGTCGTACGACGCCGCGGTCGCCGGCGCCGACGTACTGGACGAAGATCAGACTCCTTCCGGGGATGAGGACTCCACCGAGCAGGAGCAGACGACTGGGCGGTCTGAGGCCGAGCCGTCGTACGACGATGCGGCCGTCGGCACCTACGTACCGGACGAAGACCAGACCCCGTCCGACGACGAGCAGTCCGCCGACCGTGAGCCGCACGACACCGCGAACGAGCTGGACCCGGCGGACCCCACGGACGGGACAGATGCCGTCGACACGACGGAGGCGGCGGAGCCGGTAGAGGCGACGAGTGCGGACGCGACCGACGCAGTGGACGCGACGGACGCGATGGAGGCGGCGGAGGTCGTGGACGCGGCCGACGCGACGGATGCCTCGGACGCGGCCGACGCGGCGGATGCCTCGGACGCGGCCGAGGATGTAGATGCGGCGGGTGCTGCTGATGGGGCGGATGCGCTTGAGTCGGTGGGGGAGTCCGCTCACTCGGGTTCTGGGGATGTGGTTGCTGAAGGCACCGACAGTGGTGAGGATGCGGGGTTCGAGGGTGGGGTAGTTGCGAGTACGTCGGATGATGGGTCCGACGAGTTCGCGACTGATGAGGTTGCGGCGTCCTCGGATGACGTGCCGCAGGAGGCTCAGGCGGGATCAGACGCCGAGACGAGCGACGAGAAGGCCGACCTCGAACAGGACGAGACGGATGCCGACGGCGCATCCGATGAAGATGCCGACGAGGCCGAGGCTGATGCTTCGGCGTCGTCCGAGCCGGCGCTCACCTCCGAGGCTGCGGACACTCACGAGGAGACGACCGACTCCGAGGCAGACACAGCAGAGTCCGCCGACTCAACCTCCACAGACATCGAGGAGGCCGACGAACCCGCAGTTACGGACACGAACGGCGCCGCCACGATTGCTGCGGCCGAAGCCGACGTGGACACGGACGATGTGGACACGGACGACGTGGACACGGACGACGTGGACGCGAAGGACGCGGCCGAAGTCGACGCGGATGTCGAGGACGCGGACGGTGAGGACGCGGATGTCGAGGATGCGGTAGGTGCGGGTGACGCGCGTGGCGACGACTCGGATGACGAGATCGGTGCCGACGAAGGGCTTGCGGACGAGGCAAGTGCAGACGAGGCACGTGCGGGCGAATCGCGTGTCTATGAGGTCTTTGCGGATGGAGTCGTCAGCGAGGTTGGTGCTGGCGATGTGGTGGGCGATGCGTCTGCCGTGGCTGCGCCCGAAGGTGCGTTGGATGCCGAGCCGGGTGAGGAGCAGTCGGCTGCGGGGCTTGTTGTGGTGGATGTGGACGGGGTTGAGTCCGCGGGGGATGTGGCGGCTGACGTCGTACCTGAGGAAGCGCAGGACAGTGCTGCGGCCGGGAGCACTGCTGTTGGTGCGCGGGTTGGGGTTGTTGAGCCGGTTGCCGTTGTCGGGGTGGCTGGGCGGTTCCCGGGGGCTGAGGGGGTAGAGCAGTTCTGGGAGAACCTCGTCGGGGGTGTGGAGAGTCTCCGGCGGGAGTCGGGGGACGGGGTTGTCGCGGTCAGTGGCGTGCTGGAGCACGTCGAGTCGTTCGATGCGAAGTTCTTCGGGTTGAGCGATCGTGAAGCCGAGTTGATGGATCCGGCGCAGCGGTTGTTCCTCGAGGTGTGTCATCAGGCGCTGGAGCACGGCGGGTACGCCGGTACGACGAACCGCGTCGGCGTGTTCGCGGGCTCGGGCATGAACTTGTACAACCGCCAGCACCAGTCCCGCGACTCGATCGCCACCCGCGTCGCGTACCGTCTCGGCCTGACCGGCCCCGCGATCGGAGTGCAGTCGGCCTCCTCGTCATCGCTCGTCGCAGTGCATCTCGCCTGCCAGGCGCTCAGATCCGGCGACGCAGACCTCGCCTTGGCCGGCGCCGCCGCCGTACAGGTGCCGCAGGCAACGACCTACCACCCGACGCCGGACTCGATTCTCTCGCCGAGCGGTCAGATCCGCGCGTTCGCCGCCGACGCCGACGGCATAGTCGGCGGGAACGGTGTCGCCGCCGTACTCCTGAAGCGTCTCGACCAGGCCCTGACCGACGGTGACACGGTGTACGCCGTGATTCGCGGTACGGCGGTCAGCAACGAGGATGCGCCCGCCGGGAACCAGACCGAGCTGATCGAGCGCGCTCTCGACCGCGCCGGGTTCGACGCCGACTCGCTCAGCTACATCGAGGCGCACGGGATCGGCAGCCCGGCGGCGGACGCCGCCGAGGTGAAGGCGTTGACGACCGCGCTCCGCCGGCACACCGACAAGGTCGGGTTCTGCACGCTCGGATCGGTGAAGCCGAACATCGGCCACCTGGACAGCGCCGCGGGCATGGCCGGCCTGATCAAGACCATCCTGATGCTGCAGCACCGGATGCTGGTCCCGACCATCAACGTGACCGAGCCGAGCCCGGAGCTCGACCTCGACGGCAGCCCGTTCGTGATCGGCACCGAGGTGCGCGAGTGGACGGTGCCGCTGCTGTCCGGCGGTACGACGCTCCGCGCGGGCGTCAGCGCCCTCGACGCGGGCGGCACGAACGCGCACGTGATCCTCGAAGAGGCCCCGCGCCAGATCCGCCGCGGCGACGACGGTCCCGTCGTACTGCCGCTGTCCGCGCCCGACCCGGACGCTCTCGCCGACCTCGTCGAGCTGTACCGCACCGACCTGGGCCACGGCACCGGGCACCGCCTCATCGACCTCGCCGGTACGGCGGCGCTCGGCCGCCCGGCGCACCGGCACCGGATCGCGGTCGCCGGCGGTACGGAGGCCGAACTGGTCACCGCACTCGGCTCCGCCCAGCCGACCGAGGTGCCGCGCGGCGGACCCGGCCCGCTCGGCTACGCGTTCACCGGACAAGGCGCCGCCCGTCGCGGCATGGCTGCCGGCCTGGCCGCCCGCTTCCCCGTGTTCCGCTCGGTCCTCGACGAATGCGACCGCGTCTACCACGAGGAGACCGGCGGCAGCCTGCTCGAACTGCTCCTCACCCCGGCCGGTACGGCGGAAGGCGTCTGGCCGACCGAGACCGCACAGCCCGCACTGTTCGCATTCGAGCTCGCACTGGCCCGCCTCTGGCAGTCGTTCGGCGTCCAGCCCGCGCTGGTCGTCGGACACAGCGTCGGCGAGTACGCCGCTCTGTGCGTCGCGGGCGCCCTCTCGTTGGCGGACGGCGTACGCCTCACCGCGAAGCGTGGCGAGCTCATGCAGCGCGGCACGGTCCCTGGCGCGATGGTCGCTGTCCGCGCCGACGCCGACCGGGTCCGCGAGATCGCCCGGACCGCCGGCGTCGAGGTTGCCGCAGGCAACGGCCCGCAGTCGTTCGTGCTGACCGGATCCGAGGTGATCGTCGGTCAGCTCGCCGCGCAACTCGATCAGCTGCAGGTCGCCTGGCAACGGCTGGATGTCGACCGCGCGTTCCACAGCTCGTTGGTGGACCCAATACTGGCCGACTTCGCGGAGATCGTCCGCGAGATCACGCTGAAGCCGCTGCGGACGCCGATGGTGTCGAGCTGGTCGGGCGATCTGCTCGAGTCCGGGACCGTGCTCGACAGCGACTACCTGGTCGGCCAGTTGCGGCAGCCCGTGCTGTTCGGTGACGCGGTCGAGGCCGTGACGGCGGCCGGCTGCCGCCGGTTCCTGGAGCTCGGGCCGGACGCCGTCCTGAGTCCCGCGGGTCGCCGGATCGCGCCGAACAGCACGTGGATCCCCGCGCAGCGCCTCGGCCAGGACCCGGTGCTCGCGACGATGAACGGCCTGGCCGAGTTGTACGAGCAGGGCACCGAGATCGCGTGGGCGAAGGTCTACGCGGACAGCGGTCGCGTCCCGTTGCCGACGTACCCGTTCCGCCGGGTGCACCACCCGGTCGACCCGTCGGTGACGGTGCTGGCCGGCCCCGGTACGGCGGTTGCCGGGGACAACAATGCGCCGCGGCTGAACGCGTTCGAACGGGCCGCGCGGGCCCAGGCCGTGGTGTTCGAGCCGCCGTCGAGCGCCGCGGTGAAGCGAATCCCGCTGGACCCACCGGAGCCCGTGGCAGCCGAGCCGGTCGAACAAGCTGAGGAGTCCTCCCCGTTCGCACTTCCGGCTGAGACCCATGAGATCGACGCGGACTACCTGGCGCGGGCCGGATCGTTGTCGGGCGACGAGATGTCAGCGGAACGGTACCGCGAGTCGCTGAACGTCGTCCTCGACCTGACCTGCGAGGTGCACAACCTCGACCCGTACGACCTCACCGTGGACCACACGTTCGCCGAGCTCGGGGCGACGCCGGCGTCGATGGCGCCGGTGATCGACGAGCTGAAGAGCCGGTTCGAGGCCGAGTTGGCCCCGGACGACCTGTTCCTGACGTACACCACGCCGCACAAGCTCGCGACGGCGGTCGCGGTGCAGACAGCTGAGCCGGTCGAGGCCGTCGAGCCTGTCGCGTCGCAGAACGAGGCATCACTCGAGCAGGTTGCGGAGAAGGAACAGCCGGTCCGGGATGCGCGGGAGGCGTTGGCGGTTCTCGGGTCGGGACTCGCCGAGCTGGCGGCGAAGGTCGACGAGGCTGCGGCCGCTACCAGCGAGGCAGATCTGCCCGGGAGCGGTATGGCGGCCTTGATGTCGCAGCAGCTCCGGGTCGCCGGGCAGTTGGTCGACGGCGTCACCAAGCTCATGCGCGAACAGCTCGCCCTCCTCGGTGAGCCGGCCGCGCAAACGACTGAGCAGACAGCAGAAGTCGAGCAGGTAACCGAAGAAGAGCAGACCGTCCCAATCAACGAGCTGCGCTCCGCCGACGAGCCGGCCGTTGAGTTCCGCCGTACGACGATGTCGCCGGCCGACGTGCAACGCCGCGACTTCATCTACTGGACGCAGGTCCTGGCCGGCGCCGAACCGTTGGTTCTCCCCGCAGATCGCGCCCGTGCAGCCGGTGACGACGCCGTCGCGTCGGTGCAGCACGAGCTGGACAAGGAACTCGGCGATGCCGTGCTCGCCTACAGCCGCGAACGCAAGCTCAGCCCCGTCATGACGATGCTCGCCGCCGTCGCAACGGTGCTCGGCCGGTTCGCCGCGCAGGACGATGTGACCATCGGCTCGGCACTGCTCGGCCCGAAGGAGATCCGCCCGCTCCCGCTGCGGATCGACCTGTCCGGCGAGCCTGATCTCGGTGAGCTGACGGAGCGGATCCGCGATATCACCGCGGGCGCCTTCGACCACGCCGGGACCGACCTCGCGATCCTCGAACGCGACCCGCTGTTCCAGATCCTGGTCGAGTTCGAGGACGAATTGGCAGACCGGGACGGCGACGACCTGCCGCCGAGCGTCGACCTGCGGTTCCGGCTGACGCAGCACGACGCCGGCATCACCTGTACGGCGGACTACCGCTCCGGCCTGTTCGAACGGCCGACGATCGCGCGCTTGCTCGACTACCTGGCCGAAGTGTTGCGCAGGGCAACGACCAGTCCGGATCTCCGCCTGCCCGAGCTGGTGCTGCCGATCGAGTCCGACCTCGAGGCGCTGCGTGAGCTCGAGTCCGACGCCGACACCAGCGGGCCGATCGGCCGGCTACGCCGGGACGCGGTGGTCGCCGGCGAACTCAGCGGACTGCATACCCTGTTCGAGCAGCAGGTGGCGCGGACACCGGACGCGATCGCGTTGATCCAGGACAGCCGCGAGCTGACGTACGCCGAACTCGACCGCCGCTCGAACGCGGTCGCCTGGCAGCTCGTCGACCTCGGCGTGAAGCCGGGCCAACTGGTCGCCGTCCGAGTCGCCCGCGGTACCGAGATGGTCGTCGCCGTGCTCGCGGTCCTCAAGGCCGGTGCGGCCTACCTGCCGCTGGATCCCGGCGTACCGGAGTCCCGCTGGGCCTTCATGGTCCAGGACGCGGCGGCGGTCGCGCTGGTCGGCGACGACGCGGCGCTGGCCGATCGCCTCGGTCTGCGGCTCGTTCCGGTCGGGGGCGGCGACGGCGACACCCGGGCGCGGCAGGCGCCGCCGGTGCGCACCGCAGCCGATGACGTGGCGTACTGCATCTACACGTCCGGCTCGAGCGGCAACCCGAAGGGCGTCGTGGTCCCGCACCGCGGCCCGGTGAATCTGGTCCGGCACTACCTGCGGACGCGGCGGTCGCTGCGGACGCTGCAGTGGACGTCGTTCGGCTTCGACGTCCATGTACAGGAGATGTTCACGACGCTGGCGTCGGGTGCGGCGCTGGTGCTGATCGGTGAGGACGACCGGTACGACCCGGACGCGGTGGTGGCGGCGCTGCGTGACCACGGCGTGCAGCGGCTGTTCATGGCGTTCAGCCCGCTGACCGCGTTGCTGGCGACGATGCGTCGGCTGCCCGAGCTGCCCGAGTTGCGGGAGATCGTCGCGGGCGGTGAGGCGATGGTGCTGACCCACAAGGTGCGGGACTTCCTCGACGCGCACCCGGAGTGCCGGCTCTTCAACGAGTACGGTCCGGCCGAGGCGTCGATCGTGACCACGATCCACGAGGTCGACCCGGCCGAGGACCGGCCCTCGATCGGGCGCCCGATCGACGGTGTCGTCGTACGCCTGCTGGATGCCGCGCTGCGGCCCGTGCCGGTCGGTGCGGTCGGGGAGATCCACCTCGGCGGCGCCGCCGTTGCCCAGGGCTACCTCGGGCGGCCGGAGGAGACCGAGCACGCGTTCGTCGCGGACCCGGGACACCCGGGCGCGCGGCTGTACCGCAGCCGCGACCTCGGCCGCTGGCGCGCCGACGGCACCCTGGAGTACCTCGGCCGCGCGGACGACCAGGTCAAGATCCGCGGCCACCGGGTCGAGCCCGGTGAGACGGAGCATGTGCTGGCGGACCAGCCCGGCGTCGTCGACGCGGTCGTGGTGGCCTGCTCGGACCCGGGCGGTGACACCTGCCTGATCGGGTACGTCGTGCTGGAGGACAGCGATCCCGCCGTACTGGCCCGGCTGATGCTCGACCTGGGGAAGGAACTGCCGATCTATCTGGTGCCGGCAGACCTGATCCCGATCGAAGAGCTGCCGCTGGACGACAACGGCCGGCTGGACCGCTCCCGGCTCCCTGAGCCGGAGTGGCTGAAACCCTAGCGAGGTCTGGGCCAGGGCATCCGCTCTGCAACGAGAACGGTGGGCCAGTCGGTGGCAGCCCTCCCGAACAGCCACCGTCCGCCGTACACGCTGCAGAACCCGCGTTCGATCTCATCCCTCCACGAGATCGATCGCGTTCGAGTCGGACGCTGCCGGTGGCAGACTGGTTCCCGACCCTGCAGTCCACACGGTGGCGGCGGGAGAGTGCCCTCACCCGCCGCTCACGTGCTCCGGTCGACCAACCCCCCGATCTCCCGGTTGACGCCCGGCCTGAGCCCCCCTCGACCGGTCGTGGATGACGGTGCCCCCACCCCATCCATCCGTTGCATCGCGTGACGTAGGTCAGTCGTTACACGGATCGCGAAGATTCGTAAAAATTGCGCAAAGGTGCGCGGGAGAAGCCTTACCCAACGCGCAAAAGTGTGCACATGAGGTCACTGTGGGTCAGGCCAGTGCAGCCCAGGCCTGGTGGGCGGCGCCGAGCAGGCCCGCGTTGTCCAGTTGAGCTGGCACCACGGTGAGGTCTGTGACGAACGGCAGTTGCGCCAGCCGTTTCACCCACGCCTGCACCGGATCGAACAGCACCGGTCCGGCCTTCGCGACCCCGCCGCCGATCACGACCGCGGTCAGGTCGACGGTCACGGCCGTCGCGACGATCCCCGCGGCCAGCGCCTGTGCGCCATCGTCGAACGCGGCCAGCGCGAGCTCGTCCCCGGCCGCGGCGTCGGCGGCCAGTACCTCGGCATCCACGTCCTCGCCTGTCCGCCAACCGCTCCGCTGCGCGCGGGCGACCATCCTGGGACCGCTCGCGTACGCCTCGACACAGCCGAACGACCCGCACACGCACGCCTCGCCGTCCTGGTCGATCACCACGTGGCCGATGTGGGCCGCGTTGCCGGACTGGCCGATCAGCGGTCTGCCGTCGACGACGAGGCCGCCCCCGACGCCGGTCGAGACGACGATCCCGAGCAGGGTGTGCGCGTCGCGACCCGCGCCGCTCCAGAACTCACCGAGCGCGAAGCAGTGCCCGTCCAGCCCGAGTGCCACCGGAATGTCGCCCGTCAGCGCCCGGACCCGGTCGACGATCGGGAAGTTGCGCCAGCCGGCGATGTTCACCGGGGAGACCAGGCCGTGCTGCTGGTCGACCGGGCCGGCAGAGCCGATGCCCACGGCCAGCGGGGTGGCGTCGCCGCGAACGCGCTCGATCAGCTCTCCGAGTGCGGCGAACACCTGGTCGGCGTCGCCGGACGGGGTGCGGATCCGGTCGCCGGTGAGAATCGTGCCGTCCGCAGACACCAGAGCGGCGGCCATCTTCGTGCCGCCGATGTCGATTCCCAGCACGGTCTCCCGCGCCTTCGCTGTGTCGTCGCTCATCGTCCCCCCGGTCAGGGCGGTCAGGTCGAGAGACAACGTTATCTGTAGTCGGCCCGAACAGACAGAGGTGATTCGCGGTAATCACGGAAAACCCGCAGGAAGGAGGCAGGTTATTGCCATGTCCGCTCCTGACAACGATGCCCCTCCGAGCGTTCGGGGCGGCTAATTATCAGCTGTCGGTGATAGCTGGCGCGCAGCGGTGGGGCTGCGAGAGGGTTAGGGGATGAGTGATCAACTGGATCGTGACGCGGCCGGCTCGCTGGTCGTCGGTTTCACCGGGACCACGGCTCCCGACGACCTCCGGCGGGCGGTGGCGGGCGGGCTCGGGGCCGTCATCCTGTTCACCCGCAACGTGGCGGACGCCGAACAAGTAGCGGCGCTGACGGCCGCTTTGCGGGCCGAGCGGCCCGACCTGATCGTGGCGATCGACCACGAGGGCGGCGAGTTCAGCCACCTCGCGCCGGCCAACCCGTGGCCGCTCGCGTCGCCGCGCCTGCTGGGCGACCTGGACGATGTCGACCTGACCCGCGCCGCGGCCCGGGACGCGGCCGCGACCCTGGCGTCGATCGGTATCGACCTGATGCTGGCCCCGTCGGTCGACGTGAACAGCAACCCCGCGAACCCGATCATCTCCACCCGCTCGTTCGGCCGGACCGCGGACGTCGTCGCGCGGCACGGCGTCGCGTTCGTCGAGGGCGTCCACGACGCCGGGATCGCCGCCTGCCCGAAGCACTTCCCGGGCCACGGCGACGTCTCGGTCGACTCACACACCGATCTGCCGCGCGTCGACCGTTCGATCGAGGAGGTCGCGGACGTCGAGCTCGCGCCGTTCCGCGCGACCATCGCGGCCGGCGCCGACGTCGTGATGAGCGCGCACATCATCTTCTCGGCGTACGACGACCAGCCGGCCACGCTCTCGCACCGGGTGCTGACCGGGTTGTTGCGCGAGGAGCTCGGCTTCACCGGCGTCATCACCACCGACGCGCTCGAGATGCAGGCGATCACCAAGAACCGCTCGATCGAGGACGCCGCGGTCGCCTCGATCGGCGCCGGCGCGGACCTCGCGATGATCGCGGTCGGTACGGCGGACCCGCAGGCCCTGACCGCACGCGTGATCGACGCCGTCCGCGCCGGGACGCTTCCCGCCGAGCGGGTCGCCGACGCAGCCGCCCGGGTCCGGGCTCTCGCCGGCTCACTCGGGCAGCGCAGCCGGCAGCCGGGCCTCGACGGCGCTCCGATCCGCGAGGTCGCCGCGCGCGTGGTCGCCGGGCAGACGTTCCCGGCGCTCGGGGCAACGCCGTACGTCATCGATCTGACGCAGGGTCTCCACCCGGCCTGGAATCCCTACTTCTCCGGGCTACCTGAGGTCTTCACCCGGGTCGCTCCCGGCGCCGAGGGCGTCGTACTCCGCGGCGAGCACCACCTCACCGACACCGGGGAGCCGCAGGACGACGCGATCGCCAAGGCGGCGAAGGCCGCGCAGGATCGTCCGCTGGTGATCGCCGTCCAGGACGCCGGCCGTACGCCGTGGATGCGCGAAGCCCTGAACCACCTCGTCCAGGGCCACCCGGACAACGTCTTCGTGCTCTGCACCGGCATCCCCGAGGACCAGGCGCTCGTCCCACAGGGCGTGCCGTCCGCCACCACCTCCGGCCGCAACGTCATCGTCCTGGAGGCCATCGCCCGCCAACTGACCCGCGAGCGGTAATCGATCGGTGCCTCACACCGGGCGGCAGCTGAGTTCCAGGTCGAGGGCGTGCTGTTCTACGTAGTTGAGGGCGTGGCGGACCGCGCCGACCGAGACGATCGCGTCGCCGAGGGAGGAGACCGCGACGCGCGGGGGAGTGCTGGTGTAGCGGGCCAGGTGGGCCTCGAGGTCGGGGAGCAGAGCGGCCGCCGCCTCGGCGACGGCGCCACCCAGGACCACCAGCTCGGGGTTGAACAGGGTGCCGAGCGTCGCGACCACCCGCGCGGTGCGTGCGGCGATGTCCTGAAGGATGCCCTGGGCAACCTTGTCGCCGTCGGCGGCCGCGCGGAACACCTGCTCGGCGGTCACCTCGCCGTCGGTCGCGAGGTCCCGCAACGACGTGTGCACGGCCTCGTCCGCGACTGCCGCCGTACCGTTCTCGCGGGCGATGCGGGCGATCCCGTGGGTGTCGCCGACCCCTTCGATCAGCTTGAGGAACACCATCTCGCCGGCGCCGCCGCGACTGCCGTGCAGCAACCGGCCGGAGTCCATCAGACCCGACCCGAACCGTTCACCGGCGAGCAGTACGACGAGGTCGTCGACGTTGCGCGCCTCGCCTCGCCAGTGCTCCCCGAGGGTCGCGAGGTTGGCGTCGTTCTCCAGCAGGACCGGCCACCCGTGCAGCTCGGTCAGCCGCTGCGCGAGCCCGGCGTCGAAGCGGCGCCAGAACTCGTCGTCGACCAGGATGTTCCCGTCCCGGTCGACGGGAGCCGCGACCCCGGCGCCCGCAGCGAGGACCTGTGCGTCTGACACCTCCGCGGACGCGAGCGCCTCGACGACGGTCTCGTGCACGATCTCGGTCCGCTCGCTCGGCGTCTTCACGCCGGCGGCCGACCGCCCGGCCTTGGCCACCGTCTCGCCCCGCAGGTCGGAGACCAGCACCGTCGTCTTGGCCGCGCCGATGTCGATGCCGAGCACGTACCCCGCGTGGCTGTTGAACTCGAACCGCCGCGACGGCCGCCCGACCGACGTCCGGCCGGGGTCGAGCTCGACCACCCAGCCCATCGAGATCAGGTCGTTGCAGACCGCGTGCACGGTCGCGCGGGTGAGACCGGTGGCCTCGATCAGGCCGGTTCCTGTCATCACCCGGGCGCGGGTGAGCACGCCTAGTACCTTGCCCGCGTTCACCCGGCGCAACATCGTCGGCGTGGCCGTGGGCGGCGTTGTCGGTGGTTTCGCCATGAAAGCCCCTTGACCTCGTCGTCGTACCGACCGCAGAATACATGCAGATTCTAAATTTAGAGCCTATATATAAACGCTGGGTTACCAGCAGATTCCGAGTGAGGCGATCGTGACGCGTCCGCAGACGACCCCGACGACCCGAACGACTCAGGCCGACTGGTGGCGGCAGGCTGTCGTCTACCAGATCTACCCGCGCAGCTTTGCTGACGCGAACGGCGACGGTGTCGGTGACCTGCCCGGCATCATCAGTCGAGTCCCGTACCTGGTGGCGCTGGGCATCGACGCGGTCTGGCTGAGCCCCTTCTACCCGTCCGCGCTGGCCGACGGCGGGTACGACGTCGACGACTACCGCAACGTCGACCCGCGGCTCGGGACTCTGGAGGACTTCGACGAGCTGGTCGCCGCGCTGCACGCGGAGAACATCAAACTGATCGTCGACATCGTCCCGAACCACACGTCCAACCAGCACGAGTGGTTCGTCGAGGCCCTCGAGGCCGCGAAGGGTCACCCGGCCCGCGACCGGTACATCTTCCGCGACGGCCCGGACGGCGCCCCCGACCAGCCGCCGTCGGACTGGGACTCGGTGTTCGGCGGCTCCGCCTGGGCGCAGACCGACGACGGCCAGTGGTACCTGCACATGTTCGCGGCCGAGCAGCCGGACCTGAACTGGCAGCACCCCGAGGTACGGGCGGACTTCCTGGACACCCTGAAGTTCTGGTCGGATCGTGGCGTCGACGGTTTCCGCGTCGATGTCGCGCACGCGCTCGTGAAGGACCTGTCCGAGCCGTTCCCGTCGAAGACCACACTGCCGCGGCAGTCCGAGTCGAACGGTCAGCACCCGCTCTGGGACCAGGACGGCGTCCACGAGATCTACAAGGACTGGCGCAAGCTGCTGAACACCTACGACCCGCCGCGATCGGCGGTCGCCGAGGCATTCGTGCCGGCCGCCCGCCGGGCGCGGTACGCAAGTGCCGACGGGCTCGGGCAGGCGTTCAACTTCGACCTGCTGCAGGCCGACTTCGAGTACGAGAAGTTCCGCAAGGTGATCGAGGAGAATCTCGCGCTCGCCGAGGAGAACGGCTCGTCGTCGACGTGGGTGTTCTCGAACCACGACGTCGTCCGGCACGCCACCCGGTACGGCCTGCCGAAGAACCCTAAGGGCGGCTGGCAGGACGGCAAGGACTGGCTGCTGAGCAACGGCACCGAGCCGACGGTCGACGTCGAGCTGGGTCTGCGCCGCGCTCGAGCCGCGACCCTGCTGATGCTGGCGTTGCCGGGTTCGGCGTACCTGTACCAGGGTGAGGAGCTCGGTCTGCAGGAGGTCGGCGAGCTGCCGGCGGCGAACCTGCAGGACCCGGCGTACTTCCGCTCGAAGGGTGCCGAGAAGGGCCGTGACGGCTGCCGCGTGCCGCTGCCGTGGACCGTCGGCGGCCTGTCGTTCGGCTTCGGCACGGGCGGTTCCCACCTGCTGCAGCCGAAGTGGTTCGGCGCGTACTCCGTCGAGGCGCAGGAGAACGACGCGGAGTCGACATTGAGCCTGTACCGCAAGGCTCTCGCCGTACGGCGTGGGCTGCGCACCGGCAGCTCGCTCACCTGGATCGACGGCTCCGACGACGTTCTGCACTTCGTCCGCTCGGGCGGCTGGCAGAGCGTCACGAACTTCGGCGCGGCCCCGGTCGAGCTGCCCGACGCGGCGGTCGTGCTGTCCAGCGGACCGCTCGAGGGCGAGAAGCTGCCCAGCGCCACGACCGCCTGGCTGATCTAGCACCCCAGACCCGCTCCGGTCGAGCCGTCCCGTATGAGGCACTCCCCCTTGGCCGGAGTGTTGATGGACGTGGCGGGGGCAGCGGGCGGTTGCCCCCGTCACGATCCGTCCCAACTCCGGGAATGTCAGGATAAGCGCGTGACGACGCTTGCGGACGTGATCGCGGTTCTCGATCGGCTCTACAACCCGGCCTGGGCGGAGTCCTGGGACGCGGTCGGTCTCGTGACCGGCGACCCGGAGCAGGAGGTACGGCGGATCCTGTTCGCCGTCGACCCGATGCGGGGCGTGATCGACGAGGCGATCGACGGCGGGTTCGACCTGCTCGTCACGCATCACCCGTTGCTGCTGCGCGGAGTGAACAGTGTGGCCGCGACGACGCCGAAGGGCCGCGTGATCCACGACCTGATCCGCGCGGGGGTCGCGCTGCACGTCTGCCACACCAACGCCGACAACGCGAACCCCGGCGTCAGCGACGCGCTCGCCGCCGCGATCGGGCTGCGCGACACCCGGCCGCTGAAGGCGATGCCGGCCGAGCCGATGGACAAGGTCGTCGTGTTCGTCCCGGTCGCGGAGACGCAGGCGATGCTCGACGCGCTGGCGAAGGCCGGCGCCGGACAGATCGGCGACTACGAGCGAGCCGCCTGGAGCGGCACCGGCGAGGGGACCTTCCGGCCGCTCGCCGGTGCGAACCCGACGATCGGGAGCGTCGGGGACATCGAGGTCGTTGCGGAGAACCGGATCGAGATGCTGCTGCCGCGCCGCAAGCGCCGCGCGGTCGTCGAGGCGCTCGTCGCGGCGCATTCGTACGAGGAACCGGCGTACGACATCTATGAGGTGGCCGCGTTGCCGAGTGAGCGTGGCGGCGGGCGGGTCGGCGTACTCGCGGAGCCGCTGCCGCTGGCCGATTTCGCGCGGCTCGTCGCGGAGAGCCTGCCGCAGACCGAGCACGGCGTGCGCGTGTCCGGGGACCTTGACCGGACGATCGAGAGCGTCGCGGTGGTCGGGGGAGCGGGGGACTCGGAGTTCGACCGGGTGCGCGCGGCCGGCGTGGACGCCTATCTGACCGCCGACCTGCGGCACCATCCCGCCACCGAGGCCCGTGCGTACGGCGACCCCGCGCTGGTCGACGTCGCGCACTGGGCCAGCGAGTGGCCGTGGCTGGTCGACGCCGACCGCCTCCTGCGCGAAGGACTGGCGGCCCAAGGCAGTACCGTGGACACTCACATCTCGACGCTCTGCACGGACACATGGACCCTGCGAATCTGAGCACGCCGCCACTTATTTGAAGGAGCCGACTCTGAACGCCGAGCCCGCCGTCCAACGCCGGTTGCTGGACCTGCAGGATCTCGACCTGCAGCTGGATCAGGTCGCGCACAAGCGCGCGTCGTTGCCCGAGCACCAGGCGCTCAAGGAGCTGATCGCGGAGAAGTCCGTGGTCGACCGCGAACTGGTCACCGCCGACACCGAGGTCAGCGACCTGCAGCGTGAGCAGAAGAAGGCCGACAGCGACGTCGAGCAGGTCCGGCAGCGCAAGGCCCGCAACCAGCAGCGGATCGACTCCGGTCAGGTCACCTCGCCGCGCGACCTGGAGAACCTGCAGCACGAGATCGGTTCGCTCGACCGCCGGATCTCCGATCTGGAGGACGCCGAGCTCGAGGTGATGGAGAAGCTCGAGGCCGCGGAGGCGGTGCAGACCGATCTGCGCACCCGGGCAGAGGCGTTCGCCGGTCGGCAGGCCGAGCTGGAGACCACCCGCGACGCCGCGCTCAAGGAGCTCGACGAGCAGCGCGCCGAGCTCGGTGACAAGCGCTCCACGGTCGCGGCCGAGCTGCCGGAGCAACTGCTCGCGCAGTACCAGCGGCTGCGGGAGCGCAACGGCGGGATCGGCGCCGCGCCGCTCGTCGGCAAGCGCTGCATGGGTTGCCGGATGGAGCTCGCACCCTCCGACCTGAACGCGATCAAGGCCGCCGCGCCGGACGCCGTACTGCGCTGTGAAGAGTGCGGACGGATCCTCGTGCGGACGTCGGAGAGCGCGGTATGACCTACGACCATGTGATCGTCGAGGCTGACGGTGGATCGCGGGGGAACCCTGGGCCGGCGGCGTACGGCGCTCTGGTGCGCGACCCGGTGACGCGGAAGGTGATCGCGCAGCAGGGAGGGACGCTCGGGATCACGACGAACAACGTCGCGGAGTACTCCGGTCTGATCGCGGGGCTCGAGCTCGCCGCGGAGTACGCGCCGGGCGCCTCGATCGAGGTGCGGATGGACTCCAAGCTGGTCATCGAGCAGATGGCCGGCCGCTGGAAGATCAAGCACCCGGACCTGCAGCCACTTGCGATCAAGGCGCAGGGGCTGGCGCCGTTCGGGACCGAGTGGACCTGGGTGCCGCGGGCGCAGAACTCGGCCGCCGACGCGCTCGCGAACAACGCGCTCGACGGCGTCGACATCCCCTTGACGCCGGCCCTCGCCGGATCAGCGCCGGTGGTGGCGAAGGACCCGTCGGACCTCGCGAAGGCGTTGCAGGGCTGGGGTCCGCAGACCGAGCCGCCGACACAGCTGATCTTCCTGCGGCACGGCGAGACGCCGCACACCGTGGAGAAGCGGTTCTCCGGATCCGGTGGCGACAATCCCGGGCTGAGCGACACCGGCCGCGTGCAGGCGCTGGCGGCCGCCGACTACCTGTCGCGGATCGGTGGGGTCGACGCGCTGGTCGTGTCGCCGATGCGCCGTACCCAGGAGACCGCAGCGGCGGTCGCGGCGAAGCTCGGGCTCGACCCGGTCGTGGACGAGAACTGGCGGGAGGTCGCGTTCGGCGACTGGGACGGGCACACGTTCGCGGAGATCCAGCAGAAGTGGCCGGACGCGATGAACGCCTGGCTGGAGTCGACCGCGGTCGCCCCGCCCGGTGGCGAATCGTTCGACATGTGCGCCCGGCGGGCCCGGTTGGCACGTGACGGTCTGCTCGCGCGGTACCCGGGCAAGACGGTCGTCGTGGTCACCCACGTGACGCCGATCAAGCTGATGGTCCGGTCGGTGCTCCAGGCCCCGATGTCGGCGCTGTTCCGGATGGAGCTGCGGCCGGCCACGCTGACCGAGATCCACTGGTACGCCGACGGCCTCGCGTCCTTGCGCTCCTTCAATGTGCAGCCCTCGCTAGTCTGACCCCTATGCCGCTGCAGAGGGTTCGATTCGCCGAGGCCGTTCCGGAGGTCTTCCGGGCGTCGTTGCAGGAGATCCGCCGGGAGCAGGAGGTGCCCGCGGAGTTCCCGCCCGAGGTGACCGCCGCGGCTCTCGAGGCGGCCCGGAGGGCTCGGCTTCCGGAGCTCGATCGGACCGACCTCGAGTTCGTGACGATCGATCCGCCGGACTCGATGGACCTCGACCAGGCGCTGCACATCGAGCGGACCGGTGACGGGTTCACCGTGTACTACGCGATCGCCGACGTGGCCGCGTTCGTGGAGGCCGGCGACCCGATCGACGCCGAGGCGCGGCGCCGCGGCGAGACGCTGTACGCCCCGGACAAGCGGACCCCGCTGCACCCGCCGGAGCTGTCCGAGGATGCGGCCTCGTTGCTGCCCGACCAGGTGCGTCCCGCGCTGCTGTGGACGATCACGGTGGACGCGACCGGCGAGGGTACGGGCGTCACCTGCGAGCGGGCCCTGGTGAAGTCGCGCGCGAAGCTCAACTACGCCGGCGTACAGAAGGATCTGGACGCCGGTACGGCGTCTGAGTCGTTGCAGCTGTTGCGTGAGGTCGGGAAGCTCCGCGAGCAGCGCGAACTGGAACGCGGCGGCGTCAACCTTCCGATCCCGGACCAGGAGGTCGTCACCTCCAACCACGGCTGGGGCCTGGAGTTCCGCGCGCCGCTGCCGGTCGAGGGCTGGAACGCGCAGATCTCGCTGCTCACCGGCATGGCGGCCGCGCAGCTGATGACGAAGGGCAGGATCGGCATCCTGCGCACGCTGCCCGAGTCGCACGACGACCTGCGGCGCAAGCTCGGCAACACCGCCAAGGCGCTCGGGATCGTCTGGTCCGACGAGGCGACGTACGCCGAGTTCATCCACGGGCTCGACCCGAAGGTGCCGGCGCACGCGGCGATGCTCGCGGCGTGCACGGTGCTGTTCCGCGGCGCCGGGTACACGGCGTTCGACGGCCAGGTGCCGGAGCAGTCGCAGCATGCCGCGATGAAGGCGGCGTACGCACATGTCACCGCGCCGCTGCGGCGGCTGGTGGACCGCTGGGCCGGGGAGATCTGCGTCGCGCTGTCGGCCGGCGTCGAGGTGCCGGCCTGGGTGCGCGAGTCGATGGACGAGATCCCGAAGATCATGGACGACGCGGACCGGCGGGCGCACGCGTACGAGCGGTCGATCGTCGGCATGGTCGAGGCGGGTCTGGTCGCGGATCAGGTCGGCTCCGAGTTCGACGGCGTGATCACCGACGTGGACGACAAGGAGAACACCCGCGGCATCGTCACGCTGACCAAGTTCGCGATCGAGGGCCGCGTCACCGGCACGGCGCTCCCGCTCGGTCAGAAGGTCCGCGTGAAGCTCGTCGAAGCGGACATCGCCAAACGCACAGTCGCCTTCGAACTGCTTCAGGGCTGACGACAGCAGGTTCGTGGGCGCTGGCGTTTGGCGAACCGACGGCTAGCTGACGGAGACTCCGGCGGCTTCGAAGTCGTAGGTCTTGCCACCGAACTTCAGTGCGTCGACCGCGCCGGAGAACGCGTAGTCCCGGCCCTTGCTGAGCGTCACCGTGAGGAGCTCGGCCTCATCGCCGCCGTCGCCCAGGTAGGCGAGCATCTCGGTCCAGGTGCACCGGGCGCCGTTGATCGAGCACGCCGTCCCGTTGAAGGCGGTACCGGTCAGGCCCCAGTGCTTGTCCGCGTCAGTGCCGGCGTTGAAGGCCGTCCACTGGTTGGCGGTGCCGTTGGCCGGTGCGTACACCAGCGACGAGTAGTTCGACGCCACCGCGGCCACATTCGGGTCGATCTCGAAGCTGATGCTCGGCATGTTGTTGCCCAGGGCATTGTTCTCGCCGGTCGTGTAGACCGAGAAGCCGACCGTGCCGAGGTCCTTCACGTTCTGGCCGGCGAAGTCCACCTCGTTGCCGAAAGCCACCTTGTCGGTCGCGGACGCGGTGTGCAGGCTGAGGGCGCCGTCACCGAGCGGCGACTGGGTGGAGGTTGTGGCGAGTTCGGCATCGGCCGCGCCGATCACGTTGCGGTGCACCGTGCCCCAGTGCTTCAGGTACGTCGGGCCGGTCTTGTTCAGCTTGGTCTGGACGGCCGGGGCGAGGTCGACCTCTGCCACCACGCCGTCCTTCAGCTTGGCCGACGTGTCGACCCCGTTCGCCGGGACCGCGAACAACTGGGCGACGAACGCCTTCTGCAGGTCGCTCTGGCCGAGGCTGTAGTTGACAACCTGGCTCTCGGCCACCGAGTTGCGGACCAGCGGATATGTGATGGCCGTCGCGGTCTGGCCGGTGACGCCGGCGTCGGCCGCGCCACCACCGAGCACCGAGATGCCGACAGCTGTGACAGCCAGCGTGAATGCGGATCCTGCCGCCGCGAGGCGGTTCTTCGTGTTGGACATGATTCCCCTTGCTTCCACCCCGAACGGGCGGAATTGCGGTGCCGCCAGGAGTCGAACCCGGCCCATCCCCGCACACCGAGACGGTCTAGACCGTCTACTGTGCGTCACCGTATAGGGCTTCGTGCGTAATGGGAACAGCCGAGCCACCGCCAGGTCGCTACTTCGCCCACCGACAGGTTGGAACCTGCTTCACCGCCTCGTCAGGTAGTCCTCGACTGCGGCAGTGGTGCGCTGCAGGTCGCCTGTCGCGAGCAGGTCGAGCAGGGCGCCGCGGAGCATCGCCAGTACGGCGGTACGTCGTGCCTCCGACTGCTCGGGCGCGCTCGTCTTGAGCAGCTCGAGCCAGTCGTCGACGGTTGAGCGGGCGAAGTCCGACCACGGGCCGTCCGGCGCGACGAGCGAGCGCCCGTACGCCTCGACCCAGAACGTCATCAGCGGCCGGCGTTCGGGTGCCGCGAGCCAGGTCCACAGTTCGCGTGCGATCACGGTCAGGCCGGGCGGCTCGTCGTACTGCTGCTCGATCCGGCGGAGGAGTTCGAGCTGGTCGGCGCGACCGCGGGCGAGCAGGGCGCGGATCAGGCCGTCCTTGCTGCCGAACAGGAACAGCAGCACCCGCGGGCTCGAGCCGATCGCGGTCGCCAGCGGTCGCAGCGACAGGTCGGCGAGCCCGTGGGTGAGCGAGTAGGCGTACGCACGCTCCAGGAGTTCCTGTTCGCGCGCGGACGGGGCTTCCTTCGTGGTTGGCACGGGGCTAGTATTGCTTACTGAAACAGTCGTGTCAGTAGATCGGGTGGGTAGATGACGAAACTGATCAGGAAGCTGGGGCAGCCTGGAGACCTCGGCTGGGTCGTGCAGTCGCATGCGGAGATTTATGCGGCTGAGTACGGCTGGGGCCCGGCGTACGAGACGCTGATCGCGCAGATCGTGTCGGCGTACGCGTCCGACCACGACGACGAGCGCGAGGCCGCGTGGATCGCCGAGGTGGCTGGCGAGCGGGCCGGCAGCATCTTCTGCGTGCGGGGGCCGGACGAGACGACCGCTCAGTTGCGGCTGCTGCTCGTGACGCCGGCTGCTCGCGGACTCCGGCTCGGCGCCGAGCTGGTCGACACGTGTCTGGCGTTCGCCCGTTCGGCCCGCTACAAGCGGATGGTGCTGTGGACGAACGATCCGCTGGTCGCGGCGCGGCACATCTATCTGTCGCGCGGGTTCCGCCTCACCGGTTCCGAGGTGCACGAGATGTGGGGCGACAGCCTCGTCGGTCAGACGTACGAGCTGGATCTCTAGCTTTTGCAGGCTGGTGCGCCGGGGGCGGCGGTCTTGTAGATCGCGTGGGAGAGGAACGTGTTGACGTAACCGTTCGTGATGGTCAGCGCGTGGCGCGGGCCGGCCTTGCCGAGCGGGAGGAATCTGCGCAGCGGGTACGCCAGGTAGTAGACGCCGTAGTCGGTGAAGTTGAAGTGCCGCGTGCCCGGGACCGTGGCGCACCACGACGTACCGGTGCTTGCCTTGAGCAACGAGAGGGCGCGGTCCCGGTCGTGGTCGTTCTTCGCGTCCGGGCCGCAGACGCTGGTGATACAGGAGTCGTCGGCGCCGAGCAGCATGATCGGCGCCTTCACTCCCTTCGTCACGACGTCACCGAACTGGATCCCGTCGAGGTCGACCGCGGCTGCGCAGCGTGCATCCAGCCGGCAGGCTTCGAGTGAGGCCGCGCCGCCGAACGAGTGACCGACGTACGACGCCCCGACCGACGGCTCGACCGAGTTCGGGAGTTCCTTGGCGACCATGCCGGCCGCGAACCGCGCGTCGGCGGCCCAGACGCCGACCAGGTGATCGCCGACCTGCTTCGCGCCCTCGGTGCTCTCGCCGAGGTTCGGCGGGTTCGCGTCCGGTTTGCTCTCGACGGTCTGCCCGCCGAGCACGGTGAGGTTCGCGCTGTACGTCGGGGTGACGCCGGCGACCAGGTACCCGTGACTGGCGAGATCCTCCGCGAGCGCGGCGTACATCGGAGCCGAGAGGCCCATACCGGGCATCAGTACGACGACCGGGAACCGACCGGGTGCGACGGCGACGCGATCGAGCGCACGGTCCTGGAGAGTGTCGAACGGACCTTGGAACAAGGAGATCGGTGCCTTGAGGTGGAGCCCGCTCCAGTCACCCGGCGCGTACTGCACGCGGCGGCCGGTGGTGTCCTTGGCGACCGGGTACCAGAGCCAGACGGCGAGGCGGCGAGGGCCGTTCGAGTACGGGTCACGGCGGGGCGTGTCGGTCCACTCGTACGTCCGCCGCCCGACCTGAAAACTCCCGGTCGTCTCCGGCAACGCCACCGGCTCCGACCGCTGCACCAGCACCCACCCCACATACCCAGCCCCACCAACAAGCACCACCAGGAGCAAAAACACAACCCCAGTCCGCACTCGTCGCCTCATATGCCAAGCTTCTCATCCTCCCGGTGTCGAACCTGGACCATCGGCTCCGACGTTTCGGGTGTTCTGTTGGTTGGGGAAGGAGCCGGGATGAGTTTGCCGGATGTGGTGTCGCGGGATGTGTGGGTGGAGGCTCGGCGGGAGCTGTTGGCTGCGGAGAAGGCGTTCACGAAGGAGCGGGATGCGCTGAACACGCGGCGCCGTGAGCTGCCGATGGTGCTGGTTGAGAAGGAGTACACGTTCATCGGGGCCGACGGCTCGGCGGGTCTGCTGGAGCTGTTCGAGGGGCGCGACCAGTTGGTGGTGTACCACTTCATGTTCCAGCCGGAGTGGGACGCCGGGTGCCCGAACTGCACCGGGTTCGTCGACGACATCGGGTCGACGCGGCTGCTCAACGCGGCGAACACAACGCTCGCGTTGGTCTCGCGGGCGCCGTACGAGAAGCTCGCCGCGTACCGGGCGGCGCGTGGCTGGGAGCACCCGTGGTACTCGTCGTACGGGAGCGACTTCAACTACGACTACCACGTGACGCTCGACGAGTCCGTCGTACCGTTCGAGTACAACTACCGCACCAAAGCCGAGTGGGACGTGCTGCCGAACAACGAGCACACCCAGACGCAACAGCCCTTCGACCTCCACGGCCTGAGCTGCTTCCTCCGCGTCGACGAGCAGGTCTATCACACCTACTCGACGTACGGCCGAGGTCCAGACGCGATGACCTTCACCGCCACCGCTCTGGACCTCACCGCGTTGGGTCGCCAGGAGCCCTGGGAGAAGCCCGAAGGCCGCAGCCTGGAGTCACCTGGCGACCACTGCCACTAGCTCACGGATTGGATGATCACGTCTCCTTGGCCGATGAGGACGTTCGCGTCGGTTCGGGCCTCCACGCTGCCGAGGAGCACCCGTCCCGCGGCGGGTGCCGCGGTGGCGGTCACCGCAGCCGAGACGGTCCACTGTGCGCCTGTCGCTCTCAGCGCGTTGGCGTCCGCCACCGCGATCGAGCCGTAGGCGGGGTTGACGAGTACGTCGCGGTAGTTGTACGTCGTCGTTCCCGAAGGCACGGCGTACCCGTCGACGAGCGCGACCCACACGCCGACCGCGGGGTTGTTCACGGTGACCGACTCCGTGGCGGTACTGCCCGCGCTCTGCGCCGTCAGGACGCAGCTTCCGGACGAACAGTTGTACAAGAACAGGTCGAGGTCCGCGTTGATGTCACTCGCGCCCCCGGTCGACGCCCGGAGTTGCGTCGTACCTGGTGTGACGTTGACCTGGAACTGCTGCTGCGCGCCGTCCGCGATCGAGGGCGTCGCCAGTTTCGCGCTGCCCAGTGCGGTCCCCACAGCCCTGCCAGTGAACGGCCCCTGCTGGTTCGTCAGGGTGTACGAACGGTTCACAGGCGTCCCGAGCGTGGCCGAGGGAATGATGTCCGGATTCGGCGATATCGATACGCCGAGCAACGATGCCGTCAGCGTGAAGGGAGTGTTCAGGACATCCGACGTACGCCGGGCCTCGACGGTGATCTCCCAGACCCCGGGCAGTGGGTTGATGACGGTCCGGCTGAGCGGATCGCCCCCACAGGTCCCGCCGGCGACCGGCGGGCTGTAGCAGTACAGGCTGTTGGTGTCGGCGGACTCGCTCGGCAAGCCGTACGGGCTGAACCGAAGGAATCGTGCCTGACCGGTACCGGCAGTGCCGTTCGGGCCGGACAGGTCCACCTTCAACGCGGCGACACCCGCGGGTACCCGGAAGAAGTAGCTCGTCGTCTGGTTGCGGCCGATGGTACCGCTGACCGTCCGCGACGGCGCGGCCTGTGCCAGGGTGTACGGCACCACGATCGTGTTCAGGGTCTGGAACTCGATCCCCGGTGTACCGGTGTCGTCGAACTGCAGCAGCGCCGCATGCGCGCCGACGGACTTGGCCTTGACCAGGACCGGCAGCGGGACGTCCGTGTTCAGCGGCAGCATCACGTTGCCGGCGGTGACGAAGGTGCCGTCGCCGCCGAGCCAGGACAGCTTGTACTTCACGCTGCCGGCCGGGCCGGAGGTACGACGCAGCGTGTACGTGCGGGTGTACTCCGTACCCAGGACGACGCCCTCGCGGTCGTTGATGCCGATGCCGACGCCAGGCGTCGCGAGGAAGCCGGACAGCGCGGTGCTGACCGGAACCTTGGCGCTGACGGTGTCGGTCCGCAGGTTCTGCTTCAGCAGGTTCCACGCGTCGCCGACGCTCGCGAGACCGTTGCCTTGCTCGTACGCGCTGTAGTTCGTCAGGAACCGTGCCGACGAGAACAGCGACTTGCGCAGCTGCGCGGGTGTGACCGCCTGCCCGTTGGCCTTCGCGGCGCTGAGCAGCAACGCGCCCGCGCCGGCCAGCTGTGGCGAGGCCATCGACGTGCCGTTGAACATGCCGTAGCCCGGTGGCAGCGCGTACGTGCCAGTGACCGGCTGACCTGCTTGCCAGGTCGGCACGGCCGAGACCGCGGCGCCCGGTGCGACGATCTCCGGTTTGAGTGCGCCGTCCTCTGCGGGACCGCGCGACGAGAACGGGTGCAGGTTCTCGGCGGGGCCGGTCGTCGATCCGTAGTTCGACAGCCAGGTGGCGCGAGTGATGTACGAACCGGCGCTGACGACCTGGGACGCCACCGACGGGTCGCCGACTGTGTTCATCCCCGGACCGCTGTTGCCGGCCGACAGGAACAGCTGTACGCCGTTCTCGTTGATCAGCCGGTTGTAGATCACCGCGCGGGCGTTGTTGCCGTCGTTGAGTGCGGGCAGGCCGCCGATCGACATGTTGACCACGTCGACGTGCGCGACGGTCACCGCGTAGATCATGCCCTCGATCAGCGCGTGGTTCGTGCAGCCGGCGATGAACAGGCACACGCGGACCGACACCAGCTTCGCGCCGGGCGCCGCGCCGCTCATGGTCCCGCCGAAGAGCTTGTTACCGGCGACGATGCCGGCGACGTGCGAACCGTGCGCGCCGGAGACGATGCCGATGTTCACGGCCTGGTTCGCCGGGTCGGTCTGGACGACGAACGGCATCGACTCGCTGATCGGCGTGGCCGGGTTGTCCGTACCGAACTGGTTGACGTCGTAGTGGACCTTGTAGTCGGTCATCGGCTGGTCGTCGGCGAACGTGCCGTTCTGGTTGGTGTCCACCCAGACGGTGTTGGCTGCCGTGTCCCAGAGGACACCGAACAGCCCTGACGATCCCGCCGGGTTGCCGTCGCGGTTGACGTCGTTGCCGACCTCGCCGCCCAGGCGTGGATCGCGCTCGTTGAACGTGCCCTGACGGAACTGCGCGGGGTAGCCGGCGGCTTGCGCGGTCATGTGGATCCACGTCGGGTCGTTGTCGGCGTTCGTGCTGCCGGCGAACGTCGGGTCGGTGTACGTGACCCAGTCGGTGATCTTCCGCTCACCGGTCGAGGTCGTGTTCAGGGACGGGTGCCCGAGGTCGACACCGGTGTCGAGGATGCCGACCGTGACGCCGCGGCCGTCCCACGCCGGATTGGCGTTGACGAACTGCGCGGCACCGGTGTCACCCGTCGGCATGTACGGGTTGACCCGAGGGGTCGACGCGTTCGGCGCCGGCTGTGGACTCGGGTCCGTGCTGCCGTGTGGTCGCGGATCCTCGAGCGGGATCACGTCGTCGACGTCCGCGGCGGTCACGCCTGCGATGCTCGCGACGTCCTGAGCTTTGTCGATGTTGATCCTCACGCGCAGGTACCCGACCGAGTCGGTGCGCTTCTCGACCTTGCCGCCGAGCTTGGCGAGCCGCTGCGCCACCTTGCCGCTCTGCCCCTTGTCGGCGGCAACGAGCAGCGTGACCGACGTCTGACCCTTCGACCGTGCCTTCTGCAACAGCGCCTTGGCGGCGTACCCAAGATCCTTCTTGTGCTGTGGTGGCGGGTCGGCGGCGGCCGGACCCACCCCGACCATCGCGACCGCAACCGCCCCCGCGGTCCCGATCACACCCAGCTTCCTGATCCAAGACAGCATTGTTCGATCCCCCATCCCGTGTACCCCACACAAGCGTTTCCCGTGACCTGCTCGTGACCCCTGGGAAGCACAGTCGCACCAAACCCCGGCCGTCGCCAGGCCTCAACCCCACTCAAAAGTCGCGGGGGAGGAATTGCCGGGAGGGAACGGGTCGGTCTGTAAGCCGGATTCTGTGGTGGCGATCATCCATCTACGGTGGCCGTTGCCGGGCACCTCTAGCGGCCTACCCGCGAGCTCGGGCGGGCCGCCCTCGGACGCTCGCGCGGGTGGTGGTTTCCCACCGCCCTTCTTGGCCTTGCTCCACGTGGGGTTTACCTAGCCTCCGCAGTCACCTGCGGAGCTGGTGGTCTCTTACACCACCGTTTCACCCTCACCCGCACTCCGGCGAACCACGGGGTTCGTCGGAGCCGCTGGCGGTCTGTTCTCTGTGGCACTGTCCCGCGGGTTACCCCGGGTGGGCGTTACCCACCACGCTGCCCTGTGGAGTCCGGACTTTCCTCGGCGTCCTCTGCAAAGGACGACGCGATCGCCCGACCGACCCGTTCCGTACGATCAGGATACGGCCTCGGCGGTCACGTCGGGCCACAGGCCGTCCGGACCTCGGTGGTACGGGCGTACGTCGACCACCGCGTCCAGGTTCAACGGCCCGTAGATGTGCGGGAAACTCATCCCGGTCCCGTCCAGGTCCTCGTCGCAGAGCGCGGACACCAGCCGGGCGGTGTCGATCACCAGCAGGCACAGTGGCTCGTCCACGTCGTCGTACGCGAAGTTCGCGACCATCGCGACCTGGTGGGGACGGGATGCGTGGATGAACGTCGCTCCGTCGTCGAGGCTCTTGCCGCGCGTCGACCACCGGTAGCTCCCGGCCTCGCGCGCGGCCTCCCACTGCTCCACGAAAGCGATGTGCAGAATCGTCGCCATAAACCCAACGCTAGTGGTTGCAGCCGTGGATTAAGGTGCTCGACATGGCCAACGACGACCAGAGCGAGACCGAGACCGAGACGAAGCCCGCGAAGCCGGTCGACGACCTGGTGACGACGCAGCACACGCTGACCGTCGACGGGCAGGAGTTGCGGTACACGGCGACCACCGGACGGATCGTGCTCCGCGAGGAGGTGGTCACCGACGGCAAGTTCGACGGGCTGAAGCCGAAGGCCGAGGTGTTCATCACGGCGTACACGCTGGACGACGCGGATGCCCAGGACCGTCCGGTGACGTTCGCGTTCAACGGCGGGCCGGGGTCGTCGAGCATCTGGTTGCACCTCGGTCTGCTCGGTCCGCGCCGCGTGGTCTCGGGTGACGTGGGTGAGCTCGCGCCCCCGCCGTACTCGATCGTCGACAACGCGGAGACGTTGCTGAAGTACAGCGACGTGGTGTTCATCGACCCGGTGTCGACCGGGTTCTCGCGGGCCGCGGAGGGGGAGAAGCCCGGGGACTACCACGGGTTCACGCGCGACCTGGAGTCGGTCGGTGAAGTGATCCGGCTGTGGACGTCGCGGAACGGGCGCTGGATGTCGCCGAAATTCCTGGCCGGCGAGTCCTACGGTACGACGCGCGCCGCCGGGCTGGCCGCGCATCTGCAGCAGCGGTACGGGATGTACCTCAACGGCGTCATGCTGATCTCGATGGTGCTGGAGTTCGGGACGCTCGACTTCACGCCGGGCAACGACCTGGCGTACACGTTGTTCCTTCCGTCGTACGCCGCGATTGCGCACTATCACGGTCTCGTTCCGGATCAGTCGCTGGAGGAGGTGCTTGCGGACGCGGAACGGTTCGCGGCCGGCCGGTACCCGAACGCACTTGCCCAGGGCAACCGAATTCCCGCGGACTACCGCGCCGAGGTGGTCACCCGGCTGGCCTCGCTGACCGGGTTGAGCGAGGACTACATCGATCGGGTGAATCTGCGGATCGAGCACACGCGGTTCTTCGGTGAGCTGTTGCGCTCCCGCCGCCAAACGGTCGGACGTCTCGACGGTCGCTTCACCGGATGGAACCCCGACTACGGCTTGGAGGCTCCGGACCGCGACCCGTCGATGAACGCGATCACCGGGCCGTACTCCGCGGCGCTCAACCACTACATCCGCGTCGAGCTCGGCTATGAGAATGATCTGCCGTACGAGGTCATCAACATGGATGCCGCGAAGAACTGGTCGTTCAAGGAGTTCGAGGGCCAGCAGATCTCGGTCGCGGAGAAGCTCGCCGAGGCGATGCGCGTCAACCCGCACCTGAAGGTGCACGTCGCCTCCGGGCACTACGACGGCGCGACGCCGTACTTCGCCACCGAGCACACGCTCGCCCGCCTCCAGATCCCGGCCGAACTGACCGCCAACATCGAAACGAAGTACTACCCAGCCGGCCACATGATGTACATCCACGAACAATCCCGCATCCAACAGTCCACGGACCTCGGCACGTTCATCACCGCATCCTCCAACCGATGATCCTGATCCGCCGCGCAGACGCAGTACAGACGCCGGCAGTCCCAGGCGTCGTACTGCGTCCACCGGCGGTCGAGGACGCACTCCCACTCGGCAAGCTGTACTTCGAGGCGTACGACACGGGCGTCGCCGCAGCAACGGAACGCGAAGCGCTCGAGGACATCGAGCTCACGTTCGCGGGGGAGTACGGCGTCCTCGCGCCGAACCTGAGCCGCCTGGCCTGGAACGGCGATCAACTGGTCGGCGCGTTGCTCGTCGTGGAGCGCGCACCGCGGCCGGACACCCCGGACTGCCCGTTCATCATCGAGCTGTTCACGGCCCGATCCCATCGCCGTCGAGGGATCGCCAAGCTCCTACTGAGCGAGTGCGCAGACGTCAGCGTCGCACTACGCGCCGACGAGAACAACACGCCCGCGGTGACGCTCTACAAGTCGCTCGGCTTTCAGGAAGGGTAGATGCGGAAGCCGTTGAACGGCTTGTGTTCGAAGGACTGGTAGAAGGGTTCGGCGGTGTCGGTGACCAGGTCTATGCGTTGGGCGCCGGTCAGGGGTGCGGCGTACTCCAGCAACGCCCGCCCGATGCCCTTGCGGCGGTAGGCGCGGTGGACGGCCATCTGGGAGAGGTGGGCCTGGATGTGGCCGTCGCTCTGTAGGTACGCGAAGCCGATGACCCGCTCGCCGTCGAGTGCGACGACGGTCGTCACGCCTGGAGCGGTGAAGACCGCGTGCGCGCGGGCCGGGTCGGCGGGAAGGCTTGGCCAGTTCTCGGCTTCGCAGATTGCGAGGATGCCCGGTAGGTGGGTCTCCTGGTACTGCGTGACGGTCATGGCAGGGTGAGTACTTCGGCGCCGGTGTCGGTGACCAGCAAGGTGTGCTCGAACTGCGCCGTACGCGACTTGTCCTTCGTAGTGGCGGTCCAGCCGTCGTCCCACAGGTCGTACTCGTACGTGCCGAGCGTCAGCATCGGCTCGATCGTGAACGTCATCCCGGGCTCGATCACGTCGTCGAAACGTTCGTCGTCGTAGTGCGGGATGATCAGGCCGGAGTGGAACGACGTCGAGATGCCGTGGCCGGTGAAGTCGCGTACGACGCCGTACCCGAACCGCTTCGCGTACGACTCGATCACGCGGCCGATGATGCTCACCTGACGACCGGGCTTGACTGCCTTGATGCCGCGGTTGAGCGCCTCGAGAGTGCGCTCGACGAGCAGCCTGCTCTCTTCGTCGACGTCACCGACCAGGAAGGTCGCGTTGGTGTCGCCGTGGACGCCGTCCAGGTACGCCGTGATGTCGACGTTGACGATGTCGCCGTTCTCGAGCGGACGGTCGTCGGGGATGCCGTGGCAGATCACCTCGTTCACCGACGTGCACAGCGACTTCGGGTAGCCGCGGTAGCCGAGCGTCGACGGGTACGCGCCGCGCTCCACCAGGTACTCGTGGCCGACCCTGTCGAGCTCGTCCGTCGTCACGCCCGGCTTCGCCGCAGCACCGACGGCCTGCAATGCCTGCGCGGCCAGCTTGCCCGCGACGCGCATCTTCTCGACCAGCTCGGGCGACGTCACATACGACCCGTCGTACGGCGTCGGCGCCGGCTTGCCGACGTACTCCGGACGCGGAATGGAAGCGGGTACGTCGCGGCGCGGCGAAATGACGCCAGGGGTAAGGATCGACATGGTGAGATCATTCTAGAGAGCTGCGACAAGACTCCCAGGAGGTGGTCATCCAGATGAGTGACGATCACAGCAACGAGTGGTACTACAACACCAAGACCGGCAAGGTCGAGCCGTACCAGGGCGCGAAGTCGGGCGACCGGCTCGGTCCGTACAGCTCGCCCGAAGAGGCCGCCCGCGCCCTGGAGAAGGCCCAGGAACGCAACGAGGCCTGGGACAACGACCCGAAGTGGGACGACGACTGACGTCCGGCTCCGACGACGTGCCGAGGGGCACCACTTCACGATGAAGTGGTGCCCCTCGGCTGTCACGACGTCGGGTCAGCGGGCGACCCGCTTGGCCGCGGTCTTCCGGGCCGGAGCCTTGCGCGCCGGCGCCTTCTTCGCAGCGGTCTTCTTCACCGCGGACTTCTTCGCCGCGGTCCGAGCCGGCGCCTTCTTGGCGGCGACGCGCTTCGCGGGTGCCTTCTTGGCGGCGACCTTGCGGGCCGGCGCCTTCTTGGCGACGGTCTTCTTCGCGGCCGTCGTCTTCTTGGCCGTCGTCTTCTTCGCCGCCGCCGTCGTCTTCTTCGCGGCGGTCGTCGTGCGCTTCGCCGGCGCCTTCTTCGCGACGGTCTTCTTGGCCGTGACCTTCTTCGCCGGAGCCTTCTTGGCCGCGACCTTCTTCGCGGGGGCCTTCTTGGCGGTGGTCTTCTTGGCCGGCGCCTTCTTCGCCACCGTCTTCTTGGCGGCGGTCTTCTTGGCCGCACTCACCTTCTTCGTCGCTGTCTTCTTTGCTGCGCTGACCTTGCGCGCGGTGGTCGTCTTCGCGGCGCTGGCCTTCTTCGCGACAGTCTTCTTGGCGGGAGAAGCCTTTTTGGCTGTCGCCTTCCCTGCGGCTGCCTTCTTGGCTGGCACTCTGCCTCCTTGGTGCGGCTGAGGAAAACCACGGTGGATTCCTCGTCGTCATGATGATGACAACACTTGTGCGCTACGTAAAGCACCGGAAACGTCCGCAGGTTAAGGAGAAGTGGCGGCGTACCGGCAGGCAATTGCCGAGAATCCTTGTGCAGAAGGGATTCCGCCGCGCCCCGAGCATGCCGGATAGGCTGAATAAATTCTTGGCGACACGCGCACAATCTGGGCCCCAAACGCCCCGATCGACGAGTGTTGTCCTCGGCAACGTCCTGCGAACGTGAGGTGCAACGAGCAGATGAAGAGTGCGTACGACGACCTGCGCAACGTCGTCGAACTACCCGGCGAGGTGCGTCGTGTGGTGAGCATCGTGCCGTCGTTGACGGAGTCGATCGCGGTCACGCATCCGGCCGAAATCGTTGGTGCGACCGACTGGTGCACGCATCCCGCGGACCTCGACGTCGTACGTCTTCGCGGGACCAAGAATCCCGACCTCGATCGCATCCGTGAACTCGCACCGGACGTGGTCGTCGCGAACGCCGAGGAGAATCGCGCAGCCGATCTCGACGCGTTGCGAACGAGTGGAATCGCGGTCTGGGTGACCGCTCCGACGACGGTGCCCGAATCACTCGACTCGCTCGGCCGCCTGCTGTCCGCGATCATCGGCAGCGAACCGCAGTGGTTGCACGATGCGCGCGAGGTGTGGAGTACGCCGTACGCCGGAATGCGCCGGCGGGCCGTGATACCGATCTGGCGACGGCCGTGGATGGCGCTCGGCCGGGACACCTTCGCGGGCGATCTGTTGTCGAGGATCGGCATCGACAACGTGCTCGGAGAATCGAGTGAACGTTATCCGCGGATCGACCCGGATGCGTTGCCGGACCACGACGTCGTCGTACTGCCGGACGAGCCCTATCCGTTTTCACCCGGCGACGGCCCGGAAGCGTTCACGAAACCCGCGCACTGCGTATCCGGGCGGCACCTGACCTGGTACGGACCGTCACTCGTCGAAGCGCGCGATCTGCTCAGCGAACAGCTGGCGTGACGTCCGCCACGATCACCGCACGAGCTCTGGACGGGTTAGGCATGCCTCACCTACGCTCCCTGCGTGCCGTCGATGACCGCGAAGAAGAAGTGCTGCAAGGACAAGCCGAGGTGCAAGAAGTGCCCGGTCGTCCTGCTGCGCCTGTCCAAGGCAGGCTGCGCCGAGCGGCTCGATCGCGTGCACTACGAGGTGGACAAGAAGATCCCGAAGAAGGTCCTCAAACAGGCCCGCAAGCGCTGATTCAGGAGGCGCGGCGCAGTGTGATCACGTCCGCCGCTCGCCGGAGCATTCCGGGGATCGTGGCGTGCGCGGCCTGACCGGTCGCCTCGAGGTCGTCGCCGTACCACCAGCCGTGGGCGCTGATGGTCTGCAGCTCCAGCTCCTCCTGGTTCGCGAACGTCACGTCGACGCGGTCCACCGCGACCGCGAAGAACGTCTGGTGCTGGACGATCCGGCACCCGCCCCACTCGAACTCGATCGTGTTCGTCGCGACCGGTGTGCCGAGTGCGTCGATCGGCAGCACGATGCCGACTTCTTCGCGCAGTTCGCGGCCGGCCGCTTCCGCGACCGTCTCACCGGATTCGACGCCGCCGCCGATCGTGAACCAGTACGGCGTCTGCGGCTTCAGCGGATCCCAGCCGTGCAGCAGCAGCACCTTGCCGTCCGGACGCACCGGCAGCACGCGGGCCGTCGTACGGTGTCGTACAGAGGGCCGGACCGTTCCTGGTGGTGGCAACTGGGATTCGCTCACACCACAAAACGCTAGAGGACAGTGCATGTTCCGTGTCGGGTGCTGCGGCGCGTCTCACATGGTTGCTGTGGACACCTACGATCGGAGGCATGGCAAGCATCGGTCTCGGACTCGCAGCGCTCGGGCGTCCCGGGTACATCAATCTCGGGCACGACGAGGACCTGCCGCCGCGACGTGCGGTCGAGGACCTGCGGGTGCGGACGCACGAACTCCTGGAGCAGGCCTGGCAGGCAGGAGTTCGGTACTTCGACGCCGCGCGTTCGTACGGTCTTGCCGAGCAGTTCCTCGGGGAGTGGATCACACCAGAACGCCGTACCGCGATGACCGTCGGATCGAAGTGGGGATACACGTACGTCGCCGACTGGCGGCATGACGTGGAAACGCACGAGGTGAAGGACCACAGCCTCGCGACCTTCGAACGCCAATGGCCGGAGACCCTGCAAGCGCTTGGCGGACTGCCGGACTTCTACCTCGTGCACAGCCTGACGTCCGACAGCCCCGCGCTCGAGGACAAGCGCTTGCTGGATCGGCTGCGCGAACTAGCGGACTCCGGCGTCCGCGTCGGGCTCTCCACCAGCGGTCCACGACAGGCCGAGACACTGCGCAAGGCGTTGTGCTCCGGTACGCCGTTCTCCGCCGTACAAGCCACCTGGAACGTCCTGGAGACGTCAGTCGGCCCCGCACTCGCGGAGGCACACGACGCCGGCTGGTTCGTCGTCGTCAAGGAGGCTGTCGCCAACGGCCGCCTCACGTCCCGCGCCGGCGAGACGCCGTTCAACGAGTTCGCCCACCAGCACGGCGTCGCACCTGACGCGTTGGCTATCGGCGCGGCCGTCGCTCAGCCGTGGGCCGACGTGGTCCTCAGCGGAGCAACCACGACGGCCCAACTGGCCAGCAACCTCGCTTACCGCAACGACGGCCCGCTCACCGAGTTCGCGCAACAACCCGAGGAGTACTGGACCGAACGGTCAGCGCTCCCATGGATTTGACGGCCTGAGGGCCTGACGCATCGCGCCAGATTTTGCCGTCGCAGCTGCCATCGCTGCCTCGGGCTGCGGCGCCGGAACCGGCGGGCACCGCACATCGGAACGATTGCCCGACACCCGTGGCGGTAACGCGCCCGTCTGCAGATACGCGACGATGCGGTCGTCGGTGCACGTCACACCGGACAACGAGCCCGCGTGCGTGGTTCCGCCGACACCTTCGATCAGGACCGAGTTCGGGAACGTCTTGCGGGTCTGCAGCGCGCCCGAGTACGGCGTTGCCGCGTCGAGCGTCTCGTTGATCATCAAGACGCTCTGGACCCGGCTGCCGTCGACCTTCACCGGGTGACCGGCCTTCGCGGGCCAGAACGCGCATGGTGCGTTGAACCAGGCGTTGTTCCACGTGAGGAACGGCGCCTTCGCATAGATGCTCCAGTTGTCACGTCGCCACGTCTGCCAGTTTGTCGGCCACTTGGCGTCGGTGCAGGACACCCCGAGGTAGACGGCGTACCCGTTGTCGTCGAACGGCGGACCGCCGTACAGGTCGACCAGCGGCGCGGCGTTGTGGTCGTGGACCCATGCGGCGAAGGCACTCGCTACGTCCACCCAGCCGTACACGTAGTACGCGGCCTGGGTGAAGATGTCGTTCCACTCGTCCGGCCCGATCTTGCCGTCGGCGGGATGGCCGATGAGTTTGCGCAGTTCGGCGTAGTACCGCAGTTCGACTGCGCGCTCCGTGGTGCCGAGATGCCAGACGGAGTTGTGCGCTGCGACGTACGCGAAGAACACCTTGACGCTCTTGTTGAACGCGAAGTCCTGGTCGAGGTTGGCGTCGTACCAGACGCGGGTCGCGTTCACGACGCCGTCGAAGATGACGCGGCGGAAGCGGTTCGGGTACAGCGTTCCGTACACCTGGCCGAGGTACGTGCCGTAGGAGAACCCGTAGTAGTTGATCTGCGGAGCTCCGAGCGCCATCCGGATGCTCTCCATGTCGCGGACCGAGTCGAGCGTGGTGAGGTGACTGAGCAGCGCGTGCTGCGCGTTGTCACATGCGGCGGCGTATGCCTTGGAGCGCTGCAGCCACACCTGCTCGATCTGTCGCGTCACCGGGACGTAGAGCGGGCGGTTGTAGCCGGCGTAGTCCGGGATGCAGCTCAGCGCCGGCTTGCTCGAGCCGACACCGCGCGGGTCGAACCCGATCCAGTCGTACGCGTCGCCGGCGCCGTTCGGGACGAACTCACCGAACACCGCGTAGATCAGACCCGAGCCGCCCGGTCCGCCCGGGTTCACCAGCATCGGGCCCTGCGCCTGCGCGTCCGGTGTCTTGTGCTTGATGCGCGACACGGCCAGCTGGATCTTCGTCCCGTTCGGACGGGTGTAGTCGAGCGGTACGACGACGTACCCGCACTCCGCTTTGCGCGCGGCCAGTCGCGGATCGGTACACGTACCCCACTGCACCGGCGGCGGTGTGTAGCTCGCCGGTTTCGGGCGAGCTTGTACGGCGCTCGCAGCCGGAATCGATGCCAGCGCGCCGGCGACCAGCGCGAACGAAATCCCTACGGCAACAACGAATCGACGGATCATCAACAGCCTCCCCTTTGCCGCAAACATCGTGAACCGACGGAATCGGCCCGACAAGGGTTCGCCGTCCGTTTCCGGACAGCTACCAGGCAGGTACGGAGAGTTGCGTCAGAAGGTGTGTTCGTCTCCCGGGAATGCGCCGGAGGCGACCTCGGAGGCGTACGTCGTGGCGGCGTTGGTGAGGATGCCGCGCAGGTCGGCGTACTGCTTGACGAAGCGGGGCATGGTGCCGGAGCGGAGGCCGGCCATGTCCTGCCACACCAGCACCTGGGCGTCGGTGTCGCGGCCGGCGCCGATGCCGATCGTCGGGATCGGGATGCGCTTGGTGATCTCCGCGGCGACGTCGCCCGGCACCATCTCCAGCACCACCGAGAACGCACCGGCCTCGGCGAGCGCCACGGCGTCGTCGATCAGACCGGCTGCCTGATCGCCCCGGCCCTGGACGCGGTACCCGCCGATACTGTGCTCGCTCTGCGGGGTGAAACCGATATGCGCCATCACCGGGATGCCGGACTGCGTGAGCTTCTCGACCATCGGTACCACGGTCCGCCCGCCCTCGAGCTTCACCGCGTGGACGCCGGCTTCCTTCATGAACCGCACTGCCGTGTGGAACGCCTGCTCCGGCGACGCCTGGTAGGACCCGAACGGCAGGTCCGCGACGACCAGCGAATGCTCGACCGCACCGGCGACCGCACGCGCCAACGGGATGAGCTCGTCGACCGTCACCCGCAGCGTCGTGTCGTAGCCGAACACGTTGTTCGCGGCGGAGTCACCGACGAGCAGGACCGGGATACCGGCCTGGTCGAAGATCTCGGCGGTGTACTGGTCGTACGCCGTCAGCATCGCCCACTTCTCACCACGGCTCTTGAAGTCCCGCAGATGATGAATCCGGTACCGCCGCGGTCGCTTCACCCCGTTGCCGGCCGCCGCGCCTTCAGCGGACTGCTTGCCTGCACCTCCGCCGTACGGCGAAACCTCCGCCTCACCACCCGGCGCAACACTCGCCACCACAGGCGAACCGGCTGCCGACGCACCACTCGCTGAAGCACCTGCTCCGCTGCCCGCGGACACTTTGCCGGCGGCTGCACCTGCCGAGACCGCACTGTCCTGGATGGGTTGGGCGCGGCGGCCGGCTCGGTGTGAGGTGGCTTGTTCCGGGGAGACCTGGCTGGGGGCGTCCTGCTGGACGTCCGCACGCCGGCGGGCGCCTAGCGGGCGTGCTGCGCCAGGTACGTGCGGTTGCTCGCCGGCCGGCGTACCAGCAGGTTCGTCGGTGCTCTCGTACTCGGCACTCGGGTCCGAGAGATACCCGCTGCGTACACCAGGAGCCGCTTCCTGCGACTGCCCACCCGACCGAAGCCGAATCTCCTGAGGCCGCGTCTCTTCACCACCCTGTCGACGCTCAGCCTCCGCGCGCTGCCGGGCCTCTTCGCGTCGCCGAGCTGCTTCGCGTTGCTCAGCGTCCTGACGCCGCAAAGCTTCCAGGCGGCGTTCAGCGTCCTCACGTCGCTGGGTGTCTTCCAGCTGACGGGGCGGCTCCTGCCGGACTGCTTCTTCTTGGCGGCGAGCCTCGTCGGGCTCGGGTGAGCGGAGCGGCTCAGCTGGGCGGGTCGTCTCAGGTGCTCGGGTCGGCTCGGGGATGCGGTCGTGGCCCCATACCGGTTCGGGGCCGGGGCCTGGCTCGTAACGGCGGGGTGGTTCCTGGCCGCGGCCGGGCTCCTGGGCCCGGGGCGCGTCCGGTGGCTGGAGGCGCTGCGGAGGCCGCGGCGGCTGCTGCGAACCCAACCCATTGCTCAAACCGTTGCTCGACCCATGGCTACTGAGCCCGTTGCTCAGCCCGTTGCTGGTGCCGTTGTTCGCGGCCGGTGGCTGTGGGACGAACGGGCTGGGTTGTGGTGCGGGGCTGCTCCAGTTCGTGCTGCCGTTGGACGCCTGCGGCGGACGTTGCGGCGTACCGCTTCCACCCTGAGCCTGAGGCGTCGGAGACGGAGGCACCGGCGGCTGAGCCGGCCGCGGCTGTGCCGCACCTGACCCACCGCTACTCCCAGATCCGGGCCCGAACGGACTAGGCCGCCCCTGCGGCGATGCCTGCGGAGGCTGCTGCGGCCGGAACGGGTTCTGCTCCTGGTGCTCCCGCCCGTACGAGTCCTCCCGCGACTCCCCGTAGTACTCCCGCCGGTCCACGCGCTCCGACTGCTCCACCCGCGGTGGCTGCTGCGACGGAGGTGGCGCACTGGGCAGGTACGGCGGTTTCGGGACATACGGCTGCTGCGGGACCGGCCCGCGCTCGTACGTCCGCGGCGCGTTCGGCAGTGACGGTGCCGGGTCGAGACCGCGGTCCCGCCAGGTGTCGTTGTCGTAGTCCGAGCGGCGGTGTTCCTCGGTTGCCCGGTTCGCCGGTCCGGTCCCGTACGGCGAGGGCGACTCCTCGTCGTCACCCTGGGTACCGGCCGACAGGAAATTGTCAACCATGCCGTCATCGTCCCATCGATACGGAGGGTGAGCGCCACCGCCTGTGGGTGAGCGATCGCTCACATCGTCCTTGGGCAGACCGGAGCGGTCGTGGGTCTCCTCGGTGGAGTCCCACGACCTCTCCTGGGTCCAGGGGTCGGGCTGGGATGGGCGGTACCGCCAGGAGTCGCTCAGTGCTCGGCCGCCTTTCGTGCGTCCTCACGCCATGCATTGGTGATCGGCAGCCGGCGGTCCCGCCCGAAGGCCTTGTGCGTGATCTTCGGGCCCGGCGGGTACTGCCGGCGCTTGTACTCGGCTCGGTCGACGAGCTGGATCACCTTGGTGACCAGTCCGGTGTCGAACCCGGCGGCGACCAGTTCCGCACTGCCACGGTCCTGCTCGACGTAATCGTCCAGCATGTCGTCGAGCAGGTCGTAGGCCGGCAGGGAGTCGCTGTCCATCTGGCCGGGACTGAGTTCGGCCGACGGCGGCTTGGCGATCGAGTTCGCCGGGATGGGCGGCTGCTGGCCGCGAGCCTTCGCGTCCGCGTTCCGCCATTTCGCCAGCCGCCAGACGACCGTCTTCGGGACGTCCTTCAGCGGCGCGTACCCGCCGACCGCGTCGCCGTAGATCGTCGAGTAGCCGACGGACAGTTCCGACTTGTTGCCGCAGGCAAGCACCAGGTGGCCGTCGGCGTTCGACAGCCCCATCCAGATCACCGCGCGGACCCGCGCCTGCAGGTTCTCCTCGGCAAGCCCGGTCAGGCCGAGTGTGTCCAGGAACGGCTGCACCATCGGCTGGATCGGTACGACGCGGTAGTTCAGGCCCGTCCGCGCGGCGAGGTCGGCGGCGTCGTCCTTGGAATGGTCACTGGAGTACACGCTCGGGTTCGAGATCCCGAACACGTGCTCGGCGCCGATCGCGTCGCAGGCGATCGCGGCGACCAGCGAGGAGTCGATACCGCCGGACAGCCCGAGCAGCACGGACTTGAAGCCGTTCTTCTGCACGTAGTCGCGCAGGCCGGTGACGATCGCGCCGTACATCTCGGCCTCGTCGGACAGCCGCGGCGCGATGTTCGCCGGGATCGCCTCGTACGGCGCGAGCTCGTCCTCGTGGAGGACGGTGTGCACGATCTCGATGCCTTCGTGGGTGCCGGACGGCGTACCCGAGGCGGCCGGGAGGTCGAGGTCGACGACCATGCTGCCCTGCTCGAACTGGGGTGCGCGGGCGAAGATCTCGCCGTCCGCGTCGGCGATCAGCGAGTCGCCGTCGAACACGAGTTCGTCCTGTCCGCCGACGAGGTTCACGTACGCGAGTGCGCAGCCGGCTTCGCGGGCACGGCGCCGTACGAGATCACCGCGGACGTCGTCCTTGTTGGCCTCGTACGGCGAACTGTTGACGACGAGCAGGAGACCGGCACCGGCCTCGCGGGTGACCGCGACGGGTCCGCCGTCCTGCCAGAGGTCCTCGCAGATCACGAGGGCGACGTCGACGCCGTGGATGCGGACGACCTGCAACGTGTTGCCGGGGACGAAGTGCCGGAACTCGTCGAAGACGCCGTAGTTCGGCAGGTGGTGCTTCACGGCGCTCGTGACGACGCGGCCCTGGTGGATGACGGCGGCGGCGTTGGTGGGGGAGCCCTTCGGGCGGCCCAGGCGGTCGACGCCCATCGCCGTACCGCCGGCCCGGTCGAGGTAGCCGCAGATCACCACGATGTCGCCGAGTCCTTCGTCGGCGAGCCGCTTCGCGAGCGAGTGGATCCGGTGCTGCGAGGCGTCCACGAACGACGCGCGCAGCGCGAGGTCCTCCACCGGGTAACCGGTCAGCCCGAGCTCCGGGAACGCGACCACGTGCGCACCTCGCTCGACCGCGTTCCGGGTCCACGCGACGATCTTGTCGGTGTTCCCGTCGATGTCACCCACGGTCACATTGAGTTGAGCAAGCGCTACCCGAAGCTGAGGCACGAGAGCACATTACTGGTTCCCCCGGGCCGACCCCACGCCCATCGCCAACCTCTTACCAATGCCGAAGGAAACTCCGCACCCGATCGAGGTTCCCGTCCACCGTCTCCATGGCGTCCACGGTCAGCCGCTCACCCTCCAACTGGGGGTACTCACTCCGCATCCGCAGCACGTGATCCCACCCCACCTCGTGCCATCCGGGGATGCCCCGCCGTCGTCCCTCCAGGCGCCGGCGGTGCTCACCTTGATCGCTGCAGACACACTCCACGATCCGCAACCGCCCGTCGTACCTCGCGGCCAGTTCGCCCCACCGCTCCGCGATTTCGGAGTTGACCAAGCAGTCCACGATCGCGGACTGCCCGAGCATCAACTGCCGTTCGACGAGGGTCCCCAGGAGGTCGTAGTACATCGCCAGGAAGGCCGCACGGTCGAGGCCGGCGAGGACGCCGTGCGGTCTGAGAGCTCCGAGCAACCAGTCGCCGGCGAAAGCCGGGACTCCGGTTTCGGTGGCCAGCTGTTCGGCCGGCGTCGACTTCCCGGTTCCCGGCAGGCCGGTGAACGCGATGATCTGCTTCACCGTGATGACGGTAGCCGTGCAACCATCGAACAGCGACGAAGGTTCACTCGGCAGGGACTTTCGTCGGATGTACCGCCGGCGCCGCATGGATTGACTGGGAACCATGACCCAAGGCGGACCGACCGGACTCAGCGAACGCGCCTTGGGCCCGGACCTCGCCCGCGGCTTCATGCTGCTCTTCATCGCGTTGGCGAACTCGCACTACTTCATCGGCGGCCGCGAGTACTTCGGCGGATTCCCGACCGCCGGATCGCCCGTCGACCACGGGCTCGGCCTACTGATCGCGACCTTCGTCGACGGTCGCGCCTTCCCGATGTTCGGCGTGCTCTTCGGGTACGGCGTCGCGCAGATCGTCCGCCGGCAACGCGAATCCGGCAACGAGTGGTGGCCGATCCGCAAGTTGCTGTGGCGGCGCAGCCTCGTCCTGATCGTGCTCGGATTCCTGCACGCGATGCTGCTCTACATCGGCGACATCCTCGCGGCGTACGGCGTACTCCTGTTCCTCGGCGTCTGGGCTCTGCGCTGGAAGGACCGTTGGCTGTTCCTCGTCGCCACTGCTGTCCTCGTCCTCACCGCCCTGCCCAGCGGCGATTCCCTCGCAGGCTCCACCGAAGGCCCGGATCCTTCGATGCTCCCGGCATCCTTTCTCGGCCAGTTCCCCGACCGGTTGGTCGTGCAGCCGTTCATCGCCGGCCTCGGCTGGATCGGCTTCGTCACGCCGTTCCTGATCGGCCTGTGGGCAGGGCGCCGCCGGATCCTCGAACGCCCGGCCGAGCACCTCACCCTGCTCCGTACGACGGCCCTGCTCGGTCTCACGATCGCGATCCTCGGCGCGCTCCCGGTCTCGCTCGTCGTCGGCAGCGTACTCACCCGGCCGAGCGACCACGCGGTGACGATCCTCGGACCGTTGCACGACGCAACCGGCGTCTTCGGCGGATTCGGGTACGCAGCTCTCATCGTCCTGATCGCACACCGGATGGGCGATCGCCAGGGTCCTGTGACCGTGGCGATCGCCGCTGTCGGACAACGATCGTTGACGTGCTACCTGGCCCAGTCCGTCGTCTGGGCCGTCGTGTTCACGCCGTACCTGCTCGGTCTGTCGGACACACTCACCACGACCACGACAGCTCTGCTCGCGGTCGCGACCTGGCTGGCGACCGTACTGCTCGCCGACCGGATGCGACGCGCCGACTACCGCGGACCGCTCGAGCTCCTGATCCGACGGATCACGTATCAGCCCAGGACGATCTCGGACACGCGATCGCGTAACTCCGGGAGGCGCGCGTAGAACACGTCGCCCGGACACTGCGTCGTGTTGTAGTCGCGGTGCCCGACGATCGCGACCTGCGGGTCCAGGCCGTACTTCGTGCACAACCACGCGCACGTCAGCGCCGACATGTCGAACAGCGCGACCGGCACGTTCTCGCTCACGTAGATGCCTTCGTGCTCGATGCCGATCGTGTGGCTGTTGTTGTTCGCGGTCTGCGCGCCGAGCACGTTCTGCCCGTTGTTGATCGACGACAGCGACTTGCTGCGGCCCTCCATCAGGAACCCGCCGCGGCTGATCGTGAGCTGGTTGCCGATGTCGATCCAGCCGTTGGTGTCCATGTGCAGGTCCTGGATCCAGTGCTGGACCTTGTACGCCGCGGCGAGCGAGTAGTCGGTGACGTTCGGGCTCGCGGTGTGGTGGATGACGATGTGATCGGGCTTGCCGATCACCTGCGTCGCGGACCTGGGCGGGCGCGCCGACCATTCGGTGCGCGTGTAGCAGCGCGGCGCGGGGGCGGCGTGCGCTGCTGTCGGGAGGGTGATGCCGCCGAGCAGTACGCCGCCGGCGGTAGCGCCGAGGACGGTACGCCGGGACACCCGGGCACGTTGGAAATTTTCTGGGGCGGTCATGTTATAGAAAATCCCCTACGAACGAGACCGCCAAACCGGAATGATCTAATGACGTGGTGACACAGAGTCAGGCGCCGGAAGTGGTGCGGGTCGGGCGGGTCGGCAAGGGACTGCGGGTCCTCGTCGCGGTCGCCGGGATCGGCCTGCTGATCAACGGGTCGGTGCGCGCCAGCGACGACGCCTGGCCGTTCGGTCCGATGTCGCAGTACGCGATGTCGGTCCCGGACGACGCCAAGATCGACTACACCCGGGTCAGCGCGGTGACGGACGCCGGCACGACGGTCGACGTACCGCTGAACATCGAAGGCGCCGGGGTGGCGCGCGCCGAGATCGAGGCGCGGTCCGGGCAGATCGTGAAGGACCCGTCGTTGTTGCAGCAGGTCGCGGACGGGTGGGCGCGGAAGCATCCTGACCAGCCGAAGTACGTGAAGCTCGAGCTGATCCGCGACACGACCCAGCTGGTGAAGGGCCGGGTCGAAGGACCGCCGACGTCCCAGGTGCTCGCGACCTGGGAGGTACGCCCATGAACGAGCGACGCGAGTTCATCATCAAGCACAGCGGGCCTCGTGTCTCAGCCGCGCCCGGAGCCAAGCGAGGACGTGGATGAGCATCGCGAACTGGTTCACGCCGACGATCGCGCTGGCGCGGATCGCCTGGTTGCGGACGATCCTGTACCTGTTCGTCATCCTCGACATGCACGCGTTCGTCCGCGACACCCGCGACAAGGGCGAGCACCCCGGGCTGTACCAGCCGTTGCTCCTCGCTCGCCTCTTCGACCTGCCCAAACCGTCGGTCGCGAACACCACAGTCCTGTACGTCGTCCTCATCGTCGCGTGCCTGATCGGGGCGACGAACTACTTCCCCCGGGTCACCGGCTGGATCGTCGCGCCGGCGTTCACCTGGTGGGTGCTGATCGGGATGAGTGACGGCAAAGTCGACCACGATCACCTCGCGCTGGTGATCGCGCTCTGGGTGCTGCCGACCGTGAAGGCGGGCAGCCGGGGCATCACGTCGTACAGCGACCAAACTCGGTCGGAAGCGGCCGGCTGGGCGATCCGGTGCATCCAGATCTGCGTGATCGCGACGTACTTCCTGTCCGCGGTCGCGAAACTGCGCAGTGCCGGATGGGCGCTGAGCTGGCCCGGCAGCGCCGTACTGACCTGGGCGATCGTGCGGCGGCCGCACCCGGTCGGGGAGTGGCTGCTGCACTACCCGTGGGTGCTGCACGTGATGCAGTGGGTCGGCATCATCGGGGAGTTCTGTTCGCCGGTGATCCTGTGGCTCAAGGGGCGCTGGCAGCTGTTCGGGGCGCTGTTCTTTCTCGGGTTCCATGCGGCGAACACCGCGATCCTGCTGATCCACTTCCTGCCGACCGTCGTCTGCTGGCTCGCGTTCGCGCCACTCGAGCGCATCGCGCCGTGGTTCCAGGCGCGCCGTTCAGACCGCGATACCGGAGAGGCCGAAGACCAGGCCGAACACGGCCGGCAGGCCGAGCAGCAGGCCGGCGCGTAGCTTGAACCGGCGGCCGCCGGGGCCCGGGGTACGGACGACCCGGGACAGCACGGCGCCGGCGTACCCGAAGACCAGGGCGGCGAGCAGGATCTGGAGGGTCGGCAGGTTGTCGGCGTTGTGATGCGTCAGCCCGAGCGTGACCAGGCCCGGGCAGCAGAACGCGCACATCCCGAACCCGAGCTCCGGGATCGGCAGCCAGCGGCGCCCGAGCACGTCCCGCTCGGCATGTCGCTTACGCCGCAGCGACTGCGCGAAGCGAGCGGTACTGACGATCAGGTCGCTGAGGCAGAGGATCGCGGCCACGATCAGGGCGGCGTGGAAGATCGTCTGCACAAACAGACACGCTAGGCCCTGAATGCGGTCAAGTCCGCCCAGCCACGTAACGTCTGCTTAACAAGGGCGGGGCACACTGTGAGAGACCCAGAGATGTGCCTGACAGATGTGCCCAAGAGATGTGCCTGACAGATGTTCCGGTGAGAGGTGGACTGATGGACAAGCAGCAGGAGTTCGTACTGCGCGCGCTGGAGGAGCGCGACGTACGTTTCGTGCGGCTCTGGTTCACCGACGTGCTCGGGTTCCTGAAGTCGGTCGCGGTCGCGCCGGCGGAGCTGGAGAGCGCGTTCGCGGAGGGACTCGGGTTCGACGGGTCGGCGATCGAGGGCTTCGCCCGGGTGACCGAGGCCGACATGCTGGCCAAGCCGGACCCGTCGACGTTCCAGATCCTGCCGTGGCGGGGCGAGACGATGGGCACCGCGCGGATGTTCTGTGACATCAACATGCCCGACGGCTCGGCGTCGTTCGCCGACCCGCGGCACGTGCTGAAGCGCACCCTGTCGAAGGCCGCCGATCTCGGGTTCACGTTCTACACGCACCCGGAGATCGAGTTCTACCTGTTCAAGTCGCTCACCGGCGCACCCGGTACGACGCCGGAGCCGGTCGACTCGTCCGGGTACTTCGACCACACGCCGCAGGGCATCGGCAACGACTTCCGCCGCGAGGCGATCACGATGCTGGAGTCGATGGGGATCTCGGTCGAGTTCAGCCACCACGAGGGCGGCCCGGGGCAGCAGGAGATCGACCTGCGGTACGCCGACGCGCTCTCGACCGCCGACAACATCATGACGTTCCGCGTCGTGGTGAAGGAGGTGGCGCTCTCGCAGGGGATCTACGCGTCGTTCATGCCGAAGCCGTTGTCGGACCAGCCCGGGTCAGGCATGCACACCCACATGTCGCTGTTCGAGGGTGACCGCAACGCCTTCTTCGAGGGCGGCGCGCAGTACCAGCTGTCGAAGACCGGGCGGGCGTTCATCGCCGGCCTGTTGCAGCACGCAGCCGAGATCACCGCGGTGACGAACCAGTGGGTGAACTCGTACAAGCGGCTCGCGGTCGGGGACGAGGCGCCGTCGTTCGTCTCGTGGGGTCACAACAACCGGTCCGCGCTCGTGCGGGTGCCGATGTACAAGCCGCACAAGGGCCAGTCGAGCCGGGTCGAGTTCCGGTCGCTCGACTCGGCCGCGAACCCGTACCTCGCCTTCGCGCTGATGCTCGCCGCCGGCCTGAAGGGCATCGAGGAAGGCTACGAGCTGCCCGTCGAGGTCGAGGAAGACATCTGGTCCCTGACGCCGCGCGAACGCAAGGCGCTCGGCATCAAGCCGCTGCCGGGCAGCCTCGCCGAAGCCATCAGCGCGATGGAGGACAGCGAACTGGTCGCCGAGACCCTCGGCGAGCACGTCTTCGACTTCTTCCTCCGCAACAAGCGCGCCGAATGGCAGGACTACCGCCGCCAGGTCACCCCCTTCGAGCTGAACAAGCTGCTCCCGGTCCTCTAGTACGACGGCTTATCGCGTGGGTCCGATGTGACCGACCATCCACACCGCGCGGCCGTTCCTACAGTCCCGTCCCGTCCAGGTGTCCTTGAAGCTGTCGGCGCCGCCACCGCCGATATCGAGGGGTACGCCCGACCGCGCGACGACGTTGTTCGCTGGGTCGAGGATCTCGAAGGACTTCGCATCACCGCGCACGGTGTACCCGCGGGGCCACACGAGGGTCACCGCGGGACGGTCCAGGCCGGCCTGGACGCACCCGTTCGCGTCGACGGTCAAGGTGGTGCGGAAGAGTGCCTCCATTCCACTGGGATTGTCAAGGTCGGACCTGACGATTCGAGGGGCCGGCCCACTTGCTGCCGGCGGTTGTCCGTCGCCGGGCCGGACGATCCACGCGGTCCCGGCGATCACCGCGGCGGCGCCGAGCGCCGTACCCGCGACCGCGAGTCGCCTGTTGCGGATCCGGCGGTGCCGGATGCGCTCGGCCACCAGGTCCTCGGCAAGGTCAACGGCCTCGCTGCCTTCGGCGGCGGTGGCCAGGAGCAGTTCTCGAAGGTCGGTCATGGGGCACTCTCCTCGGTGACGCCGAGCTGCGGGGCGAGCTTCGCCCGGGCGTCGGCCAGGTGACGTTTCACGGTGCCCTCGGCACAGCCGAGCTCGGCCGCGACCTCGGCAACGGTCAGGTCTTCGTAGTACCGCAGGACAACGCACGCCCGCTGCCTCGGCGACAGGGTGCCCAGCGCCCTGCGGACCTCGTCTGCCACGGCAACGCGGTCGTCGTCGTGGTGTGGCACGTCGACCAGTAGATGGCGGGTCGCGTTCCACCGCGCGAGTCGCCGGCGGCCGTCGACGTACTGGTTCAGCATCGCTCGCCGGACGTACGCCTCGAGTTGATCGATGTCCTCGCCGATGCGGCGGCGGCCGAACACCCGCGTAAGCGCTTCCTGCACGAGGTCGCCGGCTGCTGCCGGGTCACCGGTCAGCAGATAGGCATAGCTACGCAGTGCACTGCCGCGCGTAGCCAGTAACGCCCGGAACGCATGTTCCCAGTCAGCCACCACACCACCGTCCGTCCTCTTACCGGTATAGACGAACAACCGGACGGCGACGTTGGGGGTCCGTCAGCACAAACCGAGGGCGTGCTCAGACTCCCGCGGGCTGGGTAGGGGAGTCGTCGGACGCGTGCTGGGAGGCCCAGCGGGCGGCTGCGGTGGAGTGCCGGTACGGCGGGTCGGTGCTGACCGGGGTGGCTTCGACGGCAGCCTCGAGTGACGGGGCCCTCGTGGGGACCGGAGTGCCGTCGGGGGCCAGGGCGTTGACCTCTTCGACGGTCAGCAGTCCCACGGGGCGGACGCCTTCGGTGATGATCACGATGCAGCCGGGGATCACCTGCTGGGCCCGATTTCCCTTGGCAGGAACGAGAATTCCGTCGGCCGGCGTCCGCCAGGCGCCCGGCGAGAAGTGCCGCAGCGCGATGCCGGCCTGGCCGTCCTCGGGCGTGCGGGGCGGGAGGTACGCGGTCGCCGTGTAGTCGTAGTCGTAGTCCGGCTCCGGCGGGCCGGAGACTCGTCCGCCCTGCTGGGGTGTCAACCACACCACCGTGCCGCGCACGGCGAGCGTCCCCGTCATCATCACCATGGACAGCCATCATGCCGACTACTGAGCGAATTCGCTACACGACACCGTGTATTCCCTGCAATCCCTCCGCGATCCAGCCGAGACTTTGAGAAGCCACCGATCATTTCGAGCCTGGAAATGTGGTTGGTGGGTTCTCAAAGTGCGGCCGGAGTGGGTTGGGTAGCCTGCGGGAGTGGCTGATGGGCGTAGGGGGTCTTGGGAGGGGCGGCTGGTTCGGCTGGGGTTCGAGGACCCGCGGCGGGCGGCCGGCATGCTCGAGGACCTGGACGCGCTGGACTCGCACAGTCCGCTGGCGACCGAGCAGCTGATCACGACGCTCTCGGAATCGGCTGATCCCGATCTCGCGCTGCAGAGTCTCTGTGCGATGGCCGAGGCGCTGCACCGCAACCGGCACGACCTCGCCGCGTTCGCCCGCACCCTCGAGATGGACGACGGTTTCCGCCGCCGGCTCGTGTACGTCCTCGGCGCGAGCGAGGCGCTCGGGCGGCATCTCGGCGTACATCCGCGTCACTGGTACGACCTGGCCGACCCCGCGCTCGCGGGTGCGCGGCCGTCGGTGGAGGACGTCGCGGCCAAGCTCGCGACCGCCGTCGACGCGGAGAACCCGATCGACGCGTTGCGGGTCGAGTACCGCCGCCTGCTGCTCCGGCTCGCGGCCCGGGATCTCGCCGAGGGGCTGCTCGTCGACGAGGTCGCCGCCGTACTCGCGGATCTCGCCGCGGGCGCGCTCGAGACGGCCCTGCACATCGCCCGCAACGACTACTTCGCCGCTCATCCCGGCGCCGCCGACTGCCGGCTCGCGATCATTGCCATGGGCAAGTGCGGTGGCCGGGAACTCAACTACGTCAGCGATGTCGACGTACTGTTCGTCGCCGAGCCGCTCGAGGGAGAACCAGAGCTGCCGGCGATCAAGACCGCGACCCAACTCGCTGCGGCCGCGATGCGGATCTGTTCGGCGCACACCGGTGAGGGCACGCTCTGGCCGGTCGACGCCGCGCTCCGGCCGGAAGGCAAGTCGGGTCCGCTCGTCCGCACGCTCGACAGCCATTTCGCGTACTACCAGCGCTGGGCGAAGACCTGGGAGTTCCAGGCCCTCCTCAAGGCCCGCCCGGTCGCAGGCGACGCCGAGCTCGGTCGTGCGTACTCCGAGAAGGTCGGTCAGCTCACATGGTCCGCCGCCGATCGGGAAGGGTTCGTCTCCGACGTCCAGGCGATGCGCCGGCGCGTCATCGACCACATCCCGGCGGCGGACGTGGACCGCCAGCTGAAACTCGGTCCCGGTGGATTGCGCGATGTGGAGTTCGCCGTACAGCTCCTGCAGCTCGTGCACGGTCGCAGCGACGAGTCGGTCCGCAGCGGTACGACGCTGGTCGCACTGGAAGCCCTGACGAGCAGCGGGTACGTCGGCCGCACGGACGGCGCCGTACTCGCGGACGCGTACCGCTTCCTGCGGTCGATGGAGCACCGCATCCAGCTGTTCCGCCTGCGCCGTACACATCAGGTCCCGGACAACGAGGCCGATCTGCGACGGCTCGGCCGCTCGCTCGGCTTCACGAAGAACCCGGTCGCCGATCTCACCGCGGCCTGGAAGAAGCACGCGCTCGAGGTACGGCGACTGCACGAGAAACTGTTCTACCGCCCGCTGCTCGCGGCGGTCGCGCGGATCCCGGGCGAGGAAGTACGCCTGACACCCGAGGCGGCCAAGCAGCGGCTGACCGCCCTCGGGTACGCCGATCCGGGGTCGGCGCTGCGCCACATCGAAGCCCTGTCCGAAGGGGTCTCGCGGCGTTCGTCGATCCAGAAGGCGTTGCTGCCCGCGATGCTCGGCTGGTTCGCCGAATCGCCCGATCCGGACGCCGGTCTGCTCGCATTCCGCACGATCTCCGACGCCCTCGGCTCGACGCCCTGGTACCTGCGCCAGCTGCGCGACGAGGGCGCGTCGGCCGAGCGGCTGGCGCACCTGCTCGCCAGCGGCCGGTACGCCGTCGACCTGTTGCAGCGCGCCCCGGAAGCCACGGCGATGTTCGCGGACGAGCGAGAGCTGACGCCGCGCAGCCAGGAGTCCCTGCTCACCGAGATGTCCGCCGCCGCCCGGCGGCAGGATTCGCCGGAGGCCGCGGTCGCGGCGATCCGCGCCGTCCGACGCCGTGAACTGTTCCGGACCGCCGCGGCCGACCTGTCCGGCCTGCTGGACGTCGAGACCGTCGGCGACGGGCTGACCGACATCTCCGTCGGAACGCTGACGGCCGCGCTGGAAGTCGCGCGGAAGGCGGTCGCCAAGGGGGAGCCGGAGCCGACCCGGATGTCGATCGTCGCGATGGGCCGGTTCGGCGGTCACGAGCTCGGGTACGGCAGTGACGCGGACGTGATGTTCGTGCACGACCCGCTTCCGGGCGCGGACGAGAAGAAGGCGACGGACTTCGCGACCCAGGCGGCGACCGAGCTGCGCCGGATGCTGTCGTTGCCCGGAGCCGATCCGGCCGTCGCGATCGACGCGGACCTGCGCCCCGAGGGCCGGCAAGGACCGTTGGTACGGACGCTGGCGTCGTACGCCTCCTACTACGCGCGCTGGTCGGCCGTGTGGGAAGCGCAGGCGCTGCTCCGCGCCGACCCGTTGTGCGGCGACGCCGACCTGTGCCAGTCGTTCCGCGAACTGATCGACCCGCTGCGCTACCCGGTGAACGGTGTGAGCGAACGCGACGTGATGGAGATCCGCCGGATCAAGGCGCGCGTCGACGCCGAGCGGCTGCCGCGCGGCGCCGACCGGAGCACCCACACCAAGCTGGGTCGCGGCGGTCTCGCCGACATCGAGTGGACCGTTCAGCTCCTGCAACTGCGCGAGGCGCACCGCGTTCCCAGTCTCCGTACGACGCGCACGCTGACCGCGCTCCGGGCAGGGGTGGAGGCCGGCCTCGTCGACCCCTCCGAGGCCGAGACGCTGCAAGCGGCCTGGGTGCTGGCCACCCGGATCCGGAACGCGATCATGCTCGTCCGCGCCCGCCCCGGCGACTCGCTCCCACGCGATCCGCGCGACCTGGCGGCCGTGGCGCAGATCTGCGGTTACCCACCCGGCGAGTCCGGCCGCTTCTCCGACGACTACCTGCGCACCACCCGCCGAGCCCACAACACCGTCGCCCGCCTCTTCTGGGACGACTGATATTGACAGGCAACCTTTTGGTTGCCTATTGTCGGAGGTGTGGAGTTGGTGTTCAAGGCGTTGGCCGACGAGGGCCGGCGGCGGTTGCTGGACGCCCTTCGGGAGCGCAACGGGCAGAGTCTGCAGGAGCTGTGCGAGCTGCTGCCGGACCTGACCCGGCAGGGCGTGACCAAACACCTGCGGATCCTCGAGGACGCGAACCTCGTGGTCACGGTCAAACGCGGACGCCACAAGCTCCACTACCTGAACCCGGTGCCGATCAACGAGATCGCCGAACGGTGGCTGAGCAACTACGAACGCGACAAGTTGCGTGCGCTCAGTGCACTGAAGGCGGCTCTGGAGGAGGACAGATGAGCAAGCCGGCAATGATCCACGTGACCTACATCGAGACCACCCCGGAGAAGCTGTGGGAGGCGCTCACCTCGGGCGCGTTCACCCAGCTGTACTGGTTCGGCCGCCGCATCGAGTCCGACTGGACGGTCGGCTCGCCCGTGCGCTTCTTCGACAGTGCGGACGACAGCCTGACCGACAGCGGCGAGGTCCTGCTGTACGACGAGCCGAAGACGTTGGCCTACACGTTCAAGAACGAGTTCCTCGAGGACCGCGCCGGTGATGCGCCGGGCCGGGTGACCTTCACGATCGAGCCGGCCGGGAAGAACGTGGTGAAGCTGCAGGTCGTGCACGACCAGATCGCCGAGGACACCGTCGAGGGCTGGCGGAACGGCTGGGCCCCGATCCTCGCCAACCTGAAGACCTACCTGGAGACCAACCGAACCCTGGAGATCACCTTCTCCTAGAATTCACCTGGTGGGAGCGACAGATCAGGTCCGGCAAGTCGGTGTCTTCAGCACCGTCCGCCGCAGCGTGCGGATGACGGTCGGGCAGAAGCGCGTCTGGGAGACACGGTGGCCCGAGCTCGGCCGGACCCAAGAAGATCTGCCGACCGGCGAGCTGGACCTGGGCGATTGGTTCGGCCGTACGGCGCCGACCGTGCTGGAGATCGGCTCCGGGATGGGGGAGGCGACCGCACAGCTCGCCGTCGCCGCGCCCGAGGTCAACCATGTGGCCGCGGAGGTCTACCCGGCCGGCCTCGGTCAGCTGATGCTGTGGGTGGAGAAGTACGACCTCGGCAACGTCCGCCTGCTGCAAGGCGACGCCCTGGACTTCCTGCGTGATCACATCGCTCCCGGCGCGCTGGCCGGCGTACGGATCTACTTCCCGGACCCGTGGCCGAAGAAGCGGCACCACAAACGCCGGCTCGTCACGTCGCCGTTCGTCGCGCTGATCGCCGACCGCCTGCAGCCGGGCGGAACGTTGCACCTGGCAACGGACTGGGCGGACTACGCCGACCGCATGCTCGAGGTCTGCGCGGCCGAACCCGCACTGCGCAACGAGTACGGCGGCTGGGCCCCGCGGCCCGAATGGCGCCCGGTCACGAAGTTCGAGTCCCGCGCTCGGGTCGAGGGCCGCGAGGTCCGCGACCTCATCTACACCAAGCTCTGAGCCGACCGGCTCGTGAACGACCACAGCCCGGCGCCGACGGTGTAGACGGTGTAGCCCTCGGTATACGTCGCTGACCCGGCGAAGGCCTGCGGTACGGCGTCGACATCCGCGGCCCGCGCTGACGGCACGTGCACCTCGGCCGTCGTACCGACCGGAACCTGTACGTCGAGCGACAGGACGCGTCCCGTCTTCTTCCACGAGACCGCCACCCGGCCGCGGATCGTCTCGGTGCGGATGCTCGCCGAGTCCACCTCGTCACGGGCATCCGGCCGTACGACGATTCGCTCCGCGCCCGCGTCGACGACGCGCAGCCCGGCGACGTTCTCGAAGATCCACTGCACGACCGTGCCCTGGAAGTAGTGGTTGCGCGACCGCGAGTCGTCCTCCCACTTCTCCCACATGGTGTCCGCGCCGAGGTCGAACCAGTAGCCCCAGCTTGGATAGCTCCGCTGCAGCGCGACCTTCGTTGCCACGTCGCCGTACCCGTGGGCGGTCAGCACCGGCAGCAGTACGCCGACGCCCAGGCAGCCCGTGTTGAGATGGAACCCACGCCCCTCGACATCGGCGGCCAACCCGGCCGCGACCCGCTCGACGAACTCGTCCGGCACGATCCCGAACGCCAGCGGCACGGCGTTCGACGTCTGCCGGTAGTCCGGGTCGTCAGCCGACCGGTACCGGCCTTCAGTGCGATCCAGGAACGTCCGGTTCAGCCCGTCGGCGAGTTCGGCTGCCGCCTTCCGGTACTCGTTGGCCTGCCCAATCAGCTCGCCGATCTCCGCAGCGACCACGAGCGCCCGGTAGAGGTACGCCGTACCAGTCAGCCGCCGGTCCTCCGGCGCCGGACCGCTCCCGAATCCGGGCGGCAGCCAGTCGCCGAGCACACTCACCGACAACCCGTCCTCGACCCGGTCGAGCTCCCACGCGAGGTAGCGCGTCAGCGAGTCCCAGTGCTCGCGGAGCAGCCGCTCGTCGCCGTACCAGCGGTACATCTCGCGCAACAGGAACGGATAGACGGTCGGCCATTCGGTCGCGGGGGAGAGGTCCGTGAAGCCCCAGCCGCTGGTCGGCACGATCACCGGGAGCTGCCCGGAGTCCGCCTGGCTGTCCCGGATGTCGCCGAGCCACTTGGTGAAGAACCGCGCCAGGTCGAGCGTCGCGAGCATCGTCGGCGCGCCGACCTGCGCGTCGCCGGTCCACCCGTTCTTCTCGAAGTACGGCGTGTCCGTCGGGATCCCGTGCAGGTTGCTCAGGATCGTCCGCCGCATCGCCCGTTCGAACTGCTCGTACGGCGCCTGCGTCGAAGCGAACCGCGTCACCGATTGAACGTCCGAGTTCACCACCCGCAGTTGCAGGTCGGCGGCCGCGCCCTCGACCTGCACGTACCGGAAGCCCTTGTAGGAGAACCGTGGCTCCCAGGTCTCCAGTCCGGTGCCGGCCGCGATGTACTCGTCGCGCTGGATCCGGTCGCCGTCGACATGCACGTTCCACGCCGCCACGTTGCCATCGGCAACCGTCTCGCCGTGCGTGAGTCTGATCGTCGTCCCGGCCGGCGCACTGGTCGACAGCCTGGTCCAGCCCGCCACGGTCCGTCCGAAGTCCACGATCCACACCCCTGGCCGGACCTCGGTGACCTCGACCGGATCGACGGTTTCGACCACTCGGATCGGCTCGTGGGCCTGCGCGGTCAGCTTCCCCTTGGGCGCCTCGACGACCGATGCGGGGGACCAGGAGGAGTCGTCGAACCCGGCGACGTCCCAGCCGGGCAGCGCGCGGCGCGCGTCGTACGTCTCACCGGTGTAGAGCGAGTCCGACAGCGTCGGACCGCCCGTGATGCGCCACGTCTCGTCCGTGACCACCTCGTCGACCCGGCCGTCGTCGTACTCGACGACCAGCCGGGCGATCAGCCGCGGGTCGGCGGTCCACGGGGCGTCGTCCCAGCGCCAGACGTTGACCGAGGTCAGTCCGAAGAAGCCACGCCCGAGTTCGGCGCCGAGCACGTTGTCGCCGGCCTGCAGGAGCTCGGTCACGTCGTGCGTGACGTAGAGAACCGTGCGGTCGTAGGCGGTGAAGCCAGGATCGAGTACGGCGTCACTCACCACGTGCCCGTTGAGTCGCAGGTCGGCGTACCCGAGACCGCTCGCGTAGAGCCGGGCGCGCCGGACGATGCCGTCCACGGCGAACGCGCGCCGGAGGAGCGGTGCACTGTCGGTCACACCACCGATCCACTGTGCGGCTCCGAATCCCTCGTCGAGCAGCCCGGTCTCGAACCATTCCGGCGCGGACCAGTCACCGGCCTGATCGGAGCCGTCCCACAGCCGGACGGTCCAGTGGTACCGCGTCCGCGCCGCCGTCGGGCCGTCGTACTCGATCCCGAAGGTCCGTGCCGACTCGACCTTGCCCGAGTCCCACACGTCGGCGCGCTCCGGCGTCAGCAGCTCCGGCGCGGAGGCGACCAGGATCTGGTACGCCGTCTGCGTCGCGCCGTACCCGGGTGCGACGGCGACCCAGCTGAAGCGTGGCCGAGGAACGTCGACGCCGAGCGGCTGGACGGCGTACTCGGTCTTGAGAGATCGGGGGATCAGCACGCTCAGGACCGTAGGCAGTCGCCCGTCCGGCTTTCAACCGTCTGACCAGATCCGGTCGATGATCACCTTTGATCGGTCGTCTCGGTTAGTGATTGACCGGTCCAAATGCTGAAACCTGAGCATCTTGCTCGACTTTGTCCGCTTTCATAGTCCTATGCAGCTCATCGCGAACGCGCCCGGAGACGCCCTCACCCGGCGCCGGCACGTCGATCTGCTGCGCGTGAACTCCTCGGGTTGTTGAACGACGGCGTACTTCTTCCCGCCCGTCTCCTTCCCGATCCGTAGGAGTACCCCCATGCGTCGCCTCGTCCTGATCGCGCTGCTCGGCTCGATCGCCCAGCTCGTCGACGGCACCCTCGGCATGGCGTACGGCGTCACCGCCAGTACCGCCCTGCTCATCACCGGGATCACCCCGGCGGTCGCCTCCGCCTCGGTGCACCTGGCCGAGGTCGGCACCACGCTTGCCTCCGGCCTGTCGCACTGGCGGTTCGGCAACGTCGACTGGCGCGTCGTCGCGCTGATCGGTGCACCCGGCGCCGTCGGGGCGTTCGCCGGTGCGACGTTCCTGTCCAGCCTCTCGACCGAGTCGGCGTCGCTGTGGGTCGCCGGCCTGCTGCTCCTGCTCGGCGTGTACATCCTGGTCCGGTTCGGCACCGGGAAGGTCCGGGCGGTGATCGAGGGCCGTCCGGCCGGGAAGTTCCTGGGCCCGCTCGGTCTGGTGGCCGGTTTCATCGACGCCACCGGCGGTGGCGGCTGGGGCCCGGTCGCGAACTCCGCGCTGCTGTCCAGCGGCAAGCTGACGCCGCGCCGGACCGTGGGTTCGGTGAATGCCGCCGAGTTCCTGGTCTCGATCGCCGCCAGCATCGGATTCCTGTTCGGGCTGGGTGGGAAGCATCTGCCGTTCGACCTCGTCGCCGCGCTGCTGATCGGCGGCGTGATCGCGGCGCCGATCGCCGCCTGGCTGGTGTCCCGGCTGGCCACCCGCTGGCTCGGCGTCGGGGTCGGCCTGGTGCTGATCCTGACCAACGCCCGCACCGTGCTGAACGGCCTCGAAGTGACCACCGGCCCGCGGTACGCCGTCTACGCGGCCCTTGTCCTCGGCTGGGCCGCGATCGTCACGTACGGCGTCCGCACCGCGGCCCGCCGTACCGTCCGCGAGGCCGAACGGCTGCTCGACGAAACCGAGCTCGAGCCCGCTTCCTGAGCTTCACCTTCCCAAGACAAAGGTCTTCCTGTGAGCATCTCCGCCACCCGTCCGTTCCGCCTGCTCGCTGCCGCCCTGTCCCTCACCGTCGCTGTCACCGCCGCGGGCTGCTCGCGCGCCGACAGCAACGAGACGGCCGCCGCGTCGAGCGACAAAGGTCCCGCCACCGAGCTGCGGCTCGGCTACTTCCCGAACGTCACCCACGCGGCCGCGCTGGTCGGTCTCGGCAAGGGCCTGTTCACCAAGGAGCTCGGCAGCACGAAGCTGGTGCCGACCAAGTTCAACGCCGGCCCGGAGGCCGTCGGCGCGCTGCTCGGCGGCTCGCTGGACGCGTCCTTCATCGGCTCCGGTCCGGCGATCAACGCCTACGCGAAGTCGAACGGAGACGCGGTCCGGCTGATCGCCGGCGCCACGTCCGGCGGCGCGCAGCTCGTGGTCAAGCCGACGATCACCAAGGCAGCCGACCTGGTCGGCAAGACCGTCGTCACGCCGCAGCTCGGCAACACGCAGGACGTGTCGCTGAAGAAGTGGCTCGCCGAGAACCAGCTGACCGGCAAGGTCAAGGTGACCAACCTGGAGAACGCCCAGACGCTGGACGCGTTCAAGAAGGGCGACGTGGACGCGGCCTGGCTGCCCGAGCCCTGGTCGTCCCGGCTGGTCCTGGACGCGGGCGCGAAGGTACTGCTCGACGAGGCGTCGTTGTGGCCCGACGGGCAGTTCCCGACGACTGTGCTGATCGTCCGGACGCAGTTCCTGAAGGAGCACCCGGCGACGGTGACGGCACTGCTGAAGGGGCTGAACGCGGCCATCGACTTCAGCACGTCGGACGCCGCGCAGGCGAAGACCGTGGTGAACGACCAGCTCAAGGCAGCGACCGGCAAGGCGCTGAAGCCGGCGGTCATCGACCGGGCGTGGCAGCACATCAAGATCACAGCGGACCCGGTCGCCGCCACCTTCCCGCAGCTGGCCAAGGACCAGGTCACGGCGGGGATCGCCAAGCAGGCGCCGAACGTGGCCGGCTTCGCGGACCTCGGCCCGCTGAACGAGGTCCTCACCCAGGCAGGCAAGCCGGCAGTAGACGCCGCCGGCCTGGACGCCAAGTAGCAGTAAGGAGAGCCCGATGACCGCCACAGTCGACGCGCCGCCCGATCAGCTCACTCCGGTGCGGTTTCATCAAGTAGGGAAGGTGTTCGGCAGCGGCCGGCGGTCGGTGGTCGCGTTGGACGGCGTCGACCTCGAGGTCGGTGCCGGCGAGTTCGTCTGCCTGCTCGGCGCCTCCGGGTGCGGCAAGACCACGCTGCTCAACCTGGTCGCCGGTCTGGACCGGCCGACGAGCGGGCGGATCGAGCTGAACTCGTCCCGGCCGGCGGTCGTCTTCCAGGAGGCCGCGCTGATGCCGTGGCTGACGGCGGCCGGGAACGTCGAGCTTCCACTGCGGATGGCCGGCGTACCGAAGGCGCAGCGGCGGGCCAGGGCTGCGGAGCTGCTGGAGCTGGTGCGGCTCGCCGGGCTCGGCGACAAGCGGCCGCACGAGTTGTCCGGTGGCATGCGGCAACGGGTCGCGCTCGCCCGCGCATTGGCCTCGACGACCGACAGTGCTGATGCGGGGAAGCCGTCGTTGCTGCTGATGGACGAGCCGTTCTCCGCGCTCGACGCGATCACTCGCGACGTTCTGCAGGGTGAGTTGCTGCGGATCTGGCGTGCGACCGGTACGGCGATCCTGTTCGTCACGCACGACGTCCGCGAAGCGGTGCGGCTCGGGCAACGCGTCGTACTGCTGTCGTCGCGTCCCGGGCGCGTCGTACAGGAGTGGGATGTGGAGGACGCGCCCAACGTCAACAGCACGGCCGACGAGATCAACACCGCGCTGCGCAAGGTGATCAGCAGTCATGCCGCTTGACGTCCAGGAAGGATCCGTCGAGGCCGGCCTGGACGCCCTCGACACACCCGTCAACGCGCCCGAGGGTTCGCGGGTACGGCAGATCGCCGCGCGCGTTCTGCCGCCGGTCGGGGCGATCGTCGTCCTGGTGGCGATCTGGCAGGCGTTGTGGGCCGCGGCGTTCTGGCCCGAGTTCAAACTGCCCGCGCCCGCGGCGGTCTGGGGTCAGATCTGGCAGCTGGTGACGAGCGGCGACATCGTCGAGCTGTTCTGGGTGTCCGTGCACCGGGCCGTCATCGGGTTCGCGATCTCGCTGCTGATCGCCGTACCGCTGGGACTCGCGATCGCGAACCTCCGGGTCGTACGGCGGGGGATCGGGCCGCTCGTGTCGGGGCTGCAGAGCCTGCCCTCGGTGGCGTGGGTGCCGGCGGCGATCCTGTGGTTCGGGCTGAACGACCGCGCGATCTACTGGGTGGTGCTGCTCGGCGCGGTGCCGTCGATCGCGAACGGGCTGGTGTCCGGCCTCGACCAGGTACCGCCGATCCTGCCGCGGGTCGGCAAGGCGCTCGGAGCCGGCCGCTTCGGCGGGATCCGGTACATCCTGCTGCCGGCCGCGCTGCCCGGGTTCCTCGGCGGACTCAAGCAGGGCTGGGCGTTCTCGTGGCGGTCGCTGATGGCGGCCGAGCTGATCGCGACCTCACCGGAGCTCGGCGAGGGTCTCGGGCAGTTCCTGCACAACGGCATGTCGTTGTCGGACATCTCGATGGTGTTCGCCGGCATCGTGCTGATCTTCGCGGTCGGCGTCGGCATCGAACTGCTGGTGTTCCGCCCGCTCGAGAACTCGGTGCTCCGCGCCCGTGGACTCACCACCTCCGCCCGCTGAAACGGTTCGCGCCGTACTGTTGGAGCGTGGTCCGATTTCTGCCGTTCCTGATCAGCCTGGCGCTCACTGTCTACGCGCTGTTCTCCTGCATCCAGACACCCGACGAAGACGTGCCGCAGCTGCCGAAGCTGCTGTGGATCGTCCTGATCGTGTTCGTCCCGTTCGCGGGGCCGATCGTCTGGTTGCTGATGTCGCGGGCGCACGCCAACCGCCAGGAGAGCGTCGTACGGCGGGAACCGTCGAAGCCGCCTGCGCGGCCGATGGCGCCTGACGACGATCCGGACTTCCTCAAGTCACTGGACCGCTACCGGGACCCGCGCACGACCGTGAAACCGCCTGAGCCCGAAGGTCCGGCCGACGAGCCGAAGCCGCCGAAGGAACCGAAGGACACGAAGGGGACCGGGGACACGCCGTCCGAGACCGACGACGGTAAGGCCTGAGTTTTCACACAGGCCTTACGACGCGCTTCGCCGGCTGCGAGCAGCTAGGTCCTAGGCGGACTTCCGGTGTTCGGGCAGGAGGGTGTTGTCGCGCTCGGACTCCGTGGTGCCGCCCCAGACGCCGTACGGCTCGCCGACGGCGAGGGCGTGCTGGCGGCACTCGGGCTGGACCGGGCAGGTGCCGCAGAGCGACTTGGCCACCATCTCGCGGGCGCGTTTGCGAACGCCACGCTCCGATTCGGGTGAGAAGAAGAGTTCCGGGTTGACGTCCCGGCATGCGGCTTGCGACTGCCAGTCCCACAGATCCATGAGCGGGCGGGGCAGACGAGGCATCCCTCTCGACATGGCAACCTCCTATGACTCACCGTGAGCGCGGACGGGCGCTCGGTGAAAACTATGCTCATCTCAGAGCGAGTTCAACCCTTGTTGTCTCGAAGTTCGAGCCATTCGTTATCGCCGCGTGCCGTAGCGGCCCGTGATCGGCGCTTTTCAGGCGGCGGGCGTGTTCACGTCACCACCTGATGTGACATGAGTCACTTCAACGGTGCAAGTTCGTCTGCACGTGCAGATGCCTCAGGCACCGATCTCGGGCTCGAATCGGTAGTACTCGTGGGCCCCGTGGGGTGTGTGCCGTTCGCCGGTCAGTGCCCGGATCACCGTCGCGTGCGTGATCGCCAGCACCGGTCCGTCGGTGCTGGCGGTGTGCCGGGCGAGGGCGGCGCGGGCGCGTTCGCGGACCCGGGAGAGTGGCTCCCAGGGTCGCTGGATGCCGTCCGGCCATTCCCCGTCGTACGCCTCGAACTCGGCCTGTGCCGCGCGGACGTCGGCGGCGCTGCGCCACAGGCCGGTGTGGTCCGGCAACCAGTCGCGGAGGTCGTAGTCGACCTTGACGCCGAGCGCGAGCCGGTGACCGATGATCGCGGCGCTGTGCAGGGCCCGGGTGAACGGGGAGCTGACCAGGTACGTCGCGCGGATGCCGCCGAGCAGATCGGCGAGCTCCTCGGCCTGTTTCATCCCGAGCGCGGTGAGTGGGGCGGAGTCGGCGGCCATTCCCGGCCAGCCGCGGGAATCGATCGGCTCGTAGTCCGGCTCACCGTGCCGGACGAGGTAGATCTGCGTCACGGGCATGGGCGTTGCCTGAAGTGGAGCTGCGTCACGGGCATGTTCTACCTGAGATGTCTGGCCCCGGCCCATCCACGGGGGTGGCCGGGCGGCGGCGAGTCGGTCAGGGACGCCGGCGGCCGCACCTGGTGCAGCTCGTCGAACAGGTTGTCGAGGCCGGCCCGGGGCGCCATCGGCGAGGTCTGCGCCTCGATCCAGCGGATCTCGGTCGCGCCCTGGTGGCCGTGCACGGCCAGGATTGCGTCGACGTTCGGCCAGACGGCCGTCGCGGGGTTGTCACCGCGCCAGCGCAGGGCCACCGAGCCGTCGGTGAACTCACACCCTTCCGCCACCACGCCGGTCCCGGACACGCCACTGGGATCTCGGTACCGAACCAACTCGAAGGTTCGCGGCCTCACCACCTGCTGCACTCCCCGATGTCTCGATCCGGTCTTGCAGCGATCAACGAAGCCACCTATGAGGTGGTTACTGGCGAGCAACCGTCCGCCGCATGAAAACGCGCTCCGCGGGGTCGAGCCCGAACGCCGTTTCAGCGGCCAGGATCTCGATCAGCCCGGGTGTGAGTTCCGCGGCCGGCAGCTCCGTGAACCCGAGCCGCGCGTAGTACGGCGCATTCCACGGCACGCTCCGGAACGTGCTCAGCGTGAGCACCGAAAACCCTTGCTCGGCGGCCCACAAAGCGACGTACTCGATCAGCTGCCGGCCGATCCCGTGTCCCTGCTGATCCGGGTGCACGCTCACCTGCTCGATGTGTACGCCGCCGTCGACGAGCTTCACGAACACGAAGCCCGTCGGCTTGTCCGCGTCGTCGACCGACACCCACAGCTGCCCGGCCTCCCAGGACTGCTCGAAGATCTCCAAGGCGGGCGGCGGATGCTCCGCGACGTCTGTCATGCCGATATTGCGAAAGAGCACGCCGGCAGCAACCTCGAGCTCCTGGAGTGCGAGGAGCTCGTCTCGATGAGCGGTACGGATGTTCATGGGTGCTATTGTCGTTCTCGTGAAGCGTAGCTATTGGCGATTTTTTGAGTGGCCGGCCCTGGTGCCGGGCGACTCAGCCGATTGCTGACGCCCACCCGCAGACACCAGAGCCGGCACGAAGGCAAGGACCACCGTCCTTGCCTTTTCTCGTTCCCAGCCGGCTGACTGCGTCGCACGCATGCGGACCGGCGGAAAGGTCCCCAGAATGAACACCCTCCCGAAACCGAGCGAACAGCAGTCTCGAGTCGTCGACCGACGTATCGAGAAGACCGTCCCGCTGGTCACCCCGCTCGCCCTGCACGACGAGTTCCCGTTGAGCGACGACATCGCCCGGACCGTGGCCGACGGACGGCAGGCAGTGGCCGACGTACTGAACGGCGTCGACGACCGTCTGCTGGTCGTCGTCGGCCCGTGCTCGGTCCATGACGCCGACGCGGCGCTCGAGTATGCCGAACGCCTCCGCCCGGTCGCCGAGCGGCTGTCCGACGGCCTCCTCGTCGTGATGCGGGTGTACTTCGAGAAGCCGCGCTCGACCCTCGGCTGGAAGGGCCTGATCAACGACCCGGGCCTGGACGGCTCCGGTGACGTGAACCGCGGCTTGCGGATCGCCCGGCGACTGCTCGTGCGGGTCAGCGAGCTCGGGCTCCCGGTCGGCTGCGAGTTCCTCGACCCGATCACCCCGCAGTACATCGCGGACACCGTCGGCTGGGGTGCGATCGGTGCCCGGACCGTGGAGAGCCAGGTCCACCGGCAGTTGTCGTCCGGTCTGTCGATGCCGATCGGGATGAAGAACCGTCCGGACGGATCGATCGCCACCGCGGTCGACGCGATCAAGGCAGCCGCCGTACCGCATGTCTTCACCGGTATCGACCACGACGGTGCGCCAGCGATCCTGCACACCCGCGGAAACCCGGACTGCCACCTGGTACTTCGTGGCTCGGACAGCGGCCCGAACTACGACGCGGAGTCCGTCGCGGGCGCGCAGGAGCTGCTGCGCAAGGCGGGTCTGGCCGAGCGGGTCGTCATCGACGCCAGCCACGGCAACAGCCGCAAGGACCACCGCCGGCAGCCGGTGGTGGCCGAGGAGATCGGTGCGCAGGTCGCGGCCGGCAACCAGGCGATCGTCGGCGTGATGCTGGAGTCGTTCCTGCAGGAGGGTCGCCAGGACCTCGACCCGACCCGGGAGCTGGTCTACGGCCAGTCGATCACCGACGCCTGCATGAGCTGGGACACAACTGAGCAGACCCTCCAGAAGCTGCGCGACGCAGCAATCGCCCGACGCGGATAGCTGTTCATCTGAAGGTCTCGCCTTGGCTACAGGATGACCCTAGGGTCCCGACCATGACTGTGTTCATGCCACGCCTCCGGCGCGGCGGGTCCTGGGGCTGTTGCTCCCGGTCTTCCCTCGTCGCTCCGGTCGCTTCGCTCCCTCCACTCCTCAGTCCAGACCGGGAGGCCCCATGACCGGGATCTCCCGGCGTCTGGTGCTCGGTTCGGTGGCGGGTGGGGCAGCGGTGTCGCTGCTCCCACCGTCACTGCACACCGCGATGGCGCAACCTGTGAGGCGTGGCGGTCTGCGCGCGATCGAGCACGTGATCGTGCTGATGCAGGAGAACCGCTCGTTCGACCACTACTACGGAGCGCTGCGCGGAATCCGCGGGTACGGCGACCGGCAGCCGCTGCGGCTGCGCAACGGTAAGAGCATCTTCCACCAGCCGAAGACGGGTGGCGGCGAGGTGCTCCCGTTCTCGCTCCGGAAGGCCGCCGCCGACGCGGGCCGCAACCCTGACGACATCCAGTACCTCGGCGCCCTGGCCCACGGGTTCGGCGACGCCACGCAGGCCTGGGCGGGCGGCTGGAACGACGACTGGGTGCAGGCCAAGACGGCCGCCACCATGACCCATTACGACCGCCGCGACATCCCGCTGCAGTACGAGCTCGCCGAGACGTTCACGATCTGCGACGCGTACCACTGCTCGGTCAACGGTTCGACCAACCCGAACCGCAACTACTTGTGGTCCGGCACCGTCGGCTACGAGCCCGGTACGACGCAGCGCGCGGTGACGAACGCGGCGTACGACTACGACCACAAGGGCTACGACTGGACGACGTACCCGGAACGGCTGGAGCAGGCCGGTGTCTCCTGGCAGATCTACCAGGAGTGGGACAACTTCACGGACAACGCGGTCGAGTACTTCAAGACGTTCAAGGAGATCGGGCACCGGATCCTCGAGAACGTGCCGGGCGGCTACCGGACGACCGAGGAGTTCTACGACAAGCTGTTCGCGAAGACGGAGGCCGAGCGGACCGTCGCGCTGCAGCAGCTGGACGCGGCGGTCGGGAAGCTCCCGGTCGACGAGCAGGACCTGTTCCGCAAGGCGATGTACCGGTCCGAGCCGGAGTCGCTGGTGCCGCGGCTGCGCGCCGACATCAAGGCCGGCACGCTGCCGAAGGTGAGCTGGCTCGTCCCGTCCGCGGTCGACTCCGAGCACCCCGGTTCGTCGACGCCGGTCGGCAGCGCGAACCTGATCTACGACGTGCTCGACGCGATCGCGTCCGACCCGGAGACCTGGTCGAAGACTGTGCTGCTGATCAACTTTGACGAGAACGACGGCTACTTCGACCACGTGCCGCCGCCGGTCGCGCCGCAGCCTCCGTCGGGCGAGGGCGACGACTGGTATGCCGGGAAGCCGATCGGGCTCGGCCCGCGCGTCCCGATGACCGTGGTGTCACCGTGGACGGTCGGCGGTCACGTGAACTCGCAGGTCTTCGACCACACCTCGGTACTGCGGTTCCTCGAGCTCTGGACCGGTGTCCGCGAGCCGAACATCAGCTCCTGGCGGCGGACGGTCTGCGGTGACCTGACCTCGACGTTCGACTTCGACCGCAGCTACCGGCAGCCGTCCGTCGACCGGCCCGGCCCGGTCCCGGCGCCCATCAATCGCTGGCACCCGGCCCCGCCCACCGACCAGGCTGTCCCGCCGCAGGAGCCCGGTCGACGTCCCGCGCGCGCACTCCCTTACGGGCCTGCGGTTTCGGCGTCAGTGGCCGACGGCAAGATAATGCTTGCCCTCAGCAACCACGGCTCGCAGTCGGCGCATTTCGCGGTCTATCCGTACGGCGGTGAACTCCCGGCGCCGGCGCACTTCGACGTCCACCACACGCACGCGGACAAGACTCCGGGGGACACTCCGACCGTGGTCGCGATCCCTGTCGACGGTCCGTTCGAACTCGCGGTCCAGGGCCCGAACCGGTTCTGGGCGGAGATCGCCGGTTCGTCTGCCGGTCCTGCGGCGGGCCTCGACGTACGCATCGAGAACCGCGCCGGTGCCCTGCAGTTGCACCTGGTCAACGCCTCGAGGAAACCGCTGACCGTGAAGCTGAAGGCTCGTGGTTACGGCAGCAAGACCACGACGATCGAGCTCCGCGGCAAGCAGTCCCACCCGATGTTCTGGCCGGCCGACAGCGGCTGGTACGACGTCGAGGTCACGACCCCCGACGACCCGACGTACCGCCGTCGCCTGTCCGGCCACCTGGAAACCGGCAAACCGAGCATCACCGGCTAAGGCGATCCGGTCGGTGACAGCCGGAGGACGGCATCGGCGTGGTGCCGGGTGGTACCGACGAGGCGTGCGTTCGCCTCGTCGCTGCCGGTGGTCCGCGCCAGCGCCTCCTCCGGATCGCGGCCGTGCCGGACATGCCGGGCGGCGAGTCGTTCCCGGCGGACGGCCGGATCCAGCTCGACGAACCAGCATTCGTCCAGCAGCGGGCGAATCATTGCCCATGGCCCCTGATCGAGCAGCAGGTAGTTTCCTTCGGTCACGACCAGCCGGACGTCGTCCGCGATCGGAAGCGCGGCGGCGATCGGCTCCTCGAGGTCCCGGTCGAACCGCGGCGCCCAAACGGTCCGCCCGGAGGGTGCCCGCAGCCGGTCGAGAAGTGCGACGTACCCGTCGACGTCAAAGGTCTGCGGTGCTCCCTTGACCGGGACCAGGCCCAGCGCGTCCACCGCGGCGTGGGCCAGGTGGAATCCGTCCATCGGTACGAGTGCCACCGGATGACCTTCGGCCCGGAGGCCGCCGACCAGCTGTTCGGCGTACGTCGACTTGCCGGCGCCGGGGGGTCCCGCGAGACCGAGCAACGTCCGTCGTTCGCGCCGGACCAGCTCGACGGCCCGGGAGTGGGCGGCCGACTCATCCAGCTGTGGGATGCACGGTGTTCTCACGCGGGTGTGCTCCGATCCGGGCGGCTGTCGGCTGTCCGGCAGCCGCAGCTCTCGCGGTGCTCGATCTCGGCCGGCAGCCGTTCGATCCGCCGCGGCGCGAACGGGTCGGCCAGCCGGCGCAGCAGGAGCTGCACCGCTCGGGCTCCCATCGCGTGGAACGGCTGCGCCGCGGCGGTGAGTGCCGGGGACATCGCACTCGCCCACTCGAAATCGTCGAACGTCACCAGTGCCATGTCCTCCGGGATCCGGTGCCGGGTCTCCTTCAGCGCCAGCAACGCACCGATCGTCATCGCATTGTTCCCGCAGAACATCGCCGTTGGCGGGTCCGGCAGGTGCAGCAGCGAGATGACCCCGGCGCGCCCGCCGGCCACCGTCGAATGTGCGTCGACGATCAGGTCGTCGTCGACCGGGATCCCGGCGACGTCGTGCGCGCGCCGGTAGCCCTGCCGTCGCTCGTCCGTGGTGGACAGACCCGCGAGGCCGGCCAGCATCCCGATGCGGCGATGGCCGATCTCGATCAGATGCTCGACCAGAGCCGCGGCCACCGACTCGTTCTCGGTGCCGACCTGGTCGGTACGGACGTCACTCATCCGGTCGACCAGCACGAACGGCGTCTCGTGCTTGCGCAAGACCGGCAGGGTCGTTTCCTTCCAGCCCGGTGTCGGCGCGATGATCACCGCCTCGACGTTGTGGGCGAGCAGCGTGGCGACCGCGCTCGCCTCCAGCTGGGCGTCGTCGTGGGTGTCGCAGAGCAGCAGCGCGAAACCGGCCCGGCTCGCCTCCGACTCCACACCGGCGATGAGATCGCCGAAGTACGGGTTCGAGGCGCCGGTGATCGCCAGCCCGAGCGCACGTCCGGAGCGCTTCGACACGATCGGCGCCGGTGGGGCGTAGTCGAGGGCGTCGAGGGCGTGCCGGACCCGCTCGCGGGTGTCCGGAGCGACGTACCGCGTGCCGTTCAGGACATGGGAGACGGTGCTGATCGACACCTCGGCCAGCTTGGCCACGTCGACCAGCCGTGCACCTCGACGCGGGCCGGCCATGCGGGCATCGTCTCCGGGCGGAAACTTCCGCGCAATCTTTTGCGCAAATCGTTCCGTGCTCATCTGAGCAGTCCTAGGTTGTGCAGCACCGCAGGCCACCCGGCCGCGGGAGCGGGACGATCAGCACAGCAGGAGGCTCCGATGAAGTCCACCGGAATCCGGCGGTCGACCGCCGCCTTGTCCGCACTCGCGTGCGTCGGCGCACTGGTGCTCAGCGCCTGTACGACGACGAAGAAGTCAGGGCCCGGATCCGATGCGGGCGACAGTTCGGGGCCGGTCAAGGTCGGACTCGTCACCAAGACCGAGACCAACCCGTACTTCGTCAAACTGCGGGAGTCCGCCAAGGCCGCCGCCGAGGCGAAGGGCGGCAGCCTGATCGCACTGGCCGGCAAGTTCGACGGTGACAACGAGGGCCAGGTCACCGCGATCGAGAACCTCGTCCAGCAAGGTGTCAAAGGCATCCTGATCACCCCGAGCAACTCGGCCGGGGTACTGGGCGCGATCAAGCAGGCGCAGGACAAGGGCGTCGTGGTGATCGCGCTGGACACTCAGACCGAGCCCGCAGATGCCGTCGCGGCGACGTACGCGACCAACAACGAGAACGCCGGCAAGCTGATCGGGCAGTACGTCAAGGCGCGGCTCGGCGACACCAAACCGCAGCTGGTGATGATGGACCTCGACCCGAGCGCCAGCGTCGGCAAGCAGCGGCACAACGGCTTCCTCGAAGGTATGGGGCTGCCGCTGAACACCCCCGACATCATCGGCAGCGCGCTCACCCAGGGCGACCAGACCAAGGCACAGCAGGCGATGGAGAACCTGCTCCAGCGGGTCGGCGGCCAGGTGAACGCGGTCTACAACATCAACGAGCCGGCCGCCCGCGGTGCGTACCAGGCGCTGAAGGAGAAGGGCCTGACCGACAAGGTGCTCGTCGGCGCCATCGACGGCGGTTGCCAGGGTGTCCAGAACGTGAAGGACGGCCTGTTCGTCGGCACCGTGATGCAGTTCCCGAAGAAGATGGCCGAAGACGGCGTGAACGCGATCTTCGACTACGCCCAGTCCGGCAAGAAGCCGTCCGGCTTCATCGACACCGGCGCGACCCTGATCACCGACAAGCCCGTCCCGGGGCTGGAGTCCAAGGACACCGCCTGGGGCGCGCAGAACTGCTGGGGCTGATGTCGATGTCCACCACGAAGTCCGGGACAACTGCCACCGTCGATACCGGCCGCCGGAGCGACTCGGTGCGCGCGCTGTTCGCCCGCAACCCGGTGCTCGGTCCGACCGCCGCGCTGCTCGTCGCGATCGTCTTCTTCTCGTTCGCCACGAGCACCTTCGCGAACGTCGACAACTTCTCCTTCATCGTCCAGCAGTCGATCGTCGTCGGCACCTTGGCACTCGGCCAGACCCTGGTGATCCTGACCAGCGGTATCGACCTGGCGAATGCCTCGATCGCCGTTTTCGGCACGTTGCTGATGACCCGGCTCGCCACCGGGCACCTGCCCGGCCCGGTGGCGATGATCGTGGCGATCGTCGCCTGCGCCGCGGTGGCGACGCTGTCCGGCCTCCTGGTGAGCCGGATCAAGCTGCCGCCGTTCATCGTCACCCTCGGCATGCTCGCGGTGATGACCGCGGTGACGAACCTCTACAGCAAAGGCACCACGTGGCCGGTGCCGGACGGTCTGCTGACCTGGCTCGGTACGTCGCTCTACTTGTTCGGCCGGGTCCAGTTCACGATGGGCATGGTGCTCGCCGCCGTGCTGTTCGCGGTGACCTGGTTCGTGCTGGCCAAGACAGGCTGGGGCCGGCATGTCTATGCCGTCGGCAACGAACCGGAAGCCGCCCGGCTGACCGGCATCCACATCGACCGCACCCTGGTGAGTGTGTACTTGGTCGCCGGTGTCATCTACGGTTTCGCGGCCTGGATGGCGCTCGGCCGCACCCCGACCGCCGACCCGAACGCCTACCAGACCGGCAACCTGGACAGCATCACCGCTGTCGTCATCGGCGGCACCAGCCTGTTCGGCGGCCGCGGCGGTGTTCTCGGCACGATCGTCGGCGCGCTGATCGTCGCGGTACTGCGCAGCGGTCTGACCCAGATGGGCATCGACTCGAACTACCAGAACCTCGCGACCGGCGTCCTGGTGATCGGGGCGGTCGCGTTCGACCAGGCGACCCGGAGGAGGAGCGCATGAGCGCCACAACAGTTGAGCGTACGGCGATGCTGACCGGTCGTGGACTGGTCAAGCGGTACGGACACGTCACCGCGATCAACGGCGCCGACTTCGATCTGTACCCGGGGGAAGTGCTGGCGATCGTCGGTGACAACGGCGCCGGCAAGTCCAGCCTGATCAAGGCACTCACCGGTGCGCTGCAGCCGGACGCCGGAACCATCGAACTCGACGGCCGGCCGGTGCACTTCCACTCGCCCCTGGACGCGCGCCGAAGCGGTATCGAAACGGTGTACCAGACGCTGGCGGTGGCGCCCGCTCTGGACATCACGACCAATCTGTTCCTCGGCCGGGAGATCCGCAGGGACGGCCTGCTCGGCAAGCTCCGGATACTCGACCGCAAGGCGATGCGCACCGAGGCCCGCAACCAGCTGGATGCCCTGGGCATCGCGACGATCCAGGACATCACCCAGCCGGTGGAGAGCCTGTCCGGCGGTCAGCGGCAGGCGGTCGCGGTGGCCCGGGCGGCGATGTTCGGCAGCAAGGTCGTGATCATGGACGAGCCGACCGCCGCCCTCGGTGTCCGCGAGACCGCTCACGTCCTCGAGCTGATCAAGCGGATCAGCAATCGTGGCCTGCCGGTCGTGCTGATCTCGCACGACATGCCGGCGGTCTTCGAGGTGTCCGACCGGATCCACGTCCACCGGCTCGGTCGGCGGACCGGGGTGGTCGATCCGAAGAAGGTCTCGATGAGCGACGTGGTGTCGTTCATCACCGGCGCCGAGGAGATCCCGGACGAGGCGATCGCCTGGTGATCAGCGAGCGATGGCCGCTGTAGTCGCCTTGGTCACGGTGATCAGGTCGGCGGGGGACAGGCCGATGTCGAGGCCGCGCCGGCCGCCCGACACGTAGACCGTCGGGTGGTCGGTGGCGGTGCTGTCGACGACTGTGGGCAGGGCGCGTTTCTGGCCGATCGGGCTGATGCCGCCCACGACGTACCCGGTGGTGCGCTCGGCGGCGGCCGGGTCGGCCATCACCGCCTTCTTCCCGCCGGCCGCGGCCGCGATCGCCTTCAGGTCGAGCTGCTTGTCGACCGGTACGACGCCGACCGTGAGCTTCCCGTCGACCTCGACGAGCAGCGTCTTGAACACCTGCTCCGGCGCCAGTCCCAGCACCTCGGCGGCCTCCAGCCCGAACGACTTCGCCGCCGGGTCGTGCTCGTAGGCATGCGTCGTGAACTCGACCTTCGCCTTCGTCAGCGCAACGGTCGCCGGCGTCCCTTGACTCTGCTTCTTCGCCACAGGGCGAGCTTAGTGAGAACGGTTGACGAGCCGGACGCAGCAGTGGCCTGGGGCAGGGGCGAGCTCAGCGTTGAACGCTGATTCGAGGCTGGTGAGGAGGCCGGCGACCAGGTGCAGGTTCATGCTGCAGACCAGTTGCGGGTGGTCCTTGGCGAGTCGCCGGAACGGGCAGTTGGCCAGCGCGATCCCGTCGTCCTCCGGCCGCGGCTCGAACCCGTGTGCCTCGAGCACCTGCACCAACACGTCCCCCTCGCCGCGCTCCCGAGCAGCTTGGCCCAGGGCCTCGCCGTACTCGTGGGCTCTTCGGTTGACTGCCTCGCGGGGGGTGAGGTCGGTGATTTCGGCGTCCTGGATGGCGGTGGCGAGGAGGTGGCCGGCGACGGCGTACTGGCGTTCGGGGAGGCTGATCTCGATCTCACGGTCGGAGCGGTGGTACAGCTTCGCGGGCCGTCCCGCGCCCGGGCCGGTGCGGCCGGTGCGGCGCTCGTAGCACGTGGCGAGCAGACCCTCTTCGGTCAGCTTGTCGAGATGGAACGCGACCGTGGTCCGCGGGAGCCCGAGCGCACTGGCGGCGTCGTCCCGGCTCACAGGCTCGGGCCGGCCGACGACGTACTCGTACAGCCGACGCCGGGTCGGCTCCTCGAGTACGGAGACCGCCTGAACGGCGGCGTCCCAGGACGTGTCCACGGAATGATTCTATCGACAACATCGGTTGGTAAAACAGTATGATGTCAGTTCGTTGATACCTCAGGGAGTGTGTAGATGGCGATCTCGGCCGACCTCGAGTCCGTCCCCCTCCATATCGTCGCGCGCCGGGAGGAGATCGACCTGCCCGCCGCGCAGCGAGCGGTCGCGGACCTGCTGACCGCGCTCGGGCGGGACCCGCAGAGCGCGCACCTGGCAGACACCCCGCGCCGGGTCGCGAACGCGTACGCCGAGATGCTGACGCCGCGGGAGTTCGAGCTGACCACCTTCCCGAACGACGAGGGGTACGACGAGCTCGTCCTGGCCAAGGACATCCCGGTGCAGTCGCTGTGCGAGCACCACCTGCTGCCGTTCCAGGGTGTCGCCCACGTCGGGTACCTGCCTGGCGACCGGATCCTCGGGCTCTCGAAGCTGGCCCGGGTGGTGGAGCTGTTCGCGCGCGACTTCCAGGTGCAGGAGCGGCTCACCAAGCAGGTCGCCGACTGGCTCAAGGACCACCTCGACCCGAAGGGCGTCGGCGTGGTGATCGAGGCCGAGCACCAGTGCATGTCGTTGCGCGGCGTACGCGCGGCAGGCTCGCGGACGGTCACGTCCTCGCTGCACGGGGTCCTTCGCGACAGCCCCAGTTCGCGGCAGGAGTTCTTCGCGCTGACCGGCCTCACCCCGTAAGGGCAGCCAGGCGAAGCTTTGAGTAGGTCGACTTGGTCAGGCCGACGCGGCGGCCGACGGGTGGTGGTGGGTGCGGCGACCGGTGGCCAGGATGTGCGTGAGCTCGCCGGGCAGGAGGTCGGTGCCCGGGACCGGTTCCATCTCGGAGACGTCCAGCCAGCGCACGACGGTGGCGCCGCAGTGGCCGTGAACGGCGAGGATGGAGTCCAGGTCCGGCCAGACGGCCGTCGACGGGTTCGCGCCGTGCCAGCGCAGGGCGACCGAGCCGTCGGTGAACACACAGCCTTCGGCGACGACGCCGGTTCCGGAAACCCCACTGATGTCGGTGTAGCGAACGAGTTCGAACGTCTGGGGTTTCACCGGTGACACCCCGTGTGGAGTGAGAGAGCTGCCATGATCCTTTCCCCGTAGCGGCGTGGTTGGGCTCTCGCCACAAACCGGGGACATTTACCGACTGTCAGCGGGGAAGGACGGTCTGTAGCGACTCATCTTCTCAAAACAAGCTAGAACCAAACCCCCGAACACGCCAGACCTGAATCCGCGTGTCTCAATCCTCGACCCGTGATCGAATACCACGGTGTTCCTGACGATTGGCACCGATCTGGCCGGAGTGGACGCGCCCGCAAGCGATTTCGGGTTCCTGTTGCACAAGAACCCGGCCCGTCCGCAGGCGATCGACGTCACCGGGGGATCGGCCCATGTCTTCTACCCGGAGGCGACCGGCGAGCGCTGTACGGCGGCGGTGCTGCTCGACATCGACCCGATCGGCCTGGTGAAGGCCGGCCGCGGCAAGGCGGCCGAAGGCTTCACCCTCGGGCAGTACGTCAACGACCGCCCGTACGCCGCCGCCAGCCTGCTCGCCGTCGCGCTCGGAAAACTCTTCCGTACGGCGATGAACGGCCGCTGCGACGCCCGCCCGGATCTCGCCGCGCGCCCGATCCCGCTCGAGATCCACGTCCCGACGCTCCCGTGCAACGGCGGCGCCGACCTCGCCGAGCGGTTCTTCGCGCCCCTCGGCTGGACCGTCGACGCCCGTCCGGTGCCGCTCGATCCGCAGATCCCGGCGTGGGGTGATTCGCGGTACGTCGACCTGCGGCTGACCGGCGTACTGCGGCTGGCCGACGCACTCAAGCACTTGTACGTGATGCTCCCGGTCCTCGATGACGCCAAGCACTACTGGGTCGGGTCGGACGAGGTGGACAAACTCGTCCGCGCCGGCGAGGGCTGGCTGGCCGCGCATCCCGAGAAGGATCTGATCTCGCGCCGCTACCTCGCGCACCGGCGCTACCTGGCGGACGCTGTCCTCGAACGGCTGGCTGAGGTGGACGGGGTCGAACTGCCGGAGGAGAGCGCAGAGGACGGTCCAGGCGAGGGCTCGGTGTCGTTGGCCGTTGAGCGGCGTACGACGGTGGCCGGCGTACTGCGGGAGCTCGGTGCTCGCCGGATCGCGGACATCGGCTGTGGTGAGGGTGCGCTCGTCGGCGAGCTGCTGAAGGACCCGATGATCGGCGAGCTGATCGCGACCGACGTGTCGGCGCGGGCGCTGATCGCGGCCAAGCGGCGGTTGCACTACGACGACCTGCCGGATCGCCAGCGGGACCGGCTGAAGTTCCTGCAGTCGTCGGTCACGTACGCCGACGAACGGCTGGCCGGGCTCGACGCCGTCGTACTGATGGAGGTCGTCGAGCACGTCGACCCGCCACGACTGCCGGCCTTGGCGGACTCGGTCTTCCGCGCGGCACGCCCTGCCGCGGTGGTCGTCACCACCCCGAACAGCGAGTACAACGTGCGCTTCCCGTCCCTCCCGGCCGGCAATTTCCGCCATCCCGACCACCGCTTCGAGTGGACCCGCGCGGAGTTCCGGACCTGGTCCCAGCAGGTCGCGGACCGCTTCGGCTACACCGTGCAGTTCCGGCCTGTCGGCGCCGAGGACCCCGAGGTCGGGCCGCCGACCCAGCTCGCACTGTTCCACCGGGAGGAGGTCCGATGACGATCGACGTACCAGCTCTGTGTCTGATCGTGCTGGTCGGTGCCAGCGGCTCCGGCAAGTCGACGTTCGCGCGCAAGCACTTCCTGGCCACCGAGGTGATCTCGAGCGACTTCTGCCGCGGACTCGTCTCGGACGACGAGAACGACCAGGCCGCGACGAAGGACGCCTTCGAGGTGCTCAACTTCATCGCCGGGAAGCGACTGGCCGCCGGGCGGTTGACGGTCATCGACGCCACCAACGTGCAGCCGGAGGCCCGCAAGGAGCTCGTGAACCTGGCCCGCGAGTACGACGTACTTCCGGTCGCGATCGTGCTCGACCCGCCGGAGCGCGTGTGTGTCGAGCGGAACGAGCAGCGGTCCGACCGGCAGTTCGGGTCCAAGGTGATCGCCCGGCAACGCTCGCAGCTGAAGCGGGGCCTGCGCAGCCTCAAGCGTGAAGGCTTCCGGACGGTTCACGTGCTGGACAGCGTCGAGGAGATCGATGCCGTCAGCATCGAACGGACGCGGCTGTACAACGACCTCACCGACCAGAACGGCCCGTTCGACATCATCGGCGACGTGCACGGGTGCCGTCCCGAACTGGAGCGGCTGCTCACCGATCTCGGGTACACCCTGACCCGCGACGACGCCGGACGGCCGGTCGACGCGGTGCACCCTGACCGGCGGGCGATCTTCGTCGGTGACCTCGTCGACCGCGGTCCCGACTCTCCCGGTGTACTCCGGCTCGTGATGGGAATGGTTGCGGCCGGCAACGCTTATTGCGTCCCCGGCAATCACGAGGACAAGTTGCTGCGTGCGCTGCGGGGCAAGAACGTGAAGATCAGCCACGGCCTCGAGACCACGCTGGAGCAGCTGGCCACTGAGCCTCCGGAGTTCCGCGACGAGGTCATGGCCTTCATCGACGGACTGATCTCGCACTACGTGTTCGACGGCGGCAAGCTCGTCGTGTCGCACGCCGGCCTCGTCGAACGGATGCACGGTCGTACGTCGGGCCGCGTCCGCTCGTTCTGCCTGTACGGCGAGACGACGGGGGAGACCGACGAGTTCGGGCTGCCGGTGCGGTACCCGTGGGCGAACGACTACCGCGGTCGCGCGACGGTCGTCTACGGCCACACGCCGACGCCCGAGCCGGAGTGGATCAACAACACGATCTGCCTCGACACGGGCTGCGTCTTCGGCGGATCGCTGACCGCCCTGCGCTATCCCGAGCGGGAGCTGGTGGCGGTGAAAGCGGCCGAGGAGTACTACGCGCCGGCGAAACCGTTGCATGTGGCAACGGCACCGGCGCGCGAGCCCGACGTACTCGAGCTGACCGACGTGACCGGTCGCCGCGTGATCGAGACCGCTTCCCACGGACGGCTGAGCATCCGGGCCGAGCAGGCCGGCGCGGCGCTGGAGGTGATGAGCCGGTTCGCGATCGATCCGCGGTTCCTGCTGTACCTGCCGCCGACGATGAGCCCGGTCGCGACCTCGCCGGAGCCGGGGCTGCTGGAGCACCCGCGGCAGGCGTTCGAGACGTTCCGGGGCCAGGGCGTCACCGAGCTGGTGTGCGAGGAGAAGCACATGGGTTCGCGGGCGGTCGTGCTGCTGACGCGGGACGACGACGTGGCCGAGAAGCGGTTCGGTCTGGCCGGCCGCGGCGCGATCCACACTCGCACCGGGCGGTCGTTCTTCGACGCGGGGCTGACCGACGAGCTGCTGCTCCGGCTGCGTGCTGTCGCGTCTGCTGCTGGTGTCTTCGACGAACTCGACACCTCCTGGCTGCTCCTCGACGCCGAGCTGCTGCCGTGGAGCGCCAAGGCCGGGGACCTCCTCCGGAATCAGTACGCCGCCGTCGGAGCGGCCGCCCGTACGTCGTTGCCCGCAGCGACCGCTGCGCTCCGTGCCGCCCAGGCCACCGGCCTCGACGTCGGCGATCTGCTGGCGTCGGCCGAGCGCCGTACGGCGAATGCGGAGCGGTTCACCGCGGCGTACCGACGGTACTGCTGGCCGACCGATGGGCTCGACGGGGTGCGTATCGCGCCGTTCCAGGTGCTTGCGTCCGAAGGGGCGACGTACCAGGAACGGCCGCACGCATGGCACCTGGGCGTTGCGGACCGGATGGTTGCCGCGGGCCCGGAGTTGATCACGCAGACCCGGCGGCTGTTCGTGGACGCGGACAACTGGGACGCCGGGATCGCGTGGTGGGAGGAGCTGACCGGGGCAGGCGGAGAGGGCATGGTGGTGAAGCCGGCCGCGAACCTGACCCGCACGGCGAAGGGCCTGGCCCAGCCGGGGCTGAAGGTGCGCGGGCAGGAGTACCTGCGGCTCATCTACGGCCCCGACTACACCGAGCCCGAGAACTTCACCCGCCTCCGCGACCGCAACCTCGGCCACAAACGCTCCCTGGCGCTCCGCGAGTACGCCCTCGGCCTGGAGTCCCTGGACCGCGCCGCCCGCGGAGAACCCCTGTGGCGCATCCATGAATGCGTCTTCGCCGTACTGGCCCTCGAATCCGAACCGATCGACCCCCGCCTCTGAATCACCAGGCTGGATTCATCGGCGTCGACGCACGACCAGGACGGTGATCACACCGACCACGAGCATCGTCGCGGGCAGCGCCATGGGCACGACGAGCGGGTCGTTGTTGATCAGGAGCGCGTTGCCGAAGGCGGTCGGGGCGAGGCCGATCACGACAGGGATCACCGCGCGCCGGTCGCCACGATGCACGACGTGCAGGACCAGCGGCGTGAGCAACCATGAGCCGAGCAGGAGCAAGAAGGTGAGTTCGGCGGCGTCGAAGCTGAGCCCGGCACCGTTGTCCATCAGCCAGCCGAAACTGCCGACGGCGAGCGCCACGACGGCGACCGCCGCAGGTGACCATCGCAGACCGGTACGTAGGTCGAGTGTCCCTCGCGCGACGGCCAGAGCGAGGTAACAAGCGATCACGACAAGCTCGGCGCTCGCGGCCGCGAGGACGACCTCCCACGGCTCTGGTGCGCGTCCGACCCCGACCTCGTCCGCCGACGGCGGGCAGGCGTGGTCCTGACACGGAATCCTCTCCGGCGGAACCACGAGGTAAGCAACGTAGAGCAGCGGAATGCTGAGAAAGCTCACCGCCGCCGTCACGTGGAACAAGTTGCCGGGGCGCCTCGGCGGCGGGCGGCGGAGATCGAGTTGCTGGGCGGACACAAGGAACACGATCTCGCCGCGGAGGGCCATCGGGCGCGGTCGAGAAGGTCACTCGTTCCGCCGGCCGAGGACTTGAGCTCATTCGCGGCGGCGGACGATGACGACGACCACCGTGGACACGACGAGCATCACGCCCGGCAGCGCGCCTGCTGGGTAGTCCTGGACCAACATCGCATTGCATACCGCTGTCGGTGCCAGACCGATCACGACCAGGATCACCGCACCGCGGTCGCCGCGATGAACGCCGTACAAGACCAGCGGAGTGAGCAGCCACCCGGCGAACAGCAGCAGGAACCCGGGCGCCACGGAGTCGAGACCGTTCAGATCGCCGCCGTCCATCATCCAGCCGAAGCCTCCGACGCGAGGGCGACGACCACGACCGCGGCCGGTGACCAGCGGAGGCCGGTGCGCAGGTCGAGCGTCCGGCGGGCCGCTGCGAGTGCGAGGTAGCCGCCGATCGCCACGAGCTCCACGAGTGCCGTCACGAGGATGAGGTACGGCGGATCGAGCGCGCTCCCGACAGAGTCGACGCTCGGGGGACAGGCCTCGCCGCCCGCTGTTCGGTGGCAGGACTCGAACTCGGGCGAGGGCCACCACTCGTAGACCGCCCAGAGCACGAGCAGGGTCAGGAAGCTCACAGCGGCGGTGACGCGGAACAGGCTGCCGGCGGGCTTGGCGGGTCGACGGCGGAGATCGGTGAGTGTGGCGGTCACGGAGACACGATGCCGCTGCAGAGGGCCACCGGATCGTGACGGGGCGGATCGTTTCCGGGGTGTAAACGTCGTGGGTTGGGGGTTGGCAAGGTGTGACATTGCACTTAGGGTCTGTGCAATGTCACACGGTACAGAGAACCTTGGGCTGAGCGTGGAGCTGACCGGAGGGTTGCTGCACGACTGGCAGCGGCGGAACCGGCAGGCGACGATCCCGCACGCGATCACGGAGCTGCGCAAGGCGGGGAACCTGGAGAATCTCCTGCGACTGGCCGATCCGTCGGTCGGGCCGTACCGCGGGCGGTACCCGTTCCTGGACACCGATCTCTACAAGACGCTGGAGGGCCTCGCCTACGAGGTCGATCGCGACGGTGCAGTAGACGGGGCGCCGGCCGGAGCGCGGGAGTTCTTCGACGAGGTCGTCGAACTGCTCGAGCAGGCGCAGGCCGACGACGGGTACCTGAACTCGTACTTCCAGGACCCGGACCAGCGCAAACAGCCCTGGTCGGACCTCGGCTGGGGCCACGAGCTCTACAACCTCGGCCACCTCATCCAGGCGGCCGTCGCGGCGCAGCGTCGATTGTCCGATGGAAGATTGCTTACAATCGCCCGGCGCTTCGCGGATCTCGTCGTCGACAAGTACGGCGAACACGGCGAGGAGATCGTCGACGGGCATCCCGAGGTCGAGATGGCGCTCGTCGAGCTTTATCGTGAAACCGGCGACGAGGACTACCTCACCCAGGCGCGGCTGTTCGTCGACCGGCGTGGTCGGGGGAAGCTCAAGCACACGATCTTCCCGGGCGAGTACTTCCAGGACCACGTGCCGTTCCGCGAGCTGCCGTCCGTCACCGGTCACGCCGTACGGATGGCTTACCTCGCGGCGGGCGCGGCCGACGTCCACCTGGAGACCGGCGACCCGACGCTGCTGGCAGCGCTGGAGCGGCTGTGGGACGACATGGTCGCGACCAAGCTGTACCTCACCGGCGGGCTCGGCAGCCGGCACTCCGACGAGGCGATCGGCGACCGGTACGAGCTGCCGTCCGAGCGTGCGTACGCCGAGACGTGTGCGGCGATCGCGACGATGCAGTGGGCGTGGCGGATGTTCCGCGCCACCGGCAAGGCGTCGTACCTCGACGTGTACGAGACCGTGCTCTACAACGCTTATGCCGTAGGGCTTTCGGCCGACGGTACGGCGTTCTTCTACGACAATCCGCTGCAGCGCCGGCCGGACCACGAGCAGCGCTCCGGCATGGAGGATGGCGGCGAACTGCTCCGGCGCGCGTGGTTCGGCTGCCCCTGCTGCCCGCCGAACATCATCCGCTGGATGTCCGAACTCCAGGACCACGTCGCAATCCACCGCGACAACACGTTGTACGTCGGCATCTACGCCGACGCCCGCATCACCGCGGGTGATCTCAGCGTCAAGGTCACCACCGACTACCCGTGGGACGGCGAGATCACGCTGACGGTCGAGGACGCACCGGCGGAGGAGCGGGCGATCGCCCTACGCATCCCGTGGTGGGCAGCAGGCGCCGAACTGATTGCGCCCGCTGCGGCCGGCGTCGCTGAAGCAGGCGAGGTCGGCGAGGAGCGGATCGCTGCGGTGGAAGGCTGGGCCGTGGTCCGGCGGACGTTCGCTGCCGGCGACGTCCTGCGGCTGACGTTGCCGATGGCACCGAGAGCGCACGGATCGCACCCGTACCTCGACGCGACCCGAGGCGCGATCGCCGTCGCCCGCGGACCACTCGTCTATTGCGTCGAGCAACAAGATGCCGCCGTACCGGTCGACGACCTGCTGCTCACGCCGGCCGCCGTGACCAAGGCGATCGCGCGGCAGCAGGACGACCATGTCGTCCTCGAACTGACCGCCGGTGTCGCGCCGGCGCCGCCTCCCGAGCTCTATCCCGTGCTCCCTCCCGTGCTCCCTCCCGTGCTCACAGAACAGACCCCAGGATCCGCCATCGACGAGGTACCGGTGACGTTCGTGCCGTACTTCCTCTGGGGAAACCGTCAGGCCCTGGCCATGCGTGTGTGGCTGCGAACCGAAAGAGACGACCGATGAAGAGAACTTCCATGCTGGTGGGGCTCGTGGCATCCGCCGCGCTCGCACTGACCGCGTGCGGCGGCGGTGCCTCCGGCGCCAAAGGTGAATCCGCCGGGCCCGGCGCCAAGGCCGCGCAGGGCGGCACACTCCAGGTGCTGGCGAACGCGGCCTTCTCGCACCTCGACCCGGCCCGCGGTTTCGACGGCGGCGTCAACAACTTCTACCGGCTGATCTACCGCACGCTCACCACCCAGGGGGCCGCACCGGGAGCCGACGGCACCAAGATCGTGCCGGACCTCGCCACCGACACGGGCAAGCCGTCCGACGGCGGCAAGACCTGGACGTTCACGCTGAAGGACGGCCTGTTCTTCGAGACCGGTGCGCCGATCACGAGTGCCGACGTGAAGTGGGGTGTCTCGCGTGCGTGGGACCCGGAGATCGGCATCGGCTCGCCGTACGCGAAGCAGCTGATCGAGGCGCCCGCGTCGTACCAAGGCCCCTACAAGTCGGGTGACCTGGCGACGATCGCGACGCCGGACGCGAAGACGATCGTGTTCCACCTGAAGAAGCCGTACGCCGACTTCGGCAGCGTGGTCGCGCAGAACACGTTCACGCCGGTCCCGAAGGGCCAGGGCGCGGGCAACGCGCTGGACAGCAAGCCGATCGCCTCGGGTCCGTACAAGGTGTCCGAGTACAAGCCGGGCGCGTCGCTCAAGGTGGTCCGCAACGACAAGTGGGACAAGAAGACCGACGACGTGCGGTCGGCCAACCCGGACGCGTTCCAGTGGACGTTCGGGCTCGACCCGGCGACGATCGACGAGCGGATGATCGCCGGCCAGGGCACGGACGCCGACGCGATCGCCGGCACCATCCAGGCCGCTTCGGTCGCGCGCATCCAGACGCCGCAGCTCAAGGAGCGCACGATGAGCGGTCTCGGCGGCTGCACGACGTACATGGGGCTGAACACCACGAAGAAGCCGCTGGACAACGTCAAGGTGCGGCAGGCGATCAACCTCGCGGTGAACAAGCAGACCGTCCGCGACGCGGTCGGCGGGTCGACCCTCGCCGAGATCGCCACCAGCATCCAGCCACCGACGATCGCCGGCCGGGTGGACTACGACCCGTACCCGAGCCCGGACCACAAGGGTGACGTCGACGGCGCCCGCAAGCTGCTCACCGAGGCCGGTTTCGCCAATGGCTTCACGATGACGCTCGACACCCGCGCGCAACCCAAGATGCAGGCGATGGCGGTCGCGATCCAGCAGGCGCTCGAGCCGCTGAAGATCACCGTGAAGATCAACACCATCGACACCGCGACGTACTACGAGGTCATCGGTACGACGTCGCAGCAGCACGATGCGGCCATCACCGGCTGGTGCCCGGACTGGCCGTCCGGCGCGACCTTCCTGCCGCCGCTGTTCGACGGCCGCAACATCACCCCGAAGGGCAACAGCAACCTGGCGCAGCTGAACGACCCGGGCGTGAACGCGAAGATCGACGAGATCGCCAAGCTGACCGATGTCCAGGCGGCGAACAAGGCGTACGGCGAACTGGACAAGCAGATCATGGCGCTGGCGCCGGTCGTCCCGCTGCTGTACGAGAAGGTCCTGATGCTTGTCGGCAGCAACATCGGCGGCGCCTACCTGCACGACGGGTTCTCGGGCGGCATCGACCTGGTGTCGGTCGGATTGAAGGACGCCGGGAAGTGACAACCAGTCCGGCTCTCGTCGAGGTCGAGGAGGCGGTGCCGTCGTCGGCACCGCCTACCTCGGGCCGGCGGATCCTCACCGCGGTCACGCGGGACAAGGGCGCGCTGGCGTGCCTGGTGTTCCTCGCGATCGTGGTTCTGATGGCAGTGGCCGCGCCGCTGATCACCAAGCTCAGCGGCTGGGGGCCGTACCAGTTCGACTCGGCGGCGATCAACTCCGACCTCGGCGGCGTACCGCACGGTTCGCTCGGCGGGATCAGCGGCTCGCACTGGTTCGGCGTCGAGCCGCAGAACGGCCGCGACCTGTTCGCGCGGATCGTGTACGGCGCGCGCGTGTCGATCACGATCTCGCTGTCGGCGACGCTGCTGACCGGGATCCTCGGCGTCGTGCTCGGCATGCTCGCCGGGTTCTACCGCGGCTGGGTCGACCAGGTGATCTCCCGGCTGATGGACTTCCTGATGGCGTTCCCGGCGCTGATCTTCATGATCGCGATCCTGTCGTCGCTCCCGTCCGGGAACCGGCCGGTGCTGCTGGTCGTGGTGATCAGCGCGTTCGGCTGGCCGTATCTGGCGCGGGTGATCCGCGGCCAGACGATGACGCTCGCGAACCGTGAGTTCGTCGAGGCGTCGCGAGCGTCCGGGGCGAAGGACTCCCAGGTAGTGTTCCGGGAGATCCTGCCGAACCTGCGCGGCTCGATCGTCGTGATGACGACGCTCGCGATCCCCGGCTACATCGGCACCGAGGCAGGCCTGTCCTTCCTCGGCGTCGGCGTCTCGCCGCCGACCGCGTCCTGGGGCCAGATGATCTCGAGCTCGGTCAGCTGGTACTCGGTGGACCCGATGTTCTTCGCGATCCCCGGCCTGTTCCTGTTCCTCACGGTGCTGTCGCTGACCGTCCTCGGCGACAAGATCCGCACCCTGATCGACCAAGGAGAAGCAGCATGATGCGCTACGTCCTGGGCCGGCTCGGGGGCGTCGTACTGATCCTGCTGGCCGTGTGTCTGTTCACGTACTTGATCTTCTTCAAGCTCTCGCCGGATCCCGCGGTGATGATCTGCGGGAAGACGTGTACGCCGGAGCGCATCGACTCGATCCGCGACGTGCTCGGGCTCAACCAGCCACTCCTGACGCAGTTCTGGGACTTCCTGAGCGGGATCTTCGTGGGTCGCGACTACGGCTCGGTGCACTGCTCGGCGCCGTGCCTCGGGTACAGCTTCCAGACCAACGAATCGGTGTGGAGCATGATCACCGCGCGGCTTCCGGTGAGCATCACGGTCGCGGTCGGTGCCGCCGTACTGTGGCTGCTCGTCGGTGTGATCGGTGGTCTGGTCAGCGCGGTCAAGCAGGGCACGTGGTGGGACCGGTCCGCGATGGGCCTCGCACTCGGTGGCGTGAGCGTCCCGAACTACGTGCTCGCGCTGGTGCTGCAGTACGTGCTCGTCGTGAAGCTGCAGTTGCTGCCGTTCCCGTCGGCGGTGCCGTTCGCGGACGACCCGCTGCTGTGGCTCGAGTCGTACCTGATGCCGTGGGTCGTGCTCGCTGTCGGCTACGCCTGTCTGTACGCACGGCTGACCCGAAGCAATGTCATCGACACGCTGGCTGAGAACTACTACCGGACCGCGCGCGCCAAGGGATTGAGCGGCGGGCTCATCATGCGCCGGCATGCGTTGCGACCCGCGCTGACGCCGATCACCACGATCTTCGGGATGGACTTCGCCGGACTGCTCGGCGGCGCGCTGATCACCGAGACCGTGTTCGGGCTGAACGGGATCGGAAAGATGGCCGCCGACTCGATCGCGAAGAACGACCAGCCGGTGATCATGGCGGTCACCCTGCTCGCCGCCTTCTTCGTTGTCATCGGCAACGTTGTGGTCGACCTGCTGTACACGGCACTGGATCCACGGGTACGGGTGGTGTCCTCGTGAGTGGCGAATTGTTCGTTGTCGACAATCTGACTGTCACTTTGCCGACCAGCCGTGGGCCGGTGGACGTGGTGAAGAACGTGTCGTTCACGGTCGGCCGGGACGAGACGGTCGGGATCGTCGGCGAGTCCGGGTCGGGCAAGTCGATGACTGCCCTCGCCGTACTCGGGCTGTTGCCGCGCGGCGCCCGTACGTCGGGCAGCGTCCGGCTGGACGGCGCCGAGTTGCTCGGGCGCTCGGACCGTGACCTCAGATCCGTGCGTGGCAACGCGATCTCGATGGTCTTCCAGGACCCGCTGTCGTCGCTGAATCCGTACTACACCGTGGGTCTGCAGATCTCCGAGATGTACCGGACGCACCGCGGTGGGTCGCGGACCGCAGCCCGGAAGGTCGCGATCGAGGCGCTGGAGCGGGTGCACATCCCGGATGCGGCGCGCCGGGTCGACCACTACCCGCACCAGTTCTCCGGCGGTATGCGGCAGCGTGTGATGATCGCGATGGCGCTGTGCTGTTCGCCGTCGTTGCTGATCGCGGACGAGCCGACGACCGCGCTCGACGTGACCGTCCAGGCGCAGATCCTGGAGCTGCTCGGCGAACTGCAGTCGACGACCGGGACCGGGATGATGTTCATCACCCACGATCTCGCGGTGATCAGCTCGATCGCTCAGCGGGTGCTGGTGATGCAGTCGGGTGATCCGGTGGAGTACGGGACCGCGGAGCAGGTGTTCTCGGATCCGCGGCACGAGTACACGCGGATGCTCCTGGACGCCGTACCGCGGATCGATGACGAGGTGCTCTCATGACGCTGTTGCAGGTGTGCGGGGTGACGAAGGAGTTCGTCACCCGGGGCGAAGGGACGATGGCTCGCAAGTCGGTGTTCACGGCGGTCGACGACGTGAGCTTCGAGGTCGAGCTCGGCGAGACGCTCGCGATCGTGGGGGAGTCGGGCAGCGGCAAGTCCACGACCGCGCGGATCGCGGCCCGGTTGCTCGAGCCGACCGCCGGTACGGTCGTGTTCGACGGGCAGGACGTGACGAGGGCCACGGGCAAGGAGCTGGCCTCGTTCCGGAACAACGTGCAGGTGGTGTTCCAGGATCCGTTCTCGTCGCTGAACCCGCGGTACACGGTCGAGCGGATCATCACCGCGCCGCTGACGTACCAGGGGATCACGCCGAAGGGCGGGCGGCGGGCGTTCACGCAGGAGCTGATGGAGCGGGTCGGTCTGAACCCGGACCACTGCCGGCGGTACCCGGCGCAGTTCTCCGGCGGCCAGGCGCAGCGGATCGGGATCGCCCGGGCGCTCGCGGTGAACCCGAAGCTGGTGATCTGCGACGAGGCGGTGTCGGCGCTCGACGTGTCGATCCAGGCGCAGGTGCTGGAGCTGCTCATGCGGCTGCAGCGGGAGAGCGGGTTCAGCTACGTCTTCATCGCGCACGACCTGGCCGTCGTACGGCAGATCTCGCAGCGGGTCGCCGTGATGAACCGGGGCAGAATCGTCGAGGTAGGGACACGGGACCAGGTGTTCGGGGATCCTCAGGACGAGTACACGAAGACGCTGCTGGCCGCCGTACCGCGGATCAACCCGGAATGGGACGCCAGACGCAGGGGGAAGAGAGCTTCATGATCAGCTACACGATTCCTGGCATGCACGTTCGTGAGCACGAGCTTTCCGTGCCGCTCGACTGGTCGGACCCGGGGGAGTCGATCACCGTGTTCGCGCGGGAGTTGGTCGACCCGACGCGGCAGGACGAGGACCTGCCGTGCCTGCTGCACCTGCAGGGCGGTCCCGGCGGGAAGGGGCCGCGCCCGACCGGGGTGTCAGGGTGGATCGAGCATGCGCTGAAGAACTACCGGATCGTGCTGATGGACCAGCGGGGCACGGGCCGGAGTACGCCGGTCAGCGGGCGGCGGATGGCGTCGATGTCGGCCGAGGAAGGCGCCGACTACCTGGCGTGTTTCCGGGCGGATTCGATCATCTCGGACGCCGAGGAACTGCGGAACAAGGTCTTCGGCGGCCACCGCTGGTCGACGCTCGGCCAGAGCTACGGCGGTTTCCTCACGCTCACCTACTTGTCCAAGGCGCCGGATGCCTTGACCGCGTGCTACGTGACCGGTGGGCTCGCATCGATCGACCCGTCGGCGGCCGAGGTGTACCGGCGGACCTATCCGCGGGTGGCGGCCAAGAACCGGGAGTTCTACCGGCGGTACCCGCACAACGTGGAGCGGGTCGGCCGGATCGCGGACCGGCTGGCGGAGTCCGACGTACGGCTCCCGGACGGCGATCGGCTGACGGTACGCCGTTTGCAGTCGCTCGGGATCGACTTCGGGATGAAACCCGGGTACGAGCGCATCCACTGGCTGATCGACGAGGCCTTCGACGGCGACGAGCTGTCCGACGGCTTCCTCGGCCAGGTGCTGGGATTGTCGTCGTACCTCGCGGAACCGCTGTTCGCCGCGCTGCAGGAGAGCATCTACGGATCCGGTGACGGGGCGACCGGGTGGGCGGCCGAGGCGGAGCGGGCGCGGCATCCGGAGTTCGCCGAGGAGGCGCGGCCGCTGCTGTTCACCGGCGAGATGATGTACCCCTGGATGTTCGAGGAGATCCGCGGGCTGCGGCCGTTCCAGGGCGCGGTCGAGGTGCTGGCACAGCGACCCCGTTGGCCGGAGCTGTACGACCTGGAGCGGCTCGCCGCGAACGACGTACCGGTGGCGGCCGCGGTGTATTTCGACGACATGTACGTCGACTCGGGGCTGCAGTTGGACACCGCGCGCCGGGTCGGCAACGTGCAGGCGTGGGTGACGAACGAGTACGAGCACGACGGGTTGAGCACGAAGCGGGTCTTCGAGCGGCTCACCGAGCTGGTCGCCTCCATCGGGGGTGGCATCCCGAATCCCGCCTGACCGGTGCTTCACAATAGGCGGCGACCCAGGAGGTGAACCATGGCTGCCGATTCGATCGGGCCGCTGCCGAGCGTACGGCGGCTGGCGCAACGCGAGAACCTGCGCGACAGCGTCGCCAACGCACTGCGGGCGGCGGTGATCTCCGGCGAGCTGAAGCCGGGGGAGGTGTACTCGGCGCCGACGCTCGGCGCGCGGTTCGGTGTCTCCGCGACACCGGTCCGTGAGGCGATGCTGGACCTGGTCCGCGAGGGTCTGGTGATCTCGCTGCGCAACAAGGGCTTCCGGGTCACCGACGTGTCCGACGAGGACCTCGACAACCTGGCGGCGCTACGCCAGCTGATCGAGCCGCCGACGATCCGGGACGTCGTACCGACGATCCCCGCGAAGGACTACCCGCGGCTGCGGCGGCTGGCCGAGGACATCGTGGTGGCGGCTCAGGCGGGCGACCTGATCGCGTATATCGAGGCCGACCGGGTCTTCCACGTGACGCTGCTCGCGTACTCCGGCAATCAGAAGCTCGTCGACGTCGTGTCGGACCTGCGCTCGCAAACGCGCCTGCTGGGCCTGACCCCGCTGGTCGAGAGCGGCCGCCTGGTCCCGTCGGCTGCCGAACACCACGAACTGCTGGACCTCGTAGAGGCCGGCGACGGCGAGGGCGCCGAGCAACTGATGCGCCGCCACATCGGCCACGTCCGAGGCCTGTGGGCCCGCAACTCCACCGCCGAGTAGGCGCGCAAAGCCGCAGCCCAAGCAGCCAGTGCCCCGAGATTCGTTGCTGCCAGCAACGATTCGATCGGCGGCCCTGACCTGCAATGTTCCAGGGCGTCCGCGGAGCCAGATTCGATTTGGTCTGATCGAACAGATGTTCTAATATAGGCGCATGAGAGGGATGCCGATCACCCAACTCGGCGGCGACCACCAGGTCCCCGCCGAACCGGCCGCGCCCTCTGCGGCAGGGATCCTCTCCACGTCGAGTCCGTCCGGGCCGGCTCCTGGCCAGGCGGCCACGATCGCCTCCACTCCTGGCGGGGTGGTTGCGCGCTCTGCGTGGAGCGGTTGGGATGACGAGCCGCTCGACGCCGGTTACGTGCCGGATGACCTTGTCTACCCGACCGATCCCGAGCTCCCCGGCGGCCCGGTGGTGGTCAGCGAGCAGGACCAGTTCGATGCCGAGCTGGACGAGCTGCTGGGCCGGAACCGCTACTCCCGTGTCGATGAGTTCGAGTGGCAGGAGTGGGACGGGGTCGAGCAGGACGCCGCCGAGCGGGAGATGCTGCGCCGGGAGGCGCCGGCCTGGGCGTTCCTGCCACCGGGCGGTGCGCTGGCTGCCGCGTTGGAGGTGACCCGGCCGGAGGCGATGTCGCCGATGGCGTTGATCGAGTTGATGAAGGCCGCGGACCGGCTGATCAGCTGGGGCGAGGCGATCAAGACCAGTGCGACGGCGTCGTTCGTCCGGCAGCGCCGCGCCGAACACCGCGAAGCGCCCCGCCCGACCCAGATCGATTCCAAGGGCCGCCCGATCGACCCGGAGCGGTCCTGGTACGGCGAGATCGCGCTGGCCCTCGGCCTGTCGCCGAGCACGGTGGGGCGGCGGGTCGAGACCGCGCTGCGGCTGACGTCGTCCCTGTCGGCCACCTATTCGGGCCTGCGCTGCGGCGCGCTGACCTGGGGCAAGGCGCTTGCGATCTGCGAGGCCACCAGCGCTCTGCCCGATGACGCGGCCCGGGCGGTGGAGGCGCATGTGCTGAAGCGTGCCGCGAAGCAGACCCATCGCAACCTGTTGGAGTCGCTGCGCCGTCAGGTCGCCAAACACACCACCGCGCAAGCGGCCGACGATCACCGCGCCGCGGTGGCCGAGCGGACCTGCAAGATCGTCCCGCTGGCCGACGGCATGGCCGGGTTGTGGATCGTGCACACCGCCGACAAGATCCAGCAGATGTGGGTCACCCTCCAAGCCATGAGCACCCTCGCCAAACGCAGCACCCCTACCACCAACCCCACCACCGACGAAGCCGCGCCTGCAGCCGGCCCCATCCCCGACACCACCACCGACGTAGCCGCGCCCGCAGCCGGCCCCACCACCAACCCCACCGCCGCCCCTGACGCCGCTGCGCTCGTGGATCCCGGACCGCCTACGCCGGCGGCCGCGAGCCCAGGACCCCAGGGCGCCAGACCCGATCCCGATCCGGCCACCCCCGACGACAACACCACCGGCACCGCCAGTGCAGGTTTGAATGCGCGTGCTGACGCGGGTGCCGGTGCTGGCCCGGATATTGGCGCGGGCGCGGGCGCTGATGCGAGCGCGGGTGTTGACGTGGGTGCCGGTGCTGGCCGGGATATTGGTGCGGGCGCGGGCGCTGATGCGAGCGCGGGTGTTGACGTGGGTGCCGGTGCTGGCGCGGATATTGGTGCTGGCGCGGATAGTGCTGATGCTGGTGCCGGTGCGGGTATCGGCGTGGATGCTGATGCAGGTGCCGGCGCTGATGCGGGCGCTGGTGCGGGTGCTGATTCCGGTGCGGGGAAGGACGTCCGTACCGTCGAGCAGCGGCGTGCGGATGTGGCTGCGGATCTGTTTGAGCACATCTTGCGCAATGGGCTGGACTGGCTCGGCCGGCGGCTGCCCGACCAGCATCGCCGCCGCCCCCACATCGAGGTCGTTGTCCCCGCCTCGACCCTGCTCGGCCTCGACGACGACCCCGCCGAACTCACCGGCTACGGACCCATCCCCGCCGAAATGGCCCGCCGCATCGCCACCGACGGCACCTGGCGACGACTCCTCACCGACCCCACCAACGGCACCGTCCTCGAGGCCTCCACCACCCGCCACGACCCCGGTGCGTTGGTGACCGAAACTTTGCTCGCCCGCCACCCGGTCTGTGCCTGGCCCGGCTGCAACCGCACCTCCCGCGACTGCGACCGCGACCACCTCACCCCCTTCACCCAGTCCGGGCGCACGAGTCTGTCCGGGATGGCGCCGTACTGCGAATATCACCACGTCATCAAAGACACCCCCGCCTGGGGCTGGACCACCACCAGCCACCCCGACGGGTCGATCACCCTCACCACGCCCACCGGTCACCGCTACACCACCGTTCCACCCGCCCGCAGCCCCATCACCCAACAACCCGACGCAAACCCCACCACCGGCCCTGTCACCCAACAGCCCGACGCAACCACCGGCCTCCGGCAGACAGCTCACGACCCGCCACCCTTCTGACCAGCACCGCCAGCCAGTAGGGCGGTGGTGGCACCAGGTCGGGCAGCGAACCGTGGCGCTGCCCGGGCAGGATCGCGCACCTCCGCGTCTGCTCTGTTGCTCGTGGCGGTGGAGGGTCGGCGCATTCAGGCGTACCGCGAGCCGTTCCTCAGTGGAGCGCTAGCCTGAGGTTGGGTTCCGCGCACGCTGGTGGAGGAACTGTGGCCGACGATGTTCTGACGGTGTTCCTCGGTGGCGATGTGATGCTCGGTCGAGGGGTCGACCAGATCCTTCCGCACCCGGGCGATCCGGCCCTGTGGGAAGCGTGGGTCCGTGACGCCCGAACCTATGTCCAGCTGGCCGAGGCGATGAACGGGCCGATCCCGGCGCCGGTTGCGTTCGACTGGCCATGGGGTGACGCGCTCGCCCTGTTCGATCGGTTCGCGCCGGACGTGCGGCTGGTGAACCTGGAGACCAGTGTGACGGCGCGCGGCCACGCGGTCCCCGGCAAAGCCGTGCACTACCGGATGAATCCGGCGAACCATCCAGCGTTGATCGCCGGCGAGCCCGATGTCTGCAGTCTCGCCAACAACCACATCCTCGACTTCGGCGTCGAGGGACTGTCCGAAACACTCGAGGTGCTCGGCCGCGTCGGCGTACGAGCCGTCGGTGCAGGTCGTACGACGACGGAAGCTGTCCGGCCGGCGGTCGTGCCGACCACGCACGGACGAGTCCTGGTTTTCGCGTTCGGCACGACGACGAGCGGCGTACCCATCGATTGGGCTGCCACCGACAGCCGACCCGGAATCGCTCTGCTGCCCGATCTGTCCCGCGACACGGTCAGCGCCGTCGTCGATCGGATTCAGGCTCTCAAGCGCCCCGGGGACATCGTCGTGCTGTCGGTGCACTGGGGGTCGAACTGGGGGTACGACGTCCCGTCGAGCCAGCGGCGTTTCGCGCATCGGGTGATCGACGGCGGCGTCGACCTGGTCCACGGACACTCCTCCCATCACCTGCGGCCCATCGAGGTGTATCGCGATCGGCTCGTTCTGTACGGGTGCGGCGGCCTGATCGACGACTACGAGGGCATTGCCGGCTACGAGCACTACCGCGACGACCTCCGCCTGCTCTACTTCGCCGGCCTGGAGCCGACAGGCAGGCTTGCAGACCTTCGCATGGGCGTCATGCAGGCCCATCGGATCCGACTGCGCCCCGCCGGTCCCAGGGACCGCGAGTGGTCGTGCCGGACGCTCGATGAGGTGAGCCGCGGATATGGCACCCGGGTCCGCGTCGATGACGACGGACTGCTCCGGCTCACGTGAGCTCGAAGGGCTGGAGGGCTCGTCTCTGTCGGTCGACGTCCAGCTCGTCCAGCTCCGCGGCGGTCGACCGATCCGAGCTCAGAGCAGCTGTCGTTCGAGAGAGTCGGCGACGAAGCGCTCGAACTCTGCCGGCGTCCAGCCGGACTCGTCCACGAGTTCCTGATAGACACCGGGCGCCGCCAGCGCGCGGTAGACAGCCTGCGCCTGCTTGAGCGGGATGCGCAGCTCGCTCTCCAGTGATGCGATCATCGCGTCCATTACCTCGTTGCGGCCGGCAAGTTTCGAACGCAGCAGGGCCTTGGTCTCGGGGCTCTCGTCGGTGGCCGCCTCGAAGATCAGGACGACGTCGAAGCCGGCGGCGTACAGGTTCGTCAGCCAGCCCGCGGCGCCGCGGAGTCGCTCGGCCGGGCCCTCGATCGCGAACACCTGCCCGGCCCGCTCGATCGCACCGGCCTCGCTCAGCCACTGGTCGCAGATCAGCGACAGGATCTCCCGCTTGGTGCCGAACGCGGAGTACACGGTCCGGGTCGCCACCCCGGCCTCCTTGGCGATCGCGTCGATGCTGGTGGCGCCGTACCCCTGCGCGGCGAACAGCCGGCGCGCCGCCTGCGCGATCCGGATCCGCGTCTCCTCCGCCTGCACTTGGCGGTAGGTCTTGACAGGTTCGGCCATGTCGGCACACTATCACTGTGTTGAGTGCAGTAACACTGCATCGAGTGCACTGTTAGTGCAATCCAAAGGGGGAGTCATGGGAACACCGCTGGACGTTCTGGAGCGGATCCTGCACGAAGGATTCGCGACCGGGAACGACGGGATCGTCGACGAGCTCTGCGCGCCGGACCTGATCGAGCACCAGTTCGGCCTGGCCGGACGGGGCGAGGAGGCCCGCGCGCAGGTCAAGGCCGCGATCCGGCAGGTGCACGAGCTGGTGCCGGACATCGTCTACACGCTGGAGGATTCCGTCGTCGTCGGTGACTTGGTCTGGGCACGAGGCCGCGCACGGGGCACGGCGACCGGATCGTTCTTCGGGCCGCCGAGCAATGCCCCGATCGACATCGTGCTGTTCGAGCAGGCGCGAGTCGTCGACGGCCGGATCGTCGAACACTGGGGCTCCCCGGACCGCTTCGCCCTACTGGCCCAAACGGGTGCCCTCGCGCGTCTGGCATGACAGGTTGCGGACATCCGGACGCCTGACCGTTGGGGTGTTGGGACGCTGGCGGTATGGGTGAGCTGCGGTGGGTTGGCGTGGTGGGTGCGGTGTTGGTGCTGGCGGGGTGCAGTGGCGGGTCAGGGACCTGGTCGGCGGGTGGGTCTACGCCGGTCAGCAGTACGCCGACGCCCATCGTCACGCCGACCCCGCGGCCCACACCGAAGCCCACACCGACGCCGACGCCGAAGCCGACGGTGAAGCCCAAGCCGGTTGTGCCGGAGGCGGACTGCACCGGGTCGTTCAGGGACGGCAGGTTCGACTTCTCGGGCAGCAACATCTTCATCTCCGACCAGGGCTTCACCTGCAACGGCGGGCAAATGGTCGGGTACGAGGTGCACAAGACCGCCATCACGTTCTACGTCGGCAACAAGCACGTCACGCTCGGGCCGAAGAAGTCCGCGGCGATCGGCGGCTATCGCATCCGGGTCGGCATCGCGAACAGCAAGCAGGCCACGTTCACGATCGACCGGATCACCTCGACCTAAGCGATGACCCGCAGCGCCTGCTTCGCGGTGGCCGCAGCGTCGGCGCCGTACGTGCTGGTGAGCCGGTCGAGGAAGGTTGAGTGGTCCAGGCTGTACTCCTGCGTGCCGACCGTCTCCAGCACCGTGGTCGCCAGCGTGCAGCCGAGGTGGGCGGATGCTTCGTGGTCGAGGCCGGCGGCGCGGCCGGTGAGGTAGCCGGCCCGGAAGGCGTCGCCGCCGCCGGTCGGATCGACCAGGTTCGGCGCGGGGACCGCGGGGACCTTCGCGAGGATCCCGCTGGAGTCCTCGATCACGACGCCGTCGCCGCCGTGGGTCGTGACGCGTACGCCGACCCGCTCGAGGATCTCGTCGTGGCTCCAGCCGGTCTTCTGCACCATCAGGCCGGCCTCGTACTCGTTGCTGAACAGGTACGCCGCGCCGTCGACGAGCGTCCGGATGTCCTCGCCGTCCATCCGCGCCATCTGCTGCGACGGGTCGGCCGCGACCGCGATCCCGTGCTGCTTGGCCAGCTCGGTGTGCTTGAGCATCGCCGCCGGGTCGTCGGCGCCGATCAGGACCAGGTCGACACCGCCCGCGGCCTGATGGATCGCGCCAAGGTCGAGCTCGCGCGCCTCGGCCATCGCGCCGGTGTAGAACGAGGCGATCTGGTTCGCGTCGAGGTCCGTCGTACAGGTGAACCGCGCGGTGTGTACGTTCTCGCAGACGCGGACGTGGGAGATGTCGACGCCGGCCTCCGTCAGCGCCGCGCCGTACTCGGCGAAGTCGGCGCCGACCGAGCCGACGAGCAGCGACGGGAACCCGAGCTGGGCCATGCCGTAGCAGATGTTGGCGCCGACGCCGCCGCGGTGGACGACCAGCTCGTCCACCAGGAACGAGAGGGAGACCTTGTGCATCTGCTCCTCGAGGAACTGGTCCTTGAACCGGCCCGGGAACGTCATCAGGATGTCGGTCGCGATCGAGCCGGCGACGGCGATGCGCATGCGGGGTGCTCCTCAGGTGGGGTGGTTGCGCGGCGTTCGAGCAACCCATAGAGACTATAGGCGACCGATCTAATACACGGAGGGGTGGATTTCCATGGGCCATCAGGTACCGGTGACCGAGGAACTGCACGACTACATGCTCGCCCACGGCATGCCGCTGGACGAGATCGCGACCGAGTTGCGCGCCGAGACCGAGAAGCTCGGCAACCCCGCCGGGATGCTGACCACCGCGGACCAGGCCGGTCTGCTGACCACGCTGACCCGCCTGATCGGCGCCCGCCGAGCGGTCGAGATCGGCACCTTCACCGGTTTCTCCGCGCTGGCGATCTCCCGCGGGCTGCCCGACGACGGCGAGCTGATCTGCCTGGACGTGAGCGACGAGTGGACCTCGATCGGCCGCAAGTACTGGGAGCGGGCCGGTGTCGCGGGCAAGATCGACCTGCGGATCGGCGACGCGCACGAGTCGGTGACGAAGCTCGACGGCGAGTTCGACCTGGCCTTCGTCGACGCCGACAAGGGCTGGTACATCCAGTACTACGAAGCCGTGCTGCCGCTGATCCGGCCGAACGGGCTGCTGCTGTTCGACAACACGCTGGCCGGCGGCCGGGTGGTGGACGCGGACGGTCCGGCGGACCGCAAGGAGTTCAACGCGCACGTCGCCAAGGACGACCGCGTCGACGTGATCATGCTCGGGATCGGCGACGGGCTGACGCTGGTCCGGAAGAAATGAGCAAGAAGGCGGCGCCCCGGCTGGCCGTGACGGATCTGCAGCACAAGTACGGCGACCGTCCGGTGATCGAGGGCCTCACGTTCACGGTGCGGGCCGGTCAGGCGATCGCCCTGGTCGGCCCGAACGGCGCGGGCAAGACGACCGTGCTGAAGTGCATCGTCGGCGCGGCCGAACCGGCGGCCGGAAAGATCCTGCTCGACGGTCTGCCGATCGACGAGCGCGCCGAAGCGGTACGCCGGGACGTCGCCACCCTGCTGGACGACCTGGACTTCTTCCCGGACCTCACCGCGGCCGAGCATCTCGACCTGCTCGCCCGCGCGCACGGCAACTCGTCGCCGGAAGACCTGGTGGACACGACGCTGCACGACATCGGTCTGCTGCCGGCCGCCGACCAGCTGCCGGGCTCGCTGTCGTCCGGCCAGCGCCGCCGGCTCGCGCTGGCCACGGCGCTGGTCCGGCCGCGCAAGCTGATGGTCCTCGACGAGCCTGAGGCCCGCCTGGACACCGGCGGCGTGCAATGGCTGTCCGACCGGCTCGTCGAGGAGAAGAAGTCCGGTACGGCGATCCTCTTCGCGAGCCACGACCCGGCCCTGGTCGAGACGGTCGCGGACGCCGTCGTCACCCTCACGCCGCTTCCATGAGCGCTGCCGACGAGCCGGTGCGGTTCGATCCTTCGGACTTCGGGGCGATCCCGTCGTCGCGGGCGCTGCGATCGTGGATGCGCAGGACGCGGCGGCAGCACGCGGACCGGTCGTTCTGGGAGATCTTCGAAGACGCGTACCTGGTCCTGTTCACCTTGGCGATGGTCGGGGCGACGGGCGGGAACGTCGTACGGCATCTGAACTCCAACGCGGCGACCTGTACGTCGTGGACGTGCGGACAGCTGACCTCGTGGTTGCCGTGGATCGTCATACCGTTGCTGCTGGCAACCACGATCCGCGTGCTGCTCGCGGTCGGTCCGGTGTCGGCTTCGCGGGCGACCGGGTTCTGGCTGCTGGCGACTCCGGTGAACCGGGCTTCCTTGCTGCGACCTGCGTACCGCTTGGTGATCGCCTCGGTCACGGTGATCGGGGTGGTCACGGGCGCGGTCATCTGGGCGCTGCTCGGCGAGCCGTGGTTCGACGTCATCGAAGCAGCCGTACTGATCGGTGCGGTGCTCGTCTGCGCCGCCGCCGCGACCGTCTGGGCGCAGCAGACCACACGTCGTTCCAAGTGGGCCTTGAGGGTTTCGGACGTGCTGCTGCTGGCCGCCGTGATTCCGGCGGTGATCCTGGCGTTCCGCCCAGGCGAGGACCGCTTCGGCAACCAAGTGCTCGGCTCGACGTTCATCGGTCTGGACGCGCGTCATGAACTCGTCGACACCTACGGGTATCCGACGCTGCAGTTCGGCGAGGTTCGCGACGCGGGCGGGCTGACTTCCGGTCAGTTGTACCTGCTGGTGCTGTGCGCCGCGGCGGTCGTGGTGGGTGCTGTGTTGACCTTCGTCGCCTCGCGGACGCTTGATCGGTTGGGGCGGGTCAGTGTGATTGCCGGGGGTGAGTTGCTGGCGGGGCTGGCGGGGGCGGCGAGCAGTCTTGACATCAGCATGCTCGGTGACGTGATCGCCGGGCGGCACTGGCGGTTGAAGGGGCGGGTGCGTTCCCGCCGCGGCCGGGGTGCGGACGGGGCCGCGATCGTGCACCGCGAGTTCCGTCGGATCCTGCGCTGGCCGCGCCGGATCGCGGTCGCGTTCGGGCTGCTCGTCGTCCCGTACGCCGTCCATGGCGCCGGCTTCCACGTCCTCGTACCGATTGCGGCCGCGATCGCCGGCTTCATCGCCGTACGGCCGATGCTCGACGGACTCCGCACCGCCTGCCGCTCGACCGGCCTGGTCCGTGCACTCGGCTGGGACCTCCGCGAGTTGCGCGTGGTGATGGCTGTCGTCCCGGGCCTGTTCACGATCGTCTGGGCGGCCTGCGCCTTTCCGGCGATCGGCAGCGCGGCCTCCAGTTTCGCCGTGGCCGCCGCCGTCATCTCCGGTACCGTCCGGCACGCGTCCGCTCGGCCGCCGTCGTACGCCGGACCGCTGGTCACGTCCCCGATGGGCGCGATCCCGCCCGGTCTGTTCTCCCAGCCGGCCCGCGGCTTCGATCTCCTGGTCCTGTGTCTGGCCCCGGTCCTGTTCAACCTCAGCAGCCTCTGGGTCGTGGTGATCCCGTCCGTCGTGCTGATGCTGATGTTCGCGGTCCGCCCCAAGACCGCCTGAACCGACTGAACTGCCTGACCGGTCAGTGGTGGTTGCAGGTTCTTGGTGCGGGCAGGTACCTTGTGTCGCATGGTAGCGGAGAAGGTCTTCACCCAGCTGCGCCGCGGGACGTTGGAGTTCTGCGTCCTCGCGCTGTTGCAGGGAGAGCCCCGTTACGGTTTCGAGTTGGTGAAGGCGCTGGGCGAAGTCGACGGTCTGGTCACCACCGAGGGGACGATTTACCCGCTGCTGGCCCGGCTGCGACGGGAAGGCCTGGTGGAGACGAGCTGGCGCGAGTCCGAGTCCGGGCCGCCCCGGCGGTATTACACATCGACGGCCGAGGGCAGCCAGGCGCTGGCTGCGTTCACCGCGGACTGGCAACGGTTCTGCGCCTCGGTCGACGCGATCCTGGAAAGTGGGAGACGGGGATGAACGTGGAGCAGGACAACGACCGGCTGGTGGCCGCGTACCTGAAACAGCTGGCGAAGGCAGCCGAGCCGTTGCCGGCGGCGCGACGGACCGAGCTGATCGACGACGTGAAAGCCCATATCGCCGAGGAGCGCGCAGCCGGCGCCACGGCGGAGAGCGAGATTCGGCAGATCCTGCAGCGCCTCGGCGACCCGCAGGAGATCGTTGCCGCGGCCACCGACGGCCTGGTCCTGGTGGACGTCCCACCGAAGCTCCGCCCGAGCGACATGGTCGCCCTCGCGCTGGTGTTCCTCGGTCCCTACCTGCCGAGCTTCTGGGTGCCGGTGATCGCCTACCTGATCGGCATCGGGATGCTGTGGTCGTCGAACCGCTGGACCGTCGCGTGGAAGCTCCTCGGCACGCTCAACTGGCCGCTCGCGTACGCCGTCCTGCTCGGGATGGAGGCCACCGTCCAGCCGTCGTGGGCGCTGAGCATGACAGTTGACATCCTGATCACGGTCGCCCTGCTGGTCGGCATGGTGCTGGCGGCAAAGGCGCCCGCCAAGGTGCAGCCGGCCGGTCAGGCCTCGTAGACCAGCCACTTGCGTTCGATCTCCTGCGGGAGATCGACGTCGTGCTGGTGTGCGAACAGAAGGAGTTGGCACAGTACGTCGGCGAACTCCTGGTGGAAGGTGGTGCGGATGTCGTCCGGTGTCGCGCCCTTCGCACGCGCGCGGCCGGTGTGCTGGAGGTAGGCCTGCGTGAGTTCGCCGACTTCTTCCTGGAGTTTGAGCAGGAACCAGTCCGGGTCGCGGTCGAAGCCCAGGCGCTCGCCGTACCCGACCGAGATCTTCTCCAACCGCGCTGTCAGCTCTTCGAGATCCACCGGCACAGCCAACCAGGCCCCACCGACAAACCGTGTGGGACCTGGCCGGAGGGGCGACCTACTTGCCTGCGTCGGCCTCAGCTTCGGCGGCGGGCGCGTCCGGGAACGGGTCGAGGTCCGGGAGGCTTAGGTCCGGATCGATGTTCGGGTCCGGGGCGGCCGGCGGCTCCGCGGGTTGAGCGCCGTCGACCTGAAGGCTCCTCGGGGCGGTGGCCCAGACCGCGGCGGCGGCGCGGGCGGCGTCGGCGGCGTCGGTCTGCCGCTCGTAGTTCTTGATGTCGAGCGCGTACGCCTTCACCACCGCGGACAGGTCCTTGCGCAACTGCCGGTGGGTCCAGAGCGCGTAGGCCTGCGTCCGGGCCTCGATGAAGTTCTTCAGTTCCTGCATCTGGGCCGGGGTCATGTCGTCCTCCGAGTGGCCGGGGGTGAATTCGCCGCGGGCGATCGCGGCGCGGGCGGGGTCGCCGGGGCAGTCGGTCGGCTCCGGGCGGACCGCGGAGTGCGGCCGGATCGCCGTACCGCGGGGATAGATTCTGCGGAAGTCGGCGATCACTCCGCGAGTGGTCGCCTTCATCGCGGCCGACGGCTGCTCCCCGGTGACCAGGATCAGCAGAATCGCGCCGTACCGTTCGTTGACGTCGGTGTCGCCGTTGGCGCCGGACTGGGTCCGCAGGCCGCGCAGCGTCCAGGCGCGGCCGGCCTGGTCGACCGCGACCTGGTACGCGATGTCGGACCAGCCGCGGGTGTCCATGTGGTAGTCCTGCCAGCCACGCAACGCGGACGCGACGGCCGCCTTGGAGTGGATGACACTCGTCGATCCGGTCCCCGGCCAGTGGATGACCGCGCCTTCGACCCGCGACACGGTCAGGTTGCCCGGTCCACCGTTCGGCGGGCGCGCGTTCCACGCGGACCGGGGCAGATATTCGACCATCAGTGCTCCTCACATGCCTCACAGCGCCACATACCCACCGTTGGCGCTCGGTAATCAACCGATCACACGCGGCATGCACCCGTCAAGCGATGAGCACATCCAATCAGCCCGAGGGGTTCGACCGTTCGACCAAGCTCACCATCGCTTTGTGGAACTCGGTCCGGCGGCGTTCGCTCCAGCCCTCGGTGAGCCGGGCGAACACCTCCTCCTGCCAGGCATGCGCCTGCTCGATCAGCTCGACCCCGGCATCCGTCACGCCCACCTGTCGCCGGCGTGCGTCGCCGTCGGCAGATCGCAGCTCCAGATAGCCGGCGGCGGCCGCGTCCTTCACCAATCGGGACGCTCCGCTCTGGTCGATCCCGATCTCGTGCGCGACGGCGTTGATCGTCGCGGGCCCTCGCCGGCTCACGGCGTACGCGGCCTCGGTGACCAGCACCAAGCGCCCCTGCTCGCCAACGTCAGGCGTCGTACGCCGTGACCAGTGGCGCACGAACTCGAACAGTGCCTGCCCCGGGCCGGCACTCATTCGGTGGCAGCCATCTCGCGACAGATGTACGCCAACTCGAGCGCCGGCCTGAGATCCGGCAACCGCAGTGCTGCGGACACCTTGTCCCCGGTCACCCGGAACACCGTCGCCACCCGCGTCGGCGCCGAGCTCCCCGGCCAGCTCGCGTCCTCCTCGACCACCATCAGCCGCTCGCCGATCGGATGCCACGACCGCGGCACCAATCTGATCCCTGAACGGTCCACCCACTCCGCGAACCCGGTCGGCGTGATCGGCCCCGCGCCCTTCGGCCCCAGCACCACCACCGGATCAGTGACCACCCCGGCAACTGCCTCCAGGTCGCCGGAGTTCACTCGCTCGTGCCATCGATCGATCGCGCCCTCGAGATCCATACCGGTGATTATATGCGATTCGCATACATCTCAACCAAGCAGCGGGAGCAGCTGGTCGCCGATGCGGATGAGCTCTTCGCGGTACGGGGTGTCGGAGAGGATGAAGTGGGTGATGCCCAGGTCGCGGTACTTGTTGAGGGATTTGGCCACGTCGCCGGGGGAGCCGACGAGCCACGTGGTGCCGGCGCCGCCACCGCCGTACTTGCCGGGGGCGGTGTAGAGGTTGTCGTCGAGGACCTCGCCGCGTTCGGCCAGGTCGAGGAGGCGTTGCTGGCCGACCGCATTGAACCAGCGGGCGTCCCGGGAGCCGTGCGTCTCCGCCATCTTCGCGACCTTCGCCTCGGCGTCGGCCCAGGCCTCCTCGGTGGTGTCGCGGACGAGCGTGGTGATCCGCAGCCCGAACTCGAGCGGCGGATGCTCGCGACCGAGTTCGCTCTCGAGTTCGCGCAGTCGAGCGATCCGCGCGGCGACCCCGTCGAGGGGCTCACCCCAGAACAGTTGTACGTCGGCATCCGTCGCAGCGACCCGTTGCGCGGCATCCGACGCGCCACCGAAGTACAACCGGGGATGCGGGCGTGGATTCAAAGGGTCTTCCCGTACGACGGGACGCGTCGCGACCGTGGAGCCGGTGACGGAGAAGTACTCGCCGGCGAACGTCACATCCTCCTCGGTCCACAAGCGCCGTACCAGCTGGAGGAACTCCTTGGTACGGGCGTACCGCTGCGGCTGGTCGCCCTCGCTGTCGCCGTACGCCGCGAGGTTGTCCTGGCCGGAGACGATGTTGATCAGGAGCCGCCCGCCGGTGAGCTGGTCGAGCGTGCTCGCCGCGGACGCGAAATGGGCGGGATGCCAGTACCCGGGCCGGATCGCGGCGAGCGGCTGGAACGTCGTGGTCCGCGCCGCCAGTGCGGTCGCGACCGTGAACGTGTCGGGCCGGCCCCACCCGGTGCCGATCAGCGCGCCGCCCCACCCGTGGTCCTCGGTGAGCCGGGCCAGCTCGGTCAGCCGCTCGATGCCGTTGTGTCCCTGGATGGCGTCGTCCCCGCGGTGCCCGGGGTCGACCTGGTTCGGGATGTACCAGAGAAAAGTCATGAGAAGCAGACTAAATCCACTCGATTAGTGGACTTTCAGGTGTCTCGCGGGCTGGTCGTCCGAGGCATTGACATCGTTGTCGGGGGCGGCGACGATACCTTCTCGAAACGTTTCCAACCTCGGTGAGCCCAACCTCGAACAGCCGAGCCGCCATGAAGCATCTCGAGGAGATCGTGTGAATCGTCGTGTGCAGATTCTGAAGGTTCTGACGGCCGGGGCGATCCTGCTCGCCGCGGCCCTCGCACCCCAGCCCGCGGGCGCCGCGGGTGCGGCCGGTGCCGCCGCCGGGCCGACCGCAGTCGCCCGCGCCCGGGTCGCCGCGGACCAGCTGATGAGCTCGTACGAGCCGAACAAGGCCTGGTTCCCGTCCAGCTGGTGGAACTCCGCTGTCGCATTGCAGACAATCGGCGACTACATGCAGCGCACCGGGGACCGGCGCTACCTGGGGCAGCTGGACAACACGTTCGAGAAGGACAAGGGCGTGTTCCCGGCCGGCTACCTGTCCGGCGACCCGCTGCTCGGCAACTTCACCAGCCGCGCCATCGACGACTCCGAGTGGTGGGGCCTGACCTGGATCCAGGCGTACGACCTGACCAAGAACCGCAAGTACCTCGGCATGGCGATCACGATCGCGGAGTACGTCGAGGGCTACTGGGACCCGAGCTCGTGCGGCGGGGGAGTGTGGTGGGACGGCGAACGCACCTACAAGAACGCTGTCACCAACGGCCTCTGGATCCGCCTCACCGCCGAACTGCACAACCGCCTGCCGCGTGACACCCGCTGGCTCGGCCGTGCGCAGGAGGGCTGGAACTGGTTCACCGGCAGCGGCATGATCAACTCCGCCGGCCTCGTCAACGACGGCCTGAGGAGCAACTGCGAGAGCAACGGCGACACGGTCTGGAGCTACAACCAGGGTCTCGCGATCGGCGCCGGTCTCGAGCTGTGGCGAGCGACCCGCGACCCGAAACTGCTGACGACGGTACGGCGGCTGGCGGACGCCGCGATCGCCCCGGGCGGGCTCGTCACCGACGGCGTCCTGACCGAGGCCTGCGACGCTCCCGGCCGGACGTGTGACGACAACGGCAAGCAGTTCAAGGGCATCTTCATGCGCTACTGGATGGATCTCGCCGACACCACGCACGACCGCCGCTACACCGACTTCGTCGCGCAGCAGGCCGCAACGATCTGGAACAACGACCGCGACGCGTCCGATCGGCTCGGAGAGCGCTGGTCGGGGGCGTCCCCGAACGTCTTCGACTGGCGCACCCAGGCCAGCGCGTTGAGCGCCCTGATCGCCGCCGTACCGCAGACGCCGCCGGTGCGATCGTTGTCCGCGACAACCGATCCGGCGCTGCCCGTGGTGATGCCCGCGACCGGCAGTGGCACCCACGTCAAGGTGAAGGTCGACGTACAGGCGACCGGTCCGGTCGATGACCGGATCCAGGCCGTCGTCCAGGCAACCGCCCCGTCCGGCTGGACGGTCACACCGAGCCGGTCGACTGTCACGCTGACGACCCGCGGCAACGCTGTACCGGTGGCCACGTCCGTCGACCTCGACGTGACGATTCCCGCGGGTACGCCGGACGGCCTGCACTCGGTGACCGCGTCGGTCACGTCCGGATCGCAACTGTCGTTCACGACCCGGTCCGACATCCTCATCGCGCACACGGCCGACTTCGACACCGGTACGGCGGCCGAGACCCCGTGGCTGTGGGATGCGGACGGGTCGCAGAGCAACGGCGTACAGAACCGGTTCGCCGACGGGCACTCGTACTTCGTCTACCGCTTCCCGTTCCCGTCCGACACGACGTCGGCATCAGTATCGTTGACAATCGACAATGAGTTTGTCGTCCAGGTCAGCGGCGACGGGCAGAACTGGACCACGGTCGCGACCGAGACGAACCCGTACCACGACGGCGAGAACAAGGCGGTCCGGACGTTCGACCTGACGCCGCACCTGGGGTCGGCCAAGACCGGGTACGTCCGGATCTCCGACTCGTTCCCGGACGACGGCTGGGGCGGCCGGGTCTACCACGTGAGCGCTACGTACAGCTAAGCAGCTGAGCGATTGTCCACCGGGCGGCGGCGCAGGCCGGGGTTGAGGATGGCGGGCGTGTCGTAGTCCATGTCGAGGCGGCCGACGTCGGTGCCCGGTGGGACGATCTTGTCGATCTGATCGAGAACGTCGTCACCGAGTACGACGTCGACGCCGGCCAGCGCGTCGTCCAGGTGCTCCATCGTGCGCGGGCCGATGATCGCGGACGTGACCGCCGGGTGCGCGATCGCGAACGCCATCGCCAGATGGGTCAGCTTGAGCCCCGCCGCGTCGGCGACCGGAACCAGCTGTTCGACGACGTCGAGCCGGCGCTGGTCGGACATGTGCCGGAACATCGCCGTACGCCGGAGGTCCGAGGGCGCGCGGCCGGTCAGCTGACCACCCGCAAGCGGGCTCCAGACGAGCGCGCCCATCCCGTACTTCTGCACGACGGGAAGCACCTCGCGCTCGATCCCGCGGTTGAGGATCGAGTACGGCGGTTGCTCGGTGCGGAACCGCTCCAGACCACGCCGCTCCGCGACCCAGTGCGACTCGACGAGCTCGCTGGCCGGCATCGTCGACGTACCGATCGCGCGGACCTTCCCGCTGCGGATCAGGTCGGTCAGCGCCGACAGCGTCTCCTCGATATCGGTCTCCGGATCCGGGCGGTGCATCTGGAAGAGGTCGATGTAGTCGGTCTGCAACCGGCGCAGAGAGTTCTCGACCGCCGTCATGATCCAGCGCCGCGAGTTGCCGCGCTCGTTCGGGTCGTCGCCCATCGGCAGGTGCGACTTGGTGGCCAGCACGACATGTTCCCGGCGGCCCTTCAGCGCCTCGCCGACGATCTCCTCGGAGCCGCCGTAGGAGTACATGTCCGCGGTGTCGACGAAGTTGATCCCGGCGTCGAGCGCCTTGTGGATGATCCGGATCGACTCCCCGCGGTCGTCGTTGCCGACGGCACCGAACATCATCGCGCCGAGGGCGTACGGGCTGACCTTGATACCGGTCCGGCCGAGCGTGCGGTAGTGCATGGTGTTTCCTCCTTGGTGTTGTCTCCACCTTGGAGGGGCCGACGGCGGTGGAGAAGGCCCACCTCATCCACGGACAGGTTGTCCCTGGATAGCGCGCAGCACGTCACGCATCATGGAACGTGTGATCGATCGTGATGGCCTGGCCGACTTCCTCCGCCGTCGCCGCGAGGTGCTCCGGCCGGCGGACGTCGGCCTTCCGGAGGGCGTACGACGCCGTACGCCGGGACTCCGCCGGGAAGAGGTCGCGCAGCTGGCCGGCATGTCGACGGACTACTACTCGCGGCTGGAGCAGTCCCGCGGCGCGAACCCGTCGGAGCCGATCGTCGCGAGCCTCGCCCGCGCGCTGCGCTGCGACCTGGACGAGCGCGACCACCTGTACCACCTGGCCGGGCTCACGCCACCGCTGCGCCGGGCCGGGCGGCACATCAACCCCGGCTTGCTCGCACTGGTCAGTCGTCTCACCGATCTCCCGGTCGTCATCTGCACGGACCTCGACGAGGTGCTCTGGCAGAACGACCTGGCCGACGTCGTCATCGGCCCGCTCCTCGGCGAGGGCCGCGCCCGGAACCTGACCTGGCTGTGGTTCACCGATCCGGCGATCCGGCGGATCTTCCCCGAGGAGGACTGGGACGTCCACTCGGCCTCGCACGTCGCCGACCTGCGTGCGACGTACTCCCGCCGGATGGGCGACCGCGACATCACCGAGCTGGTCGAGGACCTCGTCGCGCACAGCGAGGAGTTCCGCACGTTGTGGGACCTGCACGAGGTCGCCGTACGTCGTCTGCCGCGCAAGCGGTTCCTGAACTCGGAGGTCGGCGACCTCGACCTCACCTGCGAAACCCTCCTGACGCCGGCGGCCGACGTGCGGGTCCGGGCCTTCCTTCCGATCGAAGGCACCGACGCCCGCGAAAAACTCGACCTCCTCCGCGTCATCGGCACCCAGTCCTTCGAACCGAGCCCCTCCGACTAGCGCGGAAGTCTCAGTGCGGGCCGTGAGCTCGGCGCGCCAACTCTCCGGTCCTGTCCCATTCGGCGAGGCGGCGTTCGTAGATGGTGCGGACGATGCCGGGCGCCTGGGCTCCGAAGAGCACTCGCAGCGGCGGCGCGGGAGAGTCCACGATCTCGAGCAACGCCTGCGCTGCCGCCGCGGGATCACCCGGCGCCTGACCGCTGCGACGGGCCGCGGCTTCCGCGCGCATCGGGTCGTATGCCGACAGCGGCGTACTGCGTCGCGCCGAGGATCCCGCCCAATCGGTGTCGTAACCGCCGGGCTCGACGATCGTCACGTGAATGCCGAATCGTGCGACCTCGACCGCGAGCGACTCGCTGAGCGCCTCGAGCGCCCATTTCGAGGCGTGATAGGCGCCGAGGTTCGCGAAGGCGCCGATGCCGCCGATGGACGAGACCTGCACCAGGTGTCCACGTCCGCGTTGCCGCAGGCCGGGAAGCACCGCCTGGCTGACGTGCAATGCGCCGAAGACATTCGTCTCCAGTTGGTCGCGCAGCTCGGTCTCGGTGAGCTCCTCGACGGCTCCGAAGTGTCCGTAGCCGGCATTGTTCACGACCACGTCGAGGCCTCCGAGCCGTGACTCGGCCTCGTGTACCACCGCGCGCACGGCCTCGCGATCGGTGACGTCGAGGGCGAGTGGAAGTAGCTCGCCGGCGAGTCCGTGAAGTGCAGCCGCGTCGCGAGCGGTGGCGGCCACCCGGTCGCCGCGCTCGAGGGCGGCCCGGGCGAACTCCCGACCGAAACCGCGGGAGGCGCCGGTGATGAACCAGTTCTTGGGTGTTTCAGTCATGACTCGACCATCGCGAACGCCGCCGCGCACAACCAGGCCGCCGTGTGCCTGGGAGTAGCACACCCACGCTGTGCGCTGATGATCCGCCTACCATCGGAACATGGCTGTCACGGCACTGGGCGAGTACTTGCGCGCGCGGCGTGCGCAGGTAAGGCCGGAGGAGGTTGGCGTCCCGAAGTACGGCGTACGGCGCGTTCCGGGTCTACGCCGCGAAGAGGTTGCGACGTTGGCGGGCGTCAGCGTCGACTACTACGTCCGCCTCGAGCAGGGCCGGGAGAACAGCCCGTCGCCCCAGGTGCTCGACGCCCTGAGCGACGTGCTGCGGCTGGACGACGACGCCCGCGAGCACCTGTACCGCGTCGCCGGACTCACGCCCGGGACCTCCCGGGCGACCGCGCCGGAACGTGTGGACCCCGAGCTGCTGCGGCTGATGGACATGTGGCCGGACAACCCGGCGATCGTGCTCGGCCGGGCGTACGACGTACTTGCCGGCAACCAGCTCGCCTACGCACTGTTCGACGGCTTCCAGCACGGCCCGAACCTGCTGATGAAGATCTTCCTCGACCCCGGCGCGCGGAGCTTCTACCCCGACTGGGAGCGGGTCGCGCGCTACACCGTGGCCGGGTTCCGCCTGCTCGAGGGCCGTACGCCGAACGACCCCCGCATCCGGGCAGTCGTCGACGAGCTCAGCCGCCGGAGCGCGGACTTCGCCGAAATGTGGAACCGTCACGAGGCCCGCGGCGCCCGCCTCGCCAGCAAGCGCTTCCGCCACCGCGACGTCGGCGAGCTCACCCTCCGCATCAACGCCTTCGACGTCAAATCAGCTCCCGGCCAGGAACTCATCGTGTACCACGCCGAGCCCGGCAGCCGCAGCGCCGAGGCCCTGGCCCTGCTGGGTACCCTCGCCGTGACCGAAGCTCTCGGCTGAGCAACTGCACAGCGTTGCCTAGCGTCGGCGAAGGCCGTCTACCAGCAGGGCGTGCAGGCGTTCGGTCTGCGTACGTTGCTGCTCAGGGGCCGCGGCGATCACGGCGCCGGCCATGGCCGCGACGACGTCGTCCGCCGGGACATCGGTACGGAAGATGCCGGCGGCCGCGCCCGCCGTCAGGAAATGTTCGACCGCGGCGGCGAGACGCGCTCGGGTGTCGGTCTGGGTCACGGTGCCGGAGGCAATCAGGTTGCGCAGATCGAGGCCCATGGCCCGTTTGGAGTCGACGAAGTCGAGATAGCGGTGCATCCAGGTGAGCAGGGCCTCGTCGGCAGGGGAGTCGGCGGCGAGCTCGGGCGCGGCGTCGCACAGCCGGGTGAGCTCCTGACGATAGACCGCCTCGAGGAGGGCCTCGCGGGTCGGGAAGTGCCGGTACAGCGTGGCCACGCCGACTCGCGCCCGGGCCGCCACCCGATCCAGGGACAGGCGCACAGGCTCGCCGTCGCGCGCGGCCACGGCGAGATCGACCAGCTCGTCGCCGGCCGCCGCGACCACCTGCGCACGCTTCCGCTCAGCGTCCGCCCGCATAAGTGGAGAAACCTCCAGTTAGTGCTATCGTCGAAAGAAGTGGAGAAACCTCCATTTCCACCGACTCTACCTGAGGACACAGCTGATGACATCGGAACGACCCGGGGGCACAGTCAAGCTCGGGCAGTACGAGATCGCGCGGATCGGGTACGGCGCGATGCAACTCGAACACGTCGACACCGCCGCGGCCGGCGCGGCCGGCGCGCTCCTGCGTCGCGTTGTGGAGCTCGGTGTCAACCACCTCGACACGGCGTCGTTCTACGGGCACACCACGGTGAACGAGCACATCCGGGCTGCGCTGCACCCGTATCCGGACGACCTCGTGATCGTGAGCAAGGTCGGCGCACGCCGCGTGGACGCGCCGGTGCCGCTGGCCCTGGCGCAACGGCCGGAGCAACTCCGTGAGCAGGTCCACCTCGACCTCACGTCGCTCGGTCTGGAGCAGGTACCCGTGGTCAACCTCCGCCGGGCGGATCAGGGACCGGGCCTCATCGCCGAAGGCGACCAGGTCGTCCCGCTCGACGACCAGCTGGCCGAGTTGATTGCTCTACGCAACGAAGGGCTGATCGGCGCGATCGGCCTCAGCAACATCAGCACCGAACAGCTCGAGCAGGCACTGCCCGCGGGGATCGTCTGCGTCCAGAACGCGTACAGCGTCCTGGACCGCTCGTCCGAGCCCCAACTCCAACTCTGCGCGGCCAACGGCATCGCCTGGATCCCGTACTTCCCGCTGGGCTCGGCATTCGACCAGATCCCGTCCCCGACCGAGCATCCCGCCGTACAGGAGGTCGCCGCACACCTCGGGGCCACCCCCGCCGCGGTCTGCCTAGCCTGGATCCTCGCCCACAACGACCACACCGCCCTGATCCCGGGCACCCGCAGCATCCCCCACCTGGAAGACAACCTCCGCGCCGCGAACATCCACCTCGATACCGAGGCCCTCGCACTGCTCAACACCCTGTCCTGAAACGAAGAAGCCCACCCGCGACCGGCGGGTGGGCTTCTTCCGGGCTACGAACTCAGACGTCGTAGTAGAGCTCGAACTCGTGGGGGTGGGGGCGGAGCTGGATCGGGGCGATTTCGTTGTCGCGCTTGAGGTCGATCCAGGTCTCGATCAGGTCCTCGGTGAAGACGTCGCCCTCGAGCAGGAAGGCGTGGTCGGCCTCGAGGGCGTCGATCACGGCCGGCAGCGAGGTCGGGACCTGCGCGATACCCGCGTGCTCCTCCGGCGGCAGCTCGTAGAGGTCCTTGTCGACCGGGTCGGCCGGCTCGATCTTGTTGCGGATACCGTCCAGGCCGGCCAGCAGCTGCGCCGCGAAGGCCAGGTACGGGTTCGCCGACGGGTCGGGGCAGCGGAACTCGATCCGCTTCGCCTTCGGGTTCGAGCCGGTGATCGGGATCCGGATGCAGGCCGAGCGGTTCCGGGACGAGTAGACCAGGTTGACCGGCGCCTCGAAGCCCGGCACCAGGCGGTGGTACGAGTTCACGGTCGGGTTCGTGAAGGCCAGGAGCGACGGGGCGTGCTTGAGCAGGCCGCCGATGTACCAGCGGGCGGTGTCGGACAGGCCGCCGTACCCGGACTCGTCGTAGAACAGCGGGTCGCCGTTGCTCCACAGCGACTGGTGGCAGTGCATGCCGGAGCCGTTGTCACCGAAGATCGGCTTCGGCATGAAGGTCGCGGTCTTGCCGGCCTTCCACGCGGTGTTCTTGACGATGTACTTGAACTTCATCACGTCGTCGGCGGCCTTGAGCAGCTCGTCGAAGCGGAAGTTGATCTCCGCCTGACCCGCCGTACCGACCTCGTGGTGGGCGCGCTCGACGATCAGGCCGGACCGCTCCAGTGCCAGCGTGATGTCGTCGCGCAGCTCGCCGAAGTGGTCGGTCGGCGCGACCGGGAAGTAGCCACCCTTGTAGCGGACCTTGTAGCCGCGGTTGCCGCCGTCCTCGACCCGGCCGGTGTTCCAGGCGCCGGCGATCGAGTCGATCGAGTAGTGCGAGGAGTTCGCCTTGGTCTCGAACCGGACGTCGTCGAAGACGTAGAACTCGGCCTCCGGCGCGAAGAACGCGGTGTCCGCGATGCCGGTCGACTTCAGGTACTCCTGCGCCTTGCGGGCGATGTTGCGCGGGTCACGCGAGTACGCCTCGCCGGTCAGCGGGTCGTGCACGAAGAAGTTGACCACCAGCGTCTTGGCGCTGCGGAACTCGTCGACGTACGCGCTGGTCGGGTCCGGCAGCAGCTTCATGTCGGACTCGTGGATCTGCTGGAAACCGCGGACCGACGAACCGTCGAAGGCGAGGCCGTCCTCGAAGACCTCAGGACCGAACGACGACACCGGGACGGTGAAGTGCTGCATGATGCCCGGCAGGTCACAGAACCGGACATCGACGATCTCGACGCCTTCGTTCTTGACGTAGGCGAGCAGCTCCTCAGCGCTGGAAAACATACGTACTCCTAGGGTGGCTCAGAGATTGCATCTGAACGTAGGGCCCGCCGGTTTCTCCGTCGTGACCCTGATGTTTCGCGGATGTTACGCCCAGCGTGTCCGCGCTGACCCACTGGTGTACGGCGGTTACGCCCTGAGATCTCGCGGTCCGCGTGGGACCGCCCCGGGGTGTGTCCGTAGGCTAGACATCATGGCATCATCCGCGGCGGCCGCAACCGGACCCTCCGAAGAATTCCGTTACCCGGGCAATCGGCTGGGCCTTCCCGAGGACGGCCCGGGCTCGGCCGCGACCTGGGGCGGCCGCCTGCTGGCGCTGCTGGTCGACTGGCTGATCGCGGGCCTGATCGCGTCTGTGGTGATGGGTCAACCGATGTGGGCAGGCGGCACCGACTACAGCCTGATGCACTCGACGGTCTTCTTCGCGACGACCGCGATCCTGACCGGCCTGGCCGGCGGCACCATCGGCCACCGGATCTGCGGTCTGCGGGTCGTCCCGGTCCGCGACCGGAAGACGTACACGGCTCCGCCCGGTCTGCTGGCCGGCATCATTCGCGCGCTGCTGATCAGCTTTCTGATCCCCGCGGTGATCTTCGACCGCGACCGCCGCGGGCTGCACGACCTCGCCGCCAGGACGGTCGTCGTACTGCGTTAGCCGCCAGTTAGCGCCGCGTGAGCAGCAGCTGTACGTCGTCGAGGTACCCGGTCCGGAAGCCCGCCTCGGAGTACGCGAGGTAGAACTCCCACATCCGCCGGAACGTGTCGTCGAACCCGAGCGCCGCGATCGCCGGCCAGTGCTCGATGAACCGGTTCCGCCAGACCCGCAGCGTCCGCGCGTAGTCCCCACCGAGGTGGCGGATCACCTCCGCCCGCAGGCCGGTGTGCTGTGCGGTGACGTCCTCGATCACCTTGATCGACGGGATCAGCCCGCCGGGGAAGATGTACTTCTGCACCCAGGTGAACGTGTTCCGGGTCGCGAGCATCCGCTCGTGCGGCATCACGATCGCCTGCACGACGCCGACCCCGCCGGGTGCGAGCCGTCGCTCGATCGCTTCGAAGTACACGGGCCAGTACTTCTCGCCGACCGCCTCGATCATTTCCACACTCAGTACGGCGTCGAACTCGCCGATCTGGTCGCGGTAGTCGCGCAGCGCGACCTGTACGCGGTCGCCGACACCGGCCTCGGCGATCTTTCGCTGGGCCAGCAACGCCTGCTGCGACGCGATCGTGATCGCCGTCACCCACGCGCCACGCTGTGCGGCGCGGATCGCCAGGCTCGCCCAGCCGCAGCCGATGTCGAGCACCCGTGAGCCGGACCGCACCCCCGCCGCGTCGAGGATCGAGTCCAGCTTGCGCAGCTGGGCGGCGGACAGTTCGTCGTACGACGCCGTCGCGAGATCGGCCGTCGGGTCGCCGCCGAAGTACGCCGCGGAGTACGTGAGGGTCGGATCGAGGAACTCCGAGAACATCGAATTGCTCAGGTCGTAGTGCCGGCTGATGTTCTCCCGGGCGCCGGCCCGGTCGTTCTCCTGCTCGCCCGGCTGCGACCGGGTGACCAGCCAGCGCAGCGACTGCGCCCACTTCGGCAGCAGGTGCCGGGTCTCCTCGTTGCTGAACCGCTCCGCGAACGGGACCAGCAGGTCGGCCAGGTCGGTGCCCGGCTCCGGGTCCCAGTCGCCGGCCAGGTACGCCTCGCCGAACCCGGACCCGGCGTCCTGCCCGAGCCGGTCCAGGAACGCCGACGTACGGTGCACCCGCATGGCGGGGCCGCCGAAGCCGAACGAGCGGTTGCGGTCCAGGTGGATCGTGGCCGGGAGATCCTTGGCGATCAGCCGGATCGCGGTCGCAGCGCCGTACCGACGGACCGGGTTCGACCGTGGCCGGGCCAGTGTCGGCCAGGTCCCGGTGTCCGGCGCGTGTACAGGATGCTGCACGCGCGGCATCACATCCGTCATCTCTACCCCTGTATCGATCCGTCCTGGTCGCACCTTAAGGCCAACCAGCCACCCCACAGCGCGACACGGAGGCACACACGTGCCACGTCACGACAGATCAACTGCCCGAGCGACCACCAGGTTACCGGTGTCTCACTCAGAGACACCCCAACAGCTGTTTCAGCGGCCGCGCATCGCCTGGCGAGCACCCTTGAGGCTCGTCGGCACCGGGCCCTTCGGCATCGGCACCTGCGGCCGGACCGCGTCCAGCGCCTTCAGCCGCTGCAGCAGATCGGTGATCTCGGACGGCTGCAGGACGGCCGGCAGCTTCATCACGTACTTGGTCAGCTTGCGGATGTCGATCTCGCCCTCGCCCTTGCCGGCCACGATCTGCGTCACCGGCGCTCCGCCCGCGACCCGGTTGTGCTTCTTGGCCTCGGCCGCGAGCAGGTTCTTCACCCGGCTCGGCTGACCCTCGCCGACCAGGATGATGCCGGGCTTGCCGACCACCCGGTGGACGATGTCGGAGTTCTTGGTGACCGCAACCGCAGGGTCAACGCTCCAGCCGCGGCGCAGCGTCTGCAGCGCGGACGCGGCCGCACCGGCCTGACCCTCGATCTGGCTGTACGCCGCCTTCTCGACCTTGCGGCCGAAGACGATCGTGGCGGCCAGGAAGCCCAACGCGACGCCGAGCGGGATCCACACCAGCAGCGGCCCGACCAGGAAACCGCCGAGCACGGCCAGTGCGACGATGCCGAGGAAGATCCCGGCGAGCACCAGGCCGACCAGCGGCTCGGACTTCTGGGTCAGCTTGTACGCCGAAACGATCTGCTTGAGCCTGCTGGTCTTCTCTTCGGGCGCGTCGTTCTTGGCCATCTCTACCTTGTCCTCTTATGCCTGAGCGGCGTTCATACGTGACTCAACGGCCTGACGGTACAGCCGACCGGCCCGGTACGACGAACGTACGAGCGGACCGGACATGACTCCGGCGAAACCGATCTCCTGCGCCTCGGCGTCCAGTTCGACGAACTCCTCGGGCTTCACCCAGCGCTCGACCGGGTGGTGCCGCACCGAGGGCCGCAGGTACTGCGTGATCGTGATGATCTCGCAGCCCGCCGCGTGCAGGTCCTTCAGCGCCTGGCTGACCTCGTCGCGGGTCTCGCCCATGCCGAGGATCAGGTTCGACTTGGTGACGAGTCCGTAGTCGCGGGCCTGGGTGATGACGTCCAGCGAGCGCTCGTAGCGGAATCCGGGCCGGATCCGGCGGAAGATCCGCGGCACGGTCTCGACGTTGTGCGCGAACACCTCCGGCCGCGACGAGAACACCTCGGCGAGCTGCTCGGGTACGGCGTTGAAGTCCGGCGCGAGCATCTCCACACCGGTGCCCGGGTTCAGCTCGTGGATCTGGCGGATCGTCTCGGCGTACAGCCAGGCGCCGCCGTCGTCCAGGTCGTCGCGGGCGACACCGGTCACGGTCGCGTAGCGCAGACCCATGGTGCGGACCGACTCGGCGACACGGCGCGGCTCGTCGCGGTCCAGCGCCTCCGGTTTGCCGGTGTCGATCTGGCAGAAGTCACAGCGCCGGGTGCACTGGTCCCCGCCGATCAGGAAGGTCGCCTCGCGGTCCTCCCAGCACTCGAAGATGTTGGGGCAGCCGGCTTCCTGGCACACCGTGTGCAGTCCCTCGGACTTCACGAGTTTCTGCAGCGCCTGGTACTCCGGGCCCATCTTGGCGCGGGTCTTGATCCACTCGGGTTTGCGCTCGATCGGGGTCTCCGCGTTGCGCACCTCGAGCCTGAGCAGTTTCCGTCCTTCTGGGGCGATGGTCACGCCTCCAAGGGTACGCGCCGGGGTTCAGGGGCGTTCCACCCGTAGGGTGATGAGCTATGTCCACCGTTGAGCTGCGTACGGATGCCGAACCGGGCACACCACCGGCGTCCGGTACGGCGGTGCGTGGCTGGACCCGTCCAGCGCCGACGGCCCGCGAGCAACGGTACGACGTACTGCTCGGTCTCGGGATGGCGGTCGCGGGCCTGTTCGGGACCGAGCTCGCACGCGGCGGCTCGCCGACGCATGTGGACCTGGGGATCGGCGGCGTCGAGCCGTACGTGCTGAGTGCGGCCGCCGCGCTGCCACTGTGTTTCCGGCGCCGCTGGCCGGTTCCGGTGCTGCTGGCCGTCGCGGTGCTGTTCGTGGTGAACGGCGAGCGGGCGGCGTTCGCGTTCGCCGGCAATCTGGTCACCCAGTCGACGATGTTCATGGCGATCTACGCGGCCGTCGCCTGGGCGCGGGACCGGCGGCTGATGAAGGCCGCGATCACGGTCGTCTTCGTCGGGATGTTCGGCTGGCTGGCGCTCAACTTCGTCACCGCGCTGCGCAACAACGCGATCGACGGGCCGAACCACGCGCTGTTCTCGCCGTACGTGTCGAACGTGATCATCACCGTCGCGCTGAACGTCCTCTACTTCTTCGGTGCGTACTTCTGGGGACGGACCGCGTGGGCGACCGCGCGGCAGCGGTTCGAGCTCGAGCAGCAGGCGACCGAGCTGGCGGCGCAGCAGGAGGCGAACTCGCGACGCGCGGTGATCGACGAGCGGCTGCGGATCTCCCGTGAGCTGCACGACGTCGTCGCCCACCACATCAGCAGCATCGGCATCCAGGCAGGCGGTGCCCGGCGGGTGATGGACGCCGACCCGGACGCGGCGAAGAACGCGCTGAACGTGATCGAGGAGTCCAGCCGGAGCGCGGTCAACGAAATGCGCCAGCTGCTGGGCATGCTCCGCTCGGCGGATCCCGACCTCGACGTCGGTACGCCGGATCCCAAGGAGCCGCAGGCCGGCGCGGACCGGCTGCCCGCGCTGATCGCGGAGGCGAACAGCCTCGGTCTGGAGGTCGGCTTCCACCAGATCGGATCGCCGGCCGAACTGCCCACGACCGTCTCGGTGTCGGTGTACCGGATCGCGCAGGAAGCGCTCGCGAACGTCCGCAAGCACTCGACGGCCCGCAGCGCCCACGTCACACTGCGTTATCTCGATGACGCGGTCGAGCTCGAGGTGCTCGACGACGGCCGCCCGAAGCACGCCCCGGTAGGCAGCCGGCTCGGCCATGTCGGGATCCGCGAACGGGTCGGTCTGCTCGGCGGCGAGAGTGAGATCGGTCCGCGTCCCGTGGGAGGATTCCGCGTCCGGGTCCGGATCCCGCTGGATCCGCAGAACCGTCCGTTGGCTGGGGGAGAAGTACGTGACTGACCCGATGCGGGTGCTGCTGGTCGACGATCAGGACCTGGTGCGCGCCGGGTTCCGGATGATCCTGTCGGTCGAGCCGGAGATCGAGGTGGTCGGCGAGGCCGCGGACGGTGAGAAGGCGATCGAGCTGGCGCTGGCGTTGCGGCCGGACGTCGTACTGATGGATGTCCAGATGCCCGGCATGGACGGGATCAGCGCGACCCAGCGGATCGTGGCGGAGGACGCCGGGAAGGTCGTCATCCTCACCACGTTCGACCGTGACGACTACCTCTTCGAGTCGCTCGGGGCGGGCGCGAGCGGCTTCCTGCTCAAGAACACCGCGCCCGAGGACCTGGTGGAGGCGATCCAGGTGGTGCACTCCGGGCACGCGCTGCTCGCGCCCGAGGTCACCCGGCGGGTGATCAAGCGATTCACGGGCAAGGGAGAGCGGGTGTACCGCCCGGACCTCCTCGCGGAGCTCACCGAGCGCGAACGCGAGGTGCTCGGGCTGATCGCCCGCGGCCTGACCAACACCGAGATCGCCAACCAGTTGTACGTCGGCGAGGCGACGGTCAAGACCCACGTCTCCCGCGTACTGCTCAAACTAGGTCTCCGCGACCGCGTCCAAGCCGTCGTCTTCGCCTACGAATGCGGCCTCGTCACCCCGGGCGACGACCCGACAGGCTGATCCATCCGTCCTACGGATGACACCGGCGATCACCCTCGCGGGCGACGTGCGAGCACGCCTCGGCTGACTAGTTTTGGGAGGGTCGGGCGAGCGCCCGGCCGGGGGCTGGAAGCTGATGGGAACGGTGACACATGCTGAGGGTGGCTGGGCTCACCCGGCGGTTCGGTGATCATCTGGCGCTGGACGACGTGACCTTCGACGTCGTACCGGGACGGATGACCGGATTCGTCGGGGCCAACGGGGCCGGGAAGACGACGACGATGCGGATCATCCTCGGGGTCCTGGCCGCGACGGCCGGCGAGGTGCGGTGGCAGGACCAGCCGCTGACCCAGGACGTACGCCGGGACTTCGGCTACATGCCGGAGGAACGCGGGCTGTACCCGAAGATGAAGATCCGCGACCAGCTGGTGTTCTTCGGCCGGCTGCACGGGCTCGACGCGGAGCGCGCCGCCGCGCGGACCGACAAGATCCTCGGGCGCCTCGGGCTGGCCGAGCGTGCTTCCGACGTCCTCGAGACGCTGTCGCTGGGCAACCAGCAGCGGGTGCAGATCGCGGCCGCGCTGGTCCACGAGCCGATCGCACTGGTGCTGGACGAGCCGTTCAGCGGCCTCGACCCGCTCGCTGTCGACGCGATGGCCGACCTGCTCCGCGAGGAGGTGACGTCGGACGTGCCGGTGCTGTTCTCCAGCCACCAGCTCGACCTGGTCGAGCGGCTGTGCGACGACCTCGTCGTACTGTCCCGCGGCAAGGTCGTCGCGGCGGGCGCCGTGTCCGAGTTGGCGGCCGGCCCTACGTCGACGTACCGCCTGGTGGTGGACGGCGACGCCGGATGGCTGCGAGACGTGCGGGGGATCCAGGTGCGCGACGTGGCCGGCGGTACGGCGTTGTTCGACGTACTGGACGGTGCGGTGGAGCAGAAGATCTTGCAGGAGGCGATCAGCCGCGGACCGGTGCTCGAGTTCGGGCCGGAGCGGGTGGCGCTGAGCGACGTCTTCCGGGAGGCGACCCGATGAAGACACTGGACAAGCCGTGGGTGCTGATCGCGGAGCGCGAGATCACCACGAAGCTGCGGGACAAGACGTTCATCGGCTCGACAGTGGTGATGCTGCTGATCGTGATGGCGGCGGTGATCATCCCCGCGCTGATCGCGGGCAAGGGCGGACCGGACAAGATCGCGGTCATCGACGATGCGGGCGTCAAGGTCGTCCAGCAGGCCTCGACCACGACGGGCGACGGTTACGAGGTGACTCGCGTCGCCGACCGGCCGGCCGCTGAGAAGGCTGTCACCGACGGCAAGGTCGAGGCTGCGCTGCTGCCGGACGCGGACGGGTACGTCGTCCTCGGCAAGGACCGCGTCGACTCGGGAGTCGAAGGCGCCCTGCGCGAGGCGGCCGCGGCCGTCGGGATGGAAACGAACGCCGGGAAGGCGGGACTGAGCCCGGCCGAGTTGCACGCCGGAACGAAGGTCTCGTTGCAGTTGCTGAAGCCGGGACCGTTGCCGGACATCGTCTCCGACTTCGTGAACATCGGGCTGGCGCTGGTGTTCTACATGACCGCGCTCGGTTTCGGGATGATGATCGCGCAGAGCGTCGTACAGGAGAAGGAGAGCCGGGTCGTCGAGATCCTGGCCGCCGCCGTGCCGATCCGGTCGCTGCTGTGGGGGAAGGTGCTGGGCAACACGGTGCTGGCGCTGACCCAGATCGTGGTGATCGCGGGTGCGTCGCTGATCGGGCTGCTCGCCACCGACCAGGCCGACATCCTCGAAGTGGTCGCTCCGGTCGCCGGGTGGTTCGTGGTGTTCTTCGTGCTCGGGTTCGTCGCGCTGGCCGGGCTCTGGGCGGTCGCCGGTTCGCTCGCGACGCGGCAGGAGGATCTCGGGTCGACCACGTTGCCGGGGCAAATGATCCTGATGATCCCGTTCTTCTTCTCGGTGTTCGCGGGGTCGTCGGCCAAGACCGTGGCGTCGTTCGTCCCGATCGCGTCGTCGATGTCGATGCCGGGCCGGATGCTGACCGAGGACGTTCCGGTCTGGCAGCCGCTGGTGGCGATCGCGCTGCTGCTGGCCGCCACCGTGCTGATCGTCCGGATGGGCGCGCGGCTGTACGAGCGCACGCTGCTGCAGACCGGCCGTCGTCTCGGTTACCGCGAGGCCCTGGCGCTCGAAGCGAAGTAGCTCATCGTCACGACCGGGCCCGGCGTTACAGCACTGGGCCCGGCTGTGACGAAACCGCAATGTAGGGTCGCTGTGTGCTGTGTGTGGACCTCGACTACGGTCTCAACGCATGAACGTTGAGCTGCGCCACCTGCGGGTGGTGGTCCTGGTGGCAGAAGCGGGTTCCGTCGGACGGGCCGCCCGTTGGCTCAAGGTCAGCCAGCCGAGCTTGACCGCGCAGCTGAAACGGATCGAGGCCGCGTTCGGCGGTGAGTTGTTCGAACGCTCCCGCACCGGCGTGAAGCCGACGCCGCTCGGCCGGTACGCCGTTGATCGCGCGCGGGCCATCCTGGTCGACGTCGACCACCTGTCGGCGACCGTGTCCGCGATGACCGCGGTCGAGTCGTCGGCGGTCCGGCTCGGCGGGTTCCCGACCGCGCCGATGTCCGGGATCGCGTCCCGGCTCCGCGCGCACGGCGAGATCGAGCAGGTCAGCATCGAGGTCGAGTGGTCCACCAGCGTGCTGCTGCAGCAACTGGAGAGCGGGCGGCTGGACTTCGCGCTGTTGCGGGAGTTCCCCGGGTTCGAGCTGCGGCTGCCGGCCGGGGTCGAATCCACCACGGTCGTCGAGTCCGAGTCGGCGTACGTCGCTCTGTCCGCGGACCATCCTGTGGCGGAAGCGTCGCGGGCGCGGGGTGAGATCGAGCTGGCGTCGCTGGCGGGCGAGGAGTGGATCGGGGAGCCGCCGGACGACAGCGGGTTCCACGTGTTGTTCCGGGCGGCGTGTGAGGCGGCTGGGTTCCAGCCTCGGGTGGAGCACCATTCCGTCGATACGTCGGTGCTCATGGGGTTCGTGACCAGTGGCCAGGGCGTGGCGCTCATCTCGCCCACGTCGTACCGGATGCTGTCGGCCGACGTCACAACCCGCACTCTGGTGGGCGATCCGATTCACCGGAAGCTGGTGCTCGCGTGGAGCACCGACTCACCGCGGGCCCAGATGGCGGGCGACGTGCTGCAGATGGCGAGTGCGGCGTACGACGAGGCCATCACCGAGCATGCGCGCCGGGATCAGCACCAGCAGCGCATGCACGTCGCCTGACTTCTAGGCGGGTTTGACCACCGGGTTCTCGAACGCGAGGTGGAACTCCCCGGTGTCCTCCGGGTTCTCCATCCGCTCCCGATACTGAGACCCCACCTGCTCCCGAGGCGAAACACTCCGCTCAGCCTTCTTCTCCTCCGCCGGCCGAGTCTCTTCCGCCGGTCGAGTCTCCTCAACCGGCTGAGTTTCCTCAACGGGCGCGACGGCCTCGGGCTTCGCCTCCACCGGCTGAGCCTCTTCCACCGGCGCAGCGGGCCCGGGCGTCGCGTCCATCGGCTGGGTCTCCTCGATGGGCGCGGCGGCCTGCGGCTTGGCCTCGACCGGCTGAGTTTCCTCCACCGGCGCGGCGGCCTGCGGCTCCGCCTTCACCGGCTGGGTTTCCTCGACCGGTTGCTTGGTTTCCACCGGCTGGGTTTCCTCGGCTGCCGGGGGCGGGGCGATGACCGTGTCCTCGCCGGGGTAGTTGCTTTCGGCATCTGCCTCGGGGAACTGGCGGGTGTGCTCGAACTCCTCCGCCTCGCCGGCCGGGAACTGCCGGGTCTGGTCGTCGCCCTGGTTCCGCGGCTGTGCCGCCTCCGGCTCGTCGAACAGATCGTCGTACCGCGTGTGACTCTCGTACGCCGCCGGCGCCTGATAGGTGCCTCCGGCAACCGGGTAGACGGCCGCGACGTCCGCCTCCTGCTGCGCCTGCGCGGCTTCCTGCTCGCGCTGCCGCCGCTCGGCGTCGGCCCGCTCCCGCCGCCGGCGCTGGACGCCGTGGACGATCAGCTGGATCGCGTACACCAGCGAGATCACCCCGAGGATCGGCACGACGCCGTTCAGCGTGTACTGCTTCGACCCGTCGATCATCCCGTTGGTGACGCCGGGGACGTCGTTCAGGAAGTTCGTGGTCCGGTTCGGGATCCAGAGCCAGCAGTAGAGCAGGACACCGAAGGCGACGAACGCCCCCAGCGCACCGGCGCCGGAGAAGTACGACACCACGGCCCAGAAGATCAGCGCGCCGATGCCGAAGGCAAGCGCCATCCCCTTCGCGTTCAGCTCGATACCACCCGGCGCCGAGAGGACTCCGAACACGGCCGGACCGGCCAGAGCAACAGCTACGCCGAGCAAGAACCCAAGAAATTTGGACACCCCCCCAAGGTAGCGACGAACTGCGGCTACACCCCGCAGACACTTCGGCACAGCCCCGATCGTGGGTCGACGGCCGACACCAGGCGGGGCTGGCCGCTGTACTAGATGTCTGGTGAGATGGCCCCTGCGCGCCTTTCGAGAGGATGAGCTGGTGCCCGCTCCGAACATTCTGCTGATCGTTTCCGACGACCACGGGTACGCCGACCGCGGTGGACTCGGGGTGCACTCCGACGTACGCACTCCGGCCCTCGACCGGCTCGCCGCGGAGGGAGTGAGCTGCACCGACGCCTACGTGACCGCGCCGATCTGCAGCCCGTCACGGGCCTCGATCATCTCCGGGCGGTACCAGCAGCGGTGGGGCGGCCAATGGTTCGACTCGGCCGCGTTCCCGCCGGACGACGTACCGACGCTTACGGAGATCCTGCGCGACCAGGGGTACCGGACGGGGTACTTCGGCAAGGTGCACTACGGGAAAGAGGACGTGGGGGACAGGGCGTGTCCGCCGCACCACGGATTCGAGGAGACGCTGTACGGGCTGGCAGGCCAGTCCTTCGGGCGGCTGAACTACCTGCATCACTCTGACGAGTCGGTCGAGTCGTACGGTCAGCCGGCCGCGCACCACATGGCTGTGCAGCCTCTGCTGTCGGGGGACGAGCCAGTTGAGCACGAGGGCTTCCTGACCGCGGAGTTCGGTCGCCGCGCGGCGGAGTTCATGGACGCGGAGGACGAGCGACCGTACTTCTGCATGGTGGCGTTCAACGCCGTACACAACTTCTGCTGGCAGCTCCCGGACTCAGAGCTGGAGGCGCGGGGGCTCCCGGCGTTCCGCGACTGGTCGCCGGACGCGGACGGTCCGTTCATGGAGTGGTACGACGACGTGATCGTTCCGAATCTTCCGTACGGGCGCGAGTACTACCTCGCTCAGTTGGAGCTGATGGACGCCGAGATCGGGCGACTGCTCGACGTGGCCGGCGACGACACGATCGTCGTGTACGTGACGGACAACGGCGGATCGACCTGCAACTTCGGCGACAACGCGCCGCTGCGTGGGACGAAGTACACGCTGTGGGACGGCGGCATCCGCATCCCGATGCTCTGGCGCTGGCCGGACCGATTGCCTGCGGGACGTCGTACGGACGCGCTTGTCAGCACGATGGATCTGGTTCCCACGCTGGCCGCGGCGGCGGGCGCGAGAGTGGAGGGTGCCGACGGCGTCGACATCCTCCCCGTGCTGGCAGGGACCGCAGAGGTGGCACACGAGAAGCTGCACTGGGACTGCGGGTTCCAGTGGGCGGTGCGGTCGGGGGAGTGGAAGCTCAGCTGGGTGGCTGACGACGCCAACACGAGGCATCTGCGTGACTACGAGCACGCGCCGATGGGAGAGGGCTGGTTCCTCGCGAACCTGGCCGACGACATCGGTGAGCAGACCAACCAGCTGTCAGCTCAGCCGGAGATCGCCGACCAGTTGCGCTCATTGCACGCCGATTGGCGCGCGGAGGTGGGGCTCGAGGCTCAGACGGTCAACCCGTAGGTGATCGCGGTCGGCTGCTCTTCGTGGTGGTCGATGTCCGGGCTGCGCTCGTACTCGTTCCAGGCGAGGAGCTCGTCGAGGTGCCGGCGTACCGAGTCGAGGACCTCGGTGGTCGTCACCTCGCGGCCGAGCTCCTTGGAGAGCGTGGTCACGTCGGCGTCCGAGATGCCGCACGGGACGATCCGGTCGAACCAGGCCAGGTCGTTGTTGCAGTTCAGCGCGAAGCCGTGCATGGTCACGCCCTGCGCGACCCGGATGCCGATCGCGGCGATCTTCCGCTCCCGGCCGCGGTCGTCGGCCCCGACCCAGACGCCGCTGCGGCCCTTGACCCGGCCGGTCTTCACGCCGAGCTCGGCGCAGACGCCGATCAGCGCCTCCTCGAGCCGCCGGACGTAGTCGACGACGTACACGTGTGAGGCGAGTTTGACGATCGGGTACCCGACCAGTTGCCCGGGGCCGTGCCAGGTGATCTTGCCGCCGCGGTCCACGTCGACCACCGGCGTACCGTCCATCGGCCGCTCGTGCGGCTCGGTGCGCTTGCCCGCGGTGTAGACCGGCGGGTGCTCGAGCAGGATCACCGTGTCCGAGCCGGTGCCCTCGGCAACCTCCGCGTGCAGTCGTCGCTGCTCGGCCCACGCGGTCTCGTAGTCCACCGCGCCGGCGCCGAATCCGGCCTCCACGTACCTGATAGCCCTCACGCCTTCGAGTGTAGGCGGCGGCTGATCGGGGCCGGCGCCCTGGGCTGTGGATAACTTCGACGGGCGCGGTCGCGATCGGTGCATCCTCTTGGACATGGACCTCGCAGATCTCACCGGCTACAGCCTGCGCCGCGAGCTCGGGTCCGGGCCCGCCGGCACCGTCTGGCAGGTCCGGGACCGCGCCTCGGGCCGCAACGCCGTGCTCAAACACGTCCCGCACAGCGCATACCCCGACCGGGGACGGCTCCGCGAGGACCTGAGCCTGCTGTCCCGCTTCCGGCACGCGCACGTCGCCCAGCTCCACGAGTTCCGCGAGACCGACACCGGCTGGGTCCTGATCACGCAGCACCTGGCAGCCGGCAGCCTCGCCGCGCTCCTCACTCGCCGCGGCCCACTGTCCCGCGGCGAACTCGTCACCCTCCTCGCTCCGCTGGCCGACGCCCTGGCCTACCTTCACGCCTCGAACCTCACCCACGGCTCGATCAGCCCCGAAAACGTCCTCTTCGACGCCGACGGCCGCCCAATCCTCACCGACGCCGCGCTCCGCCCCGCCGACCCCGCCACCGACCACCAAGCCCTCGCCATCCTCGCCGACCGGGTCAGTGCAGACCCCACCGCCTTCCCACCCACCCTCATCACCAAGACGCCCCTCGGAGCCCTCCCACACCGCCTCCTGACCCACACCCCTGCCACCCCCATAGACCTCGCGCCCCTCACCAGCACTGCACCCACAGCACCCGCGAGCACCCCACCACCCCACCTGCCGGCACCCGCACCACCCCACGCCCCGGCACCCCCACGGCCCCACCTCGCCACGCCAACTCCGAGCGCTCCACGCCACCCTCCGACGTCCGCGGGAGGATCTGCAGACGACGACGATGCTCCCGCCGCCTCCCGTGCACCGCTTGCTCCGCCTCCAGCCGACCCACCGGCCACACCGCTGACGAAACCAAAGCGGCCTCACCCCACCGCACCATCCGCGAAGGCCCGCTCGAAGCGCATCCGCCCCAACCGCCGCAACAAGTCCCGCCGTACACGATTCGTGGCAGCCCTCGCACTCCATCGACTCCCACACCCCGCGTACGGCGTGCTCGCCGCGGCCGCGCTGGCCGCGATCATCGTGCTCGCGATCGCTATCGCCACACTCCGCACCATCGACACCCCAGCGACCGCCCAACCAAACCCCAGCGCTGCCCAGTCCACAGCCCAACTACCCTCTGTATCCCCGCCCACTCAGTCGCCCACCGCCCACCCGACAACTGCCCACCCAACGGCTGCCCACCCGACCGCGTCCTCAGCAGAGCTGGCCACTTGGATCCAGAGGCTCGAAGCCCTCGATGCCCAACGCGCCGAAGCCTTCTGGACCCTCGACCTGGACGCCCTCGACCGCATCTACGTCCCCGGCAGCGCCCCCTGGCGCGCCGACCGAGCCCTCCTGTCCGCCTACCGCAACCAGAACGTCCGCGTCCAAGGACTCCGAATCACGATCGAAAGCACCGCAGTCACCCGACGCACCGCGACCACCGTCACCCTCAAAACCACGGACCACCTCACAGCCGGCCAGGCAGTCGACCACACCGGCGCCAAGACCCCACTCCCACCCGGCACCCCGGCCACCAGACTGATCACCCTGACAACCACCCCTCGCACCGCGGCCCCCTCACGCAGCGCCACCCGTCAACCCACCCACACCTGGCGCATCACCACAATCACCCAGCTGTGACCGCCGAACGGACTTCAGCTCGGTCGGTTCAGTGCGTCGAACTGGCAATCCAACCAAGCGGCTCGTGGTCCGGCGAGTCAGCGCCTTTCGGCGCGCAGGGCGAGGACCCAGGGCACCGGGTCAGTGCGCGGCTCCACGGTTCGGGTGATCGTCAAGCCTGCGGCGGTAAACGCGTTGAGAAGGTCGGCCAGCGGCAGGTGTCGCATGCCGAGGCGTTCGCGGATACCGCCCTCGCCCCACCAGGGCGCCGGGGGATGCCAGCCAACAGTGCGGTACGTCGGATGCACGATGCGCCCGTCATTGGGACGGCTCTCGGTGTGCGGGCCGTTGAAGCACGGATGGGCCCCGTAGAACACAAGCACCCCGCTCGGATGCAGGACGCGGGCCGCCTCGCGCAGGACTGCAGCGAAGTCCTCGACGTCGGTGGACAGCCACAGGATGGCGATAGTAGAGAAGACTTCGTCGGCGAACGGCAGATCGGCTGCGTCGCCCTGGACCAGCGCCTCGCCATCGGTCGCGCGTTGCCGGGCGAGTCCCAACTGATCCGCGGAGTACTCAAGGCCAACGACTGTGCGTCCCGTGCTGCGCAGCGTCTGCAGGTTCTGTCCGGTCCCACACCCGAGGTCCAGGCACAGTCCGTCTCCCGGGCCCAGCAGATCCAGCAGCGGCTCACGGTTGGAGTCGGCAGCGGCGGCGTTGTGCTCGTCGTACCACTCGGCGAGACCGTCGTACCGCGCGCTGGTCTTCGGCGTCTGTGTCACGGCGTCTGTGTCACGGCGTCAGGCGAGGGCGGCGGAGATCGCGGCGGTGACGGTGGGGTGGTGGAAGGTGAAGCCGGTGGATTGGAGTCGGGTGGGGAGGGCCCGTTTGCTGCCGAGGAGTTCCCAGGCGAACTCGCCGAGCGCGGCCTTCATGAGGAAGGCGGGCACTGGGACGAGGGACGGGCGGTGCAGGGCGGTTGCCAGGGCTTCGGTGAGTTCGCGGTTGGTTGCCGGTGTCGGCAGGGTGATGTTCACCGGGCCGCTGACGCTGTCGTTCTCGCCGACGTGCCGGACGGCGCGGATCCAGTCGGTCAGCGAGACCACTGGGAAGTACTGGGTTCCCGGCCCGAGGCGGCCGCCGAGACCGATGCGGAAGGGAAGGGACAGGAGCCGGAACGCCGGGGCCTTGCTGTCGAGTACGACGCCGGTTCGCAGCGCGGCCACCCGGCTGCCTGCTTCACGGGCGGGTTCGAGCGCGCCCTCCCACAACCGGACGACGTCGGACAGGAAGCCCTCGCCGAGTTCGGAGTCCTCGGTCAGGACGCGATCGCCGAGGTCGGTGCCGTAGCCGCCGATCCCGCTCTGCGTGAGCAGCACCGGCCGGCGGTCGAGTCGCGTCGCCGCCGCAGCCAGGGTCGCGGTGGTCGAGACCCGGCTCTCCCGGATCGTCATGCGGTACGTCGGTGTCCACGGGCGACCGATGTTCGCACCGGCCAGGTTGACGAGGACGTCGGGATCGTCCAGAGCAGCCGGGTCCAGATCGCCCCGGGCCGGGTCCCAGCGCACCTCGTCCGGTCCCGACGGCGGCCGGCGTACCAGCCGGAGCACCTGGTGGCCGTTGGCAACCAAGTCGAGGGTGAGGGCCTTGCCGAGGAAGCCGGAGGCGCCGGCCAGTACGTACTTCATCCCGTTGTGCTCCTTGTCGGGTTCGCCGCCCGGTCAGCCGGATCGAAAGCGAACGGCGCCGGTGTCCGCCTCCGGGGAGACAGGCACCGGCGCCGGTGTCCGATCGGATCAGACGTCGAACTGGGCCTCTTCGAGCCGCTGCTTGACCGCCGTCAGGTAGCGGGCCGCGTCGGCGCCGTCGACCAGGCGGTGGTCGTAGGTCAGCGCCAGGTACACCATCTGCCGGATCGCGATCGTCTCGCCGAGCTCCGGGTGGGTGATGACCACCGGGCGCTTCACGACGGCGCCGGTCCCGAGCATGCCGACCTGCGGCTGGTTCAGGATCGGGGTGTCGAACAGCGCGCCCCGGCTACCGGTGTTGGTGATGGTGAACGTGCCGCCCGCCATCTCGTCCGGCAGCACCTTGTTGTTGCGGGTGCGGTCGGCGAGGTCGGCGATCTTCTTCGCCAGGCCGGCGATGTTCAGGTCGCCGGCGTTGTGCACGACGGGAACCATCAGGCCGCGCTCCACGTCCACCGCGATGCCGAGGTGCTCGGCGGCGTGGTAGGTGATCTCGCCCTTCTCCTCGTCGATCGACGCGTTCAGCTTCGGGTACTGCTTGAGCGCGTCCACCGCGGCGAGCGCGAAGAACGGGAGGAAGGACAGCTTGACACCCTCGCGGGCCTCGAACTCCGCCTTCTTCTTGTTGCGCAGCTTGGCGATCTCGGTGACGTCGACCTCGACCACCGTGGTCAGCTGGGCCGAGACCTTCAGGCTGTTGACCATGTGGGCAGCGATCGCCTTGCGGATCCGGCTCATCTTCTCGGTGGTGCCGCGCAGCGGGCTGACCACCGGCGCCTTCGACTCGGCGGCAGGGGCGGCGGCCTGGGCTGCCGGAGCGGGTGCGGCCGCGGCAGCCTTCTTCGCCTCGGCGGCGGCGATCACGTCCTGCTTGCGGATACGACCGCCGACCCCGGTGCCCTGTACGGCGTTCAGGTCGACCTCGTGCTCCGCGGCGAGCTTGCGCACCAGCGGGGTGACGTAGTTCGGGCCGTCGGAGGCGGCGCCGTTCGGCGAGGCGGCCGGAGCGGAGACGGCCGGCGCCTGGGTAGCCGCGGGTGCCTGAGCGGACTGCGGTGCGGGTGCAGCCTGCCGGACCGGGGCCTGGGCAGCAGCGGGGGCTTGCGCCGGAGCCTGGGCCGGTGCGGCAGCAGGAGCCGGTGCCGGTGCCGAGGCCTGCGGGGCCGGGGCAGCCTGCGGGGCCGGAGCGGATTCGGCCGGGGCAGCCTGGGGAGCCGGAGCCGACTGGGCCGGAGCGGCCTCGGGAGCCGCAGCAGCCGGGGCGGAGGAGGAAGCAGGAGCGGCGTCGCCGGAGCCGACGATGGCAAGTTCGGCGCCGACCTCGACGGTTTCGTCCTCGGCGACCTTGATCTCCAGGAGCTTGCCGGCGATCGGGCTCGGGATCTCGGTGTCGACCTTGTCGGTTGAGACCTCGAGGAGCGGCTCGTCGACGGCCACGTCGTCGCCGACCTGCTTCAGCCAGCGGGTGACCGTTCCCTCGGTCACGCTCTCGCCCAGCGCGGGCAGCGTCACCGAGGTACCGGACGCGGCGCCGCCGGAGCCGCCATCGGACGAGGCGCCGCTGGACGGGGCCGACGAGGCCTCAGCGGCCTGGGCTTCAGCCGGAGTGGACTCGGCGGCCGGAGCAGTCTGCGGAGCCGGCGCGGACTCAGCGGGGGCGGACTCAGCCGGAGCAGCCTCGGCCGGAGCGGACTCGGCGGCCGGCGCGGGGTCTGCCGCTGGCTCGGCCGGAGCCGCAGGAGCGGAGCCGGCCTCGCCGGCGTCGCCGATCACGGCCAGTTCGGCGCCGACCTCGACGGTCTCGTCCTCGGCGGCCTTGATCTCGAGAAGGGTGCCGGCGACGGGGCTCGGGATTTCGGTGTCGACCTTGTCGGTCGAGACCTCCAGCAGGGGTTCGTCCACGGCAACCGTGTCGCCGACCTGCTTGAGCCAGCGGGTGACGGTTCCTTCGGTGACGCTCTCCCCGAGGGCCGGCAGGGATACAGAGGTCGGCATGACGGTCGTTGCTCCTTCGTCTGATCGGTCGAGTGTCAGCCTACGGTGCCGCCGGAGCGCTCGGGATCCGGGTCACGGCCATCCCTCACGCTCCTGCAGCTCAAACTTACTGGGAGGTCCCAGCAGGGTCAGTCATGGAAGTGCAAAGGTTTCCCGGCGAGGGCGAGGTGGGCCTCGCCGAGGGCTTCGTTCTGGGTCGGGTGCGCGTGCACCAGCGGCGCCACGTCCGCGGGGTACGCCTCCCAGTTGTAGATCAGCTGTGCCTCGCCGATCAGCTCTCCGACACGCGAACCGACCATGTGCAGCCCCACCACGGCGCCGTCCTTGGCGCGGACCAGCTTCACGAAGCCCGCCGTCTTCAGGATCTGCGACTTGCCGTTGCCGCCGAGGTTGTAGTTGAGGATCTCCACGTCGCCGTACTTCTCCCGGGCCTGCTCCTCGGTCAGCCCGACCGACGCGACCTCCGGCTCGGAGTACGTCACGCGCGGGATGCCGGCCTCGTCGATCGGCGTCGGCGCGAGACCCGCGAGGTGCTCGGCGACGAAGATGCCCTGCTGGAACCCGCGGTGCGCGAGCTGCAGCCCCGGCACGATGTCGCCGACCGCGTACACACCCGGCACGCTGGTCTGCAGCGTCGAGTCGACGGTCACGAACCCGCGGTCGAGCGCGACCCCGACCTCTTCGTACCCGAGCCCGGCGGTGTTCGGTCCCCGGCCGACAGCGACCAGCAGGAGCTCGGCCTCGATCACCTCGCCGCCCGCGACGGTCACCTGTACGCCGGAGTCGGTCACCGCGACCGACTCGAACGGCGTACCGGTCTTGAACGCGATCTTCCGCTTCCGGAACGCGCGCTCCAACGTCTTGGAACAGTCGGCGTCCTCGGCCGGGACCAGCCGCGGCAGCGCCTCGACGATCGTCACCTTGGTGCCGAACGACGTCCACGCGGACGCGAACTCGACGCCGATCACGCCGCCGCCGAGGATCACCGCGGACTCCGGGACCCGGTCGAGCGTCAGCGCGTGCTCACTCGCGATCACCCGGTGCCCGTCGAGCTCCAGGCCGGGAAGGGAACGCGAGTAGGAGCCGGAGGCAAGCAGAACGTTGCGGCCGGTGTACGTCGTGCCGCCGACCTGGACCGTGGTCGGCGAGGTCAGCCGCCCCTCGCCCTCGATCACCGTGATGCCGCGGGCCTTCAACTGGCCCTGCAGACCCTTGAACAGCCGGTCGACGACGCCGTCCTTGTACTTGTTCACGCCGCCCATGTCGACGCCCTCGAGCGTCGTCCGGACTCCGAACTGCTCACCCTCGCGCGCCGAGTCCGCGACCTCGGCCGCGTGCAGCAGCGCCTTGGTCGGGATGCACCCACGGTGCAGACAGGTCCCGCCGACCTTGTCCTTCTCTACCAGGGCTACGGACAGCCCGAGCGTCGCGGCGCGCAGTCCGGCGGCGTAGCCACCGCTGCCGCCGCCGAGAATCACCAGGTCGTACGTCGTACCGGCGTCAGTACCACTGTCAGTCACAGGTTCCTCCGTGGGTGTGGTCCGAGTCGGGCGGCCCGGGTCGCGGTACCGGCCCGGCGTCATCTTTCCACCGATCGCGCGCGGATCCACCCCCGGGCCGGTCACGACGCGCCCATCCGGACCGGCCGCAACCGTTATCCAGGATTTCGGCCCGGACTTGCACAGATAGTGGACACTTACTCCCATGAAGTGGTTCGGTCGCCGGCAGAAGGCCGGAACGATGCGACGGTCGGACACTCCCGACCAGGCGCACCTGCGCGAGTTCGCCCAGACCCGTCAGGGCGTCGAGGGATTCGTCGAGCCGCGGACGGCGGTGACGGAGTACACCTTGCTGCTGGTCGCGGTCGACGGTGAGTGGACCCGCCGCCGGGTCCCGTCGGTGAAGTGGGCCCACGACTTCGCGAACCGTCTCGGCATTCCGTCGTACGACGCGGCCGTCGTCGGCTACCCGCCGCGGATGCGCGAGTACAACGCCCGGATGAAGAAGAACGGCCTCGCCTGAGTGGTCGTGTGGGGAGCTCTACGCGCCGTCGCAGCTAGGTAGAACTCCCCGAACCGTCACCGCGCCCGGGAACAGCACCGCGCCCGGGAACAGCTGAACTGAGCTCAGCTCGCTGAGGCGGCGAGTTCGACCAGGGTGCGAACGGCGTAACCGGTGCCGCCGGTGGGCGTGTAGCCTGAGGCGCCGCCGTCGTTGAAGGCAGGACCGGCCACGTCCAGGTGGACCCAGTCGATGCCGTCAGCAACGAAGTCGCCGAGGAAGGCGGCCGCCGCGAGGGCGCCGCCCCACGGCTCGCCGGTGATGTTGGCCAGGTCGGCGACCTTCGAGTGCGACTTCAGCTTGTCCAGCATCTCGGCCGGGATCGGCAGCGGCCACATCGACTCACCGGCCGCGACCGCCGCGTCCAGCACCCGGTCGCGAGCCGCGTCGGTGTTCCCGAACGCGCCGGCCACCTTGGTGCCGAGGGCAACGACACACGCCCCGGTCAGCGTGGCCACGTCGATGATCAGGTCGGGCTGGTCCGCGCTGGCCCGGACCAGCGCGTCGCCGAGCACCAGACGGCCTTCGGCGTCGGTGTTCAGCACCTCGACGGTCTTGCCGCCGTACATCGTCAGGACGTCGGAGGGCCGGGCCGCGGAACCCGACGGCATGTTCTCGGCCATCGCGGCGTACGTCGTCACCTGGACCGGGAGACCGAGCCGCGCGATGGCGAACGTCGCGCCGATCACTGCGGCGGCGCCGGCCATGTCGGACTTCATGCTCACCATGCCGGTCGACGTCTTCAGCGACAGGCCGCCGGAGTCGAACGTGATGCCCTTGCCGACGAAAGCCAGGTGGGTGACGGGCTTCTTCGGCGTGTAGGTCAGCCGGACCAGCCGCGGCGGGTTGCTCGAGCCCTGGCCGACGCCGAGGATGCCGCCGTACCCGCCCTTGGCGAGCGCCTTCTCGTCGAGCACCTCGACCTTGACGCCGTACTCCTTGCCGAGCTTGACCGCGTCGTCCGCGAACTCGGCCGGATGCAGGTCCGACGGCGGGGTGTTCACCCAGTCCCGCACCTGCGCGACGGCCTCCGCGGTCACCTGGGCGCGTTCGAGCGCGGCCTTGGCGTCCTTGTTCCGGGCCAGGTCGGTCAGCACGGTCAGGTTGCCGGGCGCTTCGTTCGCGCCGTCCGACGACTTGTACGCCGTGAACGCGTAGCGACCCATCAACGCGCCCTCGGCGACCGCGCGGACGCACTCGGCGTCCGGGGCCGGCAGCGCGAACGCGACCGACTGCGAGATCTTCGCCGCCCGCACACCGGTGCCCGCCGCGGCCCGCAGATCCTCGGTCTTCAGCACGCCGTCCGGGGCCGTCCCGAGACCGACCGCGATCAGCGTCGGGGACTTGCCCGGCTTGCCGAGCAGCGGCCCGGGTACCTTCGTCACCTCGCCGGTCTTGCCGGTGGCGCCGAGACCGGACAGCACCTCCACCAGCTTCCCGCCGTACGCGGCGTTCAGCGACTCGGTGCCGGCCGGCAGGGTGACGCCGCCGCCGAGTTTGACCACGCCGATGACCACGGCGTCGCTCTTGACGCCGGCGGCATCTGACTTGCTCAGGGTGATGGTGGTCACGAAATCCTCAGTCCTCCTTGACCGGCGGGCAGACGGCCGGTCGTCACGGTACGTGCGTGCTGCCTGAGCATGCTACGCGTCGGGTAAGTTCCGCTCCATGACCCCATCACCGACGCCGTCGACCGAGTTGAAGAAGTCCCCGCTGCACGAGCGCCACGTCGCGCTCGGCGCCAAGTTCGCCGAGTTCGGCGGCTGGGAGATGCCCCTGGAGTACTCCGGCGTCGTCGCCGAGCACACCGCGGTCCGTACGTCGGTCGGCGTCTTCGACGTCAGCCATCTCGGCAAGGCGACGGTCAAGGGCCCGGGCGCCGCGGCGTACGTGAACGCGTGCCTGACCAACGATCTCGGCAAGATCGCGCCGGGTCAGGCGCAGTACACGCTGTGCTGCAACGAGAACGGGGGAGTGGTCGACGACCTGATCGCCTACCTGCACGCCGACGACGACGTGTTCCTGATCCCGAACGCCGCCAACACCGCCGAGGTGGTCCGGCTGCTCCAGGCCGACGCCCCGGACGGTGTCGAGGTGACCAACGTCCACGACGACTACGCGATCCTCGCGGTACAGGGCGCGAAGAGCGACGAGGTGGTGTCCGCGATCGGCCTGCCGACCGGTCACGACTACATGTCCTTCGCCACGGCCGACTTCGGCGGTACGCCGGTGGTCGTGTGCCGCACCGGCTACACGGGCGAGCGCGGCTTCGAGCTCGTCGTACCGAACGCTGCCGCCGTGGCCGTGTTCGACGCGCTGCTGACGGCCGGCGAGCAGTACGGCATCGTCCCGGCCGGACTGGGCGCGCGGGACACGCTGCGGACCGAGATGGGATACCCGCTGCACGGCCAGGACATCGCGCCCGGCATCACGCCCGTCCAGGCGCGGTCCGGATGGGCCGTCGGCTGGAAGAAGGAGCACTTCTGGGGCGACGCGGCCCTGCGCGCCGAGAAGGAGCGCGGACCGGCCCGGATCCTGCGCGGTCTGCGGGCCGCCGGACGGGGTATTCCGCGGCCGCACATGTCGGTCCTGGATCAATCCGGAACGGCCCTCGGTGAAGTGACGTCCGGAACGTTCTCGCCGACGCTGAAGAAAGGTATTGCGTTGGCACTCCTGGACGCGTCGGTGAAAGAAGGCGATCAGGTAACCGTCGACATCCGGGGCCGCGGGGAAACCTTCGACGTCGTCAAACCGCCCTTCGTGACCGTCCATGTGCGCTAGCGGCCCGCCGCGACCGAATGTGTCTTTTCGTTACATTGCGTGAGATCTTGGCACAAATTGGCCACTGTCGGTACTGTGCCGACGCGTTTTGCGCAGGATTGACTGCGAACGGTGACGAAATGGGGCAAATGTTCCGTTCGACTACCGGTTCCGGTAACGATTTGTGCACTGCTGCCGGGCACTGCTGGTTTGGTGTCACGGTGTCGGGCAGGCTAGCGCGCGGCTACGGCGGAATCCCGTGTCAAGGGGATTTGACGCCAGCCAGCAAGCGAGCAAAGGTCGGCACGCCATCCACCGATTAGTGCCGGATCCGCGGACCGAAATCCGGCCGACTGAACTGACGGAGTGCGAATGAGTATTGGGTCGCCAGACTCGACTGTTGGGATCGAGGAGCACCCGGCATCGGCGGAACCCGTTCGGGGCTCTGCCGTCCCGCACGGAAAGTCCCCCACCCGGGTCGCGGTGGACCGGCTCCGCAAGGACCGGGTGGCTGTGATCTGCGCGTTCGTGGTGCTCTTCTTCATCCTGATCGCGATCTTCGCTCCGGTGCTGACCAAGATCGAGGGCGGCGACATCGGTACCTTCCACCCCGACCTCGTCGACGAGTACGGCTTCCCGACCTTCGCCTCCAACGCTCAGCACTGGTTCGGCGTCGAGCCGAAGACCGGGCGGGACAACTTCGCCCGCTGGGTGTACGGCGCGCGCCCGTCGCTGATCATCGCGTTCGTCGCGACCCTGTCCGGGACCGTCGTCGGCGTCGTGATGGGTCTGCTGGCCGGCTTCCTCGGCGGCTGGGTGGACCGGATCATCTCCTGGTTCGTCGACTTCGTGCTGAGCCTGCCGTACCTGCTGTTCGCGATCGCGATGGTGCCGATCGTCGAGAGCATGCGCGGCGGGTCCTTCAACCTCTCGCCGGAGGAACAGGCCTCGACGCGGTTCTTCGTACTGATCTTCGTCCTGTCGTTCTTCGGCTGGGCCGGACTGGCCCGGATCATCCGCGGCGAGGTGCTGTCCCTTCGCGAGCGTGAGTTCGTGCTGGCCGCGAAGGCGATCGGCGTCCCCACCCGGCAGGTCCTGTTCAAGGAACTGCTGCCCAACCTGGTCGCGCCGATCGTGATCTCGGCGTCGCTGTCGCTGCCGGCGTATGTGACCGCGGAGGCCGGCCTGTCCTTCCTCGGCGTCGGTCTGATCGAGCCGGTCCCGTCCTGGGGCCAGACGATCGCGACCGCGACCAACTGGTTCAAGGCGGATCCCCTGTACCTGTGGCTTCCGGTGCTCGGCATCACCGCGCTCGTGCTGGCACTGGCTCTGCTCGGTGACGCCGTACGCGACGCCTTCGACCCCAAGACTCGCCGGTAGCCCGGCGTTGCCCCAGCGGCAGAAAAGGAGAAACACAACAATGCAGTGGAAACAAGTCACCGCTGTTGCGGCGACGGTCATGCTGGCCGTCGCGGCCTGTGGCACCCCGTCGTCCAACAACAAGGGCGGGGCCAACGCGGGCAACGCGGGTACGGCGCAGGAGAAGGCGACGGACCCGACCGCGAAGGGCCCGGCACCGGAGATCGAGGGTGCCCAGAAGGGTGGTGTCGCCACCGTCCTGTCCGACGTCACGCCGGACACCATGGACCCGACGAACATCTACTTCATCGACGGGAACCAGATCGGCAAGCTGATGTACCGGGCGCTGACCCAGTACCGCCTGGACGGTGACAGCCACAAGCCGGTGCTCGTTCCGGACCTCGCCGAGGACCTGGGCACGAAGTCCGCCGACGGCCTGACCTGGACCTTCAAGCTCAAGCAGGGCATCAAGTACATGGACGGCACGCCGGTGAAGGCGGCCGACTACGCGTACGCGATCAAGCGGTCCTTCGCGCACGACCTGTACGACGCCGGACCGACGTACCAGGACGAGTACTTCAAGGACGGCAAGACCTACAAGGGCCCGTACGGCGCGAACGGCGACAACTACGCCGGTGTCGACACGCCGGACGACCACACGCTGGTCATCCACCTGGCGAAGAAGTTCGACGACCTGCCCTACTACGCGGCATTCCCGATGTTCACGCCGATCCCGAAGGCGAAGGACACCAAGAAGTCGTACGACCTGAAGCCGATGACCACCGGTCCGTACCAGGTCGACTCCTACACCCCGGGTTCGGAGCTGAAGCTCAAGCGGAACCCGCACTGGGACCCGAACACCGACCCGGTGCGGTACCAGTACCCGGATGCCTGGGACTTCAAGTTCGGTCAGGACACGCTGAAGGTGCAGCGCCAGGTGCTGGCCAGCAACGGCCCGGACGCGAACGCGCTGAACTACTCCGACCTGGACTCCAGCCTCGTCCCCGAGGTCAAGGACCAGAGCCAGATCGTCACCGGTCCGCAGCCCTGCACCAACGTCTGGGGCCTGGACACCCGGAAGATCCCGATGGAGATCCGGCAGCTGATCGCCAAGGCGTACCCGTTCGACACCTACCGCAAGGTCGCCGGCCTGACGCCGCAGACCGCGATCCCGGCCTCGACGATCCTGCCGCCTGCTGTTCCCGGCTACGAGAAGTACGAGCTCCCGGGTCTGGTCGGCACGGGTAAGGGCGCCGAGGACCCGGCCGTCGCGAGCGAGGTCAAGGCGAAGCTGAAGGAGCTCGGCAAGGAGAACTTCGAGCTCAGCTGGTACTACTCGAACGACGACAAGATCGCCACGCAGGTCAACCAGCTGCGGACCCAGGTCTACACCGCCGCCGGCTTCAAGGTGCGGGCCGTCGGTGTTCCGAAGGCCAAGATCCGGACCCTGCGCAACGACCCGGCCGCGCCGGTGAACATCGCTCAGGGCCCGTCGGGCTGGTGCTCGGACTGGCCGTCCGGCGCCAGCTGGTTCCCGGTGCTGTTCAAGTCCGACGCCGTTGCGCTGAGCAACAGCATCGGCATGCTGCAGGACAAGACGCTGGACGCCGAGATCGATCGCGTCAACGGGCTGACTGCCGACCAGCAGCTCAAGGAGTGGTCGAAGGTCGACAAGTTGATCATGGAGAAGTACCTGCCGCTGATCCCGCTGTACTACAGCTACAGCGGGTACCCGGTCGGCAAGAACCTGGGTCACGTGATCAACGACCCGACGCAGGGTCTGCCGGAGTTCACCTCCATCTTCCTGAAGCAGCCCTGATCCGGGGCCAGGTAGTCCTAGCGGTTTGATCATCTGACCACGGGTGGTGACCGGACAGTGTCGAACTCGTCCGGTCACCACCCCTCGGTGAGGAGAATCCCTCGTGCTCTACTTCGTGGCGCGCCGGCTGGTGAGCGCGCTCAGCGTCGTGCTGGTCACGCTGATCGTGACCTTCGCGCTGTTCTTCGTTGCGCCGACCGATCCGGCCGGCGCGATCTGTGGTGATCGCAACTGCACCCAGGAGCGATACAACGACATCAAGGAGAATCTGCACCTGGACCAGCCACTGGTGCAGCAGTTCGCCGGGTACACGGCCGGCATCTTCGCCGGGCGGACCTTCGAGACGGCCGGCGTGAAGCAGAAGTGCTCGGTGCCGTGTCTGGGCTTCTCCTTCAAGAACGACCGGCCGGTGACCCAGATGCTGAAGGAACGGCTGCCGGTGACGGTGTCGCTGGTCGCCGGGTACGCGGTGATCGTCCTCACCATCGGTGTCTTCGTGGGCTCGATGGCCGCGAAGAGACGCGGGACGCTGGGCGACCGAGCGTTGATGAGCAGCACGCTGATCCTCAGCTCGGTCCCGTACTACATCGTCGCGCTGATGATCTCGCTCTACCTGACGATCCTCTACCAGATCCTGCCGCGCGGCGGATACACACCGATCACACAGAATCCGGTGGCCTGGTTCACCGGGCTGCTGACCCCGTGGCTGGTTCTCGGCCTCTACAGCTGCACGCAGTACGCGCGGTACTCGCGCGGCTCGATGGTGGAGGCGCTGAGCGAGGACTACATCCGGACCGCGCGGGCCAAGGGCCTGTCGGATCGAGTGGTCACCTACAAGCACGGGCTGCGCTCCGGGATGATCCCGGTCATCACGATCTTCGGTCTGGACATCGCCGGCAGCCTCTCGGGCGCGATCTTCACCGAGCGGATCTTCGACCTGCAGGGCCTCGGCAACCTGGTGCTGGACAGTTTGAGCAACTACGACCTGCCGGTGATCATGGGCACCGTCCTGGTCTCTTCGGTCATCCTGGTCGCGATGAACTTCCTCGTCGACATCGCCTACTCACTGATCGACCCCCGGGTGAGGCTCTCGTGACGAACCCAGCCAACGACGACGCCAAGGAAGTTCAGGACAGCATGGTGGAAACGCCGGCCGGCGACACCGCGGCCGCCAAGCGTGGTCCGTCGGTCGCCACCCGCGAGCGCCGGCAGGGCTCGATCAACCCGAGCGGCGAGACGCCGTACCTGGTGGTCGAGGACCTGGCCGTGAAGTTCCCCACCGCCGACGGCATGGTCAGCGCGGTGAACGGGCTGAGCTACTCGGTCCCGCTCGGCCGCACGCTGGCCATCGTCGGCGAGTCCGGGTCCGGCAAGTCGGTGTCGAGCATGGCCGTGATGGGCCTGCACGACCGGAAGCGGACCCGGATCACCGGGTCGATCCGGCTCGGCGGCGACGAGATCATCGGCCTGTCCGAGAACGACCTGATGAAGATCCGCGGCGACGCGGTGTCGATGGTCTTCCAGGACCCGCAGTCCTCGCTGCACCCGCTCTACACGATCGGCAACCAGCTGGTCGAGGGTTACCGCGTGCACCACAAGGTGTCCAAGGACGTGGCGAAGAAGCGGGCGCTGGAGATGCTCGACCTGGTCGGCATCCCGAACCCGCAGCGCCGGTTCTCGCAGTACCCGCACGAGTTCTCCGGCGGTATGCGGCAGCGCGCGATGATCGCGATGAGCCTGATCAACGACCCGAAGCTGGTGATCGCCGACGAGCCGACCACCGCGCTGGACGTGACCGTGCAGGCGCAGATCCTGGACCTGCTGAACAACCTGCAGAAGGAGTTCGGCTCCGCGATCGTGCTGATCACCCACGACCTCGGGGTGGTCGCCGAGATGGCCGACGACGTGCTGGTGATGTACGCCGGGCGCTGCGTCGAGTACGGCACCGCGGAGGACGTGCTGGCGAACCCGCGGATGCCCTACACCTGGGGCCTGCTCGAGTCGATCCCGACCGTCTCCTCGGCGAACGAGAAGCTGCGCCCGATCAAGGGCCTGCCGCCGAGCCTGCTGAACCTTCCGGACGGCTGCTCGTTCAACCCGCGCTGCCCGTACAAGGACCGGGTCAAGGGCGAGCTCTGCACGACGCAACTGCCGGACCTGCTGCCGGTCGACGGCGCCGGTGCGCACACTTCCCGTTGTCACCTGCGCGACAAGGCCTCGATCTACGAGGCCGAGGTCGCGCCGAGACTGGGCTGACGAGAGAGGACTGAGGAACCATGAGCGAAACTCTCTTGCAGGTCCGCGACCTGAAGATGCACTTCCCGATCAAGGAAGCGGCCGGTCTCGGCCGGACCAAGAAGGTCGTGCAGGCCGTGGACGGGGTGACCTTCGACCTGAAGGCCGGCGCCAGCCTCGGCCTGGTCGGCGAGTCGGGCTGCGGTAAGTCGACCACCGGCCGGATGATCACCCGGCTGCTGACCCCGACGTCCGGCGAGATCGTGTTCAAGGGCACCGACATCGCGCAGCTGAAGGAGCGGGAGCTGCGGCCGTTCCGCCGCCAGCTGCAGATCGTCTTCCAGGACCCGTACAGCTCGCTGAACCCGCGGCAGACGGTCAGCAACATCATCAGTACGCCGCTGCGCGTCCACAACCTGGTGCCGAGGGGCAAGGAGCTCGCGCGGGTCCAGGAACTGCTGGAGCGCGTCGGCCTGAACCCGGAGCACCACAACCGCTACCCGAACGAGTTCTCCGGCGGTCAGCGGCAGCGCATCGGCATCGCCCGGGCGCTCGCGGTGGAGCCCGAGGTGATCATCGCCGACGAGCCGGTCTCCGCGCTCGACGTGTCGATCCAGGCCCAGGTGATGAACCTGCTCGAGGACCTGCGCAGGGACCTCGGGATCGCGTTCGTGTTCATCGCGCACGACCTCGGCGTGGTCCGGCACTTCTGTGACGAGGTCGCGGTGATGTACCTCGGCAAGATCGTCGAGCAGGGCAGCCGGGACCAGATCTACAACGCGCCGCAGCACCCGTACACGCAGGCGCTGCTGTCGGCCGCGCCGGACCTGGGCACGATCCGCGGCGTCCCGCCGAAGGAGCGGATCCGGCTGGTCGGCGACGTACCCTCGCCGATCGACCCGCCGAGCGGCTGCCGGTTCCGGACCCGGTGCTGGAAGGCGGAGGACATCTGCGCCACCCAGGAGCCGCTGCTGGAGATCAAGCCGCAGTCGGCTCCGGGCCACACGGCCGCGTGCCACTTCGCGGAGCCGAAGGCCGACCTGATCGCCGATACCGCGTAAGACAACAAGTAGGCCCTCCGTCAAAGGCGACGGAGGGCCTACTTGTGTCCGGATTGGCTATGCGCGGCCGTGGGCCTGGCGGCTGCGGCGGCTGAGGGAGTCGATGGTGACGGCGATCAGCAGGACGCCCGCGGTGACGATGTAGCGGACGTTGGAGTCCAGGCTGAGCAGGGCGAGACCGTTGGAGATCGAGGTGATCACCAGCGCGCCGAGCAGCGCGGAGTACGCCGAACCACGGCCGCCGAACAGGCTGGTGCCGCCGATGACAGCGGACGCGATCGCGTTCAGGTTCACGTCCGTGCCACCGCTGGCCTGGCCGACGGCCACCAGCCGGGCCGCCGCGAGGATGCCGCCCACCGCGGCGAAGGTGGTGCAGGCCGCGAACACCGTCAGGTAGATCATCCGGACGTTGATACCGGCCCGGCGCGCTGCCTCGACGTTGCCGCCGACGGCGAAGACCGATCGGCCCCAGCGCGTCCGTCGTACGGCGAGGTCGGTGACCACGACCAGGGCGAGGAACAGCAGGAACATCGACGAGACGCCGCGGTCGCCGTTCAGCACTGCGATCGGGATCAGCAGCACGATCGCGAGGCCGGCGGCCTTGATCGCGATCACCGAGTTCGGCGCCGCGGACAGACCGGCCGCGGCGCGGGCGGTCCGGCCCTGCCAGCGGCTCAGCGCGTAGGCCACCACGACCAGGGCGACCAGTGCGTAGGCCATCGCGGGGGAGAGGAAGCTCCGCGTCGCGAATCCGACCAGCGCGGAGTCGTACGGCAGGTTGATCGTGCCGTCCTTGCCCAGCACCAGCAGCTGGAGACCGAGGAACCCGAGCAGACCGGCGAGAGTGATGACGAAGCTCGGTACGCCGAAGCGCGTGTACAGGAGGCCGTAGAACAGGCCGATCAGCACACCGAGCGCGACGGCGGCGACGAGCGACGCGACGATCGGCCAGCCCTTGTTGACGAACGTGACGCCGACGACCGCAGCTGCCACGCCGCTCACCGAACCGACCGAGAGGTCGATCTCGCCGAGCAGCAGGACCAGAACGATGCCGAGGGCAATCACGCCGACGGACGTGGTCTGCAGCGTGAGGTTCACCAGGTTGCGGCTGGACAGGAACGAGCTGTTCGCGATCTGGAAGACCGCCCAGATGATGACCAGGCCGACGACCACCGGGACCGAGCCCAGGTCGCCGGACCGCAGCCGGGCGGTGAAGGCGCCGACCGCGCCGCTGATCCCGTGCCCGGCGATCAGCCGCTCGTCCTGGAGATCGGCCGGCAGCTGGGCCGCGCCGTTCTCCTCGGGCGCCGCCGTCGTACCCGTGATGTCCTGGGGGCGGGTCCCCGATCCTTGGAGACTCATGAGGCCGGTCCCTCTTCCCGGCTCCGGCGCGCTGCGCGCTCGGAGACCGCGTTGTCGGTAGCGCCGGTGATCGCGGCGATGATGTCCTGCGTCCTGGTCTCGCTGACCACGAAGACGCCGTTGTTGCGGCCGAGACGCAGTACGGCGACCCGGTCCGCGACCGCCATCACGTCGGCCATGTTGTGGCTGATCAGGATGACGGCCAGCCCGCGTTCGCGGAGCCGCTCGACCAGGTTGAGGACCTCGGCGGTCTGAGCGACGCCGAGGGCCGCGGTCGGTTCGTCCAGCATCACGACCTTGGGCCGGCCGAGCAGGCTGCGCGCGATCGCGACGGTCTGCCGCTGGCCGCCGGACAGGCTGGCGACCGGGATCCGGACCGAGGGGATCTTCGCGGACAGCTGCCGGAGCAGCTCCCAGGAGGAGCGCTCCATCTCGACCTCGTCGAGGGCGCCGTTCTTGCGCATCTCGCGGCCGAGGTACAGGTTCGCGACCACGTCGAGGTTGTCGCACAGCGCGAGGTCCTGGAACACGGTGGCGATGCCGAGCTGCTGCGCCTCGGCCGGGCTACCGACCCGGACCGGCCGGCCGTCGAACACCATCGACCCGTCGTCGGCCGTGTAGACGCCGGCGATCGTCTTGACCAGCGTGGACTTGCCGGCCCCGTTGTCGCCGACGAGAGCGAGCACCTCACCGGCACGGACGTCCAGCTCGATGTTCTTCAGAGCCTGCACGGCGCCGAAACGCTTGGAGACCCCCTGCAGCGTCAGCACCGTACCGGCGCCGACGTCGAGGGGAGTCGGGGTAACAGTCACGTGTTGAGCCTCCTGGACTTATTTCACGCCATGATCCTCGCCGGGGGCGCGGTTGGGGAGAGGTCGGCGCAGCCCCCCGCACCTCACTGCGGGGGGCTACGCCGAGGGGCGGGTCAGTTGGCGGACAGGCCTGCGGCGGTGCAGGCGGCAGCGAAGGACGCGGTGCAGATGTCGGTGACCTTGTAGATGTTGTCCTTGACGACGGTGTCCTTGATGTTGTCCTTGGTCACCGCGACCGGGTCGAGGATCGTCGACGGTACGCCGTTCTTTTCGGTGGTGGACTCGGGCTTGCCGCCGTTCGCCAGCGCAACCGCACCCTTGGCGGCGGCCTCTGCCTGCGGCTTGACCGCCTTGTAGATGGTCATCGCCTGGTCGCCGGCGATGATCCGCTGGATCGCGGCCAGTTCCGAGTCCTGCCCGGTGACCGGCGGCAGCGGCTTCACGCCACCGCCCTTCAGCGCGGCGATCGCGCCACCCGCGGTGCCGTCGTTGGCTGCATACACACCGACCAGGCCGTTCTTGATCGCGCTCAGCTGGCCCTCCATCCAGCCCTGCGCCTTGTCCGGGCTCCAGTCCGGGGTCTCGAACTCGGCGGCGATCTTGAACCCGCTGGAGTCGAGCACGCTGTGCGCGCCCTTCTTGAAGTCGGCGGCGTTCGGGTCGGTCGGCGAGCCGTTGATCATCGCGAGGTTGCCGGACGTCTTGCCGGCCGCCTTGAGCGCATCCACCAGGGTCTGCGCCTGCAGCTTGCCGACCGCCTCGTTCTCGAACGACACGTAGTAGTTGGCGTTCTCGATGAACCGGTCGTACGCGACCACCGGGACGCTCTGGGCCTTCGCGGAGGCGGCGACCGCGGCGGCGGCCTTGCCGTCGACCGGGTCGAGAACCAGGACGTTCGCGCCCTGGGTGAGCGCGGCCTCGGCCTGCTGCTGTTGCTTGGCGGCGTCCTGATCGGCATTGCTGTAGATCAGCTGGCAGTCGCCGCAGGCCGCCTTCAGCGCCTCGGTGAACAGCGGGCGGTCGAGCGCCTCGTACCGGGTGGTCTTCGACTCGGGCAGCAACAGCGCGACCTTTTTCGCGCCGCCTGAGCCGCTGCCCGAGCCGGAGCCCGTGTCGTCCTTGCCACAGGCCACCAAGGAGGTGGCGAGGGCCGAGACGGCAAGCCCGAGGCCGACGAGACGAAGTGCTGAGAAGGACATATGGCGGCTCCTTGACGAGACGGCCCCGATTGGCCTGCCCGCAGTCAAGCCCGCCGGCGTCTTGGCGTCAAGACTTGAATTCAAGAAATGGAGATATTGGTATGACTCAGCATCGATGCGCGATGGATCGCGCCGACGATGTCCGCCTCGTCGCCGAGCTCGGCGGGGCGCAGTTCGACGCTCGCCGCGGCGCTCGGGATCGCGCACCGGTCGAGCGCCTCGCGGAGCGGGGCGTGGATCAGTTCGCCGGCCTCGGCCATCAGGCCGCCGACCACGATCGCCTCCGGGTTCAGCAGATTGACGACGCCTGCCACGGCGACGCCGACCCGGCGGCCGGCGTCCTCGATCACCCGGCGGCAGCCGAGATCGCCGGCGAGTGCGCGGGTCACGATGTCCTTCAGCCGCAGCGGTCCGTGCGACGCGGCCAGGCTGCTGATCAGCGCGCGCGAGCCGACGAACGTGTCCAGGCAGCCGCGGTTGCCGCAGCGGCAGATCGGGCCGTTCTCGTCGATCGTGACGTGCCCGATCTCGCCCGCCGTACCGGTCGAACCGCGGAACACGTCGCCGTTGATCACGATGCCCGCGCCGACGCCGTACGAGAACTTCAGGTAGCAGCCGTTCCGGACGCCGCGGAGCGCGCCGGCCCGCAGTTCGCCCAGGGCCGCAAGGTTCGCGGTGTTGTCGAGCGCGACCGGGGCACGCAGGTACCCGGACATCGCCTCGGTCACGTTGACGCCGCGCCAGCCGGGCAGCACCGCGTCGGACCCCGCCTCGCCGCTGACGGAGTCGACCGGCATCGGCAGCCCGAACCCGATGGCGGAGATGTCCTCGACGCCGGAGCTGACCGTCTCGGCCAGGTCGGCGAGCAGGCGGGCGGCGCGCTCCATGCCCTCGTCGGCGACGTGATCGGCCTGCAGCGGCATCAGTTGCTGGGCGAGGATCTCGCGGGAACCGTTCGCGACCGCGACGCGGACGTCGCGCTCGCCGAACGCGACACCGGCCAGCAGCCCACCGCCGGACGCGAGGGAGACCAGTACGGCGCGGCGGCCGTTGCGGATGCTGCGGGACAGGCCGACCATGCCGGCCTGGTCGAGCTCCTTGACCATGTTCGAGACGGTGGCGGCGGAGAGGCCGGAGGCGGCGGCGATCTCGACCTGCGTGAGCGGGCCGTGCTGCCGGACGACGCCGAGAACGCGCGCACGATTGGCTTCGCGCAGCGAAGCCTGCGAGCCCGGGGCCGGGCGAGTTGCGTTCATTACATAAAGATAACGGATCGCGGGGCGTGCCCGGCCGCCCACCGGTGGTGAACCACGAACATCTTCCGCAACCTCGCCGTCACTACCCCTCTGAAACGTCTCGTCGGCGAGAGTAGACCACCCCGGCCACGAGGTGGTGGAGGTGAGCGCTCACACGGTCAAGGCGAGCGCCACAAGGGCCACCGGGAGAGCCATTTCGACGGTCGCGCCGAGGACGTCGCCGGTGGTGCCGCCGAGCGCCCGGACAGCTCGGCGGCCGATGAGCAGGCTGGTCAGAACGGCCAGGAGTACGGCGCCTGCGGTGCCGGACGAACGGAGTACGGCGGGGGACGCGAGCCAACTGAGCGCGATGGCCGCGGCGAGTACTGCGGCTGTAGTGAGGGTTGCCGTGAGTGGGCGGACGGTAGTGGCGACGATCGATCCCAGGCCGTCGGGGCGGGCCGCGGGGATCGACGTACGGCAGGACCAGGGGAGGGTGAGGCGGCTCGCGGCGGTGGCGATCAGAAGCGCCTGCCAGCCGAAGTCCGCTTGCAGGCAGGCGGTGAGGGCGGCGACGTCGAGGAGCAGTACGCCGACGATGGCGACGACACCGAACGGGCCGATGTCGCTCTGCTTCATGATCCGCAGCATCGTCTCGCGGTCCCGCCGGCTGCCCAGGGCGTCGGCGAAGTCGGCGAGGCCGTCCAGGTGCAGTCCGCCCGAGAGCCCGGCGACAACCAGCACCCCGAGTACGGCCGCCAGCAGGTCCGCCTCCGGCTTCACCAGCTGCGCAAGCACGACAACCGCGGCAGCGATCCCGCCGACCAGCACTCCGACGGCCGGGGCCAGCACCATCGCGCGCCCGCCGACCTCTCGATCAACTCGTGATGGCACGCCCGCGGGCAGGACCGTTAGCGTGCCGAGCGAGAGTCGCGCGGCATCGCTCCAGGCCCGTCGGACGTTGGCGTCTGCGGGCCCGGCGGCGGCTTCCGGTTCGCCGGGCTCGGTCATGTGAGGGGGAGGGTTCGGCCGGCCACGGTCCAGAGGACCTGGTCGGACGCCAGGGAGATGGTGGTGTTGAGGCGGCCCATGAGGTCGCGGAACAGACGGGTCCCGGGGTCGGCGGGGACGATGCCGGAACCCACGTCGTTGCTGACGGCAACCACGCGGCGGGCGGTCGCGGACCACGCGTCGGCGAGGCCGGCGATGGCTTGCTCGACGAGGCCCGCGCGGTCGAGATCGGACCAGACGTCGACGGTGTCCATGGTGCGCGACAGCCAGAGGGTGAGGCAGTCGATCAGGAGCGGGGGACCGGAGGACTCGAGCAGTGGCACCAGGTCGATCGTCTCCGCCAGACCCCAGGAGGCCGGCCGGCGGGCCTGGTGCTTCGCGACCCGGTCCGCCCACTCGGCGTCACCGGAGTCGTTTCCGCCGGTCGCGACGTACAGGACGTCGGGCTCCGCGGACAGCAGGCGTTCGGCGGCGACGGACTTGCCGGAGCGGGCTCCGCCGAGGATGAGGGTTCGGTCAGGCATTCGTCCTCCCGGGCTCGAAAACCACCGGCGCCTCGAAGGCCGCCTTGCGCGCCGTACGCCGGAACGCGTTCAGGATCGGCCGCCCGAGCAGCAGCACCAGCACCGCGCTCAGGATGCCGCGCGGAATGTCCCACCCCAGCGACGTCGCCACCACGAACAAGAAGTACCGGTGCAGGTTGGCGGCCAGTGCGTCGCCCGGGATGAACGAGAAGTCGCTGCCGAACGTCGCGTACGGCCAGAACCAGAGGTTCATGATCACGCCGTACAGCACACCCGACACCAGCGAGTACGCCGCCAGCAGCAGCAACTCCAACCGCCCGCCGACCCGCGGCAGCAGACCCGCAAGACACCCGACCCACGCGCACGCGAACATCTGGAACGGCATCCACGGCCCGACCCCACCGCTGATCAGCGCCCCGCCCAGCAACGACACCGCCCCGAGCACGAACCCGAAACCGGCGCCGAACGCCCGTCCCGCCAGCACGAGCAGGAAGAACCCCGGCTCGAGTCCCGCCGTACCTGGGCCCAACGCCCGCAGGGCCGCGCCGACCGCGGCAAGCATGCCGACCAGTGAGATCACCTTTGCGTCGATCCCGGCCTCGGAGAGCTCCGCCAGTACGACGGCCACGAGCAACGGCAACAGCAACACGAACAGCCACGGCGCGTCCGTGGTGTGACCGATCGCGGACTCGCCTGCCTGCGAGGTCTGGAAGAACAGCGGCCACGCGAACCCGAGCACGCCCGCGAGCGAGGCGACAAGCAACGCGGTCGTACTCCGGGGCTTCAGCCGGATCAGGCGAAGTGGTGCAGTCGGGGGCTTGAGCCGGTTGCGTTTCACGACGCCCGATCCAGTGCGTCCGCGACCTCGCCGACGGTCAGGAACGGCAGCGGCGCAAGGATCTTCGCCACCTGCGGCGCGAACGCCGGCGATCCGGCGATGACCTCGGCCGTCTCCCCGTCACTCACCAGCTCGCCGTCGGCGAGCACCATCACCCGCGTGGCGACTTCGGCGACCATCTCCACGTCATGCGTCGACAACACCACTGCGTGCCCAGCAGCGGCCAGCTCGCGCAGGATTGCGACCAGCCGCCGCTTGGCGCCGTAGTCCAGGCCCCGCGTCGGCTCGTCCAGCAACAGCAGTGGCGGCGCGCCGCACAGTACGACGGCCAACGCCAGGCACAGTCGCTGTCCCTCCGACAGGTCGCGCGGATGCATGTCCAGAGGCACATCGGGTGCCAGTCGCTCCAGGAGCGCCCGGCAGCTACCTGTGGTCACCTTGAAGTCGGAGTCCGCGGTGGAGCATTCGTCCGCGACCGTAGCGGCGTACAGCAAGTCTGCGGGCTCCTGCGGGACCAGTCCGACCGCTTTGACCAGTCGCTTCGGATTGGTACGGCGTGGGTCGACTCCTGCGGCGGTCGCAGTGCCAGAGCGAGGAGAGAGGATGCCGACGAGAGAGTTCAGCAACGTCGACTTGCCCGCGCCGTTGCGGCCCATCAGTGCGACGACCTCACCGGCCTTGATACTCAGCGAGACACCACGGAGCGCAGTGACGCTGCCGTAGCTCACCACCAGGTCCTTGCACTGGGCAAGCTCCGCACCGAGTGGTCCTCCCGCGCGTGCAGGCTGCGGAGAGTCGAGCCGGGAGCGGAGACCTGCTGCAGCGCGTCGGGCGTCCCGTACCGACAGGGGGAGCGGTGACCATCCGGCCAGCCGTCCCAGCTCCACGACCGGCGGTGCGACCGGTGCGGTCACCATGCGCTCGGCCGGCAGGCCCGTCGACACAGCAGCGGCGCCACCGGGTACTTCGATCACGCGGTCGGCGTACTGGATCACCCGCTCCAACCGGTGCTCGGCCATCACCACAGTGACACCCAAGTCGTGCACGAGCCGCTGGAGCGCAGCCAGCACCTCCTCGGCCGCCTGTGGGTCCAGCGCGGAGGTGGGTTCGTCCAGCACGAGTACGGCGGGATGCGACGTGAGAGCTGCTCCGATGGCAGTCCGCTGCCGCTGTCCACCAGAAAGCGACGTCAGAGCTCGATCCCGTACGTCGGCCAGCCCGAGCAGGTCCAGCGTCTCCTCGACGCGCCGCCGCATCACGTCCGGCGCCACACCGAGCGACTCCATGCTGTACGCCAGTTCGTCCTCGACCGTGTCGGTGACGAACCCCGCCATCGGGTCCTGTCCGACCATCCCGACCACGTCGGCGAGATCGCGCGGCCGGTACTCGCGGGTGTCCCGCCCGTCGACCAGCACCCGCCCGGCCAGCGTGCCTCCGGTGAAGTGCGGCACCAAGCCGTTGATTGCCCGCAGCAACGTGGACTTGCCGGACCCGGTTCGCCCGATCACCAGCGCCAGTTCGCCCTCCGGCACCGTGAAGCTGACGTCCCGCAGAGCCGGTTGGAGCGCCCCGTCGTACGTCACCGTCACCTGGTCGAACTCGATCATTTGACCGCCTTAGTCAGTGGCGCTTTGAGGGGTGGTGCGGCCACGGCGGGCACCAGTCCGATCAGTACGCCGACGACCGGCAGCACCGGTACTGGTGGGACCACCAACGGGCCGGCCAGCAGCAGACCGTTCACACCACGGACCGCTGCGGTCACCATGGCACCCGCGGCCACAGCACCGGCCGCAACGACGATCCACTCGGGCAACGCCCACGGGTCGGGTCGGTAGCGCGTCCTGCTGACCCGCTGCCGCCCGACTGCCATGGCTGCGACTGCCAGCAGCACACCAGCCGCCAGCGCACCGGCAGCTAATGGGAACGCCATGGCGTCGGTCAGCAACGCGTAGACGCCCAGCAGGATCCCCAGCAGTCCCAGCAGCACGCACAGTGCGGTGAGTCGACGCTGCGCACGAGGAGCCTGCGCAGTACGGCCGTAGCCACGTGAGTCCATCGCGGCCGCCAACTCCACCGATCGGTCCAACGCACCTTCCAGGACAGGCATGGCCGTCGTACGGAAGGAGGCGCGGGTACGACCGCGGAGCCGTCGTGCTGCGCGCACGCGGCGGCCGTCCGTCACCAGTTGCGGCGCGAAGGTCAGTGCGACCACGCACGCGACCCCCATCTCGTAGAGGGCCCCTGGCAACGACTTCAGCAACCGCCGCGGACTGGCCAGTGCGTTGGCCGCACCCACGCAGCAGAGCATGACGGCCAGCTGACCACCGTCGTACAGAGCCGTCACCAGAGCCTCCGCCGTGACGTCGCCGCCGAGCTTGACGCCCGCAGCCCAGTCAGGCAAGGGGATCTGCGGCAGCGTGAACAGCAGCGTGTTTCCCTGCGAGCGGGTGGACAGCAGCGCCTGCAGGACCACGCGGACGCCGATGACCAGCAGACCGAGCTTGAGGAACGCAGTGAAGCTGTGTGCCCACGGTGCGTCGCTCCGGCGGGCTGAAACGACGAATCCGGTCACGGCGAGGATCAGGACCAGCAGGACCGGATTGCGTGTCCTGCTGGCCGCGACAGCCATGCAGAGCGCCCACAACCACCAGGCCCCCGGGTGGAGTGCCCGGGGGAGTGTCAGGTGGTGGACGGCGCGCACTTAGTTGGCCGCAGTACGCCGGCGGTTCAGCACGAATCCGCCGCCCGCCAGGAGCAGCACCACGATGACGGCGATGATGATGCCGGTCCACGGCGTACCGCTGCTGTCTGAGGAGGGTGTGGAGGCGGCGGGTGTCGCCGTCGAGCCCACCGCTGCACCGATCTGCAACGTGACCGGGGGCTCGGTGGCCGGGACCTTGATGTTCTTCACCTGGTCGCCGCAGCTCTTGGACGGGTAGCCCGCGATGCCGCAGGTCAGGCCCTTCTCGATCCGGACCGGTCCGGCCGCGGCGAGGATCTGCGCGCCGGTCGACTTCGGGGCGGTCACCACGCAGGTGCCTTTGGCTTCACCCGGCGTCTCGCCGGCGACCGCGTCCTCCGGCGTACCCGGGTCGACGACCAGCGCGACCCGCTTCTTGCCGGTCTCCGCCGGGGTCTTGCCGCAGATCGCGTCGAAGTCGCCCGCGGCCCGCGGGACCCGGGGCTTGGCGCCGCCGACGGCGAACCGCCAGCCCTCCACGGCGCCGTCGGCGGGCACGAAGGCGTCGGCGCCCTTCTGGGAGAAGGCCCATTGGCCGTTGCTCCACTGGTAGTAGCCCCAGAAGCGGTAGCCGTCCTCTGTCGGGGCGGCGGTCGCTGAGACGGTGGCAACGGTCCCAGCCAGCAGGAGACCCGCCAGCAGGCTGAGGACCAGTCGTACGGTCCGGTGTGCAGTCATGGTGGTTCCTCGGTCGGGCCGCAGCCCGGTGGAGGAGGTCCCGCCTGCACCGGCAGGGTAGGGGCTCCACCCGCGGACCACGGCGGGTAGTCGAGCCTGACCGCCTGCGTCACAGTGTTCCGGCTTGCCACCTGTCAGTGCTGTCAGTGCTGTCAGCGCTGTCAGGTGGCCTACGGTTGCGGGTCAGCGCCGGACTCGGACCGGCTTCCCTGTGACGCAGGCGTGTGGTTCGAAAGCAGCTTACTCTGCGCTTATTCGGCGGTGCTTATTCGGCTGAGGACAGGCTCATCGGCCCGTAGACCTCGCGGCCGTCCTCCAGCAGGTACACCTGACCGACGCCACGGTCGGCCAGGTCCCGCCAGACCTCGCCCAGCCAGCTCTCCGCGTCACCCTGCGCCGAGAAGTCGGCCCCGCCGACCTCGCCGGGGTCGACCAGGGCACCGGTCGCGGTCTCGAACCGCCAGCTCCAGCTCACGAGTTCGGCCGCTTCTGCGGGGCGTTCTGCGCGGTCTTGGCCGGGTCGTTCTCGACGATGTGGCCGAGCACCTCGTCGATCCGCTTCAGCAGACCCTCGTCCAGCGTGACGCCGGAGGCCTTCACGTTCTCGGTGACCTGCTCGGGCCGGGAGGCACCGATGATCGCGGACGAGACGTTGCTGTTCTGCAGCACCCACGCGATCGCGAGCTGGGACAGCGAGAGGTCCGCCTCCTCGGCGAGCGGCTTCAGCTCCTGGACCCGGGTGAGCACGTCGTCGGTGAGGAACCGCTTGATGAAGTTGGACCCGTTGGCGTCGGTCGCCCGGGAACCCTCCGGCGGCTGCTGACCGGGCAGGTACTTGCCGGTGAGCACGCCCTGCGCGATCGGCGAGAACACGACCTGGCCGATGCCGAGCTCCTCCGACGCCGGCACCACCTCGGCCTCGATCACCCGCCACAGCATGCTGTACTGCGGCTGGTTCGAGACGAACGGGATGCGCAGCTCGCGGGCCAGCCGGTGGCCCTCCTGCAGCTGCTCGGCGGTCCACTCCGACACGCCGATGTAGAGCGCCTTGCCCTGCCGGACGACGTCGGCGAACGCCTCCATCGTCTCCTCGAGCGGCGTCTCGGTGTCGAACCGGTGCGCCTGGTACAGGTCGACGTAGTCGGTGCCGAGGCGCTTGAGCGACCCGTTGATCGACTCGTGGATGTGCTTGCGGGACAGGCCGGTGTCGTTCGGCCCGCCCGGACCGGTCGGCCAGTACACCTTGGTGAAGATCTCCAGCGACTCGCGGCGCTCGCCGGCCAACGCCTCGCCGAGCACCGACTCGGCCTTGGTGTTCGCGTACACGTCGGCGGTGTCGAACGTCGTGATGCCGGCCTCCAGGGCCGCCCGCACGCAGGCCTTGGCCTGCTCGTTCTCCACCTGGGAGCCGTGCGTCAGCCAGTTGCCGTACGAGATCTCGCTGACCTTGAGACCACTGTTACCCAGATACCGGAAGTCCATGGTTTGACCCTACCGCTCGTTCAGGACGGCTTCTCGCCGCGCTTCACCATCGGCTTCGGCAGCCGCCAGCGGCGCATCTGCATCGTCCGCCGGACGGCGTAGAACCCGATCCCCTTGGTGGACTCCTTCGGGAACTTGATCCCCACCTGCTTCTTCAGCCCGGAGGTGAGCAGGAACCAGTCCGCCGCGATCAGCAGGATCATGAACAGGAACAGCAGGTTCACCATCCCGGCCAGCCACGGGAACTGCGGCGAGAACACGACGCCGATCAGCGACACCACCAGCAGGACCGGCAGCGCGAACTCCATCACCGAGTAGCGCGCGTCGACGTAGTCGCGGGCGAACCGCCGTACCGGGCCCTTGTCGGCGGCCGGCAGGTACCGGTCGTCGCCGGTCTGCATGGCCGTCTGCATCTTGGCGCGCTCGGTCCGGACCTTCTCCCGCCGGATCGCCGAGGCCTCCTTGCGGTTGCGCGGCTTCTTGAACGCGGCCTTGCGGGCGGCCTCCGCTTCCTTGCGGCTCGGCGTCGGACGCCCCTTGCCGCCCGGCTTGCCCTGGGACTCGGCAGGTACGGTGGTATCTGTCTCAGACTTGGTACGACGGAACACGGGGTCAGAACCTCATTCGCAGGGCAGGTCGCGACTCGGGGTGGTCCCCGGACCTTCCTCCTACTTTATCCGGGCCGGTCCTGATGGTGTGGTGACCCGGTGGGACATAGGGTGGAAGGCACGCACGCCGGGTCGTCAGTCCGGCACAGAAGGGGTACGGATATCGATGAGCATCTTCAAGCGGATGTCGACGATCTTCAAGGCCAAGGCGAACTCCGCCCTGGACAAGGCCGAGGATCCTCGCGAAACCCTTGACTACTCGTATCAGAAGCAGCTCGAGCTGCTGCAGAAGGTACGGCGGGGTGTGGCCGACGTGGCCACCAGCCGGAAGCGGGTGGAGCTGCAGGCGTCACAGCTGCAGTCCCAGTCGGCCAAGCTGCAGGAGCAGGCGCAGAAGGCGCTCTCGATGGGCCGCGAGGACCTGGCCCGTGAGGCCCTGACCCGCAAGTCCGGTCTCCAGGGCCAGATCGACGACCTGACCACCCAGCACGCCCAGCTGCAGGGTGAAGAGGAGAAGCTGACGCTGGCCTCCCAGCGGCTGCAGGCCAAGGTCGAGTCCTTCCGGACCCGCAAGGAGACCATCAAGGCCACCTACACCGCGGCCGAGGCGCAGACCCGGATCAACGAGGCCTTCTCCGGTATTTCCGAGGAGATGAGCGACGTCGGTCTCGCGGTCCAGCGCGCCGAGGACAAGACCCAGCAGATGCAGGCCCGGGCCGGCGCGATCGACGAGCTGCTCGCCTCCGGCGCGCTCGACGACGCGAGTGGCACCGTGAAGGACAACATCACCCTGGAGCTGGACCGGATGTCGTCCGGCTCCGACGTGGAGAACGAGCTGGCCGCCATGAAGGCCCAGCTGGCCGGAGGCGGTGCGCCGAAGGAGCTCTCCGGTGAGGGGGCCGCGCAGGCCCAGCCGCAGTCCGCCCAGCCAGTGCAGCAGCCGGCAGCCGAGCCGGCGCGACCTCAGGACGGAGATGTTCGGTGATCGTTCGCATCATGGGTGAAGGCCAGTGGCGACTGGCCGACGACAAGCTGGACGCGCTCAACGCGGTGGACGGCGACCTGGAGAAGGCGGTGTCGTCCGGCGACGAGACGGCGTACCAGACCGCGTTCGCCGCGCTACTGGACTTCGTCCGCTCCGGCGAGCAGGTGCCGGACACCGAGCTGCACGACTCCGACGCCATCCTGCCCCCGTCGGACAGCTCGCTCGCCGAGATGCGTGAACTGATCAGCGGCGACGGCTTGATCGCCGGCTGATCACTTGCAGTAGCCGTTTTTTCGAGACCCCTGGGACCGAAACTGGTCCCGGGGGTCTTTTTCTCCTACGGCGACTGCGCGGGGGTAAACACTCGTCGTCAGTGCTGTTCCAGGCGGCATTCGCGTAGTACTGTCTGGTTCACGCCGTTGTGGGGGCGGCGATGGACGAGGTCCGTGACGGGGTGTGGGTTGGTCACGGGTTTCGCTGTACACCTGTGGGGGGTGGCTGTACGTGACCGAATTCGTCATGTCTGAAGGACTCGCCGAACCAGCTGATTTGCGGCCGGCGCCGTCGGGGGACCGGCGTCGGCCGGTCTGGGTGGTTCCGGACGCGGTGCCGGCTGTGCTGCCGCGCTCTGCCCGGCACACCGAGGCGCGCTGGGTGGCGAAGTACCGGCGGGCGTCGCTGGCGGCTGATCTCGGCGCCGGGATGATCGGCGCCTCGCTGGCGCTGGTGGCCCGGTTCGGGGCTCAGATCAATCTTGGATACGTCGTGCTGGGGGTGCTGCTGCCGGTCGCCTGGGTGGCCTGTGTGGCGCTGCAACGCGGCTACGAGACCCGGTACTTCGGCACCGGGCCGGAGGAGTTCCGCTCGGTCATCCGGGCTGCGGTGGCCCTGACTGCCATCGTGGCGATCTCGTCGTACGCGACCAAGAGCGAGGTTGCTCGAGGGTTCGTGGTGCTGGCGGTGCCGATGACGTGTGCGGCGGCGATGTTCGGCCGCTGGATGCTGCACCGGCAGATCTCCTGGCGGCGGTTCGCCGGCCGGTGCATGCGCCGGGTACTCGTTGTCGGACGCAACGACCAGGTGACCACGCTGAAGCGGCACCTGGAAGAACGGCCGGCCGACGGGTACGTCGTGGTGGCCAGCTGCCTGCCGCGTGGCGACGTCTTCGAGGAGCCGGAACCGGAGCGCCTGGGCCGGACCGAGATGGACATCCTGGCCGCGGTCGACCAGTACACCGTCGAGGTCGTGGCCGTGGCCGCTGACCCCGAACTGGCCGGACACACGCTGCGGAAGCTGTCCTGGGCACTCGAGCAGCGCGGTGTCGAGCTGATCGTCTCGCCGGGCATCGTCGAGGTCGCCGGTCCGCGGATCTCGATCCGGCCGGTCGCGGGCCTGTCGCTGCTGCACCTGGAGCGGCCGTCGGTCTCCGGCGGACCGCACCTGCTGAAGAGCATCTTCGACCGGGTGGTCGGGTGTCTGATGCTGCTCGGCGTCGCGCCGATCCTGCTGGTCACCGCGATCCTGGTGAAACTCACCAGCCGCGGGCCGGTGCTGTTCCGGCAGACCCGGGTCGGCCGCGGCGGCAAGCAGTTCCAGATGCTGAAGTTCCGCACGATGGTGGCCGACGCCGAGGCACGCAAGGCCGAGCTGCACGCGCTGAACGACGGCAACGGGGTCCTGTTCAAGCTCCGCGACGACCCGCGGGTGACCAGGGTCGGGCGGTACCTGCGACGGTTCTCGATCGACGAGCTGCCGCAACTGGTGAACGTGCTCCGGGGGGACATGTCACTGGTCGGCCCGCGTCCGCCGTTGCCCGCCGAGGTCGCGCAGTACGCGATCGACGACGCGCGACGGATGCTCGTGAAGCCGGGCCTGACCGGCCTGTGGCAGGTCAGCGGTCGCAGCGACCTGACCTGGGAGGAGTCCATGCGGCTCGACCTGCGGTACGCCGACAACTGGTCGATCGCGCTGGACCTTTTGATTCTGTGGAAGACCGCACGCGCCGTGCTGGGGAGCGACGGCGCGTACTGAGTGGTGTTGAGCGGTGTTGTGTTCCCGAGGGGGGAATCCGTGACTGTAGTACTGGAAAGATCGGCCGTTGCCCGATCCGAGGCAGCGACCCTGGTGGTCGGGGCCGCGGCGGGGGACCAGGGTGCCTGGAGTCAGCTGGTCGATCATTATGCGCGGCTCGTCTGGGCCGTCACCCGCAGCTTCCGGCTGGGCGACAGCGACGCCGCTGACGTCTCGCAGGTGGTCTGGCTGCGGTTGCTCGAGCACATCAATCGCGTCGATCCCGAACGGGTCGGCGCCTGGCTGGTCGTCACCACGCGCCGGGAATGCCTGCGGGTACTGGCGTTCCGCAAGCGCGTGCTGCTGACCTACGAAGCAACGGCGTTCGAGGACGTGGCCGGCGACCAGCCGGAGCTGGACTCCGACCTGATCGCCGGCGAACGGGCGGACGACGTACGGCGGGCACTCGAGAAGCTGCCGGACCGCTGGCAGCAGCTGCTCGGCATGCTGATGTCCGACCCGCCGGCGCCGTACGCCGAGATCTCCGCGACGATCGGGATCCCGATCGGCAGCATCGGCCCGATCCGCGGCCGTTGCCTGGAGAAACTCAGACTGCTGCTTGCCTCCTGAGGCAGCAGGCCCCGGTCCGGGCCGCCACCGATCGTGCTCTGGTCAGAGCATGATCCAGGCGGTCCGGACCGGCCGTTGTGCGCTACCGGGCCACCGCAGTAGGAAGCTCACCAGTTGCGCGTTGCCAGGCCCGTCGCTACCGCGCGCCTCGACCACGACCGGACCGGCCGGGAAGACCCGTAGTTCCACGGTCAGCGTCGTGCGTTCCACGTCCAGCGTCACCCCGTGCCCGGCGAAGCGCAGCCGTCGTACGTCGTCTCCGGGCTGGTCGATGAGGCTGTCGAAGACCAGGTCGAGCACGTCGAGGCCGTGTTCGTGCCGGCCGAACGCGGCGTACCCGACCGACCGGAGCAGCGCGATCTGCTCACACGCGGCCCGTTCAGGAGGCCCGATCATCGCTTCAGCGCTCCCCGGTCGAGCCGCTCGCGGGAGCCGGCAGCTTGATCAGGCTGTCCGTGTCCTGGTTGTAGGGCGCGCCCTGCCAGGTGGCCCAGTTCGCCCGGGCACCTTGCGCTGGAACGACGAAGCTCCACGGACCGGAGTAGATGTTCGAGGAGAACTTGTTGTTCTGCTGCAGTGCGACGGCCTCCTCGATCGCGGTGCCCTTGTACGGCGACCAGGCGGGGGAGGTCCCGAAGTTCGCGAACAGACCGTTGTAGCCGCAGCCGGTCTGCGAGCTGCAGGTCGCCGGAAGCCGGCTCGGGTCGAGGCTGAAGAGATTGTTGTGCACGTGGACGTTCTGCGTCTTCCACCGGCAGTCGTCGAAGTAGGGCTGCTTCTTGATGTTGCGCTGGGTGCAGGTCTTGGCGGTGACCAGCTGAGGATTGACCAGGGTGTCGGCCTGGCTGCCCTCCGCCGGTGATCCCGAGAACCGGTCGGAGTTCTCCCACAGCACGACGCCCGACCAGTTGTCCTTGAAGACGTTGTCGCTGATCTCGAAGGTCTTGCCGGAGCCGGCTCGGACCCGCCGGTCGCTGCCCGACTCCGAGATGTAGACGGCGCCGGTCGGGAAGTTGCCGTTGGCCGGACCCTCGACGTGGCCGTTGCCGACGAACGTGTTGCTCCGGATGACCGCGTTGTAGCTGATCTCGTAGATCAGGCCCTCGGCGTCGTTGCCTTCGATGTAGTTGCCCTCGAAGAGGAATCCCGCGTTGTTCGTGTCGGCCCACAGACCGGCGCCCTTGTTGTCGTGGACCCAGTTGTTCCGCACGACCGCTCCGGTGACCTCCCAGAACTTCCCGCCGGCCGTGCACCCGCACCCCGGCCTGAGGTGCTCCCAGTCGTCGGTGTTGTTGCCGGTGATCTCGTTGCTGTCGAGCGTGATGTTCGAAACGCCCGCGATGGCGCTGTAGGTGCCGAAGCCGCTCTGCCCGTTGTGCGCCAGGCAGTTGTGGCGCAACAGGTTGCGGGTGCCGACCATGACCGCGTTCCCGGCGTTGTCCCGGATCGTGTTCCCGAGCAGCGTCCAGCTCGCCGTGGTCTCGTGGTTCACCACGCCTTCGTCGTTGTTGGAACCGTGGCGCCCGAAGTTCTGGATGGTGAGGTTCCGGATGACGACGCCGCCCGCCGGCCCGCTGAACGCGTACAGGTTCAGGTGCTGCCCGTCGATGATCGCTCCCGGCGCGCCGACGTACGTGTTGCCGGCCTTCGGCGTCACCTGGTCGTACTGGCCGGTGCCCAGGGTGTGCACTCCCGGGACGAGCCAGAACGTCGTACCGGCGGGCCTGTCCTCGGTCAGCGCAATCAGGTTCTGCGTTCGCTGCACGACGACGGCGCCACTGGGTGGTCGCGCGGGACCGGCCAGGATGGTCGGGTTGTCGCAGATCCGGGCCGGCGGAGATGCCGGTGCGGGCGCGGCCGCCGACGGCCCCGGCGCCGCGGCGGGTGGTGCTCCGGGGACGGAGACGCCGACCGAGGCCTGGGTCACCGCGGCGCGGTTCCTGGCGACGAACCCGGCGGTGACCAGGCCGGCGACCAGCAACAGAGCCCCGGAGCCGGCCAGCAGGCGGCGGGTGTTCATCGGCGTCGCACAGCGGGGTGCTCCACTGCGTACCGGTAGATCTCGAGCAGGTGCCCGATGTTCTGGGTGGGATGGAACCGGTTCTCGTACGTCGCCCTTGCCTGCAGCCCGTACTTCTCGTACCGCTCCGGAGACCGGTCGACGTCCTGGAGTGCGGTCAGCAGTTCGGCGGCGTCACCGGGCCGGAACAGCGAGCCGTCCATGCCGTCGGTGATCAGTTCGGGGAACGAGCCGTGAGCGGCCGCGATCGAGGGGACCCCGGCGGCCATCGCCTCCACGAGCACCAGCCCGAACGTCTCCTGGACCTGTGAGGGCAGCAGGACGGCGCGCGAGCGGGCGATGAGCTCGAAACACTCCTGTTTGCTCAGCATTCCGGTCACCTCGACCGACGGATGCCGCTCCGCCCAGCGTGAGACCTCTGCTTCCAGCGCTCCGCCGCCGGCGATGACCAGCCGCAGCCCCTGATCGCCCGCCGTCGAGCGGTACTCGTCCCAGGTGCGCATCAGGAACGGCAGGCCCTTGGCCTCGTCGAGGCGGCCGACGTAGGCCACCTGGTGCTCGCGTGATGCAGGTCCCGACACAGGTCCGTCGTACGGCACGAGGTTCGGTTTGACGAAGACGCGCTCCGGATCGAAGTCCATTGCGGCCAGCAACGGGATCTGGGAAGCAGTCGGCAGGACGTACGCCGAGACCAGCGAGCGCCATGCGTTCCGGTGCACGCGCCCGGCGACGACAACGGGCGCGGTCGCCAGTACCGAGCCGCGGTAACAGCGGTGCCGGATGGCGGCCGTGGAGCTGCCGTCGGCGCACTCCAGGCAGATCTTGCCGTCCCGGAAGAAGTCGCCGGTCGCACAGACCAGCCGGTAGTTGTGCAGGGTCGCGACCACCGGTACGCCGGCGTCACGGCACGCGTACAGCACGGAGGAACTGAGCAAAGGAAAAGTGTTGTGAACATGTACCACGTCAGGCTCGAACCGTCGCAGTACCGCGCTCAGGTCCCGGTGCGAGCTGCGGCTCCAGACCACGGTCGCCGGCAGGGCGGCCTTCTGCAGCGGCGACCAGCTCTCGATGTCGTCGCTGCGCCGTTCGAAGTGTTCCACCTCGTGTCCGAGGGACCGGAGGGCGTGACTCTCCTGGTCGACGACCCGGTTCTCCCCGCTGGGAGCCGCCGAGCGATAGCGGTTGTGCAGAACGAGGATTCTCATCGCGGGCCTCTGTTGAGGGTCGGCAGGAGCAGAGATGCGGCGAGGGCGAGTTCGAGCAGGGCGAGCGACGCGTCGCCGAGACCGGTCTCGGTGAAGCTGGAGACGATGGCGTAGCCGACCAGGTACAGCGCGAGCGCCCGGTGGACGCCGTGCGGGCGGAACGAGGCGGTGATCAGCAGGAACAGGAGCATCGCGATGTTGATCGCCACACCGACCAGCCCGAGCTCGTAGTAGGTGGAGATCCAGTTGCTGTCGATCGCCAGGCCGTTGAACGATTTGTTGGTCAGTCCAATGCCGAACAACAGCTCGAACCACCCCCGCGGCTTGGACAGGACCTGGTCCCAGACCACGGTGCGCCCGGTCAGGTTCGACAGTTGCGAGGTGTCCTGACCGCGGGCGATCCAGGTGGTCAGCACCGAGGACAGGCTGAGTGCGCCGATCGAGACGATGACCGTTCCGGTGGCGAACGCCCGGCGGACGCGGGCCCGGGTGCGGAAGAGGCTGAGCCCGGCGATCAGGAGGCCGGCCGCCATCGACACCAGCGCCGTGCGGGTGTGGCTGAGCAACAGGATCGGCAGGGCGACCGTCGCGGTGATCAAGGCCGTCCTCCGCTGGATCGTGCCGGACATCCAGAGGATCGCGGTCAGCCCGATCGCGGTCGCGGCGTACCGGCCGACCTGCGTCGGGGGGATCGGCCAGATGGCGCCGCCCAGGCGGCCTTCGGTCCCCATCGCGACGCCCGGTGCGACGACGTACCCGACCAGAACGGAGCCCAGGACGATCCCGACGATGGTCAGATGTGCCTTGACGAGGAGCAGATCACGCCGGCCCCACCAGGGGGTCAGCAGCAACAGGGTCAGCAGGAACGCGATCAGGCGGCAGACCCGGTAGAGGCTGCCGAAGATGAACTCGCTCCGCAGGCTGTCCATCACGGCGACCCCGGCCATAACGGTCACCAGCAGGATGAAGGTGCTCCGGCGGATCGATCCCCGGCGGTTGATGCTCATGGCAAGGATCAGGGCCACGCCGAGGGATCCCTGGGTGATCAGCTTGCCGATGATCCCCGGGATGGGCAGCAGGTGCCCCGCGCCGGGATAGAACGGGATGACGTTGAGGACCAGCAGCCCCCAGCAGGTGTAGATCCGGCGCCGGACCGTCCGCGGCCCTGGCACCGACCGGACGGCCGGCGCGGTGCCGAGGAGCGGCGGAGCGGTCATGGGGCGACCACTCCGAAACCGGACCCGGCCGCAGCCTGCCCGGCCGCTCCGACCTGAGTGCGCTCCTCGTTCTGCCCGTTCTGCCCGTTCTGCCCGGTCTGCCCGGTCTGCCCGGTCTGCCCGGTCTGCTTGGCGTGTTCGGTCGACTTGGTCTGCTCGGCGTGCTCGGTCTCCGTCTCCCACTGCCCGAGGCTGTCGTCGGTGCGGTCGGCGCGCAGCAGTACGGCGGTTTCGACGTGGAGGCCGGCGAGCCGGATCATCTCGCCGGTGGCGTGCAGGGTCGTCGCGTTGGACCGGCCCGCGGTCGCCACGAGCGCCGCCCGGGAGGCCCAGGCCCTGAGGTAGTCGGCGCCCAGCGCGGGGGAGAGGGTCGCGTGGACCAGTACGACGTCGGCGGCGGCCCAGACCGCGCGCAGAGCCTTCTCCTCGTCGGTGTCCCCGTCCGCTTCCTCGTGCAGGCGAAGACCTTCGAGGGCGCCGGTGCCCGACGCCGGGCGATGGACGTTGACCGGTAGGTCGGCGTCCGTTACCGGTGCCTCGAACGTGCCCGGCTTCTTGATGCCGAATCTGGCCGCGAGGTCACCGGTGTCGGTCAGATCCGCCACCAGAACCCGCTGTCCGTGTTCGGCGAAGGACCGCGCGAGCAGGGCGACCAGGCGTGCACAGTCCTTCGTCGTGTCGATGCTCACGACGGCGAGGGCCGGTGCTAGCCCGTCCTCGCCCGTGACGGTCCAGCCCAGGTGCCGCACGACTGGTCCGAGGTCGGGCTCCGGTGCGCGGAGCCGGCGGATGGTCGGCCGGCGGCGGAGCCGCGGGCGTCCGATGCTCAACCGGATCGGTACACCGAGTGCCTGGGCAACGTCCTGCCGCCGCCAGAGCCGGTCCGAGATCATCGCCCGGACGACGATGAACCCGATCCCGAGGAACAGACCCACCATGAGTCCGGAGCCGGTCGCGACGATCTGCGTGTGCCGCCGCGACACCCGGACCGGCGAGGCTTGGTCGAGGACGCGGCTGCTGGTCATCCGTGCGGCAGACACCTGCTGGTCGAGGAGTTGCTGCTCGATGTAGCGCTGATTCTCCCGCGCCTGGCCGAGCCTGGCCGTCAGTGTGGTGGTGGGTGCGGACGCGTCGCTGGGGTCGCCGCCCGCTGCCCGGACCGCCGCCTCGGCACGCTTCACCGCGGTGGCAGCCGCCGCGAGATCGGCTTGCAGAGGCGCCGCCTGCTCGGCGATCTGCTGGTTGCGGAACACCAGGTAGGCGCTGGCGATGGTGTCGGCGAGAGCAGTCGCCTCGGCGCTCGTCGGTGCCTTGGCGTCGATCTCGAGGACACGGCCGGTCAGGGCCGTCGCGGAGTACCGCTTCAGCAGCTGGTCGGGCGTGTCGGCGAGGCCGAGCTTCTGGATGGCTACCTGCGCCACGGCCCGGGTGGTCACCAGGCTGGCGTCGGTTGCCATCGCAGTCTCGAGGTTGTCGCCCTCGCGGTGGGTCAGGAGCAGCTTGGCCGACGATTGGCTCGCGGGCGGCATGACGAAGGGGACCGCCGTACCGAGGGCGAGGCCGAGGATCGCGACGGCGATCCACAGCCGGGCGTGCCGGCGGACGGCGTCCTTGAGGAAGCGGAGGGTGACGAGCCCGTCCGGTGGATAGCTGTCGGTGCGTTCGTCGATGCCGTACAGCTCGTCGTCGTCCGACCAGACGGTCTCGGGGCCTGGCTGCTCGGCCTTCCATTGTTCGCTCATCGGGCTCTCCTCCGGGCCGCACCGCTGAGCAGGGTCGGGAGGCTGGCGCCGGACCGCCGCATGGAGCGCGGCACCCGCCCGATGGTGCGGTCGGACGGATCGGGATCCGTCACGATGATGCCGTCGATGGTGCGGTCGGCGTCGTCGGCGGCGACCGCGAGCCGGGCGAGTTCCTCGGCGGTCACAGCGCCCGCGGCCACCGCGACCACAGTCGTGGAGGTGCCGAGCACGCCGTTCAGTTGCGGTTCGTCGCGGTCCACGACGACGACCAGGATGTCCAGCTGGACCCGGTTGCCGGATCCCACGACGGTCCCCGGCACGACGGCGGGCGCTTCGTGGTAGTTGCCGACGACCAGCGAGGTGGCGATCCCGATCGACTTGGCGTACGCGGCCAGTTGCGGCCCGAAGGGGAGCGCGGCCTCGTCCTCGGTGAACGAGATCACCGTCAGCGAGGTCGAAGTGTTCTCCTTCGGGTCCAGGCCGAGGTGGTGCAGCGTCTTGCGAAGACTCCACGCGTCGACGGCCGGGGGCGTGTACCGGTCGAGCAGGTTGCTCCAGTCGGAGACGCCTTTCGCCCGGTACGACGAGACCGACGCGAGGACCGGGAGGCCGATCGCGTCGGCGATCTCGTCCCGCAGCCGGAGCCGCCGGTCGCTGCGGGCGATGACCAAAGCCGCGACCGCACCGAGAAGTGCGCCGCCGACCAGACCGAGGAGTCCGTAGAGAGCGAGGTGCGGGGCCAGCCCTCCGCCGCTGGCCGTCGTCGCCCGCTCCAGGACCCTTGCGCCGGTCTTCTTGCCCAGATCACCGGGCAGCTTCTGTTCCGTCGTGACGAACACCAGGTAGACGTCGGCGACCGCGTTCGCCAGACTGGTCGCCTGCCGCCGGCTGACGCCCCGGCTCTTGATCTGGATCACGTCGGCGGTCGCGGACTGCACCTTGATGCGCTTCTTGACCTCTTCGACGCCGAGGACCGGACTGACGTTCTGGCCGGCGCTCTTGAGGACAGGTTCGCTGCTCGCGATGAAGACCTGGGTGTCGATGTTCTGCTCGCTCGATGCCGCCTGGCCCTCCACTTTCGGTGGTGCCGGCAGCAGCACCAGCGACGAGGCCGAGTACTGCGGGGGGATCAGCAGACCTGCGCCGATCCCGCCGAGCAGTCCGACGGCCGCCACGGCGCCGACGAGCCGCCGATGCCGCAGGATCGCCCGAAACGCCTTCTTGACGTCGAGTTCTTGCGTGCTCACGGGTACCTCCTCAGCCGCAGGCGCTCTCCGTACAAAGGAGCGGCGAGCGTCCGCCGTGATACACGGGTTCAGGTAGACAGCCGGAATCTGGTCACCATCGGGGTCGGCGCCTCCGATCGGCCGCTGCCGAGCAGGGTCGCCGAGGGCACCTTGTGGCCGAAACGCCCGGAGTACCAGCCGAGGATCGGGTCGGTCTCACCGCGGTGCACTGTCCAGGACAGTCCTGGTGGCAGTTCGACGACCGCTGAGCCGGTGGACCATTCCAGGCGTCCGGTCGTGCCGTCCAGCTCCGCCGACACCTCAGGTCCCAGATGCCAGGCGACCCGTACGTCGGTTGCGGCGTCGAGGTGGTCCTCCACGCACAGCACGCCGTGGTCCAGTACGGCGGTCCGTCGATGCGTCACGGGGGCGTAGCCGTCGTGTTCGGCATCCCAGCTGTTCTCGTCGTGCCGGCGTACCGTGCCGGTCGCGCCGCGCAGCCAGAGGAACGGGCCGCCCCAGGTGGACTGCTCGGTACCCGCTACCTCGACAGTGTTGTGGGCGATCGTGGAGCGGAAGTAGTCCCGCCACTCCTCCTCACCGTGATAGCAGTACGTCCCCGGGTCGGCGAGGATGTCGACGCCGTCGACGCGCACCTCGAGCGAGAGCGCGTCGGAGTGGGCGTGGGCGGCGATGGAGAGGAAACCGTGCGGACCGGCGTCCGCACGGCACCAGATCTCCCGGCCGGTGTCCCGGCTCCTCAGGATGGTCAGACCGGCGTCCCGGAAGTGGTCCGGTCGTTCGGCAGGCCGGTCTGGTTGCTGGGCGTTGACCAGCGAGCCGACGATGACCGAGGTCGCTGTTGGAGGGCTGTCCGGCCACCAGGGCGCGGCGCCGACCACGGCAGCGCCGAGGGAGAGGTACGCCGACCAGTTGCTGATGTCTGGTGGGTCGAGGACCAGCGCCATGCCTTCGTCGTCGTCACCTTGGCGTGGTGGCCGCAGGGTCGTGTCGACGATCGCTGCGGCCACATCGACGGTGCGGGTCAGCAGGGCCCAGGTCTGCGGGCTGAGCGGATGGCCCGCGAGGTCGGCCTCCAGGGCGGCGTACAGACCGAGCTCGGAGACGAAGCGGTGGTAGTCGGTGGCCAGCTCGCGGTTGACGCCGGACGGGAACGTGTTGGCGTCGAGTTCCTTCTCCAGCAGCGCTGCGGCATCAGCACGCCAGCGGGCGCTCTTGGTGAACCAGGGGAACGCGCAGGCGCCGACGAGTTGGCCGGCCGCTTCTGCGATCACGTGGTTGTTGGCCGAGGAGCCGTGGCTGCGGAACGCGGCGAGATAGCGCTGGTGCCAGTAGATCTGCTGGAGCGCCGACTCGTTGTGCTCGAACAGGTCCGTGATCTCGGGCCAGTCGTTCAGCAGCCGGCGGATCCAGGTCCAGCTGATCAGGCGCAGGCCGAGCTCGATGCCGCTCGCCCAGTGCACGCCGGACAGGAACGGGTTCGACCGCCACCAGTCGTTGAGGTGGTCGGCGACGCGTTCGGCGTACCGGTCGTCGTGGGTCAGGTACCAGGCCGCGGCCAGCTGGGTGAGGTGGTGGTGACGGGACAGCTCCCACACCTGCTTGATGTTGCCGACCGCTGCTTCGTTGCGGTGGTTCAGCTTGAAGACGTACTGCGCCGGGTCGGACCGGCGGCCCGTGACCGGGTCGCGGAACCAGTCCGGTGCGCGGAGGTCGGTGCGCTCGACGCCGAGGACCTCGAGGTTCCCGGCCAGGACGGCGTCGGCGGTCTCGATCACCGCCTTCCGGGCGTCGTCCGGTACGGCGCTCGCGGTTCTCGGCGGCAGCGTCGTACCGAAGGTCAGGTCCTTGCGGAGCGGGAGGTGGATCGCCGCGTCCTGCCCGGGCCTGACGTGCTGGTAGGCCCAGGCAGTACGGCGTCCGGCATCGCGGGTTCGCCAGATGATTTCGGTGGGGGACATCCGGCGGAGGCGGCGGACGTACCAGCCCAGAGGCTGGCGGCTCACACGTGCTCCGGTTTGCCACTTGCGAGACTGCGGTCGACGGCGATCGTCGCGCGGGTGGTGGCGACCAGCGCGTCGAACGGGATCGGCATCGGGCCACCGGACTGCACGGCGGCGACGAAGCGTTCGAGTTCGGTGCGCTGGCCCTTGTCGGTACTGCGGGACTTGCGGGTGGACGGTTTGCGTCCGGTCCACAGCGAGGCGCTCTGGAAGTTGTCGAAGCGGGCGTTGCGGCCGGCGCCGGTGATGTCGATCGTTTCCTTCGGGAAGCGCGCGTTGCCGCCACCGACGTAGCTGATCGTGCCGACGGAACCATTCGCGAACCGGAGCGTGACGACGAGGTCGCCGGTGTCCGGTCCGGGTACGGCGTACACCTCGGTCGGGAGACTGTTCAGCCACCAGGTCAGCGTGTCGATGAAGTGGCCGCCTTCACCGGCGAACCGGGTGCCTTCCTTGCCGGCGTCGAGGTACCAGCTGGTGGAGTCGAGCTTGCCGGCGTTCACCAGGTAGCGCAGCGAGAAGCTGCCGCCCGGGTTGCCGAAGCGGTCCTTGAGATCGGTCAGCAACGGCGCGAACCGGCGGTTGAACCCGACCATCAGCCGATCGTTGCCGGTCGCCTGCACCGTGGCGACTATCCGGTCCAGCTCCTCGTCGGTCAGCGCCAGCGGCTTCTCGACGAAGACGGCCTTCCCGCTCTCCAGCGCCCGGCAGGCAAGCTCCGCGTGCGAGCTGTGCCGGGTCACCACGAACACGGCATCCAGACTGGCGTCTTCCAGGACCTCGTCCGCGGTCGTGGAAACCGCCTCGAATCCGAACCGCCGCTGGGCATTGGCCGCCGACAACGACTTGTTGGTGGCCACCCGCGCCAGCACGGCCCGCCCGTCCTTCTGCAGATGCGGCAGCAACATGCTCGACGCGTAGTTCCCGGCCCCGATGAACCCCATCCGCACGCCACCACTCGTGGGTGCGGCAGGACGTGCCGCGGTTGTCGTCGCCGTCGGTGCAGCTGCCTGAGGTACGTCGGGGTACTCGAACAGGAAGCCGACGCCTGGATAGGCGCCGCTGCTGAGCTTCTGGTAGACCTCCGTGGCGTCCGCGATCGGGAAGGTGCTGGCGATCAGCGAACCGATGTCGATCTGTTCGCGGGCGATCAGGTCGACGAAGCACTCGAGGTTGCGGCGTTCGGTCCAGCGGACGTAGCCGGCCGGGTAGTCGATGCCCTGGAGCTCGTAGCGGTCGTCGTACCGGCCAGGACCGTAGGAACGGGAGAACCGGACGTCCAGCTCCTTGTCGTAGTACGCGTTCCAGGGCAGGTCGAGTCTCGTCTTGCCGATGTCGACGACACGGGCGCGGTCGCGGGCCAGGCGAGCGGCCGTCTCGACCGGACCGTTCGAGTGACCGCCGGCGGCCAGCAGGATGCGGTCGGCGCCGAGACCGTTCGACGCCTCCAGCAGCGCTCGCTCGAGCGTCGCTACCCCTGCCTCGTCGGGCGACGAGCAGTGCAGCGCCCCCGCCTTCTCGGCCATCCGGCACCGGTCTTCGACCGTGTCGATCCCGAACACCCGGACCCCAGCGGCAACAAGCAGCCGCACAACCAGCTGCCCGACAAGCCCGAGCCCGATCACCACAGCTGTGTCCCCGAGCTGGACCTCTGCCTGCCGCACGCCCTGCATCGCGATCGCACCGACGGTGGAGAACGCCGCCTGCTCCGGCGGCACGCCGTCGGGCACCGGCACGCACAGGTTCAACGGCACCCAGTTGTACTCCGCATGCAGCGCGAACTCGTTCCCCGCCGCGGCGACCAGCTGTCCGACACTGAACTCCTCGGCGCCGGCGCCGACCTCGACCACCACACCACACAGCGAGTACCCGAGCGGCGTGTACGAGTCGAGCTTGTTCATCACCTTCTTGTAGGTGTTGAGCGCGCCCTGCTGGGCAACGGAGTCCAGCACCTTCCGCACCTGGTCCGGCCGGGCCTTCGCTTTGCCGACCAGGGACAGCTTCGCCTCGCCGACCTTCATCAGCTCGGTCCCGGTGGAGATCAGTGAATAGAGCGAACGAACCAGCACGCCACCCGGCGCACAGGCCGGCGGCGGTACGTCGAGAACCGCCAGCTCGCCGGACTTGTAGTTCTGCGCAACCTGTTTCATGCCAGTCCTTCAGAAAGAGAAGAGTCTTCAGAGTGAGGTGATGGTGACGCCCATTGACCGCATGTGCCGCGTCCAGGTCTCCAGGGTCAGCAACTGCCAGATCTGCTTGGAGTAGTCCTCGCGCCCGGCCCGCTCGTCGTCGACCAGCTTCTGTACGGCGGCCTGCCGCAGGAACCCGCTCCCGACCAGCTCCCCGCGCAGCAGTACGTCGTCCACCAGTTCGCGCAGGTCGTTCCGCACCCACGCCCGCAGCGGCGCACTGAACGACGCCTTCGGCCGGTAGATGATCTCCTTCGGCAGCCAGGCCTCGGCCGCCTTCTTCAACGCCAGCTTGCTGACCCGGCGGTGGATCTTCTCGCTGCCCGGGATCGAGAACGCCGCCCGCGCGACGACCGGGTCCACGAACGGGGTCCGTACCTCGGTCGACGCCGCCATGCTGGACCGGTCCGTGTACGCGAGGTTCAGTCCCGGCAGGAACATCCGCGAGTCCGCGAGGCACATCCGGTTGACGTGATCAGTGAGAGTCGTGTCGTGGTAGATGTCGCTGTGCTCGGCGAGCAGCTTCCCGACGTACGGGTCCAGGTCGGGGCTGATGAGGCCGGCGAGCTGGTCGGCGTCGTACATCGTGTAGCTGCGCCGGAACGCCTCTTCCTCCGGCAGGTTCGAGAACGTCTCGAACCGCTTTGCCCAGCGCGCGTACCGCAGTCCGCGACCGTTCGCGGTCACCGGGAGCCGCCGTACCGCCGGGCCGATCACACCGTTCCGCAGTACGCCGGGGAGCCGCTGGTACTGCGCTCCCATCACGCACGCGAGGTGCTTGCGGTACCCGCCGAACAGCTCGTCGGCGCCCATTCCGGACAGCAGCACCTTCACGCCCGCGTCGCGTGCGGTGTCGCACATCAGCAGCGTGTTGATCGCGGCCGGGTCGCCGATCGGCTCGTCCAGAATGTCGACAATCCGCGGAAGTAGCTCGACGACATCGGGTGCGATCTCGATCTCGTGCAGGTCGATCCCGAACTGGCGGGCCACCTTCCGCGCGTAGACCGCGTCGTCCGGCATGGCCTCGAGCTTCTGGTCCTCGGCGCGGAAGGTGATCGTGTACGAGTCGACACCGGGATCCATCTGCTTCGCCAGCACGGTGACGAGGCTGGAGTCGAGGCCGCCGCTCAGGAACGTCGACACCGGCACGTCGGCCACGAGGTGCGCGGCAACGGACTCCTCGATGACCTGCCGCAGGTCGGCGCGGGGACCGGCAGCGGCCTCCGTGGCGACGTCGGTCACCCGCCAGTACGTCTCGTGCCGGCTGCTGCCGTCCGGCCGGAACTCCGCCCACGAACCCGGCGGCAGCTTGTCGACGCCGTCGATCGCGCAGCGCTGTTCGGGCAGCCAGTAATACAGCATGGACGCGATCAGTGCGCCCGGTTCGGTGCGCAGCTCGGTGCCGACCGCGGCGACGAGGGCCTTCAGCTCGGACGCGAAGATCACGCCGCCCTCACGGCGGAGGAAGTACAGCGGCTTGATACCGAGTGGGTCGCGGGCGAGATACATGCTGCCGCTGTCCTCGTCCAGCATCGCGAACGCGAACATGCCGCGGAAACGTTTGAGCGCGTCCGGGCCCCAGCGACGCCAGGCCTCCAGCACCACCTCGGTGTCGCCGTTGGTCCGGAAATGCACCCCCGACTTGGAGAGCTCGGCCCGGAGTTCCTTGTAGTTGTAGAGCTCGCCGTTGTAGCAGATCGTCAGACCGCGCTTGCTGAACGGCTGGTCCGCGGCCGACGACAGGTCGATGATCGACAATCTGCGATGTGCCAGGTAGGCACGGACGTCGCCCTCGTCGAACGCGTACAGCCGATCGGCGTCCGGGCCGCGATGGGCGATGCGGTCGCTCATCGCCTCCGCGAGCGCGAAGCCGTCGCGCTGCTGGTAGCAGCCGGCGATGCCGCACACAGTCAGGATCCCGTCGCGTTGCGGATACCGGCCACGGTGCCGAGGTGGCTGACGTGTCCGGTGAGCTGGTCGTACACCTCGAGGTACGCCTTCTGCTGGTGCTTCCACGCGAGCACCTGCTCGACGCGTTCGCGGCCGAGTTTCGCCATCCGGCGCCGGCGTACCTGGTCGTCGAGCAGTGCGACGATCGCGTCGCCGTACTGCGCCACGTCGTTCGGCTCGACGTACACCGCGGCGTCCGCGGCGGAGACCTTGGTCTCGATCAGGTCGAAGGCGACGACGGGGAGCTCGAAGGCCATGTACTCCATGGTTTTGTTCATTGTCGACACGTCGTTCAGCGGATTCTTCGGATCCGGCGACAGGCCGAGGTCCGCGGTCGACATCACCGCGAGGACCGTCTCGTCCGGCACCCGGCCGGTGAACTCGACGTACTCGGTCAGCCCGAGCTCGTCCCGCAGCGCGACCACGTCGTCGAACGAGTCGCCGCCACCCATCAGCGTGAAGGCGATATCGGTGCGCTGCAGATTGTTGACAATATGATCGGCAGCGCGCACGACGATGTCGACGCCGTCCTGCGGGCCCATCACGCCGATGTAGGTCACCAGGTAGCGGTGACCGCGGCGCAGCGACTCGTCCGCTGCGCCGCGGAGCAGTTTGTCCGGGTCGGGCCCGGTGCGGACCACGGTCACGTCGTGATTCGCCTTGCCGCTGCGTGTGATCGCGATCCGGCGGTACGAGTCGTTCGTCGAGATCACGTGGTCGGCCTTGCGGTGCGTCATCCGCTCGAGGAAGCGCAATCCCTTGTACGGAAGGCTGGTCGTGCCGCCGAAGCGGGACTGGAACAGTTCCGGGCACAGGTCGTGGTGGTCGAAGACGAACTTCGTCCCGTCCAGCCGGCGCAACAGCATCGCGATCGGCCAGAAGATGTCCGGCGGGTTGCAGGCCTGCAGGACCTTGAACTTCCCGGCCTTGCGGGCCCGGAAGACCAGCCGGAGCGTGGCCAGGAACGAGTAGGCGTACTCCCAGACGAAGCTGACCTTGCTGCCGCCCGGCGCGTACGCGTTGTACTTGTGCACGGTCACCCCGTCGATGACCTCGTACGACGGATCGCCGGGACCCTTCGGGCAGACGACCGTGACGTCGTACCCGGCCGCCACCAGCGCCTGGCACTCCAGCCAGACTCGGCGGTCGAACGGCACCCAGAGGTTCTGGATGATGATCAGGACGCGCGGACCGCTCACCAGCCCACTCCTTCGTATCCGTGCAGCGCCTCGACATCGGCCCCGAGCCGGCCGCTCAGGTCGATGGTTCGCGCCGGTGGTGTTCTGAGCAGCGCCTCCACAGCGGGCCGGTCGGTCGCCGCGACGATCGCCACGTCGGCGCCGGCCAGCGCCGCGTCGGGGTCGTCGGTGAGAACCCGCTGCAGGTGCGGGAGCTTGGATGTGACGTGTCGCAGGTTCGCGCCGACGAGGCGGCCCGGGTTCACGATCGCGTCGTAGATCCGCAGGTTGTAGCCCTTGCCGATCAGCCGTTCGGCGAGCTCGACGTTGGGGCTCTCGCGCAGGTCGTCGGTGGCGTGCTTGAAGCTGAGGCCGAGCAGCGCGATCTCGCGGCCCGGGCCGGCGATCACGCGGTCGACGACGTCGCGGACGCTCCGCTCGTTGGTGGCGAGCGTGCCGGCCAGCAGCGGGAGCTCGGTGTCGTTGATCCGTGCGAGGTGCAGGACGCTGCGCAGGTCCTTCGGGAGGCAGGAGCCGCCGAACGCGAACCCTGGCTTCAGGTAGTACGGCGAGATGTTCAGGCTGGTGTCCTGGACGAAGATCTTCATCACCTCGCGCGAGTCCACGTCGAAGTGCCGGAAGATCCGCCCCATCTCGTTCGCGAACGAGACCTTGGTGGCGTGGAACGCGTTGCAGGCGTACTTGAGTGCTTCCGCCGTACGGACGTCGACCACCTGGACGTCCTTGCCGAGGAACGCGAACAGGTCGGTCAGAGCGGTACCGACCTTCGGGTTGCGGGTGCCGACCACGACGAACGGCGGCTCGTAGAAGTCCGCGAGACCGGAGCCCTCGCGCAGGAACTCCGGGCACATCGCCGTACCGAACGTGAGCCCGTCCGGCGGCGGCATCTCGGCCAGCACCTGGGCGACCACCTCGTCGACGGTGCCCGGCGGGACCGTGCTGCGAATGACGATGCTGTGAAAACCCGACTCCGGCCGGAGGACGACCTGCGCCGCCTCGGCGATGTCACGCACCGCGCGCTTGATGTAGGTCAGATCCGTACTGCCCGCCTGCGTCGACGGTGTGCCGACACAGATCAGCGAGACATCGGCCCGCTCGAGCGCGAGCCGCGGATCGGTTGTCGCGTGCAACCGTCCCGACGTGGCACCCGCCGCGACCAGATCGTCCAGTCCCGGTTCGACGACCGGGCTGTGACCCTGGGCGATCGGCTCGACCTTCGCAGTGTCGACATCCACGCCCCACACCTCATGCCCAGCAGCCGCCAGACATGCCGCCGTCACCGACCCCACATACCCCAAGCCGAATACGGCAACCTTCATAACGCCCCCCACAGGCTCATGACGCGGTCTCCCCACGTCCCCACAGCGCCCATGAGAGCGCCCGCCCCACCCCCCTGATACACCCCGGCGGAAATCTCCCCCGAGAAATCCAAGCGGTCAGGACGACGAGCGACGGGAGTGGGACCGTGCGTCGCGGAACCGCGAGCATCCAGGGATCAATCACAAGATCCGCAGATTCTCTGTATCACCGTGGGTTCACGGTGATCTGTATGGGCGACAGAGGCTGTGCTTGGGGTGTGGGCTGGGGTGAGGGGACGCCGGATGAGGGTTCTGGTCAGCGGGGATCGCGGTTATATCGGGGCGGTGATGGTGCCGTTCCTGCGGGCTGCGGGGCATCAGGTGGACGGGTTGGACACCGGGCTGTACGAGGGGTGCGACCTCTTGGACGGGCCGGAGCCGATCGGGGCGCGCGTGCCGCGGGACATGCGGGACGTGACGGCGGGGGAGCTGACGGGGTACGACGCGGTGGTCTGTCTGGCCGCGTTGTCGAACGATCCGCTCGGGCACCTCAACCGCGACGCCACGTACTCGGTCAACCTCGAAGGGACACTGAACCTCGCCCGCGCGGCGAAGGACGCCGGTGTCGGGCGGTTCCTGTTCGCGTCCTCCTGCAGCCTGTACGGCGCCGCGGGGTCGGAGGCGGTCGCCGAGGACGCGGAGATGTTCCCGGTCACGCCGTACGGCGAGACGAAGGCGCTGGCGGAGCAGGAGCTGTCCAAGCTCGCCGACGACACGTTCAGCCCGACGTACCTGCGGAACGCGACGGCGTACGGCGCCTCGACGCGACTGCGGCTCGACATCGTGGTCAACAACCTGACCGCGATCGCGCTGACGTCCGGCCAGGTCCGCCTGGAGAGCGACGGCACCCCGTGGCGGCCGCTGGTGCACATCGAGGACATCAGCCGCGCGTTCCTGACGGTGCTCGAGTCGCCGCGGGAGACGATCCACGACGAGGCGTTCAACGTCGGCCGCTCCGAGGACGTGGTGCAGGTCCGCGACATCGCCGAGATGGTCCGTGAGGCGGTACCGGGGTCGACCCTGTCGATCGCCGACGGCGCCGGCCCGGACCTGCGCAACTACAAGGTCGACTTCAGCAAGCTGAACGACACGTTCCCCGACCTGAGGCTCGAGTGGACGGTCCGCAAGGGCGTCGACGAGCTGTACGACGCCTACCGGCGGCACGGCCTCACGCTCGACGACTTCAACTCGGCGCAGTTCGTCCGGCTGCGCCGCATCCAGCAACTCCTCGCCGCCGGCCTGGTCGACGACCAGCTGCGCCGCCAGACCGACGAGCAGTTCCCCGGGCCGAAGGAGCTGAACTGATGACGGACCCAAAGACGGACTCGGTCGCCTGCCGCCTCTGCGGCGAACCGTTGACGCGGACGTTCGTCGACCTCGGCATGTCGCCGCCGTGCGAGAGCTTCCTGCGCGCCGACCAGATCGACAGCGGTGAGACGTTCTACCCGCTGAACGTGCGGATCTGCGACAACTGCCTGCTGGTCCAGCTCCCGGCGTACGTCGCCGCCGACGACGTCTTCAGCGACTACCTGTACTTCTCGTCGTACTCGACCAGCTGGGTGGAGCACGCCCGCCGCTTCGTCGTCGACATGCAGGAGCGGCTGCAGCTGAACGAGAACAGCCTGATCGTCGAGGCCGCGAGCAACGACGGCTATCTGCTGCAGCACGCCGTTGCCGAAGGCATCCCGGTGCTGGGGATCGAGCCGGCCGCGAACATCGCGAAGATCGCGAACGAGAAGGGCATCCGCACCGAGAGCTACTTCCTCGGCGAGGCGACCGGGGCCGACGCTGCCAAACGGCACGGCCAGGCGGACCTTGTCGTCGGCAACAACGTGTTCGCCCACGTCCCGGACATCGTCGACTTCGCCAAGGGCCTGCGCGCGCTGGTGAAGGACGACGGCCTGGTGTCGTTGGAGTTCCCGCACCTGCTCCGGCTGATCGAGAACCGCCAGTACGACACGATCTACCACGAGCACTACTCGTACCTGACTCTCAAGACCGCGGCCGACGCTCTCAACAGGGCCGGCCTGACAGTTGTCGACGTCCAGGAGCTGCAGAGCCACGGCGGGTCGCTCCGCGTCTTCAGCACGCCGACCGAGACTGCGGGTGAGCCCACCGAGCTGGTCGGCAAGGTGCTGCAGGACGAGGAGGACGCCGGCCTGCACAGCGTCGAGGGGCACCTGGGCTTCGCGGCCGAGGTGTTCAAGATCAAGTCCGATCTGCTCGAGTTCCTGATCCAGGCACAGCGCGACGGCAAGTTCGTCGCCGGGTACGGCGCTCCCGGCAAGGGCAACACGCTGCTCAACCACTGCGGCATCCGCGAGGACCTGCTGCCGTACACGGTCGACCGCAGCCCGCACAAGCACGGGATGTTCCTGCCCGGCACGCACATCCCGATCCACGCCCCGGAGCGCCTGGCCGAGACGCGTCCCGACTACATCGTGATCCTGCCGTGGAACCTGCGCGCGGAGATCGTCCATCAGCTCGGCTACGCACGGGAGTGGGGCGCGAAGTTCGTCGTACCCATCCCGCGCCTCGAAGTGATCTGAACGTGTTGGGGGGAAGGGAAGTCAGATGAAGGTCGTGATCTTCTGCGGGGGGTTCGGGCTGCGGATGCGCAGCGGAGTCGACTCCGCACCGAAACCGATGATGACGATCGGCGACCGGCCGGTCCTGTGGCACGTGATGCGGTACTACGCGCACTTCGGCCACACCGAGTTCATCCTCTGCCTGGGCTTCGGGGGGTCCGCGGTCAAGGAGTACTTCCTGCGTTACGAGGAGACGGTCTCCAACGACTTCGTGATGACGAAGGGCGGGCAGCGCATCGAGTTGCTCGACTCCGACATCAGCGAGTGGAAGATCACCTTCGTCGACACCGGGATCGACACCAGCATCGGTGAGCGGCTGCGCCGGGTCCGGCCGTACCTGGAGGACGACGACGCGTTCCTGGCGAACTACGGCGACGTGCTGACCGACGCGCCGATGGACAAGATCGTCGACCACGTGATGACCAGCGACATCACCGCGAGCCTGCTCGCGGTCCCGCCGCAGGCGTCGTTCCACGTGGTCGAGTTCGACAACGACTCGCGGGTCACCGGGCTGCGCTCGGCCGCCGATCTGAACGTGTGGATCAACGGCGGGTACTTCGTGATCAAGAAGGAGATCTTCGACGTCCTGCACGAGGACGAGGACCTGGTCGGCGACGCGTTCCCGCGGCTGTCCGCGATGCGCAAGCTGGAGGCGATCCCGCACCACGGGTTCTGGGCGCCGATGGACACGCTCAAGGAGCGCAGCCAGCTCGAGGAGCTGTACCGGTCCGGCAAGAAGCCGTGGGCGCTGTGGAGCCACGAGGCCCGCCAGCAGAACGGCAAGCTCGTGGACAAGGCGCCTGTGGTGGTGGCGATCTGATGCTGCCGTTCCAGCTCGGCCTCATCGACGGACCGGTCCACCTGGTCGCTCTCGGCGCGCATCCGGACGATATCGAGATCGGCTGCGGCGGCACGCTGCTCAAGCTGGCCGAGTCGGTGCCGGAGCTGACCGCCGAGTTCGTGATCGCGACCGGTACGCCGGTGCGTCTGGAGGAGGCCCGCCGCGCGGCGGAGCTGTTCCTGCCGGAGTGCGAGGTGACCGTGACATCGGCCGAGCTGCCGGACGGACGGCTGCCGGCGTACTGGAACGAGACCAAGGAGTTGCTCGAGGCAACCGCTCGCGGCGGTGACACGGGGCGCCGGCCCGACCTGGTGTTTGCCCCGAGCAAGAACGACGCACATCAGGATCACCGGCTGATCGCCGAGCTGGCGCCGACGGTCTGGCGCAACCATCTGGTGCTGCACTACGAGATCCCCAAGTGGGACGGCGATCTCAGCCGGCCGTGGCTGTACGTCGAACTCACCGAGGAGCAGCTGCGCGACAAGGTGGCGCTGCTGCACAAGGCGTACCCGTCACAGGTCCCGCACGACTGGTTCGACGAAGAGGTGTTCGCCGGGCTCGCCCGGCTCCGCGGCATGGAGTGCCGAGCGCCGTACGCCGAAGCCTTCACGACGGGGAAAGCCACGCTGACATGGTGAACGAGGGGGATGCAGTGAGCTTCAAGTGTCGTGGGTGCGCGGCGGAGAACGTCGTACCTGTGGTCGATCTAGGGCCGCAGCCGTGTGCCGACTACTTCCCGCCCGCGGACACACCGGGGCCCGATCCGCGCTGGCCGCTGGAGCTGTGGCTGTGCCGGTCCTGCACGCTGGTCCAGCTCGGTCCCGTCGAGGCGCAACTGCCGGAGGAGCCGCTGGCGGTGGAGTCGGCGACGAGCATCGCGCATGCCGAGAAGTCGGTGAAGGAGCTGCTCACCGAGTACCCCCAGCTGCACAACAGCGTCGTCTTCGAGTTCGCCAGCCACCATGGCGGTTCCTGGCTCGAGCACCTGTACGCCGCCGGCTCACGACTGGCCGGTGACGGCGAGAAGGCCGATCTGGTCATCGATGTGCACGGCATCGTGCACGAGCCGCAGTACGGCGAGATGCTGAAGCTGCGGGCGGAACGGCTCGCGCCGGGCGGCCTTCTGGTGATGGAGTTCCACCATCTGTTGCCGTTGTTCGTCGGGAACCAGTTCGACACCATCCGCCACGGGCACTGGGCCTACGTCTCGCTGCGGGCGCTGCGGAACCTCGCTGCCCTTCACGGGCTGGCGGTCGAGTCGGTGAAGCAGGTCGACATGTTCGGCGGCAGCCTGATGGTGATGCTCCGGCACACGGCCGATGCGAAACCGGACGCCTCGGTCGACGTGGTGCTGGAGGACGAGGATGCCGCGGGCATCGCCGACGAGGTACAGCTCGGCAGCCTGCAGGAGGCCGCGTGGCATGCGGCCGGCGCGCTGCACGACGAGCTGGCCCGGCACAAGGCCGCCGGCCGCACCGTCCTCGGGTACGGCGCACCTTCCAAGGCGCCGGTGCTGCTCGACCTCAGCAAGGTGACGACGGAGCTGCTGCCGTTCACCGTGGATCTTGCTCCCGGCAAGCACGGCCGCCGCGTACCGGGTGGCTGCATGGTGCCGATCCGTCCGATCGAGGAACTGAAGGCCGCACGGCCGGACATCGTCCTCGTCCTCACCTGGGACATCGCCGACGAGATCATCGCCCAGCTGGAGGCCGACGGCGGCTGGGGTACGACGTACCTCGTCCCTCTCCCGGAACCGTACGAGAGGGAGTGCTGACATGGAGATCGTCGAGGTCCCAGGCATCGCCGGCGTCCTGTTGTTCCGTCCGGCGCCGCACCGCGACGAGCGCGGGTTCTTCTCGCGCACGTTCGACCGGGACGTGATCGCGAAGGCCGGTCTCGACCCGGACGGCTTCGTCCAGGACAGCATCTCCCGTTCGCGTCGGGGCGTCGTCCGCGGCATGCACACCAGGTCCGGGCGCGGTGAGGCCAAGCTGGTGCGCTGCTCGTACGGCGCGGTGTTCGACGTCGTCGTCGACCTGCGTCCCGGCTCGCCGACGTACCGGAACCGGGAGACGTTCGACCTGACCGGCGACAACCAGGTGACCGTGTACGTGCCGGCCGGCTGCGCGCACGGATTCCAGGCCCTGACCGAACCCGCTGACGTCTCGTACCGCATCGACCGTGCCCACGACCCGTCCGAGGACGTGGCGATCCGTTTCGACGATCCCGACCTGGACATCCCGTGGCCGCTGCCGGTGACCCTGATGTCCGACCGGGACAAAGCAGCAGCATCACTCGCCCTGGCCACCACGAGGCTCACATGAACAAGTCTTTCGAGAAGTCCGTTGCCGCGAACAAGCGACTGCACGACCTGGTCCCCGGCGGCGCGCACACCTACGCCAAGGGTGAGGACCAGTTCCCCGAGCACCTGGCGCCGGTGATCGACCACGGCGACGGCGCGCACGTCTGGGACGTCGACGGCAACGAGTACATCGAGTACGGCTCCGGCCTGCGCGCGGTCAGCCTCGGCCACCGGCACCCGAAGGTGCTCGAGGCGGTACGCCGTGAACTCGACCGCGGCAGCAACTTCGTGCGGCCGAGCATCATCGAGCTCGAGGCCGCCGAACGCTTCCTCACCACCGTCCCGACCGCCGAGATGGTGAAGTTCGCCAAGAACGGCTCGGACGCGACGACCGCCGCGGTGAAGCTGGCGCGTGCGGTCACCGGGCGGCCGCTGGTCGCGCTCTGCGGCGATCAGGCCTTCTTCTCGATCGACGACTGGTTCATCACCCGGACCCCGATGTCGGCCGGGATCCCCGACGAGATCGCCGACCTCACCGTCACCTTCCCGTACGGCGACCTGGGCGCCACCGAGGAACTGTTCCGGCGGCACGAGGGCCGGATCGCCTGCCTGATCCTGGAAGCCGCGACTCAGCAGGACCCGCCGGCCGGCTACTTGGAAGGTCTGCGCGATCTGGTCCACCGGCACGGCGCGCTGCTGATCTTCGACGAGATGATCACCGGCTTCCGGCTGTCCGCGGCCGGTGCCCAGGGTCTGTTCGGCGTGACGCCCGACCTCTCGACGTTCGGCAAGGCGCTCGGCAACGGCTTCGCGGTGTCGGCCCTGGCCGGCAAGCGCGAGTATCTGGAGCGCGGGGGACTGCGCGACAGCCACGAGCGAGTCTTCCTGCTGTCGACCACGCACGGCGCCGAGACGCATGCCCTCGCGGCAGCTGTCGCGGTGATGGACGTGTACGCCGAGGAAGACATCCCCGCCCGCCTGCACGAGCGCGGCGAGCGGTTGGCACGGGGTGTTCGCGAAGTCGCCGCGGCCGCCGGAGTACAGGACCACGTGCTCGTCCGCGGCCGCCCGAGCAACGCGGTGTTCGCCACCCTCGACCAGGACTTCAACCCGTCGCAGGACTACCGCACGCTGTTCCTCCGCGAGCTGATCCTCGGCGGCGTCATCGGCCCGTCGTTCGTCGTCAGCAGCGCCCTCACCGACGCCGACATCGACCGCACCGTCGAGGTCGTCGCCGGCGCCTGCGCGGTCTACCGCCAGGCCCTCGACGCCCAGGACGTCCAGGCGTTCATCGGCGGTCGTCCCGTCAAGCCGGTCTTCCGCCGGTTCGTCTAGGAAGGAAAGACCATGGTTTCAGCTCTTCCCAGGCTCAGCGTCGGACTGCCCGTCTACAACGGTGAGGAGTATCTCCGGGAGGCGCTCGACGCCGTTCTGGGCCAGACGTACGAGGACTTCGAGCTGGTGATCTCGAGCAACGCCTCGACCGACGCGACCGACGACATCTGCCGCGAGTACCAGGCGCGTGACCCGCGGATCCGCATCTTCCGCCAGGAACACAACATCGGTGCCGCACCCAACCACCAGTTCGTCTTCGACCAGAGCCGCGGCGAACTGTTCAAATGGGTCGCGGCCGACGACCTGTACGCGCGCGATCTTTTCGAGCGCTGCGTCGCCCTGCTGGACGAGCATCCCGACGCGGTTCTCGCCCACGCGTGGGGCGCGGCGATCGACGGCGACGGCGAGGTCATCCAGGCGCTCGAGTACCCGCTGACAACCGACTCCTCGCAGGCACCGGAGCGGTTCCGCAGCATGTTGTTCGGCGTGGACCTGCCCGGAGCGCTGGCCGCGGACGACTTCTACGGGGTGATCCGCTCCGACGTACTGCGCAAGATCAAGCCGCACGGCAGCTTCTACCACGCCGACTACACCTACACTGCGGAGATCTCCTTGCACGGCCGGTTCGTGCAGGTGCCCGAATGGCTCTACTTCCGCCGCCAGCACGACGACCGGGTCTCGCTCGCGTCGATCAGCACTGTTGCCGCCCGACTCGACCCGAGCCGGGACAGCTGGTTCCGGACCTTCAAGGCGCGGCTGTTCGCGGAGTACCTCTGGAGCTGGTTCGCTGCCGTTCGACGAGCTCCGCTCAGTGGTGCGGAGCGTCGCACGTGCTACCGGCACATCATCTCGTGGGCCGGCAATCGTGCCGCTCGGCGGCTGCCGGGACGCTCCGGGCCGCAGGCACCGGAGAGCTTCGGTGAGATCGGCACGCGGGTGCTCGCCAGCCGGGCGCTCGTCGCCGGAGCAGGCGGCCGTCCGTGACCAGCGCGCGACGGATCGGCCTGTTCGGCCGGCTGGGCTCCGGCAACCTCGGCAACGACGCGACACTCGAGGCGGTGCTCGCGTATCTCCGTGCGGAGTACCCGGACGCGGTCGTGGACAGCATGTGCTCGGGACCCGAGGCACTGACCGCCCGCTACGGGATACCGGCGGTGCAGCTGCACTGGCTGCACGACAAGCAACCGCCACAGTCCCGGCTCGCTCGTGCGGTCCTGACCGTGCCGCGCATCGCCCTCGGCGCCCTCGTCGACACCTGGCGGACGGCCGGCTGGACCACACGCCATGACGTCGTCATCGTCCCCGGCATGGGCGTGCTGGAGTCGACCGTGCCGCAACGGCCGTGGCAGCTGCCGTACTCGTTGGCCGTGCTGTCGATCGCCGGCCGGCTGTCCGGTACGAAGGTCGCGTTCGTCAGCGTCGGCGCGACGGTGGTCCGGCAGCGCGTGACACGTGTGCTGCTGAGGATCGGCGCCCGGTTGGCGCACTACCGCTCCTTCCGGGACGAGGAATCGCTCGATGCGGCCCGTCGTACCGGCTTGGCGTCCACGCGCGATCGGGTCTATCCGGATCTGGTCTTCGCGCTTCCTGCTCCGGCAGCGGCACCGGGGCCGACCGGGATCATCGGCGTCGGCGTGATGGCGTACTACGGCAGTGCCGACGACCGCGCGCGATCCGACGAGTTGCACACGACGTACCTGGACAAGATGCGGCGCCTGGTCGGCCGGTTGGTGGCGAGCGGCTATCAGGTGCAGCTCTTCGTCGGTGACGAGGCGGACGAGCCGGTAGTGCCGGAGCTGCTGGCGGAGGCCGGTCCGGGCAACGCCCGTTACGACCGCTGCGACACGTTCGACGAGCTGATCCACCAGGTCGCCGGCGTCGACGTGATGGTCGGCACCCGGTTCCACAACGTGATCGCCGGGCTGAAGTGCGGTACGCCGACGATCGCGATCGGGTACGGGCGCAAGCACGACGCCGTGATGCGGCTGCTCGGGCAAGGCGAGTACGTCCACGACATCCGTGACTTCGACGTCGACCGGCTGATCGAGCAACTCACTGTGCTGACACACGACCGCGAACGGATCGTCGGGGAACTGGCGGAGCGCAACAGCGAGCTCAAGCGTGCGCTGGAGGACCAGTTCAGTGCCCTGTCGGCCGAGGTGTTCGCGAGGCCACCGGCGCGGGTGAGGAGTGTGCCGACATGAGCCGGATCGCGCTGTGGCGGCAGCAGATCGCCGGCCGGCTCGGCTGGGCCGTGGCCGATCAGGCGGTGTCGAGTCTGGAGAACTTCCTGCTCGGCGTCTTCGTGGCCAACGTCCTCGGCGCCGAGGGCCTCGGGGCGCTCGGCCTCGCGTTCGTCGCCTATTCGATCGCGCTCAGCTGTTCGCGGGCCTTGGCGACCGACGCCCTGATGATCAGGTTCTCCGGGACAGCGGGCGACGTCTGGCGCACCGCGGCGTCCGCGGCGACCGGCGTCGCGCTGCTCACGGGTACGGCCATCGGCGTCATCTGCGTCGGGCTGGGCCTGATCCTGAAGGCCGCAGAACCCGGCTCGGAGGCCGGTATCGCGTTCCTCGCGATCGGCATCGCGATGCCGGCGCTGACCCTGCAGGACAGCTGGCGGTGTGCCTTCTTCGCGGCCGAGCGCGGTGCGAGGGCGTTCCTCGTCGACGTGGTGTGGACGGTGCTGTTCCTGAGCCTGCTGCTGGTCGTCCACCTGACCGGGAACACCAGTCTGATGCTGGTGCTGATCGGGTTCGGCGCCACAGCCCTGGTGGCCGCGGTGGCGGGAATGATCTACGCGCGGACGGTGCCACGGGTTCATGCCGCGCGGTCCTGGCTGCGCGCACATCGTGATCTCGGCACGCGCTTCCTGGTCGAGAACGTGGTGATGGGCGCCGGCGGGCAGATCCGCGCGCCGGTCGTCGCGGCCGCGGTCGGGCTGGCCGCGGTCGGCGCGATCCGGGCCGCCGAGATGCTCATCGGCCCGGTCGCGGCGCTGCTGATGGGCATCTCCCAGGTCTCCGTCCCGGAGGCCGCCCGCGCGCTGCGCAAGGGATCCGGCCCGCTCCTGCGACTCTGCCTCGGCATCAGCGCGGGCCTCGCCTCGGTGGCGTTCGCGTGGGGCCTGGTGGTCATCGTGATCTTCCCGTTCGGGATCGGCAGCATGCTGCTCGACGGGGTCTGGCCGGATGCGCACCGGCTCGTGCTCGGGGTGATGGTGAGCTCTGCCTTCGGCTGCCTGCAGATCGGCCCCTCCGCGGGGTTGCGGGCCCTCGGACGTGCCGACCGGACGATGCGCTGCCAGCTGGTCGTGTCGGCCCTGTTCATCCTCCTCGGCACCGTCGGAGCTGTCACCGGGGGTGCTCTCGGGGCGGTCTGGGGGACGGCGATCGCGTCCGCTGTCGGGTCGGCGATCTGGTGGTGGCAGTTCCTGCGCGCCCGGCGGGAGTACTTCGAAGCAGCGGGCGAGCTGATCCGGCCTGGGAAACACTTCAAGACGACGGGAGCGGCCGCATGACGAACGCAACTGCTGAGCAGTCACGGCGCCCCGACCGCCTCGACACCGAGATCGTGATGACGATGCTGATGCGCCGCAACGGCGGATCCGGCGTCCAGACCCATGTGCGCACGGTGGGGCAGTACCTGGACGCCGCGACGCGGCCGACCAGTGTGGTCAACCCGTTCTCGTCGAAGGACCCGTTGCTCCCGCCGGTCTTCGGGGCAAGGTTCGCCATCCGGCTTTTCAGTCCGCAGGCCAGTGTGTGGTGGTACCGGTACTGGCACGCCTATTACCTGGAGCGTGCGCTGGCCGCCCACCTGTCGGGTGCCGGACCAGCTGTGGTGTACGCGCAGTGCCCGGTCTCGGCCGCGGTCGCCCTGCGGGTGCGGACGACGCAGCCGGTCGTGATGGCGGCGCACTTCAACCTTTCGCAGGCCGACGAGTGGGCCGGCAAGGGCGACATCGACCCGTCCGGGACGATGTTCGGCGCGATCCGGTCGTTCGAGGAGCAGGTCCTGACCGAACTGGACGGGATCGTCTACGTGTCCGAGTTCGCGCGCTCGGTTCTCGAGGAGCGGATGCCCGCGATCCGCAACGTGCCCGGCATCGTCATACCGAATCCGGTCAATATTCCGCTGCAAGGTGCGGGGGCAGCGCACACCGCGGACCTGATCACGGTCGGGGCTGTCGAGCCGCGGAAGAACCATCGCTACCTTCTCGAGGTGCTGGCCGCCGCCGCACGCCGGGGCCACAGGTACACGCTGTCCGTCGTCGGCGACGGGCCGGACCGGCGCGCGTTGCAGGGGCTCGCCAAGGCCCTCGGCCTCGGCGACCAGGTGCGGTTTCTGGGGTACCAGGCCGATCCGCCGTCGTTGATGGCCGGACACCGCCTCTACTGCCACACCGCGACGATGGAGAACCTGCCGATCGCGCTGCTCGAGGCGATGGCCGGGGGACTGCCGGTCGTCGCCGGAGCGGTCGGCGGCATCCCCGAGATCGTGCGGCCCGGCCAGGAGGGACAGTTCTGGCCGTTGGACGACGCGGAGGCGGCCGCCGGCGTACTGATCGAGGTCTTGGAGGACCCGGCCCGGCTGCAGGCGATGTCGGCTGCGGCCACAGTCAGGGCCGAGACCGAGTTCTCGTCCGAAGTGGTCGGGAAACGCCTGGTCAGCTTCCTCGAGAACATCGAGATCCGGCGGGGAAAGTTGACGGATCAGCCTGATTGAAAGATCTCCCCAAGGATTGGCACCTCTCGTCGCCCGAGGCCTGCCCGCGTAGTAATGTTCGGTCACTCAACGCCGACGCGCGGGTTGACAAGGACACACTGCACGCTGCCGCGGACACTGTAAGTGACCAAGCAGTTGCGGGAGGGAACGAGGGCCGCTGTGAGCGGAGCAGAAGCGCCGGACGCTGTGGACAGCCGTCGGCCGCTCTGGGTCGTCCCGCACGAGGTTCCGGCGATCGTTCCGCTGCCGTCGCGCTCGACCGAGCCGCGCTGGGTCGGCGTGTACCGCTGGGCCGCGGTCGGCGGCGATCTGCTCGCCGCGATGCTCGGTGTCTCGATCGCGCTGCTGACCCGGTTCGGGTACCACGTCGGCTCCAGTTACCTCGTGGTGAGCAGTGTGCTGCCGCTCGCCTGGGTAGCCGCGGTCGCCTTGTCGAAGGGGTACGACTCACGGTTCTACGGGGCCGGGCCGGACGAGTTCCGGTCGCTGCTGCGCGCCGGCGTCGGACTCACCGCGGCAGTCGCGATGACGTCGTACGTGACCAAGGCCGAGATCGCCCGTGGCTTCGTGGTGCTCGCGATTCCGGTGATGGTGGTGGCCGCGCTGCTGCTGCGGTACGCGTTGCGGAAGGACCTGCACCGGCACCGGGTCAGGGGTCGTTGCATGCACAGGGTTCTCGTGGTCGGGCGCAGTGGCCCGGCCGCGACGCTGTGTGAGCACTTGGAGAGCCGGCCGACCGACGGTTTCCGGGTCGTCGCGACCTGTCGCCCGCGCGGTGACAGCACCCGTGACAAGAACGGCCCGATGCAGCCCGAGGAGCTCGCCGAGCCGGACATCCTGGCCGCCGCCGACCGGCACGCGGTCGAGGTCGTCGCGATCGCGACGGACCCGGAGCTGGCCGGCCAGTTGCTGCGCCGGCTGTCCTGGGCGCTGGAGCAGCGCGGCATCGAGCTGATCGTCTCCCCGGGCATCATCGAGGTGGCCGGCCCGCGGATTTCCGTCCGCCCGGTCGCCGGCCTGTCCCTGCTGCACCTGGAGCGGCCGTCGGTCAGCGGCGGACCGCACCTGATGAAGGCGGTCTTCGACCGGGTCGTTGCCCTCGGCATCGTCGCCGTACTCTCGCCGTTGCTGATCGGCCTGGCGCTGGCGGTGAAGCTGTCGAGCCCCGGTCCGGTGCTGTTCCGGCAGCAGCGGGTCGGGCGCGCGGGTGCCGAGTTCACGATGCTCAAGTTCCGCAGCATGTACGTCGACGCGGAGCAGCGGCTCAGCGACCTGTACGCGTTGAGCGACGGCAACGGCGTGATCTTCAAGATGCGCAACGACCCGCGGATGACGCCGCTCGGCCGCTGGATCCGCCGGTTCTCGCTCGACGAACTGCCGCAGCTGTTCAACGTGCTGCGCGGCGACATGTCGCTCGTCGGTCCGCGGCCGCCGCTGGCCGAAGAGGTCGCGTTGTACGCCGCCGACGACTCGCGGCGGATGCTGGTGAAGCCTGGCATGACCGGCCTCTGGCAGGTCAGCGGCCGCAGCGACCTGTCCTGGGACGAGTCGGTCCGCCTCGACCTGCGGTACGTCGACAACTGGTCGATGACGCTGGATCTACTGATTCTCTGGAAGACCGTGCGCGCGGTGATCTACGGCGCGGGAGCTTACTGATGGACCCTGTGTTGGATTCTGGGGCACCGGTGTACGTCGCGGGTCATCGCGGCCTCGTCGGCTCGGCCCTCTGGCGTCGCCTCGAGGCGGCCGGGTACACGCACCTGATCGGCGCGTCATCGGCGGAGCTCGATCTGCGCGACCGTCAGCAGACGTTCGACTTCCTGCGCGAGCACCGGCCGGCGGTCGTGATCGACGCCGCGGCCCGGGTCGGCGGCATCCTCGCGAACCGCGACCACCCGACCGAGTTCCTCAGCGACAACCTCCGCATCCAGGTGAACCTGATGGACGCGGCGCTCGAGGTCCGCACGCCACGGCTGCTGTTCCTCGGGTCGTCGTGCATCTATCCGAAGTACGCCGAGCAACCGATCCGCGAGTCGAGCCTGCTGACCGGTGAGCTGGAGCCGACCAACGACGCGTACGCGATCGCCAAGATCGCGGGCATCATGCAGGTCCAGGCGGTACGCCGGCAGTACGGCCTGCGCTGGATCTCCGCGATGCCGACGAACCTGTACGGTCCGCACGACAACTTCGACCCGACGTCGTCGCATGTCCTCCCCGCGTTGATCCGCCGGTTCCACGAGGCAAAGGCCGCTGCCGCGCCCGAGGTGGTGTTGTGGGGGAGCGGTACGCCGCGGCGCGAGTTCCTGCACGTGGACGACCTGGCCGACGCGTGCCTGCACCTGCTGGAGCACTACGACGCACCGGAGCCGATCAACGTCGGTGTCGGCGCCGACGTGACGATCCGCGAGCTGGCCGAACTGGTCGCCCGGACCGTCGGCTACACCGGTGCCCTGAGCAACGATCTTTCCAAGCCGGACGGCACCCCGCGCAAGCTGCTCGACGTGAGCAGGTTGCTGGCGCTCGGCTGGAAGCCCACCATTTCCCTCGAAGACGGTGTGGCCGCCACCTACGCCTGGTACCAGGAGCATGTGGCATGACCCCCAACATCAAGAGGGCCTTCATCACCGGCATCACCGGCCAGGACGGTTCGTACCTGGCCGAGCTGCTGCTGTCCAAGGGCTACGAGGTGCACGGCCTGATCCGGCGCGCCAGCACCTTCAACACCAAGCGGATCGACCACCTGTACGAGGACCCGCACGCCCGGGACAAGCGGCTTTTCCTGCACTACGGCGACCTGACCGACGGGTCGCGACTCGTCACCCTGCTCGCGTCGATCCAGCCGTCCGAGGTCTACCACCTGGCCGCGCAGTCGCATGTGCGGGTCAGCTTCGACGAGCCGGAGTACACCGGGGACACCACCGGGATGGGTACGACGCGGCTGCTCGAGGCGATCCGGATGATCGGGCTGGACTGCCGGTTCTACCAGGCGTCGTCGTCGGAGATGTTCGGCGCGACCCCGCCCCCGCAGAACGAGGACACCGCGTTCCACCCGCGTTCGCCGTACGGCGCCGCGAAGCTCTACGGCTACTGGATGACCCGGAACTACCGCGAGGCGTACGACATGTTCGCGGTGAACGGGATCCTGTTCAACCACGAGTCCCCGCGGCGCGGCGAGACGTTCGTGACGCGGAAGATCACCCGCGCGGTGGCGGCGATCAAGACGGGTCGCCAGGATCGCCTGTACCTGGGCAACCTGGACGCCTGCCGTGACTGGGGCTACGCCCCGGAGTACGTCGAGGGCATGTGGCGGATGCTGCAGCACGACACCCCCGCGGACTACGTGATCGCGACCGGTACGTCGTACTCCGTCCGCGACTTCGTCTCGCTGGCGTTCGAGCACGTCGGGCTGGACTGGGAGAAGTACGTCGACCACGACCAGCGCTACGAACGTCCCACCGAGGTGGACTCGCTGATCGGGGACGCGTCGCGGGCCGCCACCGACCTCGGCTGGAAGGCGCAGGTGCACGTTCCCGAGTTGGTCCGCATCATGGTCGACGCCGACCTCGCACTGCTGAACGGGGAGGACGCATGAGTAGGGTCGACGTTCTCGGGATCCACGTCAGCGTGACGAATCTGGACCGGACGGTGGAGACGTTCGCGCGCTGGATCGACGACGGTGAACGTCAGCTGGTGTGCGTGTCCGACATGAACGCTTTGCTGCACGCGCGTGCCGACGCTCGGCTGACCGAGGTCTACAACACGTCCGGTCTGACCGTTCCGGACGGGATGCCGCTGGTGTGGGCCGGTCGGCGCGCCGGGTTCGAGGAGATGGGTCGCGTGGCCGGTCCGGATCTGCTCGAGCGGGTGCTGGCAGAGGCGGCGGAGCGCGGCTGGACGCAGTACTTCTACGGCGGTGCCGAGGGCGTGGCGGAGGAGCTGCGCGAGCGGTTCCAGGAGCGGCATCCGGCGTTGAAGGTCGTCGGTGTCGAATGCCCGCCGTACCGTGAACTGACCGACGCCGAGGACGCGGAGACGGTCGCCCGGATGAACGAGGCGCGGCCCGACATCGTCTGGATCGGGCTGGGCGCGCCGAAGCAGGAGCGATGGATGGCCGACCACCGCGACCGGCTGAACGCGACGATCCTGATCGGGGTCGGTGCGGCGTTCGACTTCCACACCGGTCGGCTGGACCGTGCGCCGTACTGGATGCAGCGCTCCGGGCTGGAGTGGAGCTTCCGGCTGTACAAGGAGCCGCGCCGGCTGTGGAAGCGTTACGTGCTGGGCATCCCGCGATTCCTCCTGGGCATCCTCCGCCATCCGCCACGCCCCGTTTAGAGTGAGCTGGTGAAGTTCCGGCGGCCGAAACTACGTCGGCTGGCCGGACCGGCTGGTCGCGCGGGCTGGGGTCTTGCCGATCAGGGCTTGTCGAGCCTCAGCAACCTCGCCGTCGGGGTCGTCGTCGCGCGGTCCAGTACCGTCGCCGACTTCGGTGTCTACGCGCTCGCGTTCGGTGGCTACACGATCGCCCTGAACGTGTCGCGGGCGATCTCGACCGAGCCCCTCGCCGTCCGCCACTCCGGCGTTCGCAGCCCGGAATGGGAACGAGCAGTCCGGGCCAGTACGGCGACGGCGCTCTTCACCGGAGTCCTGGCGTCGTTGCTCGGTCTTGCCATCGCGGCTGTCCCGGCCGTTCCGTCTCGTGGTGTGCTGCTTGCCTTCGCCTTGACCATGCCGGGCCTGCTCCTGCAGGACGCGTGGCGCTGGGCGTTCTTCGTCGTCGGCGAGGGCCAGAAGGCGTTCGTCAACGACCTGATCTGGTTGCTCGCGATGCTGGCGATCTTCGGCGGCCTCTATCTCACCGGTACGACGTCCGCGTTCACGCTCACGTTCGGATGGGGACTCGGCGCGGTGATCGCGGCGATCGCCGGCCGCTTCCAGGCGGGCGTGGCGCCGCGCCGGCAGCTGATTCGTGAATGGGTCAAGCGGAACTGGGACCTGAGCCCGAAGTACGTCGGGGAGATGCTCGCGGTCTCCGGCACCATCCAGCTCTACATGCTCGGCATCACGGCCGCCGCCGGCCTCGTCGCGACGGCGGGCATCCGGGGAGCACAGGTACTGCTCGGCCCGGTCAACGTGCTGAACCAGGGCATCCGGATGATCTCCGTCCCCGAGGCGGCCCGGGCGTTGCGGCACTCGTACCGGCGCCTGTGGCTCGCCGGCCTCGCCATCTCGCTCGGCGTCGGCGCAGGCGCACTGGCGTGGGGCGCGATCTTCCTCCTGCTACCTCCGGTCGTCGGCCGCGAACTGCTCGGCCCCGGCGTCTGGAACCAGGCCCACAGCGTCCTGGTCCCCGTCATCCTGCTCCAGGCCCTGGGCGCCTCCAACGCCGGCGCCTTCGCCATCCTCCGAGCCCTCACCGCCGCCACCCGCGGCCTCCGCGTCCGCCTGATTTCCTCAGTCGTCCTGATCGTCTGCGGCGTCGGCGGCGCCTTCCTCTGGGGTCCCCAAGGCGCGGCGTGGGGCCTGGCCGGCGCCTCGTTCGCCACCCTGCTGCTGTGGTGGAACGAAGCCCACCGAGCGATCGCCGCCCACCGCCGGGTCAGCGGACGGTGACGGTGGAGTAGCCGCTTCGTACGGCGTGACTCCCGTCGGACACCTCGATGCGGTAGTTCTGGGTTGTTCTGGTCGGTGCTGTGGTGTCGGTGAGCGTGACGGTGGGGCGGGACCAGAACGCGGAACTGACTCTCGTGACGGCGACGACGGTCGTCCCGCGGAGCAGGCGATAGGTGAGGCGGATGTCGTCGTTGTCCAGCGAGGCCTGGACAGTGGCCTTCACCTGACCGATGGCCGGCCTGGAGAGTGTCGGCGACGCCGGGGCGCTCGGTGCGGCGCCGGCGCCGAGATTGGTGAACCGGGTCAGGCCCTGCTGGCCGGCGCCGTTGACCTTGGTGAAGTCACCACCGATCCAGAGATCACTGCCGCCAGTTGCCGACACGAGTGGACCGACCGATGTCGGCGGTCCTGCGTTCGTGTTCGGGAACCAAGGTCCCAGGGAACCGTTCGCCGGGTTCTGCAGTAGCAGGAAGTGGGTGCCGCTGCCGTCCGAGAAGGCACCGGGACAACTGTGCGCGTGCGACCCCTTGAACAGCCACCCGTTCACCATGGTGATCGCCTCGGTCGCGCCCAGGCAGGTGCTCTTCCAGACCAGGTTGCCGGTGGCAACATCAGCCGCCCAGGTCCCGTCGAAGCACCCCCAGCCGTCGCCGGCGTTGGCGAAGTACACCCGGCTGCCGGACGTCTCGATGTCCTTCACCCGCGACGTGCACCCGCTCGACGGCGACGGTACGGCCGACGCCGCGGCGAAGCGCAGCGGTGCGCCGGTCGAGTTGTTGACGCTGGCAACAGCCCAGTGACTCGTTCCGCCGATCTTGGCGAACGACCCGCCCAGATAGACCTTCGAGTTGTCGTCGGCCGCGTCGATCGCGTAGACATCGTTGTCAGCGTTCGGGTTCCACGGCAGCAGGGCGCCGGTGACCGTGCTGATCGCGGCGGCCCGGTTCCGGGTCACGCCGTTCACGATCCCGAACGACCCGCCGAAGTACAGGCTGGATCCGCCGATCGCGAGCGCCTTCACCCGGTACGACACCTGCGGCGCGATGGCCGCGACCAGCGCGCCGGTCGCAGTGTTGAACGCGGCGATCCGGTTCCGGACCTGGCCGTCGACGCGGGTGAAGTCCCCGCCGATGTACACCCTCGAGCCGTCGGCCGACGCGACGACCGCCCAGACGATCCCGTTCAGGACATGGTTCATCCCGGCGTCGAGCGCGCCCGTGCTCTGGCTGAACGCGGCCAGATAGGTCCGGCTCGTCTCGTGGGTCCCGGCGGCCGCGCCCGGCGGGCGTACGGTCAGGAAGCGGCCCCCGACGTACGCCTTGCCCTTGGCAACGGCCAGGCCGAGCACACTGGCGTCGGTCTGCCACGTCGATACGGCGACGGCGGTCAGGCCTGCCCCGGTGGCTGTCGCGGGTGCTGCCGGCACCACCCCCAGCACGAGCCCACTGATGCCTAACGCAACTAACAGTCGTGTCCCCATGATCGATCCCCCTTGGTCACCAAGCTACGACTGAGGGTTCCGATGCGGAAGGGGCAAGTCAGGGGATCTTTACTGTGGCGTTGGCGCCCTTCATGATGTTGCGGCCGTCGTGGACCTCCACGTGGTACGTGTACGACGAGCCGCGGGCGAGGCCGCGGTCGACGACCTGGTAGGTCTTGCGGGGCTGCCAGAAGTACGTCGTGTACTTGTTCGAGCCGACGTTCAGCGAGCCTCGGAACACGTTGTACGTGAGCGTCAGGTTGTCCAGGTCGTACGAGTCCGTGTAGCTCACGTACACGCGCCCCGACGACGTCGCGGTCAGCGTCGGAGCCTTCGGTACGGCGGGAGCCGCACCGCCGGGCGTGTTCGTGAACCGGGTGATTCCAACCTGGATCGTGCCGTTCACGTGCAGGAAGTCGCCGCCGACCCACAGGTCGGTGGCGGTGCCGGCCATCGCCAGCGGACCGACCTGGGTGGTGCTCTTCGGGTTCGCGTCGGTGTTCGGGAACCACGGCCCGAGGTTGCCGTTGATCGTGCTCTCGACCAGCAGGTAGTGCGTGCCGGTTCCGTCCGGGAAGCCGTTCGGCGACGAGCTGCAGTTGTGGGCGTGCGAGCCCTTGTAGAGCCAGCTGCCGATTGCCTTGATCGCCTCGGTCGCGCCCAGGCACTTGTTCTGCCAGAGCAGCTTGCCGGTCGACACCTGCGCGGCCAGTACGCCGTCGTAGCAGCCGCCACCGTCGCCGCCGTTGGAGACGTACACGTTGTCGCCCAGGGTGTCGATATCCTTCACCCGCGTGGTGCAGGTCGCCGTCGGCTTCGGGATCGCGGCCGCCGCCGGGAAGGCGAACGCCGCGCCGGTGGTGTTGTTCAGCATCGCCAGCGAGTAGTGGTCCTTGCCGTTGATCGTGCTGAACGGTCCGCCGACGAACACCCGGGTGCCGTTGTCGGCGACGTCGACGGCGTACACGTCGTTGTTCGCGTTCGGGTTCCACGGCAGGAGGTCGCCCTGGATCAGCCGGACCGCGCCCAGCCGGTTGCGGGTCGCGCCGTCGATCGCGCGGAACGCGCCGCCGATGAACACACTGTTGCCGTAGATCGCCAGCGCCTTGACCCGGGCCGCCACGACCGGGTCCCAGGCCGCGACCAGCTTGCCGGTGGCCACCGAGAACATCGCGATCTTGCTGCGCCGGATGCCGTTGACCGTGGTGAAGTCACCGCCGATCACCACCCACTTGCCGTCCGGGCTGGTGGCGATGGCATACACCGGTCCGTTCAGCACCGGCGCGAACGCGGTCGGCCTCCCGGTGGTGCGGTCGAACGCCGCGACGTACGAGCGGAGGGCCTCCGGCGCCTGTCCGGACGCCTTGCCTGGCTGCCGAAGCCTGGTGAAGAGACCGCCCGCGAACACGGTGTTCCCGGCGATCGCCAGCGCGTTCACGCTGTTGTTGGTCTGCCACGAGGTCTGCTTGATCGCGGACACCGCGGACGCGAAGCCCGGCGTCGCTGCCTGCACCGGAGGTCCGGAGGGAATCAACGCGGCGGCGAGCACAGCCGCACCCGTGATCAGGGCGAGCACTAACTTCTTCATTTATGTCCTTCGACAGGCGGGGGCGTAACAGTGCGTGCCTCATCACGCACCAGCGGCGGACATTACCGCTGTGGGAGGCCCACCGGAAGCGGACCTCCCACCCGCGTTATGAGTTTGTGTCAGATCTTGCAGAAAGACGCCTTTTCACCTTGCTGCATAGTGGGATTGGACCTGTACGGGGGTGAGTGCGTACGGGTAGACGGCCGCCTCGTCGATACCCATTCCGGTCTGGGTCGCTCCACCACCGGGCCACGAGTTGGTGAGGTCGTACCCGACCCGCCACCAGCCGTAGTACAACGACGCCGAGCCGACCAAGGCGCTCCCGCTGAGTACGCCGTCGACGTACAGCTTCATCATTCCCGTGCTGCCGGAGCCGTCGTAGCTGCCGACCACGTGGTGCCACAGGCCGTCGTTGTTGCCGGACGGGCTGGTCAATGTCCGCTGCGAGCCGTCGTTCACGCCGAAGACGATCGAGCCGTTGGTCCGCATGTACAGCATCCGGTCGCCGCCACCGCCGCTGTTCCCGGTCTTCGAGTTGCCGAAGCCGATGATCCGGCCGCCGCGGTTGAACCCGCTCTGCTTGACCCAGGCCTCGACCGTGAACTGCTGCGGCATGCTGTACGCCTTCTCGCCGACCATCCGCCCGCTGGTCGAACTGGTCGTCATCGCGGTGTTGCCCGCGATCGCGCCGGCACCGCCCAGCGTCACGCCGGTGAACGTGCCGTTGTTGCTCTGCCCCGAGGCGTCGACCGAGGTCGTCGTACCGGCCGGCTCGCCGAGTCGCCAGTAAGCCTGCGACCCGTCCGCGTTGACGATCTGGTCGTACGCCGTCGACGCGGCCGAGGCGACCGTGATCTGGTCGGAGTAGTTGCCGCGGACCGTCGTACTGCCGTCGGTGACCTCGACGCGGTAGTTGGTGACCTCACCCGGCGCCGAGGAGGTGTCGGTGTAGCTCAGCCACGGCCGGTCCCACGGCGTGGACCTGGCCGTCCAGGTCGCGATCGTGGTGTTGCTGAAGCCCTTGAGCAGCCGGTAGGTCAGCGTGCTGTCGTCGTTGTCGACCACGGTCGGGAAGTGGATCTGCACGACACCGGGCTGGACGCTGTAGGGGAGCAGCTTGGCCGGTTTGGCCGGGGCCGCGCCCGGGGCGGCGTTGGTGAAGCGGGTCAGGCCCTGCTGGCCGGTGCCGTTCACGTTCAGGAAGTCGCCGCCGACCCACAGGTCGTTGCCGCCGGTCGCGAACGCCAGCGGGCCGACGTTGGTGACGCTGTTCGGGTCGGCGTCGGTGTTCGGGAACCACGGCCCGAGCGTGCCGTCGGTCAGCTTCTCGCTGAGCAGGAAGTGGTACCCGAAGCCCTGCGGGAAGCCGCCGGCGCCCTGGTTGGCGCAGTCGTGCGCGTGCGAGCCCTTGTACAGCCAGCCGTTGACGACCTTGACCGCCTCGGTCGCGCCCAGGCACTGGTTCTTCCACTTCAGCGTGTTGGTCGCGATGTCGGCCGCCCAGGTGCCGTCGAAACACCCGCCGCCGTCACCGCCGTTGCCGAAGTACACGGTGTCGCCGCTGGCGTCGATCGTCTTCACCCGGGTCGTGCACGACCCGTTCGGCGGCGGTACGGCGGATGCGCCGGGGAAAGGCAGGACGGCGCCGCTGACCGGATCGAGGCTCGTCACGGTGTTCTGCATGGTGCCGTTGACGGTGCTGAACTGACCACCGGCGTACACCTTGGACGCGTCATCGGCGGCGTCCACCGCGTACACGTCGCCGTTGACCGCGGGCGCCCATGGCAACAACGTGCCGGTGTCGGTGGTGACGGCCGCCAGCCGCAGGCGGTCCACGCCGTTCACCAGGCCGAACGAGCCGCCGAAATACACCGTCGTACCGGAGACCGCGATGGACTTGACGCGGTACGAAACGGACAGTTTCCAGTTCGTCACCAGGGCGCCGGTGGCGGTGTCGAAGGCGGCGATCCGGTTCCGCGTCTGGCCGTTGACCGTGGTGAAGTCACCGCCGACGAAGATCCGGGAACCGTCTGCGGAGGCGGCGACCGCGTAGACCTGGCCGTTCAGCACCGGGTTGAACGAGCTGATCAGCGCGCCGGTGCCCGCGTCGAAGGCTGCCAGGTAGGCCTGGGCGACCTCGCCGGTTCCGGGCGCGGCGCCCGGCGGCCGGACGCTGGTGAAGCGCCCTCCGGCGTACGCCGTGCCGGCGGCGACCGCGAGACCCTGGACGCTGGCGTTGGTCTGCCAGGTCGAGCTGTTGGTTGCCGCGAGCGAAGCCTCGACGCTCTGCGCCGGTGGCGCAAGCGTCACCACCAGTGCACCGGCAAGCAGAGTGCCCACGATCCCCAGGCGCGTGAACAGCCGTGTCTTCGTCATGTAGCGATGTCCCCCCTTGGACATGATCGGCGCACGAGGCGCCTGATACCTCAGATATCCCCCCGGAAGAGAGTAGGGCACAGCGAGCACATCGCGTGAGCACCCGGTCCGGACCTGTGGATATCCTGGGTCGCCGGCGCCGAACAGAGTGAGGCTGCGCCGAATTGGAGGTGGGCATGGAACCGGGCACCGTGGTCTGGCGGGAAACCGCTCAGTCACTGCTGCGGCAGAAATGGCTGATCCTGGGCTGCATCCTGCTCGGACTGCTCGGCGCCTCCGTGTTCGCGCTCTCCCAGACCGAGCGCTGGACCGCCTCGAGCCAGCTGGTGATCGGTCCGGCGGTGCCGCCGGCGCTGGTCGGCAAGCTGTCCACGTCCGCAGACAAGAGCGGCCCGCTGGGAATGGACCTCCCGGCCGAGACCCAGGCGCGGGTGATGGCCAGCCCGACGCTGCTCAAGGCCGTCGTCAAGGCGCTCGGCATGCCGGACAACGACCAGACCATCCAGGACCTGGCCGCGGTGACGCGGGTGAAGGCCGTCACCGACAACGCCTACCTGGTCACCACCGACGGCCCGACCGCGCAGAAGGCGGTCGACCGGGCGAACGCGATCTCCGCGATCTACCTGGCGCAGCGCAATTCCGAGGCCAAGGCGCTGCTGACCAACCTGGCCGAGCAGGCCCAGGCCCGGTCGAAGACGGCGACCACGCAGTCCCGCAGCCTGGTCAGCCAGATCGACGAAGCCGTCGGTCGCGGCGACAACCAGACCGCGGCAGCACTGCGCGACCAGCGCGTCGGCCTGGCGACCGAGGCCCGGCAGGCCGCGGACGACGCAGCCGCGATGCTGAAGGCGCTGTCGACGGTCGGCTCCGGGAGCCAGCTGGTCACGCCGGCGACGACCGACACCGCCAGCTCGTCGCCGATGGTTGCCCGCGACATCCTCGTCGGCGGGATCCTCGGACTGGTCCTCGGCTTCGGCCTCGCGCTCCTGCGGTCGCATCTGACGCCGTACATCCTGACCCGCGACCAAGCGGCACGGGCATCGTCCGCGCCGGTGATCGCCGCATCCGAGGGGTATCGGCGACGGGTGTGGCAGCGGTCCGCTCCGGAGCTCCCGCAGTACGAGATCACCGCGCTCGGCGCCGAGGCGAGCGGTGCGCTGGCGCGGCGCGAGCTGAACCCGCGCGCGTTCGCGGCCGGCTCTCCGGGCGCGCTGCTGGTCGTGTCGGCGTCCCCGACTCCGAACTCGGCGGGGATCGCGCTGGCGATGGCCGAGGCGAACGCCCGCGACGGCCGCGAGACGCTGCTGGTGCTGGCTGACATCGAAGGTACGCCGGTGCTCCCGCATCTCACCGGGCACGAGGGCCTCACCGACCTGGTCAACGAGCCGGCCGCGACCCGTGCGATCCGAGCCCGGAAGCTGTTCCGGCCGGGGACCGTCGCGGACCTGTACGTGCTGCCGCCCGGGCTGAACCACGAGGAGACGGCCGAGGCGGTAGGCCCGTCGCTGGTCCCGGGGATCGTCGCCGACCTGCCGCCCGGGTACTCCGTGGTGGTCCACGGCCCGGCCTCCGTCGGGCGGCACGGCATCACGCCGCTCGCCGCGGCGGTCGATGCGTCGGTGCTGGTGGTGCAGGTCGGTCTCGACAAGGAGATGGACGTCGCGCGGCTGACGGGCGCCCTGCAGTTCGCCGGCGCTCCGGTGCTGGGCGTCGTACTGATCGGCACGTCGACGCAGGACGAGACCCTCGGGATCCCGCTGAACTACAAGCCGCTGGACGCGGGTACGCCGACGATGCGCTGATGTCCATGGCTTCCGGGACGCGATTGGCCCCCGCGGTACCGGGCACGGTCGCCGGCGAGAGCGAGCGGCCGGCCTGGTTCTGGCTGATGCTGTGGTGCCTGTTCGTGCTCGGCGTGCAGCCGTGGTCGTCGCGGGTGGCCGCCCCGCAAGGCACGACCGGGTCCACGAACAGCATTGCGAAGGGGCTGCTGCTCGGCGCGGTCTTCATGGTCGCACTGGCCGCGACCAAGCCCGGGTTCCGGACCCGGGTGAATCCGGCGAGCTGGCTGTACGTGATGTATGTGCTGTTCGCGTGTGCGACGGCGTTCCTGCTGGCCGAGCCGATGGGGCCGCTGACGCGGTTGGCGCGCTTCCTGATCGGCCTGGTGCTGCTGTTCCTGTTATGGGGGCCGCTGGTGCAGGTGCCGGAGCGGCTGGTCCGCGCGCATCTGTGGGCCCACCTGTTGCTGGCGGCAACCGTCGTACTGAGTCTGGCCTATGCGCCGTCGCAGGCGTGGCGGCCGCTGCGGTCCCTCGGCGCCGGGTACCGGCTGCAGGGCGTCATCATCCCGATGCTGCCGCCGCGCGTCGGCGAGGTCGGCGCGATCCTGCTCGGGCTGGCGCTGATCGGCCTGGTCTGCCGGAAGCTGGCCACGCTGCCCGCGGTGGTGCTGATCGGCCTCGGCGGCGTCCTGATCGCGGCCAGCCGGACCCGTACGTCGGCCGCCGCGGTCGCAGGTGGGCTCGTGATCGCACTGATCATCACCCGGAAGACGTGGCTCGGCCGGATCGCGTGCCTCGCCGTACCGGGGCTGCTCGGCGTCGCGTTCCTGACCATCGGCTCGTTGCACACCTGGCTGCTGCGCGGCCAGGGCACGCAGCAGATCACGTCGCTGAGCGGCCGTACGACGAGTTGGCAGGCGGTCCTGGACGAGAAGGTGTCGATCCAGACCGCGATCATCGGCCACGGACTCGGCAACAAGCGCGTGCTGCTCACCCGTGGTGAAGGCGATGTCGACGTGATGGCGATCGACAACAGCTGGCTCGGGCTCTACTGGGAGACCGGGCTGCTGGCCGTGGCGATCGTCGCGGTGGCGCTGATCGCGGCGTGGGTGTCGGTCCTGCGCGCTCCGACGCCGTACGTCCGGGCCTGTGGCGCCTTGCTGCTCGGGTACGTCACGGCCGCCTCGCTCAACGAGAGCGGCCTGTCAGACCTGTCCTCGATGACCGTGCACCTGCTGGTGGCCGCCGCGATCTGCGACGGCGACCGGCTACGGCAGCGAAGACGCGCGTCAGCTGCTCACTGAGTCCTGGTCGAAGCCGGACTGCTGCCACTCGGACCAGGTCATCGTCTTGCCGCGGTACGCAAAGCGATCGGCGCCCCCGGAGACGCGGTAGCTGTTGCGGCGGAACGTGATGGCGCCAGGTTGCGCGGGGGAGCTCTTGTTCTCCACCACACCGAGGGACGAGGCGGCGTCGGTCATCACGACCAGGTTGCCCTCGACGAGGACGTTGCGCAGGACGTAGGTACCGCGCGGACCCTCGCCGCGTGTGCGGGACTGGATCGACAGCGCGTTGCGGTTGTCCTGGATCAGGTTGCCCCGGACCTGTACGTCGGACGACGTGTTGACGTTGATGCCGCCGCCGTCCCAGAGCGAGCCGCCGGAACCGCGGCCGGTGCCGAAACCGTTGTGCTGTACGACGTTCTGGTCGATGACGCCGGCGTAACTGATCTCGTACCGGATCCCGTCCGCGGCGTTGTCGCGGATCCGGTTCCCGGTGATCCGGCGGTCGTACTCCGCGATGTCGCTCCACATCCCGATGCCGCGGTTCGCGACGATGTCGTTGCCGCTGACCTCGCCGGACGACCTGGTGGACTTGATCCCGCCGGACTCCCAGTCCGCGATCCAGAACCCGTCGGTGTTGTTGCGGGTGACCAGGTTCGCGCTGATCCGGACGCCGGCGGACTTGTACTGGCCGATGCCGAGCTGCCCGTTGTCCGCGACCGTGTTCCGGCTGACCTCGGCGTTGTCGCCCTCGATCACCATGATGCCGACGGCGTGGTTCCACCGGACCTCGTTCGCGGTCACCTTCCAGCCTTTGCCGGCCTGCAACGCGCCCGCCTGCGGGCGGCTGGCGAAGTGCTCGATCGTCAGGCCGGTCACAGTCACCTTGTCGGCCGACTTGTCGATCGCGGTCTGGGTGCGCGACATCTCTGTGACGTGTCCGGTCGGGTCGTCGCCCAGGTAGAGGGCGTTGGCCTGGTAGTCGGCGAAGAACGTGCCCGGCTTCACCTGGCTCAGGCTCATCACGCGGGTCAGGTGGTTGCCGTCGAGGAACAGTTGCTCGCCGACCTGGCACGGCTTGGTCTTGTCGTCCTCACACTGGCCCTTGAGCGGGTACGCGGCGGGCAGCACGCCCTGCACTGACCAGGCGTTTCCGGCTCGCTTCCATCCGGTCAGTCGGACGGCACCGCTCAGTACGACGCCCGGCCCGCCCGCGAGCGTGTCGCCCTCACGGGGCTGGATCGCTCGCCTGAGGCGGTGGACACCGTTCGCAAAACAGAACGTGGTGCCTGCCGGGGCGGCGTCGATGATCGGCTGCGGGTCGACGCCGACCTCGATAGCCGTTCCGCTACAGGGCTTCGCTGTACTCGGGCCCGTCGGCCCGAGCACAGCGGCAGCCGCGGCCGGAGGAGCCGTCGGAACCGTCACCGTGACTGTCGGCGCGGGCCTGGAGGGCTCGGGAGAGCCCTCTGAATCCGTGCAGCTCGACAACAGCAACAGCGCGGCACCAGCAGCCGCGACAACCCCACGCCTCATCCAGGTCCCTTCACCCGCCCCCGGCGAACAAGATCTGCGTGAGACTACCGGTTCGACAGGTACGTGTCCTTCGCAAGGTCGTACGCGAGTGCCTTCGCGATCTGCAGGGCGTCGTCCTCGTCCAGCCGGTGCTGTACGACGAGGTCGGCCAGGTAGCCGGCGTCGATCCGGCGAGCGAGGTCGTGCCGCGCGGGAATCGACAGGTACGCGCGGGTGTCGTCGACGAAGCCCGAGGTGTTGTAGAAACCGGCCGTCTCGGTCACGAGCTCGCGGAACCGGCGCATGCCGTCCGGGCTGTCCAGGAACCACCACGGCGCACCGAGCCGCACGGCGGGGTAGACGCCTGCTAGCGGTGCTAGCTCCCGTGAGTACACGGTCTCGTCGACGGTGAACAGCACCAGCCGGAAGCCCTCGGCGTGCCCGAACCGCTCGAGCACCGGTCGCAGCGACCGCGTGAACTCGGTCGCCACTGGGATGTCGTGTCCCTGGTCGGGCCCGTACGTCGCGAAGATCGCCGGGTCGTGGTCCCGCAGTACGCCGGGGTGCAGCTGCATCACCAGTCCGTCCTCGGCCGACATCACCGCCGACTGGTACAGCATGTGTCCCGCGAACGCCGCCGCGTCCTCGGCCGTCACGTCACCCTTCAACGCACGGGCATAGATCCGCCCGGCCTCCGCATCGGTCAGCGGTACGGCGGCCGCGCTCAGGTGACCGTGGTCGGTGGCGCGCGCACCGGCCGCGACGAACGCCTGCCGGCGTTGCCGGATCGCCTGCAGGAACCCGTCGTACGTCGAGGTGTCGACGTCGGCCAGCGCGCCGAGCTGCGCGATCAGCGCGGGCCAGCCGTCCCGGTCGACGTGGGCGACGGCGTCCGGCCGGAAGGTCGGGACCACTCGGCCCGGCAGGTCCGCGGCGAGCTTCGCGTGCCGGGCGAGGTCGTCGGTCGCCGCGTCGGTGGTGGAGATCAGCTCGATGTTGAAGCGATCCAGCAGCGCTCGCGGCCGGAACTCGGGCTCCGCGATGCGGGCCATGATCTGGTCGTACAGCTCGTCGGCGGTCTCAGCGGACGGGTGCACGGTGAGGCCGAGGACCTCGGCGAACTCGTGCTCCAGCCAGTAGCGGCTCGGCGTGCCGAGGAACAGGTGCCAGTTGGTGCAGAACTCCCGCCAGATCTCCCGCGGCTCGGCTGTCTGACGACCGTCGCGACGGGGGAGTCCGAGCCTGTCGGGGGAGACGCCCTGGGAGATCAGCATCCGGGTCACGTAGTGGTCCGGCACGACCAGCAGCTCGGCGGGGTTGCCGAACGGTGCGTCGTCGGCGAACAGCCCGATGTCGACGTGACCGTGCAGGCACAGCAGCGGCAGGTCCTTCGTCGAGGCGTGGATCCGGCGGGCGACGTCCCGCGCGGCGCCTGCCGGCAGGGCGCGGTCCGGATGAGGCTGCAGGGCCTTCGGCATGGGTCCTCCGATGTGGGCTGAAACGTGTTCTGCAAAGGATTGCAGCCGCTGCTTGTCAGCACAAGGCAGCGTCCGTTGGGTGACCGCTTGACACAAACTGCAACCGATTGCAGACTCATCCGCGACCCCCTGAGGAGATGACGATGGCGGCAACGATCCGGGATGTGGCGCGGCTGGCCGGCGTATCGCCGTCGACGGTCTCGCGTGCGCTCTCGCTGCCCGGCATGGTCAATGCGACCACCAGGGCCCGCGTCGCGGCCGCGGTCGAGCAGCTCGGGTACGAGCCGAATCGCGCGGCCCGCGGCCTGATCACCGGCCGGACCGGCACCATCGGCCTGGTCGTGCCGGACCTGGCCAACCCGTTCTTCGCCAGTCTCACCAAGGGCGTGCAGGCGCGTGCCCGCCACCACGACGTCGCCGTGTTCGTCGCGGACACCGACGAGGACCCGGCGGCCGAAGCCGGGCTGGTTCGGGCGCTGTCCAAGCAGGTCGACGGTGTCGTCCTGTGCTCGCCGCGGGCGAGTGACGAGGAGCTGGCGGCGATCGCCCAGGACACCACCGTCGTACTCGTCAACCGCACCGCTGTCGGTCTGCCGGGGGTTGCCTACGACAACGAGGACGGGATGCGGCAGGCCGTCGCGCATCTCGTTGCCCTCGGCCACCGCCGGATCGCGTGGGTCGGTGGGCCGGCGACATCCTGGTCGACCCAGCACCGCGGTTTCGGCCTGCGGAACGCGGTCGAGGCACTGCGGGCCGAGCTCGCGCCGGTGGGCAACTTCGCGCCGACGTACGAAGGTGGCATGGCGGCCGCCGACCAGGTGGTCGCGACCGGCGCCACCGCGGTCGTGGCCTACAACGACCTGGTGGCGATCGGTCTGCTGGCCCGCCTGCACAGTCGCGGCATCTCGGTTCCCGGCGACCTGAGCGTGGTCGGGGTCGACGACATCGCGATGTCCAGGATGGCGCGGCCCGCGCTGACCACGGTCCGGCTGCCGAAGCAGGAGGCCGGCCGGATCGCCGTCGAACTGCTGCTCGCGATGCTCGACGACCCCGACAGCGCGGCCGAAGGTCCGAAGCACGGGGAACTGCACGGGGAACTGATCGTCCGGGACTCGACCGGACCAGCACCACAGAAGTGATCAACCCGGCCAGTCGTGACGCTGTGCCGGGCCGCCCTTGATCCGAGGAGACACCCGATGCATCTGCAGCGGAAGTTGATCGCGGCCACCGGCCTGTTGGCCGTGTCGGCCGTATTGGTCGCCTGCGGCGCCCCGGCGCCGAACAAACCCGCCGCCGACAGCGGTGGCGACGTGCCGGACAAGCCGGCCAAGGCCGTGACGCTGAACGTCCTCGACGTGGCCGGCAATCTGCAGCTGACCCAACCGATGATCGACGACTTCGTCAAGCAGCACTCTGACGTGATCTCGAAGGTCACGTACTCGAAGGGACCCGCGCCCGAACTGTCCGGCAAGATCAAGGCCCAGCAGAACGCGAACCGGGTCGACATCGACCTGGTGCTGACCGGCACCGACGGTCTCGCCGCCGGCCGGGAGCAGGGCCTGTGGACCGATCTGCTGACGAAGTACTCCGACCGGCTGCCCGGTATGAAGGACTACCTGCCGCCCGCGGCCAAGATGCAGGAACTGGGCGGCAAGGAAGGCGTGACGGTCACCTACTACCCGTCCGGCCCGCTGCTCGAGTACATGCCGTCGAAGGTCCCGTCGCCGCCCAAGACGGCCGACGACCTGCTCGCCTACGCGAAGGCCAACAAGGGCAAGGTCATGTACGCCCGGCCCGCGAACTCCGGCCCCGGCCGCACGTTCCTGATGGGCCTGCCGTACATCCTCGGCGACAAGGACCCGAAGGACCCGGTGAACGGCTGGGACAAGACCTGGGCGTACCTCAAGGAACTCAACCAGTACGTCGACTTCTACCCGTCCGGCACCGCCGACACGATGAAGGCGCTCGCCAACGGTTCGGCCAACATCATCGCGAGTACGACGGGCTGGGACATCAACCCGCGCGTCCTCGGCACGGTCCCGAAGGAGGCCGCGATCACGCCGATCCAGGGCTTCCACTGGGTCACCGACGCGCACTACGCCGTCGTACCGAAGGGTGTGTCGACCGACAAGCAGGCGGCGATCCTGCAGCTGCTGCAGTTCATGCTGACGCCTGAGCAGCAGGCCAAGGCGTACGACAAGGGCTACTTCTACCCGGGGCCGGCGATCAAGGGTGTCGAGCTGACGCAGGCGCCGCAGGAGAGCAAGGACGCGATCTCGGAGTTCGGCCGGCCGGAGTACGACAAGTTGATTGCCGACAATCCGACAGAGGTACCGCTGGACGCGAAGGCGCTGGTGGCTGCCTTCGACAAGTGGGACCGCGAGGTCGGCGGCAGCAAGGTGAAGAAGTCGTGACCTCGTCGACCTCGAACTTCGAGCAGCTCCGGCTCGACGGTGTCACCCGCCGCTTCGGTGCGCCGGACACCCCGGCGGCGCTGTCCGAGCTCGACCTGACCATCGAGCGGGGCGAGTTCATCGCCCTGCTCGGTCCGTCCGGTTGCGGAAAGTCGACCGCGCTGAACTGCCTGGCCGGCCTGCTCCCGCTGACCGCGGGCTCGATCTGGCAGGACGATCGGCGGGTCGACACGCTTCCGCCGGAGAAGCGCGGCTTCGGAATGGTCTTCCAGAACTACGCGCTGTTCCCGCACCTGACCGTCCGGGACAACATCGCCTTCGGGCTGCGGATGCGCAACCTGCCGAAGTCCGACGTGCAGCGGCGGACCACCGAGGCGATCGAGATGGTGCAGTTGACCGAGCACGCGAGCAAGCTGCCCGGCCAGCTGTCCGGCGGTCAGCAGCAGCGGGTGGCGATCGCCCGCGCGACCGTACTCGAGCCTTCGCTCGTGCTGATGGACGAGCCGCTGAGCAACCTGGACGCCAAGCTCCGGCTGGAGATGCGCACCGAGATCCGCCGGCTGCACCAGTCGCTCGGCTTGACCACCGTGTACGTGACGCACGACCAGGAAGAGGCGCTCAGCATGGCCGACCGCCTGGTCGTCATGCGACAGGGCAAGGTGCAGCAGATCGGCACGCCCGAGGAGGTGCACACCAAGCCGTCGACGTGGCACGTCGCCGACTTCATGGGCTACCGGAATCTGCTGCCGCTGAAGGCGTCGCAGCTGAACGGTGACCAGGTGACCGTGGATCTCGGCGGTACGGCGATCCGTGGGTCCGCGCAGGGGCCTGTCGCGCCTGGGGACGACGTGATCGCCGCCGTACGGCCGGAGGACGTGAAGCTCGCGGATCAAGGTGTGAAAGGGCTTGTCGAGGTCGTCGAGTACCAGGGCCGCGAACGGGCGGTCGAGGTGGTTCTGGACGGCGGTGTCCAAGGCGGCGTGGCGCAGGATCCGGTGCGGTTGCACGTCCGGACGGAGCGGCGGGTCGAGGCGGGGGAGCAAGTGGCGCTGACCGTCACGCCCGGGCGGCTCCTGGTGTATCCGTCATGAGCGCGACCTGGCAGCACCGGCTGGCCGAGCGCGGTGTCGACCGCCGCCTGTGGTTGTTGCTCCCGGCCACGATCTTCGTCCTGTTGCTGTTCGTCTACCCGTTCCTGTACGGGCTCAGCCTGTCGTTCCAGCCCATGCAGGGCGGCGGCGTCCTGGCCAACTACGACAAGTTCTTCGGCGACGCGTACCAGCGCGACACGATCGCGACCACGCTGAAGATCGCGCTCCCCGCGGCGCTGCTGAACGTGCTGGCTGCCGTGCCGATCGCGTTCCGCCTGCGGGGCCGGTTCCGCGGCAAGCGGCTGCTGACCACGATCCTCGTCGTACCGATCACCCTCGGGACCGTGCTCACCGCGCAGGGACTGCTGAACTACCTCGGCCCGACCGGCTGGCTCAACCGCGTGCTGCTCAGCCTGCACATTGTTGACAATCCGATCCGCCTGACGAACAACTACTGGGGCGTGTTCTTCTCGCTCGTCATCACCGGGTTCCCGTTCGCGTTCCTGCTCGTGCTGTCGTACCTGTCCGGGATCGACCCGACGCTCGAACGGGCCGCGGCAACCCTCGGCGCCTCCCGCGCGCAGCGGTTCCGGCGGATCACCCTGCCGTTGTTGGCACCCGGATTGGCGACAACCTTCTTGTTGACATTCGTACTCGCGTTCTCGGTGTTCCCGTCCGCGGTGCTGGTCGGCAACCCGGCCGGATCCACCCGTGTCATCTCGCTGGCGGCGTACCAGGCGGCGTACGAGCAGTACGACTACTCCTACGCGTCGGCGATCGCGATGGTGATGGGCGCGGTGGAGCTGGTCGTCGTGGCGATCGTGCTGGTGTGGCGGTCGCGGCTCTACTCCGGATCGACGGGAGGCAAGGGATGAGCCGGAAGTTCGGGCCCGTTCGCGCCACCCCGTTGGGCTGGGTGGTCTGGGCCGTCGTCGTGTTCTTCTTCGTCAACCTCGCCGGCGTCGTGCTGTCGGTGCTGGTCAGCTCGTTCGGCAAGAAGTGGTTCGACACGTGGTTCCCGAGCGGTTTCACCACCCAGTGGTACGGCGACGCGTGGCGAGAGTTCACGTTGTTCCACGTCATCGTCGTCACACTGCTCGTGTCCGCGTTGGTCGTCGTACTGTCGGTGCTCGTCGGCGCCCCCGCGGCGTACGTGCTGGCCCGGAAGAACTTCCCCGGCAAGCGGCTGGTGTACCTGACGTTCCTGCTGCCGATCCTGATGCCTCCGATCACGTACGGCATCCCACTCGCGACCGTGCTCTACAAGTTCGGTTTGGCGGGGCACCTGTCCGGTGTCGTGCTGGCGAACCTGGTGCCGTCGGTGCCGTTCGTGATCCTCACGATGACGCCGTTCATCGAGCAGGTCGACCCACGGATCGAGGACGCGGCCCGGATGCTCGGCGCCGGGACCCGCGCGGTGTTCCTGAAGATCCTCGCGCCGCTGCTCGTCCCCGGCCTGCTGGCCTCGGCGATCCTGGTGCTGGTCCGGACCGTCGGAATGTTCGAGTTGACGTTCCTCACCGCCGGGCCGGACTCCCAGACGCTCGTGGTCGCGTTGTACTACTCGATGTCCGCGGCCGGGATCCGGGCGCAACAGTCCGTCGATGCGATGGCCGTGATCTACACCGCGATGATGCTGGTACTTCTGGTGGTGGCACTGCGCTTCGTCAACCCGACCCAATTGGTCGCCCGAGTGAAGGAAGAACCCTCCGAATGAGTTCGAGCAGGCTGAGTCTCACCAACCTCCCCGTCGCCCCCGCGGTCGACCCGAAGGCGTTGTCGGTCGGCATCGTCCATCTGGGGATCGGTGCGTTCCACCGCGCCCACCAGGCCGTCGTCACCGAACGGGCGGCAGTCGAAACCGGCGAGACCCGGTGGGGCATCACCGGCGTGAGCCAGCGCTCCACCACGGTCCGGGACCAGTTGGCGCCGCAGGACGGGCTGTACTCCGTCCTCGAGCGCGGTCTCGGTGAGCCGTCGGTTCAGGTGATCGGCAGCGTCCGCGAGGTACTGACCGTGCCCGAGGACCCGGAGGCGGTGGTCGCGCGGATCGCGGACCCGGCGGTGTCAGTGGTGACGCTGACCGTCACCGAGAAGGGGTACCGGGCCGCCGGCGCCGGGCTGAACCTGGACGACCCCGAGATCCAGGCCGACCTGACCGGCCGCCCGCCGCGCACGGTCGTCGGCCAGCTGGCGGCGGCGATCGCCCGTCGCGAAGAGCCGCTGACGATCGTCTCCTGCGACAACCTGGTGGCCAACGGGCCCTTCCTGCGCACACTGGTGACGGAGTACTTCGATGCGTTGGGCAAGGTTCCCTCGTCGTTCGACGGGACGCGGTTCCCGGCCAGCATGGTGGACCGGATCGTGCCGGCGACGACCGACGCGGACCGTGACGAGGCCGCTCGGCTGCTCGGCGTACGGGACGAGGCCGTGGTGGTCGCGGAACCCTTCCTGCAATGGGTGATCGAGGACGATTTCGCGGGTGCACGTCCCGCCTGGGAGCGTGGTGGCGCTGTACTCACCGGTGATGTCGCGCCGTGGGAGCAGGCCAAGCTGAGGATGCTCAACGCCACGCACTCGATGCTCGCGTACCTCGGTGCGCTGCGCGGGTACGAGACGATCGCCGAGGCGGTCCGCGACGAGGAGCTAGGTGGGCTCGCACGGCACTTGATGACCGACGACGTCGTACCGACCCTCACGCCGCCCGACGGGCTGGACCTGGCGGCGTACGGCGCGACCGTGCTGGAACGGTTCGAGAACCCGGCGCTGAAGCACCGCACCCGCCAGGTCGCGATGGACGGCTCGGTGAAGCTGCCGGTCCGGATGCTCGGCACAGTCCGCGACCGCCTGACAGCCGGCGCCGAGCCCCGCATGATCGCACTCGCCGTCGCCGCGTGGATGGTCTACGTCCAACGGACCCCGGAGCTCGACGACCCCCAGTCCGAACGCCTCAAGTCCGCAGTAGCAGGCATCACCGACCCCACCAAACTGGTAGACGCCCTCCTCGCGGTGGACACCATCTTCACCCCCGACCTCCGCGACTCACAGCTCTTCCGCGACCTCCTCATCGACCACGTCAACAGCCTGACCCACTAACCGGCTCTCCTGTCCGATGAGTGGGTGGTGATCAGCCCGATCAGAGGCACCGTCGTCCGCCGGCCCCGCGTCGAGCAGACGAGGCGTTATCCGGCTGTGAGTGGGTCAGTTGGTTGTGGGGAGGATGGTGAGGATGCCGGTGGCGTCGAGGATTGCTTTGCCCAGGGTGAAGGCGCTGGTGGTGTCCTGGCCGGTGGTGCGCCATGCCTCCGCCGTGTACCACTCACCGGTTTTCTGGAAGCGTTCGGCGGTGAGGCTGTCGAGGATGTAGGTGTTGTCGTTCAGGGTGACCTCGCCGGGCGGGATGACCGCACCGGCGTTCTGCACCATGCCGGTCGCGGTGGTGCCGCCGCGCATCGTCACCTGGTTGCCGGAGACAACGATGTCGCGGAGCTGGTTGGTGCCCCACGGGCCCGAGCCGCGGGTGCGGGACTGGATCGCGATCCCGTTGACGTTGTTCGCCACCACGTTGTCGCGGACCTGGACGTTCGACGACGTGTTCACGTTGATCCCGCCGCCGTCCCACAGCGACGTACCGGATCCGCGGCCGGTGCCGAAGCCGTTGCCGCTCACCACGTTGTCCTCGATGACGCCGTTGCGGCCGATCTCGTAGCGGATCCCGTCCGCCGCGTTGTCGAGGATCTGGTTGCTGCTGAAGGTGCGGCTGTCGTCGTACGCGTCGCTCCACAGCCCGACGCCGCGGTTGTACTGGATCAGGTTGCCGCTCACCCAGCCGCCGCTGGACCAGGTGGTCTTGATCCCGCCGGACTCCCAGTCCGCGATCCAGAAGCCGTCGGTGTTGTTGTAGCTGACCTCGTTGGCGGCAATGGTTGCCTTCAGCGTGCTGTACTGGCCGATGCCGAGCTGGCCGTTCGAGTGGATGTGGTTCCTCTCGAGTACGGCGCCGTCCGCGTTCACCAGCATCGCGCCGACCCCGTGGTTCCAGCGGATGTCGTTGGCGATCACCTTCCAGCCCAGGCCGAGCACCACCGCACCGCCCTGCGGCGGGGTGGCGAAGTGCTCGATCGTCAGCCCGCGGACGGTCACATTGGTCGCGCCGGACTCGATCGCGGTCTGCGTCTTCGACATCTCGATCGAGTGCCCGGCCGGGTCGCTGCCCAGGTAGATCGCGTTCGCCGCGTAGTCGGCGTAGAAGGTGCCGGGGGCAACCTTGTCGCGGGTTGCCACCCGGGTCAGGTGCTTGCTGTCCCGGAACAGCTGCTCGCCCAGGTAGCAGATGTTCGCCGTGTTGTCCTCGCATTGCCCGGTCTGCGGGTACGCCGGTGGCAGGGCTCCGGTGGTCACCCAGTCGCCGTTGTTCGGCGTCCATTTGGTGAGTCTGATCGATCCCGTGAGTACGGCGCCGTCGTTACCGGCGAGCACCTGGTCCGCCTTCGGGTGGATCGTCTCGGTGATCCGGTGCCAGCCGCGCGTGAAGCAGAACGTCGTCCCGGTCGGTGCGTCCTCGACGATCCGGGCGGCGTTGTCGCTGGTGCGGATCGGCACACCGCTGCAGGCGGGCGCCACCGCGGGACCGGTCCGGAACGTGCCGTCGGCCGGCGGAACGGTGGCGGACGGAGCGGCGGTAGGTGGAATGGTTGCAGGTGGAGTGAGGGTGCCCTGCGCAGGCAGGGGGCTGACGGCAACCAGACTGGTGCCGACTGCAACAACTGCAACGACTGCTGTTCTCATAGAGGAGCCTCCGGTGGCACAGGTAGCCCTGAGCGCACCCCCCATGGCGCGGCTTCGCTACGCAGATTACCCCTACGTCACGTAGTCATGGCAATACGTAGCGCACAAACATGTTGCGAAAGGCAAGCGGTCAATTCGCGAGAAAGCTGCCGACTGTGTCCAGGCCGGCGTCCTGCCAGCCGGCGGCGGTGAGCTTGGTGCCGAACCGGGCGAACCGCTGGGTGCCGAGGTCGTCGAGGACGTACTTGTTGCCACTGAAGACCACTTCACCGGCCGGCACCGTGGCGCCGGAGTTCTGGACCATGCCGGTGGCCTGGGTCCCGCCGGTCATCTCGATCGTGTTCCCGCTGACCCGGACGTCGCGCAGCAGGTAGGTGCCCCACGGCCCGCTGCCGCGGGTCCGGGACTGGATCGTCACGCCGTTCACGTTGCCCGACACCCGTGCCCTTGATGGTGACCCCGGTCGAGGTGTTCACGTTGATCCCGCCGCCGTCCCACAGCGACGTACCGGATCCGCGGCCGGTGCCGAAGCCGTTGCCGGTCACCGTGTTGCCTTCGATCGTGCCGTTGCGGCTGATCTCGTACCGGATGCCGTCCGCCGCATTGCCGGCAATCTGATTGTCGCTGATCACCCGGCCGTCGTCGGCGACGTCGGCCCACATCCCGATGCCCAGGTTGGACCTGATCACGTTGCCGCTGACGGTTCCCGAGGACCGGGTGGACTTGATGCCGCCGGACTCCCAGTCGGCGATCCAGAAGCCGTCGGTGTTGTTGGAGCTGATCACGTTCCGGGTGACGGCGGCCGCGGTCGAGCTGTACTGCCCGAGGCCGAGCTGGCCGTTGTGGTGGATCAGGTTCTTGTCGACCTTGGTGCTGTTCGCCTTCACCAGCATCACACCGACCGCGTGGTTCCAGCGGACGTCGTTGGCCGTCACCTTCCAGCCGGGCCCGGAGACGAGCGCCCCGGCCTGCGGTGCGCTGGCGAAGTGCTCGATGGTGAGGCCGCGCACGGCCACGCCGCTGGCGCCCGACTCGATCGCCGTCGCCGTCTTCGACATCTCGATGTCGTGACCGGTCGGGTTGCTGCCGAGGTAGATCGCGTTCGCCGCGTAGTCGGCGTAGAACTTGCCGGCCTTGACCGCCGCGACACTCGCGACCCGCGTCAGGTGCGTGTCGTCGAGGAACAACTGCTCCCGCAAGTAGCAGATGTTCGCCTTGTTGTCCTCGCACTCACCGCTCTTGCCGTACGCCGACGGCAGCGCACCCCGCACAACCCAGACGGACCCGGACTTGGCCCACCCGCTCAGCGGCACCGACCCGGTGAGTACGGCGCGCTGCGCGCTCGCCAGCACCTGGTTCGCCTTCGGGCGGATCGTGTCGGTGATCCGGTGCAGGCCTGCCGCGAAGCAGAACGTCGTACCGGCCGGCTTGGAGTTCACGATCGACTGGGCATTCTGGCCGGGCTTGATCACCGTGCCGACGCACGGCCCGGCGACGGCAGGGCCGGCCACGTCGGAGTCGACGCCGGGCGGCTTCGGGAGCTTGGGCTCGACCGGCTTGCTCGGCGTCGCCGACGTGGTCGGCTTGCGGGTCGGATGCGGCGTCGTACCCGGCTTCTTCGGCGGCGCGGTCGTAGCTGTGGTCTTCGGCCGGCTCGTACCGGGCTTCGCCGTGGTGGTCTTACCCGGGCTGTGCGAGGGCAGCACGCGAGACGCGGCCTGCTCGGACTTCGCCGCGGTCGTCGCCTTGTTCTCTCCTGCGATGACCGGCACCGCGACCGTGACGACGGCCGCCGCCGCAGCGATGAGCGCTGCGAACCACAACTTCCTCAATGCACTCTCCTGGGAGCGGGCGAGACCAGGCGTAGTTACTCGGGGACTTAAGGTAGTGCCATGCGGGTCGCCATGTTGCACAACCGTTACCGGACCGGTCAACCCAGCGGTGAGAACACGGTTGTCGCGCAAACGGTTGATTTGTTGCGTAACTCAGGACATGAAGTCGACCTTTACGCCCGAAACAGCGACGACATCGCCGAGATGGGGCGAAAAGATCGCGCTCTGTTACCGTTTCGCTCCGTTTGGTCATTTTCGGCGGAACGCGATTTAACACAGCTATTGCAGGCGCAGCGGCCCGATGTGGTGCATGTGCACAACACTTTCCCGTTGTTCAGCCCCTCGGTGCTGCGGGCGGCGTACCGGCTGGACCTCCCGGTCGTGGCAACGCTGCACAACTTCCGGCTGCTGTGTGCGAACGGTGTCCTGCAGCGTGACGGCGGGCCGTGTGAGTCGTGCATCGGGAAGGTGCCGCTGGCGGCCGTGAAGCACGGTTGTTACCGCGATTCGCGGGTGCAGACCTTGCCGCTGGCGACGAGCATCGGCGTGCACAACGCCTTGCACACGTGGCAGCGGTACGTCGGGACGTTCGTCGTACCGTCCGAGTTCGTGCGGGACCGGTACGCCGCGGCCGGGTTCGATCCGGAGCGGTTCGTGGTGAAGCCGCACGCCGTACCGCATTCAGGTGCGGTACGCAGCGGCGCGGGGGACGCGGTGGTGTTCCTCGGAAGGTTGAGCGAGGACAAGGGGTTCGCGGATCTCCTGCAGGCGTGGGACGCGTCGCTCGGCCGATTGGTGGTGGTGGGCGATGGTCCGCTGCGGGCGGGGGCCGAGGAACGCGCCCGGAAAGACCTGTCGATTCAGGTGCTTGGTCAACTGCCCTGGGCGGACGGCATGGAACAGCTGCGGTCTGCGCGCGCCGCCGTCGTACCGGCCCGTTCGTATGAGAGTTTCGGGCTCGTGGTGGTCGAGGCTTTCGCGCACGGTGTGCCCGTGGTCGCGTCCCGGCTCGGGGCGCTCGCGGAGCTCGTCGACGACGGCGAATCCGGTGTACTGACCGCGCCCGGCGATCCGGAAGGATTGCGGAAGGCGATCGGGTTGGTGGCTGATCCCGAGACTTCGATAGCCTTCGGCGAACGAGCCCGTCAGGTCTATTTGGAGCGCTTCACACCGGAGCGTGACCTGGTGGCCATGGAAAGGATCTACACCGATGCGATCGCCCGGCACTCCGCCAGCGGCCGGGCGCGCACGGAACCACGGGTATGAAGACGCAGGGGGCAGCGTCGTTCCGGACGGAATTCAGGAGTTCGCGTTGGGGGATGTAACTGTGGGCAGTGTGCCCCGGGTCGGCTGCGTGGCTGGAGTCTTCGACCTGTTCCACGTAGGCCATGTCGACGTGCTCGAGCGGGCGCGGCGGCACTGCGACCGGCTCGTCGTGGCGGTGCTGTCCGACGACTGGGCGCTGGACGCGTGGGGCGGGCGGCCGTTCGTGCCGCTGCTCGAGCGGGCACAGATCCTCGAGCACCTGCGCTGCGTCGACGAGGTGGTTGCCGTGGACGACGTACGGTCCGGTTGGCTGACCGGCGTACTGGGAGTACAGACCGTGTTCGCTGCCGGCGCCACGGACGGCGTGCTGGGGGTGGGCGAGCTCGACGGGATTCCGGCCGGGCTGATCACCGTCCTGCCCGCCGGCCGCGGCTCGCGCAGCCCGATCCTGCGTGCCGCGATCGACCAGCGGCAGTCCCGCAGTTCGAACGTCGCATGAGTGGGCTGCGAGACACCGTCGCGCAGCTTTCCCGGGCGCAGAAGCCGTCGGCCGGTACGCCGGCGTACTCACGATTCGTGAACCGGCGGATCGGGCGCGTGTTCGCGGCCGCCGCGTTCCTCGGGAGGCGGACGCCGAACCAGGTGAGCCTCGCGTCCGGGTTCTGCTCGCTCGTCGGGATCCTGCTGCTGGCCTGCGTGCGCCCGTCACTCGGCCTGGCGCTGGCGGTGACGTTGTTGCTCGTCCTCGGGTACGGGCTGGACTCCGCGGACGGGCAGCTGGCCCGGCTGCGCGGCGGCGGGTCCCCGCTGGGGGAGTGGCTCGACCACATGATCGACGCGGTCAAGATCGTGCTGCTGCACAGCGCCGTACTGATCTCGTTCTACCGTTTCGATGCCTTTGACAACGATCTGGTGCTGCTGGTCCCGCTCGCGTACGTCTGCGTGTCGTCGGTGCTGTTCTTCGGGCTGATCCTGATCGACCAGCTCCGCCGGCGGCACGACGCCTCCTCGAAACCCAACGTGCGCGGCGATTCCGTGGTGAAGTCGTTGCTCATCGCACCGACCGACTACGGCGTACTGTGCCTGGTCTTCCTCGCCTTCGGTACGCCGTCGTTGTTCGTCGTGCTGTACGGCGCTCTGCTGGTGCTGAACGTCCTTTTCCTCGCGGCCGCGGTCCGGAAGTGGTACCGGGAGATGGCCGCGCTGGGGGTGCGCGCCTGATGGCGATCGTCGGGTACGCGCCCGGGGTGTACGACATGTTCCACATCGGGCATCTGAACATCCTGCGCCGCGCCCGCGAGTACTGCGACCACCTGATCGCGGGGGTCGTCGAGGACGATGTCGTCACCCGGATCAAGGGCCGGCCGCCGGTGGTTCCGCACCAGGAACGGATGGATGTCATCCGGGCGCTCGACCTTGTCGACGAGGTGGTCAGCGACTGGTCGAGCGACAAGTTCGAGATGTGGCAGCAGCTGCGGTACGACGTTCTCTTCAAGGGCGATGACTGGAAGGGAACGGAAAAGGGGAAGAGACTGGAAAGACTGCTGGGTGAGGTCGGCGCACAGGTGCACTATTTCCCGTACACCGCCTCCACCTCGAGCACGGATCTGCGCAGGCTCCTGGAGGGGATGAGCTGATGTACGGCCGGCCGAAGGTACTGCTCAGCGCGTACGCCTGCCGGCCGACGGGCGGCTCCGAGCCGGGCGCGGGGTGGGCGTGGGCCAAGGCGGCGGCGCGGGACCACGACGTCTGGCTGCTGACCCGGGGCAAGTTCGTGCACGAGATCGAGGAAGAGCTCGCGGCGCGGCCGGTGCCCGGTCTGACCGTCGTACCGCTCGAGCTGCCTCGCTGGATCCTCCGGCTGCGGCGACGGCCCTCGGACGTGTACTGGTACTACCCGCTGTGGCAGGGACTGGCTCGGCGTACGGCGCGGCGCCTGCATGCGGAGCAGTCGTTCGACGTGATCCATCACCTGACCTTCGCGGTCGACTGGATGGGCGCGGGCGTGGTCGAACCGTCGTCCGCCAAGGTGATCTGGGGACCGGTCGGCGGGTCGACGAGCGCGCCGCTGTCGATGGCGCACTGGCTCGGCGCACGCGGTGTGGTGGGGGAGCTGGTACGCCGTGCGTACACCGGGCTCCGGCGCCGCGCGACCGGGCGGCGAATGGCGCGGACCGCCGACCTCATGGTTGCCCAGAACAACGATGTGGCGGAGGCGTTCGCGCCGTACGCTCGCGAGATCGTGGTCCAGCCCAACGTGGCGATCCGGCGCTTCACCGCGTCCGGTCCTTATGAGCCGTTCGGTGCTCCCGGTGTGAAGACGGCGCTGTTCGTCGGGCGGCTGATCCCGTGGAAGGGCGTGCTGCTCGCGATCAGCGCGCTCGCCCGTCCAGAGGCGGCCAACTGGGAGCTGCGGATCATCGGCGACGGTCCCGATTGGGGACGCGCGGAGAGCCTGGCCTGGCAGCTCGGTGTTCGCGATCGTGTCGAGTTCATGGGCGCCCTGCCTCGCGAGGAGGTGCTGGCGGCCATGTTCCGCGCCGACGCCCTCCTTGCCCCCGCGTTCCGCGAAGCCGCCGGCTGGGCCGTCACCGAGGCCCTCGCCTCCGGCTGCCCCGTGGTCTGCGTGAACCGCGGCGGCCCCGCCGTCATCGTCGGCCCCGACGAAGGCGTCACCGTCCCCTGGCAAGGCGACGTAGTAGGCGAACTCGCGAAGGGTCTCGCCTCGCTACGCGGCCGAATCACCCCAGTAGACCGCTGGGGCCCCGACCGCCTCCCCGACCTCCTGGCCGACTGGTACACCCCCGCCCGCGTCTCCCGCTAACCCCACCCCCGCAGGCGCCCGGTTGGCAACGAGCGCGTCCCGTGCGGCGGTCGAGTCCGCCTGTACGACGTCGTTCGAGCAGGCTGTCGTGAGCATCGACGCGGCACTCCGAGCGGACGGGTGAGGAGGGGGTACGTCGTCTGCTGGAACTGACCGAGTTCTGGCCCGGAAGCATCACAGCTCGACCGTCCAGTGCGGCTCGCAACGAGCCTTCGGCAAGCGTTCGCCCAGTCCGGCCAGGCCGCCTGACGCCGACCGGAACGCGGGAGGGGGTGAAGCTCAGTCGCGGGCGGTTTTGCCGGGGAGGGCGAGCATTCGGTCGAGGGCAACCTTGGCGTAGTGCTGGGTGTCGGCGTCCACCTTGATGGGGTTGACGACGTGACCGGCTACGAGGTTCTCCAGGGCCCAGACGAAGTGCGGGAGGTCGATGCGGTTCATCGTGGCGCAGTAGCAGACCGTCTTGTCGAGGAAGACGATGTTCTTGTCGGTGTGCTGCTTCGCGAGGCGCTGGACCAGGTTGAGCTCGGTGCCGACGGCCCACGACGTACCGGGTTCGGCGGTTTCCAGGGCATTGATGATGTACTCCGTGGAGCCGACCTGATCCGCCTTCGTGACCACCTCGTGGCGGCACTCGGGGTGGACGATCACGTTCACGCCGGGGACCCGCGAGCGGACGTCGTCGACCGATTCGGGGGTGAACCGGCCGTGCACCGAGCAGTGCCCGCGCCACAGGATCATCTTCGCGGCCGCGAGCTGCTCGTTCGTGAGGCCGCCGTTCGGCTTGTGCGGGTCGTAGACCACGCAGTCGTCGAGCGACAGTCCCAGCTGCAGTACGGCGGTGTTGCGGCCGAGGTGCTGATCCGGGAGGAAGAGCACCTTCTCGCCCTGCTCGAACGCCCGGTTGAGCGCGGTCTCCGCGTTGCTCGACGTACACACGACGCCGCCGTTGCGGCCGCAGAACGCCTTGATGTCGGCGCTGGAGTTCATGTACGTGACCGGCACCGTCACGTCCGCGACGCCGGCGTCGGCGAGCGCGTCCCACGCGGCCTCCACCTGCTGGATACGCGCCATGTCCGCCATCGAACAGCCGGCCGCAAGGTCCGGCAGGATCACCGTCTGCTCGTCGTTGGTGAGGATGTCCGCGGACTCCGCCATGAAGTGCACACCGCAGAACACGATGTACGGCGCGTCCGGGCGGGCCGCCGCGTCGCGGGCGAGCTTGAACGAGTCACCGGTGACGTCCGCGAACTGGATCACCTCGTCGCGCTGGTAGTGGTGCCCGAGCACGAACACCTGGTCACCGAGCGCCGCCTTCGCCTTCAGCGCCCGCTCGACCAGGTCCGGGTCGGACGCCGGCGGGAGCGCGCCCGGGCACTCGACACCGCGCTCGGAGTGCGGGTCGGTGTTCTGCCCGAGGAACAGCAACGGAAGGGACTTCGAGCCGTCTGCGATCGTCGTCACGTCAGATATCGTCGCACGCCGATCGCGGTGCGCCGCGTGGGGCACGTCACTGCTCAGAGTGTGAAATCAGTACAGTCCTGGTGTGAAGATCGCGGGGCTGGTGCTCGCCGCGGGGGCCGGGCGGCGGATGGGTACGCCGAAAGCGCTCGTCCGGGACGCTGACGGGGTGACGTGGGTGGTCCGTACGTCCCGTCTACTCACCGAGGCCGGCTGCTCGCCCGTTGTCGTGGTCGTGGGAGCGTCCGCGGATCAGGTGCGCGGGGAACTGTCCGACGAGCCGGTCGAGGTTGTCGAGGCAACCGATTGGGACGAGGGGATGGGGGCGTCCCTCCGTGCGGGCCTTCGCTCAACTGACACGTTGTCGGACGCGGTACTCGTGGCGACGGTGGACGTGCCGGGGCTGACGGCGGCCGCTGTACGGCGGGTTGCGAACCGCGTCGGCGAGGACGCTCTGGTGCGGGCGACGTACCGGGGTGTGCCGGGGCATCCGGTGCTGATCGGGCGGGCGCATTGGGACGGGGTGATCGCGTCGGCGCGGGGCGACGAGGGGGCTCGGGGCTACCTGCGGGAACACGAGGTGGTCCTGGTCGAGTGCGGGGATGTGGGTGACGGGGAGGATGTCGACACGGTCGGGGAGCTCCCGCCGGGGCACGGGTGAGGGTTGGCAACCGTGGGAAGTGGGTGAATGCTGAGGGAGTGAGTGCCGTCGGCTCGGCCGCTGAGCTTGCCGAGTGTCTGCGGGCGACCGGGTATCTAGCCGGAGAGGGCTTGGCCACGGTCGGGTATCTCGCGCTCGCGTTGCATCGCCCGTTGCTGCTGGAAGGCGAGCCGGGCACCGGCAAGACCTCGCTCGCGGGCGCTATCGCCGAGGCGCTCGACCTGGACCTGATCCGGCTGCAGTGTTACGAGGGCATCGACGCCTCGCAGGCGCTCTACGACTGGGACTTTCCGCGCCAGATCCTGCATCTGCGCACCGTCGAGGCGACCAGTTCCGACGCGGCGGTCGAGGAGGTCGAGAAGAGCCTTTTCGACGAACGGTTCCTGCTGTCCCGTCCGGTACTGCGGGCCCTCCGCGAAAGTCCAGCCGTACTGCTCGTCGACGAGATCGACCGTGCCGACGACGAGTTCGAGGCGTTCCTGCTCGAGGTGCTTTCGACGTACGAGGTGACGATTCCGGAGCTCGGCACGATCACCGCTGAGGTGCCGCCGATCGTCGTGCTGACCTCGAACCGGACCCGCGAGGTGCATGACGCGCTCAAGCGACGGTGCCTGTACCACTGGATCGACCATCCGGGTCTGGCACGCGAGATCGAGATCGTCCGGACCCGGCTGCCTGCGGTGTCCGCGCGGCTTGCCGAGCAGGTCACTCGATCGGTGCAGCGGATGCGTGAGCTCGATCTGCTCAAGCCGCCCGGTGTCGCGGAAACGCTCGACTGGGCGCGCGCGCTCGATGCGCTCGGCGCCGATGTACTCGATGTCGAGACGGCAGCCGCGACCCTCGGGGCGGTCCTCAAGTACCGCGAGGACACCGACCGCGTCCGCGAATCCCTCGACCGCCTGCTGGCGAGCTGAGACCCCGATGGCAGCTCCAGATCTTGCGCTTGCAGGGTTTGCTACTGCGCTTCGGCACGCCGGACTTGCGGTCACGGCCGATCGGGTGCAGCTCTTCCTGCAAGCCGTTGCTTCTCTCGACGCCACCCTGACCGCGGACGTGTACTGGGCCGGCCGCGCCGCACTGTGCAGCGGCCCCGACGACACCGCGAGGTACGACGAGGTGTTCGCGGCCTGGTTCACCGGCGACCGATCGCGCGGCGTCGTCCCGAGCCGCACCCCACAGCTCTCCGTTCAGGCCAACCTCGGCGAAGGCGCCGACGAGACCGAGGGCGACCACACTCTCAACGTGTCCGCCAGTACGACGGAAGTCCTCAGGCACCGCGACGTCGCCGAACTGTCGGCCGCCGACCGCGCCGAACTCGCCCGCCTCTTCGGGACCCTCCGCCCGCAGACCCCGATGCGCCGCGCGAATCGTCGCCGCCCGTCCCATCGCGGCGAGATCGACCCGCGCCGCACGTTGCGTGCCCAACTGCGCCAGGTCGGCGAACCGGGCCGTGTCCGCTACCGCCGCCGGGGCGTCCGGCCGCGGCGCGTCGTCGTACTGATCGACGTCTCCGGCTCCATGCGCCCGTACGCCGACAGTCTGCTGCGGCTCGCGCACGTGATGGTCCAGCAGGCGCCGCGGTCGGTCGAGGTCTTCACGATCGGCACGCGGCTCACCCGCGTCACCCCGGCGCTGCGGCGTCGCGATCCTGAGTTCGCGTTGCGGTTGGCGGGTGACGTCGTACCGGACTGGTCGGGTGGGACACGGCTGGGGGAGGTGCTGAAGGTGTTCCTGGATCGCTGGGGTCAACGCGGTACGGCGCGACGGGCCGTCGTCGTGGTGTGCAGTGACGGGTGGGAGCGCGGCGACGCGTCGCTGCTCGGTGCGCAACTGCAGCGGCTGGCGGGGTTGGCGCATCGCGTGGTGTGGCTGAATCCGCATCGCGGCAAGCGGGGATACGAGCCGGTGCAGGCCGGGATCGTCGCCGTACTGCCGCACCTGGACGACCTTGTTGCCGGGCACAGCTTGGCCAGCTTCGCCGAACTCCTGGAGGTGGTGGCGGATGCGTGACGTGCTCGACAAGCTGCTGACGTGGTGGCAGGCCGGCGAATCGGTTGCCGTTGGCACCGTTGTCGCGACGTTCGACTCGGCGCCCCGGCCGCCGGGTGCGGTGATGCTGGTCGGCCCTGAGCTGGAGGTGGTCGGCAGCGTGTCGGGCGGGTGCGTCGAGGGCGCGGTGTACCAGCTCGGCGAGGAGATCCTCGAGTCCGGCGAGCCCGTGCTGCAGCGGTACGGCGTGAGCGACGAGTCGGCGTTCGCGGTCGGACTCACCTGCGGCGGCATCATCGACGTGTTCGTCGAGAAGGTCGACCGTACGACGTTCCCGGAACTGGCGGAGGTCGCAGCGGACATCGCCGAGGGCCGCCCGGTCGCGGTCGCGATGGTCGTCGCACATCCCGACCCGAAGAGGGTCGGCCGCCGCCTGATCATCCGTCCAGAGCCGACCACCGAGACCCCGACGCCGAGAGCTAGCACTGCTAGCGCGGAGGCAAGCGGCGCTGGGGCGGGTGCGGGGGCGCGGGGAAGTCTTGGGTCGGATCGGGCTGATGATGCGGTGCTTGATGATGCGCGTGGATTGTTGGCAAACGGACGATCGGAGACGTTGGAGTACGGGCCGGACGGGCAGCGGCGGGGGGAGGGGATGCGGGTCTTCGTGTCGTCGTACGCGCCGGTGCCGCGGATGCTGGTGTTCGGGGCGATCGACTTCGCGGCGGCGGTCGCGCGCCTCGGGTCGTTCCTCGGGTACCGCGTGACCGTCTGCGACGCGCGGGCGGTGTTCGCCACCGCGTCGCGGTTCCCGTCCGCGGACGACGTGGTCGTGGACTGGCCGCACCGGTACCTGTCCGGTGAGGCGGCGGCCGGCCGGATCGACGACCGGACGGTGATCTGCGTACTGACGCATGACCCGAAGTTCGACGTACCGCTGCTGGAGGTCGCGTTGCGGCTGCCGCAGGTCGCGTACATCGGCGCGATGGGATCGCGGCGTACGCACGACGACCGGCTGAAGCGGTTGCGGGAGGCCGGGCTGACCGAGGAAGAGGTGGCGCGACTCGCGAGCCCGATCGGTCTGGACCTCGGCGCGCGGACACCGGAGGAGACCGCGGTGAGCATCGCCGCCGAGATCATCGCCCAGCGGTGGGGTGGCGCCGGGCAACGACTCTCCGCGGCAGCGGGGCCGATCCACCACTGATCAGCACTGACCGACTCTTGTGGTCCACATCACAACAGGAGCAGGATCAAAAGTACGGCGATTGCTGACATCTGGAGGCGGGGCGATGACCCGGATCACGGTCAAGGTCGACGGAAGCAGCTTCACCGACGAGGTGGAGCCGCGCACGCTGCTCGTGCTGTATCTGCGCGAGCAACTGGGGAAGACGGGCACTGTGGTCGGCTGCGACACCGGCAACTGCGGCGCCTGCACGGTTCACCTGGACGGGCGGAGTGTGAAGTCCTGCTCGTTGCTCGCGGTCCAGGCCGACGGTCATGAGATCACCACCATCGAAGGGCTCGCGACGAACGGCGAGCTGCACCCGATGCAGCAGGCCTTCCACGAGAACCACGCCTTGCAGTGCGGATACTGCACGCCAGGCATGATCATGCAATCCATCGATCTGATTGCAGACAATCCGAATCCGAGCGACGAGGACATCCGGCACGGGCTCGAGGGCAACCTCTGCCGCTGCACCGGCTACCAGAACATCGTCAAGGCCGTCCAGGCGGCAGCAGCTGCAGCACCCGCAGCACCCGCAGCAGTCCAGCACAGCGCGGCCGGAGGTGCGCAATGACCGCCACCGAGGAACGCCCGGCGACCGAGATCGGCGCCTCGCGCCGGCGCAAGGAGGACGCCCGGCTGATCACCGGCCGGACCCGCTGGACCGACAACATCGTGCTGCCCGGCCTGCAGCACCTCGCGATGGTGCGCAGCCCGTTCGCGCACGCCCGGATCACGGCGATCGACACCGAGGCGGCCAAGGCGGCGTCCGGCGTCGTTGCCGTGATCACCGGCGCCGACATCGCCGACGAGCAGGGCGCGCTGCCGAACGCGTGGGCCGTCATCCCCGACCAGAAGGCGCCCGTCCACCCGTCGATGGCGGTCGACCACGTCGCGTTCGCCGGTGAGATCGTCGCGATGGTCATCGCCCGTACTGCGGCCGAGGCGAACGATGCCGCCGACCTCGTCGACGTCGACTACGACGAGCTCGAACCAGCCCTCGAACTCAAGGCGGCCGCCCGCGACGAGGTGATCGCGCATCCGGATCTCGGGACCAACGTGTCCGCGGTGTGGTCGTACGACTCGGCCGAGTCGGGCACCGGTGGCGACGTCGAGGCGGCGATCGCGGCCGCCCGCGACGGCGGCATCGTGATCGAGAAGGAGTTCCGCCAGCAGCGCCTGATCCCGGCGTTCATGGAGCCGCGGTCGATTGTCGTCGATCCGACAACTGAACAGATGACCGTCTGGTCATCGACCCAGGTACCGCATTTCGTGAAGATCTTCATCGCGCTCGTGCTCGGCATCCCGGAGAGCAAGATCCGGGTGATCGCACCGGACGTCGGCGGAGGTTTCGGCGGCAAGCTGCAGTTCACCCCGGAGGAAGTACTCACGGTCATCGCGGCCCGGCGTACCGGGAAGCCCTGTAAATACACCGAAACCAGGTCCGAGTCGTTGATGGTCGCGCACCACGGCCGGGACCAGTGGCAGCAGGTCACGCTGGCCGCGAACGCCGACGGCACGGTCACCGGGCTGAAGGTCGAGCTGATCGCCGACATGGGCGCGTACCTCGGCCTGGTCACGTCGGCGATCCCGCTGCTCGGGGCCTTCATGTACAACGGGATCTACAAGTTCCCGGCGTACCACCTGGGCATCACCAACGTGTTCACGAACAAGACGTGGACCGATGCGTACCGCGGCGCCGGCCGGCCCGAGGCGACGTACGCGATCGAGCGGCTGATGGACGAGCTCGCCGCCCGGGTCGGCGTCGACGCTCTCGAGATCCGCGAGCGGAACTGGATCAAGCACGAGGAGTTCCCGTTCTCGACGGTGTCCGGGCTGCGGTACGACTCCGGCAACTACGAGGCCGCGACCGCGAAGGCGCGCCAGCTGTTCGGGTACGACGACCTGCGGGCCGAGCAACGCAAGCGGCGCGAGTCCGGCGACCCGGTGCAGCTCGGGATCGGCATCTCGACGTTCACCGAGATGTGCGGCCTGGCCCCGTCACGGTGGCTCGGCTCGATGGGGTACGTCGGCGGTGGCTGGGAGCACGCCGCGGTACGGATGCTGCCGACCGGGAAGGTCGAGGTCGTCACCGGGACGAGTCCGCACGGCCAGGGACACGAGACCGCGTGGAGCCAGCTGGTCGCGGACCGGCTGGGCGTGGCGTTCGAGGATGTCGAGGTACTGCACGGAGACACGCAGGTCGCCGTACGCGGGCTGGATACGTACGGGTCGCGGTCGCTGGCCGTCGGCGGCATGGCGGTGCTGGCCGCCGCGGACAAGGTGATCGAGAAGGCGAAGCCGATCGCGGCGCAGCTGCTGGAGGCGAACGCGGACGACCTCGACTTCAGCGGCGGACGGTACGGCGTGCGCGGGACCGACGCCGGGATGACGATGGCCGAGCTCGCGTTCGCGGTCTTCCAGGGGCACAAGCTCGACGGCTCGGCCGAAGCGTGCCTGGACGCCGACGCGACTCTCGACCCGGACGACTTCTCGTTCCCGCACGGCACGCATCTGTGCGCGGTCGAGGTCGACACCGAGACCGGTGCGACGAAGATCCGCTCGTACGTCTGCGTCGACGACGTCGGTGTGGTGGTGAACCCGATGATCGTCGAGGGGCAGGTGCACGGCGGTCTCGCACAGGGCATCGCGCAGGCGCTGTTCGAGGAGGCGGTGCACGACGAGGGCGGGACGCTGGTCACCGGGTCGTTCGACCAGTACCTGGTGCCGGGGGCGCCGGATCTGCCGGCGTTCGAGACGGCGCGGACCGAGACGCCCGCGACCACGAACCAGCTCGGTGTGAAGGGAGTCGGCGAGGCCGGGACCATCGCGTCGACGCCGGCTGTCGTCAATGCGATTGTCGACGCGCTGCGGCCGCTCGGGGTCACGGACGTGCAGATGCCGTGTACGCCGTACCGGGTCTGGAAGGCGATCCAGCAAGGTGCCCAGGAAGGTGCCCAGGAAAGTGCCCAGCAGAAGGAGGCGCGGTCATGATTCCGGCGGCGTTCGAGTACTTCAGCCCGACGAGCGTGGACGAGGCGCTCGGGTTGCTGCGCGAGCACGACGACGCGAAGGTGCTGGCGGGCGGGCAGAGCCTGATGCCGGCGCTGCGGTTGCGGCTGGCAGCCCCTGAGGTGATTGTCGACATTCAGAAGATCGACGAGCTGCACGGAGTGCGGGACGACGGCGACGCGCTGGTGATCGGCGCGATGACTCCGCACAGTACGGTGCAGTCGGATCCGCTGGTCAGTGAGCACGCTCGGCTGATTTCGTTGGCCACGGCAACGGTCGGGGATCCGCAGGTCCGGCACCGCGGGACGTTCGGCGGGTCGCTGGCGCATGCGGATCCGGCGGCGGACCTGCCCGCGGTCGCGGTCGCGCTGGACGCGTCGTTCGTGATCGCCGGGGCGGACGGCCGGCGTACGGTGCCCGCCGCGGAGTTCTTCCAGGGCGTGTTCAGTACGGCGGTCGGCGAGGACGAGTTGCTGGTCGAGGTCCGGGTGCCGAAGTACACCGGGTGGGGCGCGCACTACGAGAAGTTCAACCGGGTCGCGCAGGCCTGGTCGATCGTCTCGGTCGCGGCCGCGGTACGGCTGGACGGCGACTCGATCGCGGAAGCGCGGGTCGGGCTCGGCAACATGGGCCCGGCCCCGGTCCGGGCAACCGCGGTCGAGGCTGCGCTGGTGGGGCAGCCCGCGACCGCGGAGGCCGTCCGCGAGGCCGCGGCGCGGGCGGCGGACGGCACGTCACCGGGGAGCGACCTCAACGGTGACGCGGACTACCGGCGACATCTCGCCACGGTGCTCACCCGGCGGGCGGTCCTGGCCGCGGCAGGTACGGCGTGAAGCTCGAGCACAGGTTCGTCGTACCGGCGCCCGTGGAGGAGACCTGGGCCGCGTTCAACGACCTCGAACGGGTGGTGCCGTGTTTCCCCGGCGCCACCCTGGCGACGCACGAGGGTGACGAATTCACCGGCTCGTGCAGGGTCAAGCTCGGGCCGGTGTCGCTGCAGTACAACGGCACCGGCACGTTCCTCGAGCGGGACGAGTCCGACCATCACGCCGTGATCGAGGCCAAGGGCAAGGACAAACGCGGCAACGGTACGGCGACGGCTCGGGTCACCGCCCGCCTGACCGGCACGGACTCCGGGGTCACCGAGGTCACCGTCGACACGGACCTGACCATCACCGGCCGGCCCGCCCAGTTCGGCCGCGGACTGATCCAGGACGTGTCCGACAAACTCCTGGCCCAGTTCACTGCCTGTCTGACCACCAAGCTGAGCACGGCTGCCGAAGAACCCCCGGCGGCAACCGAGCCTTCCGCACAGCAGTCATCGCCAACCAGCGCCCCACCGGACACCGACGCTGTCCCGCTGGACCTCGGCACCACACTCGTCCCGGCCCTGGCCCGCCGCGCAGCCCCCTACCTGATCGGAGCCACCCTGGCCCTACTCCTCCGCCGCCTGCTCCGCCGCTGACAGGAGTCAGCCGAGCAGCCCTTCGCGGCACGCCCGGTCCGCGCGCCGCGTCGTCTCCGGCAACCGATAACGCGGCGCCAGCCGCAGCACGTGATCGATCGCGGTCTCCAACCGCACTCGATGCCCCACCGACACATACACCGGCTTCACCCCGTCCTGCGTCCGCACCGCAGCACCGACAACCTCCCCGCCATCGACCAGCTCAGCCCACGCGCCGCGCTCCTCCGCGAGCTCGCGATGCGTCCCGACGAACGTCGTCTTCGCGGCACCGATCGCCGGCAGCTTCGTGAGTACGCCGAGGTGACACGCCAGACCGAACCGTCGCGGATGCGCGATCCCGTGTCCGTCGCACACCAGCAGTTCCGGCGTGATCGTGAGCTGTTCCAGCGCGGTGAGCAAGGCGGGCACCTCGCGGAACGCGAACAAGCCCGGCACATACGGGAACGTCGTCACACCATTCACGACCGCGCGATCAACCTCCGCGAGCGTCTCCCGATCCAGTACCACGACAGCGGCCGCCAGCCGGTCACCGTCGTACGCGACGTCGAGGCCGGCGACGTACCGCGGCGTCTTGCCCGCGTCCGTGGCATCGACCTGACTCCGCAACTCCTCCTGCACCGCGATCGCCTCGGCGGCGGTCGTCGGCCAACGCATCGTCGTCGGCCACTGCATCAAGAATCTTCCGGCATGGGAGCGCCGCCGGGCGGCCACTCGACGAGCTCGATGCGGTAGCCGTCCGGGTCGAGGAGCCAACAGGTTTTCGGGCCGTCGGGACCGCCCGGAAGTTCGGCGGCGCCGGGGTGCAGACCTGCCGCCGTGAGGCGGGTGAGGGTGTCGGCGAGTGACTCGACCTCGATCGCGAAGTGCGCGAACCCACCCACCTCGACCGGGCCGTCCGCGGGGCGGTGGACGAGTTCGAGCGACACGGACGGCTCGTCCGGCAAGCGGAGCCAGACCAGGCTGGAGCCGTCCTCGAACGGGATCGTGGCGAGCTTGACGTACCCGACCCCGTCGTAGAAGGCGAGCGAACGCTCCAGGTCGGTCACGCGCAGCGCGAACAGGATTGTCTTCATGCCGAACGATCCAACTGTCCTCTCCAGGCCCCGTCAATCCGCGTGCTCCCTGAGCGCTAACGACAGGAGGTGTCCGGTGATCGCAGTGGGTTTGCGGGCTGCTCACGCGGGCGGTGCGGTGTACGTATATGACTACGTCCTGTCGTTAGGCCCGCCAAGCACGCTGGCGGACTTGGACGGGGCGCCCGACCGGCAGGTGCTGTGAGGGAGGATGTGCGCATGCGGATTCTGATTGCGCCGGACAAGTTCGCGGGGACGCTCACGGCTGTGGAGGCTGCGGCGGCCATCGAGGAAGGGTGGCGGCGCCGGGACCCGGGTGCTCAGGTCCTGGTCGCGCCGATGGCCGACGGTGGTCCAGGGTTCATCGACGTACTGTCCGCGGTGGTCGACGGGAAGCTGCTCTCGGTCACGGTGCGCGGGCCACTCGGCGAGGAGACTCCGGCGACGGTGCTGCTGGCAGGGGAGACGGCGTACATCGAGACCGCGCAGGCGTGCGGGTTGCACCTGGTAGAGCCGAAGCAACGGCGGCCCGAGGACGCGACGACGTACGGCGTCGGTCAGCTGATCACCGCCGCGGTCGATGCCGGCGCGAAGCGGATCATCCTCGGCCTCGGAGGTTCCGGCACGAACGACGCCGGCGCCGGTCTGCTCGCCGCGCTCGGTGCGACTGCGGAGTCCGGTCAGCTGGACAGGGGAGCTGCGGGGCTGGCTGGGCTGGGGTCCGTGGATCTGGGGCCGGCTCGGGAGCGGGTCGCGGGGGTCGAGTTCGTTGCGGCCAGTGATGTGGAGAACCCGATGCTCGGGTTGCGGGGCGCGACGAATGTGTTCGGGTCGCAGAAGGGGATCTCGGACGAGCGCAAGCCGGAGGTCGACGGTTGGCTGACGCACTTCGCGGAGCTGGCCGACCGGAAGACGGCGGACAAGAAGGGTGCGGGTGCCGCGGGCGGGCTCGGGTACGCGCTGCTGCTGCTCGGCGCCGAGCGGGTCTCCGGGATCGACCTGGTCGCGGAACTGACCGGGCTCAAGCAGAAGGCGTCGCAGGTCGATCTGGTCATCAGCGGTGAAGGGGCGTTCGACTTCCAGTCCCGCGACGGCAAGGTGATCGCGGGCGTTGCGAAGATCGCGAACGACGCGATGCGCCCCTGCGTCGTGCTCGCGGGCAAGGTCTTGATCGGCTCCCGCGAGATGCGTTCGATGGGTGTCGAGTCGGCGTACGCGCTGGTCGACGCGGTCGGCGAGGACCAGGCGTTCGCGGACCCTCACGGCTCACTGGCCGCGGTCGCGGAGCGTGTCGCCCGCACCTGGGCCCGGTGACCACCCTCTGACGGGGTAGTTGATCTGCGAAATTGGTGTGCGACCATGGGAATGAGCGCGGGTCGGGTGATGTTGGCCTGTGTTGACAAGAGACTTCCGTGCCGACGCAGCTGTACGTCGGCACTTGAGCAGATGACTGGAGTCAGGAATGACTGAAGCGCAGACCGAGCAGGCCGTTGCCACGGGTGTTCTCCTCACCGACGGGGCCGCCGCCAAGGTGAAGGCGCTGCTCGACCAGGAAGGCCGCGACGACCTCGCGCTCCGGGTCGCCGTGCAGCCGGGTGGGTGCTCCGGGCTGCGGTACCAGCTGTTCTTCGACGAGCGTCAGCTCGACGGCGACGTGGTGGCCGACTTCGGTGGTGTGAGTGTCGTCACCGACCGGATGAGCGCTCCGTACCTCAAGGGTGCGTCGATCGACTTCGTCGACACCATCGAGAAGCAGGGTTTCACCATCGACAACCCGAACGCCACCGGCTCCTGCGCCTGCGGCGACTCGTTCAACTGAGCTGACTCCGAAGCCCCTGGCCGCCGGCAGGCGACCAGGGGCTTCGGCATGTCCAGACTTCCGTAGCGATCGTGCCAATGTGTGAATCCAAGCTTGTTGGGTACGGATCGGCCCCGTGTGGGAAGGTGCTGATCGACCTCAACGCGCAGGTCGACGTCGACGGACGTTTGCCCGCCGACGTCGCCATGGACTGGTTGGTGAAGGAGGGGTTCGTCAGCCGTGACTGACGCTCTCCTCCCGGGCGCTCTTCGGGAGTAGGTACGACACCGCGAGGCTGACGACGAACAGCCCGATCGCGACCAGGACCGAGGCTTTGGTCGCACCCAGGAAGGCGTGGGTCGGCAGCAGTTGAAAGAACACAGTGCCGATCACGGCGACTCCGATCGCACCGCCGTACTGCTGCATGGCGGTCAGTACGCCGGACGCCGATCCCGCAGCCTGGTCGTCGATCGAGGCCAGGATGATGTCGAACAGCGGCGCGAACACCATGCCGGCGCCGATGCCGGTGGCCAGCGTTGCCGGGACCAGGTTCCAGATCGTGGTCGCGTCGCCGTGCGTGTGCAGGGTGAACCACACGCCGACCATCGCGACCGTCATCACCGCGATGCCGAGTTGCAGCGCCTTGCGGCCGAGCTTCGGGGCGAGTAGGCCCGCGGACAGCGGCGCGCCGATCGCGATCCCGAGCGAGAACGGCACCATCGCGAGGCCCGCCTTCAGCGGGCTGTAGTGCAGGCCGAGCTGAGTGAACAGGTTGAAGACCAGCATGAAGCCGTTCATCGCGAGGAAGAACGTGGTGATGACGCCGAGGCCGGCGACGTACCCGCGGTTGCGGAACAGCGACGGGTCGATGACCGGGTTGCCGGACCGGCGCTCCCGCCAGCCGAACAGCGCGAAGACCGCGACCGAGGAGGTCAACATCAGGATTGTCCACAACGGCCAGCCGAGCTCGCGACCTTGCACCAGCGGGTAGATCAGCAGGCCGGAGGCGAGGCTGACCAGGATCACGCCGATGGCGTCCAGCCGGGACGCGCCGGGGGTCTTGACCTCGGGCATGAAGCGCAGCGCGCCCGCCAGGGCGGCGATCCCGATCGGGACGTTGATGAAGAAGATCGTCCGCCAGCCGGCGTCGAACCAGTTCGCGTCGATCAGTACGCCGGCCAGGATCGGGCCGGCGACTGCGGACAGCCCCATCACCGGGCCGAACATCGCGAACGCCTTGCCGATCTCGTCCGGCGGGAAGATCGACTTCAGGATCGCGAAGCCCTGCGGGATCATCACCGCGCCGAGGAGGCCCTGCGCGACCCGGCTGCCGATCAGCAACTCCGGGCTGGTGGCCAGCCCGCAGACCGCGGACGCGATCGTGAACCCGAGGGCGCCGATCACGAACAGCCGCCGGCGGCCGACCAGGTCTCCGAGCCGGCCGAAGGTGACCAGCCCGATCGCGAAGGCCAGCGTGTAGCCGGCCAGCATCCACTGCATGGCCGATTCGGAGCCGCCGAGGTCCGCCCGGATCGACGGAGCAGCAATGTTGACAATCGTCGCGTCGACAAGATCCATGATCTCGGCGACGAGGATGGTGGCGACCACGAGCCAGCGCCAGCGGTACGGCGTACCGCGTGGGGTGGGCGTGGTGTCGGGTGAGCTCTGTACGGCGGTGGCGCTCATAGGTGGCTCCTTTGGGTCAATTGAGGTCTTGATTTGGCGAACAGTGTTCGTTGACGAACACTGTTCTACGCTCGAACGGTGTTCCCGTCAAGTACGGCGTTCGCTACAGTGGTTCGTATGACCCAATCGCCGTGGCAGCCGATCAGTCCCGCCAAGCCCGTGCGTCCGGCCAAGGAGCCGCTGAATCGGGAGCGGATTGTCGACACTGCCCTGCGGGTGATGGTCGACCAGGGGTACGAGGCGGTCTCGATGCGCAAGATCGCGCAGGAACTGCACACCGGTCCCGCCTCGCTGTACGCGCATGTCGCGAACAAGAAGGAGCTCGATCAGCTCCTGGTCGACCGGGCCGCGCAGGCGATGAACCTGCCCTCGCCGCCGGATCCCGAGCGCTGGCAGGAGCAGCTGAAGGAAGCGATGCGCGAGATGCTGCGCGCGATGCGCACGATGCCCGGTGTGGCGCGGGCCGCGATCGGAGCCGTGCCGCTGGGGGAGGCCGCGCTGCGTACTACCGAGTGTCTGCTCGGCATCCTCAAGGCCGGCGGGCTGCCGGATCAGGCCGTCGCGTGGGCGGTCGACCTGATCCCGCTGTACGTGACCGCGGTGGCGTTCGAGGAGAACGTGCAACGAGCGGACGAGTGGAGCCCCGAGGATATCGAGCGGTTCCTCGACGGGTTGCGGTCCTACTTCGCCTCGCTGCCGGCCGACCGGTTCCCGCTCACGATGGCGCTCGCAGGCCCATTGACGGCCGGCGCTGCGGGCGATGACCGTTTCGAGTTCGGCATCGCGGTGATCACGGCCGGCCTCGCCTCACTCGCCGAGCAGAACTGAACGGCACCGAACAGCACCGAATGAACCGAGCGGCTGAGCGGCGCCGAGCGGAACTGAATGACACCGAGGGGCTGAGCGGCGCCGAGGGGCTGAGTGGCGCCGAGGGGCTGAGTGGCGCCGAGGGGCTGAGTGGCACCGAGGGCTGAGTGGCGCCGAGGGCTGAGTGGCGCCGAGGGGCTTCGGTGCTGAATGGAACTGAGCGGCGCCGAGGGACTCCGGCGCTGAACGGACCGAGCGGCACCGAGCGACGCCGAGGGACTCCGGCACTAACGGACCGAGCGGCCCCGGGTGGCGGTCAATGGAGTTGGTGCGGCGTTGAAGCGGGCTTGAACGATTTGGCGTGATCGAGCGGTAGTGATCGCTTGTGGTTCACGATTGCACATGGCTAACCTTCGGATTGTCAACAAAACTACGACCTGATCCCGTGGGGCGTGTGGATTGTCTGCGGGTGGGCACTCGGGTCAGGCCGTATGACGACAGGAGGAAACCGTGGACTCCGAGATCCCGCCGCCTGCGAGCGCCGAGCCCCCGCAGGGTGAACGCGCCCAGGACCGGCCGCCTGTGACCACGACCGAACAGGAGCAGCCGCCCGGAGTGCTCAGGAAAGCGATCGCCGCCTCGGCGATCGGGAACGCGACCGAGTGGTTCGACTACGGCATCTACGCCTACGGCGTGACGTACATCTCGGCCGCGATCTTCCCGGGCGACACCGAGAGCCAGACCCTGCTGGCGCTGATGACGTTCGCCGTCTCGTTCCTGGTCCGCCCGCTCGGCGGCCTGGTCTGGGGCCCGCTCGGCGACCGGCTCGGCCGCAAGCACGTGCTGGCGATCACGATCCTGATGATGTCCGGCGCGACACTGCTCGCCGGTCTGGTCCCCTCGTACGACTCGATCGGGCTCTGGGCGCCGATCCTGCTCGTCCTGCTGCGGATGATCCAGGGCTTCTCGACCGGTGGCGAGTACGGCGGTGCCGCGACCTTCATGGCCGAGTACGCGCCGAGCCGCAAGCGCGGGTTCCTCGGGAGCTTCCTTGAGTTCGGCACGCTGGCCGGATTCTCGCTCGGCGCGCTGCTGATGCTCGGCTTCTCGCTAGTGCTCGGCGACGACGCGATGCACGCGTGGGGCTGGCGGCTGCCGTTCCTGGTCGCCGCGCCGCTCGGTCTGGTCGGCGTCTATCTCCGGTCCCGGCTGGAGGACACGCCGGTGTTCCGTGAGCTCGAGGCGAAGGGCCAGAAGGAGCAGGAGACGACGACCCAGTTCAAGGACCTGCTCGCCGTCTACTGGGCCCCGATCCTGAGGCTCGGTGGCATGGTCATCGCGTTGAACGTCGTGAACTACACGCTGCTCACGTACATGCCGACGTACCTCGAGAAAGAGATCGGGCTGAGCGCGGACGAATCGCTGATCGTGCCGATCATCGGAATGTTGACAATGATGATCTTCGTCCCGTTCGCCGGGCGCGCGTCGGACCGGCTCGGCCGCAAGCCACTGTGGTGGGCGTCGCTGGGCGGCCTGTTCGTCTTCGGCGTCCCGATGTTCCTGCTGATGGGGACGAACGTCGCGGGCGCGATCATCGGCTTCGCGGTTCTTGGACTGCTGTACGTGCCGCAGCTCGCGACGATCTCCGCGACGTTCCCGGCGATGTTCCCGACGCACGTCCGGTACGCCGGATTCGCGATCGCGTACAACGTGTCGACGTCGCTGTTCGGCGGTACGGCGCCCGCGGTCAACGACTGGCTGACGTCGAAGCTGGGTGACTCGCTGGTGCCGGCGTACTACATGATGGCGGCCTGCGTCGTGGGTGCGCTCGCGCTCGCCAAGGTCCCCGAGACGTCACGGTGCCCGCTCAACGGCACCGAGATCCCGGGCACCGACGACGCCCCGCCGCCGGTCGCCCTCGAACCGGCCCACGCCAAGGCCTGACCCGCGGATCCGCGCTCTCCGGAAACAATTCGCCACCCAGCGCGAAAAGGTTTCCGGAAAGCGCGAATCCGACCCCGCCAAACCCACCAGCCAACCACCTAACCGACGACCCGACCGACGACCCGACCGACGACCCGACCGACGACTCAGCGGACGACCTGACCGACGACTCAGCCGGCGACCTGACCGGCGGCTCGACCGGCGACCTGACCGGCGGCCCGACGGCGACCCGACCGACGACCCGACCGACGACTCAGCCGACGACCTGACCGGCGATCCGACTGGCGACTCGGCCGGCGACCCGCCGACGACTCAGCGGATGACCTGACCGACGACTCAACCGACGACCTGACCGACGACCTGACCGGCGACCCGACTGGCGACTCGGCCGGCGACCCGCCGGCGACTCAGTCGACGGCTCAGCCGGTGAGTCAGCCGACTACTGCGGTGACTGCGTCGGACCAGAGGCTTGCGGCCTCGTCGATCTCGTCGGGGGAGACGACCAGCGCGGGAATGAAACGCACGACCTGACCCCAGGCGCCGCACGTGAGGAGCAGCAAGCCCCGGCGCGCCGCCTCCTGCTGAACCGCGGCGGCCGTCACCGGGTCCGGCTTCCCGTCCGCGTCGCGGAACTCGTTACCGATCATCAGACCGAGGCCGCGGACGTCGGTGATCTGATCGTGCTTGTCCGCGACCAGTTGCAGCGCCTGCTTCAGCTGAGCGCCACGGTCCGCGGAGTTCTGCACGAGACCCTCGTCCTTGATGACGTCCAAGGTCGCCAACGCCGCCGCACACGCGACCGCGTTCGCGCCGTACGTGCCGCCCTGCGAACCAGGCCACGCCTTCTCCATCAGTTCCGACGACGCCGCAATCCCCGACAACGGGAACCCGGACGCGAGCCCCTTCGCGGTGACCAGGACGTCCGGATGCGAACCGAAGTGGTCACCACCCCAGAACCTCCCGGTCCGCCCGAACCCGGTCTGTACTTCGTCCACCACGAGCAGGATCCCGTGCGCGTCGGCACGTTCGCGCAGGCCCGCGAAGAACCGCTCGTTCGCCGGTACGTAGCCACCCTCGCCGAGCACCGGCTCCACGAAGAACGCCGCGGTGTCGGCCGGCGTACTCAACGTCTGCAGGACATAGTCCAACTGGCTGAGCGCGAAGTCGGTCGCCTGCTCGACAGGCCAGCCGAAGTGACCGGGGTCCGGGAACGGCGACACGTGGACGCCGGCCATCAACGGGCTGAAGCCGGAGCGGAACTTGGTCCCGGACGTGGTCATCGTGGCCGCCGCCACGGTCCGGCCGTGGAAGCCGCCGTGGAACACGATCACGTTCGGCCGGCCGGTCGCCTGGCGGGTGAGCCGTAGGGCCGCCTCGATCGCCTCGCTGCCGGAGTTCGCGAAGAACATCCGGTCGAGGTGCCGGGGGAGGACCTCGCCGAGCCGGTCCACCAGCGTGAGCAACGGCCGGTGCATCACGGTCGTGTACTGCGCGTGGATGATCCGGCCGACCTGCTCCTGGGCGGCCGCGACCACTCGCGGATGGCAGTGCCCGGTCGAGGTGACGCCGATGCCGGCGGTGAAGTCCAGGTACCTGCGGTCGTCCTCGTCGAACAGTTGGACGCCCTCACCGCGGGCGGCGACCACCCCGGTCGCCTGCTTGAGGATCTGCGAGAGCTCGGCCACGGACTTCCCCTCCAGTCGTCGGATGGTAGATTGTCGACAATCAGCCTATCTCAGCTGTCGAGGCCGGTGAAGGGGTGCAGATGGACCAGTCGAGGGTGGACGAGTCGAGGGTTGTCGAGGCCGTCGAGAAGCGGCTGTTCATCGACGGGAAGTGGACCGACGCGACCCGCGGCGCGACGTTCGACGTTGTCGATCCGTCGACCGGCAAGGTGCTGTGTGCGGTCGCCGACGCCTCACCGGAGGACGGCCGGACCGCACTCGAGGCGGCCGTCGCCGCCCAGCCGGACTTCGCCCGTACGTCGCCACGCGAACGGTCCGACATGCTCATGACGGCGTACGAGCTCTTGATGCAACGCGTCGACGATCTCGCCTTGCTGATGACGCTGGAGATGGGCAAGCCGCTGGCGGAGGCGCGCGGCGAGATCGCGTACGCAGCCGAGTTCTTCCGGCACTTCGCGGGCGAGGCGGTCCGGATCGACGGCGGGTACCAGACCGCACCGGCTGGGAACGCCCGCTTCCTGATCACCAAGCAGCCGGTCGGGCCGTGCCTGCTGATCACCCCATGGAACTTCCCGATGGCGATGGGGACCCGCAAGCTCGGTCCGGCGATCGCGGCCGGCTGCACGAGCGTCATCAAGCCCGCTCACCAGACGCCGCTGTCGATGCTGGCGTTGATGGGGATCCTGGCCGAGGCCGGCGTACCCGCGGGAGCCGTCAACTGCGTCACCGCGATGGAGGCGGGCGGCGTGATGGAGCCGCTGATCCGGTCCGGCCTGGCGCGGAAGCTGTCGTTCACCGGGTCCACGCGGGTCGGCCGGATCCTGCTCGAGCAGTGCGCGGAGAAGGTGCTGCGGACGTCCCTCGAGCTCGGCGGCAACGCGCCGTTCGTGGTCTTCGAGGACGCGGACCTGGACGAGGCGGTGACCGGCGCGATCGCGGCCAAGATGCGGAACATGGGCGAGGCCTGTACGGCGGCCAACCGGATCTTCGTGCACGAGTCGGTGATCGACGAGTTCGGGCGCCGGCTCGCGGAGCGGATGAGTGCGCTGACGGTCGGGCGCGGTACTGAGCCGGGCGTGAGCGTCGGCCCGCTGATCGACGAGGCGGGCCGGGAGAAGGTGCGGTCGCTGGTGGCGGACGCGGTCGGACGGGGTGCGACCGTGCTCACCGGGGGCGAGGTGGAGGCCGGCAACGGGTACTTCTATCCGCCGACGGTGCTCACCGGCGTACCGCGGGAGGCGGCGATGGCGGACCAGGAGATCTTCGGGCCGGTCGCGCCGCTGACGCCGTTCAGCACCGAGGAGGAGGTCGTGCGGGCGGCGAACGACACCGAGTACGGGTTGGTCGCGTACGTGTTCACCAACGACCTGCGGCGGGCGCTCCGGGTCGCGGAGTCGATCGAGACCGGGATGGTCGGGCTGAATCAGGGCGTGGTGTCGAATCCCGCCGCGCCGTTCGGGGGCGTGAAGCAGTCGGGGCTCGGCCGTGAGGGCGGCGCGGTCGGGATCGACGAGTTCCTGGAGACGAAGTACATCGGCATCGCGGTCAGCTGACAGGGCCCCGAGGGCGGGGCTCAGCGGCTGACGAGGCGTTCGATGGCGTCGTCCATGTGGGCGCTCAGGAGTTCGTCGGTGCGCGCGACGTCGCCGGTCCGGATCGCGTTGGCGAGCCTCTCGTGCTCGACTGCGCGGGCGTCGGTGGCGAGGTACGTCTCCTCCAGTGCGTGGATGCACATCCGGGTCTCGATCATGGACGTCCGATGCATCCGCGACAGCCGGGGGCTGTCGGCCAGCCGCACGAGCAGCTCGTGGAACGCGATGTCGAGCTCGCCGACCGCGGCCGGATCACCGTCGGCGGCCGCCATCTGGTCGACGATCGCGAGCAGCGCCAGCCCGACGGTCTCGAAGTCGCCGTCGCGGAGGATCTTGAAGGCGGCGGCGCGCTCGATCGCCTCGCGAGCGAGGTACATGTCGCGGATGTCCTGGGGCGTCATGTCGATGACGAACAGGCCGCGGTTGCGGATCGAGACCAGCAGCCCTTCCTGGGTCAGACGCTGCATGCCCTCCCGCAACGGACCCCGGCTGACCCCGAGCTTGCGGGCCAGGTCGGCCTCGACGATCTGCGCGCCGGGCTTGAACTCCCCGTGGCCGATGGCCTTGCGCAGTTTGTCGGCGATGATGCTCGGCGTCGACTCCTGAGCCAGCGGCTCGATGTAACTGGTCACTCCGGATTCCCCCTTGTGGCGAACAACGTCCCCAGATCTGGCAAGGAGGGTACAACCCCGGCCAACTCGAGCCCCTTCCAGACCGTCACCTGGTTCGCGGTCAGCACCGGTTTGCCGACTGCGGTCTCCAGTTCGTCGACAATCTCCAGGGTGTGCATCGCGGTGTCCGGCACCAGGACCGCCTCGGCGTCCGGGTGGTCGGCCGCCTTCACCATCGCGACCACCTGCTCGGGTGCGAGCGTCCCGACCTCGGCGGCGGTGATGATCCCGTTGCTGCCCATCGACACCACGTCGACGCCGCCCGCGGTCAGGAACCGGACGAAGTGCTGTGCGACATCCTCCGGGTACGACGCGGCGACCGCGACCCGCTTCACACCGAGCGCGTGGCATGCGTCGACGAACGCGATCGAGGTCGAGGACGCCGGTACGCCGAGCGCCTGCGCCACCCCGGCCGCCTGGATGTTCGCGCCCTCCCTGCCGAACACGAAGCTGCCCGAGGTACACGCCCACATCACCGAGTCCGGCCGCGCCGGCTTGAGCTCCGCTGCCCCTTCGGCAAGCCGTTCCGCCCGGCCGAGGTCGAGGAGCGCGTCCACCCGATGCGCGTCCTCGCCCACCGAGGTGATGACGACCGGAAGCTTCACCGAGCCGTCCAGCCGTGCCTCGAGTGCCGGGTAGTCGTCTTCCGCGCTGTGTCCGGGGTAAAGGAGTCCTACCGTGACCATCGGGCCTCCTGGCTGGTCCATCGTCCGAAAGGTAGATTGTCGACAATGTTAACCCCAGAGCGCTCCGGCCCCGGATCCGTCGCGTACGACGTCGCGGGGCTGGCCGGCATGCTGCGCCGGGATCTCCGGGGTGCGGTCGCCGACGATCGAGGGACGCGGGCGCTCTATGCCGCGGACGGGTCGAATTACCGCGCGGTGCCCGACTTGGTCGTCGTACCAGCTGATGCCGAAGACCTGGCGGCGGCTGTTGCGTTGACCGCCGCTGCTGGGGCGCCGGTGGTGATGCGCGGCGGCGGCACGTCGATGGCGGGCAACGCGATCGGCGGCGTCGTCATCGACGCCTCCCGGCACGTGAATCGCATCCTCGGCATCGACACATCGGCGCGTACGGCGGTCGTCGAGCCGGGCGTCGTACTGACCGATCTGCTGGCCGCCGCGAAACCGCACGGGCTGGCGTTCGGCGCCGACCCGTCGTCGGCAAGTCGCGCGACCCTCGGCGGCATGATCGCCAACAACGCCTGCGGCGCGCACTCTGTTGCCTGGGGCACCACAGCCGACAATCTGCGTTCGCTCGACGTGATCCTCGCCGACGCAACCCGCCTGACCTTCGACTCCGGCACAGCTAACGCGTCGGCCGCAGCGCTTGCGGAGTTGGGGGCTCGGCCGGGGCGGGAGGGGGAGTTGCATCGGGCGCTTCAGGCTTTCGCGGGGCGGAACGAGCTGCTGATCCGCCGGCGGTTCGGGCAGTTCACGCGGCAGATCTCCGGTTATGCGCTGCATCGGCTGCTGCCGGAGTACGGGTACAACGTGGCTGGTCTGCTGGCTGGTAGCGAAGGTGGTCTGGCCGCGACGCTGCGGGCGACTCTTCAGCTCGTGGAGTTGCCCAAGGCAAAGGTTTTGTGCGTTCTCGGGTTCGCCGACTCGATCACGTCGGCCGACTGCGTGCCGGTCGTGCTGCGGCATGCGCCGCTCACGTTGGAGTCCATCAACAACGAACTGGTGGACCGACTGCCGACGGAGGTGCGTGACGCCGCGGTCCACGCCGGGCTCCCGGGCGGCAACGCCTGGCTGCTGGTCGAGATCGCCGGCGACGACGAGGCGACCGCCGCGTCGGCTGCCCGCGCGATGCTCGAGGAACTGCGTGATTCCGGTGCGACCGCGTCCCTGGTGACCGACCCGAAGGCGCAGGCCGTTCTGTGGCGGTGCCGTACGGACGCTGCGGGCCTCGCGACGCGGCGCGCGGACGGGGCAGAGGCGTGGGGCGGTTGGGAGGACGCCGCCGTACCACCGGAGCGGTTGGGCGCCTACCTGCGCGGTCTCGACGAACTGCTCGGGCGGCATGGTCTGTCGGGTGCGTCGTACGGGCATTTCGGCGAGGGCTGCATGCACATGCGGATCGACTTCGACCTGCTGAGTCCGCAGGGCATCGCGACGTACCGGGAGTTCGTCGAGCAGGCCGCGGATCTGGTGGTCGAGCTCGGCGGTTCGGTGTCCGGCGAGCACGGTGACGGTCGGGCGCGCGGGGAGTTGCTCAGCAGAATGTACGGCGCTGACGGGGTCGCGCTCCTCGGCGAGTTGAAGCGGATCTGGGACCCGGCGGGCGTGCTGAACCCGGGCATGATTGTCGACCCGCCGCGGCTCGACGTCGCAATCCGGCATGACGGGCCGGCCAAGGATCGCAGAATGTTGACAATCTTCGACTATCCCGACGATGGGCATGAGTTCGCGCAGGCCCAGCGGCGGTGCGTGGGGATCGGGAAGTGCCGGCAGTCGTCCGGCAGCGTGATGTGCCCCAGCTACCAGGTGACGCGGGACGAGCTGCACTCGACGCGTGGGCGGGCGCATCTGTTGTGGGAGATGTTGCAGGGCGACCTGATCACGGACGGGTGGCGGTCGACCGAGGTACGCGACGGGCTGGACCTTTGCCTTTCGTGCAAGGGATGTCTGTCGGACTGCCCGGTCAATGTCGACGTGGCGACGTACAAGGCGGAGTTCACCCATCACCACTACGCGCGCCGCCCGTGGGCACGGCCGTTGTCGCACTGGTCGATGGGTTGGCTGCCGCTGTGGTCCCGTCTTGCGTCGCGGGCGCCGCGCCTTGCGAACCGCTTCGCCGGCCTGCCACTGACCAAGCGCCTCGGCGGAATCGCTGCAGAGCGGGACGTCCCTCCCTTCGCGCCGGAGACTCTTACCCACTGGTTCACCCATCGCGGCACGTCACCCACGACTGGCTCACCGAGCGGCTCTGCACCGGCGGATGGTTCGCCAGGCGGTGGCTCGGGTCGTGGTGGTTCGGCCGATGGTTCAGGCGATGGTTCAGGCGATGGTGGGCGGCGGGTTGTGCTTTGGCCGGATACGTTCACCAACTACCTGGCGCCGGAGATCGGCCAGGCCGCGGTCGCCGTACTGGAAGCCGCTGGTTATGAGGTGGTGCTGCCCGCGAAGCCGGTCTGCTGCGGGCTCACCTGGATCTCGACCGGCCAGCTCACCACCGCCCGCCGCGTCCTCAACCGATCCCTTCGCGTTCTCGCTCCGCACCTCCAAGCCGGTACGCCGATCGTCGGCCTCGAACCCAGCTGTACGGCGGCGTTCCGCCACGACGCCCCCGCCCTCCTCGCCGGCAATCCGCTCGCCGCGTCGGCGGCCGCGAACATCCGCACGTTCTCCGAGCTGCTCGTCGAGTCCGGCTGGCAACCGCCGTACGTCGGGGGAGCGGCGTTCGTCCAACCGCACTGCCACCAGCACGCCGTCCTCGGCTTCGACGCCGACCGCAAGCTGATGGAAGCGGCCGGCATCGAGGCAGGACTCGCGGACCCGGGCTGCTGCGGTCTAGCCGGCAACTTCGGCTTCGAACGCGACCACTACAAGATCTCCGCGGCAATCGGTGAACGCACGCTGCTTCCCGCCGTACGGTCGTTGCCCGAGACAACCACCGTGCTGGCCGACGGCTTCAGCTGCCGCACCCAAATCGCCCAGGCCACACCCCGGCACCCCCACCACCTGGCCCAACTCCTCGCCGAAGCCCTCCCGGATCCACCCCGTCCTCCCGAGTAATCTCCCCAAAGCCAACTTCGAACGGATATCCCTTGCTGTGTTGGGTTCTCTACTGGTGTACGAGCAGAGAACCCAGCACACCAAGGGATATCCCCGCCTCCGTGCGCGCTGGGTGGTCGGGCGGGGGCTGGTCAGAGGGCTAGTTTGTCGGTGGCTCGGCGGAGGCGGGTGATGCCTTCGTGGATGCGGGCTGGGGGTGTGGAGGCGAAGCAGAGGCGGAAGGCGTTCTGGAAGCGGGCGGTGGGGGAGAAGGCCGGGCCGGGGATGAACGCGACGCCTTCGGCCAGCGCGAGCTCGAACAGTTCTTCGGCATTGACGCCGTTCTCCAGCGTGACCCAGAGGAAGAAGCCGCCTTCCGGATCGGTCCAGTGCGCGATGTCGCCGAAGTGCTCCGTCAGCGCGGCACGCATCGCCTCTTTGCGCTGTTTGTACGCCGCTCGCTGCCGAACGAGATGTTCCTCGAGATGCCCGCCGGTCAGGAACCCGGTGAGCAGCCGTTGCGCCGGAAGATTGGTGCAGGTGTCCATCGCCTGTTTAGCGTTGATCAGCAGCTGCTGCAGTTCGGGATCCGCATCGACCCAACCGACGCGCAGACCCGGCGCGACGATCTTCGAGAACGTCCGTACGGCGAAGACCAGCGGATCGCCTGCGCCGAGCTCGCGCAGCGTCGGGAGCGGTTCGCCCGCGAACCGGAGCAGACCGTACGGGTCGTCGTCGATCACCATCGAGCCCCACGACCGGGCCAGCTCCAGCAGGCGATGCCGCCGTTCGAGGGAGAGCGTCGCACCCGACGGATTCTGGAAGGTCGGGATCGTGTAGATCGCCTTCGGCCGCCGCCCGTCCAGCAACCGCGGTAGATCGTCGACAATCATGCCGTCGTCGTCGACCGGAACCTCGAGCAGCTCCGCGCCGTACGAGAGTGCAGTCGCACTGCCGTTCGTGTACGTCGGCGACTCGACGACCACCAGATCGCCCGGGTCGACGAAGATTTTGCAGAACAGGTCGAGACCCTGCATGCCACCGGCCGTGATCGTGAGGCGCTCGGCAGTCGTCTCGTCACTGGTCCCGTGCAGCATCTCGAGCAGCGCCGCGTGCAGCGGCGGGTCGCCCTCGGTCGCCGCGTAGTCGTAGCTGGACGGCCGGCTCAGCTCGTCGGCCGCGATCGCGGACAGGATCTGCGCCGGTACCGCTTCAGCCGCGGGTGATCCCATCGCGAAACGGACGATGTCGTGCGTCTGCCTGTGCAGCAACGACGTACTCGAGTCGATCACCGAACCCACCAGTCCGGCGGCGCGTGCGGCGTACGGGAGTGCTGGCAAGGGACTACCTCCTGATCGTCAGTTCGTGGGACAGACCGGTCAGTCGCTCCACTCCGCCGGCGGCGACCACCACGGGCTCGGACAGCTCGTAGCCCCAGCCGTCCATCCACATCCCGAGGATGAGGTGGAACGCCATTCCCGCGGTCAGCACGGTGGTCTCCTCGGCACGCAGGCTGACGGTGCGTTCACCCCAGTCCGGCGGGTACCCGATACCGATCGAGTACCCGATCCGGGACTCCTTCACCAGACTGTGCGCGGCGATCACGTCGTTGAACGCCGCGTGCACGGCGCCGCCGGTGACACCTGGTCGGATTGCCGACAATGCGGCCTGCATGCCGTCAGCAACGATCTTCGCGGTCTCGCGGAGGCGTCGCGGCGGGTCGCCGAGCATCACCGTGCGGGCGAGCGGGGCGTGGTACCGGCCGTACACGCCGGCCAGCTCGATCGTGGTTGCCTCGTTGTCGACAAACGGACGATCGCTCCAGGTGAGGTGCGGCGTACCGGCGGCGGCACCGGTCGGCAGCATCGGCACGATCGCCGGGTACTCACCGCCGTGCTCGGGCGTGCCGATCGTCTGCGCGGCGAGGATCTCCGCGGCCACGTCGCACTGCCGCCGACCCGGCTGCAGCCGGTCGAGCGCGGTCCGCATCGCCTGCTCGGCGATCCGGCCGGCGATCCGCAACTGGCCGATCTCGTACGGCGACTTGACCAGCCGGATCCAGTTCACCAGCTCGGCGGAGTCGACCAGCCGGCGCCCGGGCAGTCCGTTGCTGAGGGCAAGGTAGCTGCGCGCGGTGAAGTAGTGCGCGTCGCTCTCGACCGCGACGTCGGCGCCGGCCGGGATCAGCTCGTGGCAGACGTTCGCGATCCAGTCGTACGGATGGACGTCCGGCCGGTGGACCAGCTGCTCGGGATATCCGTGGATCTGGTCCGCGCGCAGGTTGCAGGTGTACGACGCTCCGGCCGCGTCCATCGCCCGCGCGAACAACCGCACGTCGCCCTCGGCCGGAACCAGCAGGCACTGCGGCGTGTAGAACGACCAGGCGTCGTACCCGGTCAGGTAGAAGAGGTTCGCGGGATCGCTGACCACGAGCGCGCCCAGACCACGCTCGGCCAGTACGGCGCGAACCCTCGCCAGCCGGGCGCCGTACTCATTCAACGCAGGCTCGTTCATCGCAGGCTCGTTCATCGGACGTTCAGCAATCGCTGCCCCGGACCGATCGCGGTATGCCCGGCGAGCTCGAGCACGGACCACATCGTGACCTGGTTCGCGGTCAGGACCGGCTTGCCGAGCGCGGCCTCCAGCCCGGCGATCACGTCGTACGTCGGCAGGTTCGTGCAGCTGATGAAGATCGCCTGGACCATGTCGCTGTCGACGCTGCGGACCAGCTCCACGGTCGTCTCGTAGGGGACGGCCCAGATCTGCGCGATCAGGCCGAGCCCGGCGGTCGCGACCACCTCGATCCCGGCCTGCGCGAGGAACGCGGTCAGCCCCGCGGTCAGGTCGTTCGTGTACGGCGTGACCGTCGCGATCCGGTTGACCCCGAGCCGGCGCAGTGCGAGCAGCAAAGCGCCGCTCGTGGTCACCGCGGCCGGCGCTCCGGCGCCGACCATCGCGTCCACCAGCGCCAGCTCGCCGGTCAACCCGCCGACAAAACTGCCGAACGTGCACGCGTACGCGACCGCGAGCGGGGCGACCGCGAGTACGTCGTACGTCGTCCGCGCGATGAGTTCCGGATCCGAGATGTGTACTGCCATCTCGACGGTCGCGGCCAGCGGTGCGTACGGCGTCCGTGTGACGTGCAGCGTGACGTCGTCGGGCGCCCAGCGCCACAGCTCGCGGTCGAGCGCGAAGTCGTACGGCGCGACGACACCGATACCGGTCTGCAGCAGTGGAGGCACCGCCGCCGGCAGCGGATGGGTGGAGGGACGCGTGCTCATGCGAGTCAGTGTGCGGCCATCAGGAGATTGTTGACAATCCTACTAGCGAGTTCCTAGCCTCGATGACGTGCCAGCCTCCCCGCCAGCAAGCGCCGAGCGACCTGTGATTGCGGTGCTCTGCGAGCGAGCGACCGACCGGCCGCCGGGTCTTGACGGGCTGCCGGCCGACTTCCGGTACTGCGCCGCGGACGGACTGCGCGAGGCGGTTCGGGGTGCGCGGGCCCTGATGCTCTGGGACTTCTTCTCGACGGCGGTCCGGGACGTCTGGGCGGACGCCGACGCGCTCGAGTGGATCCATGTGACCGCGGCCGGTGTCGACACACTGCTCTTCGACGAACTGCGGGACTCCGCAGTCGTGGTCACGAACGCGCACGGTGTGTTCGACCGGCCGATCGCCGAGTACGTGCTCGGTGCGGTGATCGCCAACGCCAAGGACAGCCTCCGCAGCTTCGATCTGCAGCGCGGCCGTCGCTGGCAGCACCGTGAAACCCGGAGTGTGCTGGGCGCGAAGGCACTGGTCGTCGGGACCGGTGCGATCGGAAGAGAGACTGCCCGGCTGCTCCGCGCCGCCGGGTTGGAGGTGCGGGGCGCCGGCCGGGTCGCGCGAGGGGACGACCCGGACTTCGGCGAGATTGTTGCCAGCAGCAATCTTCAGGCCGAGGCCGGATGGGCCGACCATGTCGTGATCGCCGCACCCTTGACGGCTGCGACCCGCGGGCTCGTCGACGGGGCGGTCCTGGCCGCGATGCGGCCCGGCGCGCACCTCGTCAACGTTGCCCGTGGTCCGATTGTCGACGAAACGGCACTGCTCGCCGCGGTCCACGACGGACGGATTGCGGTCACCCTCGACGTCTTCGACAACGAGCCGCTGCCGCCGGACCATCCGCTCTGGGACGCGCCGAACGTGACTGTCACCGCGCACATGTCCGGTGACGTGATCGGCTGGCGCGACACCCTCGCGGACCAGTTCGCGTCGAACGTCCGGCGCTGGCTGGCCGGCGAACCGCTGCTGAACATTGTCGACAAGAAGCTTGGCTACATTCCGACAGGAGATCGATGAGACAAGCATCCGAGCTGGTCGAGGGCTACCGCACCGGCGCGCTGTCCCCGGTCGAGGCGACGCAGGAAGCGCTGGACGCGATCGAGCGGTACGACGAGCAGGTCAACGCCTTCGTGCTCGTCGACGCCGAGGGTGCGCTCGCCGCGGCCAAGGAGTCGGAAGCCCGCTGGCACGCCGGCACGCCACTCGGTCCCGGCGACGGCGTACCCACGTCCATCAAGGACGCATTGTGGACAAAAGGATGGCCGACACTGCGCGGCAGCACGATGATCGACCCGGCCGGGCCGTGGGACGAGGACGCGCCGTCCGTCGCCCGGCTGCGTGAGACCGGCGCCGTCTTCCTCGGCAAGACGACCACGCCGGAGTACTCCTGGAAGGGTGTCACCGACTCCTACACGTACGGCGCCACGGGCAACCCGTGGGATCCGTCGAAGACGTCGGGCGGCTCGAGCGGCGGTTCCGCGACCGCGGTCGGACTCGGGATGGGCGTGTGGTCGCTCGGCACGGACGGCGGCGGATCGGTCCGGATCCCGGCCGCGTTCACCGGTACGGTCGCGCTGAAACCGACGTACGGGCTGATCCCGTTGTTCCCACCGAGCGCGTTCGGGACGCTGTCGCACGCGGGGCCGATGACGCGGACCGTGCGCGACGCGGCGGCGCTGCTCGACGTGGTCACCGGGTTCGACTCGCGGGACTGGTCGGCGATGCCGACGCCGGGCCGGTCGTTCCTGGACGGGCTCGACGACGGAATCGCCGGGTTGCGGATCGGGTTCTCTGTAGATCTTGGTTTTGTTGACAATCAACCGGAGGTCGAGGCGCTGGTCCGGACCGCGGTCGGCGTCCTCGAGAGTCTGGGCGCCGAGGTGACGGAGGTGGATCCGGGGTTCGCGGATCCGATCGACGCGTTCAACGTGCTGTGGTGGTCCGGCGCCGCGAAGGTGCTCTCGGCGTACACGGTCGACGATCGCGTCGATCCGGGACTGCGCCGGGTCGCGGAGCTCGGGGCGGCATACTCCGCGTCGGACTTCCTCGACGCGACCGCGGTCCGGATGGACCTCGGCACACTGATGGGCCGCTTCCACGAGCGGTACGACGTACTCGTCACGCCGACGTTGCCGATCACGGCGTTCCCGGTCGGCCAGGACGTGCCGGACGGTTCGGCGTCGCCGGACTGGACCGACTGGACGCCGTACACGTATCCGTTCAACCTGACTCAGCAGCCGGCGCTGAGCGTGCCGTGCGGCTTCACCGGTGCCGGATTGCCGGTGGGACTGCAGGTGGTCGCACCGCGGCATGCCGACGCGCTGACATTGCGGGTCGGCCAGGCGTATCAAGCGGCCACGGACTGGCACCGGCGTACCCCGACCTTGGAGGCTCAGTGAACAAGCACATCTCCGTCAGCCTGGACAAGCGCGGCGTGAGCTGCGTGGCGAAGTTGCTCGACGAGGTGGCGCCGCGGACGTGCGCGGCGGTGTGGGACGCGCTGCCGCTGTCGGCGCCGGTGTTCCACGGCAAGTACGCGCGGAACGAGATCTACACGCTGCTGCCGGCGTTCGCGCCCGACCCGGGCAAGGAGAACACGACGGTCACACCGATCCCGGGGGATCTGTGCTGGTTCTCGTTCGACTCCGACGATCTGGGGAATCCGGCGTACGGGTACGAGAACACGACCGGCACCGGGACGACCGGTGCGATTGTCGACCTTGCTGTGTTCTACGGCCGCAACAACCTGCTGATCAACGGCGATCAGGGCTGGGTCCCGGGCAACGTGTTCGGTGCGATCACCGAGAATCTCGACGAGTTCGCCGCCGCTTGCCAGGACCTCTGGATGGGTGGCGCTCGGGGAGAGACGTTGTCGTTCAGTCGGTTGTGAGCGGCTGCTGCAGCTCGGTGACCCACTGCTCTGGGTCTTCCGGAGTGTCGAGGTAGAGCTCGCGAGCAGGCTCGGCGGCGCGTCGGCCGTTGTCGTCGAGCCAGCGCGCCAACGCCTGCCAGGAAGGCAGTACCTGGTCGATCGGTCCGCGGTGTACCAGCGTCGCGGCCTGTGTTGTGGGCAGGTCGATCACCTCCAGTCCGTTGAGGTTGCCTCCGGCATCGACCGCGGCCGGAACCGTCGCGCATACGACGATCTCGTCCTCGGACTCCTGCGCGTACAGGCAGGTCAGCCGACCGGACGGCCGTACGTCGGCGTCCGGCAACCGTCGGCCGAGCTCCGCGCACAGCGGATGGACCACGGGCGTGATGTCGTCGGGTGTGAAGCTCGCGGCCGTCGCGGTGAGGCCGACCAGTCGTACGGCGGGCAGCTCCTTGACCACGATGTCTGCAATCGGAATGTCGGCTTCCAGGCCGCGCAGACGTGACTCGACCTGTGTGAGTCGCGCGGAGCTCTCGGCGAGCATGGTCTCCAATTGTGCGCGTCGCATCGTCAGCATCGCCCGCAGATCGGCCGGGCCGAGATTGTCGACAATCATCGTGCCGACCTGGTCGAGGGAGAAGCCGAGGTCCTTGAGTGCGACGATCCGGTTCAGGTCGGCGAGCTGACCGGCGGTGTAACTGCGGTAGCCGGTGACGGGATCGACGTACGCCGGCCGCAGCAGGCCGAGAGCGTCGTAGTGCCGCAGCATCCGAATCGACACCCGGCCGTGGCGGGCGAACTCTCCGATTGCGAACATGAGGGCAGTCAACCAGCCAGGAGCTCTGCGAACGTGATCGCGGTGTCGTCCTCGTGCCACGGACCGATCACCTGGGCGCCGACCGGCAGCCCCGCTGGTGTGTGTCCGATCGGCATGCTGAGCGCGGGATGACCGGTCAGCGATGCGTGCGCGATCCAGAACACCTGTGTTTCATAGGGTTGCCCGTCGATCGTGGTTGAGCCGTGCGGGAACGCGACGGTGAAGCTCGTCGGGCACAGGAAGACGTCGACGTCCTCGAAGTACTGCTGCCAGCCGGCACGCGCCTGCATCCGGCGCCGGTCGAGGTCGCGTACGTCTGCGGTGGTCAGGTCGCTGTCCGAGTCGCCGTGCAGCGCGAAGAACAGTTCGACCTGGCGGCCGAACTCCTCCGCCTGTTCGTTCGCGTCCACTCCGTCCGGCCAATTGTTGACAATCTTCGCGCCGCTGCGGGCCAGGCGGTCGATCGTGTCGGACAGCGCATCGCCGACCTCGCTCGAGACAGGCGCCGACGGGTGGTCGGTGACGATGCCGACGCGGTAGTCCTGGAGACGGTCGTGTCGGGGCGGGCGGAGCTTGTACGAGTACGGGGCTTCGGGGCCGGCGGTTGCGCGCAGTGCGGTCCGGAGGTCGGCGGCGGAGCGGGCTAGTGGTCCGATTGTTGACAATACGGGCAGTTCGGTCGGGAGGTACGGCGTACCGGGGATCTCGAAACCGCGCAGCGGGACCAGGCCGTTGGTGGGCTTGAGTCCGTAGACGCCGCAGTATGCCGCTGGGAGTCGGATGGAGCCGACGAGGTCGGAGCCGTACTCCAGGTAGGTGAGGTCGGCCGCCAGTGCTGCCGCTGCGCCGCCGCTTGATCCGCCAGGGGTGCGGTCGAGGTCGGCGGGGTTGTTGGTTCGTCCGTAGATCTCGTTGGCGGTCTGCCCGAAGTCCGCGAGCATCGCATGCACGTTGGTCTTCCCGACGACGATCGCGCCGGCGCGCTGCAGTCGCTCGACGACAAGCGCGTCGTGGTCCGCGATGTACTCCGCGAACGCAGGATTGCCCCAGGTGGTGCGCATCCCGGCGACATTGAAACAGTCCTTGACCGTCACCGGCACCCCAAGCAACGGCCGGCCCAAACCGCCCGGCCCGACCACGTCGTCCGGTCCGACGACGTCGTCCGGTCCGACCACGTCGTCCGGCCCGACCACACCATCCTGCCCGCCCACGCCGGCCCGCCCGACCAGCCCTCCGTGCTCGGCCAGTAGAGCGTCGGCTCGGTCCGCTTCTGCCAGCGCGTGCTCGCGCCGGACCTCGACCACTGCGTTGACCTTCGTGTCAGCTGCGATCCGCGCGAGGAGCTCCTCCGTCACCTCACGCGACGTGACCTGACCCGTGCGGATCCGCTCCGCGATCTCTCCTGCTGTGTACATGCGCCCGGTCTACGGTCTGACACCGTGTCAGAGTCAACGCCCGACTTCGACTCCGTTGTGGAACACCCGTTGGATCCGCGTCGAGAGTGAGCTGCAGTCCAGGTCGACGCCCTGCAGCAGAACCAGGTCTGCCCGCTTGCCCACCGCAATCTCACCGCGGTCGTCCGCGAGCCCCAGCAGCGTCGCCGCGTCGATCGTCGCGGCTCGCAGCGCCCCGGCGTCACCCAGTCCGGCGGCAGCGAGATGCCGCAGTTCCCACAGGACCTCGGTGTGCGGCCGGACCGGGTTGTCGGTACCCATCGCGATACGCACGCCCGCGGCGATGGCGAGTCGCATGGATTCCAGATGGGCCTCGGCGGCGCCCTCCGGTGTAGCGGTCGGCTCCGACTGGGTGACGGAGAGGGTGGGCACGTACCAGGTCCCGTGCTCGGCCATCGCCTCCACCGCGGCCTCGTCGAGGTACGTCCCGTGCTCGATGCTCCCCGCACCGGCGCGGGCGGCGAGTTCCGCGGCCCGGGCTCCGTGCGCGTGCACCATGACCCGCCGGCCCCCGCGCCGCCGCGCCTCGTCGACCAGCGCAGTCATCTCGTCCTCGGTCAGCTCGAGGTCCGTGAGGCCCTTCCCGATCGCCAGCGAACCGGTGACGGTCACCTTGATCCAATCCGCACCGGCCCGGACCATCCGCCGTACGACGGCCCGAGCCTCGTCGGCGCCGTTGAAGATCGGATCGGGCAGCGAAGGATCCTCGAAGAAGTCGACCGGCCCGGTCCGCGGCGCCCACAGGTCGCCGATGCCACCCGTCGTACCCACCTGCCGCAGGCTCAGCAGCACCTGCGGCCCGTCGATCCAGCCCTTCTCGACCGCCATCCGCACCCCGGCGTCCGCGCCCCACGCGTCGCGCACCGTCGTGACGCCGAGGCTCAGGAGGGTTCGCAGCACGGGTACGGCGGACAGCGGGCGGACCGAGCGCGGCAGTCCGAACGGGTCGATCCGCGTCTGCGCGATGCACAGATGCGTGTGGCAGTCGATGAACCCCGGAACCAGCAACCCGCCCTCGCAGTCGATCGCGGCGTCGCCGTCCAGCCCTGTCCCGACCCCGACGATCCGATCGCCTTCGAGCACAACGTCGGCTCGATGAACGTCGCCGGAGCTGACGTCGAGCACCGACCCGTGGCGAAGAACCAACCGTCCACTCATAGGAGTCGGAGTGCGATGAGGGCGTACGCGCGTGCTGCCGTGACCAGCTCGGCGACGGCGACGGATTCGTCCGCGCGATGTGCTTGGGTGGTGACCGAACCGGGACCCAGGACAACGACCGGTACGCCGAGATCTCGGGCGATGTACCCGCCGTCGCAGGCTGCGGTCCACCCCGCGAGCGGCAGCGGTGGTCCGCCGGCGTCGAAGCGCGCGGCCTCGGTGATGCGGACCAGGTCGGCGTCCTCGGGGGTTTCGAAGGCGGGCATCTCCATCGGCATCGCGAGCTCGACGCTCAGGCCGCGATCTTCCAGGTGCAGCGCTGCGATCCGGCGGTCGAGGTCGGCGAGTACCTCGACGGGGGACTCACCGGGAAGCAGCCGACGGTCGGCGACGATCACGCAGTCGGCGGGAACGATCGAGCCTCCGGTGCCGCCGTTGATCTGGCCGACGCTCCAGGTGGCGGGGCCGAGCAGGGGGTGGGGCGCGGCGGCGAGTTCTTTGTGCAGGCGTTCGATCTCGGCGACGACGGCTGCGGCGCCGTAGATCGCGTTGGCGCCGCCGTCCGGGTTGCCGGCGTGCGAGGCGCGGCCGTGGACCGCGACCTGGAGGTACGAGTCACCGCGCGCCGCGACGATCGTCTGCAGGTCGGTCGGCTCGGCCGTGATGCATCCGGCGTACCGCCGGAACTCGTGCTGGTCGGCTGCGATGTAGGCGCGGATGCCCTTGCCGGTCTCTTCCTCGTCGACGACCGCGGCCAGTTCGACCGGACCGCTCAGCGTGGTGTCGCGGAGTGCGGCGAGTGCGACCAGAGCCGCGGCGAGTCCGCCCTTCATGTCGGATGCGCCGCGGCCGTAGATCCGGCCGTCGCGCAGGAGCCCGCCGTACGGGTCGACCGTCCAGCCGTCGCCGACCGGGACGACATCGGTGTGGCCGAGCAGCAGCAGACCGGGATCGTTGCCACCGGCAAGCGTGATCGAGACGTTGTCCCGGCCGGGCTCGACAGCAGAAGTGCCGACGTCGAGCCCGAGCTGTCGACCCGCCGCGGTGAGGGCGGCCACCGTGGCGGCCTCCTCACCGGGCGGGTTCTGTCCAGGGGCCCGGACGAGATCCTGCGTGATCTGCACCAGCAGATCCTCGTCGATGCGATCCAGCACCTTCTGTTCGGCGGGCGTCAGGCTCATACCCACCCACCTTAGGCTCAGTCGCCGGCCAGGTACGCTCGCCAGCCGCCGGATGCCGTGATGTCACGCTCGGGGTCCGCGGCGTCCGCCGTACACAGGAAGCCGAGGACCTGTTGGCCGTCCGAGAGTTCGAGTGGGCCGATCGCCAACGGCGGATCGATGGTTGCCGCGAATCCACCGAGCTCGGCGGCGGGCACGCTCCACACCTCGACCTCGATCCCCCGGCCTTCCACACCCGACAGGGTCCGGGTCAGCCCGGGACGCGGTCCGTCGACCAGATACATCCGGTACGACGCAGCAGTCCGTGCAGTGAAGGCGAGCCGGGCACCACGCCGTACCAGCTGATCGTTGAGTGGCTGGCCGGACAGATGGGCACCCGCCACCGCGAGCAGGATGTCGGTGTCCGGCACGTCCTCACCACACCAGAGACCCGCCAAGTCGATCAGCGAGCGGTCGTGACCAGCCGGTGCCAGGAGCTGGATCCCGAACGGCAGACCATCGGCCCGATCCGGCCCCGGGAAGGCGACCGCGCACAGGTCGAGCAGGTTGACCATGTTCGTGAAGCGACCGAGGCGACTGTTCACGCCGATCGGATCGGCCGCGACCTCTGCCAGCGTCGGATGCCCGGGTGTTACCGGCAGCAGGAGCGCGTCGAGCTGCGTCCACAGATGCTCACTCGCACGCTTCAGCGTCGCCAACCGGTCGAACCCCGCGAATGCGGCGGCCGCAGTCAGAGTCGCTCCGCCCTGCACGATCGTCCGTACGGTCGGATCGACGGCCTCAGAGTCGTCCAGCTTGTCCCCGAACGCCAGCCAACGCTCGGCCAGCCACGGTCCGGAGTACAGCAGCTCGGCAGCTTCGAGCAACGGCTGTACGTCGACCTTGACCACCTCGCCCAAGCGATGCGCCTCGTCGAGCGTCGCCTGCCACGTCTGCTCGTACTCCGGATCCAGACCCAGCCCGACATCCGGTACGCCGATCACCGCCGCCGACCCGGCAACCCGGCCCGGCCGGCGCTGGGGGAGTGACGACGCTCGCCGCGACCAGGCGTCATCGGGGTCGAAGGCAACCATCACGTCGAAGACGCGCCGCGCGGTGGCGACCGATCGCGCCATCACCGTGACGCAGTCGAGCGACCGGCACGCCGGTACGACGCCGCTCGCGGAGACCAGGCCACGACTCGGCTTGATACCGACGAGCCGGTTGAAGGCGGCCGGAACGCGGCCGCTGCCCGCGGTGTCGGTGCCGAGCGCGAAGTCGACCTGCCCGGTGGCGACCGCGACCGCGCTGCCCGAGCTCGAGCCGCCCGACACATGCTCAGGCGAGAAGACCGAGTGACACGCGCCGTACGGCGATCGCGTGCCGACCAGACCGGTCGCGTACTGATCCAGGTTCGTCTTCCCCAGCGGTACGGCGCCGGCGGCAATCAGCTGCTCGACCACGAACGCGTTGTCCTTCGCGGGCTCCGTCGTACGTGGGTCGCCTGCGGTCGTCGGCACACCGGCCAGGTCGATGTTGTCCTTGAGCGCCATCGTCAGCCCGTGCAACGGTCCGGGCGCCGGCTCGATCGGGTCGACCCGGGTGATCCACTCGTTGTTCATGCTCCCCACCGTGCCCGCTCGGCCTCGAACGCGGCGCGGCGTCTGGCGCGCAAGGTCGCGATGTCCACAGGTGCCTCCTGCTCGATCCGGCGTACGTCGGAGATCGAGAACGTCGCCGGTGCGGTCTTCAGATCCGCCCGCCCGGCCGCGATCTCGGCCCGCTCGTGCGCGAGTTGCTCCGCGCTCACCGGCGCGAATCTGATCAGGTCGAACTGCCTCAGCAACCAAGGTTGCGCGTCATCGGGGGAGAGCCGCCAGACCGGGACGGTGCGTCCGACGAGCTGGTACCCGCCGGGACCCTCCATCCCGTAGACACACAGATAGATCCCGCCGATCCCGACCGCGTTCTGCGGCGTCCAGGTCCGCGCCGGGTTGTACTTCGTGGTGACGAGCCGATGCCGCGGATCGACCGGTACGGCGACCGGTGCGCCGAGGTACACGTCGCCGAGACCGACCACCAGGTACGTCGCGGCCTGGACGATCTCGAAGACCTCGTCCCGGGTGTCCAGATCGTTGACCCGCCGGATGAACTCGACGTTGTCCGGGCACCACGGCGCGTCTGGGCGGACCGATGTGGCGTAGCGGCGCATCGCCTCGTGCGCCGCCGGATGATCGAACGCGATCGGCAGCACCACCTCCCGGGCCGGCAGCACCACGGTCTCGGGATCGCCCAGGCCGGCGGCCAGGAACGCGAGCCGCTCCGCGAGTTCGGTGAGCGCAAGCCGGGCCGAGTCGACCGCGACGAGCAGCGATCGCACGCCCTCGACGATCTCCGTGATCCCGGCCGGTCGATCGTCCCGCAGGGCCTGGGCCAGCAGGTGGATCCAGACCCGGACCGTGAGGTCGAGCTCGGCCGGCCCTGCCTCGACCAGCACGTGCCGCTCGCCTGCGCACCTGATCGTGTACGACGGCGCCGTGCCGGCCTGCTCGCCGTGGTGCAGGAGCTTCGGGCGATCCGGCGTACCGGTCGCGACGGGGACGGGGGTGGGCTCCTGCCGGAGATCGGTCAGCCAGCGCCTCCGAGCCTGGATCGCTTCAGCCGCCGCGTCGGGGGTCACGGGGACCAGGCGAACGGAGTCGCCCGCGCGTAGCTGGCCGAGCGTCCATCGGTCGGCCTCGATCACCACGGCGGGTACGACGAAACCGCCGAGCGACGGTCCGTCCTTGCCGACGATGACGGGGGTGTCGCCGGACAGCATGATGCCGCCGACCGGGTACGCGGAGTCGTGCACGTTCGAGGGATGCAGCCCGGCCTCGCCGCCGTCGGTCCGGGCCCAGCCGGGGGTCGGGCCGATCAGCCGGACGCCGGTGCGGTCGGACCGATGGTCGACAATCCACTCGTTGGCAAAGAACATGTCGACACCTTCGGCGGTGAGATGCTCCGGTGCCCCGTGAGGGCCGGGGATCACGCGCACCTGCCAGGAGTCGGAGATCGTTGGCAGCTCCACCGACAACGGAGTGAGCAGGTTCTCCTGCCGACCCAGCGGAAGCTGATCGCCGGCCTTGAGCGGCCCGCCGTCGTGACCACCGAAGCCGCCGAGAACGAACGTGGATCGGCTGCCCAGCACTCGCGGCACATCCAGACCGCCCTGGATCGCCACATATCCGCGCATTCCGGGACCGTCGAGCGGCCCGACGTCCAGCACCGATCCGGCCGGCCAGCGGACGACCATCCCCGGTCGGAACGGCAGATTGTCGACAGTCGGATTGCGGACTGCGCCTCCGACGCAGATCAGCCGATCCTCGTCGCAGGTGAGCGCCGGTCCGGTGAGTACGCATTCCAGCCCGGCAGCACTGTCCGGGTTGCCGACCGCGGCGTTGACCAGGGCGAACGTGAGTTCGTCGGCAGCCCCGGACGGCGGTACGCCGACGTCCCACAGGCCCGGCCGCCCGGCCAGGTCCTGCACCGTCGTTTGGATGCCTGGGGCAACAAATGTGACGACGGCCACCGTCACCACCGGCCCAGCAGCTGGATCGGCGTCGGGTCCCAACCGTTACAAGGATTGTTGACCTGCGGACAATTGCTGATCAGCACGAACAGGTCGCGGCTCGCGGTGATCTCGACGTACTTGCCCGGGGCGGACAGGCCGTCCTCGAACGTGAGGCCGCCGCTCGACGTCACCGGCACGTTCATGAAGAAGTTGACGTTGTGGGTGAGCTGCCGCTGGCCGATGCCCGCCCGCGCTCCGTAGCGCAGGAACGTCTGGCGGCAGGCATGCTGATGCCGCGTGGACTCGCCGTACCGGATGACGTTGCTCTCCTGCGAACAGGCGCCGCCGACGGTGTCGTGCCGGCCGCAGGTGTCGTCGGTGATCACCGCGAGTTCGTCGAGCCTGGTCGACATCAGGCGTGATCCGGTGGTCAGGAACACGGCCCGCTGCTCGCGGATCGTGTCGAACGCGGAGTACCGGTTGTCGATGTCATGGGCGTCGTAGAACAACGTGTCCACGGCCTGGTTGCCGTGAAGGTCGACAATCTGCAATCGACCGCCTGATGGCACAGTCACGAGGGCGCCGTCGCCGGCGTCGACCACGGTGTCCAGCGCGACGGCCGTTGAGGTGGCAGCGGTCGTTTTGGTGATGGTCATGCGATCAGCTCCCGGGTCAGGCGCAGCGCGCGGATCGCTTCCTTCCGGAGTTCGGGATCCGGTGCGGGATCTCCGGTGTGACCTCCTGTGTGATCTTCGGAGTGATCAGGTGTTTCGAGCCGTACGGCGACGCTCGCGGCGCGGCCGTCGGACAGCGCATGGGGGGCGGTCGAGACGAAGATGAGGAGGTCCTGGTCGGCCCGGAGCGTGACTGTGTCACCTGCGTGGCCGTGGTCGGGTACGTAGGTCAGGGAGGCGCGTGGGTCGTCTGCGACGGAGACCTTGCTGAAGAAGTTGATGCAGGCGTGCAGGTCCGCCTCGCCGAATCCGTGTTTGGTGAGTTCGAGGAGGAGGAGTTGGTCGGGGAGAGCTCCGGTCAGGCAGTCGTGCCAGTCAAGGCTGGAGGCGGTGACGGTTGCCAGCGCCAGGCCGCGATCCGACATCAGGACCATGCCTGGCTTGATGCGGGCCGACATCTGCGATTTCAACGTGTCCGGGATGTTGAGCCGATCGAGACGGTCGGCGCCGATGATCAGCATCGTCGCGTTCGCACCGTCGGCCAGAGCGGTCAGCGTTACGGTGCGCCCCGCCCGCACCGGCGCCGACCACGCGGCGGCGCCCGGAAGCTCGTGCTCATGATCGAGAGTCATGCGCTGGCCCCTTCTGCTTCGACGGCCGGTGCGGTGGTGGGCACGGGTACGCCGATCGAGGCGTAGTAGGCGCTGCGCTGGGTCCGGTAGGCGAGGAGACCGCCGACGGCGACCACCCCGAGGGTGATCAGCGGGAGGTACTGCAGATACCAGCCGTCACCGGCCGGGTCGTACACCTCGGCGCGTGGCCAGCCGAGGTTGATCGCCATCGCGAGGCCGTAGGCGACCGCAACAATGTTGACAATCAGACCAAACCGTCCGAGCGAGAACAGCGGCCGTCCGTTCTCGTCCACTCCGCCGGGCAGTCCGCCGCCGGTGAAACGGCGTACCAGCAGAGGCGTCGTGACCATCAGGTAGGCGACGTACAGCAGCATGATGCAGACGCTTGCGAGACCGAGGAACAGGCCCGCGTTTCCCACGTTCACGACGAGGCAGACACCGGCAAGAACACCAGGCACCACCGTCGCAGCGACCGGCGTGCCGGTCCGCGTGGACACCATGCGCAGCTGCCGCGATCCCGGCAGCACGTTGTCGCGTGCCATCGAGAAGATCATCCGGGCCGCCGCGGTCTGAATCGCCAGCGTGCACACGCAGACCGCGAGCGCGACGTCGAGGAGCAGCAGCTTGCCGGCCGTCGTACCGAGCCGGCTCGTCAGCACGTAGGGGAGGCCCTGGGTGGCGAGATCTCCGTCGGTCAGTGACGGCGCGGCCATCAGTGCCGCGACGATCAGGAAGGCGCCGCCGATTCCCGAGGCGGTGACCGCCCGGATGATCGTCCGTGGCGTCGTCGCGCGCGGCTTGTGCGTCTCCTCCGACAACTCGCCCGCGCTGTCGAAACCGACCAGCACGTACGCCGCCATCAACGCCGAGATCAGCAGCGGTACGACGTACCCGGTGCTGCTGTCGAGATTCGTCGTGTGCAGTACGACCGACGGACCGCGCTCGGCTCTGGTTGTCAACAAAACAACGATCAACACGACGCCGACCAGTTCGCAGGTCACGCCGACCGAGTTCACCACCGCGGTGATGCGGACGCTGGTGGCGTTGAGCGCAGTGGTGGCAACGAGCAGCAGGCAGCCGAGAAGTACGGCGTTCGCGGCGCCGTCCTTCGACGCGAGAGCGGGATCGCTGCCGACCAGCTGGAAACCGGGCCAGACCGCGGGCAGCACGACCTGCAGCGCGATCGCCGCCGTGGCCAGCGTGATGATCTGCGCGATCACCATGGTCCAGCCCGCGAACCACCCGACGACAGCACCGCCGAGACGACGGGCCCACTGGTAGATCGCTCCGGACAAGGGGTACCGGGCGGCGAGCTCGGCGAAGCACAACGCCACCATCAGCTGACCGGTGAGAACCACCGGCCAGGTCCAGAAGAACGCCGTACCGCCGAAGCCGAAGCCCAGACCGAACAGCTGGAACACAGTGGTGAGGATGGAGACGAACGAGAAACCGGCCGCGAACGACGCGTAGCTGCCGACGCGGCGCGAGAGCTGCTGCGCGTAGCCGAAGTGGCCGAGATCGCGTGCGCCGAGCTGATCGCTGCTGAGAGTTTCCGTGGGTGCTGTGCTGGATCCTGGCATTCGGGCCTCCGCTGCATCGGGCCCAGGAACGCGCACGGCAGCCCGGGGCCATCAAGGCCTCCCGGGCTTTTGTCCCGCCGTGGAGCGGTGCGGTCACGATTGCCTCAACGACAGTGACTGCACCGCCTCCCCTCTCGGACCAGTCCTGCCGTCAGATCGACCAGCAGCGGAACCCTAGGGGCGCCCCGCCGTCCCGGCGGGTCTGTTCCAGTTCAGGACGAGCCGGTTTCGGCAGCCGTCCTGGTGTGTAACAGCGAAGTAAATGAATCCTCTCACCAGTTCCGCCTCAGAGCCCGTGGCGGAAACCTTCGCGCCAGGACGCATAGCCGGGCTGCCAGTCGAAGGTCTTCTTGGCGAGGGTGTTGTCGGCGCCGCGGATCTCGGTGAAGGCGGCCACACCGACGTCGCCGGCGGCGAGGCGGCCGAGCCAGGTCGGGACGCGTCGCGGCGCTTTCGCACCGAGGATCCTGGCGAACTCGGGCAGCCAGACCGCCGCCTGCGCCGGGTCGTCGTCCGCGACCTGGAACACGCCGGTGACGTCGCTCTCGATCGCCTTCACCGTCGCCGCGGCCGCGTCGTCGTAGTGGATGAAGGACCAGACCCCGGTGCCGTCGCCGATCAGCGGGAGCCGGCGCTTCTGGATCATCTCGACCATCGACCCGCCCTTGCCGATGTCGCCGGTCGGGCCGTAGAAGTTCGCGTACCGCAACGCGACGCCCTCGATCCCTTCGGTGTTCAGGGCTGCCGACTCGAGGTGCTTGATCCCGGCCATCGTCTGCCGCTGGGCGGGCACCGGGTTCGGGTCGAGCGGGTCTGCCTCGGTCTTCGCGGCGGATCCGCCGTGCTCGAGGTTCCAGCCGGCGTACGACTGGACGACGAACCGTCGTACGCCGGCCGCCTGGGAGGCCGCGAGCAGATTGTCGGTGCCTTCGATGCGCAGCCGGTTCGTCATCGCGAAGCTGTCGTCGAAGTGCTTGAAGTCGATGCCGCCCTTGAGCGCCGTCATCTGGTGTACGACGACCTCCGGGCGGACCGACTCCACCGCGGCGCGTACCGCGGCGGCATCCAGGCCGTCCGCGAGTACGGCGTCCGCACCGAACGACCGCACCTCGGCCGCGCCGGACTCGGACCGGGTCATCCCGGTCACCTCGTGTCCGGCCGCGAGCAGCTGCGGTACCAGTGACCGGCCCAGTCCGCCGGTCGCGCCTGCCACCAAAACCTTCATGTCGTCCTCCGTCGTCCGTGATTACGACCCGGAGGACACGCGCCGGTCCCGGCTTGTGACGTGACGTGAATCACTTCTCCGAAGTCAGCCTGAACTCGGTCGGTCCGAAGGAGACGTTGAGCTGACCGTCGACGGTCATCGTGTCGCCGTCGACCTGGCAGCTGATCGTTGCGGCGAACGGGGACTCGACCCACCGGAAGGCCGCGACGAATGCGTTGCCGTCACCGTGCGCACTGGTCACCAGACGCTCGCCGATCTCGGGGCTCGCGTCGTCGACCGTGCCGTGGGCAGTCTGCTCGCGCCACCCGCCCGGCGCGCAGACGACCTCGTGCTGACTCCCGTTGCTGAAGTCACGGAAGCTGAACGTGCCGGTGCCGTCGGGGTCGAGCCGTACGGCGGTCAGGCCGGTCGGGTTGTCCGCCGCGAAGCGGTACGTCTGCCCGTTGCCCGGCGCGGGTGCGGGACCGCTCGGCGGCGCAAGCTCGAGCCGCTCCGGGCGTTGCGTCGCGGCGACCTCCTTGCCCTCGAGGGCCGGCAGCAGGTAGTCCCAGGCGGTGTTGAGGATCGCCTGCATGTCGCTGGTCGCGCTCGTGGTGATGAGCACCGCGTCGTACTCCGGGAAGATCAGGATGAACTGCCCGAACGCGCCGTCGCCGCGGTACGTGTTGTGACGGCCGCGCCAGAACTGGAAGCCGTAGCCCTGTTTCCAGTCCGGGTTCTCCTCGTTGTCGTTGGGGACCTGCTTCGAGGTGGCCGCCTCGAACCACTCGGCCGGGACGAGTGGCTTGCCGTTCCACTCGCCGTGCTGGAGCAAGAGCTGCCCGAAGCACGCCAGGGACTCGGTGTTGACGCTCAGGCCCCAGCCGCCGACGACGATGCCTTCCTTCGACACCTGCCAGGTCGCCTCGGTGGCGCCGAGCGGCTCGAACAGCCGGGGTCGCAGGTAGTCGAGCAGGTTCTCACCGGTGAGCCGCTGCAGGATCGCCGACAGCATGTACGTCGCGCCGCTGTTGTACACGAACACGGTGCCCGGCTCGTGCTGCACCTCGAGTCCGAGGAAGATCTTGACCATCCGGCGATCCCGGCTGAGCGCCTCGACGGTGTCCTTCGAGTGCCCGGTCGTCATCGTGAGCAGGTGCCGGACCTTCATCGCTGCCAGGTTGTCGCTGACCGTCTCGGGCAGGTCGTCCGCGTCGAAGAACGAGATCACCTGGTCGTCCAGCGACAACAGCCCGGCGTCGATCGCCAGTCCGATGCCGGTCGACGTGAAACTCTTCGACACCGAGAACAGCAGGTGCCGGTCCTCCAGCCGGTACGGCGCCCACGCCTCCTCCAGCACCACGTGTCCGTGCCGCACCAGCATCACGGTCTGGATCTCCGGCTGCCCGGCGTCCAGCGCTCCGACGAAACTGCCGAGTGCGGCGGTGGACAGCCCCTGGGCTTCTGGCGTACTCCGTGGAAGTCTGCTCATTCTCAGCACGTTATCTCTTTGAACGGACAAAGATCAGGTGAGTTCTGCCAGGCGGGCAGCCGTCATCGTGAACCCGGTGAAGGTCGACGGCGACGACTTCCGGCGTACCGTCGAGAAGGCGCTGGCCGAGCGGGGGTTCGAGGATCCGCTCTGGCTGGAGACGACCGAGGACGACGCCGGTGTGACGATGGCCCGGCGCGCGATCGACGACGTGGTCGATCTGGTGCTGGTGGCCGGCGGCGACGGGACCGTGCGGGTGGTGTGCGCCGAGCTCGCCCGGACGGGGATCCCGGTGGGGGTGCTGCCGGCCGGGACCGGGAACCTGCTCGCCCGCAACCTCGGGATCTCGCTCGAGCTCGGGACCGCGCTGGCCGAGGTGCTCGACGGCTCGGACCGGCGGATCGACAGCGTGCTGGTCGAAGGAGATCAGCTGCCGACCGACCGCTTCGTGGTGATGGCGGGCCTCGGGCTGGATGCCGCGATCATCGCGGACGCCCCCGACGACCTGAAGAAGCGGGCCGGCTGGGCAGCATATGTCGTGTCGATGCTGAAGAACCTGAACCATCCGTCCGTCCAGGTCGAGATCACCGTCGACGACCAGCCCCCGGTAGGCCGCCGCGCGCGCACCGTGGTGATCGGCAACGTCGGCACACTGCAGGCGAACATCCCGCTGCTGCCGGACGCGATCCCCGACGACGGGAGGATCGACGCGGTGCTCCTCGCCCCGCGCCGGGTCGGTCATTGGCCGCGGCTCGTGCTCGGCGTCGTGATCAAGTCCTGGCGGGAGGAACACCTGCAGCGCTTCACCGGCCGTCGCATCCAGGTCCGGACGGAGCGCACGGTACGGCGCCAGCTCGATGGCGACACCGTTTCCGGCGGCACGTCGCTTACCGCTGAGGTCGACGCGTCAGCCCTGGTCGTCCGGGTGCCCTGACGGCTGGAGGTGGGTCAGCTTCTCGGGGTTCACGATGCCGTGGATCGCGGTGATCCGGCCTTCGGCGATGGTGAACGACCAGACCGCGACGGTGCGGTTCGACCGGTCGTGGATCCGCAGCGCGGGCTGTCCGCCGACATGCACCGCCTCGGTGGTCAGTTGACGGAACTTGCCGAAGACGCCGATGAGCATCCGGGCCACGTTGCCGGCGCCGTGCACCGGGCGGGGGAAGCCGCCCTTGCCGCCACCGTCGCCGGTGAAGGTCGCGTCCGGGGTGAGTACGGCGACGAGCGCCTCCAGCTCACCGTCCTCGGCGGCCGCGACGAACCGTCGTACCATTTCGTCGCGTTCCCGGGGGGACGGGTCGAAGCGTGGTCGATTGTCGGCAATCCGACGGCGGGCGCGGACGGCGAGCTGGCGACAGTTGGCCGGCGTCTTGCCGAGGATGCCGGCGAGGTCGTCGTACGAGTAGCCGAACACGTCACCCAGCAGGAAGACGGCGCGCTGGTCGGGGGTGAGTCGTTCGAGGACGACGAGGAACGCGGTGGACAGCGAGTCCGAGAGTGCGGCGCGGTCCGCGAGATCGACGTACTCGTCGACGGCGGGCTCCGGCAGCCACGGTCCGAAGTACTCTTCCCGCTGCCGCCGCGCCGAGCGCAGTTGGTCGATCGCCAGGCGGGTCGTCACCGTGGTCAGGAACGCCTTCGGTGACGTGACCTCCGGCTCCCGGTGCAACCGCAGGTACGCCTCTTGTACGACGTCCTCCGCGTCCCCGAACGTGCCCAGCATCCGGTACGCGATCGACAGCAGCAGCGGCCTGAGTTCCTCCATCACACCATCACAGACGATCGGGGACGCCTTCCAGTGACAGTGTCACAGCACTGATCTGTCGATCGTCTGCAATCGACATGAATACGATCACTTGGATCTTCAGCGGCGTGCTGGCGGTTGTCTTCACGATCTCCGGCGTGCTGAAGGCCGTCATGTCCCGCGCTCGCCTCATCGCCACCGGTCAGACCGGGATCGCCCCGTTCCCGATGCCGCTGGTCCGCTTCGTGGCTGTCTGCGAGCTCCTGGCGGTGGCCGGCCTGTTCGCGCCGTGGCTGACCGACACAGCCCGCATCCTCACCCCGCTCGCGGCCGTGGGCCTGTGCGTCGTCATGATCGGCGCGGCCACCTCCCACTCCTCGCTGCGCGAGCCCGGCTCGACAGCCGCCAACACCATCCTTCTGGCGCTGGCGGCTTTCGTAGCGGCAGCTCGGTTCGCCGGTCTCTAGTGCTGGACCAGTACGGCGACAGTTCGCGGCGGGACTGTTGCGGTGCCCGTGGCCGAGGACCACGTGGTCTGCTTGACCACTGCGTCGGTGCCGTTGGCTTGGACGGGGGACAAGCTCAGGTTGGCGCCGGTCAGACCGGGCACCTGCTGGGTGACGGTGGAGTTGGTGGAGTTGAAGACGACCACGAGGCCCTTCAGCGCCGGGTCGACGTCCGGGCCGACGGTGTCGTCGACGCGCATCGTGATGACGCCCGGCGTCGTACCGCTCAGGGGGAAGCTCAGTTTCTGATTGATGAGAGCGGCCGACCCGAGGCGGAACAGGGGAGTGGAGAAGCGCAGCTTCAGCAGATCGGCGGCCGCTGCGGACGCCGACGCCACATCGGTCGCCGTGGGCTTCAGGGCCGGGTTGGCGAGGAGAGGCTTCATGTACTGCCACTTGGCCTCGTTGTCGGTCTTCGGCGGCAGGCCGTGACCGAAGCCGTTGTCGGCACCGGTCCAGTCGAGCGTGTTGAACCAGTCACCCGAGTCGTACGAGTTGCGGTCCAGTGACTTGCTCCGCAGCAGGTCCGCGCCGGCGTGCCAGAACGACGGCGTCTGCGCCAGCGCGGTCGTTGCCAGCGACAACGTGTTCATCCGGATCCGGTCCGGCATCGGCAGGTTCGCCGGCAGCTTGTACGTCAGTGTGTCCCACAACGTTTCGTTGTCATGGGCATCGACGTACGTGATCACCTCGTCCGGCTGGTCGGCGTACCCGGCCGGCGAGCCGTTGTAGTCGACCTGATCACCACGGACGTCTGCACCCGACGATGCCGACTTGAACGTGAACGTGCGAAGGTTGCCGGCCAGCCCGAGCTGGACCAGGTCGGTGTCGTGGGCGAGCCGCTTGGCGCGCTCGTCCGGCGTACCGTTCACGGGGTCGCCGTTCGGGTCGCTCGCCTCGCCGGAGCCGAAGCCCTGGATCCGCGGATTGTCGTCGAACGGCCCGCCGCCGCGGACCCCGTCCCGCAGCCGGTCGGAGAACGTCCCGATCCCCGTCCCGCCGAGATTTCCCTGCCTGGCCTGGACGAACAGCGCGTCGTCCGCGACCTCGCCGAAGTTCCAGCCCTCGCCGTACAGGTAGATCGACTTGCCGTCGACGCCGTCCTTGGCGAGCGTCAGCTTGTCGAGCGCGGCGCGGACCTTCAGCATGTTCGCCTTGGTGTGATGGCCCATCAGATCGTATCTGAAGCCGTCCACGTGGTAGTTGCGCGCCCAGCTCACCGTGCCGTCGACCATGATCTTCTCGGCCATCGCATGCTCGGTCGCGATGTTGCTGCAGCAGGTCGAGATCTCGACCTTCCCGGTCGCGTTGAGCCGCTGGTAGTACCCGGGCACGATCTGATCGAGCACCGACGTCGGTGCCTGGCCTGCGGCCGGGGTGTGGTTGAAGACCTGGTCGAGGACGACGCGCAGCCCGGACTTGTGCAGTCCGCCGACCATCGTGCGGAACTCCGCGACGCGTGCCAGGCCATCCCGTTCGGTCGCGTACGACCCCTCCGGCGCGAGCCAATGGAACGGGTCGTAGCCCCAGTTGAACCCGTCCTTCGCAGCCACCGCCGTCACGCACGCCTGCTGCTGCTCGGAGTCGGCCGGCAATGACTTGAGATCGCACGCGGGCGTCTGCTGTCCGGTCTCAGGGATTGATGCAATGTCGAATGTCGGCAATAGGTGCACGGTGTTGAGTCCGGCGGCCTTGAGTGACCGCAGGTGCTTGGTCCCGTTGCCTTCGTCGGCAAAGGCCAGGTAGGTACCGCGGTGCGCGGCCGGCACCGTGTTGTCGTTGATCGAGAAGTCCCGTACGTGCAGCTCGTAGATGGTCGAGTCGACGCCCCGCGCCAGCTTCGGCGAGGGAGTGGTCGACCAGAGCGCCGGTTTACCCGCCGGGTCATTCAGGTCGGCGGCCACGGAGTACGCCGAGTTGGTGGTCAAGGCAACCGAGTACGGGTCCGTGACGACGTTCGTCTCGACCTTGCCGGTGCTGGGTGCGAACACCTTCACCTGATAGCGGTACGACGCGTTCTTCCACGACCGTGGTCCGCTGACCGACCAGGAACCGTCGCCGTTTGTACGCATGGGGATTGTCGACGATCCGATCATCAACCGCACGTCCTGGGCGGTCGGCGCCCAGAGGGTGAAGGTCGGCTTGCCGGCCTGCCACGTCACGCCGTACGAGCGCCCGGTCGCGTTCCCGTAGACGTCGTCGAGCACGCCCGGGATCTGTACGCCGGTCGCGTCGAGCAGACGCCCTGCGTCGTCGTACTGCGCCAGACCGAGCTGACCGGTGAGGATCTTGCGAACGTCCGCGCTGCCGAGTCGCAGCGTCGTGTAGCCCGGTTTCACCTCAGCGGGGTCGTAGCGCAGCGCGGCCGACGATCCGCCGATGTCGTTCGCGTCGATCTTCAGCGAACCGGTGTCCGACCAGTGCAGCCGCCACCGGTACCGCTCCGCGTGATCGACCGCCGGCACGGCGAGGGTGTCGCGATTGATCCAGTACGCCTTCGCCTGGCTCAGGTCCGGCTGTGCACCGGGCTTGGCCGTCGTCACCGTGAGCTGGTGGGTCGCGAGCACGTACGAGAACGTGACGACCAGCCCGTCCGACGGCACCGCGACCGGAACGTTCTGTGCCGGGTAGCTCTCGTCCCAGGACAGGTTGTGCGCCACCTTCGCCTCATAGTTGCCCGCCTTCAGTTCGCTGGTGGACCAGGTGTAGGTCCCGTCGCCGTCCTCGTCGGTCAACCAGGGTCGCATGCAGGAGGGATCCCAGTCGGTCGGACAGCCCAGTTCGGTCTGGAATGTCCCGGGCACCGTGATGATCGGTCCCTGCGCGGTGGACGTGGCGTAGTGCCGTCCGTGCTCGTAGTAGAAGGTGACCGGCGTGGTCGGTGCCGTATACGAGATGTTGGCGCCGTTGGCGACACCACCCGCTCCGTAGTTCTCGTCCCAGGTCTTGTTGATCGCCGCCTTGTACGCGTGCTCACCGGGCGGGAGCGTGTACGTGCCCTTCCAGACCTTGTCCTTCGCGTCCAGCTTCAGCTGAGCCTGCTCGCAGTCCGGAGACCAGTCCGCGGGACAACCCATCTCACTGTTGTGGTCGCCCGGGACAGACACGTTGGCCGGCTGTACGACAGGACCTGTCCCGCCACCGCCACCACCTGGCGCAGCAGCGTCACCAACCACGCCGTACGAGCCGGACACCGAGTAGTTGCCCGAGGCATCCCGCAGTACGGCGCGGTACTCGAGGAGCGTGCCCTTGGCCAGTCCGGACACGTCGTGGAAGACGCGGTACGGCGCGTTGTCGTCGGCACCGAGCCGCTTCCACTCCGTCGTACCCACAGGCCGGTAGCCGAACGTCACTGTCACCGGTGTGTTCGCCGGGACCGCAGCAGCGATCTCAGCACGCCCACCGACTGTGGCACCGGCTTCTGGCGAGCTCATGTACACGCTGGGCGCCTGAGCACCCGCTGGGATCTTGGTCTGAGCCTGGTACACCGTCACCGACAGAGGAGCCTGGCTGACTGCCACCCTGCCCTCACGGTCGGTCTTCACCGACTTCGAGCCGCCGTAGACCGGCTTGAGCCAGGTGTTCGGCCCGTACGTCGGCACTGTCGCGGCAGCCGCTGTCTTCGAGTTGTTCGCGACGACCAGGTACTCGACGTTGTCGCTGCCCAGCCGGCTGAACGCGTACAGACCGTTCAGGTTGGACGAGTACCGGTGCACCTGTCGCCCGTCGGACAGGGCCGGGTACGTGGCGCGCAGCTTCGCCAGGTCCGCGATGTGCTTGTACATCGGCGAGCTGACGTCGTACCTGTCCCTCTTGCCGATGGTCGTCGTACCTGTGCCGTCGACGACCTCGTCGTCCGCATAGTCGTCGGTCTGGGTCGCGAACATGTCCTGCCGCGCGTCCTTGTCACCACCGGGACCTGTGAAGCCCTGCTCGTCGCCGTAGTAGATGACCGGCTGCCCGCGGGTCAGGTACATCAGCGAGTGCGCCAGCTTGTCCCGCGCGAGCAGGTCCTGACCAGCCGCACCACTCTGCTTCAGGAACGTACCGACGCGTCCCATGTCGTGGTTGCCGAGGAACGTCGGCAGCTCGTACGCGTTCGAGTCCGTGTCGGTGTAGTAGTCGTCGTCCGCGTAGAAGTCCTGCAGCTTGGTACTCGGGTCGCCCTTCGCGTACGCGACCGCGCTCTGCTGGAACCCGAAGTCGAGCGTCGCCTGCAGGGCGCCCTTGGTCGTGTACGTCGACATGAACTGCGGGTTCGCGTCGAAGACCTCGCCGAACATGAAGAAGTTCTTCGACCCAGCCCCGCGAGCAGCCGCCAGGATCGCGGGCGAGAACTTCTGCCAGAACTCGAGGTTCACGTGCTTCACGGTGTCGATCCGGAACCCGTCGATCCCGAGCTCGGCCCACGTCTTGTAGACGTCGATCATCCCGTCGCGGACCTTCGGCTGCTCGGTGAACAGGTCGTCCAGCCCGACGAAGTCGCCGTACTCCGCGCTCTCGCCGGCGAACGTCGAGTCGCCGCGGTTGTGGTACAGCGTCGGGTCGTTCAGCCAGGCCGGCACCTTGACGGTTTCATCAGCCGTGCTCCGGAAGACCGGGATGTTGGGGAAGGAGATGTTCTTGTCCAGCGCCGGGAACGTGTCGGTGCCGGCATAGTCCTTGTCGTCGAACACCTTGCCCTGGGCATCTTTGTACGGCGACGTGGACTTCGGGATGTAGCCGTACTGGCCGGACTGGTAGTCGATCACGTCCGCGGTGTGGTTGGTGATGATGTCGAAGAAGACCTTCATGCCCTTGCGGTGCGCGAGGTCGATCAGCCGCTGCATGTCGGCGTTCGTGCCCAGATGCGGATCGATCTGGGTGAAGTCGGTGATCCAGTACCCGTGGTACCCGGCGCTGACGTTCGCGCCGGAGCCCTGCACCGGCCGGTTCTTGAACGACGGGGTCAGCCAGATCGACGTCGTACCCAGAGACTTGATGTAGTCGAGCTTCTGGATCACTCCGGCCAGGTCACCGCCGTGGTAGAAGCCCTTGTCCTTCGGGTCCAGCCCGGTCTTCAGGCGGTCACCGGTGAGTCCGCCGGCGTCGTTCGCCTTGTTGCCGTTCGCGAACCGGTCCGCCATCAGGAAGTAGAACCGCTCCTTGGTGAGGTCCGGACGCAGGCTCGGTGTCGCGAGGGCCTTGTCCGCGGCCGTCACCGTCGACCCGGCGAGATCCACCGGCTTCACCGTCACAACGTGACTGGTGTCGTTGTAACTGAACTGCAGTTTCGCCGGCCCCTCGATCCGCAGCGGGATGTTCGCGCCGTTCAGCACACCCCCGGCGCCGTAGTTCTCGTCCCAGCTCTTGTTGACCGTGACCTTGAACTCGTACGACCCCGCCGGCACATCGAACACCTTCGTGTACGGCGCGCTCGCCCCCAGACTGGACGCGTCGCAGCCCGGATCCCAGTCGGTCGCGCACCCGAGCTCGTTCTGCAACGAGCCCGCGACGGTGATCACCCGCTCCGCCGTCACCTGGGCCGGAGCCGGTGCCGCCGTACCCAACCCCAGTACGACCACAGCGGCCGCGGTGAAACCTGCTGTCAAACGCCTGAACCCGCGCATCACGTGCCCCTCCCCGCCGACTCACCCTGCCGGGGACGGTAGCCGCCGCCTTTTACCGTGAGGAGGGCTCAAATGTCACGGTAAGGTCACGAGGTCCGGCAGTGTGGTCTCGATCGGAGTGCGCAGCACAGTCGTGGCCTGCTCGTCGTACGGCGTCGGCTGTGCGTTCAGGATGATCAGAGGCTTTCCGGCGTTCAGTGCGAGGTCGCAGAGACCAGCCGCCGGGTAGACCTGCAGCGACGTGCCAATGGCCAGGAACAGGTCGGCTGACTCGGTGGCTGCGACAGCTCGGTCCAGCACGGCCCGGTCGAGGGACTGGCCGAACGAGACGGTCGCGGACTTCAGGATGCCGCCGCACACCTCACAGGCCGGGTCCTCGTCGCCTGACTCGAGTCGGGGGAGTACGTCGGTCATGGGGACCTGGCGCTCGCACTGGAGGCAGTCGACGTACCGGACCGTGCCGTGCAGCTCGTGGACCAGCTCTGGTGACGAGCCGGCCTTCTGGTGCAGCCCGTCGACGTTCTGTGTGATCAGACCGGTCAGACGGCCCTGCCGCTCCAGCTCGACCAGAGCGAGATGACCCGGGTTCGGCTCGGCTGTCCACGCCGGAACGGCCAGCCGGTGCTTCCAGGTCGCCACTCGCACCTCGCGACTGGCGACGTACTCGTCGATGTCGAACATCGCCTCCGCGGCCGGGTTCTTCGTCCACACGCCCTGCGGGCCCCGGAAGTCGGGGATGCCCGACGCCGTCGAGATCCCGGCTCCGGTCAGTACGGCGATGCGTTCGGCCTCGATCACACCTCAAACGGTATGTCAGCTCACCCGTCGTACGACGTACTGGTCTTCCCCGGCCGACACCAGCTCCTGGGAGCGCATCCGGCACCACGCCGGGATGTCGGTCGCCGCGGCCGGGTCGTCGGCCAGCACTGTCACCGTGTCGCCTACGGCAACTGTCGGTAGCGTCTTGGCCAGTTTGATCACCGGGAGTGGGCAGAGCAGACCACGGCAGTCCAGGTCGACATTCACATGCCCACCTCCGCCCGGATCCGCTGCACCAGTCCTGGAAGCACCGCACAGAACCGCTGCACCTCGTCATGGGTTGTGTCGCGCCCTAGAGACACACGGACGTTGCCGTGAGTCAGGACGCCCATCGCTGCGAGTACGTGCGAGGGCCGGAGCGTGCTCGACGTACAGGCGGAACCGCTGGAGACAGCGAACCCCTCGGCGTCCAGTGCGGTCACCAGCGCCTCACCGTCCACATAGAGACAGGAGAACGTCAGGATGTGCGGCAGACGGTCGTCCGGGTCACCTACTACCTCGACATCGGGGATGTCCGCGGCCACACGGCGCCGTACCTCGTCGATCCAGGCCCTGTGCCGCTTGTCGAGCTCCTCCGCCTCAGCCAGTCGCGCCTGCAGCGCAGCGGCCGCGGCCAGCGCGTTGGGGACGTTCGGGAATCCGGGGGAGAGGCCGTCCTCCCGCTCGTCCATCGGCCACGCCGGTGCGATGCGCGTGCCCTTCTTCACAGCCAGTAGCCCGATACCCGCCGGGCCGCCCCACTTGTGCGCGCTTGCCGCGAGCACCGACCAGCCCGTGGGTACGACGTCGTGCCCGACCGACGCGGACGCGTCAACGAACAGCGGTACGTCGCCTGCCGCCGCAGCCGCCGCTTCGATCGGCTGACGCGTCCCCACCTCATGGTTCGCCGACTGCAGCGCGGCCACAGCCACACCAGGTCGCCGTACGGCGTCTGTGAAGGCATCCAGCTCGACCCGCCCCAGCCGGTCCACGCCGACCTCGGCAGCCGCCTCCCCAGCCGTGTGCAGTACGGCGGAATGCTCGACCGCACTGTGCACGATCGTTGCCCCGACCCGGCTGCGCGCGGCCCGTACCGCGGTCAGGCCGCTCTGGATCGCCGCCGTACCGGAGGTAGTCAGGTACAGCTCGTCCGGCCGCACGCCGACCGCCTCCGCGAGGACCGCGCGGGCGTTGTCCACCAGCAGCCTGGCGGTCCGGCCCTCATGGTGCAGACGCACCGGATCCGCCCATCCGGAATCCACTGCCGACAGCAACATCTCCCGCGCCGCGGGGTGCATCGGCTCGGCCGACGCGGCGTCCAAGTACGTACGCTCGCTCACACGGGAAACGCTAAGCCCTACCTATGCGCGGAGACGCGAATGGTGTCCAGTAGTGTTTGGTCGTCAGTCTCACTTGGGAAGGGAAAGGCGCCCCGTGGGTTCGAACGGCACGCCCGGAGTGGAGGAGCGACCGGCAGGTTCTGCCGGCGCCACACGACCGGCGAAGCGTCGCCTGCTGGTCGGCAGTGCAGTGGTGCTCGGCACCCTGCTGCTGACCGGTTGCTCGACGGCGACCACTGAGCAGTGGAAACGACTCGGTCTGCCCGAGGGCGCATCGGACCGGACCGAGGCCATCCGCAGCCTCTGGATCGGGGCGTGGATCGCCGCCCTGATCATCGGCGTGATGGTCTGGGGCCTGATCCTGTGGGTCGTGGTGCGGTACCGCAAGCGCAACGACGACGCACCCCGGCAGGTGCGGTACAACCTGCCGCTCGAGGTGCTCTACACCCTGGCCCCGTTCGCGATCATCGGTGTGCTGTTCTTCTACACCGTCGAGCACGGCAACCAGGTCACGAAGATGGACGCCAATCCGCAGCACACCGTGAACGTGGTGGGCCAGCAGTGGCAGTGGACCTTCAACTACAAGGACACCGTCGACGGGCAGCAGGGCGTCTGGGAGACCGGCACGCTGGACAAGCCGGCGACCCTGTGGCTCCCGGTGAACGAGTCGGTCCACTTCGACCTGACCTCGCCGGACGTCATCCACTCGTTCTGGGTGCCGTCGTTCTACTTCAAGCTCGACGTGATCCCGGGCAAGACGAACAAGTTCGAGCTGACCCCGACCAAGACCGGCACCTTCGCCGGCAAGTGTGCTGAGCTCTGCGGGCTCTACCACAGCCGGATGGTCTTCACCGTCAAGGTGGTCTCCCGCGACGAGTACGACGCACACCTGAAGGAACTGGCCGCCAAGGGCCAGACCGGAGCCGCAACCGGCGGCGCCGACGCCACCACCATTCCCGGTACAGGGGGCGAGAAGTGACCGACTTCGCCGAGCGCACCGGCGCTATCGGTAGCACCAGCGCGCTGCCCCGCCGGCGCAGCAAGGGCGCGTTGCTGGTCAAGTACCTGACCACGACGGACCACAAGCTGATCGGGCACATGTACCTGATCACGTCGTTCGCGTTCTTCCTGATCGGCGGCGTGATGGCGCTGCTGATCCGCGCCGAACTGGCCAAGCCGGGCCTGCAGATCGTGAACGAAGAGGTGTACAACCAGCTCTTCACGATGCACGGCACGATCATGCTGCTGCTGTTCGCGACCCCGCTGTTCGTCGGCTTCGCGAACGAGATCATGCCGATCCAGATCGGCGCGCCCGACGTCGCGTTCCCGCGGCTGAACATGTTCAGCTTCTGGCTGTTCCTGTTCGGCGGCCTGATCACGATCAGCGGCTTCTTCACCCCGGGCGGCGCGGCCGACTTCGGCTGGTTCGCCTACGCCCCGCTGTCGAACGCGGTCCGTTCACCGGGTGTCGGCGGCGACCTGTGGATCATGGGTCTGTGGATGGCCGGTCTGGGCACGATCCTGGGTGCGGTCAACTTCATCACCACGATCATCACCATGCGCGCTCCCGGCATGACGATGTTCCGGATGCCGATCTTCACCTGGAACATCCTGGTCACGTCGATCCTCGTGCTGATCGCCTTCCCGATCCTGGCGGCGGCGCTGCTGGTGCTGGAGGCGGATCGAACACTCGGGGCCCATGTCTTCGACGCGGCCAACGGCGGCCCGATTCTCTGGCAACACCTGTTCTGGTTCTTCGGGCATCCAGAGGTGTACATCATCGCGCTACCGTTCTTCGGCATCGTGACCGAGATCCTGCCGGTGTTCAGCCGCAAGCCGGTCTTCGGCTACATCGGTCTGGTCAGCGCGACCCTCGGTATCGCGGTTCTCTCGGTGGCGGTGTGGGCACACCACATGTTCGTCACCGGCGCGGTGAACCTGCCGTTCTTTTCGTTCATGACCTTCCTGATCGCGGTCCCGACCGGCGTGAAGTTCTTCAACTGGATCGGCACGATCTGGGGCGGGTCAGTCTCGTTCGACACCCCGATGCTCTGGTCGGTGGGCTTCCTGACCACCTTCCTCTTCGGCGGTCTGACCGGCGTCATCCTGGCCTCGCCGGCCCTGGACTACCAGCTGTCCGACTCGTACTTCGTGGTCGCGCACTTCCACTACGTCGTGTTCGGCACCGTGGTGTTCGCGATGTTCGCCGGGTTCTACTTCTGGTGGCCCAAGTTCACCGGGCGGATGCTCGACGAGCGGCTCGGCAAGCTGCACTTCTGGCTGCTGTTCATCGGCTTCCACACCACGTTCCTGGTGCAGCACTGGCTCGGTGTCGAGGGCATGCCGCGGCGCTACGCGTCGTACGGCGCCAACGAGGGCTTCACCACGCTGAACGAGGTGTCCAGCGTCGGCGCCTTCATCCTGGGCGCGTCGATGCTGCCGTTCTTCTACAACATCTACAAGTCCCGCAAGACGCCGCTCGTGGGTGTCGACGACCCGTGGGGCTGGGGCCGCTCGCTGGAGTGGGCGACCAGTTCGCCGCCGCCGCGGCACAACTTCGAGAGGCTGCCCCGGATCCGTTCGGAGTCGCCGGCGTTCGACCTGCACCACGCCGACCTGGCGCTGGCGGAGTACCCGGACAACCGGGCCGGCGAGGACAACCTGCTGGACGCGGGTGAGGACCAGGGCCGCGTCGAGCATCTCGAGGAGCTCGCGAGTACCGAGGACGACGGGAAGGACAAGGCGTGAAGGTCGAAGCCTGGGTCTTCGGGATCCTGAGTGTGTTCGTGCTCGTCGTCACGCCGATCTACTGGCTGATGTCCGAGGACCCGACCGGCACCACCGCACTGGTGATGACGTTCTTCCTGTCGCTGCTGGTGGCGTTCTACCTGAGCGTCACCGCCCGGCGGATGGACGCCCGGCCCGAGGACCGCAAGGAAGCGGAGATCGTCGAAGGGGCCGGCGAGCTCGGCTTCTTCCCGCCGTACTCCTGGTGGCCGCTGTGGTGCGCGCTGACGCTGGCGGTGGTTGTCCTCGGCGTCGTCTTCGGCTGGTGGCTGTTCATCGCCGGCTGCGGGATCGGCATCGTCACGCTGAGCGGGTTCATCTTCGAGTACTACCGCGGTGACCACGCTCACTAGTTGCTCACTAGTTGAGAGTCGTACGAAAAACGCCGTCCGGGAACGAACCGGGCGGCGTTTTCGTGCGTCTGTAGTACTGCGAACGGGTACAGAGAGTCGTGGACTGTACCGGAACGGCTCGTGCGGATGCACAGAAATGTCGCCGCGGCAGGTTACCCTTACCGCGGTCTGACTAAACAGGGGAGAACTGGGGAATGGTGAGCGGTTCGGTGAGGAAGCACGGCCTTGCCGTGGCGGGGATCTGCGTCCTGCTGCTGGCCGGCACGGCCTGTAGCGACACAGAGGCCGGCGGCGGCTCTGGCGGGCAGTCGACGCCCGGCACGTCCACGTCGCAGAGCAACTCGCCAGGTGCCTCCAGCACCCCAGGGAACTCGACGAGCCCGTCGGAGACCCCGGCGTCGGCCAGCATCGCGATCGTGCCTGCCAAGGGCGCCTCGTCGGTGCAGCCGGACAAGCCGGTGACGGTGACCACCACGGCCGGCAAGCTGACCGCGGTCACGCTCAAGGACGACGACGGCGACAAGGTGACCGGCAGCTTCAACGCCGACAAGACCCAGTGGACGTCGTCGCCGCAGCTCAAGCCTGGCGCGACGTACACAGTGAGTGGCTCGGCCGAGGGCACCGACGGTGCCACCGTGCCGATCAGCTCGACCTTCAAGACGCTGAAGGCGTCGAAGAGCCTGAAGGCCTCGGTCGTCCCGCTGAACGGTGAGACGGTCGGCGTCGCGCTGCCGATCCAGATCTTCTGGAACAACCCGGTCAAGGACCGTGCGGCAGTCGAGAAGCGGCTCTCGGTGAAGACCTCGGTCCCGGTCGACGGCAGCTGGCACTGGGTGAACAGCAAGCAGGTCAACTACCGCCCGAAGAACTACTGGCCGGCCGGCACCAAGGTGACGGTCGACATCGGCACCCTGGGCGTCAACGCCGGCAACAACACGTGGGGCACCGCGAGCCGGACCATCGCGTTCACCATCGGCAAGTCGGTGGTCACCAACGTCAACGTCAAGAGGCACACCATGACGGTGACGATCAACGGCAAGCTGGCCCGGACCATCCCGATCACCGCCGGCAAGGACGGCTTCACCACCCGCAGTGGGGTGAAGGTGATCATGGAGAAGTTCACGGTGAAGCGGATGGACGCGGCGACGGTCGGCCTCAAGCCCGGCGACCCGGAGTACTACAACATCCCGGACGTAAAGTGGGCCCAGCGGGTCACCAGCTCCGGAGAGTTCATCCACGGCGCGCCGTGGTCGGCCGGCAGCCAGGGCAGCTCCAACGTCAGCCACGGCTGCGTCGGCATGAGCCTCAAGGACGCCCAGTGGTACTTCAACCAGACCCTCCGCGGCGACCCCGTGATCGTCACCGGCACCACCCGCCACATGGAGCCCGGCAACGGCTGGACCGACTGGAACACCACCTGGGCCGCCTACAAGGCCGGCTCCGCCCTCTCCTGACACACCAAGACGCAGCAGCCTCCTCACCGCATGCCCGCGGGCAGGAGGCTGCTGTGTTTCACCGTGGCTGGTTCAGCCCGCAGGTACGTCGGCCAACGCGAAGTCGGCGGCTTGTCGGAGGACAGCCTCGTCGGCCTTCCATCGCGAGCGCCGAGTCTCGTCGGCCCTCGATCGTGAGCCCTCAGCCTCGTCGGCCTTCGTTCGTGAGCGCTGGGTGATGGCCACGACCGGGTCGCCGGCGGGGTGATCTGCCCTCCGTCGGTGACGGCTGCGGTGCTGTCTGGGTGATGGTTCTGCCCAGCTCGGGCGCGCGACCTCGACCAGGCAGTCGGTGATCGTGACGCTCCACTGACCGTGATGCAGGTCGACGTGGTGGCGCCGGCACAAGAGCACGAGGTTGGAGGTCTTCGTCTCGCCACCGTCGATCCAGGAGCGCAGGTGGTGCGCGTCGCACATGATCGGCGGGACGCCACAGATGACGCAGCCCTGGTCGCGGGCGTTCAGCGCGCGACGCATCGCCCGGGTGACCAGGCGTTCGCTGCGGCCCACGTCCAGGGGCTCGGAGTTCGTGCCGAGCACGAGCGGGATGATCCGTGCGTCGCAGGCCAGCCGTCGGACGGTTGCGGCCGACAATCCGTCGCCGTACACCAGCTGTCCGCTCGCGACCGGTACGTCTCCCGGCGGGCGGCCTCGGCTTCCAGCGCGTCGAGAGTCGACAGCAGTTCGCTGCCACTCATCGACCACACCGGCCGCTCGCCCAGGAGTTCCATGGCATCGACCCTAGAACGCCCGCCCGTCGACCGACGAGCCAGAATCCCCTTATTTTGTGGGCAATTCGTGGGCCCACGCAGCCCACACCTCGTCCGCATGGAGGGACGGGAGGGAGTGGTGGGTTGCGGTGTCGAGTTGTACGACGGTTGCGGCGGGGGAGAGTGTGGTGACTCGGCGAGTCAGGTGGGCTGCGTTGTGGCTCTTGCTGCGGCCCGCGACGAAGACCAGGGGAGCGAGTTCTCGCAATTGGTCGTCCGTGGGGCGTTTGGTGCGGACGAACGGGGTGGAGGGCTGCTCTGCAGCCAGTCCGGCCAGTTCCAGGACCTGGGGATCGATCGGAAGCCCTTGCGTCTCCCAGCGCAGGAACGACATCGTGCGCTTCCGGGACGGCCGCAGCAGGCCTGGCAAAGCTCTGAGGATGTAGGGCACGCGGAGGCCGGCGTAGCAGTCCGTCGGGTCGAGCAGGGCCAGGCGCTCGACGCGCTCCGGGTGCGCGATCGTGTACGTGAGTGCGATCCAGGCGCCGTACGAATGACCGCACAACGCCGCCTGGCTGATGCCGAGTCCGTCGAAGGTGTTCGTCAGCCATGTGTGCAGATCGGCCGGCGTCTTGGGCGTCCGGCCGCTGTTCGTACTGCGCCCCGCGTCGACGATCAGGTCGATCGCGTAGACGCGGTACCGCCCCGCAAGCCGCGGCGCGAGGGCGAACCACACGGGTGACGTCGCGCCGTGCCCCGGAAGCAGTACGACGGGTTGCCCGTCAGCGGGTCCGCACGCGTTGACGTGGGTCGTACCGAACTCGTCGGTCAGCTCGAGTTGCTCGACCGGCACGTCCCAGCGGGCGAGGAGAGCGTCGTACGTGTCCTGGAAACTCATGCTGCCGAGGATAGCTCACTCAGTGAGGTAAATTGTGGGGCATGCGTGAAGGAGTGACACCAGCCGACCCGGCACGGGCCGCCGCACTGGACGTGGTGCACCTGCTGCGAGAGGTCGCCTTGCGGTACGACCGGGCGGTCGGAGAGTTCGCCCGTACGGCGGGCTTGCACGGGACCGACGTACGCGCGCTGGTGAGCCTCCTGGACGCCGAACGCGCCGGAGTAGCGGCCACGCCTACATGGCTCGCTCAGCAGCTCGGAATGACCTCTCAGGCGACGACGGCAGTCATCCACCGCCTGGAGGCCGCCGGCCACGTCGAACGCCTCAGAAGCCGCACAGACGGTCGCAGCGCCCGCCTCCAGGTCTCCGACACCGCTGTAGCCCTCGGCTGGCAGTTCTTCGGCCCGCTCCTGGACCGGCTGATCATCACCACCCAGGCACTCGACCCGAGTCAGCAGACGCTGGTGAAGGACTATCTCACCGCGGTCACCGACGCGCTCGGATAAACGAAAGAGCCCCGGCCGATCGGCCGGGGCTCTTTCAGTACGACTTCAGGGCGACGTCAGGAGCGGTCGCTGGTGACCTCTCGATAGGTCTCCGTGTCCTCCGTCAGCTCGTGGATCTCGTCGGCGTCGTGAGCGTGCTCGTGCGCCGCCTCGAGCTCCTGAGTGGTCGGCTTCTGTACGGCGTCGGCGAAGTAGAAGCGGGAGAGCGCGGCACGCGCCTTGTGCAGCGCCCGACGCGGGGCGCGGACGCCGTTCTCGTCGGTCTCCGGGCCGATCTCGTGCGGCACGAGCCGGTCCCGCGCGGTGATCGAGTACGCCTCGTACGTCGAGATCGGCTGGTGCTTCTCGGTGTACTTGCCCTCGGGGGAGCGCATGATCACACCGGTCTCCAGGCCGTGCAGCAACCGGTCCTGGTCCGCCCGCTGCAGCGAGATCGCCCAGCGGCGCGCGACCCAGAAGCCCAGGATCGGGCCGAGGATCACCGCGAACCGCAGGAACCAGGTCACGTGGTTCAGCGACAGGTTGAAGTGGGTGGCGATCAGGTCGTTACCGCCGCCGATCCACAGCATCGCGTAGAACACGATGAACGCGACGCCGATACCGGTCCGGGTCGGCATGTCCCGCGGCCGGTCCAGCAGGTGGTGCTCGCGCTTGTCGCCGGTGATCCAGCCCTCGATGAACGGATAGAGCGCGACCAGCGTGACGAACGCCGGTGGCACGATCAGCGCCGGGATGATCAGGTTCCAGCTGAGGGTGATGCCCCAGAAGTGCGACTCGAAGCCGGGGAATATTCGCACCGAGCCTTCCAGCCAGCCCATGTACCAGTCCGGTTGCGCACCGGCGGTCACCTCGGCCGGGTTGTACGGCCCGTACAGCCAGACCGGGTTGATCTGCATCAACGCGCCCATCAGCGCCGTGATGCCGAAGACCACGAAGAAGAAGCCGCCGGCCTTGGCCGTGTACACCGGGAACAGCGGGTAGCCGACCACGTTCTTCTGGGTCCGGCCGGGACCGGCGTACTGCGTGTGCTTGTGGTACACGACCAGGAACAGGTGCGCCGTGACGAGCGCCAGGATGATGCCCGGGATCAGCAGCACGTGGACGATGAAGAATCTGGAGACGAAGTCGTCGCCGGGGAACTCACCGCCGAAGATGAAGAAGTTCATGTACGTGCCGACCACCGGTGATGCCTGGATCATGCCGTTGGTGATCCGCAGACCGGTACCGGACAGCAGGTCGTCGGGGAGGCCGTAGCCGATGAAGCCCTCGACGATGCCGAGGAACAGCATCCCGAAGCCGATCAGCCAGTTCAGCTCCCGCGGCTTGCGGAACGCGCCGGTGAAGAACATCCGCAGCAGGTGCACCATCATCGCGGCGATGAACAGCACGGCCGCCCAGTGGTGGATCTGCCGCATCAGCAGACCGCCGCGGACGTCGAACGTGATGTCCAGCGTGGAGGCGTACGCCTCCGACATGTGCAGACCCTTGAGCAGGCTGTACGAGCCCTGGTACTCGACCTCGGCCATCGAGGGCTTGAACCAGAACGTCAGGAAGGTCCCGGTCAGGATCAGGATGATGAAGCTGTAGAGCGCGATCTCGCCCAGCATGAAGGACCAGTGGTCCGGGAAGACCTTCCGCAGGTTCTTCTTGCCGATCTTCGCGATGCCGAGGCGATCGTCGACCCACTTGACCGGTCCAGGGAACTCTGTGTTTGTTGACACTGTTGTCACCCTCGTTCGAAGAAGCTCGGGCCGACCGGCTCGGTGAAGCCGCTCTGCGCAACCAGGTAGCCCTCACTGTCCACTGCCAACGGTAGCTGAGGCAGCGGCCGGGCAGCAGGGCCGAAGACGACCTTGGCGCTGTCGGCCAGGTCGAACGTCGACTGGTGGCACGGGCAGAGCACGTGGTGCGTGGTCTGCTCGTACAGCGAGATCGGGCAGCCGACGTGGGTGCAGATCTTCGAGTAGCACAGGATGCCGTCGACGCCCCAGTTCTCCCGGCCCGGCTTGGTGCGGATCTCGCTCGGCTTGATCCGGACCACGATCACCGCGGCCTTCGCCTTGGCGTTCTGGTACTCGACCGCGCTCTCCTCCTGCAGCGGGGCCAGGTTGGCCGGCGCCGCGTTGACCAGCTGGCCGACGATCAGGTCGGACGGCTTGATCGGGCGGTCGGTGACGTCGTTGACGACCCGGATGCCCTTCGCCCAGATCGTGTTGTACAGCGCCCGGCCCGGCAGCGGGCCGAGGTCGCGGAGCAGGATGACGGCCGGCAGGCCGAGGACGCCGAGCGCGCCGATCAGCGAGTTGCGGATCATCTTGCGGCGGCCGAAGCCGGACTCCACCGTGCCTTCCTTGAAGGCCTCGGTGATCTCGGCGATCTGCTGCGGCGAGGAGTGCGCGGGGTGGCGCTCCTCGGAGATCTCCTCGTCGACCATCAGCTTCTTGGCCCACTGGATCGCGCCGGCCCCGATCAGGAACAGCGCGAGCCCGATGCACAGGCCGATGACCATGTTGTTCGCGTTGCCGGACAGCGGGCCGAACTCGAGGATCGAGTCCCGCGGGATGGCGAAGTACGCGACGCAGGAGCCCACCACCAGCAGCGTCGCCAGGCCGAACATGCCCGACACCTGGCGCTCGACGCGGTCGGCCGCCTTCGGGTCGATGTCGGTGATCCGCGGCTCGTGCGGCTCCAGACCCGGGTCCGGGATCGGTTCGGCCACCTCGACGGCGCCGTGCTCGTCCTCCGGCTTCACCGGCAGATTCTTGTCACTCACTTGGCCTTCGCTCCCTTGGCCTTGACGCCCTTGGCGCCGATCCAGACCGCTACCGCTACCAGCAGGCCGATGCCGACGAACCAGCCCCACAGGCCCTCGGACACCGGGCCGAGCCGGCCGAGTCCGAAGCCGCCCGGGTCCTTCTGGGTCTCCAGCGCCTTCAGGTACGCGATGATGTCGCGCTTGTCCTCCGGCTGCATGACCTGGTCGGAGAAGACCGGCATCTGCTGCGGGCCGGTCAGCATGGCCTCGTAGATGTGCTTCTCACTGACACCCATCAGCGACGGCGCGTACTTGCCGTTCGGCAGCGCGCCGCCACGACCGGCGAAGTTGTGGCAGGCCGTGCAGTTGGTGCGGAACAGCTCGCCGCCACGGGTGACCTGCTCGTCGGTGGCCTTGCTCACGTCGTACGACTCCGAGCCCGGGACCGAGGGGCCGGGGGCCAGCGAGGCGACGTACGCCGCCAGGGCCTCGATCTCCTCCTGCGAGTACGCCGGGGCCTTGCGCGGGATCTGCGCGCCCGGCTGCATCGCCGGCATCCGGCCGGTGCCGACCTGGAAGTCGACCGCGGCCGCGCCGACGCCGATCAGCGACGGGCCGGCCATCTTGCCCTCGCCGTTCCCGCCGCCCTCGGCGTTCAGGCCGTGGCAGCTGGAGCAGCCGACCGCGAAGAGCTTCTTGCCCTCCTCGATCTGCTGCGACTGGGCCGAGTTGTCCGCCACCGCGTTGTCAGGGGCGAAGGCGGCGTACGCCGACCCCACTGCCAGGAGGCCGAACAGGAGCACGACGAGGCCGGCGGACCGGTGCCGTCGTCGCGCGGAGAGAAAGCGCGCCGGTGACAAGGAAGGTCTCTTCTCACTCATTTGAGCAGGTAGATGGTCGCGAACAGGGCGATCCAGACCACGTCGACGAAGTGCCAGTAGTACGACACGACGATCGCCGTCACGGCCTGTTCGTGGGTGAACTTACGAGCCATGTACGTCCTGGCCAGGACGAACACGAAAGCGATGAGGCCGCCGGTCACGTGCAGACCGTGGAAGCCGGTGGCCAGGTAGAACACCGACCCGTACGCGTTCGACGAGATCGAGATGCCCTCGTGCATCAGCTCGGCGTACTCGGTCACCTGTCCGGCGATGAAGACGGCACCCATCAGGTACGTGAGGATGAACCACTCACGCATGCCCCAGTTCCGCGGGTTCGCCAGCGAGCCGACCCGGCCCACCTTGCCGTGCTCGGCGGCGAACACTCCGGCCTGGCAGGTGAACGACGACGCGACCAGGATGAACGTGTTCACCGAGGCGAACGGGACGTTCAAGTGGTGCGTCATGACCTCCCACAGCGTCTCCGTGCCCGGAGCGGCTGCGGCGGTCGTCACCGACCGGATCGTGAAGTACGCCGCGAACAGGGCGGCGAAGAACATCAGTTCGCTCGAGAGCCAGACGATCGTGCCGACACTGACCATGCTGGGACGGTCGTGGTGTCCGTGTTCACGAGACGCTGGGAGCGCGGTTGCAGTGGCCACGCGGTCATTATGTCGGTCCTCGTATCAACTGACACGACCACCCCCATGCATGTCGGCAACTAATGGTTTCTACTGTGGAAGCGTGCTTCCCCTTCACGCCACGCCCGGCGACCGGATCGAGCCGCTGACGCCGGTCCGGTTGCTGACGGCATGGACCTTCGAACCGGTGTTACTCGCCGTGATCGTCGTCCTCGCCGCGGTCTATCTGTACGGCGTCCACAAGCTGCGCAAACGCGGTGACAAGTGGTCCCGCGGCCGGACGTTCGCGTTCGTCGGCGTCGGGCTGGGAAGCGCCGTGATCGCCACCCAGTCGGCGCTCGGCACCTACGACACGGTCCTGATCAGCGTGCACATGGTGCAGCACATGATCCTGTCGATGCTGACGCCGCTCGCGATGGCGCTCGGCGCGCCGGTCACGCTGGCGCTCCGGACGCTGCCGCGGCAGCCGCGGAAATGGTTGCTCTCCGTGTTGCACTCGCGGTTCGCGAAGGTGATCTGCTTCCCGATGATCGGCTTCACGCTGTTCGTCCTGAGCCCCTGGGTGCTCTATTTCAGCGGCTGGTACGACGCCACGCTCCGGTCGACCGTCCTCCACGACCTGCTGCACGTGCACTTCATCCTGGTCGGCTCGCTGTTCTTCTGGCCGCTGCTCGGGCTCGACCCGGTGCCCGGCCGGGTGATCTACCCGTTCCGGCTGATCCTGACGTTCCTCACACTGCCGTTCCACGCGTTCCTCGGCATCACGATCATGTCCGCGGACAAGCTGATCGCCGAGGACTGGTACACCAGCTTCGGTCGCTCCTGGTCGCCGTCGCCGCTGCGTGACCAGTACATCGCGGGCGGTCTGCTGTGGGGCTCCGGCGACATCGTGGGCGTGGTGTTCTTCGCCGTACTGTTCGTCCAATGGGTGCGTGAGTCACAGCGTGAGGCGCGCCGTGAGGACCGCCGCCTGGACCGGTTGGAGGAACAGGCTCGCCGGGCCGGACAGGCGCCCCGGTAGCATTCCGGGTGTCCAGTCGTCTTTTGAACAAGCTTGGGATGGATCGATGAGTTCAGAGCGTCCGCTGAAGGTCCTGGTCTACAGCGACGACCGTACGACGCGGGAGTCCGTCCGGCTGGCCCTCGGCAAGCGGCCGACGGCCGATCTGCCCGAGCTCGAGTACGTCGAGTGCGCCACCGAGCCGGCCGTCATCAAGACCATGGACAAGGGCGGGATCGACCTGGCCATCCTGGACGGCGAGGCCGTCCCGGCCGGTGGCATGGGGATCGCCCGGCAGCTGAAGGACGAGATCTTCCAGTGCCCGCCGGTGCTCGTCATCACCGGCCGTCCGCAGGACGCGTGGCTGGCGACCTGGTCGCGGGCCGAGGGCGCGGTGTCGCACCCGATCGACCCGATCAAGCTGGCCGAGGTCACCGCGGACCTGCTCCGCCAGCGGCTGGCCAAGCTGCCTGCCACCACCGCCTGACGCGCCATGTCCGATCCAGGGGCCGCCTACAGCTGGCCTCAGGTGCTCAATCCGCTGCTGCGGCATGAGGACCTGGAGGCGTCCGCCACCGCGTGGGCGATGGAGCAGATCCTGTCCGGCGCGGCCTCGCCCGCGCAGCTCGCCGGGTTCGTGATCGCGCTGCGTTCCAAGGGCGAGACGGTGACCGAGGTCGAGGGACTGGTCGCGACGATGCGCGACTTCGCCACCCGGATCTCGGTGCCCGGCCGGACGCTAGACGTCGTCGGCACCGGCGGTGACCAAGCCCACACCGTGAACATCAGCACGATGTCCGCGATCGTCGCCGCGGGCGCCGGCGCGAAGGTGCTGAAGCACGGCAACCGCGCGGCGTCGTCGGCCTGCGGCGCGGCCGACGTCCTCGAGGAACTGGGCATCCCGCTCGACCTGACCGCGGAGCAGGTGGCCGAGGTGGGGGAGCGGGCCGGGATCACGTTCTGCTTCGCTCCGGCGTTCCACCCCGCGTTGCGGCATGCCGCCGTACCGCGCCGTGAGCTCGGGGTGCCGACCACGTTCAACTTCCTCGGTCCGCTGGCGAATCCCGGCAACCCGTCGGCGCAGGCGGTCGGCGTCGGCGACGGGCGGGTCGCCGGGCTGATGGCCGGCGTACTGGCGCGGCGCGGGATCGATGCGCTGGTGTTCCACGGCGACGACGGGCTCGACGAGCTGACCACGCGTACGACGTCGCAGGTGTGGGTCGTCGGCGGCGGCAAGGTCGAGGGTCCGATCACGCTGGATCCGCGGGAGCTGGGCATCGAGCCGGTGTCCGCGGACGCGTTGAAGGGCGCTGACGCGACGTTCAACGCGAAGGTCGTGCGCGCACTCGTCGACGGCGAGCCGGGGGCGGTGCGGGACGTCGTAATGCTGAACGCCGGCGCAGCGCTGGCGGCGTACACGCCGGAGACCGGCAGCGTGACGGAGCGGATCCGGACCGGGATGGACCGCGCGGCCGAGGCGATCGACTCCGGGGCGGCGAAGGACGTGCTGGACCGGTGGATCGCTGCTTGCGCCGAGGTGCGCGGCTGAGGTTGCCACAGCAGAAGGGCCGGCGGGTGACTTCCCGCCGGCCCTTTCTACTTGCTCAGCTTGATCTGGGAGACCTTGTAGCGCCAGACGTTCTGCCAGGCCGGGGTGGAACCGGCGATGTCGGCGATCGACACCGCCGCCGTACCGTCACCGCGGTCGACCACCGCGATCATGATCGTGGAGAACGTCTCCGGCAGCTTCGGCACCTTGACGGCGACCTTCGCGACGAGCTCGTGGCCCGGGTGGCCGTTGACCGAGATCGCCTTGTGCGTGGCGCTGCCCTTGATGACCTGCGCGTCCTTGTCGTACAGGTTGTAGAGCGCGCGGCCGCCGACCTGGATCGACGCCTGCTTGAGGCCGGCGGCGGTGTTCGTGTACGTGATGTCCGGCGGGAGTTGGCCGAAGGCGACGTAGTTGCCCCAGCTCTTGCCTTTGTCGTAGTTGCTGTGCACCGTCAGCCAGATCGCGGCGCCGCCCCACAGGCCGGCGCGCTCGTAGTTGTTGCCCCAGGCCGAACTCATGATCGGCATCGTGTCGTTGTTCGCAGCAACCATTTCGGTCCCGAGGACCTTGCCGAACGGCGTCGGCGTCTTCGTCGGCTTCGCCGACGGATTGACCGTCTCCATCGGCTTCCCCACGGTGGGCAACGGCACCGGGGAAACGGCCTCGGCCTTGGTCCAGACCCATCCCACACTCAAGCCGGTCGCAGCCAACGCAGCCACCACGAGAACCACAGCCCCAATGGCCCGAGCCCGCCCGTTACCCCCCGCTCCAGCAGCATGCCCAGCCGAGTGCGCCCCGGCCGTACTCGCACCGTGCCCACCCGAGTGCCCACCGGGAGTACCTGCACGGTGCCCGGCTGAATGCGCTCCCGCACCCTGTCCACCTGCTTGCGCGCCCGCCGACCAGCGCCCCTGCCCACCGGACTGACCGGCACCGTGCGCACCAACCTGCCCACCGACGGCCCCAGCACCTTGCCCAGCGCCATGCCCGCCCGCAGCAGCACCTTGCCCACCGGGCGCTCCAGCACCCTGCCCACCGGGCCCAGCACCCCCGGCCGCTCCAGCACCTTGCCCGGCCGCTCCCGCGGTGTACGGTCCAGCCGCCCGCGAGATCACCTCGGTGAACGCCAACGGCCCACCCTGCGGCCCACGCTGCTGAGGACCCTGCGGACCGCCTTGGTGAGGACCCTGCGGCCCAGCCTGCTGTCCGCCCTGCGGCCCACGCTGCTGAGGACCCTGCGGCCCGCGCTGCTGAGGAGTCTGCGGACCGCCGTTCGGTGAGTTCTGCTGACCGAACTGCGGCCGGCCAGGCTGAGGCCCGGTCGCCTGCTCCTGCCAGCCACCGGGCCGCTGACCCGGCTGCTGCACACCCCACATCTGCCCCGGCTGTGCAGGACCCGGCTGTCCCGGAGGTGATTGTGGTTGCCCGGCTTGCGGTTGGCCCGGCTGTGCCTGTGACGGCTGCCCCGGCTGACCTGGCTGAGGCGGTACCGGCCGCTGGCCCCCGTACTGCGGACCAGCTGGAGGAGCCGCGTGCTGCGGCCGCACATGCTGCCCGCCAGCCTGCTGCGGACCTGGCTGCTGGCCACCCGACTGCGGCGCGCCCGGCCGCGGCGCGCCCGGCCGCGGTGCGCCGGACTGTTGTGTGCCCGGCTGCTGTGGCTGCTGGGGGTTCGCCGGCTGCGGCGGTTGGCTGGTCCAGTGCTGTTGTGGTGGGGCTGCGTGCTGCGGCCGGACCGGTGGCGGGGGAGGCGGCGCCGGGGCAGGTGACTGCCCGAACAGCGCATCCGACGAACCGTCCTGTCCCGGGCGTGCGGAGCTGTCCGGCGTGCCCTCCGGGGTGTTGGGGCGCGTCGGGTTCTGGTCTTCGTTCTCAGCCAACGTTGATTCCTAGGTAGGCCTGGTCCGCGGCCTTCTTCAGGTCCGGGCGGTTGTTCGGGATGCCGCTGATGTACGCGACCGCGGTCCCGTCACCGAGGTCGAAGACGGCCACCGTCAGGGTAAGCACCCGATCGGTCACCGCGGTCGTCGTCGCGGTCACGGTCTGCTGGAAGACCCAGCCCGCCTTCTCCGTCCGCTTCACGGGACCGTTGGCGACCGTCTTGAAGGTCACCGGGATGTTGCCGTACATGTTTTCGCGCAGCTTGATCGACAGCGACGCCGCGGTCGCCTTGGGGTCGCCGTTGAACCCGGACCCGGTACCGAGCGCGCCGACGAAGATGTCCGCGCTCCAGTCGTCCCCTTCGACGACGTCTTCCTTCAGCACGATGCGCTGGCCGTTCGAGTTGATCAGCTGCTGGACGAGGCGCTTGCGGTCCGACCACGGCGGGTTGCGGCGCGGGAACGAGATTGCGTCCGACGCGATCCGCCCGGCGCCCTCGTGCAGCTTCGGGTCCTTCGACTGACCGGGCTTGGTGCTGGACTGGTTCGTCGGAGAGGGCGAGCCGCTCTGCGTCGGCGTACCGGTCGGATCGGGGTTCGCCGTCGTGTCGTCGCCCTTGGTGAGCAGTACCACCGCGGCGACGATCAGCAGCACGACCGCGACACCGCCGGCGATGATCAACGGCATCTTCCCGCCGAACGGACCACCACCGCCGGAGCTCTTGGACTTCTTCTTGCTCTTGCCGTCCCGCTTGCCGACACCGGTACTCAGGTCGGTCTGGCCGCCCCAAGCCTCGTTGCCGTCGTCACCCCAGGCACGCTGCGTCTGCTGATCGCCCCACGGCTGCTGACCACCCTGCTGCACTCCAGCACCCTGCTGGACGCCCCACTGCGGCTGCGCGGTTTGCTGCACGTTCTGCTGGTTGCTGGGCTGCTCTACAGGCCAGGACTGCCCGCCCCACGACTGATCGCCGCCCTGCTGGCCCGTCTGCGCGCCTGCGGTTGCCTGCTGCGAGCCCCACACCTGTCCCGGCTGCGCAGCGGGTGCCGCGCCGGTGCCCTGGCTGCCAACCTGCTGTCCGTTCCAGTTCTGGTCCTGAGCAGGCGTCGGCTGCTGAGGCTGATCGCCCCAGAGCTGCACCGGCTGGTCCGGAGCAGTGTCCGGCGCTCCTGGCACGGTCCAGAGGGGAGCGGCCTGCTTCGACGTCTTCGGGTCAGCGTCGTCCGCAGTCTCGACACCCCACGCGGGGATGTCAGTAGCCTCCTGGTCCTGCTCGTCTCCGGACTGGCTTCCCCAGTTCGGCTGCAGGCCGGCCGCCTCTGCCTCATCCGCCGCCTGCTCCGCAGCCAGCTCGTCCGCAGCCAGCTCGTCCGCGGCCCGCTCATCAGCCACCCGCGCCACTTGCTCGTCCGCGACCTGTGCCGCTTGCTCGTCCGCTGTCTCAGCGGCTCGGCCGTCCGCGGTCTGCGGTGCTTGTGCGTCGGCCGCCTGCTGACCGGCCGCCGGTTCGGGGGCGAGCTTGAGGGTCCAGCCGCTGGACTGTTCCTCCGGCTGTACGTCGACGTCCGCCGCTGCCTGTGCTGCTTCGAACTCCGAGATCTCGCGCTGCGTCCAGTGGTCCGGTGGCGCGGGCGCCAACTCCGGTGCACCCCAGGTGGCGCGGGCACGATCCGCCGCGCTCAGTTCCTCTTCAACAGACGCCGAGGACGCAGCCTCACCAGCAGCGGCCGAGGACGCAGCAGCAGCAGGAGCGGCCGAGGGCGCAGGTTCACCAGCAGACGCCGTGGGCGCAGCGTCAGTCTGTGCGGACGGGTCCGGCTGCGCCGGGGAGACTGCGCGCAGGCGTGCGCCGCCGGATGCAGGCGCGTCGTTGCCCGTGGACGGTGAGCTCCACAGTTGCGGGGTGGGGGCAGGCTGCCACCATCCGCCTCCGCTCGCTTGGTCGGCCTGAGCCGCGTCGCCGGCGCCGGTCTCCTGCACCGCCCGCAACCCGGGCGCCTGCGACTCACTCTGCACAGGCTGAACGGGCTGTTGCTCGGCGCCCCAGTTCTGAGGGGTCGCTTGCTGCGGGGTTTGGTCCGGCGTGGGCTGGTCGTACGACGTGAACTGGTCGGCTGACCAGGGCTGCTGGGTGGCGGTCCATGGCTGCTGCGGCTGGTCGGCGGGGGTGGACTGTTGCTCCGGCCACGGCTGTTGTGCGGACCACGGCTGCTGGTGGGACTGCTCGTGGGTGGGCGCGCTCGGGTTGCCCTGCTGGGGCGACTGCTGCGGCGTCGGCTCCGGCTGAGTAGGCCAGGACTGTTGCTGGGTCTGCTCGGTGTCTGGGTTGGGCTGGTCGTAGGAGCTGAACTGGTCGGCCGACCAGGGCTGCTGGGTGGCGGTCCACGGCTGCTGCGGCTGGTCGGCGGGGGTGGACTGTTGCTCCGGCCACGGCTGTTGTGCGGACCACGGTTGCTGTTGGGTCTGCTCGGTGTTCGGGTCAGCCTGCTCGTACGAGCTGAACTGGTCCGCCGACCACGGCTGCTGATCTGCTGTCCAGGGCTCCTGGTTACCTGACCACGGCTGCTGCTGAGTCTGCTCGGTGTCTGGGTTGGGCTGGCCGTACGACGTGAACTGGTCGGCTGACCATGGCTGCTGAGCGGACTCGGGCTGCGCGTTCTGCTCCGCGGGCCAGAACTGTTGCTGGGCAGGCTCGGGGTCTGGCTGGGTTGGCCGGGGCTGTTGTTGGGCGGGCTCGGTCGGCTGCGAAGAGGCGGGCTCCGCTGGGTGTGGGGTCGGTGTGGGGTCGTCCTTGGCCGTGGACTCTTCGGCTGCCGCGGCCAGGGCCGCGGCCTCGTCCTCGTGTGCGGTTTTGTTGGTCCACTTCTCCCCGTTCCAGAAGCGGATCGTGTGCGGCTGGCCGGTGGGGTCGGGGTACCAGCCGGCGGGCGGGTTGCTCATCCGCGTCCTCGCTTCGGCACCGGCGCGAAGGCGCGGACCTGCTCGGCAAGAAACTGACCCCGGACGTTCATGTATTCACCGTAACTTCAGCTCGTGTCAGTCGGATCGGAAGTCCAGTCCCGCAGGACCTAGATCCCGTCCTCCTGGCCCAGGCTGAAGGCGGCTTCCAGGTCGTGGCTCGAGTAGGCGCGGAACGCGATGTGCGTCTCGGTGCTCAGCACCCCCGGGACCCGGTTGACGTGCTCGGGGATGACGGTGGCCAGGTCGTCGTGCCGCGCGACCCGGACGAGGGCGATCAGGTCGAGCCCGCCGGTCACGGAGTACACCTCGCTGACGCCGTCGATGGCCGCCACCTGCTCGGCGACCTCAGGGATCCGTGCGACGTCGGCCTTGATGAACACGATCGCGGTGACCATGCCGTCCTCTCCTAACACCCGTCCAGAACTCACACCTCAATGGGCCGAAGCATAGTGTGGCCGAGGCGCCGCACCGCCGTCGCCGTCGTCGAGGCCTAACCAACCCGAGCAGGGCCCAGCGGGCGGAGGTTGCGGCGGCGTTCGGTGGGGTGCTTGTGGTTGTCGGTGTGCGAGTTGTCGAGGCGCGTGAGGTGCCGCCCGGCGCCGCCGACCGGGCAGGTCCAGGTGCCGTCCATCTCGACCAGGCGGATGCCCGGGAGCTCGAGCCAGCGCAGGATCAGCTCGATCTCCTCCGGTGACGCCGCCGCGACCGGCCCGATCCCGGGCAGCACCGTCTCGGCCGAAGCGCGCAGCATCTCCAGATGCGGCCGCGGGTCGGTCCCACGCGGGCTGAACCCGGCCGCCGCGAGTCGCCCGCGCCGGATCACGTGCAACTCCCAGCCCCCGTCGTCGGTCCGCCTGGCGGCACAGATCTCGGCGCATCCGGTGAGCGACGCCATCCGCTGCATCCGCGCCGAGCTCCGCACGAACGCGCTCAGCCGGTCCCGATGGACCGCGGCGTCCTCGAACCGCTCGTCCGCGGACAGTACGTCGATCCGCCGGTCGAGCGCGTCCACCACGGGTGTCGGGTCCACGGTCAGCGCCGACCGCAGCGCCTCGACGAACTCGCCGTACGAATCCATCGAGATCCGCCCGTCGCAGGGCGCGACGCAGCGACCCATCTCGGCCAGCACGCACGGCGACAACTGCGGGTGCCTGGACATCCGCGCGGTGCACTGCCGGATCGGGAACGCCTCGTGCAGCGCGGCCATCGCCCGCTCGGCCGTCTTCCGCGAGCTGAACGGCCCGAGGTACCCGGCGTCGTCGTCGCGCACCTGTTTGACCAGCGACAACCGCGGAAACGGTTCGACCGTGACCTTCAGCCAGTGCTGCCGCTCCGGGAACTTGGACCGCCGGTTGTACCGCGGTTTGTGTTCCGCGATCAGCCGCAACTCCCGTACCTCGGCCTCCAGCGGCGTCCCGCACTCGATCCCGCGGACGGCCGTCGCGATGCCGACCATCTCGCCGATCCGGTTCCTGGTCTCGGAGGCGGTGAAGTACGAGCGGACCCGCGTGCGCAGGTCCTTGGACTTCCCGACGTACAGCACCTCGCCGCGGTCGTCGGTGAACAGGTACACACCCGGTGCGTGCGGCAACGACTCGGCCAGGTGGCGCTTGGCCCGGACGGCCGGCGCGACCCGCGACGAGAACGTCTGCAGGTCCTCCACCGTTTGCACGCCCAACGACCCGACCCGCTCGAACAGCCCGTGCAGCACGTCGACGGTGGCGCGGGCGTCGGACAGTGCGCGGTGGTTCGGCGTGGTCGTGGTCCGGAACAGCTTGGCCAGCGTGCCGAGTTTGCAGTTCGGCGCCTCGTCCGGGGTGATCACGCGACGCGCCAGCAGCGCGGTGTCGACGACCGCGAAGTCGGGCCAGTCGTACCCGTGCACCAGGCTCTCGTGTTTCAGGAAGCCCATGTCGAACGGCGCGTTGTGGGCGACCATCACGCAGCCTCGCGCGAACTCCAGGAACGCGGGCAGCACCGACTCGATCCGGGGGGACGTGGCAACCATCCCGTTCGTGATGCCGGTCAGTACGGCGATGAACGGCGGGATCGACTCCGACGGGTTCACCAGCGTCTGGAACTCGCCGATCACCTCGCCGGCCCGCACCTTGACCGCGCCGATCTCGGTGATACCGCCCTCGCCCGGCGGATTGCCTGTGGTCTCCAGGTCGACGACGCAGAACGTGACGTCCCGCAACGGCGTCCCCAGGTCGTCGAAGCTGTGCTGCACACCGCGGATCGGCAGCAACGGATGCGCTACGGAATCCTGGGCCGGCGCATGCCCTGGGCTGGTCATGGCCACGACGCTAAGAGCCGCCACCGACAATTCCGCAGGTGACACGCCTGCGAGTCGACTAGGCTCTCTGTATGCGTACACAGGCGATCACCGCGATTCCGGGCCGGATGCCCGTTCGCTGTGGTCTGCGTCACTGGCCCAGCCAGCTCATCGTTCCGGCCGGACTGCGGACCGGTGACTGAGGCCGGCACCGCCGCGAGCTCCGCCGCTACGACTTTGCCTGAACCGGTCCGGCAACGCGTCCTGACCCTCGCCGCGCACGCACTCGGCCAGCTGCCCGCGTCCGACATCCCCGCGCCGCTGCGCCGGTTCGCCAGTTTCGCGCCGGCGAAGCGGGCGAAGCTGTCCGCCTCGGTGCTCGGGCCGATCCTGGAGACCGACGACCATTTCCGCCGGCTCACCGCCTTCGAGGTACGGCGGGAGCACCCGGAGCTCGGCGATGCGGTGGCCGACGGTGTCGCCGTACCGGCCGCGGATCCGGTGGAGGTCGCCGCGCTCGCGTACCTGTTGCGCCCGGACGACTGGGAGCAGCGCGTCGCCGCGGCCGCACAGGTCCCGGTGGAGAATCCGCGCGCTGACGAGGAAGCCGTCAACCGGCTCGCCGACCAGCTCGACCAGGCGCGCACCGAGACCCGGCAGGTCCGCGAACGGCTTCGTGAACAAGTCAACGAGCTCAAGGCCGAGAACGTCACGCTCCGGCGCAAGCTCAACGAGGCACGGCAGCGGATCACCGGCCTGCAGACCGAGGTCGAGCAACGCACCAAAGAGGCCGAGAGCGCCGACGAACGCGTCGACGCGGCACGTGCCGAAGTCGAGCGTGAACTGCGCAAGCTCCGCACCCGGATCACCGAACTGGAAGCGGTCGAGCACGCGGCCCGGCGTACGGCGGGACAGGAGCGGGAGCTCGCGTCGACGCGCACCCGGCTGTTGCTCGACACGGTGCTCGAGGCAGCGAGCGGCCTGCGCCGCGAGCTGGCGTTGCCGCCCGGGGGAGAGCTCCGTCCGGCGGACACCGTGGCCGGCTCCGAGCCCGACGCGGCCCCGGTCGGACGTACGGCGCCTGAGGACGACCCGGCGTTGTTCGACGAACTGCTGGCGTTGCCGCAGGTGCATCTGATCATCGACGGCTACAACGTGACGAAGACCGCCTGGCCGAACTCGCCGTTGCACTCGCAGCGTCAGCGACTCGTCACAGCTCTGGGTGCACTGGTCGCGCAACGCCGGATCGAGGTCACTGTGGTGTTCGACGGCGCCGAACTGTCGGGGCCGGTGCAGCTGAATCCACCGCGTGGTGTGCGTGTGCGGTTCAGTCCGGCCGGGGTGATCGCCGACGAGGTGATCCGGCAACTGGTCCGCGCCGAGCCTCCCGGCCGCCCGGTGGTGGTCGTCTCCACCGACCGTGAGGTTGCCGAAAGCATCATCAAACTCGGCGCCCGCGCACTGTCCGCGAGCAGCCTGACCGCACGCATCGCACGCACGTAGGCCCTGGCGGGCAACAAAAACTGTCGGCGGGGTTCTCTAGCGTCCTTCTCAGCCGGATGCAAGTCCGGGTGCTTCCCCACTTGGAGGATGTTGTGCTGATCGACTGCGACGCTTGTGTGATGAAGGGCCCGGGGTGCCAGGACTGCGTCGTCACGGTGGTGCTCGGATTCTCGGAGGAACGGTCCGGCAGCCTGCGCATCGACGACGACGAGAAGGCCGCCCTGGACGCGCTCGCGGACTCGGGCCTGGTCCCACCGCTGCGCCTCGTGCACGCGGTCAGTAGTGTCGAGCCGGACATTGCTGCCGAATCGCCTGCCGGAGAAGACGAAACGGCCGTTGGGTCAGGGTGATCCTTCGTAAATTTTGGATCAAACCCGAGGGGCGAATTGCACTGGTCACGAAACGGTCACTACTGTTACCTCTCGTTGCCTCAGGGTGTCGGCCGCTCCGGCCGACCGGGCAGCAGCAAGCCGAGAGAGTGATCCGGCGGATCCGTGGACAGCTGTCCGCGGCAGGCCTGGTCAACGGGGACGGCGCGAGCAGAGGAAGGGACCGACCGGGCTGTGTCCATCGGACGCATCAACCGCACCAGGGGAATCGCCCTCGCCGCCATCACCAGCACCGCTGTCGTCGCGGGAGTGATCTTCATCCAGGGAGCGGCGGACGCCGACCCGAAGCCCACTCTGGAGCAGGCGAAGCAGCAGATCGCCACGCTCCAGCACCAGGCCGAAGAGGCAGGTGAGTCGGCCAACGACCTACGCGGGCAGATCACCGCGTCGTCCGCCCGGGTGAAGGCCCTGCAGGCCGGTATCGCCAAGCAGCAGGCCCAGGTGGACTCGGTGAAGCGGCAGATCGGCTCCCTCGCGGTGGCCGGCTACCAGACCTCGGGCATCTCCACGACGGCGCAGCTGTTGCTGTCGAGCAACCCCGACCAGTTCCTCAGCCAGGCGTCCACCGCGCAGGCCTTCGCCGGCCAGCAGAACTCGGCGCTGCGTCGCTACCAGGTCGCGCAGGGCAAGCTGACCGACCTGCAGGCGAGCGCACAGACCGAGCTGGCCGCGCTGCATGCCGTGCAGGCGAAGCAGGACGCGCTCAAGGCTCAGCTCCAGTCCAAGCTCGACGCCGCCCAGAAGGTGCTCGACAAGCTCAGCGACGCCGAGCGCAAGCGGATCGAGGAAGAGAACGCCAAGGAGGCGGAGGAGGCGCGCAAGCAGCGCCCGACCCGTGACGGCGACCGGACCGGCGATGACAAGAACCTGCCGAACGTTCCGGCCAGTGGCCGCGCGAAGATCGCGATCAACGCCGCCCTGTCCCAGCTCGGTGACTCCTACGTCTGGGGCGCCGCAGGTCCCAACTCGTACGACTGCTCGGGCCTGACCATGTACGCCTGGGGCAAGGCCGGCGTTTCCCTCTCGCACTCGTCGAAGGCGCAGGCCGGCGAGGGCCGCCGGGTCAGCAAGTCCGAGCTCATGCCGGGCGACCTGGTCTTCTTCTTCAGCCCGATCAGCCACGTCGGCATCTACCTCGGCAATGGCCGGATCGTGCACGCTCCCCGTCCGGGTAAGAGCGTGGAGATCGCCCCGCTCGACGAGAACCCGTACAACACCGCGGTCCGTCCGGGCTGACCTGCGACGTTGACATACTCATCGGCTCCGGGGTTCTCCCCGGAGCCGATCCGTTTCACGGTGATGCCGTAGTGTCGGAGGAGGCCGGGTGTCCCGCCTGACTGGGGCAGGTGAGCAGCGAGGGGCCGAGGTGATCGACGAGCACGGCGATACGGTTCCGCTGCCGGTGATCCCATCGGCCAGTGACGCTGAGGAGCCGTTCGATCACCTGTCGGAGTCGTACGCCGACGGTCCGCAGCGCCCGCCGTTCGCGCCGATCCTGAAGAAGGTCGCGCTCGGTGTCGCTGTCTGCCTGGTCGCCGGTGCCGGGTACGCCGGGCTCGAGCACATCGCCAACGCCCCGGCCGACCCGAACGGCGTCGCAGCGCACCAGCCGTCGCAGTCCTCGCCGACCACGCCCGATCAGGCCCAGGCCGGCGTACAGCGGGCGGTCGCCGGCGAAGCGGTGCTGCAGAAGATGACCGACGCGGTCGGGAACGAGGACCGTACCGAGTTCCTGAACACCATCGACCCGAAGGCCACGGCGTTCCGGGCCAGCGCGCGGACGATCTTCAGCAACCTCAGCACGCTCCCGCTCGGTACCTTCCAGCTACGCTACGTGAGCGACGACAGCGCTGCCCTGACCCCGGACCGGCAGGCCGAGCTCGGCGGGACGCAGTCCTGGCTGGCGCAGGTCGAGGTCTCCTGGCAGCTCTCCGGGTACGACGTGAAGCCCGCGCGCGAAACCCTCCCGGTGACGTTCGTGACCCGCGACGGGAAGACGTACGCCGCCTCGTTCTCGGAGCGGTTCGTGGCGGGGCAGCGTCGGCCGGTCTGGGCGCTCGGCCCGATCGCCCTGGCCAAGGGCAAGCAAAGCCTGGTGATCAGCCTCGACTCGGAATCGGAGGCGAGAAGCTACGTTTCGGTCGCCGACAAGGCCGTCGAGTCGGTGACGAAGGTGTGGGGCAAGGGCTGGCGGCAGAAGGTGGTCGTCTACCTGCCCGCGAAACAGACCCAGATGGAAGGTGTCCTGGGCGCACAGCCGAACACGTACACCCAGATCGCCGCCGTCACGATGGCCGAGCTGGACACGCCTGCCATCGGCGCGCCGGTGCGGATCGTCGCGAACCCGAAGCTGTTCGAGGAGCTCGGCAAGCAGGGCCGGCGGATCGTGCTGACCCACGAGACCACGCACGTCGCGTCGACCGCGACCGCCTCGCCGGTGCCGTTGTGGCTCGCCGAAGGCTTCGCGGATTATGTCGCCTTCACCGCCGTACCCGTGCAGGACGAGTCGGCGGCGAAGGAGTTGTTCAAGGCGGTGCGTGCGGGGAAGGTGCCGGCCACCTTGCCGACCCCGGAGGCGTTCGCGGCGTCGGCGACCGAGCTGCCGCAGGCGTACGAGTCGGCGTGGCTGGCCTGCAGGCTGATCGCCGAGCGCGAGGGACAGGACAAGTTGGTGAGGTTCTACCGGGCGGTGCACGCGTCGAAGACCTCGGCCGGGCTGCCGGACGCGTTCAAGTCGGTGCTCGGGATGACCGAGGCCGAGTTCGTCGCGGAGTGGCAGAAGTACCTCGAGCGGCTCGCCGGTGCCTGAGAAACCTTCCAGTCCATGGGCGCCGCGCGCCGCGGGTGGACTGCTGGCGCTCGCGCTGGTCTTCACGATCGCGGTCACGACGCCGTGGCACCTGATCGACCTGCCGAAGCCGGACGCCGCGCTGGACTTCACGGCCGCGGAGATCGCCCGCCAGAACGCGTTCCGGCACGAGATCCTCCGCTGGTCGACGGCGTCCTGGATCATCTCGGTCGTGGTCCCGCTGGTGATCGGCTTGAGCCCGCTGGGCCGCCGGTTGTACGACGGTCTGCGCATCCGCTGGTGGTTCCTCGCCGTACCGGTCACGGTCGCCGGGATCGCCCTGATCACCAACCTGCTCACCGTGCCGACCGACGTACTCGCCCAGCGAGTCAGCCTGAAGTACGGGTTGTCCGTGGAGAACTGGCGGTTGTGGGTCTGGGACCGCGGCGTGAACTGGGCGATCACCTCGCTCGGGGTGGGGGTACTCGCGATTGTCCTGGTGGGGTTGGCGAAACGCCGGCGCCAGGGCTGGTGGTTGCCCGGGGCAATCGCCGGCGCGCTGCTCGTGCTGGGCGTGTCGTTCGCCTACCCGGTGCTGATCGAGCCGCGGTTCAACGACTTCACGTCGATGCCGGCCGGTGCCCAGCGCAACGACTTCCTGAAGCTCGCGGCCGAGGACGGCGTACCGCTCAAGGATGTGCTGGTCGCGGACGCGTCGAAGCGGACCACCGCCCTGAACGCGTACGTGTCCGGCTTCGGCTCGACCCGTCGGCTGGTCGTCTACGACACGCTCCTGAAGGACACGCCGCCCGCGCAGGTCCGGCTCGTGGTCGCGCACGAACTCGGTCACGCCGCCGAGGACGACGTACTGCACGGCACGTTGATCGGCGTGCTCGGTACGGCGTTCGGCATCACGGTGCTGTACTTGTTGCTCGGGGCCCGGATCGCGGACCCGCGGCGTACGGCGGTCTTGGTCGCGCTGATCGTGGCCGGTACCACGCTGGCGAGCCCTGTCCAGAATCTGGTGAGCCGCAAGATCGAGGCGCGTGCCGACTACCACTCGCTCCGCCTGACGGACGACCCGCAGGACTTCGTCGCGATGCAGCACGACCTCGCCGTCCGGAACATCTCGGGACTCGACCCGAGCGCCTGGCGGTACTGGATGTTCGCCAGCCACCCGACCGCGCCGGAGCGGATCGCGATGGGTCGTGCCTGGGCCGCCGAGAACGGCGGCAAGGTCCCACCGCTGGCTCGACGATGACCGTCCTGGTCGTCACCAACGACTTCCCGCCGCGCCAGGGCGGGATCGAGACGTTCGTCCGCTCGTTGTGCGACGAACTGCACCACGTCGTCGTCTACACCTCCCGCGAGCCAGGGGACACGGCGTACGACGCGACGCTGCCGTTCCCCGTGATCCGGGACCGGACGTCGATGTTGTTGCCGACGGCCCGTGTCACGAAGCGGGCCGTCGGGCTGATGCGTGAGTACGGCGCCGACCGGATCCTGTTCGGCGCGGCCGCTCCGCTCGGGTTGATGGGTCCGGCGCTGCGACGGGCCGGTGCGCGGCGGATCGTCGCGATGACGCACGGGCATGAGACGTGGTGGGCCGGCGTACCCGGGGCCCGGCGGGCGTTGCGGCGGATCGGTGATGCGGCCGACACGGTGACGACGGTGTCGTCGTGGTGTGCCGAACGGATCGCTCCGGCGTTGTCGCCGGCGGCAGCGCAACGGATGCGGAGGCTGACGCCAGGGGTCGACACGAGCCGGTTCGCTCCGGGATGTGGGGGAGAGCAGATCCGCGAGGGGCTCGGGCTGGACGGCCGTCCGGTGGTTGCCTGTGTGTCGCGGCTGATTCGCCGGAAGGGGCAGGACACGCTGATCCGCGCGTGGTCGCGGGTCCAGCGGTCGGTGCCTGACGCGCGGCTGCTGCTGGTGGGCGGTGGGCCGGACCGCGAATACCTCGAGGAGTTGGCGGTGACCGCCGGCGTGGCGGACGCGGTGGTGTTCACGGGGCCGGTTCCGTGGCCCGAGATTCCGCCGTACGTCGATGCTGCCGATGTGTTCGCGATGCCGTGCCGGACGCGGCGGTTCGGGCTGGAACCGGAGGCGCTCGGCATCGTCACGCTGGAGGCGTCCGCGACCGGAAAGCCCGTGGTGGTCGGGGATTCCGGTGGCGCGGCCGACACGGTGGTGCACGGTACGACGGGGTACTTGGTCGACCCGTACAACCCAGCTGCCGTAGGCGTCCGCCTGGTCGAACTGCTGACGAATGCCCAGGACCGTGCTGCCCTGGGGGCCGCTGGGCGGAAGTGGATCGAGGACGAGTGGACCTGGGGGAGGTCGGGCGCCGTCCTGCGGGAACTGCTGGACGCCTGACCCGGGGGTGTCGGGAAAGGGTGGACAGCGGATGGTGGAAATCGTGTACTCTGGCCGGCATGCACCGAATGTTCCGACTTGCCGCAGCCGTACGAGCTTCACGCTCTCCGGCTGCCGCGGCCTGACATTCTGAATCTTCCACCGGCGACCGGAAACGGTTCGCCGGTGTTGTTGTTTGAAGCAGCCCGGTGGTCTGGTTCCGGTCCTGAATTCGACAAGGACGAGAACCATGAGCATCAGCAGGACTTTCATCGACTTCTTCATCGACCGCGACCACGTCCCGACGACCGGGTCCACGCTCATTCCGCGGCTCGGCGATCCCGTGCTCTTCACGACCTCGGGGATGCATCCGCTCACGCCGTACCTGGAAGGCGAACCACATCCACTGGGACGCAGACTCGTGGGCATCCAGCGATGCCTGCGAACCACCGATCTCGACGAGGTGGGGGATCCGACCCACCTGACGGTGTTCGAGATGCTGGGCTCGTGGTCGCTGGGGGACTACGGCAGCACCGAGACTCTGCGCTGGGGGTACGAGCTGCTCACCACCCGGTTCGGCCTGGACCCGCGGCGGATGTACGTGACCGTGTTCGGCGGCGACGATCAAGTGCCGTTGGATCAGGAGTCGCTCCGCACCTGGCAGGAGCTCGGGCTACCGATCGAGCTGACCATCGACGACAACTGGTGGTCGAACGGCCCGACCGGTCCGTGCGGTCCGGACTCGGAGATCTTCGTGTGGACCGGCGACGGTGATGACAGGGAGCCGGAGGGTACGCCGACCACCGACGACCGCTGGGTCGAGGTGTGGAACCACGTGATGATGCGGTACCGCCGCCACGACGACGGCTCCCTCGAGGAACTCGAGCAGCAGAACATCGACACCGGTCTCGGCCTGGAGCGGCTGACGATGCTCCTGGAGGGCAGGCAGTCGGTGTTCGAGACCTCGCTGTTCGAGCCGTGGATGCGGATCATCCCGAAGCTCTGGACGCTGGACGAGCGCTCGCAGCGGATCGTCATCGATCACCTGCGGTCCAGCATCGTGATCGTCGGCGACGGCGTGCACCCGTCGAACACCGGTCGCGGGTACGTGCTGCGCCGGCTGATCCGCAGATTGCTGACAATCCTCTGGCAGACCGACGAGTCGCGGTCGCTGTCCGACCTGCCGATCGAGCTGTTCGAGCACACGCTCGGCCATTTCCACCAGGGCGAGACCGTGACGCTGATCCGGCGGATCCTGATCGACGAGGAGATCCGGTTCAGCAACCTGCTCGACCGCGGCCGCAAGGTGCTCAGCCACGAACGGTTCCACAAGTCCCTCGACGACACCGACTACGAATACCTGCACGAAACCCACGGTCTGCCGCGGGAACTGGTGGACTCGCTCAGATGACCGGATCCAGTACGTCGGAGGGGGAAGCGTCGGGAATCTCCGGAGACGCGACCTTCCCCACCGACGACTGGGCCACGAACGCGCCGGCAAGCACGATCACGCCGCCGATGATCTGGTTGGTCCGCAGCGTCTCGCCGAGCAGGATCAGCGCGAACACGCAGGCCGCCACCACCTCGACGTACGCGACCGCACCCGCGATCGGCGCCGAGAGCCGCTGCACGGCGGCAGCGCCTGCCAGGTAGGCGACGACCGTGCTCACCAGGATCAGCCACGCGGCCATCACCCAGCCGGGAGCGTGCCGCTGGCCGATCGCGATCGAGTCGACCAGCACGTGCCACGGCGTACCCCACGGCGCGGCGATCAGCGTCAGCACGACGGCGCCGACCACGCTGCCGGCCGCGGTCATGACGAGCGGATCCGCGGCGCCGGTCAGCTTGTCGATCAGGATGAAGTACGTCGCCTGGCACGCCGCCGCGCCGAGGCCGGCGAGCAGACCGATCAGGTCGATCCGCAACCCGGACCAGATCTCCGCCACCGTCGCGAGACCGACGACCGCGATACTCACTCCGATCGCGGCCGACCGCGGTACGGCGACCTTCTGGCCGAACTTCAGCCACGCCACCACCAGCACGGGCCCGGAGAACTCGAGCATCAGCGCCACGCCGACGGGCAACCGGCTGGCCGCGACGAAGAACAGCGTCTGGCAGCCGGCGATCCCGGTCAGGCCGTAGAGCACCAGCGCCTTCCAGGAAGCCCGCGCCGAGCGCAGCCCGGCGCGACCGCGGAAGACCAGCACGAGCGGAACCAGCACCGCGGCGGCGCCGAGGATCCGTAACCAGGCCGCCTGCTGCGGCGTGAAACCGGCGCCGATCAGCGCCTTCGCGAACGGGCCCGACCCGCCGAACGTGACCGCGGAGAACACCGCGAACCCCAACCCCACCGACTTCGAGCTGTACATGGCCATAACGCTCTCATGCCCATTACATCGCTGTCGAGGGTGATCTCAGAGGACATTCACCGCGCGGGCCGCGACGATCGCGACGGTGAGCAGCGCGATCGCCGACTGGATACCCATCAGCATCTTCGTCCGGGCCGTCAGCGGCATCGTGTCGGTCGGGCTGAACGCGGTCGCGGCGGTGAACGAGACGAACAGATAGTCGGTGAACCCGGGCAGCCAGCCCTTCCACCCCTCCAGGTCGACGGTCATCTGCGGGAACAGCAGATCCGCGCGCTCGGTCTCACGCTCGTGCTCGGGCGCCCGGGCGAACGGCCCGCCGCGGTCGATCTCCCAGTACCAGACTGCGAATGCGACCACGTTCGTCACCCAGATCAGCAGCGCGCTCTTGACCAGGACCTTGCCGTCTCCTGCTTCTCCGTTGTTCAGGAAGAAGATCATTCCGGCCAGGTAGTACGCGTTCACAGCGACCAGGACCGCGAGCAGGACGAGCTCGACCGACCGCAGCCAGGGCTCGTCGCGGCGCAGGTGGAACGGGTTCATCCACACCAGCGGCAGCAGCAGAAGTCCACCGAGCAAGGGCATGAGCCACCGCGGCAGCGCGTTGATCTGCGTCGGCACGAGCACCTGCAGCGCCAGAACCGCGACCACCGCCAGTGAGGCCGGCCAGCGCCGCGTGTGGCGGGTGCTGGGCGGACGCACCTTCGTCGGCTTGTTCATCTCAGCATTCTCGCGCCGCGTGCCTGTTATCCGACGGAGGCGTCGATGACGGCCTGTCCCACTTCCGTACGGCGGTAGTGGACCTGGTGACCGGTACGACGGCGTGTCGCGAGACCCGCGTCGTACAACGCCGACAAGTGTTCGGCGACCGTGGCGAGGGCGAGGTTGTACTGGGCGGCGAGCGCGCTGGTCGTGGCGGGTGGGTCGAGCGCTACGAGGAGGGTCGCGCGGGTGCGGCCGAGGAGGCGGGCCAGCGGGTCCGGTGGGGCAGGAGCGTCGGACCACAGGCGGGCCGCGCCGCGGGCCGGATAGACGAGCGTCGGGTGGTACGCCGGGTCGGCGACGATCACGAGGTACGGCCAGGCGAAGACCCCGGGAACCAGGAGGAGGCCCTGTCCGGCGAGATCGCGGTCCTCGGAGCGGTACCGGGCGGCGATCAGACGGTCGTCCTCCCAGTCCAGGGTCGGGTGCAGATCGTCGAACAGCCCGGCCAGGCCGCCGTCGGTCAGCTGCTGACCGCGGTACGCGATGTCGTCCTCGAGGACGCGGCTGATCAACGGCCAGTCCGGCTTGATCAGGGTCTCCCAGGCGCCCTCGATCTCGTCGGCGAGCCGCGCGCGGGTGCCGGCCAGATCGTCCAGCATCTTGTCGATCTCCGGCGCTCCGGGGTTCTTCAACTCCTCGCGTGACCGGATCAGTTCGGTGCGAACCGTCTCTAGCGGGGTACTACGGACGCGGGCGATCTCGGTCGCGAACTTCGCTCGGGAGGCCTTCGGCGGCGGGGTCAGGAAGTCCGGCGTGAAACCCACGCGGGGCTGCACCGCCTGCAGTCCGCGCAGGTCGAGTCGCGCTGCCGATTCCCGCTTCGCCGCGATCCAATCGGCGTACAACGGCCGGTGCTTCGATCCGTTCAGCACCCGCACCGCGGACATCGTCTCCCACAACGGAGACGCCCCGAACCGGCACCGCAGCGCGTCCGCCTGCGTGAACCGCAGTACCGTCACGAACCCGAACTTTCGGCCACAACCAAAACTCTACGCCGCCCACCCCGGACGCGTGCACTCTCGCCGCGTGAGGTCCTACCGAGCTGTACTCAGCCTTCCCGGCCTGCGCGCCGTGTACGCCGCCCACACCGTCTCGATGCTGGGGACTGTGGCGGCGCAGGTCGCGTTGTCCATCCTGATCTTCGAGCGGACCGGATCGCCGTTGCTGTCGGCCCTCGTCCTGGCCTGCTCGTTCCTGCCGTACGCCGTGAGTGGCGTGCTGTTCTCGTCGATCGCGGACCGATTCCCCGCGCGCCGGGTCCTGGTCGCGTGCGATGTGGTCAGCGCGGTGGCCATCGGACTGATGCTGATACCGGGAATGCCGGTGGGCGGCCTGCTCGGACTGTTGCTGGTGAGCGGGATCGTCGCGCCGATCTTCGCGGGCGCACGGGCCGCCAGTCTCGCGCATCTGTTGCCGGCCGATCTCTTCCCGGTCGGCAGATCCTTGCTGAGGGCAATCAGTCAGGTCGCGGTGCTGACCGGATTCGCGCTCGGCGGTATCGCGGTCGCGGTGGTCGGCGCGAACTGGCTGCTGGCGCTCGACGCGGTGACCTTCGTCGCGTCGGCGGTGCTGATCGCGACGGGTACGCCGTACACGCCGCCGGGGGAGCGCACGAGCAACACGGTCCGCGACTCGTGGACCGGGCTGCGGATGCTGTTCGCCAACGCCAAACTTCGCAACCTGATCCTGTTGACCTGGGTGGCCCCGGCGTTCTCGTCCGTCCCGGACGGACTGGCCGTCGCCTACACCGCCCAGGTCGGCGTCGCAGCCGCTGCCGCCGGCGCGTTGTTCACCGGGTACGCCGCCGGCAGCGTGCTCGGCGAGCTCGTCGTCGCGCGGTTCACCCCTTCCGCGCGGCGACGGCTCGTCGTCCCGTTCCTCCTGACCAGCCAGCTCCCCGCGATCGCGTTCCTGTCCACACCGTCGATCCCGGTCGCCGCGGTACTCCTCGCGATCTCCGGCACCGGCTACGCCTTCAACCAGGGCATCGATCCGCTGATCCTGCAGCACGCCGACCCGTCGTACCGCGGCCGCCTATTCACCGTCCAAACCAGCGGACTGATGGCCATTCAGGGCGTCAGTATCGCCCTGGGCGGCGTCGTCGGCTCCTTCGTCGCCCCAAACCTCACCATGGCAGCAGCCGGCATCCTCGGCACCACGATCACCTTGCTGATAGCCCGTCAGGCGCTCACCACGGGGCCACGTCGGCCAGTGACTCAGGTCCTCTGAAGACGCCGGTGGGTCCGTCGGCCGGGAGTGTTGCGAGAGCGACCGGGACGGCTGCTCCGTCGGCCACGGTTCGCTCGCCGCGTGGTACGGATGCCTGCGTGTTCAGGTCGGTTGGTACGAGGCCCGGTGTGGCGGCGTTCACCTTGATGTTGTCCGTGCGCAGGGCGCTTGCGTAGACCAGGGTCAGGGCGTTGAGCGCTGCCTTCGACGAGCTGTAGGCGAGCAGTCCTTGGGATGCGAGGCGGCCGTCGAGTTCCGAGAGGAGGTTGACCGAGCCGAGTCCGCTCGACATGTTCACGATCCGCGCGTTCGGCGATCGCCGCAGGAGCGGTACGAAGGCGTTGATCACCGCGACCACGCCGAACACGTTCACGTCGTACGCCGATCGAACCTGTTCGGCCGTGATGTCAGCGACCGCCGTACCCCACTCCGACACGATGCCCGCGTTGTTCACCAGCGCATCGAGCCGGCCGGAGTCGGTCTCGACCTGCTTGGCGGCCGCAGCGACCGACTCCACGTCGGTCACGTCCAGCTGGACAAACCGCACGTCGCCGGCCAGCTCCTCCGCGGCGCGAGCACCCAGCGCCGGGTTCCGTGCGCCCAGATACACCGTGAGCCCGCGCGCCGCGAGCTGGCGCACGATCTCGTGGCCGATGCCTTTGTTCCCGCCCGTCACCAGGGCGACTTCGTTCTGATTCATGCCTCCAGTCCAGCGCGGACCCACCCCCGCGGACCAACACCGATCAGGTGGTCCGCCATACCCTGGAGGTATGCCGGAACCCGAGATCCGCGAACTGCGGTATTTCCGCGCGGTCGCCGAAGACCTGAACATCACCCGCGCCGCCGAGCGTCTGGGGATTGCGCAGCCGCCGCTGTCCCGCGCGATGCGCCAGCTCGAGCACCGTCTCGGCGTCGACCTGTTCGACCGTTCCGGCCCTCGCCTCGCGCTGACCGAGGCGGGGGAGACCCTGCTCAAGGAGTCGGGGCCGGTGCTGGACGCGCTCGACTCGGCGGTACGACGGACGCAGCGGGCCGGCCAGTCGTCCGGAGGACTCGTGGTGACGGCGAAACCCGGTGTGGCCACGGAAGTGCTGCATCGGATTGTGACCGAGCTCCAGGATGAGCTGCCGGGTGTTCAGGTGGTGGTGAGCGGGTTCGGGGAGCAGGCCGACATGGTTCGGGACGGACGGGCGGATGTTGCGCTGGTGAGTCGGCCGTTCGACGACCACGGGCTGGAAACCGAGCTGCTGTACACGGAACCGCGGGTTGCCGCGCTTCCGGCGCGGCACGAGTTGGCGGCGCGGGAGGTGCTCGCGGCTGATGATCTGGCGGGAATTCCGGCGCCGCGGTGGAGCCGGGCCAATGTTGCTGAGCGCAACTACTGGTCGGCGCGGCCGGACGACTCGGTGGACGGGCCGATCGTGCAGGACTCGTCGCAACTGCTGGAGGTGGTCGCGTTCGGGCAGGCGGTTGCGCTGGTTCCGCAGTCCATGGCCGAGCGCAACATCCGGCCGGACGTCGTTTACCGCCCGGTGACCGACGTCGAGCCGTACCAGATGCTGGTCGTCTGGCCGGCCGGCAGTCGCTCCGCAGACCTCGCCAAGTTCGTCGAGGTGGCAGTCAGGCGGTCAGGTGCTCCCTAGTGCTGGGGTACCTCCGTGCTGGCGGCCCAGCTGGCGAGGAGTTTGAGGCTGTCGGCGGTCGGGCTGTCGACGGGAGCGACGTACACAACGAGGGTGAGTCCCGGGTGGGCGGGGAACTCCATCGCCTCGAACGTCAGGTCCAGGTCGCCGACGACCGGGTGGTGGAGCTTCTTCAGGCCGGTGCGGTGGAAGCGGACGTTGTGGGCCGCCCAGCGGGTGCGGAAGTCCTCGCTGCGGGTCGACAGCTCACCGATGAGTTCGATCAGCAGCTTGTCGTGCGGATTGCGCCCGGCTTCGGAGCGCAGCATGGCGGCGATGTCGTCGGCGACGCGTTCCCAATCCCGGAAGAAGTCGTGTGACGCCGGGTCGAGGTAGGCGAAACGGGCGCTGTTGGCGGGGCGCCGCGGGTCCGCGAGCAGCGGAGCGTAGAGCGCGCGGGCCATCCGGTTCGCCGCGAGCATGTCGTGGCGGGCGTTGCGGACCCAGGCCGGTGCATCGGTCACGGAGTCGAGCACGAGCTGGACGCTGGCCGGAACGGTCGCGGGCGCGGTCTTGCGACTGCGCGCGGGAGCCGGTTCGGCGGCGCGGGCGAGATCGAACAGGTGAGCACGCTCGGCGTCGTCCAGCTGCAGCGCGCGGGCAAGTCCTTCCAGGACGGTGTCGGACGCCCCGGCCAGGTTCCCGCGCTCCAGCCGCACGTAGTAGTCGATACTCATTCCCGCCAGCATGGCGACCTCTTCGCGGCGCAGCCCCTTGACCCGGCGGTTGCCGCCGTACGCCGGCAGACCCGCCTGCTCGGGCGTGATCCGCGCTCGCCTCGAGGCGAGAAACTCGCGGATCGCAGCTCGGTTGTCCATGCCTCCACCGTAGACGGGCCCCCGACCCTGAAGGAGGTACTGGCATTACCTGTAACAACAGTGACTCCCGCTGGTACGCGGCAGACCGTTCACTGGCAGACATGGAGAAACTGACGAAGCCCGCGACCGGGAAAGGCCCCGGCGACTGGTTCGTAGGCGAGGTCTGGTTCGACCAGATCTACAGCGGTGAGGAGCCGTCTCGTGCCCGCGTGAACGCGGTCCACTTCGCACCAGGCGCTCACACCGCCTGGCATGTGCACGCCATGGGCCAGACGCTGCACGTCACCGAGGGCGTCGGCCTGGTCGGTACCCGGGACGGACAGGTGATCGTGATGCGCCCCGGCGACACCGTGCACACCCCGCCGGGGGAGTGGCACTGGCACGGCGCGACCGCCGATTGCTTCATGACCCACCTGGCCATCTGGGAAGGCACCGGCAATCCCGACGTACCGGAGACGACCTGGGGTGAACACCTCACCGACACCGACTGCGAAAAGGCGGTGTCGGCGAGGTGAGTGGATGGAGCGAGCAGGAACTGGAGCGGGTCGGACGGGCGACCGAGCTGCAGGTCAGCTCCCGGCGGACCGACGGGTCTCTTCGGCCGTTCGTGACCATCTGGGTGGTGCGTGCCGGCGACGAGCTCTACGTCCGGTCCGCCTACGGCACCGACAACCCCTGGTTCCGGCGCGCCACGATCAGCGGCCGCGGCCGGATCCAGGCCGGCGGGATCGAGCGCGACGTCGTCTTCGAGGTCCCGGAGGGCGATGTTCACAGCGCGGTCGACGCGGCCTACCACTCGAAGTACGACCGGTACGGCCCACGGATCGTCGGCAGCGTCGTCGGACAGACCGCCGCGGCCGGCACCCTGCGTCTCCTCCCTGACTAACCGCAGACCACCGAAGGATTCTCATGCGAGCTACTTACATGTACGGCGCGGGCGATGTTCGTGTTGTTGACGTGCCTGAGCCGATCATCAAAGAACCGACCGATGCGATCGTTCGCGTTGTGCGGGCCTGTGTCTGCGGGTCCGATCTGCATCCGTACCACTCGATGGCGGCGACCCCGGACGGCAGTTCCATGGGGCACGAGTTCGTCGGTGTCGTCGAAGACACCGGTAGCGATGTGACCACCATCAAGGCCGGTGACTTCGTGATCGCGCCGTTCGCCTGGTCCGACGGCACCTGCGACTTCTGCCGTGAGGGTCTGCAGACCTCCTGCCGGCACGGCGGTTTCTGGAACGCCGGCGACGTCGGCGGAGGTCAGGCCGAGGCCGTCCGGGTCCCGCTCGCGGACGGCACCCTCGTCGCCGTACCGGTCGAAGAGACCTCACCGCTGATCCCGTCGCTGCTCACTCTGTCCGACGTGTACGGAACCGGGTATCACGCGGCGATCAAGGCGAACGTCGGCCCGCGTACAAGTGTGACGGTGATCGGCGACGGGGCGGTCGGCCTACTGGCCATCCTGTCCGCGAAGCGCCTCGGTGCCGAGCAGATCATCCTCATGGGCCGCCACACCGCCCGCACCGACCTCGGCCGTGAGTACGGCGCGTCAGATGTCGTAGCCGAGCGCGGCGAGGAGGGCATCGCCCGCGTACGGGACCTCACCGGCGGCGACGGTACGCACGTCGTACTCGAAGCGGTCGGTCACCGGCCCGCCTACGACCAGGCGGTCGGCGTTGTCCGGGCCGGCGGCGTCATCAGCCGCGTCGGAGTACCGCAGTACAGCGATGCTCCGGTCGGGTTCTCCAGCCTCTTCCGCCCCAACATCACCCTCACCGGCGGCCCCGCGCCTGCCCGCGCCTACATCGAAACCCTGCTCCCCGACGTCCTCGCCGGCAACGTCGACCCCGGCAAGGTGTTCGACAGCGAGGTCGCACTCGCTGACGTGGCCGACGGATACCGCGCGATGGACGAACGCACCGCGCTCAAGGTACTCGTGAAGCCTTAGGCGCTCGAGCGGACCACCAGCGGTGCCGTGACGAGCCTGCCTGGCTCGTCCGGCTCGCCGCTGATCTCCCGCAGGGCGCGGTCGAACAGGCAGGCGGCGATGTCCCGCAGCGGGATCCGGGCGGTCGTGAGCGGCGTGTCGAGCATGCTCGCGAACGGGAAGTCGTTGAACCCGGTGACCGCAACGTCCTGACCGACCGTGATCCCGCGCCGCTGCAGTGCCCGCATCGCGACCACCGCGAACGCGTCGTTGTCCGCAACGAAAACGTCCGGCGGGTCCAATTCTTCGACGTACGCCGCTACCGCCTCGAGCGAACCGAACGATCGCGCAACCGTCGACGGGAACTCCCGGACGAACCCGTCCCGCCGCTGATGCACCCACGGCAGCGGACTGTCCGTCGCCAGGTACACCGCCCGCTTCCGGCCGGTCGACCGCAGATGCGCGGCGACGCCGGCCATCGACGACTCGTTGTCCACGTCGACCCAGCACTGCCGATGCTCGGGCCCGGTCCGCCCGAACGCCACGAACGGGAACCGCCGGCGGCTGAGGAAATCGATCCGCTCGTCGTGCGGCATCGTCTCCGAGACGACGATCGCGTCGACCTGCCGCGCCGCGATCAGCTTGTCGTACAGCACGATCTCGGTCGCGTGGTCGACCGGGGTCTCGACAACATGGACGCCGTACCCCGAGATCGCGGACGCTTTGACCAGACCGCCGAGCAGGCTGTGCAGGAACCCGCCCAGGCCCGGGTTGTCGTCGTCCACGAGGTCGTCCTCGAAGGACATCGGCAGGCCGATCACCTGGCTGCGCCCGGACGACAACGCGCGGGCAGCGTGGTTCGGGATGTACCCGAGTTCCTGGATCGCGGCGCGCACGGTCCGGACGGTCGGTGCCGCTACGCGGTGTGGCGCGTTGAGCACGTTCGACACCGTCATCGCAGACACCCCGGCCAATCGGGCGACGTCCGCGACAGTCGTACGCCGCGGCTTCTCGTCAGCCAACCGTTCCCCCTTAGTCCCACACGATCCGGGCCGACCCACCCACCGGAACGTCGATCGTCCACACCTCAGGCGGAGTCGTCGTCTGCCGGTGCACCTCGCGGCCCGAACAGTCCGACACTACGAGGTCGACAAGCCGGTCGCACGCACCTTCGACGTGCAGTCGCCGCTCGGCGCCACCGTTCACCACGACGGTGCACGACTCCTGTACCCGCACGACAGGATTCGTGTACACGGCAACCACCGTTTCCGTCGCACCGACCGCACGAACCTGCGTGTACCGCGCATCCGGTCGCGACGGCATCAGTACGCCGTGCAGCAGTGCGTCGGCGTGATCGCGCAGGAACCCGAGCCAGTACCGGACCACTTGCTCGTGTTCGGGTGGCAACGCGTCCAGCTCCATCGACACCTGCGGCGTACTGAACAACGCGCCGATGAAGTGCTGCGCGACGTTCTCCGCCGACGCCGACGAGTGCCACATCAGCATGTCGGAGTGCACCGCCCGGTCACCGGCGAGGAGGCGGCAGTCGATCGTACGGACACGGTTCTCCACCGCGTCGAGCGCGCAGTCGCCGGCGCGCAGGAACGTGCCGAACTGCCAGAGCCTCGGGTGCACGTAGTCCTGACGGAACTCGATCAGCACGTCGGGCCGCAGCTTCCGTAGCTCGTCGGTGACGGTCTGCAAGAACCGCTCCACGCCTTCGTCGACGGAGGAGCAGTCACCGCCCGGTGCCGGAGGGACGCTGCTCCGCGCCCAGGAATCGATGAAGTCGATTTTCAGGCCGTCGACGCCCCAGTCACGCACTGGACGAACGCAGCATTCCAGGAGGTGCTCGCGGACCTCGGGGTAGCGGGGGTCGAGGACGGCGGTCACCTCGCCGTCGGCAAAGCCGAGTGTGCGGTCCTTCAGCTTGTCCCAGGCCTTCGAGTGCACGCCGATCAGCGGCGGCGCGATCCACAGCACGTACTGCTGGCCGAGCGCGTGCACGCGACGTACATGCTCGGCCATGTCGGGGAACTTGTGGCTGGTCGGCTCCCAATCGCCGCAGTACGCGTACCCGCGGCGCGTGTCGTCGGTCTGCCAGCCGTCGTCCACGATGACCGCCTGGGTGCCGTACGCCGAACCCGCGCGAGCGTGTCGCTCCACCGACTCGGCTGAGACGTGCTGGTGGTCGCTGTACCAGGTCGAGTACATCGCCTGTCGCGCGACCGGCGGCACGTCGGCGATCCGGTCGCCCAGCTCGGCCGCCCACTCCGTCGTCACGGCACGCAACGCCTCGGCGAAGTGCTGGGCCCGCAGATCGATCCGCAGAGCGAAGCCTTCGCCCTCGAGATCCGTCATGGTCAGCTCGATCAGCTGTTCCGCGGTCTCCTCGCTCACCCCGACGGCGAAGTCACACCCATGGACGTTCGACGACAAAGAGACTGTGGCGATCGCCCTGTCCTGTCCGTTGACGAGGGACGCGACCGGGGCCGAGCGGACGGAGCGGACCTCGCGGTGCGAGCCCCAGTCCGTGGGGAGGTTGCGCCGGGAATCCTGCATCGGCCGCCAGAGCGTCACGGCATCGTCGGCCGGCCAGGTCCAGCGCAGCGTCACGGGTCCGCCGGCAGCCACGTCGGGCGTCACGTCGTACCGGAGCACACCGGGCTCGGCCGCCGGACGCGGGGTGATCGTGCCGAGGCCGGTCAGGCTTCCGGTCCGCACGGTGCGACCGTCGGGGGACCGGATCTCAAATGTCGTCACGGGCCGGACTATAGCGGTAAAACTAAATGCTCCGGAGGTATTGACGGAATTGCCTTGCGTCTCTAGGTTTTACCGCTAATATCCGCCTTCTTCGAGGAGCCGCCGGGCCGGCTCTCAGCTCCGACCTCGCCGGTGTGGCCGTCTGCCGAAAACCGAACCATGAGAAGGAGAACTGTCATGCCGATGAATGAAGGGCCCTTCGGGCGACCGATTACACGTCGTAGTTTCCTGGCCAGTGCGGCCCTTGCCGGAGTGGGGTCGAGCGCAGTGCTCACGGCCTGCGCCGGCGGTAGCGCGGGCGGCACCTCGGCCGCCGGCAAGGACGGCGCCGGCGGCGCGGGAGGCAAGGGCGGCACCGTGACCTGGGCCTCCTGGGCGAACCCGGGCGAGGCCGAGCGGTTCCGGCAGATCTCGAAGGACTACGAGGCCGCGCACGGGACCAAGGTCACCTTCCAGGTGGTGGTCGGCGACTACGGCGCCAAGCTGCTCACCCAGCTCGCCGGCAGCAGTGCTCCGGACGTCTTCTACGTGCAGGACTCCGGCATGCAACGGCTCATCCAGTCCAAGAAGGTCGCCGATTTCACCGAGTTCACGTCGAAGCCGGACGCGCCGGTCAAGATCGACGACCTGTATCCGAACCTGATGGGCTGGTGCAAGCCTGCCGACGGCAGCCCGGGCACCTACGGGCTGGTCGTCGACTGCAACCCGATCGTGTTCTGGTTCAACAAGGACATGTGCGAGGCCGCCGGCATCACCAAGAACCCCGCGCAGCTGCACGAATCCGGCGGCTGGAACCGGGACGCCGTCGACGACTTCCTGACCAAGATCAAGGCCACCGGCAAGCGGGGCATGGTGCTGGAAGGCGGCTTCGGCCCCATGCTCAGCTGGATGACCGCGTTCGGCGGCAAGGTCGTCGAGGGCAACAAGATGATCTTCAACGAGGACGCGAAGTCGATGGAGACCCTCGAGTGGCTCTGGGAGGGAATGGCCAGCGGCAACATCACGTACGGCGGGTCGCTGCCGAAGGGGCAGGCCATCGACGCCCTGTTCTACAGCCAGCAACTCGCCAGCTGCCAGGTGGGACGCTGGATCCTCCCGAACCTCAAGAAGCTCAAGTTCGGCTACGACATCGCGCCGTTCGCGTCCGCCGACGGGAAGACCGTCCCGCCGGTGATCGTCTACACCGCCGCCATGGCCGTGAACGCCAAGGCCAAGGACCCCGAAGCCGCGATGTACTTCGCCACCCGGTTCGTCAACAAGGACGGTCAGAAGGCCCGGCTCTCCGGCGGAGGCAACGCCGTGCCGTCCGTCTCGGGTCTGGACGAGGTCGTGCTGGAGAACAAGCAGCCCGAGCACTGTGCCTGGTTCACGGACACCGCCAAGAACGGCTACGCCATCCCGTCGGCCATCGCGTCCAAGGCGGAGGTCGGAGCCAACCTCGGCACCGAGATGGACAAGTCGATCAAGGCCGGCGACAGCGCGAAGGTGTGGGCCGACAAGATCTGCAAGTACATCAACAACGGGAAGTGAGACATGGCGCTCGCAGTCGATGTGAAGCGCAGACGGCGGACCGAAGCGCTGTGGGGATACGCCTTTCTCACCCCGCAGCTCATCGGCCTGATCGCCTTCATGGTGGGTCCCCTGGTCTTCGCCATCGTGCTGTCGTTCTCGAGCTGGGACGGATTGGGTTCGCGCACGTTCGTCGGGCTGCAGAACTTCATCGGTGTCTGGCAGAACGAGCAGCTGCGGCAGTCCTGGCTGAACACCGCGTGGTTCACCGCCCTCCAGGTCCCCGGACTGCTGATCACCGGCTTCTTCTTCGCGTTCTTCATTCAGAAGGCGGGTCGGTTGACGCCGTTCTACCGGATCTTCTTCTTCGCGCCGCAGGTCACGTCGACCGTCGCGGTGGGCGCCATCTGGCTCTGGCTGCTGAACCCTGAGATCAGTCCCATCAGCGCGCTGCTGAAGTCGCTCGGGGTGCCCAACCCACCTGACTGGCTGCAGGATCCGGGAACAGCGATCCCTGCGATCGTCCTGGTGTCGATCTGGCAGGGCCTCGGCTACATGATCGTGATGTTCGTCGCCGGTCTGCAGAACATCTCGCCCACCCTGATGGAGGCCGCCGACATCGACGGCGCCTCGGAATGGCAGAAGCTGCGCAAGATCACCGTGCCGCTGCTGTCGCCGACCATCCTGTTCCTGTCGATCACCTCGATCATCGGGTCCTTCCAGGTGTTCGACTACATCTACTTCTTCTTCGACACCACAGCGCCGGCGAACGCCCACACGATCGTGTACGACATCGTGAACATCGCCTTCCGTGAGTTCAAGTTCGGGTTCGCCGCGGCCATCGCGGTGTACCTGTTCCTCGTCCTGCTGGCCCTGACCGGTCTCCAGTTTCTTGCTCAGAAGAGATGGGTGCATTACACCGAATGACTTCCTCATCAAGCGAGATCGCCGCCCGGGACCTCGAGGCGGCGCGTCGAAAGAATGCTTCTCATGGCCTGGGCGGGGGGCGGTTCAAGCCGTCCTGGATTCCGCTGCACCTGCTGCTGGTCGCGGGCTCGCTGGTGATGTTCGTGCCGTTCCTGTGGATGTTGTTCTCGGCCATGAAGCCGTTGGACGAGATCTTCGCCCAGCCGCCGAAGCTGCTGCCGAAGGTCTGGCAGCCGCAGAACTTCGTCACCGCGTGGCAGGGCGCCGACTTCGCGCGCGCGTACCTCAACAGTGTCTATATCGCCGGCCTGGTCACGGTTTTCACCCTGATCACCTGCTCGATGGCCGCCTACGCCTTCGCGCGGATCCGTTTTCCGGGTCGGAAAGTGATCTTCGGCGTCTTCCTGGCCACCTTGATGGTTCCGTTCCAGCTGACCGTGATCCCGCTCTACGTCATCATGGGGCAGCTCCGCTGGATCGACACCCATCTGGCGCTGATCGTCCCGCCGTCGTTGTTCAACGCCTTCGGCGTCTTCCTCCTGCGCCAATATGTCCGCGGCATTCCGCTGGAGCTGGAGGAAGCCGCCTCGATCGACGGCGCGGGGCGGGTCCGGATCTTCACGACCATCATCCTGCCGCTGCTGCGTACCCCACTCGTGGCGCTCGGCATCTTCGTGTTCCTCGGGCAGTGGAACTCGTTCTTCTCTCCGCTGATCTTCCTGAACAGCGATCGGAACTTCACGATTCCGCTCGTGGTCAACCAGTTCAAGGGCGCCTACTCCTCCGACTGGACGAGCCTGATGGCGGCCACGACCATGGCGGCGCTGCCGATGCTGCTGATTTTCATCATCGCCCAGCGCCAGATCGTGCAAGGTATCGCTCTGTCCGGCTCCAAGACCTGACAGGTATCGCACGTCCGGCATCAGCCCGTCGGGCGATGCCGGACGTGCGAACTACGTGGCGTGGGAGGTGAGCCCGCTGATCGCCGGCCGGTACGCCGGGAGCGCTTCCGCCAAGGTGGGATAGTGATCGAGCGGCCGGCCGGCGCCGGTGGCACGGGTGAGGTCGGCCAGCCACTGGCCGGCTCCGGAGGCGCGCAACCAGCCGCCGTGCCGGACCGCCAGTTCGTGCGCGTCGGCGAGAACGTCGAGGCCGGTGGCCTCCATCGCCGTGACGCGTCGCAGGTCGACGACGAGGCGCGGCAGCTTGGTGGTGATCACGTGCTGGAGTTCGTGCGCGAAAGTGGGGGCGGTCCGGACGTCGACGGTGCCCGCCACCCGGACGACCGCACAGTCGCCGACAGCGCTCCAGCTACAGACGAATGGTCCGCTCGCCGCTGCCGGTCGGTGGGCGGACCTGATCGCACGGGGTGGATTCATGCGTCCCAGTACCCCGCGGCTAACCTGCGCTGCGGGCACGTCGAAGTTCAAGCGTTCGTCAGTCGCGACCGAGGATTCCCTGCTCGTAGCCTTTGGCCACGGCTGCGGCACGATCGGTGACACCGAGTTTGGTGAAGACATGGCTGAGATGGGTCTTCACCGTGGCCTCGCTGATGAACAGTTCGCGGGCGATGTCGCGGTTCGACGTACCTTTCGCGACCAGCTCCAGGACTTGCCGTTCGCGCGCGGCCAACGGGCTCGGCGCCGGCGAGCGGACTGCCGACACCAGCCGCGACGCAACCGCGGGGGAGAGCACCGTACGACCGGCCGCGGCCTGGCGGACGGCGTTGAACAACTCGTCCTGCGGCGCGTCCTTGAGCAGGTAGCCGGTGGCGCCCGCCTCGATCGCCGGCAGCGTATCGGTGTCGGTGTCCCAGGTCGTCAGGACCAGCACCTTCGAGCGGATGCCGCGGCGGGTCAGTTCGGTGATCGCGTCGAGCCCGCCGCCACCCGGCATCCGGAGGTCCATCAGGATCACGTCCGGGGTCAGGTCCGCGGCCAGCTCGACCGCCTCGACGCCGTTCGACGCCTCCGCGAGCACGGTGAATCCGGGCGTGGACTCGAACATGCCACGCAGACCGTTGCGGACCACCGGGTGGTCGTCGACGAGAAGCAGTGAGATCCCAGATGAGTCAGACATCGAGCACCAACGGTATGCGAGCAGAGACCGCCGTACCGAACCCTGGCTCGGACTCGACCGTCAGCGAGCCGGCGATGCGTTCGGCGCGGGCCCGCATCCCGTCGAGGCCGAAGCCGCCGGTGCCGGTCCGGGCAGACAGGGCCAGCGGATCGAAGCCCTTGCCGTCGTCGCGAATGTCCACCGTTACCTCGTCGTCCATGAAACTGAGCGTCACGCCGGCGCGGGTCGCCGCGGCGTGCTTCGACACGTTCGCCAGGGCCTCCTGCGTGATCCTCAGGACTGTCGCCGAGAACTCACCGTGCAGGTGCTGCGCCGTACCGGTCAGGGTGAACTCGGCAGGTACGCCGGTCCGCTCGGACCACTGGTCGACGGTCTTGCGAAGCGCCTCGGGGAGACCGTCGGACGACAGACCCGCCGGAGCGAGGTTCTGCACCGAGCGGCGCGCCTCGCCCAGGCTGTGCCGGGCCAGATCGGTCGCGCGGCCGACATGCGCCTTGACGGTCGCCGGGTCGGACGAGTTCGCCACCACCTGGAGTTGCGCGATGATGCCGGTCAGCCCCTGTGCGATGGTGTCGTGGATCTCCGCGGCCAACCGGCGCCGCTCGTCCGCGATGCCCGCTTCCCTTGCCTGGACAAGGAGTTGGGCCTGCAACGCGGCGTTCTCCTCGTGCGCCCGCTCGAGCTCGGCGATCGTGACGGCCCGCGCCGTCGACCGTGCCTCCTGCTGGTCGGCGAGGTGTTTCGCGACGGTCACCAAAGCGTTGTTCGCGACCAGCAGACCGGCGAAGGCCAGCCAACCTGTGCGTCCCTCGGGAGGGAAGCTTCCGGTCTGCGCGCTGGCGATCGGGATCGAGCAGGCGAAGAGTGCGAGTCGCCGCCGCCTCCGGCCGGGAATCACCTCGTCGGCGTCGTAGTAGCCCGCCGCCACGTAGAACGCGAAGAAGCCGCTCAGCATCGTCAGCACGGCCGCGATCGCCCAGCGGATCACGTAGTACGTCACGGACACGGCATTCGGCCCGCGGTGCAGGCGGCCGCTCCGGCTCCACCACAGCTGCAGGAGCAGAGCGACGCCGACCAGAACGCATGCCGTGATCTGCTCCCGGCGCGACGGCATGATCTGGGCCGCGGTCGCCAGGGCCAGCAAGGAGCCGAGGCCCAGCAGGAAGTACGGAGCCCAACGATGGAACGCCGCCTCGTGCCGGTCGAGGTCGCTGTCCGCCGTTGTCACTCGTCCAGTGTGCACGAACCGGGCCTACTCCCACCGGAACCATCGTGCGGCCGCCGCCGTCAGGACCACCGCCCACGCGGTCAGCACGCCCAGATGGGACCAGGCCGGCCAGTGCCCGGCCGCGGCCTGCTCGAGCGCCTGCGAGGCGGCACCGAACGGGAGAAGTACGACGATCTCCCGCAGCGTGTGCGGCATCGACTGCACGGGAGCCCACAGGCCGGCGGAGAACAGGCTGGGGAAGAACACCACCATGCCGATGCCGGCCGCGAGCCGTGCGGTCGGAGCGAGCGCCGAGATCAGAGCGCCGAGGGCCAGCGCTGCGGTGACCGTGAGCAGGAACGCCAGCGCGTAGCCGACGGCCTGCTTCGGCAGCTGTACGTCGAACGCGAGGCGCCCGATCGTCAGGCAGACCAGCGCGGACAGCACGCCCGCGGCGCCGTTCAGCCCCATCTGGGCGGTGAGGAGCGCGGACGGCCGGACCGGGGTCAAGGACATCCGGCGCAGGATGCCGCGTTCGCGATAGCCGGTGATCACCGGCGGCATCGCCTGCAGGCCGGTGACGATCAGCGCGACCAGGACGAGGGTCGGCACGTACACGTCGATGACCCGCATCCCGAGCCCCTCGTCGAACTTCCGGAAGCTACGGATCGACCCGAGGATCACCAGCAGCAGCGGCGGGAAGCCGAGCGTCCAGAACAAGCTGCCGGCCTCCCGGCGGAACAGTCGCGCCTCGGCCCGCAGTACGGCGGTTCGCGGCGAAGGACGGCGTACCGCCGTGATCGTGCTCATTTGGTGGCTCCCGTGAGGTCGAGGAAGGCGTCGTCGAGGGTGGCGTCGGTGACGCGGAGCTGGTGGGCGGTGATGCGGTGCCGGGCGAGCAGCGACAGCAGCGCGGTGACGGTCTCGTCGGATCCGCCGAGAGTGATCCGGCCGTCCTTGTCCTCGACCGACGCGAGCGCCGGCAGCGCGGCCAGGTCCGCGTCGTCGAGCGGCGCCGACGGGGTGAACGAGATGATCGTGGAGCCCGCCGTCCGGCCGATCAGCCCCTGCGGGGTGTCGAGGGCGGTGATCCGGCCCTTGTCGATCAGGGCGATCCGGTCGCACAGCCGCTGCGCTTCCTCCATGAAGTGCGTGACCAGCAGGACGGTGACGCCGCCGGCGCGGACGTCCTCGACGATCTCCCAGGTGTCCCGGCGGGCGCGCGGGTCGAGACCGGTGGTCAGCTCGTCCAGTACGACGACGCGCGGGTTGCCGATCAGTGCGAGCGCGATGAACAGTCGTTGCTTCTGGCCACCACTGAGGGCACCGAACCGGGTGTTCAGCTTGCCGGTCAGGCCGAGTCGCTCGGCGAGCGGCCGCCAGTCGGCCGGGTTCGGGTACAGGGCGGCGTACAGCTCGAGGGCTTCGCGGACCGTGAGCTTGGCCTGCAGTTCGCTCTCCTGCAGTTGCGCGCCGAGCACCTGCGTAACGGCGGCATGATCGGCGACCGGGTCGAGCCCGGCGATCCGGATCCGCCCGCCGTCAGGGATGCGCAGCCCCTCGACGCATTCGACGGTCGTGGTCTTACCGGCGCCGTTCGGCCCGAGGATCCCGAAGATCTCGCCCTCGTCGACAGTGAACGACACGTCGTCGACGACAGCGCGCCCGCCGTACGCCTTGCGCAGGCTGCTGACTTCGACGATGGGAGATGTACTGGTCATACGTCGAGCTTCGCGGACGGCGTACCGCCCGCACATCGCCCGACGAGCTGGTCCCGGCATCAGCCATTCGGGTGATGCCGCGGCTACACCTTCTTACTTCGCGTAGAGCGCCTCGACGTCGGCGCCGTGCTTGTCCATCACGATGTGCCGGCGCAACGAGAGTTTCAGCGACAGCTCGCCGGACTCCTGGGTCCAGTCGATCGGGAGGATCGAGAACTTCTTGATCGCCTCGGCGTGCGAGACCGAGGCGTTCGCGTCGTCGACCGCCTTCTGCACCTCGGCGATCAGGTCGGCGTCCTGGGTCAGGGCCGCCGGGTCGGTCGGCTTCCCCCGCTCGGTCGCCCACGGAACGATGTTCTCCGGGTCGATCGTGATCAGCGCCGCGATGAACGGCTTGCCGTCGCCGACGACCATGCACTGGCTGACCAGCGGGTGCAGCCGAATCTGGTCCTCGAGCATCGTCGGCGCGACGTTCTTCCCGCCGGCCGTCACCAGGATCTCCTTCTTCCGGCCGGTGATCTTGATGAACCCGTCGACATCGAACTCGCCCAGATCGCCGGTGTGGAACCACCCGTCCGCGTCGATCGCGTTCGCGGTCGCTTCGTCGTTCTTCCAGTAGCCCTGCATCACCTGGCCGCCCTTGAAGAGCAGCTCACCGTCGTCCGCGACACCGACCGTCACACCAGGAAGCGGCCGGCCCACCGTGCCGATGCGGAGGTCGTCGGGCAGGTTCACCGATACGGCGGCGGTGGTCTCGGTCAGGCCGTAGCCCTCCAGGACCGGTACGCCGATACCGCGGAAGAAATGCCCGAGCCGGTCCCCGAGCGGGGCGCCGCCCGAGACGGCGTACTGCACCCGGCCCCCGAGCACTGCTCGCAGCTTGCCGAAGACGAGTCGGTCGAAGAGCAGGTGCTTGGCCTTCAGGCCGAACGAGGCGCCGCCCTTGTCCTGCGCCTGCGAGTACGCGATCGCGGTCTCCGCGGCAGCGTCGAAGATCTTGCCCTTGCCGTCGGCGTGCGCCTTCTGGCTGGCCGAGTTGAACACCTTCTCGAACACCCGCGGCACGCTCAGGATGAACGTCGGCCGGAACGCGCCGAGATCCTCGACGAGGTTCTTCACGTCGGCGGTGTGCCCGACCTTGACCCGCTTCATCACGCAGCCGACCTGGATGATCCGGGCGAACACATGCGCGAGCGGCAGGAACAGCAAGGTGCTCGCGCCGGTGGTGTCGAACAGGTCGTCGAGGATCTTCACCGCGGGACCGAGCTCGTCGAGGAAGTTCGAGTGGCTGATCTTGCAGCCCTTCGGGCGTCCCGTCGTACCGGAGGTGTAGATCAGAGTCGCGAGGTCGGACGGCGCGACCGCGGAGCGGCGCTTGTCGAACTCGGCGTCGGTGACGTCCTGACCCAGCGCGGTGAGCTGGTCGACGGCGCCGGCCTCGATCTGCCAGACCTCCTGCAGCGCGGGCGCCTCGGCCCGGGAGGACTCGACGACCGCGCCGTGGGTCGCGTTCTCGACGACGGCGACGACCGCCTCGGAGTCCGTCAGGATCCACTGGATCTGCGAGGTCGAGGAGGTCTCGTAGATCGGCACGGTGACCGCGCCGATGCTCCAGATCGCGTAGTCGATCAGGGTCCACTCGTAGCGCGTCGCGCTCAGCAGAGCGACCCGCTCGCCGTGCTTCACCCCGGCCGCGATCAGGCCCTTCGCGACGCCGGTCACCTGCTGCGCGAACTCCGCCGCGGTGACATCGGTCCAGGTCGACCCTGTACGGCGGCTGAACACCGCGGTGTCAGGATGAGAGGACGCGTTCGCCCACACCGGGTCGCTCAGGCTCCCGGTGGGCGGTTCTGTCACAGCAGGAACGGTGTACTCACGCATCCGCGTCTCCTCAGTCGGTCCCGAATTGTCGACTTCCGGCGCACGCTACAGTCACCTACCCACAAGTAGCCAGGTTTATGTGACCCACGGAACTAGGTTCTAGCCATGCCATTGCTCGACATCAGTTGCGACGACCTGGTCGTTGCTGATCCAGCCTACGTCGCCGAGCGACTCGGTTCGGACACCCTCTGGCGTGAGTGGTGGCCGGAGCTCACGCTGACGCCGTCCGAGCGGCGCGGTCGCGAGGGGGTCCGGTGGGTGGTCACCGGCGCCGCGATCGGTACGGCGGAATGGTGGCTGGAAGCGGTCCGGGACGGGGTGGTCGTGCACTGGTACCTGCGGGCCGATCCCGCGAAGCCGGTCCGCGGCCGCGCGGTCGAGCGCTTGAAGGAGCGGTACGTCGCGGCGTACCGGGAGAGGCTGTGGGCGTTCAAGGACGAACTCGAAGCGGGCCGCGCGGCGGGCGAACGCCGTACCGGATCCGATCCCGCGATAGTCTCCGGGGAGGACACGGGCCCATCGGGGGGTCCGGTCGTCCCGCAGACCCCGGGCAAAGCGAAGAGGTGAATCGATGGCGGAACAGACCACCTCGACCATCCAGGTGAACGCGACCCCCAAAGAGATCATGGCGGTGATCGCGGACTTCGCGGCCTACCCGGAATGGGCCGACTCGATGCGGGAGACCGAGGTGCTGTCCACCGACGAGGCCGGCCGGCCGAACAAGGTGCGGTTCAAGGTGGACGCCGGCGCGATCTCCGACGAGTACACGCTGGCCTACGTCTGGTCCCGCAACGAGGTGACCTGGACGCTGGTCGAGGCGAAGATGGTGAAGGGGATGGACGGCGCGTACGTCCTGAAGGATCTGGGAGCCGAGGGGACCGAGGTGACGTACCGGCTGGCTGTGGATGTGGCGATCCCGATGATCGGCATGCTCAAGCGGAAGGCCGAGAAGGTCATCATCGACACGGCCCTCAAGGGCCTCAAGAAGCGCGTCGAGTCCTGATCCAGTGACTCGGGTACTGCTGTACACAGGTAAGGGCGGCGTCGGCAAGACGACCTCCGCCGCGGGGACGGCCACGCTCGCGGCACTGCGCGGGCTGCGGACGCTGGTGCTGTCGACGGACGCCGCGCACTCGCTGTCGGACGCGTTCGACTCCGAGGTCGGACCGGAGCCGACCGAGATCGACGACCTGCTGTTCGTCCAGCAGATCAACGCACAGCGCAAGTTCGAGCGGTCCTGGGGTGACATCCAGGCGTATCTGCGGTCGGTGCTGCACATGGTCGGGGTCGACCCGGTCGAGGCCGAGGAGCTGACCGTGCTCCCTGGCGCCGAGGAAGTGCTCGCGCTGCTCGAGGTCCGCGACCACGTCCGGTCCGGCCGCTGGGACGTGATCGTCGTCGACTGCGCTCCGACCGCGGAGACGCTGCGTCTGCTGGCGTTGCCCGAGGCCCTGAACTGGTACCTCGAACGGATCTTCAACGCCGAGCGCAAGATGATGCGGACGTTCCGGCCGTTCCTGAGCCGCGGGTCGAGCATCCCGATGCCGGACGACACGGTCTTCGACGCGCTGCGGCGCCTGCAGGCCGACCTGTCCGACATCCGCACGCTGCTGGCCGGACCGGACGCCTCGGTGCGGCTGGTGCTGACGCCGGAGGCAGTCGTGGTCGCCGAGGCCCGGCGGTCGCTGACCCGGCTGTCGCTGTACGGGTACCGCGTGGACGGTGTCGTGGCGAACCGGGTCTTCCCGGCCGCCGGGGCCGACACGTGGCGCCGGCAGTGGGTCGCGGCGCAGCGGGGGATTCTTGAGGAGGTCGCGGACTCGTTCCGGCCGTTGCCGATCTGGGAGTCGCCGTACCGCGTCTGTGAGCCGGTCGGCGTCGAGGAACTGGCCGCGTTCGCGGTGGAGATGTACGGCGGGGACGACCCGTTCGCGCGCGCCACGGACGACACGTCGCTCTGGGTGGATCGCCACATCGACACCGACGGGCGGACGTACACGCTGACGATGCCGTTGCCGTTGGCATCCGCCGACGAGCTGGAGCTCGCGCGGCACGGGGACGAGCTGATCATCACCGTCGGGTCGTACCGCCGGGTGCTGCCGCTGCCCGCCGCCCTGGCGCGTGGCGTGGTCGCGGGCGCGCGGCTGGACGAAGGCCGGTTGCAGGTGCGGTTCTCGCCGCGGGAGGTCGCGCGACCGGTCACTCCCGAGGTCCCGAGCGGATCCGGGCCGCTCGAGTCGGCCCAGGAGCTGGCACAGGGCCTGGCGGCCGAGTACCACGAGGCGCTGACCCGTCGCGAGGCGGCGCGGTGACGAAAGAACCGGTCGGCTCGGTCGCTGAGGAGGCGGCGAAGCTGTTCGCCGTACTGCAGAACGCTGCCCATGACGCGCCGCCTGCCGACGAGGCCGAGCATGACACTGGAGAGCACGAGCACAAGTTGGGTCCCGACTGTGTGTGGTGCCCGGTCTGTCAGCTGATCCACCGGGTGCGGAACACCAGCCCGGAGACGATCGAGCAGCTGTCGACAGCCGCCGCGCATGTGCTCGGCTCACTGAGATCTCTGCTGGAGGCCGCCGCGGACGCGGCCCGGCAGACGCGGGAGGACGCAGCGTCGCGCTCCTCGCCACCGGAGGAGGAAGCGGCCCAAGAATCGACTCGGTCCCGGGTGGACCGGATCGACGTGAGTGAGGACCCCGAACCATGGGACTGACGATCGGCATCGACGTCGGCGGTACGAAGATCGCGGCCGGCGTGGTCGACGAGCACGGCGCGATCATCGCGCGCACGCATCGCGACACCCCGGCCGACTCGGTCGACGCCACCGCGGCGGCCATCTGCGACGCGGCCGCCGAGCTGATCGCGAACCACGCCGTGGAAGCGGTCGGGATCGGCGCGGCCGGGTTCGTCTCCTCGGACCGGTCGACGGTGCTGTTCGCGCCGAACCTGGCCTGGCGGGACGAGCCGCTCGGCGCACGCGTCACGGAGCAGCTGAAGGTCCCGGTCGTGGTCGAGAACGACGCGAACGCGGCGGCCTGGGGCGAGTTCGCGTTCGGCGCGGCCAAGGAAGTCGAGGACATGGTCTGCATCACGGTCGGCACCGGGATCGGCGGCGGCGTGGTGATCGAGGGCGAGATGCTGCGCGGCGCCCACGGCGTGGCGGCCGAGCTCGGCCACATGCGCGTCGTACCCGGTGGACACCGGTGCGGGTGCGGTTCTCGCGGCTGCCTCGAGCAGTACGCCTCCGGCAAGGCGCTGGTGCGCGAGGGCAGGGCGCAGGCCGAGTCGGGTTCGCTGGCGGCGGTGCAGATGCTGAGCGTGTGCGGGATCACCGACCCTGCCGAGCTGACCGGCCCGATGATCACCGACGCGGCGGTGCAGGGGGATCCGTGCGCGGTCGAGTTGCTCGACGACCTGGGCCGCTGGCTGGGTGAGGGCGTCGCGAGCCTGGCGACGATCTTCGACCCGTCGCTGGTCGTGATCGGCGGCGGTGTGAGCGCGGCGAAGGATCTGATCATGAAGTCCGCGGTGCAGGCGTTCGAGAAGGTGCTGCCCGCCAAGGCCAACCGCCCGCACGCGCCGTTCACCCTCGCCGAGCTGGGCAACGACGCCGGCCTGATCGGCGCCGCCGACCTGGCCCGGCGCCCGGTCCCGACGCTGTGACGCCCCGATGATTGTCCTGACCTGGGATACTGGACCCGGGACACATCCTGGCCCGGCGGGGGTCGCGAGGAAGGTCGAACCTTGGCGTTGACGCAGGCACTGACGATCGGGATCGACATCGGCGGGACCAAGGTCGCCGCCGGGGTGGTCGACCCGGAGGCCAACATCCTCGACCGGTTGCGGCGGGACACGCCGACGACGGACCCGAAGGAGACCGAGGACGCGATCGCGGAGATCGTGCGCGACCTGGAGTCGCGGCACGACGTGATCGCGGTCGGCATCGGCGCCGCCGGGTTCGTCGACGGCACCCGGTCGTCGGTGCTGTTCGCACCGCACCTCGCCTGGCGGCACGAGCCGCTGCGGGACGCGGTCGAGCGCCGGCTCGGCCTGCCGGTCGTGGTCGAGAACGACGCGAACGCGGCCGCCTGGTCCGAGTGGCGGTTCGGCGGCGGTCAGGGCGAGAGCCACCTGGTGTGCGTCACCCTCGGCACCGGCATCGGCGGCGCGATCCTGAACGACGGCGCGTTGCAGCGCGGGAAGTTCGGGATCGCGGGCGAGTTCGGGCACATGCAGGTCGTGCCGGGCGGTCACCGCTGCGAGTGCGGGAACCGCGGCTGCTGGGAGCAGTACGCCTCCGGCAACGCGCTGACCCGGGAGGCCCGTGAGCTGGCGCTGTCCGGTTCGCCGGTCGCGCACAACCTGCTGCGGGCGGCCGAGGGCGATCCGCGCAAGATCAACGGCCCGATGGTGACCGCGCTGGCCAAGGACGGCGACCCGGTCGCGGTCGAGCTGCTCGAGGACGTCGGCCGCTGGCTCGGCATCGGCCTCGCGAACCTGGCCGCCGCGCTCGACCCGGGCACGTTCGTGATCGGCGGTGGCGTGTCCGACGCGGGCGAGCTGCTGCTGGCGCCGGCGCGGGAGGCGTTCAAGCGGACGCTGACCGGCCGCGGATTCCGCCCGGAGGCGCGGATCGTGCGCGCGGTGCTCGGGCCGGAGGCGGGCCTGGTCGGTGCGGCCGACCTGGCGCGTGAAGAGGCGACGTGGCTGCGCCGGGTCCGGGTGAAGACCACTGCCGTGACCGCGAAGACGGCTGCGGCGCGCGGACGGTCGACCCGCCTCGAGCGGGCGGCCCGGAAGACCGCGGGACGGCGTACCGGGATGCGCGCCGCGGCGCAGGACACCGACCTGCACCCGGCTGACCTGAACGGCGACCCTGAGGCATGAGTGACGGCGCCCTGCGGGTGCTGTCGTACAACGTGCACCGGTGGGGAGACGACCGTACGGCGCTCGCTCGCGTGGTGCGGGCGTGCGCGCCGGACGTGATGCTCGTGCAGGAGGCGCCGACCTGGTTCGGCACCCGTCGCAAGCGCCGGGCGATGGCCGCCACCTTCGGGATGCGGTACGTCGCGGCCGCCGCCCGGAACGCGATCCTGGTTGCCGACGGCATCGAGCTCGGCGATCCGCTGCGCTGGCGGGTCTGGCGGCCGTTCGTCCGCCGGCGCCTGAACTTCGTCGCCACCCAGCTGTCCGGCGGCGCCGTCGGCGGTCAGGTCCTCGTCGGCACGACGCCGGTCGCTGTCGTCTGCTGTCATCTCGGCCTGCACATCCTCGGCCGTCAGCACGAGCTCGAGCAGATCCTGAAGCGATGCCGCGCGTTCGGCACGCCGTACCTGCTGGCCGGCGACCTGAACGAGGAACCCGACGGCCCGGTGTGGAAACGACTGGCCGAGGAAGGCCTGACCGACCTCGGCGCCGACGCGGGCCCGACCTTCAGCTCCACGAATCCCCACAAACGCATCGATGGCGCCCACCTGTCGCCGACGCTGCAGGGACGCATCCTCCCGACACCTGCTTCCGCGGAGGACCTCGCCGCCGCCTCCGACCACCTCCCGATGCTGATCGAGATCAGGGTCTGAACTCGAGCAGCGGATCAGTGACCGCGGCCCGCCAGTTGGCGCGATGCGTCGTGGTCCGGAGCCGGTAGTACAGGGTTTCCCGGCGTACGTCGTCCGCGCTGCCGGAGTGGCCGCCGATGTTGTGCGCCAGCAGATAGTGCGCGAAGAGCACGCTGCCGGCCGCTCCGGTGGCCTGGATCGGATCGCCGAGCGGGATGTCGGGGTAGGGGCCCGGATTCATCTCGTCGACCCGGGACAGCGCGTCGGCGCCACGGTCGGCAAGGTACTCGCCGAAGCGAAGGTGCGTCCCCGGCCAGAGGTAGAGATTGCCCCGGTCCAGCTCCTCGTGAGAAGTCAGCCACAATCCGGCGAGCATCGTAAACGTCCCCGGCGTGCCGTCTTCCAGACCCGGCGTGATCCCGTCGACGTGCGGTCCGCCCGGCCGGTGCGGCCACGGCGGGATCGTCGTCGCGACCTGGGCCTGGTCGGGCTCGAGAAGCTCCAGTTCCGGCCGCAGCAACTGCGCGGCCAGCTCCGCGATCCCAGCTGCGCGGTACAACGCCAGCAGCGGGTGTCCGCCGTCGAGGGCGGGCCACAGGAAGTGCGCGCCGACACCCTCCGGCGGCTGGCGTTCGAGCATCTCGCCGACAATGCGGCGAGCGGCGGCGATCTGGTCGTCGGTGAGTACGCCGGGCACGACGACGTACCCCTGGTTCCGGAACTGCGTCCGCTGTGCCTCGGTGAGCTGCCGCATGCCGCCAGTCCAGCAGCGGCATCGGTGTGCGGCAAACGAATTAGCTCTTCTTGCGGTTCAGGAACGCGAGCATGGCTTCTTGGGCGGCGGGGGAGCCGAACAGGGATGCGGACAGGTCGGCGAGGTCTTTGCCGCGGGCATCTATGTCGGCGAGCAACTCGCGGTTGAGGAGCTTCTTGGTTTCGCGCAGGCCCTGTGGTGCGCCCTTCAGGATGGACGTGAGCACCGTGTCGACGGCGGCGTCCAGGTCGCTGTCGGGGACCGTGAGCGTGAGCAGGCCGAGACGCGCCGCCTCGAGGGCGTCGAAGGCGTTGCCGGTCAGGAAGGTGTACGCCGCCGCGCGGTCCGTGAGCCGGGGGAGGACCGTCAGCGAGATCGTCGCCGCCGCGAGCCCCAGCCGGACCTCGGTCAACGCGAACGTCGCGCTCTCCCCGGCGATGCTGATGTCGGCCGCCGCCACGATCCCGATGCCACCCGCTCGCGCCGGGCCCGCGACGCGCACGACGACCGGCTTCGGGTTCGCCACGATCGCCCGCTGTACGTCGACCATCCGCTGCGCGCCGACGCCCATCCCGACGGTCGTCGCCTCGGACAGATCGGCCCCCGAGCAGAACACGTCCAGCGCCGACCGAACCACGATCACCCGCACCGCATCGTCCCCACCCGCCGCCTCGAGCCGCGCCAGCAACTCACCGGTCAACTGCTGCGACAACGCATTCTTGTTGTGCGGCGAGTCGAGCGTGATCGTGGCAACGCCGCCATCGGTGTCCAGGTGCACGAGTTCCGTCATACCGCCATCCAACACGCTCGCGGTCCAGGCGTCATGCCCAGGCGGACGTGACGGTGCAGACAGGTCGGCCCGGTGACGTGAAAGGGTGCCGGGATGACGATTGACATCAGTGGCTCGAACGTCCGCCAGACGGTCCGGTTCGATCGGCCGATCAAAGGCAAGGATCTGATCGAAGCGGTGCGGGCCACCTGCGAGGCGAACAGGTCCGAGTTCTCCGAGACCAAGCGGTACGACGACGGCTGGCTGCACGCCGTCGGTCAGAGCTCGCATGCGGAGCAGCAGCAGTTGCTGGTGGCACCCGATCGCGACAACGCGTTCATCGAGCCGGACAAGACCTACACGGAGGCTGTGGTCCTGCGGCACAACTTTCCGCGGGCGGGCATGCGGAACCTGGCCCGCAACGACTTCGACGTCGAGGACGAGGTCCGAGAGGTGATCGAGTTCGCCGAGGCGTTGCAGCGGACGGTTCAGCACGGTCCCGACGCCGGCAAGGCGATGTCGCGCGGCCTGGACGCAGGCGGACCGGAGGTGCGGGCCGGCAACGCTCCGGACTGGGGCCGTCGGGAGGGCAGCGGCTATCGCCCCGGCGGACACCGCGACCTCAGCCGTTAAGGCCCCGTCAGGGCCGAGGTGGGGTTGAGGGGGTCGGCGTGGCGGTGGGTGATCTTCCACGCGCGGTCCTCGGCCCGGAACACCATCGTCGTGCGCAGCAGGTGCGGCACCGGGGCCGGCTGGGTGACGTGCTGGACGGTGCCGCGCTCGATCGCGACCGTGTACGCCGTGTCCGCGCCGACGTGCTTGACGAGGTACTCGAACTCGATCTTCGCGCCGCTGGGGAGGAACTGCGAGGACGCCCACTCGTACCGCGGCCCGATCTCGGACCAGCCGACCTCCTGGCCGCCGAACCCGCCGAAGATCGAGGTCTGTTCGCTGCGCGACACCAACGGCAACCACAACGACGGATCGCCGTTGACGAACGCGGTATTGGCCTCCTCGAAGCGCCGCAGGAACGACTCGAAGTCCTGATTCAGCATAGGACCAGCGTGTACGGCGATGGGGTCACTTCATGTCGGCGTACGACGGGGAGAGTTCGCGGGCCAGGTGCTCGATGAACAGGCCGACGTCCGTGACGATCCCGCGGGCCTGGGACGAGCCGCGGTCCGCGAGCTTGGTCACCGTCGCCGGGTTGATGTCCACGCAGGTCAACGGGATCGACGCCGGCAGGATGTTGCCGGTGGCAACCGAATGCAGCATGGTCGCGGCCATCAGGCAGTACCCGACCCCGTCCAGCTCGGCCCGCATCGCGCGCTGGCCCTCGAGTACGTCGGTGTAGACGTCCGGCAGCGGCCCGTCGTCACGCACCGACCCGACCAGCACGAAACTCTTACCTTGCCGAACCAGCGCGTGCATCACCCCGGACGTCAGCACGCCCTGCTCGACCGCCGCCGCGATGGACCCGGCCTTGCGGATCGTGTTGATCGCCCGGATGTGGTGCTCGTGCCCGTGCTCGACACCCCGCCCGCGGGCGAGATCCACGCCGAGCGACGTCCCGTACAGCGACGACTCGATGTCGTGCGTCGCGAGCGCATTGCCGGCGAACAGTACGTCGACGTACCCGGCCTCCACGATCGCCACCATCGCGGGCGCGGCGCCGGTGTGCACGATGCCGGGCCCGCCGACCCAGAGCACCTTCTGCCCGTTCGCCTTCGCCTCGCGCATCCCGTCCGCGACCTGCTTCACCAGCACCCGCTGCGGCTTCTCCGACGACACGTCCGACTCCATGAAGCCGAATCCGTCCTCGGTGCTCGTCACGATCGGCGGCGTGACCCGCACGCCCTGCGCACTCGTGATGATCCTCATCCCGGCCTGGACCTCGGACATCGGAATGGTCCGTACGGTGCCGGACTCAGGGTCACCCTCGACGAGCAGGCCGCAGTCCATCTCCGGGTTCTGGACGGTGACCCAGTGACCGCCGAGCCGGACGCTCGTCGGCAGGTTCGTGGTCGAGTAGAACCCGTCCGGAAACACCCCGTCCTGGCTGACCTCGGTGATTTCCGGCGTACCGGGGTCGACCAGGTTCGCGCCCTTGGTCTGGATCCGCATCAGCAGCCGCTGCAGCGACTCCTCATCCTCCGCGCCGACCGTCATCCGGACCGTGGACGGGTCGTCCTTGTCGTAGCCGAGATCGAACTTGTCCAGCGTGTACTCGCCGCCGTACCCGCGAATGTCGTCGAGCACCCGGGACAGCAGCCCGGAGTCCATCAGGTGGCCGGTGATCTCGACGGTCTCGGTGACCTGCACGGGTGCCCTCCCAAACGAGTGATGTCGTCAGATTGTCCGACGATCCGCACTCTAACTCAGACGACGGCTCCGTCGTCACCGCCGTCGCCCGGAGGGAGCCGGTCCTTCATCCGGAAGACCAGCGTGAGGAAGCCGCCGATGAATCCGGTGACCGCGAGCGTGGTGATCCGGCCGGTGCCGAAGTCGAGCAGGGCGGCCAGGATCAGCAGCAGCGGGCCGCCGAGCAGCCCGAGCCAGGCGAGCCGGCTGATCCAGTCCAGCCGCGGCCCGCGCGGGGGCTCCGGCGGGACGTAGTGGTCGTGCGGGTCGTCGGCCTTCCTGGCCGGCGGCTCCGCGTCCTCTGTCTTCTTCTCCTCGACGGTGAGCCCGGCCGGTACGTCGATCAGCGGCTCGTACTTGTCGTCGACGTCCTCGCTCGCCGGCCAGCGCGCCACCGTCTCCTCGCCGCCGTCGTGCCCCGGCGCGGACGGCTGGTTGAACTGCTCCACCAACGACTGCCACTCGGCGTCCTCGGTACTGCGGTCGATCACCGGGCGGGCCCGCTCCACCGCCTCGGCGTCGACGAAGATCTCGTCGTACCCGACCGGGATCCGGACCGGCTCCTCGGCCTCCTCCGGCGCCGCGACCTCACGCAGGGCCTCGCTCTGGTTCTCGCAGTACGCCGCGATGCCGGCCGCCTTGAGCGCGTCGAGCACCGGCTCCGCGACCAGCGGATCGATGCCACCGAGCGACGTGTACGACGTCGCGGTCAGTCCGTTGTCACGCATTGCGGTGCTCAATCTTGGACTCACTCTGGGGCTCGCTCAGCCGGCTGATGAAGGCTGTCGAGTCCGCGAAGATCCGCGGTGCGTCGTTGTCCAGAGTTGCCACGTGGTAGCTGTCCTCGAGCAGGGTCTCGGTCACGTCGCGGGACGAGATCGAGGACAGCACCGCCCGCCCCGAGCTCGGCTCCACCAAATGATCGACAGTACTGCGGAACAACAGCACGGGCTGCGTGATCTTCGCCAGATCGTCCCGGGTGATCCTCCACAGTTGCGAGAGCGAGTGCAGCGCCCGCAGTGGCATCCGGTCGTACGCGCCTTCGTCGACGCCGGGCTTCTTGATGTCGTTCGAGATGCCCGGGAACGACGGCACCAGCCTGGACAGCACCGGCAGCAGTGCTAGCCGCTTGTCGTCGGTGCGCACCGACGGGTTGATCAGGACCAGACCGGATACGTCCGCTCCGTGCTGCTCCGCAAGCCGCAGTACCAGGCAGCCGCCCATCGACAGCCCCACCAGGAAGACCCTGTCGTGCTCCTTGCGCAGCCGCTCGAACTCGTTGTCGAGTACGGCGTACCAGTCCGGCCAGGCGGTCTTGTTCATCTCCTGCCAGCTGGTCCCGTGACCGGGCAGCCGCGGTACCGCGACGCCGTACCCCTCGGCGGCCAGGTGCTCACCGAACGGCCGCATCGACCGCGGCGAACCGGTGAATCCGTGGCTCAGCAGTACGCCGACGGCGGCGTTCCCCCCGGTGCCGGGACTGCGGAACTCCTCCGCGTGGGCTTGCACTGGCACGCTCGACTCCTCGCCGTTCACTGTCCTCACAACTGCGCCGTACCACCGGGCCTTCACAACTGGGCCCTGAGGCGCGTGACAATCGTCGCATCTGGGCCGCAACGAGTCTGCATCCAGTCTGCATCCAGGTGACAACACGGTGAGCAACACTCGCATTCCTGGCGGTGACATTGCCTGAGGGGGAAGCTGGAACGTAGTGTCCGCACCGGAAGGTGGCGCGCCGGAGTTGTCGCGTGACCGCCACCGGCGGGCACTGGTGCCGGACGCAGGTACGGGCCGACGATGGTGACGTGGGCTCTCAATGAGTGCTGGTGAGTGTCGGGCGAGTGACGGAGGTCGAGGCGGATGCTGTACCTGTTCCTCAGACGGTTCTTGGTCGCACCACTGGTCCGGCTGCTCTTCCGGCCCAAGGTGACCGGGACGGAGCACGTGCCGACCGACGGTCCGGCGCTGCTGGTCAGCAACCACCTGGCGTTCTGCGACTCGATCTTCCTGCCGGTCTCGATTCCCCGGCAGATCGTCTTCCCGGCCAAATCGGAGTACTTCACCGGTCCCGGCCTGAAGGGGAAGCTGGTCGCCACGTTCTTCCGGTCCGTGGGCCAGATCCCGATCGACCGCTCCGGCGGCCGCGCCTCGCTGGCCGCGCTGAACACCGGCCTGGGGATCCTCGAGAAGGGCGGCCTGTTCGGGATCTACCCCGAGGGCACCCGCTCGCCCGACGGTCGGCTGTACAAGGGCAAGACCGGCGTCGCCCGGATGGCGATCGTGGCCGGCGTCCCGGTGATCCCGGTCGCGATGATCGACACCGAGAAGCTGCAGCCGCCGGGCTCGATCCGGCCGAAGATGTTCTACCGCGAGAAGGGCCGGCTGCTGCCGCGCCTGGTGCGGCCGGGCGTGGCGTTCGGCGAGCCACTGGACTTCTCTCGCTACGAGGGCATGGAGCGCGACCGCTTCGTCTTGCGCTCGGTCACCGACGAGATCATGTACGCCTTGATGGACCTGTCCGGCCAGGAGTACGTCGACATGTACGCCGACAAGGCCAAGGAACTGCTCAAGGCCGGCGAGTCGATCGACGAGCACGTCCGCCTCGGCGACACCAAGGCCAGCTGACCGCATTCCGGCTGTCGTACGGCGAGGATTGCCGTCATGGACAACGACCTGAACGTGCTCGGTGAGCCGCTCGAGGAGTGCGGCACCGATCCGGTGACCGGGTTCTACCGCGACGGCTGCTGCACGAGCGGTCCGGAGGACCTCGGCAACCACACCGTCTGCGCGGTGATGACGTCGGAGTTCCTGGCCCACCAGGCCTCGATCGGCAACGACCTGATCACCCCGCGCCCCGAGTGGCAGTTCCCGGGCCTGAAGCCGGGCGACCGCTGGTGCGTCGTAGCAGCCCGCTGGCTCCAGTCGTACCACGCCGGCGCCCCGGCCCCCGTCGTACTCGCATCGACCCACGTCCGCGCCCTGGACACCATCCCCCTGTCTGCCCTCCGCGCCCAAGCCGTAGACGTCCCCCAGGACCCCAGCTCCCTCACCTGAGACGCGCACGCAGCGTGCGAGGGGGGTCAACTAGGCTGAGGGCATGCAATTTGCGACGTTGACGGCGGGTGAGGTTCCCGGGGTTCCTACGCTGGACGAGTTGCGGGGGCTGAAGCCGCTGCAGCAGCCGGAGTGGCCGGATCAGGGTGTGCTGGAGCAGGTGATCACGGAACTCCGGACGCTGCCGCCGCTGGTGTTCGCCGGTGAGTGCGACGACCTGACGACGAAGATCGGTGCGGTCGCCCGCGGTGAGGCGTTCATCCTCCAGGGCGGCGACTGCGCGGAGACGTTTGCGGGCGTGACCGCGGAGAACATCCGGGCCAAGCTGCGGGTGCTGCTGCAGATGTCCGTCGTACTGCAGTACGCCGCCAGCGTGCCGGTCGTGAAGATCGGCCGGATCGCGGGGCAGTACGCCAAGCCGCGCTCGTCCGGGGAGGAGACCCGCGAGGGCGTGACGCTCCCGTCGTACCGCGGTGACGCCGTGAACGGCTTCGACTTCACCCCCGAGTCGCGGATCCCGGACCCTGCCAGGCTCCGAGGCGTCTACAACGCGGCCGCGGCGACGCTCAACCTGACCCGCGCGTTCACCACCGGCGGGTACGCCGACCTGCACCAGGTGCACGCCTGGAACACGGACTTCGTGAAGTCCTCCCCGGTCGGCCGCCGCTACGAGCAGCTGGCCTCGGAGATCGAGCGCGCGCTGGCCTTCATGCGAGCGTGCGGCGCGACCTCGGACGAGTTCCGGACCGTCGACTTCTACGCGTCGCACGAGGCGCTCATCCTCGAGTACGAGCACGCCCTGACCCGGATCGACTCGCGGACCGAGCAGCCGTACGACGTGTCCGGCCACCTGCTCTGGGTGGGGGAGCGGACCCGTCAGCTGGACGGCGCCCACGTCGAGTTCCTCGCCTCGCTGTCGAACCCGCTCGGTGTGAAGATCGGTCCGACCACGACACCGGAGTACATCCGGGCCCTGATCGACAAGCTGAACCCGAAGGGCATTGAGGGCCGGCTCACGTTCATCACCCGGATGGGCGCGGGCAAGATCCGCTCGGCGCTGCCGCCGCTGCTGGAGGCGGTCCGCGACCACGGCTCGCCGATCGCGTGGGTGTGCGACCCGATGCACGGGAACACGTACGAGACGCCGAACGGGTACAAGACCCGCAACTTCGACGACGTGATGGACGAGGTGCAAGGCTTCTTCGACGCCCACGAGCAGGTCGGGACGTGGCCGGGCGGCGTCCACATGGAGCTCACCGGCGACGACGTCACCGAGTGCCTCGGCGGCGGTGAGGAGCTGGTCGCGGAGGACCTCGTGAACCGGTACGAGACCGCCTGCGACCCGCGGCTGAACCGGCACCAGTCCCTCGAGCTGGCATTCCTCGTCGCGGAACGCCTGCGCGGCGCACAGGCATGATCGACCTCCGCTCGGACACCGTCACGCGCCCGTCCGCGGGCATGCTGGCCGCGATGACGTCGGCCCCGCTCGGCGACGACGTGTACGGCGAGGACCCGACCGTCAACGCGTTGGAGGAGCGGGTCGCCGGGCTGCTCGGGCACGAGGCCGGTCTCTTCACCGTCACGGGGTCGCTCGCGAACATCCTCGGCGTACGTTCCTTGGTGCCGCCCGGCGGTGAGGTGCTGTGTGAGGCGAGTGCGCACATCGCGCGGGCCGAGCTCGGCGCGCACGCGGCCGTGAGCGGTGTCACCACCCGTACCTGGAGCGCGCCGTCCGGGCAGATCGACCTCGAGCAGATCCGCGCGCTGATCGCACCCGACCTCGGTCCGTACTTCGTCGTCACATCGGCCGTCTCGGTCGAGAACACGCACAACTTCGGCGGCGGGTCGATCCAGCACGGGTACGACGTACTCGCGGACGAACTCGATGCGCGCGGTATCCCGCTGCACCTCGACGGCGCCCGACTGTGGAACGCTGGTGTCGCCACTGGACGGCCCGTCGCGTCTTTTGCCTCGCGAGCGGCCGCGGCGAGTGTCTGCCTGTCCAAGGGCCTCGGCGCGCCGGTCGGCTCCGTTCTCGTGGGCTCCGTGGAGCTGATCCGCGAGGCACGGATCTGGCGGAAGCGTCTCGGCGCCGGCTGGCGGCAGGCCGGCGTACTAGCGGCGGCCGGGCTGTACGCCGTCGAACACAACGTCGAGCGACTCGCCGAGGACCACGCGAACGCCCGCGCGATCGCCGAGGTGCTCGCCGACGCGGCGCCCGGCTCGGTGAAGCCCGACCAGGTCGAGACCAACATCGTCGTCGCCGACCTGGCCGCGACCGGTCGCACGGTCGCCGAGGTGGTGGCCGGCGCTCGCGACGCCGGCGTACTGATCGGTGGTGTCGGGGCGACGCAGCTGCGGGTCGTCACGCATCTCGACGCGTCGGCAGCCGACTGCCGTACGGCCGCGGAAATTCTCGCGCGGCTGATCGGTTAGGGTTCAGCTGTCGGGGTCGCAGCGTTCGGGGAGAGCCGTGCGAGAGATCGTCGTGTTCAGCGGAAGTGCCCACACCGAGTTGGCGGAGCAGATCTGTAAGGATCTCGGCGTACCGTTGTCTCCGGTCGAGATCCATCGTTTCAGCAACGATTGCCTGCAGGTCCAACTGCAGGCGAACTGCCGGCAACGAGACGTGTACATCGTGCAACCGCTCGTACCGCCGACGCAGGACCATCTGATGGAGCTACTGCTGATGATCGACGCCGCCCGCGGCGCGTCGGCGCAGCAGATCACCGCCGTCATCCCGCACTACGCGTACGCACGGTCCGACAAGAAGGACGCCTCCCGGATCTCGATCGGCGGCCGGCTCGTCGCCGACATGCTGACCACGGCCGGCGCCAACCGCGTCCTGACGATGTCCCTGCACGCTCCCCAGGTCCACGGCTTCTTCTCGGTCCCGGTCGACCACCTGACCGCGATCGGCATCCTCGCCGACCACTTCCGCGGGCGCGACCTGTCCGACACCGTCGTGGTCAGCCCCGACCTCGGCAACGCGAAGACCGCAACGCAGTTCGCCCGCCTGCTGGGCCTCCCGGTCGCGGCCGGCAGCAAGCAGCGGCTCGCCGACGACCGCGTGGTCATCGACACGATCGTCGGCGACGTCGCCGGCAAACGCGCGATCGTCCTCGACGACGAGATCGCCACCGGCGGCTCCATCATCGAACTCCTGGACCGCCTCAAGGACCGCGGCTGCACGTCGGCCGCCGTAGCCTGCACCCACGGCCTGTTCGCCGGCCCCGCGGTCGAGCGCCTCCGCTCCCACCCCTCCATCACCGAAGTCATCAGCACCGATACCGTCCCCCGCCCCACCGGCTTCCCCGACCTACAAGTCACCTCAGTAGCCGGCCTCTTCGCCGAAGCCATCAAACGAATCCACGACGGCGAATCCGTCAGCAGCCTCTTCGACGGCGTAGACCCCACCCACGCCCCACCCCAACCCAAACTCCCCTTCTAGTACGCCGGGGAGCTTGTGAGGGATGCGGTTGTGATGGTGGGAATGTGGTTGGAGCAGACGGCTGTGATGAGTAGGAATGTGGTCTGACCCCCGCGTGCTAGCGGGCGCTAACTTCGTCGCTCCGCTCCTCAGCGCACCCACTCCGCGCGCTCCCACCGCCCCCGGCTTAGCGCCGTACTCCCAACTGCCGGCTGCCGCCGGCGACCTGCTCGCTACCGCTCGCGGGCGACTACCAACCAAAGCCCGCACCCAACTGACCCGTGCCGCTGGCGACTGCTACTTTCCCGCCCACGCATCCAGCGCTCGGCTACAAGCGAACCGATAAGAACCGCCGAGGAAGACCGTCAGGTTCACCTCGCCCTGAGTCGGAGCCGGCACCACGTCCTCTCCGTCACGCCGTAGTGCGCAGCCACGGCGCGCACATCGTCAGCGAACGGGCTTTCACTGATCACGTTCGTCGTCATTGAGCTCCTCGTGGTCCGCGGGATCCTCGAGTCCTTCCGGTGAGCGGGTTGCGACTGAGCACAGCGATCGCGGGGCGCGCTCGATGTCGCAGCCTAATGCACGCGGCGCTGCCGCCCCGACGGTCATCCGGCGTTGCCTTCAGCAACCACCCCTGCAGCTGAGCGTTGAAGTCGCCGGGATCGGCGGGCCGCAGACCGCCTGGCAATCACCGGTCAGCTCGGCGGCGACGCAACCTGTCGATCGCGCCGTCCCAGACCAAAGTATTGGGGAACGCATGGTTGACGATTACGTGCCAGTTGATAGTTGACACCTCGTCTAGGAAACTGAGAGGCCGCCGTGGTCGGCCCGTTGCCGTAGGTTGCTCAACTGGTGCATGGGATTGGGGTCGTTTGATGCGTGGTCGGCAGCCGAGTCCGTGGGGTTCTCCCGAGGTGTTTCGCACTCTTGTGCGTCAGGCGGGCCTGACGGTGGGGTCGTTGTCCGCGGCGAGCGCGTGGTCGGTGTTCGGCTCGTTCAGCAGAGTCGAGTTCGATGTGCCGAGGGAGCCAGACTCCGATGGTCTCCTGTACCAGTTCGGGATCTATGACTTCTCCGGCGAGCCCCGCTTTCACTTCGATCTGACCAGGCAGTTCGGGTTGCCTGACTCCGACGAGTATCTGCAGTTCCACTGCGATCTCCAGTACCTGCCGACGCCTCGGCTCGAGGTGCTGGGATCACACTCGGAGTGGTGGTTCCCCGGCGACGGGAAACAGTTACCGGACTGGGTCGCCTCGGTGAACCAGCGTCCGGAATGGCCTGTCCTGGAGTCGGCGCTACCGACGGCGGTCGAGGTCTATTGCGACGAGACGTGACGTGACGTGGTCGGTCGGCCTTGATGTTGCGGACCGGCAGGGTGGTGGTGCGGCGCACGACGCGGGTTCCTCGTCGTCGAGCTCGATCGCCACCCTGGAGAGCGGGAGCATGGCTGACATTGTGCGTGCCACGGCTGCGGCGTCTTTTGGCTGTAGGTGAAGGCGTTATGGTCGGGTTGTGGGTGGTTGGGACAGCTTGCGGGTGGAGTTGCGACGGTTGCTCGAGGAATCGCCGGACGCGTTCATGTTCCTGCCTGACCCCGACAGCGAGCGGTCGGAGAAGCGGATTCGGATTGGGCTGGCCGCGTGGGCGACCGACATCGCTGCCGACTTCCACGCGAGGTACGGCGACCTGCTCGATCTGCATGTTGGGATGATGAGGTTTCCGGGCCGAGAACTGTTGGGGAATGCGCACCTGCTCCAGGTCCACGGCGAGCCAGCTGAAGGCGCTGGGTTCGGCGTCGAACCGCTCGCTCCGTTGACGGTCCGAAGTGGACGACACGCGCACCGGGACCTGCTGATCACGAATCGCACCGAGCGCACGGAGTTGTTGATCACCAATGGCGAGTTGTCCTCCGCAGTGACCAACAGCTCTGGCGCCGTGGTCGGCCGCTTCGCCGGCCCGCACACCCTGGCACGGGTGGGCTTTGAGATCGCACCTCAGCAGACTCGTCCAGTCCCTGTCCTGATCGGGACGGCGTCGGTGGTTCCTGAGCTGGGGTACGCCGTCCCACCGGGCCAGTGGACGCTGGTCGTCGTACTGCAGACTGAGACCGGGAGCATGCTGTTGGCGCCGCTGGACCTCACTGTCAGCGAATAGCTGGCGCTTGTGACGGATGTGTGGGTGGTTGGGTTGCTCCGGCGCCCCTCCACCGCCCTACCGCAGTCACCCCCGATCCTCGAGTCGTGGGATTCGGTGGCCAATCGCAGCCTCGATCCACGACTCGCGGTTCCCGGTGCCAACCAAACGCCACGACTCGGCCTGATCCCCGGACAAGACAGTCGTTCCGCGTAGATACCCGGTCGGTTGCGCCGGCGCATCACCTCGTAGGCGTTCTGCACAACCGCGGTCCGAGAAGCGCGTCAGAAGAGCCGGGGTTAACCCGTCGTTTGGTAGCCGCAGGGGCGCAGCGACCGGGCTGGGCGACGGTTGGCGGGGCGGCGGTCGGGAGTGGGGATAGGCAGCGGTGACTGGGTACAGGCGGCGGTGACTGGGGACAGGCAATAGCAGGTGCCGACCCACCATTGCCTGTCCCATGACCTCGGCTCGGGCTGATCTCCACGCACACATCGGACGGCAGGGCCCAATAACCGGTTGCCTGGGCCCAGGTGGTCGCGCAGAGTGCCGTCGCGTGGATGATGCTGAGCTTGACGTGCTGCTGAGGAATGAGCGGTATCCGCGGGCTGCGGCGTACTCGGGGCGGTGGATGGTTGATGGGGCGATGGGGCCGAACCCGGTGTGGCAGGCGGAGGCTCTCACCGAGCTCATGTCGCTTGAGGCTGGGATGCGGGTGTTGGACATGGGGTGTGGCACTGCGCTGAGTTCGATCTTTCTCGCCAAGGAGTTCGGGGTTGAGGTTTGGGCGACCGACCTGTGGGTGCAGCCCGATGAGAACCTGCGGCGGGTGGCTGAGGCGGGGCTCGAGGGGCGGGTGCATCCGGTGCATGCCGAGGCTCACGCGTTGCCGTTCGCCGAAGGGTTCTTCGATGCGCTCGTCAGCATCGGCGCCTACCACTACTTCGGCACCGACGACCTGTATCTCGGCTACTACTCGCGCTTCGTGAAACCTGGTGGTCGGATCGGCATCATCCAGCCCGGTCTTGCCGAGGAGTACGAGACGCTGCCGCCACCACACCTCGAGCCCTACTGGCAATGGGACTTCTGCGCCTGGCACAGTCCGGCCTGGTGGCGGCGGCACTAGGAGAAGACCGGCCTGGTCACCGTCGAGGTCGCCGATCGCCTACCCGACGGGTGGCGGGACTGGCTGCAGTGGAACGAAGCATGCGATCGCGACAGCGGTACGCCGGGACGTGAGGAAGCCCAAATGCTCCACGCCGACGCCGGCCGAACCCTCGGCCTCACCCGAGTCATCGCCCACCGCAACACGTAGCTGGTAGCTTCAGCATCGTGTTGGAGGGGGCGGTTGAGGGGACTAGGTTCTCCGGTGTCGTTCGGGTTGATCGGGCTGGGGTTACTGAGTTCTGTGCGGCTTATGGGTACGCCGATCGGGCCCACGGGATCGTCAATGCGGTCGAGACCCAGTTTGCGACGGCGAGTGGGACGAAGAGTCTGACGGCTCTGGCGGTGATGAGCCTGATTGAGCGTGGGACGTTCGAGCTCAAAACCACCGCTCGTTCGCTGCTCGGCAAAGACCTGCCTCTGATCGCCGATGACGTGACGATCGAGCACCTGCTGGCGCACCGGTCCGGGATCGGCGACTACTTCCCTGAAGACGGCGACATCACCGACCATGTGATGCCGGTGTCGGTGCACGAGCTTGCGACGACCGAACAGTTCCTGCCAGTGCTGGGCGGGCACAAGACCGTGTCCCCGGCCGGCGAGCGGTTCGCGTACAACAACGGCGGCTACGTCGTCCTCGCCCTGCTGGCCGAACGGGCGAGTGGCATCGACTTCCACCAGTTGGTTCGTACGCTGGTCTGCGAGCCGGCGGGCATGGTCGACACGGAGTTCCTACGCTCCGACGAACTCCCAGGCCGCGCCGCCCTCGGCTACCTGTCCGTCGACGGCCTACGAACGAACGTGTTCCATCTCCCCGTGCTCGGCAGCGGAGACGGCGGCATCTACTCGACCGCTGCCGACCTCAGCGCCTTCTGGGACGCACTGTTCGCCGGACGGATCGTTTCCCCGGAGCACGTCGCCGAGATGGTGCGGCCGCGCAGTGACTGGCCGGAGGAGTCCAGGCGCTACGGCCTCGGGTTCCACCTCCACGCGACAGGCGATGCCGTCTGGCTGGAGGGGTACGACGCAGGCGTGTCGTTCGCCAGCCTGCACAAGCCCTCGTCATCGATCACCTACACCGTCATCTCGAACTGGTCCGACGGCGCCTGGCCGATCATCAGGGTCCTCAACGGCCAGCTCGGCATCTGAAGCGGAAACGCGCGCGGCCGCGGGGTTCGCTGATCGCCAATAGCATTGCCGCTATGGCGGATTCTGTGCGGATCGGTGTTGTCGGCGCGGGGAGCATCTCGGTTCGCGGGCTCCTTCCACACTTGGGTCAGCCGGATCTGGCCGGCCGGGTGTCGTTGGCAGCGGTGTGTGACCCGGTGCCGGGGCGGGCGGAAGCGGCGGCCGAGAAGTTCGGGGTCGAGCGGGCGTTCGTCCAGTACGAAGAGTTGCTGGCGCGTGGCGACGTCGACGCGGTGACGCTCGCTTCTCCGATCGGGTTGCACTACGAGCAGGGCAAGCTCGCGTTGCAGGCCGGGAAGCACGTGCACTTCAACAAGACCATGACGCTGACCGTCGCCGAGGCGACCGAGTTGATCGAGCTCGCGGCGAAGAACGATCTGCGCATCGTCGCGTCACCGGGGGAGATGCTGCGACCGCATCATGTGCGGACGCGGGAGCTGATCGCCGAGGGCGCGATCGGGACGTTGTCGTGGGTGAGCTGCGGGGCCGCGTTCGGCACCTACCACGAGGACGAGTCCGTGCGCGGCGGGAACGACGTACTCACGAACATCGATCCGTCGTGGTACTTCCGCAAGCCCGGCGGCGGACCCCTGTACGACATGACGGTCTACGCGCTGCATTCCGTGACCGGGATCCTCGGCCCGGCGCGGCGGGTCACGGCAATGTCCGGCGTACGGGTGCCTGTTCGCACGAGCGGAGGAGTCGACGTGGAAACGGATGCCGACGACAACACCGTCATCCTGATCGACTTCGGCGACAACCTGTTCTGCGTTGCGACCGGCACCGCGGCGGGCGGGATGCGCGGAGGATTCGGCGGCGCCTATTACGGTACGGCGGGAACGATCGACGGGCTGCTGCTCAACGGCGAGCCGTTCGACTTCCCCAACCGCAACCCGTCCGAACAGTCGCCCCGCGGGCCCGGGAACCAGGCGCTGCTTCCGCACGTGACCGGCGTACACCGGGAGATCGAGGAGCAGCACGTGTACGAGGACGTCATGCAGCTCGTCGACTGGGTCCGCGACGGCAAGCCCTCGATCGTCACCGCCGAACACGCGCGCCACGTCATCGACATCATCGAGTCCGCATACCGCGCGGCAGCAACCGGCCAAACCCAGGACCTCACAACAACCTTCTGAGCGGCGTTCGCAGGGACGCGGTTCACCGGAAGCGGCAGCTCGACAGTACGTATATGTCTCATACCCGTCACCGCACGCCGTGCGGTCGGCCGGATCGCCGGACAGTGGACGTATACGTACTGTCGACCTGCACAACTACTGCTTGCTCTTCTAGCTTTCGCAGCAGGCTCGGTGGAGCCATTCGGGTTCGTGCCACCAGTAGTCGGCGTCATGGGCATGAGCTTGGTTGCGGGTCAGGGGTTGTGGGGCGTTGGCGGTGTGGACGGTGGGCTGCAGGTTGTTGGTGGACGTGTACGGCGCCAGTAGGTCGTCGACGGTGTAGTGGTTGCCGGCGATCATCACCTGTTGTACGGCGGCGGCCGCGCGGATGTCGGCCAACGGGTCTCCGCTGACGAAGGACAGGTCGGCCTGGGCTCCAGGCTTCACGACGCCGAGCTTGTCCTCGAGGTTGAGCCACTTCGCCGGGTTGCGCGTCGCCGTCGTGAGCGCCTCGTACGGCGTGAAGCCGCCCGCGACCATCGAGCGGAGGTTCGCGTGCAGTGACACGGCCATGTTGTCGAGGGGAGTGTCGGTGCCGGAGATGACCAGCCCGCCGCCGCGGTGGATGCGGAGGACCATGTCGACGTTCCCGCGCAGCAGTTCTCGCGTGGTGACGCCGGCCGGGCCCTTCGCGGTGTTCACCTCGGTGATCAGCGCGTTGTACTCCCAGGACGGGTAGAGCGTCGTCGTACGTCGGTCCGTGAGCAGGGACGGATCGTCGACGTGCGCCATCGTCGAGTTGAAGAGCGTCGGCGTCACGGACAGGCCGGCCCGCGTGAACAGTGTGACCACGTCGGCGTACGCGCGTCCCAGCCGGCTGACCGTGTGTGAGTACCCGAGCCGGTTCGTCGCGCCGGTGTGCTCCATCCCGTCCATCCCGAGATGCTCCGCGGGATAGAGGTAATGCGACGACAACTGCAGCCCGAGTTGGTGCACGTAGGCGATCGCCCGCCGCTGGTACTCGATCGGCAACCGCACGTACGTCTTCACCAGGTCGTACGCGAGCCCCTCGACCCGATCGAGTTCCAGACCGAGCTGCCGCAGCGACAACGTCGGCCGCATGAAGTTGTAGTACACGCGCGACCCGTCGATCGCCTCACCGGTCGCGAAGTACCGCGGCCCGCGCAAGGACCCGCTGACGAGCGCCTCGCGGGTCTCCTGCATCTGGTACGCCGGATCGCCGGGAGAGCGCGTACTCGTGATCCCGTACGCGAGCCACAGGTTCCCCTGCCGCGCGCCCCAGGCCCGTCCGCGCAGATGCCAGTGGTTGTGCGCGTCGATCAACCCGGGCATCACGGTCAATGCGGACGCGTCGATGTCGGCGCGGCCGTTGTGCGGTCGTACGGCGGCGATGCGCTGATTGTCGACAATCAGATCGACGTCCCGGCGGAGCGTGGTCGCGCGTCCGTCCCACAAGGCGCCGGCGTGGATCGTGACGTGCTGGTTGACGGTCGCGCGCCGGTACTCCAGGTCGAGCTTGATCGTCTCACCAGTTGTCGTGCGCAACCGTCCGTTGTTCAGGTAGGCCAACGTGTGGTTGTTCAGCCACACGGGGGAGTCCGTGACTTCGTTGGTCAGGGCGCGCGGCTCGCCGGTGAAGCGGCCTCGAGCATCGACCGGTACGACGTACAGGAGGCTCTCCACGACGAAGGCCAGCTGCTTGCCGTCGGGTGAGAACACGGGGCCGTCGTCGCCGCGGGTGGCGAGCGAGCGGAACGGCATCGGCTCGACGTACTCGAGCGCGGTCGACGCGACATCGACGTACAGTAGTTGGCTGGTGCCCTCGCGGAAACGTTTGGAGAACGGCTTCACCGCGGCCAGGACGAGCGTCTTGCCGTCGCGCGACCAGCTGACCCGCCCCGGCTGGAACAGGGTCGGCGTCAGCTGCCGGACCTCGCCCGACGCGAGGTCGAGCACCCAGGCGATGCCGTCCTGGTCCTGGTAGGCGATCCGCTGCCCGTCGGGTGCGAAACGCGGCGCGGTCTGGGCACCCGGGAGACCCGACAGCTTGGTGTCGGTGCCGGTCGCCAGGTCGTGCAGCCACAGGTCGGCTGTGCCGTCGCGATCGCTTGCGTAGAGCAACTTCTTGCCGTCCGGTGAGAAGTCCGGGTCCGAATTGAAGTAGCCGTCGGCAACCACCTTGCGGGGTGGCGTCCTGCCGTCGGTCGGCGCCAGCCACAGGGCGTTCAACGCGCGGAACGCGAGCCACTTCCCGTCCGGCGACGCGGTCGGGCTCGCGATCCCCTGCACCGCCCGTTTGCCCGTCGACTCGAGATCAGGAGCCTTCGGCCGCGGCCGCCGTGACGTCACGGGGACGGTGGCTGCAAACGGTACGACGCTGTGCTCGCCGCCGGCGTCGACGTTGTACCGGTGGACCGTGCCGTCGGCCGTGTAGAAGAGGTCTGTCGACGCCCAGGACGGTGGGACCGCGAAGACATCCTGTCCATTGGTGACTTGCTGATTGTCGACAATCAGATCGCAGGCCGGACCGGACAGGCGAACGTACGCGAGGTGGCCCGCCGGCGAGTACGACGGCCCGAACAGGGTGATACTGGTCTGATTGTTGACAATCGTCGTGCGGACACCGGAGGCGAGGTCGAGTTCGACGATCGAACTCGTGTCGACGGTGAAGGCGATCTTCCGGCCGTCGGCGGAGACGGTCGGCTCGGCCTCCTCGCTCGTGGTGTCGGTCAGCGCGACGATCGCGCCGGTCGCGAGGTCGAGCCGGTGGATGCCGTAGCTTCCCGCGGTGTTGCCCCCGTCGCCGAAGCCGCCGCGGTCGGACGAGAAGACGATCGATCGGCCGTCGGGCGTGAAGTGCGGCTCGCGGTGGTCGTACCGCCCGCTGGTCAGCTGCCGCAGGCCGCTGCCGTCGGGCCGGATCGACCAGAGGTGGAAGTTCCCGTCGCGGTACGACTGGAACACGATCGACCGTCCGTCCGGCGACCAGCGCGGGCGGGTCGCGTCCTGCAGGTCGTCGGTGAGCCGGCGCGACGTACCGCCTGCGGCCGGCGTCACCCAGATCGCCGTCACCAGGTCGAACGCCAGCCACTTCCCGTCCGGCGACACGGACGCCATGAGGTTCGTGCCTTCACTCAGTACGGCCTGTCGGCCAGTTGAGACGCCGGCGGCCTCGGTGGGCAGCGCCGGAAGTTGTACGGCGCCGACGGCGGCGGCACCTCCGCCGAGCTGCAGCGCGCGCCGCCGCGAAATGCTCCAGGAACCAGGGTTCTCGGTCACGTCATCGGATCCAATCCCTCGAGGGCGGTGGGACTCCTCCGAATCTGCCAGCACCGTCGGCGTCACATGAACCTGACCGGCGCGTCCCGCGCCCAACGGCCCGGAAAGTGCGACAAGCGGCAAGGCAGGCCCTGATCCGCGCCGTCGGTGCAGACCAGGCTCGGGACTGGGACCAAGACTGCTCTCCAGAACCCGCTGCCGGGCACTACGTCGGCACCTACCTGGCTTGGCCCCGGTGTGTGGAGACAAGCAATAGCCTGTTCCCAGTCACCGTAGGTTGTCCCTAGCCCCAGCGGGCGGTGCCTTGCGGCGAGCGACCGCCGTCTATCGTCGCGTCATGCAATCTGTGTCTCCGCCGACTCGGTCTCCGTGGGCGGCAATGTCTCCGCGGGCTCGGGCGCTGGGTGCGGCCGGGCTCTGTCTGTTGATCGCCGTCGTGGCCGGGCTCGCGGTCGACAGCAGGCTCGATCGGCACTGGATCCTCCGCGGCCTCACGGCCCTGCTGGCGGTCTGTTGCGCCGCACTGCTGGCCACCGACCAGACCCGGCGGCTGCGGCAGATCGTGACGGGCGTCGGGCTGGGGATGTTCGGGCTGATCATCCCGGTGTCACAGACGGCCTGGTCGAAGCCGCCGGAGATCGACTTCGCGCTACAGGTCGCGACAGACGCGAAGAACGCGGCGCAGAAGAACGCCCGGAGCGCGGTGTCGGTCGCAGACGTGCAGGCCGCGGCAGAAGCACGCGGGGGAGCGGTCGGCACACTCCCGACCGAGAAGAACCCGCAGGTGCGCGGCGCGGACGCCTACCCGCTCGTCATCCGCGCCAAGCGCGACCAGGGCCGCCCCTGGGCCTGCCTCTCCTTCACCCACGGCCTGGACGCCAAGGTCCGCGCCTGCTGAACCCGCTATTCGTAGGCGGCACTCAACTCCTCGGCCCGATCCAACGGGTCCCAAGTGATGGGCTTGCCGTCGAGTTGAGCCTCGACAACCTCCAGCCCTGCCTCCCAGCCCGCCGTGGCCGGCCCGGCGGCGTCCGGCTCCGTGAGTACGTTGGTGAACACCAGCAGGCTGCCGGTCGCAGTACGAGTGATCTCCCAGGTGAGGATCTCACCGGACCACTCGTACTCCAGCACTTCCGGCGGCTCGCTCCGCAGCAGCCGCCCATTCGGCGTGCGGTCCGGGTCGTCCGCCATCCCGTACCGCCGCTGCTGCTCCGCCGTCACCCCGAAGTACAACGCGCTTCCCACGGGGCGATCCAGGTCCACCACCGCCGGGAACCACGCGGACAGCCGGGCCGGATCCGTGATCGCCTGCCACACCTGCTCCGGTGGATGCGGCAGCACCCGCTCGAACCGGATCGCCGTCCGGCCGTCGTCCGTTGTGAACACCGTCCCACGCCGCCTGTCCATGCCGACAATATAACCGATCATGAATATAAGCGCTCATGGAATCGAAGTCGCGGCGTCGAACCAGGTGGCCGGGTTCTGGGGTGAGCTGGTCAGCTGTAGGTTCTCGGCGATGCCGCGGAGCTCGTTGAGTGATGGCTTCGGGGCGAGGCTGCGGATCGTGATCGCGACCCCGTTGCCCTCGAGCCGTACGGCGTCGTAGGGCGGCACCGTGTTCTTGGTCTGCGACGTTGCCAATCCGGTGGCGTAGACGTAGTACGCCTTCATCCCTTGGATGATCGCGACCGGCGCCGCGTGCCGGCTCGAACTGTCCCAGAATTCGCCGGTGGAATAACGGATCTCGATGTCGTCGCCGACCTGCGGTTGATAGGCCTGGTTCCCTTCGGGACAGACCTTTGGCGGCGGACTCTTGAAGGACAGCGAGCAGCCGGACGGCGGCTTCCGGTAGCCCGTGCCCGGGTTGCCGTCACTGAACATGACCGCGAAGTCCTCGCCGGACCCCGCGACGTTGCCCGTTGCGGGCGAATAGGTGATCCGCCGTGCGGCAAGCCCGTCAGGCAGTTCGTCCGCGACGAACGGTGAGCCGAGCTGCTGCGGACCCACCGACAGCGACCGCGCGATGGTCGACGCCATCGTGACGTCCGGATCGAACGGGCCGTCGATCGTCGGGATCTTGCGCGTGCCGAGTCGGCGCTGCGACTCGCAGCTGAGCAAGGCCCACAGCCCTTCGGCAGGTTGCCAGACGAGAGTCTGCATCGGGGCGCCCAAGAGAGGGAATCGGTAGCCCTGGGGACCGGGCGGGAACGGTGCGTTCTTGGTCGACGTCACGATCCGGGCCTGGTGCCCGCCGAGCGCGATCGTGGGGCTGCCCGGCGGGATCCGGCCCGGGTCGAAATCGCCGTTGCGATGCACCTGGAGCTGGCAGAACGTCGGCCACGGGGTCGCGTTCACCACCTGCAGTTCAGAGTCCTGCCGGTTCGCGCCATAGACCTGGGTTGTCGCGTAGACGTTCTTCGGCAGGCTCAGTCCGACCCACCTGGCCCAGGCCGAGGTCCTGGTCTCCTGATCCGCCGAGTCGTTGCCCGACAGCAACAAGTGCGGCGTGAGGACAGCCGCGACCGCTGCGGTCGCAGTGGCAACCGCGGTGACGGCGATGAGCGCAGTACGTCGGTGTGCAGCACGCCGGCCGCCCAGCTCGAGTGCTTGCCGGATCTGGCCGGGATGCGGCGCCGTGCCGGCCAGGTGGTCGAAGGCGTCTCGCAGGTCTTCCTCAGTACGCATGATGCACTTCCTCCGCCAGGCTGGTGAACTGGATGCGCAGGGTTGCCAGGGCACGTGACGCGTGCGCGCGCACGGTGCCCGGCGAGCAGCCCATGGTTTCGGCGATCTCGTTGTCCGTCAGCCCGCCGTAGTACCGCAGCACCAGGACGGCGCGCTGCCGCCGTGGGAGCTTGGCCAACTCACCGATCAGCTCATCGCGGTCGGCGGTGCGGTCGGCGTGGTCCGGGCTGCTGCCCGTCTCCACGTCGTCGCTCGGCACGTACCGCGACCATTTCCGGCGCCAGGACAGGTACTCGTTGACGACCATCCGGCGCAGGTACGCCTCCGGGTGGTCCAGCCCGCCGATCCGGTCCCAGCCGCGCTGGGCCTTGATCGTGACGTCCTGTACGACGTCCTCGGCCAGGTACGGCGTACCGCACAGCACGGTCGCGAATCGCAGCAGCGGCGGCAGACCGGTGCGGGTCCACTCGTCGAAGGTCACGTCGCCCCCTGTCCCGGCCGGTGGGTGACCGGCCTACACCACTACAAACGACGGTAAGCGCCGATCTGCTGAGTCCAGGCTGGCTCCACGGTTGGGTCCACAGCTGAGTCCACGGCATGGGCAATCGATTTCTCAGAAGCTCCAGGACCGCTAGGGTCGCGGGTATGACTCTTGGGAACCTCAGCGGCATCAGCGCGCTCGCCGACGTCGAGTCGCGCTCCATCAGTGCGGAGAACCCCACCGGCGAGCCCGGTCAGGGTGGACGGCGGACCGAGGGGACCGGCGCGCACGCGGCGCGGGACCTCGGGCAGGGGTGGAAGGTCTCGCCGTCGATCGAGATCGGGCCGGGGGAGACCGTGACGCTGGCCGACATCGCCGGGTCCGGCTGCATCACGCACATCTGGCTGACCACGCACGTCGACCACTGGCGCCGGTTGGTACTGCGGGCGTTCTGGGACGGCGACGCCGCGCCCGCGATCGAGACGCCGGTCGGCGACTTCTTCTGCTCCGGCTGGGGCAAGTTCGCGCAGGTGAGCTCGCTGCCGGTGGCGGTGAACCCCAATGGCGGCTTCAACTGCTACTGGGAGATGCCGTTCCAGTCCCAGGCGCAGCTGACCATCGAGAACACGCACGACGAGGCAGTGGTCGTGTACTTCCAGGTGGACTACTGGCTGGGCGCTGTGCCGGACAAGTCGGCGTACCTGCATGCGCAGTGGCGCCGGAGCAACCCGCTGCCCTCCAAGACCGTGCACACGTTGCTTGACGGTGTGGAAGGGCCCGGGCACTACGTCGGCACCTACCTGGCTTGGGGCGTCAACAGCACCGGCTGGTGGGGTGAGGGCGAGGTGAAGTTCTACCTGGACGGTGACGACGAGTTCCCCACCATCTGCGGCACAGGTACCGAGGACTACTTCGGTGGCGCATGGAACTTCGACGTACCCCACCTGGGTGGCTATACCGAGTTCAGTACGCCGTACCTCGGTATGCCGCAGGTGATCCGGCCGGACGGGCAGTACCAGAGCCAGCAGCGCTTCGGCATGTACCGCTTCCACCTGCCAGACCCGATCCGCTTCAAGGAGCGGCTGCGCGTTGACGTGCAGGCGCTCGGCTGGCGCTCTGGCGGACGGTACCTGCCGCTGCAGGACGACATCTCGTCCACGGCGTTCTTCTACTCGGGCAAGACGAGTACGGCGCGACCGGACGCGCCAACGCACGACGTGATGGAGATCTGCTAGCCAAAGGAACTACGGGACCGGCAGCGGGTTCTGGAGAGCTGTGTCGGCGAGAACCACGAGTGCGGCAGTCCACGCGAGTGGGGCCTCGCCGGCCGGCTCCAGGTCCCGGTTGACCTTCTCGGGCAGCGCACCGCTACTGGTCCGGTGCTGGTCGAGCCAGGAGAGCAGTGCCTCGGCTCCGGAGCGATCCCCGCGCGCGGCAGCGCTCAACGCGAACAACGCGGTCTGAGGCGTCCAGGACACTCCGTCAGCACGCCACGATTCGCCAGGCGTCACGCCACCGTTGGGCTGCGTGAGTACGGCGTGCGCCTGGTTGATCGCCGTGGACACGACGGGCCGATCAGGGGCGAACGGCGGCCCCAGTACGGCAACGAACGCGTCGGCACCGCCGCCGACGCTGATCGGTTCGACACCTGGCTCGACGAAGCTCCTGGCTCGGGCCGGTGTCCGCGGATAGTCCGGCCCGAAGACCCGGTCGGTTGCCGCAGACAACTTGTCGAGACCTTCCCGCCAGCGGGTCGCCTCGACCGGGCGCTTCTCCTCGGTGGCGATCCGCACGGCCGACCGCAGGCCCGTCAGCAACGGGGCGACCGTTCCGATCGTCAGCTCCTTCTCGGAGCGCTCCCAGTAGTCAGGGGAAGGCGCAGGCAGCCCGTCGGGCCCCAGTTCGCTGAGGATCTGGTCGGCCGACTCCTCGACGAGGTCCCAGTACCGCTTGCCAAAGCGGCAGAACCACGTGGCCCACAGCACCCACCCGGAGGCGTCCAGCTGCGGCTCGCGACCGTCGTCGACGTGTCGGCCGGCATCGGTGTAGCGGGCCTGCCAGCGACCGGTCGACGGCCGGACGCGGTCCAGGAACGACAGTACGTCGAGCGCCTGGTCGTACTGGCCGATCGCGCAGCGGGCGACGGCGACGAACGACGCGTCCCGGGGCCAGACGTACCGCCACGGGCCGTCCCAGCCGGCCAGGGTCGCGCCGTTCGGGAGGGTGAGCGCGTCGAGGTCGGCCAGCGCGTGCCGGACCAGCTCGTCGTACTTGTCGCTCCTGAGCGAAGAGCTGGTGTGTGCGGGCGCAGTGTCACCGGGGACGCCGTCGGCGACCAGGCGGGGTTGCGGGTTGCGGACCAGGTTGGTGGCGGTCCCGGCGGCCAGTATCGCGAGCAGGAGGGCGATCACGACGTACGGGAACCACCGGTCCCGCCGATGACTCTCCCGCATGGTCCCCCCGAATCTACTGCGCCAGGTGCTGCACTTCCGCCTCGAACTTACGCCGTGGTGCCAGCTCGACCAGATACATGGCCGACACGACCAGTGCGCCGCCGACCAGCATCCGCCAGGTGAGGCTGTCGGAGCCGAACAGCACCGCGAACGCCGAGGCGAACACTGGCTCCATTGTCATCGCAATCGCCGCGCGAGTGGGAGTCAGGTGTGCCTGTGCCCAGGTTTGGACGATCAGCGCTAGGGCTCCGGCGACCAGCGCCATGTAGATCACGCTGACCCAGTCGCCGCCGGTGCTCGGCACCGAGAACCCGCCGGGCAGGGCGCCGATCGCGCAGACGCAGGTGATCACGATCATCTGCAGCGACGACAGACCGAACGCGTTCCTCGACGTCGACCAGGCGCCGAGGCCGATGATGTGCAGCGCGTAGAGGCCGGCGGATGCCAGCGTCAGCAGCTCGCCCTGGCCGAGGCTGAGTCCGCGCAGGGACAGTACGCCGAGACCGGTCGTGGCGAGGACCACCGCGACCCAGGCCCAGCGGCCGATCTTGTGCCGCAGGATCACGGCGCCGAGCAGCGGGGTGAAGACGACGTACATGCCGGTGACGAAGCCGGAGACGCTCGCCGAGGTGTGCCGCAGGCCCTCGGTCTGGAGGAGCTGGGCGATGCCGTACGTGATGCCGAGGGCAACGGCGCGGCCGCGGTCCAGGCGGCTCAGCCGCGCGATCGCGGGCGGGTGGACCAGCACCAGCGCGACCGACGCGATCAGGAACCGCAACGCCAAGTAGTCGGCGACGTCCATCCTGGTGAGCAGGTCCTTGGTCAGGAAGAACGTCGATCCCCACGCGGCCGCAACCGACAGCAGGGCCAGTACGGCGAGACGCGGGTGGGTCACGCCGGACATCAGATCAGATCCGTCGCGGGTAGGCCAAAATCAGAGCACGGTGATCACGATCGTGCTGCCGGGTTTCACCTTCCGGCCGGCGCCGGGGCTCTGGGCCGCGACGATGTTGAGGCCGAGATTGAAGGGCGCCTTCTGCACCGTCACCTTGAAGCCCGCGTCGCCGAGGATCTTCTGCGCGTCGGCAGTGGTCTTCCGCTTCACGTCCGGGACCTCGACCAGCGGCGGGCCGAGCGACACGACCAGCGAGACCTTGTCCTTGGCGAACAGCGTGCCGTTGTTCGGGCTCTGGCTGATCACGTTGCCCTCGGCGATCTTCTCGTCGTACTGCGTGGTGCGCCCGACGACGAACCCGAGCCTGGTCAGCGTCTTCTTCGCGTCCTTGTACGACTTGCCGGTCAGGTCCGGCACGGTGATCGGCCGTTTGCCCTTGCTGACCGCGAAGTTCACCGCCGTCCCCGGCTTCACGATCGTGTTGAACTTCGGGCTGATCGCGATCACCTTGCCCTGCGGCACGGTCTCGTTGTACTGCTCGATGATCTGCCCGGTGATCAGCTTGATCGGCGACAGTGCCTGCTGCGCGGCATCCAGTTGCAGACCGACGAGCTGGGGCACCCGGTACCGCTCCGGTCCCTTGGAAACGGTGAGACCGATGTCACCGTTCTTCCGGATCCGGTCACCTGCCTTCGGGTCGGTGCGGATGACCTCACCCTTCTTCACGTCCTCCGAGTAGTCCTGGTTGTCGAGGCTCGTTCGAAGGCCCCTCTCCGCCGCCTTCGCGTTCGCGGCGGCGGGCTCCATGTTCACCAGGTCGGGCGTGGTGGTGTACCGGTGGATGCCGTAGTACCAGGCCGACGTACCGATGCCGATCGCGGCCGCGAGGATCAGAATCAGCGCGATTGGCCCCCGGGACCTGCGCCGTGGCGGTGCGGGTGTCTTGGCCGGAGCGCCGGTCGGCCGACCGTGGTCCACCGTTACGACGATCGTGTCGTGGCGAATCGGCTGGCTGTCCGGGGGCGCCTGACCGCGCGAGTAACCGTCGTCGTACCCGCTGTCCTGCCGGATCTGGTGAATCGGCACCGTCAGGTCACCGGTCAGCTCGGGGTCGTCCGGCAGCCCCTCGTCGAGCGCACTGCGCACCCGGTGCACCTGCCGGCTGAACACCCGCGCGTCGGTCGGCCGCAGGTCGCGGTCACGCGCGGTCGCGCGCTGCACGAGCGCATCGACGTACGGCGGGATGCTCGGCTGCTCCAGCGACGGTGGGGGTACGTCGGCATGCACGTGGGCGTAGGCGACCTGGATCGGGGTGTCACCGGAGTGTGGCTTGTTGCCGGTGAGCATCTCGTACAGGAGGATGCCGGCCGAGTACACGTCCGAGCGCGCGTCCGCACTACCGTCCGTGACCAACTCCGGCGCCAGGTACGACACGGTGCCCATCAGGAGCCCCTGGGTGGCGGTGTTGCCGCTGGCACTCACCGCGCGGGCCAGACCGAAGTCGGCGACCTTCACCGCGCCCTTGTCGGAAATCAGGACGTTCTCGGGCTTGATGTCGCGGTGCACGATGCCGGCGTCGTGGGCGGCCGACAGTGCGGACAGGACCGGTGTCAGCAGGTCCAGCGCACGGGCAGGGGACAGCGGCGCCTCCTCGCGGATGACGTCGCGCAGGGTGCGGCCGCGCACGTACTCCATCGCGAGGAACAGGGTGCCGTTGTCGTCGCCCTGGTCGAAGACGGCCACCACGTTCGGGTTCGAGAGCCGGGCGGCGGCGCGGGCCTCGGCCACGAACCGGCGGGTGAACTGGGCGTCGTCACCGAGCCCGTCGTGCATCACCTTGAGCGCGACGGTCCGGTCCAGCCGCATGTCCAGCGCCTCGTAGACGGTGGCCATGCCGCCCTTCGCGACGCGCGCGTCCACGCGGTACCGACCGTCGAGCACGCGCCCGACGAGGCGGTCGCTGACCTGCGTGTCCACGTCGTCCGTCACTTGCGGTGAGCCGCCTCTCCCCAAACCGTCTGCTCAGAGAGTGTAGATAACGCCTCAGCTTGACAGCGCCAGGCTCACCGCAGGGGGTCCCACCCGCGTTCCAGCTGGGCCTTGATGCGGAGGACGTTCTTCACGTACAGCTTCGTGTCGGCGTACATGCCGTTCTTCTTCACGCCGCCCAGGCCCTGGTAGTAGCCGGCCACCGCGATGTCGAGCTTGGCGGCGCCTGTCAGGCGGCTCAGCAGGACGACGCCGGCAGTGACGTTGTCGCGTGGTTTCAGCAGGTCCAGCTCGCGGCCGACGACCCGGGAGGCGAACCGGCCGGTCGACGGGATGACCTGCATCGCGCCGATCGCGTTGGCCGGGGAGACGACCCGCTGCTTCCAGCCGGACTCCTGCCAGCTGACCGCGAGCGCGAGCTCCGGGTCGACGCCGTACCGTTTCGCGGTGCTCACGATCAGTGAGCGCATCTGGGTCCGGGTCGGCAGCTTGCGCTTCTTCAGGGTGGCCCGGTTGCGGTTGGCCGCTGCGACGACGTGGTCGGCGTACGTGCGCCCCGCGAACGTGTTGTCGGTCCGGGGCTTCGGGCGGACCTTCACCGGCACCTGGAGCGGCTTGCCCGCGTAGATGCGGGCGCCGGCCTTCAGCCCGTTCGCGGCGAGCAGGTTGGCCTGCGAGCACTTGAAGCGCTTCGCGATCCCGGAGACGGTGTCGCCGGGCTTCACGACGTACGTCACCCGGCCGAGCTTCGAGCGCGTCCTGGTCGTGGTGGTCGTCGACCCCTTGCCGGGGACCTTGAGCACCTCGCCGGCGTAGATCGCGTTGCCGTTGCCGGGCAGCTTGTTCAGCGCGACCAGTGTCGAGACCGTCGTCCCGTAGCGGCCGGCGATGTGGCTGAGGGTGTCACCCTCCTTGACCTTGTACGCGCCGAAGCCGGGCGAGCCGGCGGTGATCACCGCCGCGGTCAGCACCGGTACCGCCAGGCCGCTCAAGATCCGTACGACGTTGCGCATCGCAACCAACTCCCCGTGTGAACGTCACTTGACCGTATGTGCTGGTACGGATGTGACAACAGGGGCGAATGGGGTTGGTGTTACGCCTGTAACGCAAAGGTTACAATTCAAGGCTGAACTACATTGTTGTCGTTCACAATCTTTCCGGTTGCTGCGGGCAACGGTGAGTCAGTGACCGAACCGGCTGGCGAGGAAGGGTTTTCCGAGGTCCGGGAGCGTTCCGGTGCGGACGGTCTCCGCGAGGATCTGCGCGGTGACCGGCGTCAGCAGCACGCCGTTGCGATAGTGACCGGTTGCCCACAGCAACCGATCCACACCGGACGGGCCGAGTATCGGTGCGTTGTCCGGTGTCGCCGGGCGGAGGCCCGCGATCGACTCCACGAATTCGAGCTCGTCGATGACCGGGAGCACGGTGCGCGCGTCGCGGAGCAGGGCAAACACACCGCCGGCCAGCACGCGGGTGTCGTAGCCGAGCTCGGTGCTGGTCGCACCGATCACCAGCTCGCCACCTGGTCGTGGGACGAGGTAGACGGAGAAGCCACGGGCTGTGGCGCGCACAGTGTGCTGGAGCGCCGGGCGGTACGCCTCCGGGACCCGCAACCGCAGTACCTCACCCTTCACCGGACGCACCGGCGGACGAAGCTCCTCGGGTACGCCGTCCAGCTGCGACGACCACGGACCTACTGCCGCGATCACATGACCTGCGTGCACCGTGTCGCCGTTCTCGAGCTGTACGCCGAGTGCCGTCGTACCGGACGTGATGACTCGGGTAACGCGTTGGCGGATGAGCTGTACGCCGGAGAGCTCGACGGCGCGGAGCAGAGTCGCTACCGCCTGCCTGTTGTCGACGGAATGGTCACCTGGGACCCAGACGCCACCGGAGACACCTGTGGCGAGCATGGGCTCGCGGCGGCGGGCGTCGCGACCGGACAACACCTCCACCTCGAGGCCGAGGCGTCGCTGGTATTCGGCGAGCCTACGGAGTGCTGCTGCGTCGTCCACGTCGTACGCGACGGACAGTGTGCCCGTCTGGTGGAGGCCTGCGGGCTGTCCGGTGAGTTCTTCGAGCTCGGAGGCGAAGGCGGGCCAGGCGTTCACCGAGGCCAGGTTGAGCGCCAGCAGATCGTCCTCGCCGTACTCCACCTCCGTGACCGGGGCGAGCATGCCGGCCGCGACGTTCGACGTCTGCGCGCCGGGTGTTGGGTCACATACCGTCACCTGGATACCGTCTGCGGCCAGTCGCCACGCCGTCGCCAGACCGATCAGCCCGGCACCTACAACCACCACATCAGGCATGGCTTCAACCTTACGTCTGGCGCGGCATGGCAGGCTTTGGGGTGTGACTGACCACACCGACCGTCTTGCGGATGCCCGGCTCTACCTGTGCACGGATGCGCGCGAGAAGCAGGGCGACCTCGAACAGTTCCTGGACGCCGCGCTGGCCGGCGGCGTGGACATCGTGCAGCTCCGGCAGAAGGAGATGGAGGCGGCCGACGAACTGGCCGCGCTGGAGGTGTTCGCCGACGCGTGCCGGCGGCACGGCAAGCTGCTGGCCGTCAACGACCGCGCTGACATCGCATTCGCCGCGGGCGCCGACGTACTGCATCTGGGACAGCGTGACCTGCCGGTGCATGCCGCTCGCGCGATCGTCGGGCCCGGTCCGGTCGTCGGGCGCTCGACGCACACGTTCAGCCAGGTGAACGCCGCGGCCGACGAGGTGGGCTCGGACTACTTCTGTGTCGGGCCGACCTGGGCGACCCCAACCAAGCCGGGGCGTCAGGCCGCCGGTCTGGACCTGGTCTCGTACGCGGCCGGTCGCAAACAGTCGAAACCGTGGTTCGCGATCGGTGGCATCGATCTGGAGCGGCTGGACGAGGTACTGGACGCGGGGGCCACGCGCGTGGTCGTCGTACGGGCGATCACCGAAGCGGAGGACCCGGGGGAGGCGGCCGCCGAGTTCAGTCGGAGGCTTCGGTGATCAACAACCCGAAGGCCGCACGGATCGTCGCGGTCGTGGTGATCGCCATGCTGGTGATCACCCTGGCGGCGTCGCTGTTCGGCTGTTCGGCCGACAAGAAGGCGTCGTCGGGTGACCTCGATCCGACGAGCGGTCTCAAGTACGTCGCCGTCGCGGACCTGCCGAAGGAAGGCAGGGACACGCTGAAGCTGATCGACCAGGGCGGACCGTACCCGTACAGCCGCGACGGTGTGGTGTTCGGCAACCTGGAGAAGATCCTGCCGAAGCACGACCGCGGCTACTACCACGAGTACACGGTGAAGACGCCGGGGGAGAAGGACCGAGGCGCCCGCCGCATCGTGATCGGGAACGCCGGCGAGCGTTATTACACGGACGACCATTACAAGTCCTTCCGCCGGATCGCGGAAGACGGGGGAACTTCATGACCTCGCTGAGCACGTTGCTGGCCGAAGGGTTGCGGCCGGGTGTTTACCGTTGGCCGTCCGCCCCGGGTGTTGCCGACGTACGCCGGGATGCTGCCGCCGCCGGGTTCGGGTTCGTGCTTCTCGACACCGCCGAGATCCACGACAAGACCGGCTTCCTCGACCTGTGTGCGACCGCGTTCGACCTGCCGCGCTGGTTCGGCCGGAACTGGGACGCGCTCGCCGACTCGCTGAGCGACCGGTCGACGGGCGCGCCCGAGGTCGTGTTGTGGACCGGGCTGCTGCACCTGCTCGAACACGACCACGACACGGTCGACGTCGCGCTCCAGATCTTCGCCGAGGACACCACGAACTCCGGCCAGCTCCGGGTGCTCATCGCCGAGACGGAAACACCTGACCTGCTGAGCTCACTGCCGGTCCTGTAGCTGTTCCTCCAGTTCGCCGAGGTCCGCGGCGAACAGCAGATTGCGACCGCGGTTGCTCTCCCGCACCCAGTCCGCGAGCGGCTTGCTCGCCGCGACCCGCTCCGAGATGTCACCGACGACAGCCAAGCCCATCCGGTACATCACGAACTTCTGCGTGATCGCGCCCGCGAACCCAGTGCTCAGCTCGAAGAACGCGTCGCCCAACTGCTCCGGCGCAAACGCGACCCACTCGGCCTGATGCGCGTAATGCGCGTCGACGATCAGCTGCACGGCGTCGCTCTCGTCGCCGAGCGATGTGTCACTCACGTGGACCCGCACTCCAGCCAGTAGCTCCATGTACCTCAAAATACCTTAAGTGCCTCTAATCAGCTATTTATAGGGAATTCTAAGGAACGTGCCTTACGCTGAGAAGATGGCCCAGGAGCTGTATTCGGTGGAGCAGGTGGCGAACCAGCTGGGCCTGCACGTTCGGACGATCCGGAACTACGTCCGCGACGGGCGCCTGAAGGCGGTGCGGATCGGGAAGCAGTACCGGATCACCCGCGAAGACCTCGAGAAATTCACCGGTACGCCGGCCGCCGTGATCGAAGTCGACCGCTCCGCGCGGCACGTCGAGGCGTCCAGCATCGTGCACATCGACGCGGTCGACCGCGCCACCGCGGACCGCCTCAGCACGCACATCCACGGCGCGCTCAACCAGCCCGAAGCGGTCAACCTCAAGGCCGAGACGATCTACGACGAGGAGCGAGCCGTCCTCAAGGTCATCGTCCTCGGCAACCTCCCGGCCACCGCAGACCTTCTCCGCCTCATCAACATGCTGGCGGAGCAGTAGCTAGACCACCCGCGAGGTCGCAGCGACGGCCAGGTCCGTGAGGGCCTTGCGGGCGACGTCGTCGGCCAGGGGAGCGCGGTCGAGGGCGTCGAGGGCGTCCTCGGTGCGGTCGGTGATGAGGTCTTCGCAGGCCTGTACGGCGCGAGAGTCCTGGAGGATCTCGCGGAGCAGTTGGATCTCGTCGTCGTCGAGGTCCGGGCGCCCGAAGAGCCGGTCGAACTCGGTCAGCTGGATCTCCGACGCGTGGTCGACGGCGTACGCGATCAGGACCGTCCGCTTGCCCTCACGCAGATCGTCCCCCGCCGGCTTGCCCGTCACCGCTGGATCCCCGAACACCCCGAGCAGGTCGTCCCGCAGCTGGAACGCCTCGCCCAGCGGCAGCCCGTACCCGGACAGCGACGAGATCAATTGCGCGTCCCCTCCGGCCAACGCGGCACCGACGTGCAGCGGCCGCTCGATCGTGTACGTCGCCGACTTGTAGCGCAGCACGCGCAACGCCAGGTCCATGTCCGACTCGCCACTCGCCTGCGCGAGCAGATCGAGGTACTGCCCGGCCGTCACCTCGACCCGTACGGCGTCGAAGTACTGCTCCGCCCGGGCCAGTGCCGCCGCGTCGAATCCCGACGTGTGCAGCAGCTCGTCGGCCCAGATGAGGCACAGGTCGCCGAGCAGGATCGCGGCGCCGACGCCGAATCCGACCGGATCCGCACCGTGTCCGGACTTCGCGGACCGTCCCCGCTGCAGCGCCTCGAACCGGCGATGCGCGGCCGGCGCACCCCGTCGTACGTCCGAGGAATCCATCACGTCGTCGTGCACCAGCGCGCTGACGTGCAGCATCTCCAGGCTCGCCGCGGCGGTCAGGATCGGTTGGGCCGGATCGCCGCCCGCGGCCCGGAAACCCCAGTAGCAGAAGGACGGACGCAACCGCTTGCCGCCGCTGGTCGCGTCCCGTGCGGCCTGCACCTGCTCGGCCAGCTCCGGGCCGATCGCCGTCAGCCGCTCCTCCTGCTGGTCGAGGAACCCGCTCAGTGCACGCTGGATCTCGGCCGGGATGTCCACATCGCCATACACGTCTCGGAGCGTAGTCGGTGGGCAGACGCGACTGGCCACCGCGGGTAACCTGACGTCATGGCGAACGGTCTTCCTTCGACGCTTCCCGGCGGTGCGCCGACGATTCGCGAGCTGCTGGCGTCCGGAGACCGGTCCTTCTCGTTCGAGTTCTTCCCACCGAAGACCCCCGAGGCGGAGGAGGTGCTGTGGCGGTCGATCCGCGAGATCGAGCAGCTGCGCCCGACCTTCGTCTCGATCACGTACGGCGCCGGCGGGACGACGCGTGACGGCACCATCCGGGTCACCGAGCGGGTCGCGCAGGACACGTCGCTGACGCCGCTCGGGCACCTGACCTGCGTCGCGCACTCCCGCGACGAGCTCCGCTCCGTGATCGGCGCGTACGCGGGATCCGGGGTCCGCAACATGCTCGCGCTCCGCGGCGACCCGCCGGGCGGACCGAACCAGCCGTGGGTCGCGCACCCTGAAGGCCTCAACCACGCCACCGAGCTGGTCGAGCTGATCCGTTCGCTGGGCGACTTCTGCGTCGGCGTCGCTGCCTTCCCCGACAAGCATCCGGAGGCGGCCTCGCTCGAGGCGGACGCGCAGGTGCTCGCCGCGAAGGCGCAGGCCGGCGCCGACTACGCCATCACGCAGATGTTCTTCGGCGCCGACGACTACTTCCGGCTCGTCGACCGCGCTGCCGCGCTCGGCTGCGAGATTCCGGTGCTGCCGGGCATCATGCCGGTCACGAACATCAAGCAGATCCAGCGGATGGCCGAACTCACCGGCATGGCGCTGCCGACCGCCGTCACCGACCGGCTGCTCGCCGTCGAGGACGACCCGGCCGCCGTGCGCGAGGTCGGTGTCGAGATCGCCACCGAGTTGTGCGAACGCTTGCTGGCGGGCGGCGCGCCCGGCATCCACTTCATCACCCTGAACAGATCCACGGCAACGCGTCAGGTGTTCCGCAACCTCACGGCAGCCGTCGTATCCTGACCCAATGGCTGACCCGTCGGACCTGTTGATCGACCGCACTCTCGTCCTGCTCCGGCATGCCAAGGCGGTGCCGCCGGAGACGCTGCCGGATCTCGAACGCCCGCTGGCCGACCGCGGCCGCGCCGACGCGAGCGCCGCCGGCCGGCACCTCGTTGCCCAAGGCATCGAAGCGGACCTGGTCCTGTGCTCGCCGTCGAAGCGCACCCGCGAGACCTGGAAGTACGTCGCCGAGGCCGGCGTCACTGCGAAGGACGTCTGGTACGACAAGCGCCTCTACAACGCCGACACCGACGGCATCCTGGACGTCGTCCACGAGACCCCGGCCGAGGCGCGCACCGTGATCGTCGTCGGCCACGCGCCGGGCATCCCGTGGCTTGCCGACGAGCTCGCACTCGACGGCACCAGCCCCGAGCGCGTCGAGCTCACCCAGAAGTACCCGACCACGGGCCTCGCGATCCTGCACCTCACCACCCGCTGGGCCGACCTCGCGGCCAACGACGCCGACCTGGTGTCGTACGTCGTACCGCGCGCCTGAGGGACCCTAGGACGGCAGCCAGCGGGTCGTGCTGTTGACGGTGATGAGGCGCTGGGTGGCGCGGGTGAGAACCACGTAGAGAGCTCGTACGCCGCCCAGTGTGTCGCTGACGATCCGGTCCGGTTCGACGACGACCACGGCGTCGTACTCGAGGCCCTTGGAATCCAGCGGGCTGACCGCGACGACCCGCGGGTCGTTCAGCTCCGCGAGGACCGGGTCGACGACCGGGCGGAGCGCCGGCGGCACGATGACGCCGACAGTGCCCTCGACCACCTGGAGCAGTTCGACCGCCGCGTCACCAGCGGCCTCGGCGACCTTGCCGGCGTCGAAGATCCGGTGCTCCGGCTCCACTCCGGTACTGCGGACCGCGTTCGGCAGGTCCGCGTCCGGGATGGACTGCCGGATCACCTCGCCGGCGAACGAGTAGATCTCGGCCGAGTTCCGGTAGTTGGTGGACAGCCGGAACGCGTGCCGCTGCAGGTGCGACAGCATCGAGTCCATCGCGGCCCGCGCCTCGTCCGGGTCGGGCCAGGAGCTCTGCGCCGGGTCGCCGACGATCGTCCAGCTGGCCTGCGGTCCGCGCCGCGTCACCATCCGCCACTGCATGGGGGAGAGGTCCTGCGCCTCGTCCACCAGCACGTGCGCGTACTCCTCCGGCTCCTCGGCCTCCCGTGCCGCAGCAGCCCGGACGCGGCGCTCTGAGGTGGTCAGTACTTCGTTGACGCCGTCCGACAGCCCTTCGAGCCAGTCGAACTCCTCGTCGTTGTTCTCCACGATCGGAGGACGTCCCAGGAACGCGGTCAGCTCGTCCAGCAACGCGACGTCGGCAATGGTGAACTCATCGGTCGTTCGGATCGCCGTAGCGAGTGCGTCGACCTCAGCGGGGGTCAGGTCGTTGCGGGCCCAGCGCTGAAGGCGGCGGGCGTCACCGAGCCACCGCAGTACCGCTTCCGGGGTCAGCACCGGCCACCACTGGCTGAAGAACGTGCGGAACGCCGGTGTGTCGGCGACACGGTCGCCGAACGCCTCGCGGTCGCCGAGAGGCCCGTTGCGCAGGTCCTCCGGGAACCGCTGCCACAGCGCGGCGATCAGGCCCTTCCGTGCCTCGGCGGCGGCCCGGTTGCGGGCCGTGCGGCGCAGCGCATTCCGTCGTACGTTGTCGAGCTGGTTGGCGTCCAGCTCGACGGTGGCGCCGCCGAGGAAGATCCGCAGGTTCGTCGGCGCGTTCGGCACCCGGTCGCGGGCGGCACGTGCCAGCACCGCGCGCATCCGCAGCGAGCCCTTGATGGCAGCCGCTGCGGCGTTGTCGACCGCAGTAGCCTTCACGCCGTCGACCAGCTCGCCGACAGCACGCAGCGAGACCGTGTTCTCACCGAGGCTCGGCAGCACTCGCTCGATGTAGGCCATGAACGCGGCCGACGGTCCGACGACCAGTACGCCGCCACGCTCGAAGCGGCGGCGGTCGCTGTACAGCAGGTACGCCGCGCGGTGCAGAGCGACCACTGTCTTGCCGGTGCCCGGTCCACCGCCGATGACGGTGACGCCGCGGGCTGGTGCCCGGATCGCCTCGTCCTGCTCGGCCTGGATGGTGGCGACGATGTCGCGCATCGTGTGCCCACGGGCCCGCGACAACGAGGCCATCAGCGCGCCCTCGCCCATCACCGGCAGGTCCTCCGGCGCCCGCTCCGGCGCCAGCAGGTCGTCCTCGAGACCGACGATCCGCGCCCCCTTGTTCCGCAGCACGCGGCGCCGGACGACCTTCTGCCGGTCCGTCGGGGTCGCGCGGTAGAACGGCTCGGCCGCGGGCGCGCGCCAGTCGATCACCAGCGGTTCGTACTCGGCGTCGCGGACACCGATACGCCCGACGTACAGCTTGTCGAGCCCGTCCGCGGTCGTGGCGGCCGGCTCGTCGTCGCCGTGGTCGGAGTCGAGCCGGCCGAACACCAGGCCCTCGTGCTCGGCGTCCAGCTCGGCGATCCGGCGCGCGGCGGCGAACACCAGCACGTCGCGCTCGTACAGACCGGTCTGCTCCTCGTCGCGGACACGCCCGACGTTCTGCGCCTGGCCGCGCTGGTGGCCTTCGACCGCGATCCGGGACGCCGACCGCGCGGCCTCCTCGACCCGGCCGTAGACCCGGTCGACATGCTGTTGCTCCGCCGCCAGCTCAGCACGCTCCACACCATCAGGGCCGTCAAGGCCGCCATGGTTGTCGTGATCGGCCGATGTGGGGGTTTGATCCACCGAGGTCCTCTCTACGGCCGGGACCCGCCCCGACTCAGAACACAGGAACAACCAATCTTAGTTGGCTTCCCTGTCCAACCACACAGCGGTCTCAGGCCTTCCCGATGGCGTCGGCCACGATGGCGGCGCCGAGTGTGGTGGCGGGCACACCGGAGCCCGGGTGCGCGCCCGCTCCGACGCAGTACAGGCCCTTCACCGGCGAGACGTTCGCGGCCCGGCGACGGGCGGTCTTGTAGCCCTCCCAGGCCACACCGGTCCACCACGACGGCGACGTCTGCCGCGACACCACGTTCTCCCGGACAGGCAGGCCACGGGCGACCAAGAGGTCGAGTACGTCGTCAGTGGGGTAGCCGTGGACCAGCACGGACCAGGCCTGGTGCCCGGCGGGTGCTGTGCCACCTGTGCGGACGACCACGGTCGGCGTCCCGTGCAGCACGGTCTCGAACGGCAGCTGCGGCACCGGGTCCTTCAGACCGAGATGTACGACGTACGCCGCCTGCGCCTGGTGTGTCGACAGGATCCGCTTACGGGTCTTCTTGGCGACGGGGTCGTCGACGAACGACTCGTACAGGACCCGCGGATCGACGTCGCTCACCACGATGTCTGCGAGCAGCTCCTCACCGTCAGCGAGCCGTACGCCGGTCACTGCGCCACCTGACGTCGAGACAGCGACCACCTCTGCACTAGTGCGCACGGTGATCTTCCGCTCGCTGGCGCGCTGCACCAGGGCATCGGCGAGTGCGCCGAAACCTCCTGCGATCGTCCAGCGGCCGAAGGTGCGTTCCAGGTAGGACCAGACGCCGACGTACCCCGGTGTGAGGCCGGCGTCCGATCCGCTTTGGGCTGCGAAGTGCCGTAGTACTGCACGGGCGCGGTCGTCGGTCAGCTCGCGTTGCGCGACCTTCTCCAGTGACTGCCAGGGCTTGAGGGCGCGAATGGTCTTGATCGGCAGCTTGTCCTCGAGCGGTGGCTCCAGTGAGGTCTTGCGGAGGATCTGCCACGTCTCGCCGTACGCGTCGACCAGTGCGGTCCACTGCGCGGCCACAGGTGCACCCGCCAGGTCGGTCCACGCTTCTTCCTGTGCACCGCGGTCGCTGACGGGCAGGTCGAGTACGGAGCCGTCGGTGAACATGTGCCGACGTGGCTCGGACACAGGGTCCAGTTGGACCAGGCTCTCGATCGGACGGCCGCTCTTGCGGAACAGGTCGCGCAGCGCGGCCGGCAGCGTCGTACTGGCGGCGCCGGCGTCCCAGGTGAACCCGTCCGCCTCTACCCGGCCAAGCGCGCCGCCGAGGTGCTCGTCGCGTTCGCAGATGGTCACCTGGTGGCCGAGCTTGGCCAGCCGCACTGCACTCGCGAGACCGGCCAGCCCGGCTCCCACGACAATCACCTTCGCCATCAGACAGCACTGCTCCCAGTTGCAGGGGCACTACGTTTCTCGCGCCACGCCTTGAATCTGACATAACCGCGCCGGATGAACCTGAACGCGAGGTACACCCCGATGAGTCCGAGGATCAGCAGCACACCCGCGATGACGAGCGCGATCTCCGGATGAAAGGCGGCCAACGACATCACACCGGCGACAGCGACGTCCTCACCGGATGACGCGGCGATGTTGGTGACCGGCTCGGGGGAGGTGTTGATCGCGAGCCGCAGACTCGACTTCACCGCGTGCGAGAGCAGCGCCACCACGCCACCGGTGGTCGCGATCAGGGCCTGCTGCAGCGTGCTCGCCTGACCGGACATCAGCGCGGCCAGGACCGCGCCGATCGCCGGGCGGACGACGGTCGAGATCGCGTCCCACGCGGAGTCGACGTACGGGATCTTGTCGGCGACGAACTCGACCGCGAAGAGGACACCCGCGACGATCAGGACCGGGGCCGTGGTCAGCGAGTGCGGGACGTCGTCCGCGCCCGCGAACCGGCCGAGCAGACCGAGAATCAGCACACAGGCATAGGCGTTCACCCCACTGGCCCAGCCTGTCGTGACCGCCAACGGCAGCGCTTCCATCGTCGTACTCCGTAACCCTCGGCACCGGCATGATTTCGTCAGTATCGAACTCGACGACGTGAATTTTGGTTAACCGTTGACATCCGCGTCGCCCCGACCCACAGTGACTAGGCTGCCGGTCTGTGTGACCGGCATCCCGCCCTACGGGTTCAGGAGAACAATCATGCTGCGTCGTCCGAAGATTCTTGCCGCACTCGCTGCGGTAGCGCTGCCGGCCGCCCTGGTCGGCGTGTCGTTGGGAGGTATACCAGCCCAGGCGTCGTCCCCGGCGCCCGCACCGTCCGCCGTCGCCGCGTCGGCGTACAGTGCGGCTGCCGCACAGTACGGCGTACCGGAGTCGGTCCTGCTGGCCGTCTCCTACGCCGAGTCCCGCTGGGACGACCATGCCGGCGCGCCCAGCACGTCCGGTGGCTACGGCCCGATGCACCTCACCGCACTCGGTGCGTCCGAGGTGGCGGACCTGTCCGGGAAGCAGAAGGTCGCCACGGCCGAGTCGTTGCAGACGCTGCAGAAGGCGTCGGAGCTGACCGGCCTCGACCAGAGCGCACTGCGCAACGACGTGACCGCCAACATCAACGGTGGCGCCGCGGTTCTGGCGTCGTACCAGAAGTCGCTCGGCCTGCCGGTCGGCGCGGAGACCTCCCCGGCGCAGTGGTACGGCGCGGTGGCGTCGTACTCCGAGGCGGGGGACAAGGTCGGCGCGGCCGGGTTCGCCGACGACGTCTACTCGATCATGTCCAAGGGTGCGGCCCGTACGACGAACACGGGCCAGCAGATCGTGATGCCTGCGGTCGCCGTGACGCCGGACAAGTCGCAGATCGGCAAGCTGTCGCTGCCGGCCGGTGTGCAGCCGTCCACGTCCGACGTGGAGTGCCCGCCGTCGCTCGGTTGCGAGTGGCTGCCGGCGCCGTACTCGGAGTTCGGAGACGGCGACTACGGGAACCACGACCTCGCCAACCGGCCGAAGACCGGCAAGATCGACTACATCGTCATCCACGACACCGAGGGTGGCTGGCAGGGTGTGCTGAACCTGGTCCAGGACCCGACGTACGTGAGCTGGCAGTACACGATGCGCTCGTCGGACGGCCACATCTGGCAGCACGTGAAGGCCAAGGACGTCGCGTGGCACGCCGGCAACTGGTACGTGAACATGCACAGCATCGGCATCGAGCACGAGGGCTTCGCGGCCCAGGGCGCGACCTGGTACACCGAGGCGCTGTACCGCAACTCGGCCAAGCTGGTGGCCTACCTGGCCGCCAAGAACAACATCCCGCTCGACCGCGCGCACATCATCGGCCACGACCAGGTGCCGGGCACCGTCCCGTCCACGGTCCGCGGCATGCACTGGGACCCGGGACCGTACTGGGACTGGGAGCACTACATGGACCTGATGGGTGCACCGATCTGGGGCAAGTCCGTGTTCCCGGTGCGCGCCGGGTCGATCGTCACGATCAAGCCGGGCTTCGAGGACAACGTCCAGGTGATCACCAACTGCGACACCCCCGGTACGACGTGCAAGCCGCAGGGCACCAACTTCGTCTACCTGCGCCAGGCGCCTGACGACAACGCTCCGCTGGTCAAGGACCTCGGTCTGCACCCTGACGGTTCCAACGGCACCACTGTCGTCTCCGACATGGGCTCCCGGGCCGCTGCGGGTTCTAAGTACGTCGTCGCACAGCGCCAGGGCGACTGGGTAGCCGTCTGGTACCTGGGGGCACTCGCCTGGTTCAAGAGCCCGGCGTCGGCTCCGGACGCGTTCGCGAAGCCGGGTCTCGTCGTGAAGCCGAAGGCCGGTCTCACGTCGGTGCCGGTGTACGGCCGTGCCTACCCGGAGCAGTCGGCGTACCCGGCCGGGATTCCCTACCAGACGGTGACGCCGCTGCAGTACTCGATCGGTGCTGGGCAGGCCTACCCGGTGGGTGACCTGGACATCGAGACCGACTACTACCGTGCGGTGACGTTCGCCGGGCAGCCGCCGACGGACCACGTGCAGGTGCTCGGAACGGACAAGTACTACCAGATCTGGTTCGGCCACCGGATGGCCTACGTACGGGCCGCCGACGTGGACGTGCGACCAGCCGTTTAATCTGTCTGCCGTGATCGACGAAGCCGTCCAGCCCTTGCTGGACGGCTTTGTCACGTCCGTCCGTGAAGTCGCTGCTGTAGAAGCGGTTTGGCTGCACGGTTCACTGGCGCTGGGGGACTATCAACTGGGGCGAAGCGACCTGGACGTCGTCGCCGTCGTCTCTTCGCCGCCGACCCAGGCTGTGGCCGACCTGCACCGGAAGCTGATCAGCTCGGACCCCTTGGCGGCCAAGCTGCACTGCTCCTACATGCTCAAGTCCCAGCTGGCCGACGCCTCGGTGCGGCACCCGACGTTCGCGCAGGGGCGGTACTTCGACCGCCCGGTGACGCCGGTGACCCGCCGGGAGCTTGCTATCGGCAACCGAACGCTCTACGGACCGGCCCCGGGCCAGTTGCTGCCGGCGACCACCGACGAGGAACTGTTCGCGTTCATCCGCCGCGACCTGCGGGAGTTCTGGCTGCCTGCCACCCGGAAGCGGAGCAACTGGTACGCCGACATCTGGGTCGACCTCAGCCTGCTCACGATCGCCCGCGCACACGTCACGCTGGCCACCGGCGACCTGATCACCAAGCGCGCCGCCTTCGACGTCCTGCCCCGTCTCGGGGCGCCCGCGGACGTCGTCGAGGACATCAGGCGCCGCCGCTACGGGACGGATGTCCGGACCGGCCCCTGGTGGCGGCACACCCGCGCCGGGCTCGCCCGGCGCTTCGTCCGGACCGCGATTCCCGCCGTACTCGGTCGGTAGTGCTCAGTTGACCGTCATCGGCGTGCCGTCGGTCAGCTCGAGGAGTTCGGCGTACGTCGTGGGGAACACCGAGTGCGGGATGCCCGCGGCAGCCCAGATCACCGGGTACTGCTCGAGCGCGGTGTCGACGTACGTCGGAACGCGGCCCGGGTGCCCGACCGGGGCGACGCCGCCGATCGACTGACCGGTGTGCTCCTTGACGAACTCCGGCGTGGCTCGCTTCAGCTTCGCGATCCCGAGCTCGGCCGCGACCTTGGCGGTGTCCACCCGGTGTGCGCCCGAGGTGAGGATCAGCACCGGGGCGCCGTCGCCGTCGAAGATCAGGCTGTTCGCGATCGCGCCGACCTCGCAACCGAGCTCGGCCGCCGCGGCCGCCGCGGTCGGCACCGCCTCGTCCAGGATCACGATCTCGCCGGTGGCACCGGCCGCCGCCAGGGCGTCCGCCACCTTCTGCACATTGGGATGACTGCTCACGGATCTGAGCTTATGCGAGGGCGGCGGCGCCGAACGAAACGTTGAAACGGTCGCACCAGATCGCGACGCTGCGGAAGCTCCCCAGCTCGAGGTCGCGGGGGATCACGTAGTTCTGGTTGCCGTGGTTGCCCTTGAGGCTGCCCAGACTGCGGTACTTGCCGTCGTCGAAGACGTGCCAGCCCGCGCGGCCCGGAACGACCCCGGCGTCGCTCAGCCAGACCTTGAGGTCCGGGCCGTCGGAGGTGTCGAGGTTCTCGAGCCGGAGGATGCGGCTGCCGTCGGGGAGAGCGAGCACGGCGACCGTGCCGGACGTCCGGTGTTCGTGCGTGATCAGCTTCCCGGTCAGGAGCACCTTCGGCCGCGGCCGCGGTTGCGACGTCGGTTGCTCCGGCTCGACGGAAACTGTCGGTGGCGTCGTCGACGATGAAGTCGTGGAGATCGGAACAGCGCCGGGCACCGCCTCGTCGACGACCTTGTCGGTGGCGAGCCGCCACGGCTGGAAGAGCGGCAGCGCGACCGCTGCCACCACGACGGCGACCGCCGCCGCGGCGATTCCGGCTGTCCGTTTCCGCATCGTGCGTCCCTTCGCCTCGGTGCTTCCAGTCTGGCGGCCGGAGCCCTGCCGCGGCGACGCGCCGAGGTTACGGACCGTTGACGACTGTCGGCGGGCGGCGCTACGCTTCCATTGTTCGAACAGATGTTCGATTGCCTCGGTCCCGGTTTCGTCGGGAGGCCGGACCGAGGTGAGCCGGACAGCTGAACGGCTCCGGTGCGGAGTTGCGGCCGCATCGGAATCCGGTGGTCCCGGCGGGCCGGGCACCGGGGTGGTCCTCGACCCCCACCCCGTGTCCACCCGCCGGGCCGCCGACTCGGGGCCCGGTCCTCGACGCAGAGCCAGATCTGAATCAGCGCCGGGGACGAACAGGAGGCGATGGAGCATGTGGGAGTTCGACGACGCCGTCGAGGTGCACACGGTGCCCGTGGACGGTGTGCAGACCCCCGACCAGTTCCTCTGGCGCGGCCGGCTCTGGCGGGTCCGCGCGCTCAGGTCCCAGTGGACCGAGACCGCCGCCTGGTGGGAGCGCGGCGTCATAGGCACCGGCCAGATTCACGACCCCCGCGCCCACGCCGGTTCGCTCGCGCGGATCGATGCGGCCACCGTCGCCGAGGCGTGCTCGGCGGCCCGTACGACGTCTCGTCCGGCCCGGACGCACACAGCCGGCGTGGCAGCGGCGGCCACCCCCCGTTCGCGCGCCGCTGCCACGCTCCCCGCACCGGACGGCAGGACCCCGGCAGCGGTCGGCGTGCTGGACGCGGAGTGGGGACCGGAGCGAGCGGTCTTCCGCGTCGAGGCCGGCTGCGGAAGGTACGGGCGGCAGGAGATGTTCGATCTCGCCCACGACCCGGTCTCGGGTCGTTGGCAACTGGAAAGGGTGAGCGACCGATGACTGTTTCACCGGTATCGCCGGCCGCGGCCGGCGCGGCCAGCCGAGACCTGTCCCGTGCCCGCGCCGCCCTGGCCGAGGCAACGGAGACCACCGACCACCTGATCCGCTACTCGAGCGCGCATGTCGCGGCGCTCCGGGTCGCGGCCGCGGTGCTCGCTGTCCGCGCCCGTCCGGTCCGCTCGAGCAGCCGCCGCAGGATCCAGCGCAACGCCTGGGTGCTGCTGGCGGAGGTCGCGCCCGAGTTCGGCGAATGGGCCACGTTCTTCGCCGCCGGCGCCGCCCAGCGTGCCGCCGCCGAGGCCGGCCTGGTGCGCGCCGTCAGCACCCGCGAGGCGGACGACCTGGTGCGCGCCGTCGACACGTTCTACACCCAGGTGGAAGCCAGCCTGCGCCTCTCCACCACCCCGGTGCTCACCGCGACCACCGACCCTCAGTCCGTCCTGACCCAGCCCTGGATGCAAGCCAGCTAGATCCCACCCATGCTGTGAGGAGATCCCGACAGTGAGCGAACCATCGAGAGGTCTGGGCAAGGACCTGTGTGGTCGCGTCCACGCCCTCACCGGCGCCGAGTGCTACCTGCCGGACACGCATTACCCCCGACCTCACCAGGCGCTGTCCGGCGACGCCTGGCACGACGGCCTGTGCACGCAGTGCGCCGGCTCCGGCATCCAGTCCGAGGACCGGTCCGGCATCCGAGCGGACTTTCTGTGCCCCACCTGCAACGGCACCGCCTTCGAACCCCTGACCCTTCCCGAGACCTACCAAGCCGGCTGAGTCACCAAAAGCTGTTCAGAAAGGTGTTCAAAGGTCGGCCGGACAGCGTCTAAGGTCGGCGGGGTGAGTGGACTTCCGGTGTTGGATGTCGAGGAGCAGCGGGTTCTCGGGAGCTTGCTGGAGAAGCAGACCACGGTGCCGGCGTCGTACCCGTTGACGGCGAACGCGTTGCGGACGGCCTGCAATCAGACCAGCAACCGGGATCCGGTCGTCGACTACGACCAGGGCACCGTGGAGCGGACCGCACGGGCGCTGCGCGATCGGGAGCTGTTGCGGATCGTCTGGGCAGACGTAGGCCGGCGGACCTTGAAGTACCACCAGATCCTCGACGAGAAGCTCGAGCTCGAGGAGGACGAGCGGGCGCTCATCACTGTGTTGCTGCTGCGCGGTGCCCAGGCGCCGGGCGAACTGCGGACGCGGACCGAGCGGCTGTACAAGTTCGAGGACCGGAGCGATGTCGAAGCGTGCCTGCGACGGATGGCTGCGCGCCCCGAACCGCTGGTACGCGAACTCGAACGTCGCGTCGGACAGCACGATCGCCGCTGGATCCACCTCCTCGGCCCCGTGCCCGAGGCGGAGGCGGCCGCCGCTGTCGTCGAGAGCGTCGACCGGGACACGGTCATCGCCGACGGTGCGGACGAGCGTGACGCCCGCGTGCGTTCGGCGTACGACGCTGTTGCTGCGACGTACGCGGACGAGTTGCTGGACGAGCTCGACGCGTTGCCGTTCGAACGCTGGCTGCTCGACCGGGTGATTGCCCACGCCAACGCTCGCCCGGTCGTCGAGGTCGGCTCGGGTCCGGGGCACGTCACGGCGTACCTCGCCGACCGGGACGCGGACGCCACCGGCGTCGACCTGTCGCCGGAGATGGTTGCCGAGGCTCGTCGGCGCTTTCCGCACCTGAGGTTCGAGGTCGGCGACCTGCGACGCCTCGGCCGGCCGCCGGCGAGCTCCGGCTGGGCGGCGGTCCTCGGCTGGTACTCGCTCATCCACTTGGCCGCATCCGAGCTCCCCGAGGCGATCTCGGCGCTGACACGGCCGCTCGACCCGGGCGGCTGGCTGGTGCTCGCGCTACATGCCGGCGACGAGATCAGTCACGTCGACGAGCTGCTCGGTCACGAGGTCAATCTCGACTACGTCCTGCACGACCCGGCGTACATCGTGAGTGTTGTCGAAGGCGCCGGCCTCATCGACACCGAGTGGTACCTGCGCGGCCCGATCGCCACCCGCGCCGAAACGACCCGCCGCCTGTACGTCATCGCCCGCACCCCGTCCTGAGGCAGCAGCTCCCTCCGGTTGCTGCCTCAGCCGGATCGGCCGGCGGGTCAGGCCTTGGCGTACGTCTCCGCCGCGAGCGACTCGAACTCGAGGCTGACCGCCGGATCGTTGCCGACGACCCAGGCGTCGTGTCCTGGTTCGATCACATAGGCGACGCCCGGCACCAGGTTCGCCTTGGTGCCGTCGTCGTGGACGACCTCCATCTCGCCCGACAGCAGGGTTCCGACGTGGCGGACCTGGCACGAGTCGCCGCCGATGACCGGACGGATGCACTCGGACCAGCGCCAGCCGGGCTGGAAGGTGATCCGGGCGACACTCGCCCCCGGCAGTTTGACGACGTCGACGCTCGTCTTGTCCGGTGAACGTTGCTCGTCCGGCTCGTCGAACGACTTGCTGAAGATGGCCATGATCCCTCCCTGGTGATCGGCTGTCCCCTTGAACCGAGAGTGCGCCGATCGCGCCTCCAGGGACAGATCCCGGGACTTATGAACTGCTTACGACGGTCGGCGGGATGGACCGGGCGGGAGGGAAGTAGGGTGTGGCGCGGTGGGTGGTGATGGGGGACCGGCTGGAGGGTTGATGGTGGATCGGCGGCGGCGCAGCGTGCGGACGGCGTTGGTGGGCGAGGCGCTGCGAGTCGCGCTGGCGGCACGCGAACGGACCGATCCCGCCCCTGGACCGGACCGTGCTGGACAGGACCGTGCTGGACTGGACATCGTCGACCTGGGGGGCGGCACCGGCGGGTTCGCGGTTCCGTTGGCGGTCGAGGGGCATCGGGTGACGGTGGTCGACCCGAGCCCGGACGCGCTGGCCTCGCTGGAGCGCCGCGCCCGGGACGAAGGCGTGAGTGAGCTGGTTCGCGGCGTCCAGGGCGATGCGGCCGAGCTCCCCGGGCTGGCGGGGGAGTCGAGCGCGGACGCCGTCTTGTGCCATGGAGTCCTCGAGGTCGTCGACGACCCGGTCCAGGCGCTGCAGGCGATGGCGTCGGTGCTGCGCGAAGGCGGCGTACTGAGTCTGCTGGTTGCCCAGCGCAACGCGGTCGTCCTGGCCCGGGCGCTGGCCGGTCACCTGGCCGAGGCGCGGATCGCACTGCAGGATCCGGACGGGCGCTGGGGCGCGACCGACCCGATGCCGCGGCGGTTCGACGAGGCCGGGATCACGGCGCAGCTGGCGGATGCCGGGTTCCTGGTACACACCGTGCACGGCGTGCGGACCTTCGCCGATCTGGTGCCGTCCGCGTTCGTCGACTCCGAACCGGGGGCCGCCGATTCGCTGGCCGAGCTCGAGCGGGCCGCGAGCCGGCATCCGGCGTTCCGCGCGCTGGCGACGCAGCTGCACATTCTCGCGACGCGCTGAGCCCGCGGGCAGTTGCGCCGGCCTGAGACCTCGCGACGGAGGGTGACGAGCAGGCTACCTCCGGCACGGTCAGCGGGGTGGTTGTCGTCAACCGGCTGTGAACGACACGCCGAAGGACACAGGTTTGGGACCGGCCTGGCCGGGGCAGTTGCCGGACCGTGACGCGCTGGACAGCCGGTCAGGGTTTCGTGTGACGCGGGCGCGGCCTAGACTGGAGGCGGCCTATCGAGATCGCGCTCATCATGGAGGGATCGACGGTGCCCCTCTCGGAAGAAGAGCAGCGCCAGTTCGAGCAGCTCGAACGTGCCCTTGCTGCGGAAGACCCGAAGTTCGTTTCCGCCATGCGTGGGACCAATGTGCGCTTGTACTACAAGCGCCGGGCAGTGCTTGCCGGCGTTGGATTCGTGCTGGGCATCGTGGTGCTGATGACCGGTGCGATCATCCCCAACACCATCATCGGGGTCATCGGCTTCGTGATGATGGTGGCTTGCCTGTACATCGCGGCGCTGAGCATGAAGCGGATCAGCAACGCGGGAGAGTCCGACGACATCCCGCCGCCTCCGCCGACCAAACGGCACCGGACGAAACACGACTCGTCCGGCAGCTTCATGGAGCGCATGGAAGACCGCTGGCGCCGCCGCCGCGACGAGGATCTCTGAGCGCGCGACCCTGATCTTCGACCACACCCGTGCCCTGGTGGAGCGGGTGTGGTTCTTTTTGTCCCATCACCGCACCCCGGCCCCGTGAGCATGGCACTGTTCTCCCATGCTCACCATCGGACGCCTCGAGCAGGCTGACCGCGACGTCTGGCAGACCTTGTTCGCCGGCTACAACGAGTTCTACGGCCGCACGATGCCGGACGAGTTCTTCGAGCACGCGTGGACCAGGTTCGAGCGTGACGAGGAGGTACACGCGCTCGGGGCACGCCTGGACGGAAAGCTGGTCGGGATCGTGCACTTCCTGACCCACGCGAGTACGACGGCGCCCGACTCCTGCTATCTGCAAGATCTGTTCACGGCGCCGGAGGCCCGCGGTCGCGGTGCGGCGCGAGCGCTCATCGACGCCGTCACCGAGTGGGCCCGCGAGCGTGCGTGCGGGCGTGTCTACTGGTCGACGCACGAGTCCAACGCCACGGCCCGCCGGCTCTACGACCAAGTGGCCGAGAACCGGGGGTTCATCCTCTACCAGATCCCGCTCAGCTAGTTGGTGCGCGCCCGCTTCGGGAGGAGTCCGGAGCGGAGACGGGCCAGGAGCAGGTCGAACTCGTCCAGGAGATCGGACGCCTCGTTGGTTCCTCGGCTGAGGTACCAACGCCAGGACGGCGGCAGCAGCCGCGCCCGCCAGCGGCGACGGACACGGGCCCGCGACCAGAGCGCTTGCCGTACGGCGGTTGCGTCGTCGCGAAGGTCCAGTTCGAGATCCGTGTCTCCGGCGTACCGCATCGCCTCGATCCCGCGCGCCAGGCGGCGCGCGGCCGGACGGGTCTCCTCGGGCAGCTGGGACGTCAGCCACTGGCCGGTCTGCCGTGGCGTCGAGATGTCGGACCAGTCGAGGCCCAGATCCCGCGACGTGTCCCGGATCTCCGCCCACAACCCTTCGGCTCCGGCACGTCCCGGCGGTCGCAGGAAGCGCCGTCGCCGGGTCAGTGCGCGGACCAGCCAGGGGATGCACAGCAGCAGGATCACACCGAGCCCGCCGGCGATCGCCTTGCCGCCGCCGTTGGTGAACCAGTTGCCGGAGTCAACGATCGCGGTCCCGCTGTCGCTCGGCAGGTTCGGGTCGTTCTTCGGCCTGTTGATCCCGGGGGTCTCCCGGGAGCCCGGCGTCGTCGGCACGTTGGTCGGCGCGGTCGTCGGGCTGGTCGGGTTCTCGGTCGAGGCGACCGTCCAGTTCGGCGTGGCCGCGACCCGCGCCGACGGCGTCGGCTCGAACCGGACCCAGCCGACGCCCTGGAAGTACAGCTCCGGCCAGGCGTGCATGTCGTGCATCTTGACCGTGAACTCGCCGTCCTTGCCGGCCGTTCCGGGCAGGAAGCCGATCCCGACCCGGGACGGGATCCCGATGATGCGCGCCATCAGCGCCATCCCGGTGGCGAACTGCTCGCAGTACCCCTGCTTGTTGTTCAGCAGGAAGTCCTCGAGCGCGGCCATCCCGCTGCCCTTGGAGTTCTGCGTGCTGTAGGTGAAGCCGCCGCCGCTGCGGAACCAGTTCTGGATCAGCACGGCCGCCTCGAACTTGTTGTCCTTGGCCGCGGCGGTGATCTCGGACGTCTTCTGCTTGATGTCCAGCGGCGTCTTCCCCGGTACGACGCTCGTGTACTGGTCCGGGGCGCCGGTGGTGATCGCGTCGTGCAGCTGGTCCGGGGTCGGCGTCAGGTCGTACGACGTCAGCTTGTACTTCTTGCCGCCGACGATCGACCCGTTCGACGAGACCACGTCCAGCGCGCCGGCGTCGTACCGCCAGTCACGCTTCAGCGAGATCGAGTGCAGCGGGTACGGGACCGGGACGAACTGGGAGCGGAACGTCCGGGTGACGTCGATCTCCATCGAGGACTGCTCGACCTTCGTCAGGTCGCCGGTGTAGCCCGGCGGCGGAGTCAGTTCGCCGCCGTTCAGCTTGTGTCCGGGGGAACGCGGCGCGATTCGCCAGGTGTTGCCGTCGAACAGGTCGAGCGCGGTCAGCCGCAGGTACGTGCCGCCGGTCGGGCCGCCCTTGTAGGTGAGCGCGACGACGTTCTCGCCGCGTTTCAGGTTCTTGCCCATGTCCAGCATCGGGTCGGTCGACGAGATGCTCGCGCCGATCCCGGAGCCGGTCCCGCCGCCGGCCAGGCCGTTGCCGATGACACCTTCCGGCAGCGTCGGCAGCAACGCGGGCAGCAGCGCGGCGATCGCGACCACGGTCAGCCCGATCCGCCGGCCGGCCTGACCGAGCGCCGACGCCTCGACGGGCTCGGCCGCGTCGAGGTGCGAGACACCCGAGATCCGGCGGCCCCAGCGGCTGAGCCGGCTGCGGCCTTCCGCGGACAACAGGACGATGTAGCCGATCGCCGGCGGGATGAAGAGCAGCCACGGCAGCCCGCCGTGCACCGTCGCGGCCGGCACGGTGTACATGATCAGCAGCAGCAACCCGGACCATGCGGCCTGCCGCAGTTGGACGGCGATGATGTGGATCAGCAACCCGGTCGCCGAGATCACGGACACGGCGAACAGCGTGAGGTGCGAGTCCTGGGGCAGTGGCGCGCTGAACCGGTTGATCGAGTCCATCGCGTCGACCACCTGCGAGTTGAACTCGATCGCGGTCGCCTTCAGCGGGAACAGCCCGAACTTCATCGTGCTGTGCAGGAAGAACAGCGACAGCAGCTCGATCAGCACGAGCAGCTGGACGATCGGTACGACGATCCGCGGGGTCCGCAGGTTCTGCAACAGGACGCCGACACCGGTCACCAGCGCGCACAGGAACGCGCTGATGAACAGGAACGGCCCGGAGAACACCGGCGTGAGCACGAGCGACCCGAGCACGGTCGCTCCCCAAGCAGCAATGGAGATCCTTGCGTGACCGGTCATCGGGAGTTCCAGCCCGATGACCCGCCGCGCCGGAGGGGTGGCATATGCACTGTCATGCGATCCTTCCGCTCCGTAGTCCTAGGCCGGACCACACGGTGGGGAGGTGGTCGCCGCGGCGGACTCTGGCTACTCGCCAGCCGTTCCGGCGCAGCTCGTTCTCGGTGGCGTCCGTGGCGGCGGTCAGGCGGGCCGCCTTCTCGGTCGCCTCGGCGCCGACCGCCCAGCTGGCAGCGTCCAGGACCAGCGCGACGCCGGTCGCCTGGCTGGTCCGCCACCGGTTCAGGGCGGTGATGTCCTCGGTCCCGCAGGCGCCGAGGATCGCGATCACGAGGCTCGGATCCTGCGCGTGCCGGTCGACGGTCAGCAGCGGACCGAGCTCGGCGTACTTGTGCTCCTCGACGGTCGCGCACTCGGTCAGCAGTTGCTGCTGCGTGAGCGGCTGGTGCACCGCCGCGGAAGTGCGGTGGGTGATGGCGGACAGCGTGGTCGGCCCGCCGAGCAGCGTGGTGACGTAGCCGCGCCGCATCCGGTCGATACCGATCGAGGCGGCCGCGCTGACCGCCCACTCCAGGCTGGACGACGGACCGTGCCCGTGGTGCGAGATCGTCCGCGCGTCCAGGAACAGCGAGCACCGGCTCTGCCAGGGCTGCTCCTCGCGGCGGACCATCAGCTCGCCGCGGCGCGCGGTCGACCGCCAGTGCACCCGGCGCAGGTCGTCGCCGTCGCGGTACTCGCGGACCGTCGCGTCCTCCTCGCCGGCGGCCGCGATCGCCCGCGGCCGGTTCTCGCCCGATCCGGCCCGGTCGGCGCCCAGCCGGATCTCGGGAAGCTTGTAGACCCGCGGTGTGACCAGCAGGTGCTGGCTCCGCGTGAACGTCCGGCTCGTCTCCACCAGCCCGAACGGGTCGGCCACCGTCAGCATCAACGGCCCGACCTGGAACAGTCCCCGTACGTCGGACTTGACCGGGTAGGTGACCGTACGACGCCAGTTCGGACTCACCCGGTCGACGACGAACCGCGGCCGATGGCCTAGTACATAAGGAATACGGTCCTCGAGCAGCAGCAGCCCCGCGGGCATCCGGCCCTGGTTGCTCAGTGTCAGCTCCACGGTCGCCTGCGTCCCGACCGGCACCTGATCCGGCGCGAGACTGCGCCGTACCTGGAGCCTCAGTCGGGTCCGGCCGACGACCAGCGCTGCCACGACCGGCAGCGCGGCCAGGAGAATGCCGACGCGCAGCAGGTCCTTCTGGCCGAGCAGCAGCGCGCACAGTGAAGCAGTGAGACCGGCCGCGACGAACGCTCGACCTCTGGTGGTCAGTCCGCGCAATGCCTGCCGCATGCTCAGTCCCGGCGGGTGCGGGGGAGCGGCACGCTGGCGACCAGCCCGGAGATGATGTCGGCCGCACCGCGCCCACCGAGATGCGCTTCGGCCGCCGGCAGCACACGGTGCGCGAGCACCGGTACCGCGAGCTCCTGGATGTCGTCCGGCAGCACGAACTCCCGTGCGTCGAGAGCGGCGGCCGCGCGGGCCGCCCGGATCAGGTGCAACGTCGACCGCGGGCTGGCGCCGAGCCGCAGCTCCTGCGAGCGGCGGGTCGCGCCGACCAGCGCAACGGCGTACTCCTTCACCGACTCGGACACGTGCACCGACTGCACCGTCTTCACCAGCCGGAGGATCTGCTGGCCGTCGGTGACCGGCTGGAGGTTCGCCAGCGGGTCGTCAGCCGCGTGCCCGTCCAGCATCCGCAGCTCGGCGGCCGGCTCCGGGTAGCCCATCGAGACGCGGGCCATGAAGCGGTCGCGCTGCGCCTCGGGCAGCGGGTACGTGCCTTCCATCTCGATCGGGTTCTGCGTCGCGATGACCATGAACGGCGACTCGAGGTGGTACGTCGTGGTGTCGACGGTGACCTGGCGCTCCTCCATGGACTCCAGCAGCGCGGCCTGGGTCTTCGGCGAGGCCCGGTTGATCTCGTCGCCGACGACGATGTTCGCGAACACCGCGCCGGGCTTGAACTCGAAGTCGCGGATCTCCTGGTTGAAGACCGAGACGCCGGTGATGTCCGACGGCAGCAGGTCCGGCGTGAACTGGATCCGGCGCACGGTGCAGTCGATCGACTTCGCCAGCGCCTTGGCCAGCATCGTCTTGCCGACGCCCGGCACGTCCTCGATCAGCAGATGCCCCTCGGCCAGCAGGACCGTGATGGCGACCTCGACGACGTCGGGTTTGCCCTCGATCACCTGCTCCATGGCGCGGCGGACACGGCCCGCCACCTCGGACAGCTCGTCGAAGTCCCCGGCTCCTGCCAGCGGCGAGCTGGTCGCGGTGGTGCTCACTCGGTGTCCTCCCCATTCGTTGACTGCCGACACATTCTCACCCGCTGTAGGGGTCGGGCCTAGAGCCGCGGGAGTTTCGTTACCTGGCGTTTCGGTGTTCATGTCGGGGTTCATCGGCGCACGCCCTCACGGCGGGGTCGGAAACAAGTTCCCTCCAAGCGTACGGGCGACGAAAGCAGTGCGTGCCGCGTACGACGTTCCGACCGCCCGGAAGGTTCACGCAGATCTGCCCCGAGTGGTTCAGTCCGGTGGAGCGAAGTGGTGGAGCGAAGTGGAGGAACGCGGTGGAGGGAAGTGGAGGAGGAGACGGTTGAGGCGGCAACGACACGCGGGACATCGGGCTCGGATTCAGGCGGCGCGGGGGCGGAATGGGGCGGAAGTTGGTTGACGGTGGTGGAAAGTGGAGTAAGGTGGAGCGCAGTGGAACTGAAGTGGTGGAAGCACCCGCCTGAGTCGGAGAGTCCGCAACGGGGAGGTGGAGCGTGTTCCTCGGAACGCACTTCCCCAAGCTCGACGACAAGGGACGGCTGTTCCTGCCGGCGAAGTTCCGGGACGAGCTGGCCGACGGTCTGGTGATCACGCGTGGACAGGAGCGATCGCTGTCCGTGTGGCCGGAGCGTGAGTTCGTCCAGCTGACCGAGCAGTTGAAGCAGGCTCCGATCACCAACAAGGGTGCGCGGGACTACCTACGGATGTTGTTCGCCGGCGCCTCGAACGAGATGCCGGACAAGCAGGGCCGGGTCACCATTCCGCCGATGCTGCGCGACTACGCGTCACTGGATCGCGACTGCGTCGTCATCGGGGCGATGAACCGGGTGGAGATCTGGAACACGGAGAACTGGAACAGGTACTCGCAGGAGCAGGAGCAGGCGTTCGCCGACCTGTCCGAGGAAGTACTGCCCGGCATCTTCTGAACTTCAAGCTGAACAGTGTGCGAGGACCGCGAGACACCGACCGTCCGGTGAGATCACGGGTCCGACTTCCGACCTGGAGTGTTGGCGTCACTTCCCCGGCGCCAAGACCAGCAGGTACTTCCCCGGAAGGCGTACCCGCGATCTGACCGGACGGTGCTGTCTATCGCCTGTCTGCGCACCACACATGACCTGCGGGGGCAGGGTCGCTCCCGCAGGGGCAGGGAAGTGACGGGAAGGGTCGAGATGGACGCTGCGGAGCGGCATGTGCCGGTGATGCTGGAGCGCGTGGTCGCGCTGCTGGCGCCGGCGCTCGCGCGCCCCGGGGCCGTCGTCGTCGACGCCACCCTCGGCCTCGGCGGTCATTCCGAGGCGTTCCTGCGGCAGTTCCCCGAGGTCCGGCTGATCGGCCTCGACCGGGACCCCGCCGCGCTGCGCCTGGCCGGCGACCGGCTCGCGCCGTACGCGGAGCGGATCACCCTCGTGCACGCGGTGTACGACGAGTTGCCGCGGGTGCTCGAGGACCTCGACGTACCGGCCATCGACGGCATCCTGTTCGACCTGGGCGTCTCGTCGATGCAGCTGGACGAGGCCGACCGCGGTTTCGCCTACGCGCAGGACGCGCCGCTGGACATGCGGATGGACCCGACCGGCCCGACCACAGCGGCCGACATCCTGAACACCTACAGCGCGGCCGACCTGGCCCGGATCCTGTTCCAGTACGGCGAGGAGAAGTTCGCCCGCCGGATCGCGGACCGGATCGTGCGGGAGCGGGAGACCGAACCGTTCACGAACAGCGCGCGACTGTCCGAGCTGGTCCGGAACGCGATCCCGCAGGCGGCCCGCCGCACCGGGGGACACCCGGCCAAGCGGACCTTCCAGGCGTTGCGGATCGAGGTGAACGGCGAGCTCGACGTACTGCGTCGCGCGCTGCCGGCCGCGCTCGGGTCGCTCGCGCTGCACGGCCGGATCGTGGTGATGAGTTACCACTCGCTCGAGGACCGGATCACCAAGCAGGCGTTCGCGCCGGGCACCAAGTCCGACGTACCGGACGACCTGCCGGTGATCCCGGCCGGGCACGAACCGTATCTGAAGCTACTGACCCGGGGCGCCGAACGGCCGACCGAGGAGGAGGTCGCGGTCAACCCGCGGGCCGCCTCGGCTCGCGTGCGGGCGGCCGAGCGGATCCGGGAGAAGGGACTGGTCGCCTGATGAGTACTGTCTTCAGCCCGCAGAAAGCGCGGGTGACGCCGGTCGCTGGTAGCACAGGGAAGAAGACGCAGCCGCGGCTGCGGGTGGTGTACGGCGCGCCGTTCCGGCCGCCCCGGATGCCGTTCGTCATCTTCGTGGTGTCGCTGCTGGCCGCCGGACTGGTCGGTCTGCTGCTGCTGAACACGGAGCTCCAGAGCGGCACGTTCAACATCACCAAGCTGAGCTCGCAGGCCGACCAGTTGCGGGACCAGCAGGAACAGCTGGAGAAGCAGGTCCGGACGCTGGAGTCGCCGCAGAACCTGTCCGACCGTGCGCTGCGGCTCGGCATGGTGCCGAATCCGAACCCGGTGTTCCTGCGGCTGTCCGACGGCCGTGTGCTCGGCGTACCGGCGGAAGGCAAGGCCGGGGCCGGTACGGCGATGTTCGGCCCGGGCACGCCGACCGGCAAGGCGACCACCAAGCCGGTGACGCCCGTGAAGCCGGTGACACCGGTCAAGCCGGTCACTCCGGTGAAGCCGCAGACCAGCACGAAGCCGCCCACGAGCACGACCAAGCCGCCGACCGGCACCACCAAGCCGCCGGCCACGACGAAGAAGCCCGCCACGACCACACGGGGATGATCGGATGACGGACCGACGGGGAAACGAGCCGCCACGCAAGCGTGGTGCCGCACCGGGCCGGGGGAACCCGCCCAGCAAGGCTCAGCCCCGTCGTCCATCCGCTACGGACAGTGGCCGCACCACCCCGCAACGGCCCGAGTCCACCCGCGAACGCCTCCTCCGCAAAGCCCGCGAGGAGCAGGAGCGCGCACAGGCGGCGGCTGCACCACGCCCGGTGAAGAAGGCCGCCGCGAAGCGACCGCCGGCTCCTCGCAAGCAGACTCCTGCTGCAAAGAAGACACCTGCAAAGAAGACAGCCGCCAAGAAGACTGCCGCCAAGAAGACCGGTGAGCGACCGGTCAAGAAGGTCGCGGCCAAGCGGCCGGTCAAGAAGACCTCCGGGAAGAAGCGGCCGCCGCAGAACAGGCCCGCGCCACGGCCGAAGAAGCGGAAGGTCAAGAAGGCGCCACGGATGCTGCGGCTCGGCCGGCCGGCGCTGCGGCTGCGGATGACCTTCGGGGTGATGGCGTTCGTCCTGTCGCTGTTCGCCGGGCGCCTCGTGCTGCTCCAGGGCGTGGACCCGGACAGCTACGCGCAGGCGGCGACCAAGGAGAACGCCCGGTCGTACATCCTGCACGCGAGCCGCGGCACCATCGAGGACCGCAACGGCGTCGAGTTGGCGGTCACCGAGGACGCCGTCGCAATCACCGCGGACCCGCAGCAGACCAAGCCCGTGGCGCAGCAGCTGGCCGCGATCCTGGCCCCGAAGCTGCCCGGTACGACGACCGCGAAGCTGGTCGCCGCGATGTCGGGCACCGGCCGCTTCACGTACCTCGCGCGCCAGGTGAGCCCGACGGTCTGGAGCACGATCCAGGCCGAGATCAAGGCCGCGAACGTGCCCATCGCCGAGCAGAACAAGGGCAAGCCGAAGGAGCAGCAGGCCCCGATGCTGGCCGGGCTGTACACCGAGGAAGACCCGATCCGCAGCCACCCGAACGGCAGCATCGCCGCCACCCTGGTCGGCGTGACCGGCTCCGACGGCAAGGGCCAGTCCGGTCTCGAGTACGGACTGAACGACAAGCTGTCCGGTAAGGACGGCCAGGCGATGTACGAGGTCGATGCCAGGGGCAACAAGATCCCGAACGCGAACCACACCGTGCAGGAGCCGAAGCCCGGTCTGGGTGTCCAGCTGACCCTGGACAGCGACCTGCAGTACTTCGCCGAGAAACGGATCCAGAAGGCGGTCGAGGACTACAAGGCCAGCGCCGGCACGGTGGTCGTGATGGACGTGAAGTCCGGGGAGCTGATGGCGATGGCCAACTACCCGAGCTTCGATCCGAACAAGAAGTACACGTCGGCGGACCTGAACAACCCGGCCCTGGAGCGCAGCTACGAACCGGGCAGCGTGCAGAAGGTGGTCACGATGGCCGCCCTGGCCGACGCCGGGATCATCGACCTGAACACCAAGCTGCAGGTTCCCGGCAGCATCGAGGTGCAGCGCCGGATCATCAAGGACCACTGGTCGCACGACACGATGAACCTGACCATCTCCGGGGTGATCGCGAAGTCGTCGAACGTCGGCACGATCATGGCCGCGCAGAAGATGCCGATCGCGCAGTTCGTGAAGTACCTGCACGACTTCGGCTTCGGCGAGCCGACCGGGCTGAACTTCCCGGGCGAGACGAAGGGCCGGCTGTCGCCGGGTGACGAGTGGCCCGAGATCACCCGCTCGAACGTCGCGTTCGGCCAGGGGCTGTCGGTGAACGCCGTCCAGGAGGCCGCCGCGGTGAACGCGGTCGCGAACGGCGGTGTGTACGTGCCGCCGAAGGTGGTCCGCAACTACATCGACGCGAACGGCTCCCTGATCCCGAACCAGACCGCGCCGGCCCGCCGGGTGGTCAGCGAGAAGGCCGCCAAGGAAGTCACCACGATGATGGAAGCGGTGACCGCGAAGAAGGGCACCGCCCCGCAGGCCGCGATCGACGGCTACCTCGTGGCCGGCAAGACCGGCACCGCACAACAGGTCGTTCCGGGGACCGGCAAGTACGGCGCCTGGGCGACTTCTTTCGCCGGATTCGCTCCTGCGGACAACCCACGGTTCGTGACGTACGTCGTACTGCACGATCCCCAGGGTGCCCGGGGTGGTGGTCTCCAAGGAGGACCGGTGTTCCGAGACGTGATGAGCTACGCGCTGCAGAAGTACGTCGTCCCGCCGACCGGGGCTCAGCAGCCGAACATCCCGCTGACATGGACCTCATCGAAGCGGTGACGCCCAGCCTGGTGGGACACAGCCTGGTGACGCAGGGTCAGATAGGAGTCACAGGGTCCGGAGCGGTAGCCTCAGGGCCCGTGTCCACCCCTACCGCCGCCGGCGGCGCGGTCGCAGCGATCAGGCCTCGGCACGTCGTGCCGGTCAGCCTCGCCGACCTCGCGAGCGTCGCACATGTTCCGGTCCCGGCAATGTCGCCGGCGACCGTGACCGGCGTTTCCCTCGACTCGCGTTCCATCCTTCCCGGCGACCTGTACGCCGCGCTCCCCGGCGCGGTCACGCACGGCGCGGAGTTCGTCGCGAGAGCCCAGCAGGCCGGTGCGGTCGCCGTACTGACCGACCCGGCCGGCGCGGACCGCGCTGCGGCAACCGGTCTTCCGGTGCTGGTCGCCGACCGGCCGCGGAGCGTCCTCGGCGCGGTCGCGTCGCGCATCTACGGCGAGCCGACCAGTGAGCTCCGGTTGCTCGGCGTGACCGGCACCAACGGGAAGACCACCACCAGTTTCCTGCTGGACTCCGTACTGCGGGGGCTCGGTCCGACGGCGCTCATCGGGACGATCCAGACCCGCATCGGCGACGAGGTCGTGAAGAGCGTCCGGACCACTCCGGAGGCCACCGACCTGCAGGCGCTGTTCGCGGTAATGCGGGAACGGGCGGTGGCGTGGTGCTCGATGGAGGTGTCGAGCCACGCGCTGGCGCTGGGCCGCGTCGACGGGGCGCGGTTCGCGGTCGCCGGGTTCCTGAACCTCACGCAGGACCACCTGGATTTCCACAAGACGTTCGAGGAGTACTTCCAGGCGAAGGCGTCGTTGTTCACCCCGGAGCGGTGCGATGTCGCGGTGGTGACGATCGACGACGAGTACGGGCGCCGGCTCGCCGCGCAGACCGTCGTACCACTGGTCACGGTGTCGACGACGGGTGACGCCGACTGGACGGTCGCCGGCCGGCACCGGTCCGAGCACGGTACGACGGTGCTCGACATCCAGGGGCCGAACGAGACGCTGACCGTGGAGATCGCGCTGCCGGGTGACTTCAACGTCGCCAACGCCCTGCTCGCCACGGCGATGCTGCGGCAGGTCGGCGTACCCGCCGAGGCGATCGCGGCCGGGTTGCGGACCGCTGCCGTACCGGGGCGGATGGAGACATTCACCCGTGCGGACGGGCTGGCGGTGATCGTGGACTACGCGCATACGCCGGACGCGGTCGCGCTGGCGCTGAGGGCCGCGCGGACTGCGACGAAGGGCCGGCTGTTCGCGGTCGTCGGCTGCGGTGGTGACCGGGACCCGGGGAAGCGGCCCGCGATGGGCGCCGAGGCGGCCAAAGCCGCGGACGTCGTGATCGTCACCGACGACAACCCGCGCAGCGAGGACCCGGCCGCGATCCGGGCCGCCGCGCTCGCGGGAGCCCGGGAGGCCGTTCCGGGCGCCGACCTGCACGAGATCGGCGACCGCCGGCAGGCGATCGCGTCGGCAATCGAGCTGGCCGGCCCGGGCGACACCGTCGTCGTCCTCGGCAAGGGTCATGAGACGGGCCAGGACGTCGGCGGTGTGATCCATCCGTTCGACGACCGCGAAACTGTGCGTGAGCTGTTGGAGGCAGACCGGTGATCCCTGTCAGTTGCGGCGAGATCGCCGACGCCGTCCGCGGCGAGCTCGTGGGCGTCGAGCCCGCGGCCGTTGTGGACGGCGCGGTGGTGATCGACTCACGAGCCGCGGGACCGGGTGGACTGTTCGTCGCCCTGCCCGGTGAACGCGTGGACGGCCACGACTTCGTCGGTGCGGCGACCGCGGCCGGCGTCACGGTCTCGCTCACCACGCGGCCGATCGAGGGCAGTCCGTGCATCGTCGTCGACGACGCGCAGCGGGCGCTCGGCGACCTGGCGCGCCACGTCATCGGCAAGCTGCCCGATCTGACCGTGATCGCGCTGACCGGATCCTCGGGCAAGACCAGCACCAAGGACCTCATCGGGCAGCTGATCCGCCCGTACGGCGAGACGGTGGTGCCGGAAGGCTCGTTCAACAACGAGATCGGGCACCCGCTGACCGCGCTGCAGGCGACCGCGACGACGAAGTACCTGATCGCCGAGATGGGGGTGCGGAGCCTGGGCGACATCACCTACCTGACCGGGATCACGCCGCCGCAGATCGGCCTGGTGCTGAACGTCGGCACCTCGCACATCGGCAAGCTCGGGTCCCAGGACAACATCGCGCTCGCCAAGGGCGAGATGATCGAGGCCGTTAGGCCGGGCGGCACCGCAATCCTGAACGCCGACGACCACCGGGTCGCCGCCATGCGCAGCCGGACCCGGCAGCAGGTGCTGACGTTCGGCGAGGCGCCGGAGTCCGAGGTCCGGGCCACGGACGTGAAGATCGACGGCGAGGGACGGCCCGCGTTCACGCTGCAGATCGGCGATTTCAGCGCCCCCGTCCAGCTGCAGTTCATCGGCGAGCACTACGTCTCGAACGCGCTGGCCGCCGCAGCGGTCTGCGTCGCGATCGGCCTGACGCCGGAGCAGATCACCGACGGCCTGAACGCCGCGGAGCGGGTGTCCGCGGCGCGGATGGAGCTGACCGAGCGGCCGGACGGCGTGACGATCATCAACGACGCGTTCAACGCGAACCCGGAGTCGACCCGCGCGGCCCTGAAGTCCTTGGCCGCGATCGGCCGGTCCCGCGGTGCGCGGACCTGGGCGGTGCTCGGCGAGATGCTCGAGCTCGGCGACACCTCGGCCGACGAGCACGACGCGATCGGCCGGCTGGCCGTCCGGCTGGACGTGAACCGGCTGCTCGTGGTGGGCGAGGGCGCGAAACCGATCCACCTCGGCGCCTCGCTGGAAGGTTCGTGGGGCAACGAGTCCGCGTTCGTCGAGACCATCCCCGAGGCGCTGGAGTTGCTGCGCCAAGAGCTCCGCGCGGGTGACGTTGTACTGGTCAAGTCGTCGAAGGCGGCGAAACTGCGCAGCCTCGCCGACGCGCTGGTGGAGGACGCCCAGTGATCTCGATCCTGTTCGGCGGCGCCGTCGCGATGGTGCTGACGCTGCTCGGCACCCGGTACGCGATCAAGTGGCTGGCCAGCCGCGGATACGGCCAGGAGATCCGTGACGACGGGCTGAAGTCGCATCAGGTCAAGCGCGGTACGCCGACCATGGGCGGCACCGTGTTCATCGCCGCGACCATCGTCGGGTACTTCGCGGCGAAGTTGTTCACCATGACGCCGCCGAGCGCCTCGGCGATCCTGGTGCTGTTCCTGTTCGCCGGCATGGGCGCGGTCGGCTTCGTGGACGACTTCATCAAGATCTTCCGGCAGCGCAGCCTCGGCCTGCGCAGCAAGGCGAAACTGGCCGGCCAGACCATGGTCGCGGTGGTGTTCGCGGTGCTCGCGCTGCAGTTCCCGGACGACCGCGGGCAGCGGCCGGCGTCGCCGTTCATCTCGTTCATCCGCGACATCGGCTGGCTGGAACTGCCGTTGATCGTGGTGGTGATCTGGATCCTGCTGCTGATCGCCGGCATGTCGAACGGCGTCAACCTCGCCGACGGCCTGGACGGGCTGGCCACCGGCGCGTCGATGATGGTGTTCGGCGCCTACACACTGATCTGCATCTGGCAGTTCGGCCAGAGCTGCCAGACCGCTCCGGGCACCAAGTGTTACGAGGTGCGAGATCCGCACGACCTGGCCGTGGTCGCCGCCTGTTTGACCGGGGCGCTGTTCGGGTTCCTGTGGTGGAACGCGTCACCGGCCAAGATCTTCATGGGCGACACCGGGTCTCTGTCCTTGGGCGGCGCGCTGGCCGGGATGGCCGTGATGACCCGGACCGAGCTGCTGGTGCTGCTGCTCGGCGGCCTGTTCGTCCTCATCACCGCCTCGGTGATCCTGCAGGTCGGCTACTTCAAGATCACCAAGCGCACCGCCGGCGTCGGCAAACGGCTCTTCCGGATGGCGCCGTTGCAGCATCACTTCGAGATGCTCGGCTGGGAACAGGTGAACGTGGTGATCCGCTTCTGGATCATCCAAGGGCTGTTCGTGGTGATCGGACTCGGGGTCTTCTACGCGGAATGGGTGACCGGATGAGCTGTGTTGAATTGCCGCGACTCCGTCGCGGCGGGTCACGGGGCTGTTGCTCCCGGTCTTCCCTCGTCGCTCTGGTCGCTACGCTCCCGCCGCTCCTCAGTCCAGACCGGGAGGCCCCGTGACCATGGAGACACGCACGTCCGACGGCTGGGCGACGACCCGGTTCGTCGTGCTCGGCTTCGGTACGGCGGGCTACGCCTGCGCCGACTCCCTGATCCAGGCCGGCGCCGAGCACCTCGTCGTCCTCGACGACCGGGACACCGAGGCACTGCGCGAGAAGGCGCAGATCCTCGAGACGCTCGGCGCCACGATCACCCTCGGCCCGGGCAGCACGACGGAACTCCCGAAGGACGTCGACGTCGTCGTCACGTCGCCCGGCGTACCGCCGCACGCGCCGCTGCTCGCGCAGGCAGCCGAGCGGGACGTGCCGATCTGGAGCGAGATCGAGCTGGCCTGGCGGCTGCGGGATCCGGCCAACGCCGCGCCGTGGCTGTGCATCACCGGCACCAACGGCAAGACCACGACCGTGCAGATGCTGACCGCGATCCTGCAGGCGGCCGGCCACCGGGCCGTTGCCGCGGGCAACGTCGGGCTTCCGTTGCTCGAGGTCGTGATGGACCCCGAGCCGTACGACGTGATCGCGGTCGAGCTCTCGTCGTACCAGCTGCACTTCACGCACTCGATGTCGGCGCACTCGGCCGCCGTGCTGAACATCGCGCCGGACCACGTCGACTGGCATGGCTCGCTCGAGGCATATGCGCAGGACAAGGGCCGGATCTACGAGAACTGCCAGGTCGCGTGCGTGTACAACGTCGCGGACCCGGCCACCGAGCACCTGGTCGAGGAAGCCGACGTGATCGAGGGCTGCCGCGCGATCGGCTTCACTCTCGGTACGCCGGGCCTCTCGATGCTCGGTCTCGTCGACGACCTGCTCGTCGACCGCGCGTTCGTGGAGCAGCGCGCCACGTCGGCTCTGGAGCTCGCGAGCCTTTCCGACATCACACCGCCCGCGCCGCACAACGTGGCGAACGCGCTGGCGGCAGCGGCGCTTGCTCGCGCGTTCGGCGTACCGGCGACCGCGATCCGCGACGGGCTGCGCGGGTTCCGGCCCGACAAGCACCGCATCGCACACGTCGCGGAAGTTGCCGGGGTCAACTATGTCGACGACTCGAAGGCCACCAACCCGCATGCCGCACAGGCGTCGTTGCTCGCCTACGAGCACGTGGTGTGGATCGCCGGAGGTCAGGCGAAGGGCGCGACCTTCGACGAGCTCGTCGTCGCGGCACGCCAACGTTTGCGCGCCGTCGTACTGCTGGGACAGGACAAGGACGTGATCGCCGAAGCTCTGGAGCGACACGCACCGGATGTCCCGAGGATCGTCGTCGAGTCAACGGACACTGGAGCCATGGAGATCGTGGTGGGGGAGGCGGCGAAGCTCGCACAGGTGGGTGACACCGTGCTGCTCGCACCCGGCTGCGCATCCTGGGACATGTTCGCCAACTACGGAGCCCGCGGCGACGCCTTCGCCGAAGCAGTTCGCTCCCTCGCCAACTGATCCGGAGGTGATCGCGTGACGTCGATCGCAGATCAGCCGGACCAGAAGAAACAGGGCAGCGAGCGCGCGTGGATCGCGGCGATCAGGGACGTGCTGGACCGGCCGCTGACGTCGTACCACATCGTGCTCGGCGCGACCGGCCTGCTGCTGGTGCTCGGCCTGATGATGGTGCTGTCGGCGTCCAGCGTGCTGTCGCTGCGCGCGAACGGCAACAGCTACACGATCTTCGTCCGCCAGGTCATCTGGGTCGGTGTCGGCCTGCCGATGGCGTACGTCGCCTCCCGGATGACACCACGGCACTTCCGCATGCTCGCCTACATCGCCCTGCTCGGCTCGATGTTCCTGCTCGTGCTGACCTACATCCCGGGCCTCGGCGTCGGTGTGAACGGCAACACCAACTGGCTGAATCTCGGCGGTCCGCTGCAGATCCAGCCGAGTGAGTTCGCCAAGCTGGCCCTGGTGATGTGGTGTGCGGACCTGTACGCCCGCAAGGAGAAGCTGCTCACCCAGTGGAAGCACCTGCTGATCCCGATGGTGCCGGTCTGCGGACTGGTCATCGCGCTGATCGTCGGTCAGCGCGACCTCGGCACCGCACTGGTGCTGATGGCGGTGATGATCGGCATGATCTGGATCGTCGGCGCGCCGACCCGGCTGTTCGTCGCGACGATCGTGGTGGTCGGCGGGGTCGCGACGTACTTCGTCCTCACGGCGAAGCACCGGATGGACCGGGTCTCGTCGTTCATGGATCCGTTCACCGACCCCTCCGGGATCGGCTGGCAGGCGTACCACTCGTTCTACGCGCTCTCGACCGGTGGCTGGTGGGGCGTCGGGATCGGCAACAGCCGGCAGAAGTGGGGCAACCTGCCGGAGGCGCACACCGACTTCATCTTCTCGGTGATCGGTGAGGAGCTCGGCCTGGTCGGGTCGCTCACCGTGCTCGCCCTGTTCCTCACCCTGGCCTACGCCGGGGTGCGGATCGCGACCCGGAACACCGAGCCGTTCGTCCGCTATGCGGCGGCCGGGATCACGATCTGGATCATGGCGCAGACGCTGGTCAACCTCGGCGCCGTGATCGGACTGCTACCCATCGTGGGTATCCCGCTCCCGCTTTTGTCGTACGGTGGTTCCGCACTGCTGCCGACGCTGATCGCGATCGGCATGCTGCTGTCCTTCGCGAAGGCCGAGCCCGGCGCGCAGGCCGCCCTGAAAGAGACCCGGCGACCTCGTTTCGGCTGGCTGCCTTCGCGGCGTATGTCGTACAAATGAACCCGCGGGAGCGTTGAAAGCTGTGCCCAGCATTGTTCTGGCAGGTGGCGGTAGCGCCGGCCACACCTCACCCCTGATCGCCACCGCAGACGCCCTGCGCCGGATCGACCCGACGATCGAGATCATCGCCCTCGGGACCGAGCGCGGCCTCGAGAGCCGCGTGATCCCCGAGGCCGGGTACCGGCTCGAGCTGATCCCGCCGGTGCCGCTGCCGCGCAAGCCCACGCCCGCGCTCTTGGCTGTTCCCGGAAAGCTGCTGTCCTCGGTGAGCGCGGCCAGGAAGGTGCTCGACGAGGCGAAGGCGGACGTGCTGGTCGGCTTCGGCGGCTACGTCTCCACCCCGGCGTACGTCGCCGCCTGGCGGCGGAAGACCCCGATCGTGGTGCACGAGGGCAACGCCGTCCCGGGGATCGCGAACAAGTTCGCCGCCCGGTACTGCACGCAGCACGTGAAGACCTCGTTCCCGGGCACCGACCTGCCGCACGCCGAGTACGTCGGCCTGCCGATCCGGCGGGCGATCTCGACGCTGGACCGGGCCGCGCTGCGCGCCGAGGCCCGGCAGTTCTTCGGCCTCGACCCGGACGCGCCGACGCTGTTCGTGACCGGCGGCTCGCAGGGCGCTCAGCGGATCAACGAGTCGGTCTCGGGCGCCGCCGCGGACCTGCAGGCGGCCGGGATCCAGGTCCTGCACGCGATCGGCCCGAAGAACACCCTCGAGGTGCCGCAGACCGGTCCGCTCCCGTACGTCGTACTGAACTACGTCGACCGGATGGACCTCGCGTACGCCGCCGCGGACCTGGTGGTGTGCCGCTCGGGTGCGAACACGGTCACCGAGGTGTCCGGTGTCGGCCTGCCCGCGATCTACGTCCCGCTGCCGATCGGTAACGGTGAGCAAAGACTGAACGCGAAGCCGGTCGTCGACGTCGGTGGAGGTGTGCTGATCGACAACGCCGAGCTGACCGCGGACTGGGTGCGCGCGAACGTCCCGCAACTTCTGCTCGACCGCGAGCGTCTGACAGCCATGTCCACAGCTGCGACCGGTGTGATCCGGACCGACGCCGACGACCGATTGGCGCGGATCATCCTCGATGTGGTGAGGTCTGCGTCGTGATCGTCACCGCACCTGACACGCTGCAACCGGCCGAGAAGCTGGGCAGGGTGCACTTCGTGGGAATCGGCGGCGCCGGCATGTCCGGGATCGCCCGGATCATGGCGTCGCGCGGGATCGAGGTGTCCGGCTCGGACGCCAAGGACGGCAAGGTGCTCGCAGCGCTCCGCGCGCTCGGCGCGACCTGCTGGGTCGGCCACGCCGCCGAGCACGTGAAGGACGTCGACACCGTGGTGGTGTCGACCGCTATCCGCGAGACCAACCCCGAGGTCGTCGCCGCCCGCGCGGCCGGGATCCCGATCCTGCCGCGGGCCGCCGCGCTCGCGTCGGTGATGGTCGGCCGCCGGACGATCGCGGTCGCCGGCACGCACGGCAAGACCACGACCACGTCGATGCTGACCGTCGCGCTGCAGCACTGCGGCACGGACCCGTCGTACGCGATCGGCGGCAACCTGAACGAGTCCGGGTCGAACGCCCACGACGGCACCGGCGACCTGTTCGTCGCCGAGGCGGACGAGTCGGACAAGTCGTTCCTGACCTACGGGCCCGAGGTGTCGATCGTCACGTCGGTCGAGCCGGACCACCTGGACAACTACGGCGACGAGGCCAGCTACCGGAAGGCGTTCGAGGAGTTCTGCGGCCGGGTCCTGCCCGGCGGGTTCATGGTGATCTGCCAGGACGACGCGGGCGCCCGCGCGCTGGCGTCGTACGCGCGGGACCGCGGAATCGACGTCCGGACGTACGGCGAGGCCGGGGACGCGGACCTGCGCGTCACCGAGATCACCGCGACCGGGGCGACGCAGTCGTTCGTGCCGGTGTACCGCGGACGCAAGCTGCCCGTCGTGAACCTGCAGCAGGCCGGTAAGCACAACGCGCTGAACGCGTCGGCGGCTTTGACCGTCGGGCTCGGGCTCGGGTTCTCCGCGGCCGACCTGGCCGAGGGGCTGGCGTCGTTCACGGGCACCGGCCGGCGGTTCGAGTTCAAGGGTCTCGAGGACGGCGTGCGGGTGTTCGACTCGTACGCGCACCACCCGACCGAGCTGGCCGTGGACCTGACCGCGGCCCGCCAGGTGGCAGGGGAGGGGCGCGTGATCGCGTGCTTCCAGCCGCACCTGTTCAGCCGGACCCGGATCTTCGCCACCGAGTTCTCCGAGGCGCTGGCACTGGCCGACGAGGTCGTGGTGATGGACATCTTCGCGGCCCGCGAGGACCCGGAGCCCGGTGTCACCGGCGCCCTGATCGCGAACCACGTGCCGCTGAAACCCGAGCAGGTGCGGTTCGAGCCGTCGTGGTCCGCCGTACCGCAGCTGGTCACGGACCTCGCCCAGGCGGGCGACCTGGTGGTGACGCTGGGCGCAGGCGACGTGACGCTGATCGGCCCGGAAGTCGTTGGTCTGCTGGCCGAACGCGCCAGTGCTCGTGAATCGGCCCGCGAGCCTTCCGAGGCAACGCCGGTACCTGTGGTGGAGTAAAAGGGTGGGGTTTGTTGAATGAGCCAGAGCGTCGATCTGGCTCGGGCACAGCAGAAGTTCGCGCGCCGGCAACGGCTGGTGCGGTGGCGGAGCTGGTTGCCCTGGGCCATCGGCGGCGGACTGGTCGTGCTGGCCGGTCTGGTCGTCTGGCTGTTCTACTTCTCCTCCGCGTTCGCGGTCTCCGGGGTCCGGATCAGCGGTGCCGACACGGTGCCGGTGGCAACGATCGAGCAGGTCGCGGCCGCGCCGACGGGTACACCGCTGGCCAAGGTCGACCTGCGGTCGATCGCGGACCGGGTGCGGACGATTCCGGCGGTCGCGGACGCGCAGGTGACCCGGGCGTGGCCGCGCAAGATCGTGATCGTGGTCACCGAGCGGGTCCCGGTCGTGGTGGTCACCGACGGCTCGCGGTACGAGTTGGTGGACGCGACGGGTACGACGTACCGCACGGTGCCGGACCGGCCGGCCCGGCTGCCGGAGGCGAAGGTGACGGGGGTCCGGCGGGACGTCACGATCCACTCGGTGGTGACGGTGTCGGCGGCCCTTCCGGACACGTTGCGGGCGCAGGTGGGGTCGATCTCGGCGGCGTCGCCGGACTCGATCACCCTCAACCTCAGCTCCGGCGTCAAGGTCGTTTGGGGTAGTTCCGATGACAGTGAGCGCAAGGCCGAGGTACTCAGCGTGCTGATGAAGCGGCAGGCGAAGGTGTACGACGTCTCGGCGCCCGATCTTCCTGTCACCAAAGGGGAAAAGCGGTGACGGATCACATCGCGGTATGGGCGGCGAGGCGCGTGGACATCGCCAGAAGCCGTCCCGTAGCGTGCGACGTAATCTAAAGTTGACATAAGTCTAAGCATCCACTTGAGGTTCAGTCTTTTCGCTGGACAACGGGCAACGAACGAGGCGAGAGGCGCGGACGTGGCGGCACCGCAGAACTACCTGGCACTCATCAAGGTCGTCGGCATCGGCGGCGGCGGCGTGAACGCCGTCAACCGGATGATCGAGCACGGGTTGAAAGGCGTGGAGTTCATCGCCATCAACACCGACGCCCAGGCGCTGCTGATGAGCGACGCGGACGTCAAGCTCGACATCGGCCGCGAGGAGACCCGTGGCCTGGGCGCCGGTGCGAACCCGGCGATCGGGCAGAAGGCCGCGGAGGACCACGCCGAGGAGATCGAGGAGGCGCTGAAGGGCGCCGACATGGTCTTCGTCACCGCCGGCGAGGGCGGCGGCACCGGCACCGGCGGCGCGCCCGTGGTGGCGCGGATCGCCCGGTCGCTCGGCGCCTTGACCATAGGTGTCGTCACGCGGCCGTTCTCCTTCGAAGGAAAGCGGCGCGCGACCCAGGCCGAGGACGGCATTGCCACCCTCCGCGAAGAAGTCGACACCCTGATCGTCATCCCGAACGACCGGCTGCTGACCATCTCCGACCGCGCCGTGTCCGTGCTGGACGCGTTCAAGCAGGCCGACCAGGTCCTGCTGCAGGGTGTTTCCGGTATCACCGACCTGATCACCACGCCCGGCCTGATCAACGTGGACTTCGCCGACGTCAAGGCGGTCATGTCGAACGCCGGCTCGGCGCTGATGGGCATCGGCTCGTCGCGTGGCGAGGACCGTGCGGTCGCGGCCGCCGAGGCGGCCATCTCCTCGCCGTTGCTGGAGGCAAGTATCGAGGGCGCGCACGGCGTGCTGCTGTCGATCGCCGGCGGGTCCGATCTCGGCCTGTTCGAGATCAACGAGGCGGCCCAGCTGGTCTCGGAGTCCGCGCACTCGGACGCGAACATCATCTTCGGCGCGGTCATCGACGACGCCCTCGGCGACGAGGTGCGGGTCACGGTGATCGCGGCCGGGTTCGACGGCGGGATGCCGAAACGCCGCGAGCAGGCGATGAACCAGGCCCGCCCGCAGTCGTCCCGCCCGGCCGCACAGAGCTACTCGGCGCCGATGGCCGGCGGCACGACACCACCGGCCGGCCAGCAGTCCGGCCAGCCCCCCACCGGCGGTCAGTCGGGCGGCCAGCCGTCGAGCGCACAGCCGGGCGGAGGACAGCAGTCCGGTGGCCAGTTCTCCGGTGGTCAGTTCTCCGGCGGCCAGGCCCAGTCCGGCCAGGTGCCGGGTGGTCAGCCTTCCGCTCAGGCAGGGCAGAGCCAGCCGGGTCCGACGCCCGGAGCCGGTCAGGGCGCGGGGCAGCCGCAGCCAGGTGCCGGCCAGCCGTCGGGCGTGACGCCCGGCAACCCGGCCACCCCGACCGACGACACAGTGCCGGTGCCCGCACCGACCGAGCCACGGCCCGGCGCCGGGACGACGAATTCCGCGCGCCCGCAGGCGGGTGACGGCGTCCGCACCGTGCAGTCCGGCCAGCAGTCGGCCCAGCCGGCTCCGCACACCCCGGCCTCGCCGTCGACCCAGCACTCCTGGCCCACCCACGGCCCGAGCAACGCCGCCGGTCAGACCGGTCAGTCCGCCCAGTCTGCGCAGCCGAGCCAGCCGGCCAAGCCGAAGAGGCCGGAGCCCGAGGAAGACCTCGACATCCCCGACTTCCTCAAGTAGTCAGCTGCCCTCGCCGGGCGTCGTGGCCTGGCGAGGACGGTAGACGGACACGACCACGCCGTACCGCGACTCTCCTGGGCCGGCGTCGGCGAGGTCGTCGGCCAGCTGCTGCAGCGTGGCGGCAAGTTCCTCCGCCTGCGCTGCGGTCAGCCGCAGGTTCCGCACCGTGAACATCGGGTCGGGGTCGGCGGTCTCCAGATCGGCCGCGACTGCCTGCAGCGCGACAGTGTTGTTCGCCCGCGCGCCTTCACCGGAGAAGCCGAACCGCCGCACCGACCTCCGGTAGTACTGCTCGGTCCCACCCCGCACCTGCCGCGTCTCGGCCACGTGCACCATTCCGGCGTCGCGGAGCACCCCCAGATGGTGGGCGACGTTGCCTTTCGCCGTCCCGAGCGCAGCGGCCAGCTGGCTGATCGTGGCCGCGTCCTGCCCGAGTGCGAACAGCAAGCGGTGCCGTAGCGGGTGCCCGAGCGCCTTGAACTGCGCAGCGCTCGACACGTCCAGGTGATCGATGATCTCGGCCATGAATCAAGCGTCGAGAATTCTTGACACTTTGTCAATCCGCCTGCTCTACTCCTCGTCATGCACACCGAAGAGATCAGGACCGTCGTCGGCCGGCTGGGCGCGCTGGTCGCCGAGTACTACGTCTTTCCGGAGGTCGGCGCCGAGGTCGCGAACCGGCTCGCCGCGGCGACCGCCGAGGGCCGGTACGACGGCCTTCAGGCGCCGGAGCAGCTGGCCGAGCGGGTCACGGCCGACCTGCAGCTCGGCAACCGCGACAAGCACCTGCGGCTCAAGTTCCATCAGGACGGGCCGCCGGACGAGACGGACCCGGTGGCCGAGGAAGCACACTGGCGCCGGTTGGCCGAGCGTGACGCCGGCGGGATCGCGCGGGTCGAACGACTGGACGGGAACGTCGGCCTGCTGGAGATCCGGCCGTTGCTGTACGACCCGAGCCATGCGGGTGCGGCCCTGACCGCCGCGATGACGCTGCTCGCGTCGGCGGACTCGCTGCTCATCGACCTGCGCCGCTGTGTGGGCGGGTCGCCCGATCAGGTCGCCTTCGTCTGCAGCTACCTGTTCGACGCAGGCGAACCGATCCATCTGCAGGACCTGGTCAAGCCGTCCGAGGGGACGCTGCGACAGTTCTGGACCGTGCCGTACGTGCCGGGGCCGCGATTCGGCGGCACCAAGCCGATCTGGGTGCTGACCAGCTCGGCGACCTTCTCCGGCGGTGAGGAGGTGGCGTACAACCTGCAGCAACTCAAGCGCGCGGTGATCGTCGGCGAGCGGACGGGCGGCGGCGCGCATCCGCGCCAGGGCTTCAGACTGCACGATCAGCTGGAGGCGACCGTGCCGGTGGCGCGTTCGGTCAATCAGATCTCCGGGACCAACTGGGAAGGCACCGGCGTCGTTCCCGATGTCGACGTCCCCGCGGCCGACGCCTTCACCGAGGCCTACCGCCGCGCGACGGCTGCCGCTGGGTAACCTTCAGTCGTGTTCGGCTACGACGAGGTTCGCCAGGGTGTTCGGTTCGCGTTCACCGACCGCTTCGGCGGCGCCAGCAAACCGCCGTACGGCGAACTGAACCTGGGCAGTGCCTCGGGGCCGGACGTCGATGGGGTGATCGCGAACTTCGGGCTGATCGCGTCCGAGTTCGGGGTGCCCGCGGAGAACGTGGTGCGGGTCAGCCAGGTGCACGGCCGTGACGTGCACGTCGTACGGCCCGGCGACGACCTTCCCACTCGGCCGATGCCGAAGGCCGACGGTCTGGTGACGACGCGATCCGATGTGGTGCTGGCCGTTCGCGCGGCCGACTGCCTACCGGTGCTGCTGTCCGGCGAAGGCGTGATCGGCGCCGCGCACTCCGGCCGCAAGGGCATGTACGTCGGCATCGTCCCGGCGACCGTCGACGCGATGCGGGAGCTCGGCGCCTCGACGATCACCGCCGTCCTCGGACCGTATGCGTGCGGGAACTGCTACGAGGTCCCCGACGAGATGCGGGCCGAGGTCGCGGAGCGGGTGCCGGCGTCGTACTCCGAGACCAGTTGGGGAACGCCCGCGATCGACGTGGCCGCCGGAGTGAAGGCGCAACTGGCCGAGCTCGGTGTCGAGGTGGTCGACGCGACTGCCTGCACGATCGAGTCCGAGAACCTGTACTCGTACCGCCGCGAAGGTCCCGAGAACGGGCGGATGGCGGGCCTGATCAAGTTGGTCGCACCATGACCGAGCGGAGCGAGGGCATCAAAAAGCACAGCGTACTCCGTGTCTCATCCGCGCCCGGAGCGAAGCGAGGACGTGGATGAGCACACGAGCCGACGAGCTTCGCGAGAACCTCGAGCAGGTAGAGGAGCGGATCGAGAAGGCCTGTCAGGCGGCCGGGAGAGCCCGGGACGAGGTCACCCTCGTCGCGATCACCAAGACCTTCCCAGTCAGCGACGTACGGGCGCTCGCGGGCCTCGGGATCCAGGATGTCGGGGAGAACCGCGAGCAGGAGTTGAAGGCGAAGGCGCCGGACTGCCCGGACCTCACCTGGCACTTCGTCGGGCAGTTGCAGTCGAAGAAGTCCCGTTCGATCGCGCGGTACGCATCGGTCGTGCACTCGGTCGACCGGTCGTCACTCGTCGAGGCGCTGTCCAAGGCCGCGGTGGCCGAGGAGAGAACGTTGCGCTGCCTGATCCAGGTGAGCCTTGCGGCGTACGGATCCGCCGACGCGGCAACCGGCGCGAGTCGGGGCGGTGTCGCGCCGGCCGACGTACCGGAACTGGCCGCGGAGATCGCGACGGCCGACGGTCTCGAGCTCGGGGGAGTGATGGCCGTCGCGCCCCTCGGTTCGGACCCCGAGGAGGCCTTCGGTGGACTGCGTGAAGTAGCGTCGCGGCTACGCTCCGAACATCCCGGCGCCGACTGGATCTCGGCCGGGATGACCGGCGATCTGGAGGCCGCGATCAAGCACGGTGCGACACACGTGCGGCTCGGGCGCGCCTTACTCGGTACGCGTCCTCCACTCGGTTAGTGTCGACATCGAGCAGGTTTTTGCTTTCTGCTCACTGTTGTCGTCGAACCGGATCGAGGTGCTGGAGGGCCATGAGCGGCGCACTGCGCAAGATGGGTGTGTACCTCGGCTTGGTCGAGGACGGGGAGCGCTACAACGCGCGGTACGACGACACCTACGACGACGAGTACGACGAGTACGAGGACGAAGCCGTCGACGGGGACTCCCACGAGACCGAGCCGGTACCCGCCGGCCGGGAGAGCCGCGAGCCTCGCACCGAGCCTCAGTTCCAGGGCCGCGAGGACCGTCAGGACCACAGCGGCGCCACGGTCAGCAAGTTCCCAGACCGGCGCGGTGTCGCGTCGTCCCCGGAGGTTACCGAGTTGGCCCGCATCACCACCGTGCACCCGCGCAGCTACAACGAGGCGCGCGTCATCGGTGAGCACTTCCGCGACGGTACGCCCGTCATCATGAACCTGACCGAGATGGACCACTCCGACGCCAAGCGGCTGGTGGACTTCGCGGCCGGCCTGATCTTCTGCTGCCGGGGCTCGATCGAGCGGATCACCACCAAGGTGTTCCTGGTCTGCCCGCCGAACGTGACGGTGGCTGCCGAGGAGAAGGAAAAGATCGCTGCGGACGGGTTCTACAACCAGAGCTGAGGCCGGCGCTTCCGCCGTCTTCTACACTCGTTGTCGACATGGATGCTCTCGCGCTCGTCCTCATCGTTCTGTACTGGGTACTGCTCGCCTTCTTCTTGGTGCTGGTGGCACGGTTCGTACTCAGCCTGATCGTCATGTTCGCTCCGCAGTGGCACCCCAAGGGGCCGCTGCTGCTGTTCTTCGAGCTGATCTACTCGATCACCGACCCGTTCCTGAAGCCGCTGCGGCGGATCCTGCCCCCGATCGGGGCCGGTGGAATCCGGATCGACCTGTCGATGCTGATGCTGTTCGTCATGGTGTCGGTGGCGATGGCGATCAACTCGACGGCCCTTCGATCGTTGTGAGGGTGAGGACCGCGAAGACTGGGTAGATAGAGCCCGGATTCCGTCATAAGACAACGAAGCGATAACGTGATCTACTGAGTCGCCAAGGCGAGGGCCACGGGGACTCCGCCAAGACACAGACAAACGAGGTGAAAGATGCCGCTGACGCCGGATGACGTCCGCTCGAAGCAGTTCACGCCCGTCCGACTACGGGAGGGCTACGACGTCACAGAGGTCGACTCCTTCCTCGACGAGGTGGAAGCCGAGCTCGAGCGACTTCTCGCCGAGAACGAGGAGCTGCGGGCCAAGCTCGCGGCGGCTCAGCGCGCTGGTGCTGACCAGCAGCGCCCGGTCGACCAGACCGCCGCGCTGCCGCCAGTCGTGCAGCAGCCGAAGCCCCCGGTCGTGGTCGAGAAGCCCGAGGAGAAGCCGCCGGTGGTGGCCGCTCCGACCGCGGCTGCGGCGGCCGGCACTGTCGGTGACGCCTCCAGCTCCGCAGTGCGGCTGCTGGAGATGGCCACCAAGCACTCCGACGACCTGGTCCAGGAGGCGAAGGACACCGCCGACAAGATCATCGGCGAGGCCCGCGCCAAGGCGGAGCGCCTGGAGAACGAGGCCCGCGGCAAGGCCGACCGGATGACCGGTGAGGCCCGCGCCCGCGCCGAGAAGCTCGACGGCGAGATCGCCGAGCGCCGCGCGCAGATGCTCGGCACGCTGGAGAAGCAGAAGGGTCAGCTCGAGCGCACGATCGACGACCTGCACGCTTACGAGCGTGAGTACCGCAGCCGCCTGAAGACGTACTTCACCGAGCAGCTGAAGGCGCTCGGCAACGGCGACGACACGCTCAGCCCGCGCAACGGCTTCCGGCCGGAGGCGCGTGCGCAGGCGCACGGTCACGGCGTCTGAACAAGACGTAGTCACTGGGTTTGTTTGTTGAAGGGGCGGTGCTTTCCGGCAGCACCGCCTCTTCGCCATGTCTGGCCACCTCTGACACAGGGTCCTTCATCGGTGACTCGGAGTCAGGGCCAGACCGGTGGAACCTTCCGGCCGCTGAGTGTCTCGACATCAGCAAGCCGCAGCCGGTACGGCGTAAGCCGCAGGAGTGAGGGTGATTCCCCGTTCGGTCCGTCGGGGAACACACTCCAGAAGTCGTAGCCGAGTGGTGCGGGAGCGTCCCGGTACAGCTCCCACACTCGTTGCCGGGTCGCCCCATCCGTGACCCACTCCGCCTCGCAGTCCGCGACGGCCACCTCATGACCGGGCTCCCAGTAGCTACAGCTGACATACGAGCTGTGCGCCAGGTGCCGCACCTTCACCGGCGTCGCGCGCGTGACGATCCAGCCGGCCAGTTCGTCGTACAGCTCCCAGATCGGGTGCAGGATGCGGGTCCGCGGCCGATTGTCCGGCCCGACCGTGGCCACCGTGCACCAGACGATCCGGTGCGCTCTGTCCAGGAACTCCTTTTGCACAACCATGGTTGTAGATTAGCCGATACACAACCCCGGTTGTATATTTCGGGTCATGGAGTTCGATCCCGCTGACGCGGACCTGTCCTTGGCATCGTTGTTCGCCGGCTGGGCGCTGGCCGACGAGCTGCAGCGACGACTTGGGGGCGAGGGGTTCGCGGACTCACGCTTCGCGGATGGGGTGGTGTTCCAGCATCTGGTCGGGGGGCCGGTGACGATCAGCACACTCGCGGAGAAGCTGGGCGTGACCCAGCAGGCTGCCTCGAAGTCGGTCGCCGACCTCCAGAGCCGCGGCTACGTCAGCCGCCGGCCCGACCCGGCCGATGCTCGCGCGCGCATCGTCGTACTGACCGATCGCGGCCAAGCCGTGATCGCAGCCGCCCGCAAACACCGTGCGGCTCTGGACGCGGAGGTTCGTCAGACTCTGGGGGACGACCGGGTCGAGGAGGCGCGGTTGCTGCTCGTCGACCTGATCGACCAGCTCGGCGCGAGCCCGTCATTGCGCGCCCGCGCCGTACGCCCGCCGCGTTGACCTGGCGGATGTCGGGGCTTGCCCCTTCAAATGGAGGGTTGCCGCCCGAAATTCTGAGTGGGCAACCCTCCATCTCGATGGGCAACCCCTCATTTGCTGGGTCTGCCAGGCAAATGCGGAGAGCGGGGACGGGGTGGTGGGGGTCAGGCTTTGGTGAGCCAGTAGGTGAGTTGGAGGTCCTCTTCGGTGCCTTCGGCAACGTCGACGACCGTGTCGAGGGGCGCCGTCTGGGTGAGCTCGACGGCGAGGACCTCGCGGGCGATCTCGTCGGCGTGCTTGCCGAGGGCATCGGTCAGCTCGGCGTCGGTCGAGGTCAGCCAGACCTTGATCCGGTCCGACACCTCGAGGCCGGCGTTCTTCCGGGCCTCCTGCAGAGTGCGGACCACCTCGCGCGCCAGGCCGGCCTGCTTCAGCTCCGGCGTGACTTCGAGGTCGAGGGCAACGGTCTCGCCCTGCTCGTTGACCACCGACCAGCCTTCCTTCGGCCGCTCGGAGACCAGGACCTCGGCCTCGCCCACCTGGACGTCCTCGCCGTCGACCACGACAGTCGCCGTACCCGACTCCTTCAATGCGGCGGCCAGCGCGCCCGCGTCGGCGGCGGCGATCGCCGCCGCGACCACCGGGGTCTGCTTGGCGAACCGCTTGCCGAGCTCCCGGAAGTTGCCCTTCGCGGAGAACTCGACCAGGTCCGCGCCCGCCGAGGACAGCGGCGCGACCGTGCCCACGTTGAGCTCGTCTGCGATCTCCCGCAGCAGCTCGGGGGAGAGGTCGGCGATCGCGGCCGACCCGACCAGTGCGCGGGCCAGCGGCTGCCGCGTCTTCACCTTCGCCTCGGCGCGCGCCGACCGGCCGAGCTCGACGACCCGGCGCGCCATCGACACGTGCTGCGCCAGTACGTCGTCGATCAGCGTCTCGTCGTACGTCGGGAAGCTCGTCAGGTGCACCGACTCGGGCAGACCGGACGTGACCGGGCGGAACACGTCCTGCCAGACCCGCTCGGTGACGAACGGCGTCAGCGGCGCCATCACCCGGGTGAGGACCTCGAGCGTCTCGTGCAAGGTGGCCAGCGCGCTGGCGTCACCGGCCCAGAACCGGCGGCGCGAGCGGCGGACGTACCAGTTCGAGAGCACGTCGACGAACGAGTTGATCAGCTGACCGAGCCGCTGCGTGTCGTAGGCCTCGTACGCCTCGTCGGTGTCCCGAACCAGCCGGTGCGTCTCGCTGACCAGCCAGCGGTCCAGCACCGAGCGATCCGCGACCGCCGGGGCGTCCGCAGGCGACCAGTCCGCCAGCCGGGCATACAGCGCGTGGAACGCGACCGTGTTCCAGTAGGTGAGCAGCACCTTCCGGACGATCTCGTTCAGCACGTTCGGCCCGATGCCGCGCGCCTTCCACGGCGACCCGGACGCGGCCATGAACCAGCGCACCGCGTCCGCGCTGTGGTCGTCCATCAGCGGGATCGGCTCGAGGATGTTGCCCAGGTGCTTGGACATCTTCCGGCCGTCCTCGGCGAGGATGTGCCCGAGGCAGACGACGTTGCGGTACGACGACTCGTCGAACACCAGCGTGCCGACGGCCATCAGCGTGTAGAACCAGCCACGCGTCTGGTCGATCGCCTCGGAGATGAAGTCCGCCGGGTAGGTCTCCGCGAACTTTTCCTTCGACCCCTCCGCCCACGGGTATCCCCACTGCGCGAACGGCATCGAGCCCGAGTCGTACCAGGCGTCGATCACCTCCGGCACGCGGCGCGCCTCGGCGCCACAGGTGGGGCAGTCGAACGTGATGTCGTCGACGTACGGCCGGTGCGGGTCGGTCGCGCTCAGGTCGCGGCCGGCCAGTTCACCGAGCTCCGCCAGCGATCCGACGCACACCTGGTGGTCCTCACCGCAGCGCCAGATCGGCAGCGGCGTACCCCAGTAGCGCGAGCGGGAGACGGCCCAGTCGATGTTGTTGCGCAGCCAGTCGCCGTACCGGCCCCACTTGACCGAGTCCGGGTACCAGTTGGTCTTCTCGTTCTCGCGGAGCAGGGCGTCCTTCACCTGGGTGGTGCGGATGTACCAGGACGGGAGCGCGTAGTACATGACCGGGGTGTGGCAGCGCCAGCAGTGCGGGTACGGGTGCTCGTACGGCACGTGCTTGAACAGCAGGCCGCGGTCCTTCAGGTCCTTGACCAGGTCCTCGTCGGCCTTCTTGAAGAACTGCCCGCCGACCAGCGGTACGTCGGCGTTGAAGTGACCCGTGGTGTCCACCGGGTTCACCACCGGCAAGTTGTACGCGCGGCCCACCGCGAGGTCGTCCGCGCCGAACGCGGGAGACTGGTGCACCAGACCGGTGCCGTCCTCGGTGGTGACGTAGTCCGCCAGTACGACGAAGTGCGCCGGCTCGTCGAACGGTACGAGCTCGAACGGCCGCTGGTACGTCCACCGCTCCATCTCGCGACCGCCGTACTCACCGGTGACCGTCCAGCCCTCGCCGAGTCGGTCCAGCAGCGGCTTGGCGACAACCAGCGACTCCGTGCCGTCGGTGGCGACGACGTACTCGACCTCTGGGTGTACGGCGACCGCGGTGTTCGAAACGAGTGTCCACGGGGTCGTCGTCCAGACCAGCAGCGACGCCTGGCCGGCCAGCGGGCCGGAGGTGAGCGGGAAGCGGACGTAGACCGACGGGTCGACGACGGTCTCGTACCCCTGGGCGAGCTCGTGGTCGGACAGACCGGTGCCACAGCGCGGGCAGTACGGCGTGATCCGGTAGTCCTCGACCAGCAGGCCCTTGTCGTGGATCTGCTTGAGCGACCACCAGACCGACTGGACGTATTCCGGGTCCATCGTCTTGTACGGGTGCTCGAGATCCACCCAGTAGCCCATTCGGGTGGTGAGCTCGTTGAACGCGTCGACGTGCCGCAGCACGGACTCGCGGCACTTGGCGTTGAACTCGGCGATGCCGTAGGCCTCGATGTCGGGCTTGCCGTTGAAGCCGAGCTCCTTCTCGACCGCGACCTCGACCGGGAGGCCGTGGCAGTCCCAGCCGGCCTTGCGCTCGACCCAGAACCCCTTCATGGTCCGGTAGCGCGGGAACACGTCCTTGAAGACGCGGGCCTCGATGTGGTGGGTGCCGGGCATGCCGTTCGCGGTCGGCGGGCCCTCGTAGAACGTCCAGGGCTGACCGCCGACGGATTGCTCGAGGCTCTTGGCGAAGGTGTCGTGCTCGTCCCAGAGGGTGAGCACCTCGCGCTCGAGCGCGGGGAAGTCGACCTGGGCGGGAACCTGCCGCCACGGGGTACCAGGGTGATGCGCTTCCGCCATCTTTCTGCGTCCTTCGTCCGTGCCTGCTGACTGGACGAGGGACGAAGTGCCGGGCCTGTCGCCTGGCTACCGCGCGGTACCACCCTCCTTGGCGACCGAAAGTCCGGTCACCCACTTCCTTGACGACACGCTGCCGGTTCTAATAGGTCCCTACGGACTGTTCTTCCGGCGGCTCCGGGGTGATGGCCCCATCACTGCCTTGCGGTTCGCGGTCATCAGTGTACGGCGTCGTACCGGGTGACTACGAATCGTTAATCAGTGGTCGGGTGAGAATTCTGGTATGAGAATTCTGCTGCGGGTGAAGCCGGGGGCTTCCAGGACCGCGGTCGGCGGCCGGTACGACGGTCCGTCCGGGCCGGCGCTGGTGGTCGCGGTGGCAGCCCGGGCGGTGGAGGGACAGGCGACGAAGGCTGTCCTGACGGCGGTCGCTGCGGAGTTCGGCGTACGGCGTTCCGCGGTGACCTTGGTACGTGGTGCGACCAGCAGGGACAAGCTGGTCGAGGTAGAGGGGGAGGCGAACGGCATCCGGGCACAGCTCGAACTTTTGCTGGGCTGACCTGGGATCGTTACGGACAGTGATGTCCGCAATGTGGTTGTGACGCGCGGAACATCGAGCGGACTTGAAGAACCGACTACCGTATGTCCACGGTCTGCGCGTCGGACTGGCACGCGGTGTTCGCGTGGCCTACTGTCTTGCGACCAGTCCGCTTCAGTCTCCGACGGAAGGCAGGGGGTAGCTGACATGGCTACATCGGCACGGAAGAAGTCCGCCCCCCAACGTTCTGCCGCGGCCAAGAAGAGCGCCGCCGGCAAGCAGTCCGAACCGGTCCAGAAGACGACGGCTCGCAACGGTGCGGCGAAGACCTCGCCGGCCAAGAAGACCTCCGCGGTGAAGAAGTCGTCATCGACCACCGCGGCCAAGAAGACAGCGGCTAAGACCCCTGCCAAGAAAGCTCCGACGAAGAGGGTGGCCATGAAGACGAACGAGAACAGGACACCGGCGACGGCGCCGGCGAAGTCCGCAGCACACACGGCCGAGACCTTCAAGGTGAAGCCGGGCGAAGACCCGTGGACCGCGGCCGAGCTGGCCGAGCTGCGCGCGGAGCTGGAGGGTGAGGTCGAGCACCTCAAGCAGGAGATCAAGGACGCCGAGCAGGAGATCGCGGGCCTGTTCCGGGACGGCAGCGACGGCGCCGGCAACGACCAGGCGGACGTCGGCTCCACCACCCTCGAGCGGTACCACGAGCTGACGCTGGCCAACAACGCCCGCGACATGCTGAACCAGATCGAGTTCGCGCTGACCCGGATCGACGACGGCACGTACGGCGTCTGCGACAACTGCGGCAACGCGATCGGCAAGGGTCGGCTGCAGGCGTTCCCGCGTGCGACACTGTGCGTCTCATGCAAAGAACGCCAGGAACGCCGCTGAACGACACCGCCTCGTCCTACCAGGCGGGGACCCCAGACACCCCGGAACCGGCCGACACCCCCTCGGCCGGTTCTCCGTCGTCGCCGGCCGGTCACTCGTGGAAGTGGACTGTGGTGTTTGGCGGGGTTGGGTTGCTGGTCTTGTTGTTGGATCAGGTGACCAAGGCGATTGCGCTGGCGCAGTTGACGCCGGGGGAGCCGGTGAACGTGGTCGGTTCGCTGCTCAAGTTCAACCTGATCCGGAACTCCGGCGCCGCGTTCAGCCTCGGTGCCGGCTACACGCCGTACATCGCCGCGATCCAGATCACCGTGGCGCTCGGGGTGGTCTACCTGTCCCGCAAGCTCGGGTCGGCGGGCTGGGCGGTCGCGTTCGGCCTGCTCTTCGGCGGTGCGGTCGGGAACATCCTGGACCGGATCTTCCGGGAACCGTCGCCGTTCCACGGGCACGTGGTCGACTTCCTGCAGACCCCGCACTGGGCGATCTTCAACGTCGCGGACATGGCGGTGACGTCGGCCGCCGTACTGCTGGTGATCCAGACGCTGCGCGGGATCAAACTCGACGGGACCAGGGAGCACCGGCAGTGACATCAGGGAGCTCCCGGACCGTGATGGTGCCCGACGGTCTCGCGGGGGAGCGCCTGGACGCTGCCCTGTCCCGGCTGTTCGGTGTCTCCCGGACGAAGGCCGCCGAGCTGATCGAATCCGGCCTGGTCCAGGTCGACGGGGCCACCGCGCCGAAGTCGTCCCGGGTCGCGGCCGGCGTCCTGCTCGACGTCGAGCTGCCGGCACCCCCGTCCGGGGTGACCGTCGTACCGGAGACCGTCGACAACCTGCGGATCGTGTACGACGACGACGAGATCGTCGTCGTGGACAAGCCGGTCGGTGTCGCCGCGCACCCGTCGCCCGGATGGACCGGCCCGACCGTGATCGGGCACCTGGCCGGAGCGGGCTTCAACATTTCCACGAGCGGCGCGGCCGAGCGCAAGGGCATCGTGCACCGGTTGGACGTCGGCACGTCCGGGCTGATGGTGGTCGCGAAGACGGAGTACGCGTACACCGTCCTGAAGCGCGCCTTCAAGGAGCGCACGGTCAAGAAGATCTACCACGCACTCGTGCAGGGTCATCCCGACCCGTTCACCGGCACGGTCGACGCGCCGATCGACCGGCACCCGCACCACGACTACAAGTTCGGCGTGGTGGCCGGCGGGAAGCCGAGCATCACGCACTACGAGACCCTCGAGGCGTTCCGGTACGGCACCCTCCTGGAGATCACCCTGGAGACCGGCCGCACCCACCAGATCCGCGTCCACATGTCCGCGATCGGCCACCCGTGCTGCGGCGACCTGACGTACGGCGCCGACCCGGTCCTCGCCGAACGCCTCGGCCTCACCCGCCAGTGGCTGCACGCGATGCGCCTGGGCTTCACCCACCCCGGCACAGGCGAGTACGTCGAGTTCACCTCGAAGTACCCCGAAGACCTCGACCACGCGCTCGATCTCCTCGTCGACGCGCAGTAGCCGCGTCGAGCGGCAGAGATCCGGCCGGACCTGGCCTACGCTGAGGCATGGCCGAGTCCAAGGTCACGGGGACGGCTCGTGGGCGGCTTCCGGCCGAGCTGACGAGTTTCGTCGGGCGGCGTCGCGAGCTGACTGCCACCAGGCGACTGTTGTCGAGCAGCCGGCTGCTGACCCTGACCGGTTCCGGTGGGGTCGGCAAGACCCGCCTGGCGCTCCGGATGGCCACGGAGGTACGGCGTACCTTCGCCGACGGCGTCTGGTTCGTCGAACTCGCCGCGCTGCACGACGCCGGTCTGCTCGGGCTCACGCTGGCGAACGCGCTCGAGCTGAGTCAGGTCTCGGCCAATCCGACCGCGGATCTCGCGGAGTACCTGGAGGACAAGCACCTGCTGCTGGTGCTCGACAACTGTGAGCAGGTCGCGGAGGCGTGCGCCGTGATCGTCAGCAAGCTGCTCGCGGCCGCACCCCAGCTTCGGATTCTCGCCACCAGCCGGCATGTGCTCGGAGTGGAAGGCGAGCAGGTCCTGTCGGTTCCTCCGTTGTCGACGCCACCCGGCGAGGCCCCGGCCGCCGACGCCGACCAGTACGAGTCACTGGTTCTCTTCGCGGATCGGGTCCGTGCGGTACTGCCCGAATTCGTGATCGACGAGACCAATCGGGCTCAGGTGATCGAGGTGTGCCGGCGGCTGGACGGCGTACCGCTGGCGCTGGAGCTCGCGGCGGTCTGGATGCGGACCTTGTCGCTGCCGCAGATCATCGATCGACTCGAGGACCGCTTCCGATTGCTCACGAGCGGGCGCCCGGCCGGGCCGCCGAGGCAACAGGCACTGGACGCTGCCGTCGGCTGGAGCTACGACCTGTGCTCGCCGGCGGAGCGGATGCTCTGGGATCGGTTGTCGGTCTTCTCCGGCGGATTCGACCTGGAGGGCGCGGAGGAGGTCTGCTCGGGTGACGGCATCGACCGCGACGACGTGCTCGGCCTGGTCGCCGGCCTGTTGAACAAGTCGATCATCACCCGCCGAACGGCCGGTGCGCACCCGACCGCCTGGTACGAGATGCTCACGACGATCGGCCACTACGGCCGCCTGCGGCTGGCCGACCGGACTCGCGAGTACCGGCTCCGGCACCGCGATCACTACCGCACCCTGGCCGCGCAATGGGAGACGGACTGCTTCAGCCCGCGGCAGGGCGACTGGTACCTGCGGATGCGTCGCGAGCGCGACAATGTGCGGGCCGCGCTGGACTTCTGCCTGGCCGAGCCGGGCGAGGGTCCGGCCGCGCTGGAGATCGCGGCCCCGATCTGGAACTTCTGGTTCGCCGGTTTCCTGCGCGAGGGCCACCGCTATCTGACCCGCGCGCTCGATGCCGCGCCGGAGCAGACACCGGTCCGGGCGCTGGGGTTGTGGGCGGGCAGCTACCTCGCGATGTTCCTCGGCGAGGCGGAGCAGCTCGGCCGGTTGCTGACCGAGTGCGAGGAGCTCGCCGAGCGGTACGACGACGATCGGCTGCGGGCCCGGATCGCGGAGGTGTCGGGGCACGCGGCGATCTACCAGGGTGATCTGGCCGGAGCCATCGATCGCCTGGGGCCGGCACTGGCCGGCTATCGCGCCGTGGGGGACGCGCTCGGTGAGTTCGACGTCTTGATCCTGTTGTCCGCGGCAACGTTCTTCCTGGGGGATCCGCGGGTCGCGGAGTTCAGCCAGGCGGCGTACGACCTGGCCGAGGCCCATGGCGCCGAGTCGTCGAAGGCGTACGCGCTGTGGAGCGTCGGGATCGTGCAATGGCGCGATCACGACCAGATCGCGGCGGCGACGCGGTCGCTGCGGGACGCGATCCGGTTGTGGCAGCCGCTCAACGACCGCACCGGGATCGGCTTCTGCGTGCAGGCGCTGTCCTGGTGCGGCGGGTCCGCGGCGCCGGACGAGAACGCGGCTCGCCTGATGGGGGCCTCGCGGGCGGTGTGGCGGTCCAGCGGTGCGCATGTCGACGAGACCACGCCGTACAGCCAGTTCGACGACCGGACCGAGGCGCGGATCCGGAGCGCGATCGGCGACGCAGCGTTCGAGAGTGCGTTCGCGCGGGGCGCGGCGTACTCCTTCGAGCAGGCCGTCGCGCTGGCGCTGGGGGAGGAGGCCGAGTCCGCCCGGACGGCGAAGCAGGGGATGGCAGGGCGGCTGACGCGCCGCGAGTACGAGATCGCGGGGCTGATCGGTGAGGGGCTGAGCAACCGGGAGATCGCCGCTCGCCTGGTCATCTCCCAGCGCACCGCCGAGACCCACGTCGAGCACATTCTCAGCAAGCTCGGCTTCACCTCCCGCGCGCAGGTCGGGCGCTGGCTCGCCGAACACCCCGACCGGTAGAGCGCTCTCTCCGTACCGAAATACGTAGGTGTCCCGATGCCTTCGGTGTCCGGCCTGGCAATCCTTGCTGACAACGTTGCCCCTCACACCGTTGCCGAGGTCCTGGATGTCTGCCGAGACGAGTCGCCCACCGCTGAACTGGTGGCGAAGCGCCGTGGTCTACCAGGTCTACGTGCGCAGTTTCGCGGACTCCGACGGTGACGGTATCGGCGATCTGGACGGCGTCCGGTCCCGCTTGCCGTACCTGCGCAGCCTCGGCGTCGACGGGCTGTGGCTGAACCCTTTCTACCCGTCACCGCTGCACGACCACGGGTACGACGTCTCGGACTATCGCGGCGTCCACCCGGACTACGGAACGCTGGACTCCTTCGACCGGCTGGTCCGCGACGCCCATCGCCTCGGCCTCAAGGTGATCATCGACGTCGTCCCGAACCACTGCTCGATCGAGCACCACTGGTTCCGGGCGGCGCTCGCGGCCGGTCCCGGGAGCCCGGAGCGGGACCGCTTTCACTTTGCCGAAGGCAGGAACGAGCACAGCGCGGACGGCCGGGGCGACGAGCCGCCGAACAACTGGCGGTCGATCTTCGGTGGGTCCGCGTGGCAGCGGGTCCCCGACGGCCAGTGGTACCTGCACACGTTCGCCGCCGAGCAGCCCGACTTCAATTGGCGGCATCCCGAGGTCGCGTCGTACTTCGAAGGGGTGCTGCGCTTCTGGCTCGACCGGGGTGTCGACGGGCTGCGGATCGACGTGGCGCACGGGCTGCACAAGGCCGAAGGGTTGCCGGACCACGAGCACGCGGATCACGACGAGCTCACCGGTGACCCGATCAACCCGCATGCCTGGAACCAGCCCGAGGTGCACGATGTCTGGCGCGGCTGGCGAGCCGTCGCGGAGGAGTACACGCAGCGGACCGGCCGCGAACGGGTCCTGGTCGGTGAGGTCGGCGTGCTCGACACCCACCAGCTCGCGCAGTACCAGCGTCCGGACGAGCTGCACCAGACCTTCTTCTTCGAGTTCCTGCGCGCCGATTGGGACGAGCCTTCGCTGTACGGCGTGATCGAGCGGGGCCTGCGGACGATCGCCGGGTCCGGATCCTCCGTCGCCTGGGTGCTGAACAACCACGACATGCCGCGGTCGGTCACCCGGTATGCCGGAGGTGCACCGGGCGCCGGACCCGGCGATCTCGACCTCGGGCTGGACCGGGCCCGAGCCGCCGCGTTGCTGATGCTCGCGCTGCCGGGGTCGGCGTACCTCTATCAAGGTGAGGAGCTGGGCCTGCCGGAGGTCACCGATCTGCCGGACCATGTGCTGACCGACCCGATGTTCCACCGCACAGGTGGCGTACGGCGCGGGCGGGACGGGTGCCGGGTCCCGCTGCCGTGGACCGCGGACCACGATGTGTTCGGCTTCTCGCCGGACGGCTCGGCCGGTACGACGTGGTTGCCGCAGCCCGGCTGGTTCGCGGAGCACGCGGTGGACCGGATGCTCGACCGCGGCGACTCGATGCTGCACCTGTACCGGGAGGCGCTCGCTCTGCGCCACCGCCTCCCCGCACTCCGGTCGGACGACTTCCGGTGGCTTCCGACCGAGCCCGGCGTACTGGCGTTCACCCGGGGCGACGGCTTCGCCTGCGTCGTCAACTGCTCGCCCAAGCCCGTCTGCAACCCGGTCGACGGCCCACTGCTCCTCGCCAGCGACGCCGCTGTGCTCGACGGTGCCGGCGAGAAGCTCCCCCCGAACACCGCCGCCTGGGTCCTGCTCGAGGCGGAACGCTGATGGACAGCTGTACGCGCCCACTGCTGCTCGGCTACATCCGTGCACACGTGCTCATGACGGCCGACGAGATCGACGCGGCCAGGGTGAGCCTGGCGGCCTTCGCGCTGGCTGAAGGATTCGCCCTCGGCACCGTCTACCTCGAACGTCCGGCCACTGCTCCGGCGGCGTTCGAGGCGCTGCTCGACGAGGTGCGGCGCGACAACGACGTCTGGGCGGTGGTGGTGCCGACCGCACACCACCTGACCGACGGCGGGCTCCGAACAATGAGAAACAACCTCGAGCACCACGGAGCGGTGCACCTGATGGTCGCGGCGGCGGCCCCCTGAACCGGCTGACCTGGCGTCCTTGAGACCCCTGCTCGACGCCAGGTCGGCCGCTCCACCTCCGGTTCGCGGCGCCCGGATAGCGGGCGGTGCAGGGCTCGCCGGTGAGCCGATTCAGAACTGTCCCCGGTCCCGCATAGGCTGTGCTGGTCCACCTGAATCGCGCCCTGGGAGGTCTGCGTCGATATGGCGTCCAGCGACAGTTTTGTGCATCTCCACGTGCACACGGAGTACTCGATGCTGGACGGCGCCGCGCGGATCGACGAGTTGTTCAAAACCGCCCAGGAGATGGGCATGCCGGCGATCGCGACCACGGACCACGGGTACGTGTTCGGCGCCTACGAGTTCTGGAAGACCGCGAAGAAGTACGACGTCAAGCCGATCATCGGCGTCGAGGCCTATCTGACCCCGCACACGCACCGCAGCGAGCGGAAGCGGGTCAAGTGGGGCGACGCGAACTCCGGCCGTGACGACGTGTCCGGCTCGGGTGCCTACACCCACATGACGCTGCTGGCGAAGAACACCTCCGGCATGCACAACCTGTTCAAGATGAGCTCGCTGGCCAGCCTCGAGGGCTACTACTTCAAGCCCCGGATGGACCGCGAGCTCCTGAACACGTACGGCCAGGGCCTGATCGCGACCACCGGCTGCCCGTCCGGCGAGGTGCAGACCCGGCTCCGGCTGGGGCAGTACAAGGAGGCCGTCGAGGCCGCCGCGGAGTTCCGCGACATCTTCGGCCGGGAGAACTACTACTGCGAGCTGATGGACCACGGCCTCGGCATCGAGCGGAACATCCAGGGCGACCTGCTGAAGCTGGCCAAGGAGCTCGGCCTGCCGCTGGTCGCGACCAACGACCTGCACTACACCAAGCCCGAGGACGCGACCGCGCACGCCGCGCTGCTGTGCGTCCAGTCCGGCTCGACCCTGTCCGACCCGAACCGGTTCAAGTTCGACGCGAACGAGTTCTACGTCAAGACCGCGGCGGAGATGCGCGAGGTCTGGAAGGACTTCCCCGAGGCGTGTGACAACACGCTGCTGATCGCCGAGCAGTGCGACGTGAGCTTCACCGAGGGCGAGGGCCGGTTCATGCCGCGGTTCCCGTGCCCCGAGGGTCACAACGAGGAGTCGTGGTTCGTCGCCGAGGTCGAGACCGGCCTGCACCGGCGGTACCCGGCCGGCATCCCGGACCAGGTCCGCAAGCAGGCGGAGTACGAGATCGAGGTCATCACCTCGAAGGGGTACGCCGGGTACTTCCTGGTCGTCGCGGACTTCATCAACTGGGCGAAGGAGAACGGCATCCGGGTCGGACCGGGCCGTGGTTCGGGTGCGGGCTCGATGTGCGCGTACGCGATGAAGATCACCGACCTGGACCCGCTCCAGCACGGCCTGATCTTCGAGCGCTTCCTGAACCCGGAGCGGATGTCGATGCCCGACTTCGACATCGACTTCGACGACCGCCGCCGCCCCGAGGTGATCCGCTACGTCACCGAGAAGTACGGCGACGACCGGGTCGCGATGATCGTCACCTACGGCACCATCAAGGCCAAGCAGGCGATCAAGGACGCCGGCCGGGTGCTGGACTACCCGTTCGCGATGGGCGACCGGATCACCAAGGCGATGCCGCCGTCGGTGATGGGCAAGGACATCCCGCTGTCGGGAATCTTCGACTCCCAGCACAAGCGGTACTCGGAGGCGAACGAGTTCCGCCAGCTCTACGAGGCCGACCAGGACGTCCGCAAGATCGTCGACACCGCCCGCGGCCTGGAGAACCTGAAGCGCCAGTGGGGTGTGCACGCGGCCGGCGTGATCATGTCCAGCGAGCCGCTGATCGACCTGATCCCGATCATGCGCCGGGAGCAGGACGGCCAGGTCATCACCCAGTTCGACTACCCGAGCTGCGAGACGCTCGGCCTGGTCAAGATGGACTTCCTGGGCCTGCGGAACCTGACGATCATGGACGACGCGGTCAAGAACGTCGAGGCCAGCCGCGGCATCACGCTGGACCTCGACGAGCTGGCCAAGACGCTCGACGACAAACCGACGTACGAGCTGCTCGCCCGCGGTGACACGCTCGGGGTGTTCCAGTTCGACGGCGGCCCGATGCGGGCGCTGCTGCGGCTGATGCGGCCGGACAACTTCGAGGACATCTCCGCGGTCGGCGCGCTCTACCGCCCCGGTCCGATGGGTGCCAACAGCCACACCAACTACGCCCTGCGCAAGAACAAGCAGCAGGAGATCAGCTATCCGCACGACGAGCTCGCGGTCGCGCTGGAACCGATCCTGGGGACGACCTACGGTCTGATCGTCTACCAGGAGCAGGTGATGGCGATCGCCCAGCAGCTCGCGGGCTACACGCTCGGCAAAGCGGACCTGCTCCGCCGGGCGATGGGCAAGAAGAAGCGCGAGGTGCTCGACGCGGAGTACGTCGGCTTCTCCGAGGGCATGAAGGCGAACGGCTTCTCCGAGCAGTCGATCAAGGCGCTCTGGGACGTGCTGGTCCCGTTCTCCGACTACGCGTTCAACAAGGCGCACTCCGCGGCGTACGGTCTGGTCTCGTACTGGACGGCGTACCTGAAGGCGAACTACCCGGCCGAGTACATGGCCGCTGTCCTGACGTCCGTGAAGGACGACAAGGACAAGATGGCCATCTACCTGAACGAGTGCCGCCGGATGGGCATCAAGGTGCTGCCGCCGGACGTCAACGAGTCCGACTCGAACTTCACGCCGGTCGGCACCGACATCCGCTTCGGCCTGTCCGCGATCCGCAACGTCGGCGTGAACGTGGTCGCCGAGATCGTCGGGGCCCGCGAGGAGAAGGGCCGGTTCACCGACTTCGTCGACTTCATCGACAAGGTGCCGCTGCCGGTCTGCAACAAGCGCGTGATCGAGTCGCTGGCCAAGGCCGGCTCGTTCGACTCGATGAGCCACGCGCGGCGGGCGATCGTCGCGGTGCACGAGCAGGCCGTCGACGAGGCCATCGACCTGAAGCGGAACGAGGCGCACGGCCAGTTCGACCTGTTCTCGATGGGCGACGACGACGCGGACGAGGGTGAGGGCAACAGCCGGCTGACCGTGACCGTCCCGGAGATCGAGGAGTGGGACAAGGCCACCAAGCTGGCGCACGAGCGCGACATGCTCGGGCTGTACGTGTCCGACCACCCACTGTTCGGCGTCGAGCACGTGCTCACCAACGGCAGCGACTGCACGATCGGTCAGCTGCTCGCCGACGAGGAGCGGCCGGACGGCAGCCGGGTGACGATCGGCGGCCTGGTGACCGCGGTCCAGCGGAAGGTGAACAAGCGCGGCGACATCTACGCGATCGTCACCATCGAGGACCTCGAAGGTTCGATCGAGGTGATGATGTTCTCCTCGGCGTACCAGCTGCACGCGCACCTGCTCACCAACGACGCGATCATCCTGATGAAGGGCCGGGTACGCCGCCGCGAGGACCGGCTCGAACTGAGCGGCGACGAGGTCGTCGTCCCCGACCTCACCGAGGGCCCGAGCGGCCCGGTCGTCCTCACGATGCCGGTCAACCGCTGCACCCCACCGGTCGTCGACCAGCTGAAGGACATCCTGACCTCCCACCCCGGCATGACCGAGGTCCACCTACGCCTCCAGGCCCGGCAGAAAACCACGGTCATGCGCATCGGCGACCGCTTCCGGGTGACCCCCACCTCATCCCTCATGGCCGATCTGAAAGCCCTCCTGGGCCCCTCCTGCCTGGCCAGCTGATCGATGGTGGATCCCATGCGTCACACTGGCGTCGTGAGTCATCCGGAGTCGTCCCAGTCGTCGCCGTACTTGGCACCGCCGTCGTTGAACCCGTTCGGGGGGACTGTGGTGGAGGAGGCGCGGTTGCCGTGGGCCAAGGCGGTTCTGGTGACCGTGGTGGTGTTCCTGGTCGCGGGGGTGGTGGCCGGGTGGGGATGGCAGCAGTTCTCGCCGTTGGCGCAGTACACCGTGGACGAGCAGGGCGGTGCACTGGGCGAGGAGCAGATGACGCGGATCTTCGGGCCGGACGGGACGTTCACCGCGATCGGGTTCGTGGCGGCTGTGGTGCTGGGCGCCGCGTTGTTCTGGTGGCTGCGTAACTACGGTCCGTGGTCCGTTGCGATTGTCACGCTCGGTGCGTGCCTTGGCGCCGGGGTGTCGTGGGGTGTCGGCATGCTGCTCGGGCACGACCCGCTCGAGCCGCGGCTGCGGGCTGCTCACCCGGGTGACCTGGTCTCGGCCCCGCTGGAGTTGCACACCTGGACTCCGGCGGCGTCCTGGCTGGTCGGCGCTGCGCTGGCCTGCGCGATCATCGCGGCCACTACCTGGCGCGCGGACCCGGTTGCAACCACTTCGCAACCTGCTGCGTCCGACTCTGGACCGCCGGTCCACTAGCCTTTGCAGGTCCGGCGGTGAGGCCACCGGAGCCAGCGAGGGAGCATATGTCCGACCAGAACCAACCACCCACGTACCCAGGTGTCGGCGGTCAGCAGCCGCAGTACGGTCCGCCGCAGGGTCAGAACCCGCAGGGGCAGAACCTCTGGCCACAGCAGGGCCAGCAGGGCTCGCAGCCGGGTCAGCAGGGTTACCCGCAGCAGGGCCAGCAGTACGGCGGCCAGCAGTACGGTGCTCCACAACAGGGCGGCCCGCAGTACGGCGGCCCCCAAAGCCCGCAGGGCCCGCAAGGTCCCCAGGGTCCGCAGCACGGTGCGCCGTACGGCCAGGGTGGTTACGGCCAGCCGAGTCAGCCGGGTCAGGCGTCGTACGAGCAGATGCATGTCGGCGGGCAGCCGCCGCAGGGTCCTGGGTTCGGCGGGCCGCCGCAGTGGCAGCCGGAGCCGAAGAAGAAGCGCGGCAAGCTGATCCCGATCGTCGCCGCACTGGCGATGGTGCTGGTGGTCGCGGGCGGCGGGATCTTTGCCTACGGCAAGCTCGGCGGCGGCGGTAAGCAGCCGTCCGACGTGCTGCCGGGCACCGCGGTCGGATACGTCCGCGTGGACCTGAACCCGTCCGCGGGCCAGAAGGTCGCGGCGATCCGGTTCATGATGAAGTTCCCGTCGGTGAAGGACAACCTCGGCCTCACCAGCGACCAGGACGACCTGAAGCAGAAGCTGTTCGAGCAGATCAAGAAGTCCGCCGGCGACGACCTCGCCGACGTCGACTACGCCAAGGACATCAAGCCGTGGCTGGGTGACCGCGCCGGTTTCGCCGCGCTGCCGCCGGCCGAGGGCAAGGACGACCCGGTTCCGGTGGTCGCGGTCCAGGTCAAGGACCAGGACGCCGCGACCAAGGGCATGGACAAGCTGCTGGCGAACGAGGACAAGAAGCCCGGTCGCGCGTTCAGCAACGGCTACATGCTGCTGTCCGAGGACCAGGCGACCGTCGACTCGGCGATCGCCGCGGCGAAGGACAACCCGTTGAGCAAGAACGCCAAGTTCAGCGCGGACATGGACAAGCTCGGCGAGCAGGGCTTCATCTCGGGCTGGGCGGACGCCAAGGGCCTGGCCTCGATCAGCGGCAAGGTCGACTCCGGCCAGCTGTCGGGTCTCGGTGACGCCAGCGCCGCGGTGGCGCTGCGGTTCGACGCGTCGTACGTCGAACTCAAGGGCATCGCGCACGGCGACAAGAGCGTCAAGGTGGGCGCTGCCGACGCCGGTGACCTGGTCACGAAGCTGCCGGACGGTACGGCGGGCGCGATCGCGATCTCCGGTGGCGAGAACCTGATCGACACCGCCTGGGCGCAGGTGCAGAAGGCGGGCGGCGACAAGCTCCAGCCGATGATCGACGAGATCGCCCAGGAGACCGGCCTGAAGCTGCCGGACGACCTGAAGAGCCTGGCGGGCAAGAACCTGTCGGTCTCGATCGACAAGGACACCGCGAACGGCCCGAAGGTCGCGGCCCGGATGGAGACCGACCCGGCGAAGGCCGAGCCGGTGGTGCAGAAGCTGACCACGCTGCTCCGGGAGCGTTCGTCGGCCAACGTCCCGATCGAGACCGCGAAGGACGACGACACGCTCGTCGTCTCGACCAGCAAGGACTACGCCGAGCAGGTGCTCAAGGGCGGCAACCTCGGTCAGACCGAGAACTTCAAGCAGGCGCTGCCCGACACCAAGGGCGCGGTGATGATCGGGTACGTCGACTTCGAGGCGGCCGGCGCGGTCAGCGACCGGTTCTCCGACGACAAGGACCTGGCCGCGCTCCGCTCGGCCGGCATCGTGACCCGCTCCACCGGCGACGGCGAGGCGGAGATCAGTCTGCGGGTCGTCGCGAAGTAACCACGCCGTAGAAGGAGCCCCGGATCGCCTGCCCTCAGGCGTCCGGGGCTTCTGTGTGCTTCCAGTGCCCGACCGCGCGAGAATTCTTTGCCGGGCGATGTCGAAAACCGTGGATCTGGTTCTACCTCCGGAGTGAAAGCACCTCTTCACGAGAAGGAGAACCAGGATGAACCACATCAGCGAGATCATGACCGTCGGCGTTCCGGTGACCGATCAGGACCGGGCGGTGGCGTTCTACACCCAGACCCTGGGGTTCGAGGTGCTGATGGATGCGCCGTTGCCGCAGTTCGGCGGGCGGTGGATCGTGGTCGCGCCGGCGGGGTCGGCGGGGAGCATCGCGCTTGTGCCGGCGGGCGAGGGTAATCCGGCCGGCGTCGACACCGGCATCCGGATGGCCAGCCCGGACGCGAAGGCGGCGCATCAGCACTTCCTCGACGCCGGTGTCGACACCGACGAGCTGCTCGAGTGGCCCGGCGTACCGCCGATGTTCAGCCTCCGCGACCCCGACGGGAACCGGCTCTACATCTCCCAGGCCTGACTCAGACGAGGACGTGTCCGCCGTCCACGCTGACGATCGAGCCGGTCGCGTACGGCTGGTTCATCAGGTAGACGTAGGCGGCGGCGATGTCCTCGGGCTCACCGACCCGGCCGACCGGGAGATGCTGCGCGGTCTCGTCGTAGTCGAGGGCGTCGCGCCACAACGGTGTACGGACGACACCGGGTTTGACGGCGTTGACGCGGAGCGGGGCGATCTCGACGGCGAGGGCGCGGACGAGGGAGTCCACCGCGCCGCAGATACTCGCGGCGACCGACCAGCCGGGGCCGGGCCGGTCCGCGGCGGCGCCGGTCGTGAGGACGACGGAACCGCCCGGGCGGAGCTTCGGTACGGCGGCACTCACGGCTCCGAGCGCGCCGAAGTACCGCAGCTCGAAAGCGGCACGGGCCTCGTCGAGGTCCATCGTGCCGACCTCGAGCAACGTCAATGCCTCGCCGGCCGTGAAGACGAGGTGGTCGAACGGATCCAGTCCGGCGAAGAACGCCGCCACGGCCGCGGAGTCGGTGAGGTCGACGGCGGCGCCGGTGGCCGAGCGGGGGAGGGTCGCCAGCGCCTTCCGCACCGACTCCGAGTTGCTGGAGGCAACGATCACGGTCGCGCCCTGGGCGGCGGCGAGTCGAGCGGTCGCGAGTCCGATCCCCGACGTACCACCGAGGACGACGACGCGTTGGTCCTGCAGAGTCACGGAACTGCCTTTCGTGGTTGGGATTTCGCTTCCACGATGCGGCCGTCCGGGGACCGGCGTCCAAGACCTGTTCCGGTCGCTGTAATACCCTGAAGGTATTATGGATCTCGATCTCCGCAAGCTCCGGTACTTCGTGGCCGTGGCCGAAGAACTGCACTTCGGGCGCGCGGCCGAGCGGCTGCACATCGCGCAGCCCGTGCTGTCCCGGCAGATCCGCGCACTCGAGGACGAGGTCCGGGCCCAGTTGTTCGTGCGCACCAAGCGAGCCACCGAACTGACAGCGGCCGGTCGCCAACTGCTCGACGACGCCCGTCCGTTGCTGGCAGCCGCTGACGCCACCCGGCGCAGGGTGGCGCTCGCCGCGCGCGGTTCGAAGACGTTCACGATCGGCTTCATGCCGGGGCTCACCGTGACCGAAGCGGTCCGCGCGTTCGGTATGACGCATCCCGACCTCGAGATCGAGCTGATCAGGACCACGTGGGACGACCAGGTCGACGTACTGCACGACGGTCGCGTCGACGTGAGCATCGTCCGGCTTCCGATCGATCAGGCCGGGCTGACCGTTCGCCCGCTGTTCGAGGAGCCACGGGTCGCCACGCTGCCGGCCGACCATCGCCTGGCCGGCAAGCCCGTCATCGACATCACCGACCTCGCCGGCGAGCACCTGCTGCAGGACCCCGACGCCGTACCGGAATGGCGTGACATCGCCGTCGAGCTCCGCACCCGTACGGCGAAGCCGGTCCCCGTCCTGCGCAGCGTCGAGGAGAAACTCGAACACGTCGCCGCGGGCCACGGAGTCTCGATCATCCCGCTGTCCGTAGCCGCCTTCTACCAACGCCCCGACGTCGTCACGGTCCCCGTCGACAACCTCGCCCCGAACACGGTCTGCCTCGCGTGGATCGCCAGCCGTCGCTCCCGTCTCCTCCAGGACTTCGCCACCCTCGCCACCTCGGTCAGCTGGACGCCCTAGCTGATCAGCGTCGTACCCGGTAGCGCAGGTGGGTCGCTTGCGGAGTGTCGATCACCCGGACGATCTCGAGCTCGACGCGTTCGGGGAGTACGTCGAAGAGTCGCAGACCGCTGCCGAACAGGACCGGCACCTGGCTGAGCTGCAGCTCGTCGAGGACCCCGGCCGCCAGCGCCAGTTGTGCGGTGACCGCGCCGTGGACCAGCACGTCCTTGTCGCCGGCCGCGGCCTTGGCCTGCGCCATCGCGGTCTCGATGTCGCCCACGACGTGGACGTTCTCGTAGTCGACCGGTGACGGGTCGCGGCTGAGGACGAAGATCGGTACGCCGTGGTGGTCGCCGCCGTAGTAGTTGACCTGCTCTGCAGTACGACGGCCGACCAGGACCGCGCCCGTGGCGTTCAGCTCGTCCCAGATCTCGCCGGGCTCACCCTCCGGACGGCCCACCTCGCCGTCCGCGTTCAGGTACCACTCGTGCAACCGCATGAAGTCGTCGCCGCCGGGGTTGCCGGGCCGGTCGTCCGGCCCGGCGATGTAGCCGTCGGCGGACATCGACATCAACAGCACGGATGAGGACATGATCGTTCTCCAGTCTTCGCGGGCTCGGCCGGTCCGCACCCTGTGCCTGGGCGTCGAAGACCGGGAGCGCGTTTCGACATCACTCCGCGGCCAATGTCTCCAGCACGCCGTCGCCGTACTTGGTCAGCTTGTTCTCGCCGATGCCGCTGATCGTGCCCAGCTCGGCCAGCGACGTCGGCCGGTCGGTCGCGATCTGCCGCAGTGTCGCGTCGTGGAAGATGACGTACGCCGGAACGCCCTGCTCCTTGGCCACGGCCGCCCGCCACGCGCGCAACCGCTCGAACACCGGCGCCGCCTCCGGTGGCAGATCGGCCGCCGCCTTCTTCCCGCCCGACGACCGACTGGACGACCGGACCCGCTCGGGCTCGCGGCGCATCATCACCTCGCGCCGCTTGCCGAGCACCTCGCCGCTCTCCTCGGTCAGCACGAGCGTGCCGTAGTCGCCCTCGACGGCGAGCAACCGCAGCGCGAGCAGTTGCCGGATCACGCCACGCCACTCGGCATCCTTCAGCTCGGTGCCGATCCCGAACACCGTCAGCTGGTCGTGCCGGAACTGCTTGACCTTCTCGGTCTCCTTGCCGAGCAGGATGTCGATCAGCTGCCCGGCCCCGAACTTCTGCCCGCGCTCGCGCTGCAGCCGGTACACCGTCGACAGCAGTTTCTGCGCCGCGATCGTCCCGTCCCAGGACTCCGGCGGCGTCAGGCAGGTGTCGCAGTTCCCGCAGGTGTCGCCGTGCTGACCGAAGTACGCCAGGAGCTGCGACCGCCGGCACTGCACGGTCTCGCACAGTGCCAGCATCGCGTCGAGATGCGAACTCAGCCGCCGCCGATGCGCGAGGTCACCCTCGGATGTGTCGATCATCTTCCGCTGCTGTACGACGTCCTGCAGCCCGTACGCCAGCCACGCCGTCGAGGGCAGCCCGTCCCGCCCGGCGCGACCGGTCTCCTGGTAGTACCCCTCGACCGACTTCGGCAGGTCGAGATGCGCGACGAACCGGACGTCCGGCTTGTCGATCCCCATCCCGAACGCGATCGTCGCCACCACGACCAGCCCGTCCTCGCGCAGGAACCGCGCCTGGTTCGTCGCGCGCGTCCGGCTGTCCAGGCCCGCGTGGTACGGCACGGCCTCGATCCCGTTCTGGGTCAGGAAGGCCGCGGTCTTCTCGACGCTGTTGCGGGACAGGCAGTACACGATGCCCGCGTCGCCGGCGTGCTCGGTGCGGAGCAGGTCGAGCAGCTGCCGCTGCGGGTTGTCCTTCGGGACGATCCGGTACTGGATGTTCGGCCGGTCGAAGCTCGCGACGAAATGCTTCGCCTCGTCCAGCTTCAGCCGGGTCGCGATCTCCTGGTGGGTCGCCTCGGTCGCCGTCGCGGTCAACGCGATCCGCGGTACGTCGGGCCAGCGCTCGTGCAGCTCGGACAGCATCAGGTAGTCCGGCCGGAAGTCGTGCCCCCACTGCGACACACAGTGCGCCTCGTCGATCGCGAACAGCGCGATCTTGCCCTGGTCGAGCAGCCGCACGGTCGCCTCGACCCGCAGCCGCTCGGGCGCCAGGTACAGCAGGTCGAGCTCGCCGGCCAGGAACGCCTGCTCGACCTCACGCCGCTGCTCGAAGTCCTGCGTGGAGTTCAGGAATCCCGCCCGTACGCCGAGCGCCGTCAGCGCGTCCACCTGGTCCTGCATCAACGCGATCAGCGGCGAGATCACCACGCCGACGCCGGACCGGACCAGCGAGGGGATCTGGTAGCACAGCGACTTGCCGCCGCCGGTCGGCATCAGCACCAGCGCGTCACCGCCCGCGACGACGGTGTCGATGATGTCGGCCTGCTCACCGCGGAAGGATTCGTACCCGAACACCCGCCGGAGGACCTGAAGGGCTTCGGAATCGGGCAGCTCGGTCGTGTCGCTCACGTCGGCGAGTTTAGTGAGATCGCGCCGGCGATGCTGGCGCGATCGCCGGACCCTGTGGATTACGGGTGAAATCGGCCGGCAGGGCCGGGAGTTCCTCGGTCATCCACTGCCGCGGCGAGCAGCCCGCGATCGCCCGGAACTCACGGGTCAGATGCGACTGGTCGGCGTACCCAGCGGCGGCCGACAGCTCGGACAGCCGGGTGAGCGGGTGCCTGCGCAGGTAGCTCGTGACCCGCTCGAAGCGCAGCACCCGGGACGTGACCTTGGGCGGGAGGCCGAACTCGGACGTGAACCGGCCGGTGAGGTGCCGCCGGCTCCAACCGACCTCGGCCGCCAGCTTCTGTACGCCGATTGCGCCGCTCGACGCGCACAGTCGCTGCCACGCCCAGTCGAGCTCCGGACGAACCGCACTCGGACGGCGCGCACCGAGCCGCCGGAGCAACATGTCCTCCAGCACGTCGAACCGGGTCGACCAGTTCGTCTCCGCACGCAGGTGCTCGGTCAGCTCGCGGGCCGGTCGTCCGAGCACCTCGTCGAGTCCTACGACCGCCGACGCGAGCTCACCCGGAGGCAGCCCGAACAGCACGCGAGCGGCCGCGGGAGTGAGTGAGAGCTGCACACCGGCCCGGCTGGGTGTCTGACCGATCTGCACGGCGGTGGAGTGCAGCCCGCCGATCAATGCGTCGTACTTCTCCACCGGACCGCCCGGCCACGCGACGCCCAGCGGCTCGTCGAGCGTGACGACGAGCGTCAGGTAGCGCGAGGGCAGACCGCGGTGCAGGTCCGGGGGATCTGCGTCGTATGCATATCCGATGACGTCACCGACGTACGGGCGCAGCGCAGCGTGCAACGGGCGCGTGCGGTGCTCCATCCCGGCCATGGATCCAGACTAGAGCTGGCCACGGACAGAACCGGCCCTCCAGGATCCGGGACCCGCGTACCGCCATCCGGACGAGCGTGGCAGGATCGGTAGGTACGTTCACGTAGCAAGGAGATGTCGTCGTGCCCGCTCTCAGGTCCCGCACTGTCACCCACGGCCGCAACATGGCGGGCGCCCGCGCGCTCATGCAGGCCTCCGGGGTAGCCCGGGAGGACTTCGGGAAGCCGATCATCGCGGTGGCGAACAGCTTCACCGAGTTCGTCCCCGGCCACACGCACCTCGCCCCGGTCGGCCGGATCGTGTCCGAGGCGATCCATGCGGCCGGCGGCATCGCCCGCGAGTTCAACACGATCGCGGTCGACGACGGGATCGCGATGGGCCACGGCGGCATGCTCTACAGCCTGCCGTCCCGGGACCTGATCGCCGACTCGGTCGAGTACATGGTCGAGGCGCACTGCGCGGACGCGCTGGTCTGCATCTCGAACTGCGACAAGATCACGCCCGGCATGCTGATGGCGGCGCTCCGGCTGAACATCCCGACCGTGTTCGTCTCCGGCGGCCCGATGGAGGCCGGCCGCGCGACGCTCGTCGACGGCACGGTCCGCAAGCTCGACCTGATCGACGCGATGTCCGAGGCCGTCAACGAGAACGTCTCCGACGCCGACATCCTGCGGATCGAGGAGAACGCCTGCCCGACCTGCGGTTCCTGTTCCGGCATGTTCACCGCGAACTCGATGAACTGCCTGACCGAGGCGATCGGCCTCTCGCTGCCGGGCAACGGCTCCGTGCTGGCCACCCACACCGCCCGCAAGGCGCTGTACGAGAAGGCCGGCGAGACCGTCGTACGGATCACCAAGCGGTACTACGACAACGACGACGCCACCGTGCTGCCGCGGAACGTCGCCTCCAAGGAAGCGTTCGGGAACGCGATGGCCCTGGACATCGCGATGGGCGGGTCGACCAACACGATCCTGCACCTGCTCGCGGCTGCCCAGGAGGCGGAGGTCGACTTCGACCTGGACGACATCAACGCGGTCTCGCGGAAGGTCCCGTGCCTGGCGAAGGTTGCGCCGAACGTCGCGCCGCAGGGCACGTACTACATGGAGGACGTGCACCGCGCCGGCGGCATCCCGGCCATCCTCGGTGAGCTGCACCGCGCCGGCCTGCTGAACGAGAACATCCACACCGTGCACAGCGACTCGATCGACGAGTGGCTGAAGACGTGGGACCTGCGCGGCGGCTCGCCGTCGCCGGAGGCCGTCGAGCTGTGGCACGCGGCGCCGGGCTGCAAGCGGTCCGCGACCGCGTTCTCGCAGTCGGAGCGGTGGGAGACCCTGGACGACGACGCGGTGAACGGCTGCATCCGCGACTGCGAGCACGCGTACTCCAAGGACGGCGGTCTCGCCGTGCTCAAGGGCAACCTGGCCGTCGACGGCTGTGTCGTGAAGACGGCCGGTGTGGACGAGTCGATCTGGACGTTCGAGGGTCCGGCGGTGGTGTGCGAGTCGCAGGAGCAGGCCGTCGAGAAGATCCTGACCAAGCAGATCCAGCCGGGTGACGTCGTCGTGATCCGGTACGAGGGCCCGAAGGGCGGCCCGGGAATGCAGGAGATGCTGTACCCGACCTCGTACCTGAAGGGCCGCGGCCTGGGCAAGGTCTGCGCGCTGATCACCGACGGCCGTTTCTCCGGCGGTACGTCGGGACTCTCGATCGGGCACGTGTCACCCGAGGCGGCGTCCGGCGGGACCATCGCGCTGGTCCAGGACGGCGACCGGATCAGGATCGACATCCCGAACCGCTCGATCGAGCTGCTGGTGGACGACGACGAACTGGCCGCACGCGAGGCGGCACTCGGCGGCGTCTACGCCCCGAAGAACCGCGACCGCAAGGTGACCACCGCCCTCCGCGCCTACGCCGCCATGGCCACCAGCGCCGACAAGGGCGCGGTCCGGGACATCTCCAAATTGGGGTAATGAAAGACCCGATGGACGACGTCATGCCCGGCGGCCGGTTCGCCAAGCCGGTGCGGCAAGGTGGCACCGTGCGCCGCAGGAGCGGTTCGGCGAACACGCATGCACTGCTCCGGCATTTCGAGCGGGTCGGATTCGACCTGGCCCCTCGGCTGGTGGCGGTGGACGGTGCGACGGAGACGCTGTCGTACCTCCCCGGAACCACGGGATACCCGCCGCTGACGGAAGAGCTCCGGTCGGATCGGGCGCTGGTGAGTGTGGCCCGCGCGATCCGCCGGCTCCACGACGCGACCGAGGGATTCGAGCCGGTCGAGCCCGAGGACTGGCGCGAGCTGGAGGTCGCGGTGCCGGTTCGGATCGACTGTGTCGGGCACCACGATCTGGCTCCCTGGAATCTCGTCTTCGACGGCCCCGAGGTCACCGGGATCATCGACTGGGACACGATCCGCCCGTCGAACCGCCGGTGGGATCTCGCGTACGCCGCGCACCAGTTCGTGCCGTTCCACCCAGCAGCCTCGCTGGAGCCGTTCGGCTGGCCGGAGGAGCCCGACCGGTCCGGGCGGCTGCGCCTGTTCTGCGCCTCGTACGGCCTCGGGGTCGCGCCGGCCGAGCTGGTGGATCTGATCGGGATCAGGCTGCTGTCGTTCGCGGCGTACATCGAGCAGCAGGTGCGGGCGGGCGATCCGGCGTTCGACGTCCACCGGGACGAGGATCACGCCGGCGGGTATCGAGCCGCCGCGGCCTACGTGCTGGCGAACCGGACGACGTTGCTCGCGGACGGCTAGAACTCGAGGTCGAAGGCGAGGTTGATCGCCTCGGCGAGGGCTGGTTCCTGGTCGGGATGGAGGTAGCCGATCAGGCGGCCGAGCTGCGACTTCGGGATGGTCTGGATGTTGTCGCAGGAGATCGCGCTGGGGTGGTCGAGGCCGTTGTCGGGGCCGACCAGGACCTCGGTGGACAGGCCGCGGATCGTGCTGGTGATCGGCGCGACCGTCACGTTGGTGAGGCGCGGGCGGATCAGTTCACGGGTCAGCACGACGACCGGCCGGGGCTTGTCGAGCCGGGCGATGTGCAGTGGACGCACGACGTCGTACTCAGTCGAGGTCGCTGAGCACGGTGCCCGCGGCCGCGGGGGCGAGGCCCTCGAGGTCGGCGTACTCACCCTGTTCGTTCAGGATGGCGAGATCGCGGGCGGCCAGCTCGCGGCGCCGCTCACGCACCATCGCCCGGGCGACAACAGAGGCCCGGCTCGTCGCCTTGTCGGTGGCGACGAGCTCGTCCATGAAGTCGACCAGGTCGTCCGGCAGCCGGACCGTGATCTGCTTACTCATACCACAACCATACCGCTACGGGATTCACATCGGTAGCGGCTAGTTGGGGGAGAGGGCGGACCAGGCGATGAGGTCGGTGGCGGGGAGGGAGGGGAGGGCGGTGATTGCGGAGAGTTCAGTGTCGATGAGGGCGATGAGCTGGACGAGGCGGGTGGTGATGTCCGTGGCTTCGAGGAGCTTCTGGCGGTCGGGGGTCATGAGTTTCATCGCGGCCGACATCAGGTACGACAGGGTGCCGGGGTCGTCGGGGAGGTCGCCGAGGTGCAGGCCGGGGCGGCTGATCTCGCTGACCGCCTCGGCGTACTTGCGGAACCTCTCGAGCGCGATCGTCGCCGTACCCAGCGGGTCGTCGCCCAGGTCGTCGGGCAGCCACTCGACATCCGCGACCAGGTAGTCGCCGCCGCCGTCCAGCTCGCTCACCTTGAACCGGCGATTGCCGGTCAGCGTCACCTCGACCGGTCCGTCGTCGTCCGCGTCCAGCGAGATCTCGGAGATCGTCGCCGCGCAGCCGGTCCCGTACAACGACCGGAACACCCGCTCACCCAGCTCGTACCCGTCCCGGACCGCGAGCGCGCCGCAGACCAGTTCGCCGCCGTTCTCGACCAGGTCCCGGACCACCGCACGGCCCTGGACGTCGGTCACCGGAATCGAGACCACCAGGCCGGGAAAGATCACCGTGTCGACAGTGAGCAACGGCAGGCGGGAGTCCATGGCAACGAGCCTAGTGGACATATCCCCACATCACGGCCCGTGACAGAGCCAGTGACAGGGCCAGTGACAGGGCCAGTGACAGGGCCGGTACGGCGTCGCTCGCGGCCGAGGTGTGGATATGGGGCCGAGCGGCCCGGCCCGCGCCACTAGACTGGCGCCATGATTCGCCGCGTCGACCTGCGGGGCCGAGTGGCGGCCGGAGAGGTCTTCGACCTCCAAGCCGAAGTGAATGCCCTCGTTCCCCGAGCCGTGTTCGACGTCGAGAAGGCTCTCGACGTCGTCCGACCCATCTGCCTGGACGTCCGCCATCGCGGCCTCGAGGCGATCAGGGAGTACGGCGAGAAGTTCGACCATGTGCGCGTCGAGGACATCCGGGTCCCGGCCGAGGCGCTGAAGACCGCGCTCGAGGAGCTCGACCCGGAGGTACGCAACGCCTTCGAGGAGTCGATCCGCCGGGTCCGCGAGGTCAGCCAGGACGAGCTCACCGCCGACATCGCCTCCGAGCCCGCGCCGGGCGGGCGGGTGACCCAGCGGTTCGTCCCGGTCCAGCGCGTGGGGCTCTATGTCCCGGGTGGCCGGGCGCCGCTCGCATCGAGCGTCCTGATGAACGTCGTTCCGGCTCAGGTGGCCGGCGTACCGTCTCTTGCTGTTGCCTCCCCGCCGCAGAAGGAGTTCGGCGGTCTGCCGCACCCGACGGTGCTCGCGGTGTGCGCGCTGCTCGGGATCGAAGAGGTGTACGCGATGGGCGGCGCGCAGGCGATCGCCGGGTTCGCGTACGGCTTCGACGGCTGCAAGAAGGTCAACCTGATCACGGGCCCTGGCAACATCTACGTGGTCGCGGCCAAGCGGTTCCTGCTGGGTGAGGTCGGCATCGACTCCGAGGCCGGTCCGACCGAGATCGCGGTCCTCGCCGACGACTCCGCCGACCCGAAGCACGTCGCCGCCGACCTGATCAGCCAGGCCGAGCACGACCCGATGGCCGCCAGTGTCCTGGTCACGCCGAGCGAGTCGCTGGTCGCCACGGTCGAGACCGAGCTCCTGATCCAGGTCCCGAAAACCAAGCACCAGGACCGCGTGACGGAGGCGCTGAAGGGTCAGCAGTCGGCTGTCGTGCTGGTCGACGACCTCGACCAGGGCACTGCAGTCGTGGACGCGTACGCCGCCGAGCACCTGGAGATCCAGACCGTGGACGCCGAGGAGCGCGCCTGCCTGATCACCAACGCCGGCGCGATCTTCGTCGGCAGCTGGTCGCCGGTGTCGCTCGGCGACTACTGCGCCGGCTCGAACCACGTCCTCCCGACGGCCGGGTGCGCCTGCCACTCGTCCGGCCTGTCCGTGCGCAGCTTCCTCAAGGCGGTCCACGTGATCAACTACTCGCGCGACGCACTGCACGACGTCGCCGGTCACGTCGTCACGCTGGCGCACGCCGAGGACCTGCCCGCCCACGGTGCTGCGGTGTCCGTGCGCTTCCCAGAGGAGCGGTGATGGGCCGCTTCGACGGGCTGCCGATCCGCGAGGAGTTGAAGAGCTTCGAGCCGTACGGCGCCCCGCAGCTCGACGTCCCTGTGCTCCTGAACGTCAACGAGAACCCGTACCCGGCGAGCGAAGCAACCGTCGCAGACATCGCCGCGGCGGTCACCGAGGCCGCCCGTGGCATGAACCGCTACCCGGACCGCGAGTTCATCGGCCTCCGTGCGGATCTCGCGGCGTACCTGGGGCGCGAGTCCGGCGCGCACCTCGAGCCGGAGCAGCTCTGGGCGGCGAACGGGTCCAACGAGGTGATGCTCCACGTCCTGCAGGCCTTCGGCGGTCCTGGTCGTACGGCGCTCTCGTTCGCGCCGACGTACTCGATGTATCCGGAGTACGCGCGGGACACGAACACCGCTTGGGTCACCGGCCGCCGCGCCGAGGACTTCACGCTGGACAAGAGCAAGGCGCTGGCGGCGATCTCGCGGCACCGCCCGTCGGTGGTGCTGCTCGCCTCGCCGAACAACCCGACCGGGACGGCGCTGCCGATCGACGTGACCGAGGCGATCGTCGCGCAGGCCGCTGCACAGGGTGCCGTGGTCGTGGTCGACGAGGCGTACGCGGAGTTCCGCCGCGCCGGCACGCCCAGTGCGGTCAGCTTGTTGCCGTCGTACCCGAATCTTGCGGTCGCGCGGACGATGTCGAAGGCGTTCGCGATGGCGGGCGGACGGGTCGGATATCTTGCCGCGAGCAAGCAGTTCGTGGACGCGTTGCGGATCGTCCGGTTGCCGTACCACCTGTCCGCGGTGACCCAGGCGGTCGCGCGGGCGGCGTTGCGGCACTCCGACGAGTTGCTCGGCCGGGTCGAGCAGCTCCGGGTGGAGCGGGACGAGACCGTCGACTGGCTGCGGTCGCTGGGGTTGCGCGCGGTCGACTCGGACGCGAACTTCGTCCTGTTCGGTACGTTCGCGGATCGGCACGCGGTCTGGCAGGCGTTGCTGGACGACGGCGTACTGATCCGGGAGACCGGTCCGGACGGCTGGCTGCGGGTCTCGATCGGCACCGGCGACGAGATGGCCGCGTTCCGCGCTTCGCTGGAGCGCATCCTCAAGACTGACGTAGGAAGGCTGACATGAGTCGGACTGCCCGGATCGACCGGGAGACGAGCGAGTCCAAGGTCCTCGTCGAGCTGAACCTCGACGGCGAAGGCCGGGCCGATATCTCGACAGGCGTTGGGTTCTACGACCACATGCTCAACGCGCTCGCCAAGCACGCGCTGCTCGACCTGCACGTGAACACGGTCGGCGACCTGGAGATCGACGCGCACCACACGGTCGAGGACACCGCGATCGGGATCGGTCAGGCGCTGCGCGAGGCGCTCGGCGACAAGCGCGGGATCCGCCGGTTCGGCGACGCGACCGTGCCGCTCGACGAGGCGCTGGTGCACTGCACGGTCGACCTGTCCGGGCGTCCGTACTGCGTGCACACCGGCGAGCCGGACGGTCAGGTGTACGCGATCATCGGCGGCGACTACGCCGGCTCGCTGACCCAGCACGTGTTCGAGACGCTCGCGTTCAACGCCGCGATCTGCGTCCACATCCGGGTGCTGTCCGGCCGCGACCCGCACCACATCGTCGAGGCGCAGTTCAAGGCGTTCGCCCGCGCGCTCCGCGCCGCAGCCGAGCTGGACCCGCGGCAGCCCGGAATCCCGTCCACCAAGGGCGCCCTGTGAGCAAGAAGGTCGTCCTGCTCGACTACGGTTCCGGCAACATCCGGTCGGGGGAGCGGGCGCTGCAACGCGTCGGCGCCGACGTCACGGTGACCGCCGACTTCGACGCGGCCTGCAACGCGGACGGTTTGCTCGTCCCGGGCGTGGGCGCCTTCGAGGCCTGCATGACCGGCCTGAAGGCGGTCCGCGGCGATGTCGCGGTCGACCGCCGGCTGACCGGCGGCCGTCCGGTGCTCGGGATCTGCGTCGGCATGCAGATCCTGTTCGCCCGCGGTATCGAGCACGGTGTCGAGACCGAGGGCTGCGAGCAGTGGCCCGGCACCGTCGAACGCCTGCAGCCGAAGGACGACCAGCCGGTCCCGCACATGGGCTGGAACACCGTCGACGTGCCGTCCGGCACGAAGCTGTTCGACGGCATCGAGAAGGAGCGGTTCTACTTCGTCCATTCGTACGGCGTTCGCGAGTGGCAACTGCTGGACGCCCGCGAGTCGGTCGCGCCGGTCGTGACGTGGACGACGTACGGCGCCGATCGTTTCGTCGCCGCCGTCGAGAACGGCCCGCTGTCCGCCACCCAGTTCCACCCGGAGAAGTCCGGTGACGCGGGCGCGGCGCTGCTCGAGAACTGGGTCCGGTCCTTGTAAGCGAGTGACACTCGTTCTCTTGCCGTTCGGTTGTTGTTTACCGTACGTTCACTGGTCACCACTGCTTGTCGTCGAGCGAGGAGACCGCCCATGTCCGAAGCGCAGTCCAGTTCCCTGTCCAGGCGTCAGTTCGTCGGCCGCGCGGCGGCGGCCGGGGTCGCGGTCACGGTGGCCGGCTCGGTCGACGCGCTCTACACGGCACAGCCCGCGCTCGGCACGTCCGGCCCGAAGATCGGTTACGGACCGCTGATCGAGGACCCGAACGGCATGCTCGACCTGCCGCGCGGGTTCAGCTACAAGATCCTGTCCCGCGAGGGCACCGTCCGGCCGGACGGGCTGCCGATCCCGAGCCGGTTCGACGGTATGGGCGTGTTCCCGGACCGCGACGGCGGCTCCCGCCTGGTCCGCAACCACGAGTGCAGCCCGACCTCGAAGATCAAGGTCGTCGCGCCGGCCGAGCGGACCTACGACCCGGCCGCGGCCGGGGGCACCAGCACGCTGGTGGTCGACCGGCAGAACGGCGCCCAGAAGGAGTTCGTCAGCCTCGGCGGTACGGCGATCAACTGCTCCGGCGGCCCCACGCCCTGGCGTACCTGGCTGACCTGCGAGGAGACCGAGCTCAAGGCCGGACAGAGCGGGTACACCAAGGACCACGGCTTCATCTTCGAGGTCGACCCGTACGACGACCGCCGCAACGTCGACCCTCATCCGCTGACCGCGATGGGCCGCTTCCAGCACGAGGCCGTCGCGATCGACCCGCGGACCGGGATCGTCTACGAGACCGAGGACGCGTTCGTGGCGCCGCTCGGCGGCTTCTACCGCTTCCTGCCGAACCGTCCCCGCGGCGGCTGGGGCTCGCTGCGCGCCGGCGGCGAACTGCAGGCGATGCACATCCCGGGCCTGCCGGACCTGTCGGTGGTCCAGGAGGCCGGCGCCGAGTTCCACGACGTGCAGTGGGTGACGGTGCCGGATCCGCTGGCGACGACCGAGTCGGTCCGGGCGCAGGACTACGCCAAGCCGATCACCGGCGGCTACAAGCTCGAGGGCTGCTGGTGGGGCGACCTGGACCGGTGCGTGTACTTCGTGTCGTCGTTCGCCCGGACCGAGCTCGGCCCGAAGGTCGACCACGATGGCCAGGTCTGGCGGCTCGACCCGCGGAAGCGGACGCTCCGCCTCGAGGTGATCTTCACCCGCCCGAAGCCCGGCTCCGACGACCCCGAGTTCGATGCCCCCGACAACATCACGATGTCGCCGTACGGCGGGCTGATGATGTGCGAGGACGGCCTCGGCGAGCAGCACATCCTCGGCACCACGGAGGACGGCGAGGTCTTCAAGTTCGCCCGCAACCGCGTCAACAACGGCACCCCGGAGGAGCCGGAGTACGGCGAACTGTCCGGCGTCGGCTTCTCCGCCGACGGCCGCACGATGTTCTTCAACGTCTACACACCGGGCATCACCTACGCGATCACCGGCCCATGGCGCCGTAGGCGTTAGGCGATCGCGCCTGGGAAGGGGAGCGGGGTGCCGCCCCAGGTGAGTTGGCTGGTCGCGTAGCCGAGCAGGGTCTCGATCGCGAACGTCCGTACCGCGGGTTGTTCGGCGGCCTCGACGAGGTCGCCGTACACCGCGGCGATCCGGCGCTCGATCAGCAGGACGAGAGCGGTTGCCGTGGCGGTGTTGCTGACAACCTGGGGGAGGTCGTACGCCGGTTCGGCCGCGACCGGGGTCTCGCCGGCGGCGACCAGCAACGCGCTCAAGTGGTCGCGGTTGTTGCGGTGGACCTCGAACGTGTCGGTCGCGTCCCGGAACCTGGCCCCGCTGAGCTTCCCCCCGGCGACGCCCACGCCGTACAACGCGGCATGCTCACCGGCAAGCGCGGCCTGCAGGGCTTCCACCTCGTTCATGGGGCGTCCTTTTTCTTCGGGGTGAGGGTCGAGGACAGCTGGGTCTCGGACGCGGCGATTTCGGCGAGGAGGCGGGCCGGGGTGCCGGACAGCTTGGCTGCGGCTGCCGCGTGAGCGACGGCGGCGGCTTTCTCCTGCTGGGCGATGGCGGCCAGCGCGGCCTGCGCACTCGCCGGGACCGCAGACCTGGCTGCCTTGGCTGCCACACCCTCGGTCTCCTTGAGCTTCGCCAGGTGGCTCACGTGGTACTTCGCGCCCGCGGCGAGCCGGGCCCGCAAAGCCGGGAACTTCCGGCTCGCGGTTGCGTAGAGCTGGGACAATTGAGTCACCTGGGTCGCCGCAGTACTGAGCGCCGCGACGACTGCCGGGTCGACGGTCGGTGTCTCCCCGGTCGGCCCCGGTGACGTCGGCGTGCCGTTCACGGCGCCGTTCGTTCCCGGCGTACCGGCCCCGGAGGCGTCGTCCTTGCAACCGGCCAGCGCGACCGCGCCCGGGACAAGGGCGGCGGTGACGAAGACGGTACGTCGGCTGAGGCGGCGTTCAGGCACGGCGGAACGATACCCGGTGCGGCGCCCACGACCGGTTCGGGAGAGCCGATGACCGGGATCGAAGCACCGGGCGGATATGGTGGGCTACTGCTCTCGGCCGAACCGCCGGGAGCCGAACGGGTGCACAACTGGAGAGAGGCAGGTCAACCTGTGAGCCGAAAGCCGGGCCCCACGAGCCACACGGACACCACGAGCCTCGAGAATTTCCTGCGGCCGATCGTCGAGCAGTTCGGCTGCGACCTGGAGGCCGCGGACATCACGCCGGCCGGGCGCCGCCGCCTGCTGCGCGTCCTGGTCGACCGCGACGGCGGCATCAGCCTGGACGACATCGCCGAGGTGACCCGGGCCATCTCCAAGGCGCTCGACGCCGACGACATCATGGGCGAGGGCGCCTACACGCTGGAGGTCTCCAGCCCCGGCGTCGACCGGCCGCTCACCCTGCCCCGGCACTGGCGCCGCAACATCAGCCGGCTGGTCGCGGTCACGCTGAGCGACGACACGAAGCTGACCGGCCGCATCAAGTCCGCCTCCGAGGAGGCGGCCGAACTGGACGTCGACGGCAAGCGGCAGAGCGTCGCGTACGCCGACGTGGCCAAGGCCAAGATCCAGATCGAGTTCAACCGGACCGCCGGCAACGACGAAAAAGAAACACCTGCCGACGGCACGGTGGAGGAGAACTGACATGGACATCGACATGGCCGTGCTGCGGTCGCTGGAACGGGAGAAGGACATCTCCCTGGACGTGGTCGTCGAGGCGATCGAGCAGGCGCTGCTGGTCGCGTACCACCGCACCGAGGGCGCGCAGCAGCACGCCCGCGCCGAGCTGGACCGCAAGACCGGGCACGTGACCGTCTTCGCCCGCGAACTGGCCGAGGACGGCACGCTGGCCCGGGAGTACGACGACACCCCCGCCGACTTCGGCCGGATCGCCGCCACCACGGCCAAGCAGATCATCCTGCAGCGGCTGCGCGACGCCGAGGACGAGGTGCGGTACGGCGAGTTCTCCGGCAAGGAGGGCGACATCGTCTCCGGTGTCGTCCAGCAGGGCCGCGACCCGCGGTCGGTGATGGTCGACCTCGGCAAGATCGAGGCCGTACTGCCGGCGCCCGAGCAGGTGCCGGGGGAGAAGTACGAGCACGGCTCCCGCCTGCGGGTGTACGTCGTCGGCGTCCGGAAGGGCTTCAAGGGACCGCAGATCACGGTCAGCCGGACCCACCCGAACCTGGTGAAGAAGCTGTTCGCGCTGGAGGTCCCGGAGATCGCCGACGGCACCGTCGAGATCACCGCGATCGCCCGCGAGGCGGGGCACCGGACCAAGATCGCCGTACGGACCCTGAACCCGTCGGTGAACGGCAAGGGCGCGTGCATCGGGCCGATGGGTCAGCGGGTGCGCAACATCATGCACGAGCTGCACGGCGAGAAGATCGACATCATCGACCACAGCGACGATCCGGCGACCTTCGTCGGGAATGCGCTGTCCCCGGCGCAGGTTACGTCTGTCGAGGTGGTGGACGCCGCGGCCCGTGCCGCGCGCGTCGTCGTACCCGACTACCAGCTCTCGCTGGCGATCGGCAAGGAAGGGCAGAACGCCCGCCTCGCCGCCCGGCTCACCGGCTGGCGGATCGACATCCGGCCGGATACCGATGTGACTGGTGAGAGCGAGAAGGTAGACTGATCTCTCGGTCGGTCGACTGAGTCGTCACCACACCCCGAGGAACTGTGACAGAAACTGCAGACGCGCGCCCTGAGAAGCTTCGGGAGCGCACCTGTATCGGGTGCCGGAGACGGTGCAGTCCGACTGACCTGCTGCGGATGACGGTATCCGAAGGACTTGTCCTTCCGGATCCCGATCGTCGGGCACCCGGTCGCGGGGCGCATCTGCACCCGGCGATCGAGTGCTTCGAGTTGGCCGTCCGGCGCAAGGCGTTCCCACGGGCCTTCAAGGTCCAGGGTCCGCTCGACGTGACCGGGCTGCGGGAGTACGTCGCGCAGCGTGATAAGCAAGAAGCAGTGCAAAAGGCGGCCACCCGGCCGTCCGCGGCGGTCTGACCGGACCGTCGTGACCGACATGAAGGCGGGTCATCGACTCATGACCACTCGATGAGTGTCGAACGATGAGTGCAATGCGATGAGCATGTACGTCAACTAACGGTCCGCGCCCAGGCTCGGACCAGAGGGAGAGTAGTGGCAAAGGTCCGGGTCTACGAGCTCGCGAAAGAGCTCGGAGTTACCAGCAAGGTCGTTCTGACCAGACTGAACGACATGGGCGAGTTCGTCCGATCGGCATCCTCGACCATCGAGGCACCGGTTGTTCGGAGGTTGGCGGAGGAGTTCGAGAAGAACCCGCCGAAGAAGCGTGCGGCCAAGAAGGCCGCCGCCAGCACGTCTGCCGCGCCGCAGGCGACCGCACCGGTCGCACCGGCGCCCAAGCCGGCCCAGCCGGCTGCCCCGAAGGCTCCGGCCGAGCGCACCGCGCCGGCCGCTGAGGTGCGCACCGAGGCGGCTCCGGTCGCCGAGGCCCCGGCGGCTGCGGCCCCTGCGGCCGAGTCGGCGCCGGTGAAGTCGACGCCGGGAATCAAGCCGGGTCCGCGTCCGGGCCCGAAGCCGGGTCCGCGCCAGGAGTCCGCTCCGGCCGAGCCGGCTGCGCCTGCTCCGGTCGAGTCGGCTCCGGTCGAGTCCGCTCCGGCGGCGAGGACGGAGTCCCCGGCAGCGCCGTCGTTCGAGGCTCCGGCCGCGAAGGCAGCCCCGGAGACCCGTGGCCCGTCGGCCCCGTCGGCTCCGTCCACTGGGCCGCGTCGTACCGGTGGCGAGTCCGCGGCCCGTCCGGGTCCGCGTCCGGCGCCGGGTGCGAGCCCGCGTCCGGGCGGTCAGGGCGGCGGCCAGGGTACTGGTCCGCGTCCGGGTGGCCAGGGTGGTCCGGGTGCAGGTCCGCGTCCGGGTGCGCCTCGTCCGGGTGCCCCGCGTCCCGGTGCGCCCCGTCAGGGCAGCCAGGGTGGCGGCGGTCCGCGTCCGGGCGCGCCGCGTCCGGGCAACAACCCGTTCAGCTCGACCCAGGGCATGCAGCGCGGTGGCGCACGCCCCGGCCCGGGTGGCGGCGGTGGCGACCGGCAGGCTCCGAGCCCGGCCGGGATGGCTCCGCGTCCGCCGCAGGGTCGCAGTGGCGGCGGCGAGCGCGGCGGTAGCGACCGTCCGCGTTCCGGTGGTGTTCCGGGCGCCCCGCGTCCGAACCCGGCGATGATGCCGAAGTCCTCGGCCGGTACGTTCACCGGCCGTCCCGGCGGCGGCTCCGGCGGTCCCGGCGGCGGCGGTGGCGGCGGCCGTGGTCGTCCCGGCGGCGGCCCGGGTGCCGGTCCGCGTGGCGGTGGCGGTGGCGGCGCCGGTGGCGGCTTCCGTCCCGGTGGCGGCGGCCCGAGCGGCCCGCCCGGTGGCGGCGGTGGCCGTCCGGGTCCGGGCAACCGCGGTCGTGGCGGGACGCAGGGTGCCTTCGGGCGTCCGGGCGGTCCGGCGCGTCGTGGCCGCAAGTCGAAGCGGGCGAAGCGCCAGGAATTCGACAACATGCAGGCTCCGGCCGTCGGCGGCGTGCGCGTCAAGCACGGTGACGGCGAGGTCGTGAAGCTGCCGCGTGGCGCGTCGCTGACGGACTTCGCCGAGAAGGTCGGAGTCGACCCGGCGTCGCTGGTCCAGGTGCTGTTCCACCTCGGTGAGATGGTGACCGCGACCCAGTCGGTGAACGAGGAGACGCTCGAGCTGCTCGGTACCGAGCTGAACTACGACGTCCAGATCGTCTCGCCGGAGGACGAGGACCGCGAGCTGCTGCAGTCGTTCGACATCGACTTCGGCAACGACGAGGGCGACGACAGCGACCTGGCTCCGCGGCCGCCGGTGGTGACCGTCATGGGTCACGTCGACCACGGTAAGACGAAGCTGCTGGACGCGATCCGGATGGCGAACGTCGTGGCCGACGAGGCCGGCGGGATCACCCAGCACATCGGTGCGTACCAGGTGACCACCGAGGTCGACGGCCAGGAGCGGGCGATCACCTTCGTCGACACCCCGGGTCACGAGGCCTTCACGGCCATGCGTGCCCGTGGTGCGCAGGCCACCGACATCGTCATCCTGGTGGTCGCGGCCGACGACGGCGTGATGCCGCAGACGATCGAGGCGCTGAACCACGCCCGTGCGGCGGGTGTCCCGATCGTGGTCGCGGTGAACAAGATCGACGTCCCGGCGGCGGACCCGACCAAGGTGCGCGGTCAGCTGACCGAGTACGGCCTGGTCCCCGAGGAGTACGGCGGCGACACCATGTTCGTCGACGTCTCGGCCAAGTCCCGGATCAACATCGACGGCCTGCTCGAGGGCGTCGTACTGACCGCGGACGCGGCGCTGGATCTGCGGGCCAACCCGAAGATGCACGCCGAGGGCATCGCGATCGAGGCGAACCTCGACAAGGGCCGTGGTCCGGTGGCGACCGTGCTGGTGCAGCGCGGCACGCTCCGGGTCGGCGACTCGATGGTGGTCGGTCCGGCGTACGGCCGGGTCCGGGCCATGCTCGACGAGCACGGCAACACCGTCGAGGAGGCGACCCCGTCGCGTCCGGTCCTGGTGCTCGGTCTGACCGCCGTACCAGGTGCGGGTGACAAGTTCCTGGTCGTCGACGACGACCGCCGGGCCCGGCAGATCGCCGAGCGGCGCGAAGCCCGTGCCCGTGCGGCCGCGAACGCCAAGCGTCGTGTCCGTCGTACCCTCGAGGACTTCATGGCCTCGATGGAGAAGGGCGAGGCCCAGGAGCTGCTGCTGATCCTCAAGGGCGACGTGTCCGGTTCGGTCGAGGCGCTGGAAGACGCGCTGGTCCGGATCGAGGTCGGCGACGAGGTCAACCTGCGGATCATCGACCGCGGTGTCGGTGCGATCAACGAGAACGACGTCAACCTGGCCATCGCGTCGAACGCCGTCATCATCGGCTTCAACGTGCGGCCGGCGGGCAAGGCCGGGGACCTGGCCGAGCGCGAGGGCGTGGATGTCCGGTACTACTCGGTCATCTACTCGGCGATCGACGACATCGAGGCCGCCCTGAAGGGCATGCTCAAGCCGATCTACGAGGAGGTCACCCTCGGCCAGGCCGAGATCCGGGAGATCTTCCGCTCCTCGAAGGTGGGCAACATCGCGGGTTGCTGGGTGACCAGCGGCCTGCTCAAGCGGAACGCGAAGGTCCGGTTGATCCGGGACGGCGCGGTGGTCGTCGACAACACCGAGCTGTCGTCGCTGAAGAGGTTCAAGGACGACGCGTCCGAGGTCCGCGAGGGCTTCGAGTGCGGTCTGACCATCAACAACTTCAACGACATCAAGATCGGCGACGTCGTCGAGGCGTTCGAGCTGCGCGAGAAGCCGCGGAGCTGACAGCAGGTGGTGCCCCTGATCCCAGGGGCACCGGAGTAACGTCCGGAGAGGCGCTGGTCGCCTCTCCGGACGTTGTTCATGAATGAAGGGGTGAGCCCTGATGGGTGAAGCAAGGGCGAAGCAGTTGGCCGACCGGATCCAGGTGCTCGTCGCGGAGCTGCTGGAGCGCCGGGTCAAGGACCCGCGGCTCGGATTCGTCACGGTCACCGACGCCCGGCTGACCGGCGATCTGCGCGAGGCCAGCGTCTTCTACACGGTGTACGGCGACGAGCAGGCCCGCGCGAGCACCGCGGCCGCTCTGGAGTCGTCGAAGGGCCTGATCCGCAGCGAGGTCGGCAAGGCGCTCGGTCTGCGGCACACCCCGAGCGTGGCGTTCTTCCTGGACGCCGTGCCGGAGACCGCGGGGCACATCGAGGAACTGCTCGAGAAGGCCCGGACGGCCGACGCCGAGGTGGCCAAGGCCGCCGCGGGCGCGAAGCCGGCCGGCGACGCGGATCCGTACAAGCACAAGGACGACGACGAGGACGAGCAGGACTGAGTGGGACTTGGGGTACGTCGTTGAGCCTTGACTTCACGCCGGCGTCGGACGGGATCGTGGTCGTCGACAAGCCTGCCGGCCTGACCTCGCACACTGTCGTCGCCCGGATCCGCCGGCTGGCGGGCACCCGGAAGGTCGGTCACGCCGGCACGCTGGACCCGATGGCGACCGGTGTCCTGGTGGTCGGCCTGAACCGGGCGACGCGGCTGCTCGGCCACTTGCAGCTGGCCGACAAGTCGTACGACGCCACGATCCGGCTCGGCGCCACCACGACGACCGACGACGCCGAGGGCGAGATCATGTCCACGACTCCCGTCGACGGCATCACCGCCGAGGCGATCTCGGCGGCCGTCGAGGGGTTCCGCGGGGAGATCTCGCAGATCCCGTCGAAGGTGTCGGCGATCAAGGTCGACGGCCGGCGTGCGTACGAACGGGTGCGAGCCGGCGAAGAGGTCGCGCTCAAGGCCCGGGCGGTGACCGTGTCGCGCTACGACGTCCTCGACGTCCGGCCCGACGCCGACGGGATCTCGGTCGACATCTCGGTCGACTGCTCCAGCGGCACCTACATCCGGGCACTGGCCCGCGACCTCGGCGCCGAACTCGGCGTCGGCGGTCACCTGACCGCGCTGCGCCGTACCCGGGTCGGATCCTTCGACCTCACGACGGCGCACACTCTGGAGTCCCTCGCCGAGTCCTTCGACTGGCTCCCGATCGCGGACGTTGCCGCAGGCACCTTCCCGCGGTACGACGCCGACGACGCCCAGGCGACCGCGATCCGCACCGGCCGCCCACTGCCAGGCCTCGAACTGCCCGTCGGACAAACCGCGATGTTCGCCCCGGACGGCACCTTCCTGGCGCTCTACGAACCGCACGGCCCCGTCGCCAAACCCACCGCGGTCTTCGTCAGCTGATTTCTGTCGGTGGGGCGGCGTACCGTCCTGTCGCATGAAATACGGGTTCGTGATGGCGTACGGCGATGCGCGGGCCGCGGCTGAGCTCGCGCCGATCGCCGAGGCGCACGGCTGGGACGGGTTCTTCGTGTGGGAGTCGATCTGGGGGATCGACGCCTGGGTCATGCTCGGTGCCGCGGCGATGACGACCGAGCGGATCAGGCTCGGGACGATGCTCACGCCGCTGCCGCGCCGAAAACCGTGGGACGTGGCGGGACAGGTCTCGACCGTCGACAACCTCAGCGGCGGCCGGGTGATCCTCTCGGTCGGGCTGGGCGTGACGGGAGACGACCGGTTCTGGCTGTTCGAGGACGATCCCGGACGGAAGGTCCGCGCGGAGCTCATGGACGAGTCGCTGGAGCTCTTGCCGCATCTGTGGCGCGACCAACCGTTCGAGTACTCCGGCAAGCACTACCAGGCCCGCAAGATCGCCGAGCTGATGCCACCGGCGCCACCGCCGCCCGTGCAGCAGCCGCGGGTCCCGACCTGGGTCGTGGGCGGTTGGCCGCGGCCGAAGTCGATGCGCCGCGCGGCGCTGCAGGACGGCTGGCTCCCGGCGTACGTCGGCGACGGCGAGGTGACGCCCGAGGTCGTGGCCGAGGGCGTCGCCTGGATCCGCAAGGAACGCGAGGCACACGGCCTGACGATGGACGGGTACGACGTGGTCGCGGAAGGCACGACCCACGCCGACGACGCCAAGGCAGCGGACACGGTCCGTCCGTGGGCCGAGGCGGGCGCGACCTGGTGGATCGACGCCGACTGGTCCTCGATGGATCCCGTCACCGTCCGCCAGGCTGCCGAGCGCCGCCTGAAAGCGGGTCCGCCCCGCGTCGATTGATCTGCACGTACGCTGGAGTGGTGCGTTCTCGTCCGACGTTGGAGTGGTCCCCGGGCCCTGAGGTGCTGGCTTTGGAGCCGGGCGCGACGGACATCGGCCCGGTCGCGCAGACCGTGGCCGCCGGGCGCGTCGTCGTACTGAGTGGCGCCGGCATCTCGACCGAATCGGGGATCCCGGACTACCGCGGCGAGACCGGCAGCCTGCGGACGCACACCCCGATGACGTACGGCGACTTCACCGCGAGCGAGGCCGCCCGCCGGCGGTACTGGGCACGCAGCCACCTCGGCTGGCGCACCATCGCCCGCGCCGCCCCGAACGACGGCCATCGCGCCGTCGCAGCCCTCCAGGCCCGCGGCCACCTGAGCGGCATCATCACGCAGAACGTCGACGGACTGCACCAGGCGGCCGGCGCCCGCGACGTGATCGAACTGCACGGCAACCTCGACCGGGTGATCTGCCTCGGCTGCGGGACGACGTCCGCCCGCGAGGTTCTCGACCGCCGCCTCCGCGCCGCCAACCAGGCGTTCACGGCCGAGGCGACCCGCATCAACCCGGACGGCGACGTCGAACTCCCCGAGGACGTCGTCCGCACGTTCACCGTCGTTCCGTGCACGGTCTGCGGCGGCGTGCTCAAACCCGACGTGGTGTTCTTCGGCGAGAACGTCCCGAGGAGCCGCGTCGAGCGCTGCTACCGGCTGATCGACGACGCGAACGCCGTCCTCGTCCTCGGTTCGTCCCTCACCGTGATGTCCGGGTTCCGCTTCGTCCGGCACGCCGCCAAGGCCGCTACGCCGGTGCTGATCGTCAACCAGGGCTTGACCCGCGGCGACCCGTACGCGACGTACCGCATCGATCTCCCGCTCGGACGGGCCCTGACGGCGCTGACGGAACTGCTGGAAGAAGCCAGCGGGCCGAGCCACGCGTGAGGTGGCCCGGCCCGTGGTCCGCAGTACGGATTGGAAAGGGTCAGCGTTGCGCGCTGGTCCGTACGCGGTTCAGGGAGGCCTCGAGGGCCTTGGGGGAGGGAGCGGCCTGGGGTGACGCGGCCCGGGGTGATGCGGCGGCCTGCTTCGCCAGCGTGCGCGCCCGGGCGGCCCACGCGGCCTGCTCGGCGGCGGTGACGACCGGCTGTGCGCCGATGAGCGTCTTGTAGGTGAGCGCGGCCATGCCGGCCTCACCCTCGAAGCGCGGGTGGTAGTTCAGTGCCCGCAGCAGGTTGATGTCCTTGCCCTGGATCCACGCCTGACCGTCCGGGGCGCACGCGTCGTGCCCGGTGGACGGCCCGAAGGTGTCGACGTACGTCGCTCCGCCGGCCTCGGCTGCCGCGGAGACGGCCGCGTTCAGCTCCTCCTCGATCGAGTACAGGTACGCGTAGTCGCCGTCGGCGAACGGGAGGATCGACGGGCAGGTCCCGTGCTCCGGCGCGATCTTCGGGTAGCCGACCAGCACGACGGTGGCCTGCGGCGACCTCGCCCGGATGCCCTGGACGACGATCGCGATCCGGGTCTGCGTCTGGGTGATCTTGGTTTTCAGCGTGTCCACGCCGTCGACCGTGAAGTGCGCCTTGCACGGCGCTCCGGTCGGGTCGGAGGCGCGCAGCCCGGGGCAGGTGCCGATGATGTCGCCGAAGACGCCGAAGTCGTTGCCGCCGATCCCGAGCGTCACCAGGTCGGTGTCCGGCGTCAGCGCGTCGAACTGCGGCGCGGCGGTGCCGAGGATCGTGCTCTGCGGCTGGGTCATGTTCGTGGTGTCCGCCCCGCCGCAGCTCACGTCGGTGAACCGGTGGACGCCGAGCGCCCCGGCCAGCAGCTTCGGGTAGTTGCTGTACGAGCGGGCGCACCCGAGCGACAACAGGTCGGCCAAGGGGACGAACGGCGCGGACGTGTACGAGTCGCCCAGTGCGACGTACCGCTCGAAGCCGGTGGATGTCGTGGAGCTCGGCGCAGCGGTGGCGGCAGCGGCAGGTAGGCCGGCCACCAGAGCGAGTGCAGCGCAGACAGCAACCAGACGGCGTAGCTTCACGAGACCTCCCCAGGCTCATCCAGTGCGCGGCCCACCATAAGTTGAGTCACCGCACGATTACAAGGGGTGATCGCGGACCTGGTGGACGCAAGGGAGGCGGGGCATGGAATCCTGCTGCCATGCGTGTCTGGCACGGATTGGACGAGGTGAGCCCGGACTTCGGGCCGACCGTCGTCACCATCGGCAACTTCGACGGCGTGCACCGGGGTCACCAGGAGGTGCTCGCGCACGCCCGCGCGCGTGCGGCCGAGCTGGGTGGTCTGCCGGTGGTGGCGATGACCTTCGACCCGCACCCGATGCGGGTCCTGCGGCCCGACCATGCGCCCCTGCAGCTCAGCGATCCCGCCCGGCGCGCCGAGCTGCTCGGCGAGGCCGGCGCGGACGCGGTGCTGATCCTCCCGTTCACCAAGGAGGTGTCGCACTGGTCGCCGGAGGAGTTCATCGAGCGCACGCTGGTGAACGCGCTGCACGCGAAGGCGATCGTGGTGGGTGAGAACTTCCGCTTCGGCCACAAGGCAGCCGGCCACGTCGACACGCTCGTCCAGGCGGGAACGCAGTACGGCTTCCAGGTCGAGGGGCTGAGCCTCGCGGGGGACGAGCAGCCCTGGTCGTCGACGTACGTGCGGCAGCGGCTCGCCGACGGCGACGTGGAGGCCGCCGCGGAGGCGCTCGGCCGCCCGCTGCGGGTCACCGGCGTGGTCGTCGAGGGCGACAAGCGCGGCCGCGAGCTCGGCTACCCGACGGCGAACATCCCGGCCGACCCGGGCGCGGCGGTCCCGCAGGACGGCGTGTACGCCGGATGGCTCACCGTGCTGACACCGGCACCGGGCGCCCCGGCGTACCCGGATCCGCTGCCCGCGGCGATCAGTGTCGGCAGCAACCCGACCTTCGACGGCGTCGACCGCCGGGTGGAGTCGTACGTGCTGGACCGCGACGACCTCGAGCTGTACGGCGCCACGGTCGCGATCGATTTCGTGGCCCGGCTGCGCGGTACGCAGATCCGATTCGACAGCATCGACGAGCTGCTGGTGCAGATGAAGGCCGATGTCGACGGTGCGCGACGCCTGCTCAGGGCCGATTAGGCACCGGCAGGGCTGATTAGGGGGCGCGTCCACAGGCTGATACGCTGGCTGCTGCCGTCTGAACGGCCGCGGATCGAGAGTGCTCGGGTGAAGAATGCCCCGGTGCGCCGCGCAACGGAAATCGAGAGGACTCCTGTGTCATCTGTTGATGCCGCAACGAAGAAGAAGATCATGGGCGAGTACGCCCTGACCGAGGGCGACACCGGGTCCCCCGAGGTCCAGGTTGCGCTCCTGACGCACCGCATCGCTCACCTCACCGAGCACCTGAAGGAGCACAAGCACGACCACCACAGCCGTCGTGGCCTGCTGCTCCTGGTCGGTCAGCGCCGCCGGCTGCTGAACTACCTGGCGAAGAAGGACATCAACCGCTACCGGTCCCTGATCGAGCGGCTCGGCCTTCGCCGATGACTTCGCGAGGAGCGGCCCCCGAGACTCGGGTGGCCGCTCCTGGCGTATCCACGCCTTGGTGTGGAACAACTGAATATCGAATCACGTAAGACGTACGAGGCGACGCGAAGCGCGTGGCGGGACCACGACCGGTCCTCGGTAGTGGCTTTCGGGTACAGCCAGATGGTTGGCACAGACCCGCGAGCCTCGATCGAAGACCGGCATCCCGGAAGCTCGCGCCTCGCAGTCGTCACACTGTGAGAGAGGGGTATCCCGTGTCGGGATCCACACGTGCGCCCATGGAGGGCGCCGAATTCGCTGAGGCCGTCATCGACAACGGCAGCTTCGGCACCCGTACCATCCGCTTCGAGACGGGCCGTCTGGCCCAGCAGGCCGCGGGCTCCGCGGCTGCCTACCTCGACGGCGACACGATGGTGCTGTCGGCCACCACGGCCAGCAAGAAGCCCAAGGACCAGTTCGACTTCTTCCCGTTGACGGTGGACGTCGAGGAGCGGATGTACGCCGCCGGCCGCATCCCGGGCTCGTTCTTCCGCCGGGAGGGCCGTCCTTCCGAGGAGGCCATCCTGACCTGCCGGCTGATCGACCGCCCGCTGCGGCCGTCGTTCGTGTCCGGCCTGCGCAACGAGATCCAGGTCGTCATCACGGTCCTGGCGCTGAACCCGGACAAGCTGTACGACGTGCTCGCGATCAACGCGGCGTCGATGTCCACCCAGATCGCCGGGCTGCCGTTCTCGGGCCCGATCGGCGCCACCCGCGTCGCGCTCATCGGCACCCAGTGGGTCGCCTTCCCGACGCACACCGAGCTCGAGGACGCCGTCTTCGACATGGTGGTCGCCGGTCGTGTCACCGAGTCCGGTGACGTCGCGATCATGATGGTCGAGGCCGAGTCGACCCCGACCACCTTCGACAAGGTGGCCGCGGGCGCGCAGGCGCCGACCGAGGAGATCGTCGCCGAGGGCCTCGAGGCCTCCAAGGCGTTCATCAAGACCCTGGTCGACGCGCAGTCCGAGCTGGCGGCCAAGGCCGCGAAGCCGACCGGTGAGTTCCCGGTCTTCCCGGACTACCAGGACGACGCGTTCGCCGCGGTCGAGGCTTCCGCCAGCGAGGAGCTCGCGCAGGCGCTGACGATCGCCGGCAAGCACGAGCGTGAGGACGCCACCGACGCGGTCAAGGCCGCCACGGTGGACAAGCTGGCCGCCGACTTCGAGGGCCGCGAGAAGGAGCTGTCCGCAGCGTTCCGCTCGCTGACCAAGAAGCTGGTCCGGCAGCGGGTGCTGAAGGAGAAGGTCCGCATCGACGGCCGCGGGCTGGCCGACATCCGGCCGCTGAAGGCCCAGGTCGGCGTGCTCCCGCGGGTACACGGTTCGGCGCTGTTCGAGCGCGGCGAGACCCAGATCATGGGTGTCACCACGCTGAACATGCTCCGCATGGAGCAGCAGCTGGACACGCTCTCCCCGGAGACCCGCAAGCGGTACATGCACAACTACAACTTCCCGCCGTACTCGACCGGTGAGACCGGCCGGGTCGGTTCGCCGAAGCGCCGCGAGATCGGTCACGGCGCGCTGGCCGAGCGGGCCCTGGTGCCGGTGCTGCCGTCCCGCGAGGACTTCCCGTACGCGCTGCGCCAGGTGTCCGAGGCGCTCGGCTCGAACGGGTCGACCTCGATGGGTTCGGTCTGCGCCTCGACGCTGTCGCTGCTGAACGCCGGTGTGCCGCTGAAGGCCCCGGTCGCCGGTATCGCGATGGGCCTGATCTCCGGTGAGATCGACGGCGAGACGCAGTACGTCGCGCTCACCGACATCCTGGGCGCGGAGGACGCGTTCGGCGACATGGACTTCAAGGTCGCCGGTACGAAGGACTTCGTCACCGCCCTGCAGCTGGACACCAAGCTGGACGGCATCCCGGCCAGCGTGCTCGGCGGCGCGCTGACCCAGGCCAAGGACGCCCGCCTGACGATCCTGGACGTGATGGCCAAGGCCATCGACGCGCCGGGTGAGATGAGCGAGTTCGCGCCGCGGGTCATCTCGGTGAAGGTCCCGGTCGACAAGATCGGCGAGGTCATCGGCCCGAAGGGCAAGATGATCAACCAGATCACCGAGGACACGGGCGCCGACATCTCGATCGAGGACGACGGCACCGTGTACATCGGCGCGACCGACGGCCCGTCGGCCGAGGCGGCCCGGGCCGCGATCAACGCGATCGCGAACCCGACCATGCCGGAGAAGGGCGAGCGCTACCTGGGCACGGTCGTGAAGACGACCAACTTCGGTGCGTTCATCAGCCTGCTGCCGGGCAAGGACGGCCTGCTGCACATCAGCAAGCTGCGTCCGCTGGCCGGTGGCAAGCGCGTCGAGGCCGTCGAGGACGTGCTCTCGGTCGGTCAGAAGCTGCAGGTCGAGATCGCCGAGATCGACGACCGCGGCAAGCTCTCGCTGATCCCGGTCATCGAGGGTGAAGAGAAGTCCGAAGAGAAGGCTGCCGAGTCCGCCGAGTGATTCGAGCAACCACCAGCACGCTGCTGAGCCCGGAGGCGGGCGGTCCGGTGAAACGGACCGTCCTGCCCTCCGGGCTCCGCGTGCTCTCCCAGTCGGTGCCGGGCTTCCGCTCGGTCACGTTCGGCCTCTGGGTCGGCGTCGGCTCCCGCGACGAGCCGGAGCAGCTGGCCGGTGCGACGCATTTCCTCGAACACCTGCTGTTCAAGGGCACCGAGCGCCGCGACGCACTGGAGATCTCCGCCGCGATCGACGCGGTCGGCGGCGAGATGAATGCATTCACCGGCAAGGAGTACACCTGCTACTACGCGCGGGTGCTGGACTCCGACCTGCCGCTCGCGGTCGACGTGATCTGCGACATGATCACCTCCGCCACGCTGACGAACGCGGACGTGGAGAGTGAGCGCGACGTCATCGACGAAGAGATCGCGATGCACGCCGACGAGACGTCGGACCACATCCACGACCTGTTCGCCGAACAGCTCTGGGGCAAGTCCCCGCTTGGTCGCTCGATCACCGGTACGCCGGAATCGGTCGCCGGGCTGTCCCGCCAGCAGGTCGTCGGCTGGTACCGGCGCCGCTACAAGCCCTCCAACATCGTCGTCTCGGTGGCCGGCAACGTCGACCACGCCGACGTGGTTCGCCTGGTTCGCAAGGCGTTCGAGCGTCATTGGGTGACGGCCGAGGCCGAGCCGGCCGCTGTACGACGTGGTTCCGGCAAGACCGTTCCGACGTACGGCGGGGTGCAGGTGCACCACCGTGACGTCGAGCAGGCGCACCTGGTGCTCGGGATGCCCGGGCTGGTCCGGAGCGACGAGCGCCGTTACATCGCCGGCGTCCTGCACGGGATCGTCGGCGGCGGGATGTCGTCGCGGTTGTTCCAGGAGGTGCGGGAGAAGCGCGGACTGGCGTACTCGGTGTTCACGTTCGGTTCGGCGTACGCCGACGCGGGCATGGTCGGCGTATACGCGGGCTGTCTGCCGAAGAAGGCTCCCGAGGTCCTGGACGTGATCCGCGGTGAGCTCGAGTCGATTGCCCGCGGCAACATCACTCCCGACGAGCTGCTGCGCGGCAAGGGGCAGATGCGCGGCTCGGTCGTGATGGGCCTCGAGGACGCCGGCGCCAAGATGACCCGGATCGCGAAGGCCGAACTCGTGTACGGCGAACTCCCCACCGTCGACGAGATCCTGCACCGCATCGACTCGGTCACCCTCGACGACGTGACAGCCCTGGCCGCCGACCTCTACGCCGGCACCCCCGCCCTCACCGTCATGGGCCCCTTCAAAGAAGACACCACCGCCTTCACCCTCTGAATCTCAAGAGCCTCTGGACAAGCGCACACCGGTGTGAGGATGGCCTGGGGACCGGCGCATCATCGTCGGGCGGACCGATACGGCCTCGGTTGGTGTTGCTCGCTTTAGTGCGGATGTGACCGCAGCACTCCGTCGGCGTCGACCAGGTTCAGGGTTACGGTCTTGTCTCCGTCGTCCAGTTGAGCCGGCCAGGTACCCCAGATCACCAGTTCCCCGCCGGGGTGGTGCATCAAATGCTCGGTCAACTCGCTGGGACCGCTGATGATGTCCATCTCCACGACGATGTCGGATGCGCTGGGGTATCCCAGGACGATTTCGCCGGTTGACGTGATCTCCTCGAACATCTGTTGCCGGGTGCGCTCGTCGTCCCTTCCCACGTGGGGACCACCTGCGAAGTAGAAGGAGACACGGCTTCCGGGCAAGAGTTTGTCGTACAGCTCCGTCACCTCTTGGGGTGAGCGCACCATGAACCATCGTGCAGCGCCTCCAGCCCTGGCCAGACGTTCGAGGACGATGACATCGGCCCGTAGCTTGCTCCAGCGTCTGGCCAGAACCTCATGCCCGGCCAATTGAAGCGACATCGGGGACGTCATGTCGGGTTCTCACTTCGGTAGACGGTACGAACCGAATTCCTCCATCGGCTTCAGCCCGAGCTGCTCGAGGAAGTTCTCTGGACCACTCTGCACCACTGCGGCTTTGATCTGCTCGGGGTAGCGAAAGACACTGACGTGACCGGCCGAGTCATTGTCTGCAATGGCTGAGCCCTTCGGCAGCTTGGATGTGTCGACACTCCAGATTTTGGCATTCGGTTGGAAGACCTGCTGGCGATCCACCGAACTGGAGACTGAATTGCGGAAGGATAGGCTCCTGAGGTCCTGGACGTCATCCGCGGCGAGCTCGAGTCGATTGCCCGCGGCAACATCACCGCCGACAAAGAAGATACTGGTCTGAATGGTCAGCTGATTTCCAGGAGGGTGAGGAAGGCGGATGCGGCGGGGGAGCGGCCGGCCGCGCTCCAGACGACGTACTCGATCCGGCCTGGTGCGTCGGTGATCTCGACCGTGGCGACGCCGGTCAGTTGTGGTGCGTAGGTCGAGGCGAACAGGGCAACGGCGAGCCGTTCGCTGACGAGCCGCGCCATCAGCTCGGCGGTGCTCACCTCGAAGGCGACGTCGCGGACGAGTCCCGCGGCCTCGAAAGCCTGGTCGCTCTGCAGACGACCGGCTGTCCGGGGCGGCAGGTCCACGAACACCTCACTCGCGAGGCGCTGCAGCGTCACCGACGACTCGGCCGCGAGCGCGTGATCGGGCGGAACCACCGCGACCAGCCGGTCGCGAGCCAGTTCACGCGTCTCCACGCCCTGGGGCCGAGCGGTGGTGGGCAGTCCGAGGAACGCAACGTCGAGGATGCCTTCCTTGACCTGGTCGGCCAGCTTCTCGCTCGCACCGACGCGCAGCGAGATCCGGACGTCGGGATACTCACGCCGGAAGTCCCGTAGCGCTGCTGGAATGTCGACCGCGGCGACGGTCGGGATCAGCCCGACGGCGAGCCGTCCGCGGACCAGACCGACCGCGGCGGCGGCCTCTGCGGCGGCGCGCTCGGCGGCGTCCAGGCACTGACGGGCCGCCGGCAGGAACGCCGTACCGGCCGGTGTCAGGCGCACACGTCGGCTGGTGCGGTCGAACAGGCGTGCGCCGAGTTCCCGTTCCAGGCGGGCGATCTGGTGGCTCAGCGCAGACTGCACGACCAGGCACCGTTCGGCGGCGCGGGTGAAGTTGTTCGTCTCGGCGACCGCGACGACGTACCGGAGTTGCTGGAGTTCCATGGAACTATCTTGAATCACGATCGATAGCGTGACGAACATGTGTTGGACTCATTGATCGCCGCGGCCGGAAACTGCCAGGGTGACCAATCAACCTGTCCTCACGAAGCAGCGGGCCTCGACGACTCGTTCGTGGCTGGGGGTCGCCGCGATCACCGCCAGCCTGTTCGTCTTCCTGACCACCGAACTGATGCCCGTCGGCCTCCTCACCCCGTTGAGTACCAGCCTCGGCGTCCCGGTCGGGGTCGCCGGCCTGATGGTGACGCTGTACGGCGTCTCGGCCGGCCTCGGCGTACCGTTCATCGTCGCGTGGAGCCGGCGGGTCAATCGCCGCCTCCTGCTGGCCGTCCTGTTGTCGGTGCTGACCGTGGGAAACCTGGTGACCGCGATCGCGCCCAACTTCCCGTTGATGCTGGCCACCCGGCTGTGCATGGGGTTCGCCAGCGGGGTGTTCTGGGCGATCGGCGTCAGCATGGCGATGCGCCTGGTGGCCGAGCGGGACGCGAGCAAGGCGGCCGCGGTCGTCATGTCCGGCATCTCGGTCGCGGCGGTCGTCGGCATCCCGCTCGGGATCTTCCTTGAGAGCCGGACCGACTGGCGCGCCACGTTCCTGATCTGGTCGGGGCTGAGCCTGCTCGTCCTGGTCGCGGTCGTCGTCGCGATTCCCTCGTTGCCGTCCGACAACGCGGTGCCCGTGCGGGCAGTGTTCGCGCTCCCGGTCAGCAACGCGCGACTTCGGGTGGTGATGCTGATGGTGATGCTGTTCGTCCTCGGGCACTTCGGCGCGTACACCTTCGTCCGGCCTTTCCTGGAAGGCGAGTCGTCCGCGTCACCGGCGTTCATCACCGCCGTGCTGATGGCGTACGGCGCGGCTGGGGCGGCGGGCAACTTCATCGGCGGACGAGTGGTGTCCTGGAACAGCCGCGCCGGTTTCATGGCGGGCTGTGCGGGTGCCGCCGCAGCCCTGCTGTTCTTGCTGGCCGTCGGTCATTCGCCGGTCGGTCAGGTCGTCGCACTGGTGCTGTGGGGTACGTCGTTCGGCGTGGTCCAACTGTGCCAGGTGAACCTCACGCAGGCCGCCGCTCCCGAGACCTTCGAGGCAGCCATGTCGCTCAACACGATGGCGTACAACACCTCGATCGCCCTCGGCGCACTCTTCGGCGGCCTGTTCGCCGACCACGCAGGCGTGAACAGCGTCATCTACTTCGGCATCACGCTCATCGCCGCGTCGCTCCTGCTCACGCTCGTCACCGGCCGCCCGAGAGTCTGATCGGTAGGGTCTGGTAGCCGCGCAGGACCAGGCGGTCGCGCCGGGTCGGTTCGCCGTTCGGTGTGATCGTGAAGGGGCGCAGGCGGTCGAAGGCGACCGTGGCCTCGAGCCGGGCGAGGCTGTTGCCGAGGCAGATGTGCGCGCCGGCGCCGAAGCTCAACGGCTTGTTGCCGGGGCGCAGTGGGTCGAACCTGTCGGGGTCCGGGAAGCGCTCGGGGTCACGATTCGCCGCACCCAGCAAGAGCACGAGACTGCTCGCTGCTGGAATCGGCGTGCCCACGATCTCCGAGCGTTCCCGGGCGACGCGGGTCGTCACCTGCACGGGGGAGTCGTAGCGCAGTACCTCCTCGACGAAGGCTGCATCCGTTGGCAGATCGGGCTGTCGGAGCAGGATCGCCAGGCCGTTGCCCAGCAGATCCGTGGTGGTCTCGAAACCGGCCACCAGCAACAGGATCAGGTTGGCGAGCAGTTCCTCGTCCGACAAGCGCTGCCGGGCGGCGACCAGCGCAGCGACCAGGCCGTCGGGCGGCGGGTCCTGGATCAGGTAAGCGAAGTATTCACCCAGCTCTCGGGCCGCCGCGTCAGCAGCGGCGTCCGACGCATCGGTGAGCTCGAGCGCCGCTGTGAGATCTGAGGCGAGTGGGCGGAAGCGATGCCGGTCGTCCGTCGGTACGCCGAGCAGCTCGCAGATGACTGTCACCGGGAGCTGGAACGCGAACCTGTCCATGAAGTCGACCTCCGCCGCAAGCCCGTTGAGCAGCTCGTCGACCGCGGCCTCGATGGCAGGCTGCAGCCCCGCGACCCGGCGCGGTGTGAAGACCTGCGAGAGCAGTGAGCGCATCCGCCCGTGGTCCGGTGGATTCGCGCGCAGGATCGAGCGCTGCATCAATTCGAGCGACGGCTGGCTCGACGGCTCGGCCGGGATCTCGAACACCGGGTTGCGCAGGACCTCGTTCACGGCGGCGTACCCGACGACCAGGAAGATGTCGTCGGTCACCGGGAGCAGCGGGCCGAGGCGATGCGCAGCGGCGTACAGCGGGAACGGATCGGCCCGCCCCGCAGGCGACATCAGGTCCTGGAGGATCTCGGCGGGGGTCATGCGCGGCGTCCCAGCAAGAGGTAGCCGATTGCGTACAGCGTCGCGCCGGCGACCTCGAAGATCTGGATCAACCCGAAGCGCGGACCGGACGTGAAGATGAACAGGCCGCCGAGGGTGTAAGCGATGGCGCCGACGCCGAGGAGTTTGCCGGCCAGACGCAGCCCCCGCCGGCTCAGCGTCCGCCCGAGCCAGACGTAGCCCAGCGGGAAGATCAGCAGCGCCGGGAACACGATGAGTGCGGCCGGTGTGCTCAGGTCGGCCGGCTCGTGGACCATGCTCGGCGCGTACTCCGCGCGCACCGGGTTGTGCGATCCGTCGAAGACGATCAACGCGAACCAGAACAGCGTCCCGGCCATCGCGGCGTACCAGGACCGGAGCTCACGGCGTTGGTTGCTCAGCGCAATCATGCTGGCCAGGCTGACGACCTGCAGGCCGAGGCCGAGGGCTTGGAGGTCGTGGGTGAGTCCGTACCGCTCGCCGACCGCTGCGATGCTCCAGCCGTCGCGGGCGGGATGCAGCAGGGTGCCGAGCCAGAACAGCGGCCCGCCGCTGAAGGCGGTCAAGCGGGCGGTGGCGCGCAACTGCCGGCGCAGGCCGGTCGGCGCGGGGAGGGTCTCGGTCATGGCGGTCTGCTTTTCACTAGAGTGTCCCACTAGCGAACCACTAGAGGCTCGCTCTAGTCAACTGCTATGCTGTCCGTCCATGACACGACGAGCGGAACAGACCCAGGCCAACCGGCAGCGGATGCGCAAGGCGGCGCAGACGCTGTTCACGACCCGGGGGTACGCCGCGACGTCGATGCAGGCGATCGCCGACGAGGCCGGCATGGCGGTGCAGACGCTGTACTTCACATTCCGCACCAAGCGGGCGCTGCTCGGCGAGCTCCTCGACGTGGCGGTGGCCGGCGACGACGAGCCCGTACCGAACCTGGAGCGTCCGCAGGTGCTGGCGGCGATCGACGACCCGGATCCGGTGGCGCAGTTGCGCACGCAGACACGGCTGGCCCGCGAGGTCTACGAGCGGGTCGCGCCGATTCTCCAGGTCGTCGCGCATGCGGCCACTGCTGATCCGGAGATCCATGAGCTCTGGGAGACCAACAATGCCCAGCGTGCCGTCGTGATGGAGCGGATGACCGCAGCACTCGCCGCCAAGACGGCCCTCCGCGAAGGTCTCGACACGGCGATGGCGACCGACATCACGCTCGCCCTGCTGAGCCCTGAGCTGTACCACCTGCTGACGGCCCGCCGCGGCTGGGACCCGTCCCGCTGGGAGAGCTGGACGGCGGACGCGCTGGTGACGCAGCTCCTCCCGCCGGGATAGGTTGAACCGAAGACGTCATACGTGATCTGCCACTGGATCCCTGGATGCACGGGCTGGGCCTGCTTGCTGGGATGACATGCAATTTGCGGCCGACGCGATCCGCGCCGGAACACCGGTGCGGCTCCGGCCTGCCTTGCGAGGATCATCGTGCTCGACGCGTTCCGTACTGCCCGTGAATCGTTGACCGACGCCGTCCGGATCACCCCGGGATGGCTCACGACGTACTCGGTTCTCCAACTACTGCTGGCAATTCTGCCCGGTGCGCAGGTCGTGCTGATCCGCGACTTGGTCGACAGCGGTGACGTCTGGCGTCCCTTGCTCGGGCTGACCGTGGTGGTCGGGTCGATGTATCCGCTGACCCAGGTGTCGAACTGCGTCGGCCAGCGGATGATGCTGCGTCTCCGGCTCGAGTTGCGGATCGAGCTTGCTCGCGTCGCCGCCCGGCTGAGCCCGAGCCGGCTGGCCGAGCCCGAGACGGTTCGCGATCTGGAAGCGAGTCAGACTGCGACGCATCCGATCAGTGACGTGGCCGGCAAGCCGGTGCAGTTGCTCAGCGCGGCGGTGACGTCCGTCGTACTGTGCCTGGCGATCGCGTCGATCAACCTGATCTCCGGGCTGCTGGTGCTTGGTGCGTTGGCGCCGACCGTTCTCGCGTTCACGTTGATCTCGAGGATGGAGGCCCAGGGCTGGCCGCGGGTCGCCGAGCACGAACGCAGAGCGGCGTACGCGACCGAGCAACTGATCCAGCAGCGCCCCGGGACCGAGCTGGCGGTGCTGGGTTCGGGGTGGAAAGTGGCCGGTCTCGTCGCTGGTAGTCGTGCGGGGGCGACCTGGGTCCTCGATCGGATGATTCGTACGGCGTTGTTGTACGAGCTGGGTGCGGCGCTGGTCACGGTGCTGCTGTTCGGGGGTGCGCTGGTCGCTTTGGTGCGCGGCGGTGCGACTGGGGGCGCGGCGGCTGCGGCGGTGGCCGGCACGATCACCGGACTGAACGCGATTCGCCAGTGTGGGTACGCATTCGGCAGTATCATCACCGCGGCTCCGCAGGCCGCGATCTACCGCAGGTTCGTGCGGAGCGTGCCTGCCGGCCCGCGCAGTGCGGTCGTCCGACGCGTCGATTCCGTTGCCTTGGACAACGTCACGTTCGGCTACCCGGGCACCGCCGAGCCGACCCTTCGCGACGTGTCCATCGAAGCTCGTCGAGGCGAAATGATCGCGCTGGTCGGTGTGAACGGGGCGGGCAAGTCGACCGCGATCAACTTGCTGGTCGGTGCGTTGACCCCCGACAGCGGGCGGGTGCTGATCGACGGAGCAGATGCCGACGCGCTGGCAGAGGACGAGCGGCTCGCACACTTCGGCCTGCTGGTGCAGGAGTTCGGACGTTTCGAGTTCACGCTCCGGGACGCGGTCGGCCTCGGCGCGCCGGATGTCGTCACGGACCAGGCCATCCGCGACGCGCTGGCCGGCACCTTCGCCGCCGACCTCCAACTCGACACGCAACTCGGTCAGCAATGGGGCGGCACCGGCATCTCCGGCGGCCAGTGGCAGCGGCTGGCGCTGGCGCGGATCCGGCTGCGTGACGCCGGCGTCTGGATCCTCGACGAGCCGACCTCCGCGATCGACGCCGAGGCGGAGCACGAGATCTTCACCGACCTCCGCCGTACCAGCGCCGACCGCATCACGATCGTCGTCTCCCACCGAGCCTGGACCCTCCGCGAGATGGACCGCATCTACGTCATCGACAACGGCACAGTCGCCCAGCAAGGCACGTACGACGAACTGATGACCGACCCAACCACCCGCTTTGCCCGCTTGTTCGCCACCCAAGCCCTCACCCATACCCGGTGAACGCCTCGTGTTGTTGACTTGGGTGGTGAGTGGGCTCTGGCGGTTTGCGGGCGTCGCCTGGGGAGCGGGGCGCGGGCTGGTGGTGCTCACGGCGGGCATGGTGATGGTGGCGGCTGGGGCGCCGGTGGGGACTGCGGTGGCGCTGGGGCAGGTGGTTGCGGGGGTTGCTCGGGGGGATCGGGATCACGCGGTGGGGTGGGCTGTGGTGGCCGGTGTGTGTTTGTTGCTGCAGTGGCTCGGTGGGGCGTTGCAGCGGGCAGCGGCTACTGCGTTGGGGGAGCGGGTGGATGCGCGGCTGCAGCACGAGTTGATGCGGGCTGTGGCCGCGCCTACCGGCGTTCGGCACTTGGAGGATCCTGCGACGGCGGCGCTCGTGGAAGTTGGGCGTGACACCTTGCGGGCGGACTGGGCGCGGCCGGGCCGGCTCGCGAACACGATCGGTGGATTGGCCACCGGCCGGATCATTCTGCTGGCCTCGGGCGTCATCCTCGCCGGATTCCATTGGTGGCTCGGCGCGGGTTTGCTCGTGGCCGGTGTGTGGTCGGCGTACGAGGACCGGGTCGCGTCCCGCACCGAAGCGGGGCACCACTACGGCGCGACAGAGTCGGCGCGCCGGATGCGGTACTTCAACGACTTGGGAACCACCCCGCCGGCCGCCAAGGAGATCCGCCTGTTCGGACTGCCGGAGTTCGTCGTCGGTCGCCATGGCGAGACCTGGGCCGCGACGATGCAGCGGGTCCTGACTCCGGCCGGCCGTCGTCCGCTGATTGCGACTGCGTTCCTGGGTGTTGTCGTGCTGGGCGGCATCGTGCTCGTGGTCCGCGAGGCGATGGCCGGGCGCCTCGCCGTCGGCCCGACGGCGACGTACGTCCAGACGTTCCTGATCGCGTTGGGCGGCATCCAGCAGTCGTCGTGGTCCGGTCTGCAGACGGAGCTCGCCCTCGCAACCCTCGATCGGTACGACGCGGCGATGGGCGCGATCGCACCGACGGCCACAGTCGCTCATGGATCGCAGCCGGCAACCGGCATGCCGGAACGCGAGATCGCCTTCCGCAACGTGTCTTTCGGCTATCCGGGCACGAACCGGCGGGTACTGAAGGACCTCGACCTGGTCATTCCGGCCGGGAAATCGCTCGCAGTCGTCGGCGCGAACGGTGCCGGCAAGACCAGCCTCGTCAAGCTGCTCTGCGGTCTGTACGAACCGAACGAGGGCACAGTCCTGATCGACGGCGTCGAGCTGCAGGACCTCGACACCGACGACTGGCGGCGCAGACTGGCGGTCGTTTTCCAACAGCCCGTGCGGCTGCCGATGTCGGCGCACGCCAATGTCCGGTTCGGTCGCGGTGACGCAGACATTGGGATCGCAGTCGAGCGTGCAGGAGCGAAGAGCATCGTCGAGGCGCTGCCGAACGGCGGGGAGACGGTGCTCTCCGCGGAGTTCGACGGCGGTGTCGAGCTGTCCGGCGGCGAGTGGCAACGGCTCGGCCTCGCGAGAGCGCTGTACGCCGTCCAACAGGGTGCATCCGTACTGGTACTGGACGAACCGGCGGCGCACCTGGACGCCCGCTCCGAAGCCGAGCTCTACCGGCGTTTCCTCGACCTGACCGCAGGGCTGACCACGATCCTGATCTCGCACCGCTTCTCGACCGTGCGCCAGGCCTCGTCCATCGTCGTCCTCGACGAAGGCAGGGTGATCGAGCGGGGATCGCACGACGAGCTACTCGAGCGAGACGGCACCTACGCCCACCTGTTCCGCCTTCAGGCGGCTCGCTTCGAGGGAGGCCCGGAATGAAGTCATGGGTCGCCACCGCGCGTCTGCTGATCGGCCTCGGCTGGGAGATCGGTCCCGGCCTGTTCACGCTCTACACAGTCGTCACGATGTCGAGTTTCATCAGCCCGCTGCTCGTCGCGCTCGGCGTACGGCCGTTGGTCGACGGCGTGGTGTCCAGCGAACCGCGGCAGATAGTTGCCGGAGGCATCGCGGTCGGCGTCGCGCTCACCTTCGTACTGGTGGCCCCGATCGGGTATCGCTGGGCAACGATCCGGATGCGCGAGCGCTCCAGCTTCGTCGCCGAGCGCAGGGTACTGAGGCTGGCCGCCGGTGCACCGCAGATCCAGCACTTCGAGCGACCCGAGTTCCTGGACCGGCTGCAGACACTGCGGCGGGAGGCACCGGATCTCGCGGACAGCGTCACCATGCCGTTCATCGGCCTGTTCGTCGTGGCCCAACTGGTGATCAGCACCGTCCTGCTGGCGGACCTGATGCCGATACTCGTGGTGCTGCCGCTGGTAGCGATTCCCTCGCTGTGGTTGAGCCGCCGGGCCGAACGGATTCGCCGACGATCGGAGCTGGAGGCCGCTTCGCAACGCAGGCTCGCACAACAGCTGTTCATGCTGTCGGTCGCCCCGACGTCGGCACAGGAACTACACGTCGCCTCAATGGGCGACGAGCTGTTGAGGCACCACCGCGACGCATCCGACAAGGCCAACTCAATCGCCCACGAGGCGCTCTTCCGCTCGGTCCTGATCGGCTCCGTCGGCTGGGCGGTCTTCCCGCTCGCGTACGTCGCCGCGATGGTGCTGATCCTTCATGAGGCGAGTGTCACCCCAGGTGACGTGGCCTTGGCCCTCGCACTGGCCGGCGCCGTGGTGAGCGCGGCGAACCGCGTCCTCGACCTCGCAGGAACCGTACTGCGCGTGCGCACAACGGCCGAGCACTACTTCTGGCTTGCACAGCAGGCCGAAGAGGAACCCGGCACCGTGCCGACGCCGGATCGTCTGACGCGCGGCATCGAGCTGAAGCAGGTCACCTTCGGCTACGGCTCAGATCGCCTCGCCCTCCCCGGGACCGACCTGTTCCTCCCTGCCGGCCGCACGGTCGCCATCGTCGGCGAGAACGGCGCGGGCAAGTCGACCCTGGTCAAGCTCCTCGCCGGTGTGTACCGGCCCGCCACGGGTGCGGTGCTGGTCGACGGCGTCGATCTCGCCACGATGAACCTCGAGGAGTACCGGCAGAAGGTCAGCGCCGGTTTCCAGGACTTCGTCAGATACCAGCTGACGGTTGGCGAGGCCGTCGCGGTCGGTGGACTGTCCGAGCCGCCGGACCAAGTGCGAACCGCCCTCACGAAGGCGGACGCGAGCTTCGTGGACACGTTGCCGCAGGGCCTCGATACCCAACTCGGTACTTCGTGGGTCGACGGCGTCGAACTCTCCGGCGGGCAATGGCAGAAGCTGGCGATCGCCCGCGCACTCGTCCGCCCGGCGCCGCTGCTGATGATCATGGACGAACCGAGCGCCTCACTGGACCCGCAGACCGAGGCGGCCGTCTTCGACCGGTTGGCCGCCGAGGCACGGGCCGGACGTGCGGATCACGTTGCTCATCTCACATCGCTTCTCGACCGTGCGCTCGGCGGATCTCATCGTGGTACTGGAGAAGGGCCTCGTGACCGAGCGCGGTACGCATGACGAACTGATGACAACGGGCGGCACCTACGCCGAGCTCTACAGTCTGCAAGCGGCCGGTTACCGCTGACAAGTGCTCGGAGTGCGCAACTGTGCGCAGAGATGAGTTTTGCCAGGATCTGACCTGTCATCAGATGACTCTGGCGTACTGATCTGATTAAGTGGACGCTCGCTCCGCAACTGTGGGCTGGTCATCTGAGGTCTTGGCAAAGTAACGCCTGAGTTACACGCCGCCGCTTTGCGCCTGACAACGTTGACATGTGCAGTTTCGACCAGCCACCATGACGCTTGATCCGCCCGCCTAGCGGCCCTCCCGCCGAGGAAAGTTGGTTTGACCGTGCGACGTCTGAGTGGGGTAGTGGGGGTGGCACTGGGATTGGCTCTCGTGCTCGCCTCGTGTGGAGACGGCAAGAGCAGCGGCTCCGGCGGCGGCTCCGGCAGCAAGAGCGAGGTCATCGCGATCGCTGCCGACCCGCTGGAGTACATCAACCCGCTGAACGAGAACGGCAGTCCGGGCATCCAGGTCGCGATGGCGATGTTCGCCCCGCTGGTGACCACGGACCCGGAGACCGGCAAGCTGCAGAACGTGATGGCCGACTCGGTCACGCCGGACAAGACCAGCCAGACCTGGACGATCAAGCTGAAGGCCGGCAACACCTTCCAGAACGGCCAGCCGCTGACCGCGAAGGACTACGTGGACAGCTGGAACATGACCGCGATGGGCTCGAACGCCTGGAAGAACAACGGCTTCTTCTCCAAGGTCGACGGGTACGACGCCCTGAACCCGCCGACCCCGGACGGTGCCACACCGAAGCCGACGGCGGTGAAGGCGCTGAGCGGCCTGAAGCAGATCGACGACCTGACCTTCTCGGTCAAGCTGAAGGTGCCGTTCTCGCAGTTCGGCCTGACGCTGCAGTACCTCGGCCTCGCGCCGCTGCCGGAAGAAGTGCGGAAGAACCCGGACGCGTACAAGCGCAAGCCGATCGGCAACGGCCCGTTCAAGCTCGCCGCCGACTGGAACGCCGGTGACGACATCAAGCTGGCCAAGTGGGACGGCTACAAGGGCCCGCTGGTACCGCAGGCCGACGAGATCACGTACCGGTTCATCCCGAACGCGGACACGGCGTACAACGAGTTCCTGGCCGGCAACGTGGACTTCGTCGATGTGCCGCCGACCAAGGTGAAGAGCTTCAAGACCGACGCCCCCGACCAATGGGTGACCAGCATCAGCTCCGGCGCCAACTACCTGGTGATCCCGGCCTGGGACGCCCGGTTCAAGAACCCGAAGCTGCGGCACGCGTTCTCGATGGCGATCGACCGGAAGGCCTTCGCGGACCTGGTCGGCCTGTCCGAGCCCGCCAAGGGTCTGGTCGCGCCGGACATGGCCGGGTACCGCGACAACGCCTGCAAGTACTGCGATTTCGACGCCGCCAAGGCCAAGCAGCTGCTGCAGGAGGCCGGCGGTTTCTCCGGCCCGGTGAACATCAACTACAACACCTCGTCGGCGACCGGCCAGATCTTCGCCGAGGCGATCGGCAACATGCTCCGGCAGAACCTCGGCCTGACCGTCAAGTACACCGGTAAGCAGGGATCGGAGATCGGCGAGCTGGCCGACAGCCGCAAGCTGGACGGGTTGCGCTTCAGCGGCTGGGGTCACGACTACCCGTCGATCGAGGACTACCTGACGCCGATGTTCAAGTCCAACGGTGACGCGAACTTCGCCGGCTACGCCAATCCGGCGCTGGACGCCGTACTGGCCAAGGGTGACGCCGAACCGGATCCGGAGAAGGCGATCAAGCTGTACCAGCAGGCCGAGGACATCGCGCTCGAGGACATGCCGCTGATCCCGCTCTACACGAAGTCGAACGCGTACCTGCACTCGGCGAAGATCGAGCCGCGGGTCTCGAAGTTCGTCGGCGTCTCGGCGCTCTGGGCCACCTTCAAGTGATCCGTTTCGTCCTGCGCCGTGCACTGGCGGCGGTACCGATCGGTGTGCTGGTGACGCTGGGGGTCTTCGCGCTCGTCTTCGCGATGCCCGGAGACCCCCTGCGGGAGCTGGCCGGCGACAAGCCGATCCCCGCCGCGGTGCTCGCCGCCAAGCGCGCGCAGTACCACCTGGACGACCCCTTCATCGTCCAGTACCTGCTGAGCATGAAGGACATCCTCACCGGGCACTTCGGTACGACGTTCGCGGGTGCGGATATCGCCGACCAGCTCCGGCTGCGGATCCCGGTGACGCTGAAGCTGACGCTGCTGGCGAACGCCGTGCAGTGGACGCTCGGACTGTTCTTCGGCATCTACGCCGGCTTCAAGCGCAACGGCTGGGTCGACCGGTCGTTGCTGCTGGCAACACTCGTGCTGCTCGCGGTGCCCGGACTGGTGGCGTACTTCGCCGCGCAGTACCTGTTCGGGGTCGAGCTGAAATGGTTCCCGGTGTCCGGCGTGCTGGAAGGGTTCCCGCACGCGTACCTGCTGCCCGCGCTGGTGATCGGCGTCCTCGGGTTCGCCGGCCTGGCCCGGCTGCTGCGGACGTCGATCGTGGAGACGGTGAACGCCGACTTCGTGAAGACCGCGCGGGCCAAGGGACTGGGCGAGCAGCGGGTGCTGTGGCGGCACATCCTGCCGAACGCGCTGCTGCCGGTGGTCACGTTCATCGGGCTCGACCTGGCCGGCATGTTCGGCGGCGCGATCATCACCGAGAGCATCTTCAACCTGCCGGGACTCGGCCAGTTCATGTTCCAGGCGATCAAGCTGAAGGAGGGCGGGGTCGTGGTGCTGCTGTCCACGCTCGCGTTCATCTCGTTCATCCTGATCAACCTGCTGATCGACCTCCTGTACGGCGTCCTGGATCCGAGGGTGCGCAATGTTTGAGGTAAGCCATGTCTGAACAGATCTCCGCGGCGGTCGGCGCCGAGGCGCAGGAACTCGGCGACGGCCGCACCCTGTCCAACCGCGAGCTGCTCCGGGCCCTGCTGCGCAAGCCGCAGTTCATCGTCTGCAGCCTGCTGCTGCTCGGGTTCTTCACGATGGCGGCGGTGCCGAAGCTGTTCACGTCCGCCGATCCGCGGTTCTGCGAACTGGCCAAGAGCCGGCAGGGCCGCAGTTCGGGGCATCCGTTCGGGTTCGACATCCAGGGCTGCGACTACTTCGCCAATGTCATCTACGGCGCGCGGCCGTCGGTGCTGGTCAGTATCTGCGCGAGTTTCGGCGTGTTCGTGCTGGCCGGATCGCTCGGCCTGCTGGCCGGGTACTTCCCGGGTTTCGTGGACGGCCTGATCTCGCGGACCGCCGACGTACTGTTCTCGATCCCCGGCATCGTGGTGCTGATCGTGATCCTGAACTCGGTCGCGAACCGGAGCATCTGGATCATCGTCGGCGTCATCCTGCTGATCGGCTGGCCGGGCGGGATGCGGCTGATGCGGGCCACGGTCTTCTCGGTCCGCAATCGCGAGTACGTTCTCGCGGCCCGGTCGATCGGCGTGCCGCCGGTGCGGATCCTGCGCAAGCACGTGTTCCCGAACGCGATGGCGCCGCTGCTGGCGATGACCACGCTCGGCATCGGCGGCATGGTCGGGCTCGAGGCCGCGCTGACGTTCCTCGGGGTCGGGCTGCAACCGCCGTCGATCTCGTGGGGCTCGCAGTTCGGCGTCGCGGCGTCGTACCGGGACACGCCGCACCTGTTCATCTGGCCGGCGTTGTTCATCTCCACGATGACGATCTCGTTCATGATCATCGGCGACTCCATCCGGGACGCCCTCGACCCGAAACTCATGCGATGACTGCTACTGGCGAAGTACTGCTCAAGGTCGAGAACCTGTCGGTCGAGTTCGATACGCCGCGAGGCCCGGTGCGGGCCGTGGACGGGGTGTCCTGGCAGGTGCGGGCGGGGGAGATGCTGGCGATCCTGGGCGAGTCCGGGTCCGGGAAGAGCGTCTCGACGCAGGCACTGACCGGGATCCTGGAGATGCCGCCGGGCCGGATCGTGTCCGGTACGGCGGAGTATCGCGGCGCGGACCTGATCCAGATGACCACGAAGGAACGCCGCAAGATCGTCGGCGACCGGATCACGATGGTGTTCCAGGACTCGCTGTCGGCGCTGAACCCGGTGCAGTCGGTCGGGACCCAGATCGCCGAGTGCTACCGGGTGCACCGCGGGATGTCGAAGCGCGACGCGATGAAGAAGGCCGCGGAGATGCTCGACCAGGTGCGGATCCCGGCCGCGGCGAAACGGGTCGGCGACTACCCGCACGAGTTCTCCGGCGGGATGCGGCAGCGCGTGATGCTGGCGATGGCGCTCGCGCTGGATCCCGACGTACTGATCGCCGACGAGCCGACCACGGCGCTCGACGTGACCGTGCAGGCCCAGATCCTCGAGCTGATCGCGGAACTGCAGGCCGAGCGGGACATGGGCGTGGTGCTGATCACGCACGACCTCGGCGTGGTTTCGGACGTCGCCGACAACGTCGTGGTGATGTACGCCGGCCACGTGGTCGAGCGGGCCGCGACGGCCGAGGCTCTCGAGAACCCCGTACACCCATATACCGAAGGGCTGCTGGGTTCGATGCCGTCGGCCGAGCTCAAGGGCCGCGAGCTGCCGACCATCCCCGGGACGCCGCCGTCGCTGCACGCGATCCCGTCCGGCTGCGCGTTCCGGACCCGGTGCCCGATCGCGGTCGACGACTGCGCGGCCGACGTGCCGCCGTTGCTGACGATCGCGCCCGGACGTGAGGCCGCGTGCATCCGCCGTACGTCGCTCGTCGCGAAGGAGGCTGTCTGATGCCCGGATCGACCTCAGAAGAGTTGCTGGTGGCAAAGGATGTCGTGAAGCATTACGACATCAGCCCGGCGCTGAACTTCGGCGCCAAGACCGTCGTCCGCGCGGTCGACGGCGTCGACCTGACGCTGCGCAAGGGCGAGTCGCTCGGCATCGTCGGCGAGTCCGGTTGCGGGAAGTCGACGCTGGTCCGGCTGCTCGCCGCACTCGAGAAGCCGACGTCGGGTCAGATCGAGTACGGCGGTGTGGACGTCAGCAAGCTCCGGGGCCGCGAGCTGCGGCGCTGGCGGCGCAACGTCCAGGTCGTGTTCCAGGACCCGTACTCTAGTCTCAACCCGCGGATGCGAGTCGGTGAGATCGTGGGCGAGCCGTTCGAGGTGCACCCCGACGTCGGCAAGGGCATCGATATCCGGACCAGGGTCCGCGAGCTGCTCGAGCTGGTCGGTCTGCGGCCCGAGGACGAGACCAAGTTCCCGCACCAGTTCTCCGGCGGGCAGCGGCAGCGGATCGGGATCGCGCGGGCGATCGCGCTCAACCCCGACGTACTGCTCTGCGACGAGCCCGTGTCGGCGCTCGACCTGTCGGTGCAGGCGCAGGTGGTGAACCTGTTGATGCGGCTGCAGCGCGAGCTCGGCCTGAGCATCATCTTCGTCGCCCACGACCTGTCCGTGGTCCGGCACGTCTCCGACCGGGTCGCGGTCATGTACCTCGGCAAGGTCGCCGAGCTGGGCGAGCACCAGCACGTGTACGACGTACCCGCCCATCCGTACACGCAGGCGCTGCTGTCCGCAGAGCCCGGTCTGGCGCGGCAGGGCCGGCAGCGGATCGTGCTGGCCGGTGACCCGCCGTCGCCGGTCATGCCCCCTTCGGGCTGCCGGTTCCACACCCGATGCCTGCGGGCGGAGGCCAAGTGCAGTACCGATGTACCGGCGCTCCGGGAGATCAAGTCCGGCCAGACCGTCTCGTGCCACTTCGCGGAGGATGCGCAGGCCGCCTACTCCCACGCCTAGGCAATAGTTGCAGAGTGATGGCCTAGGGTTGCGGCCGTGAGTACGGTTTCCTCGGCAGGCAGACGCTTCGTCCTGCTTGCCGGGGTGATCGTCGTGGCCGGCGGGCTGGCGGCGTGGTGGATTCTCACCGCGGGCCGGGCCGCCAACGAAGGGTTCGACATCACCGACGAGGGCTACTACCTGCTCTCGTACCGGTGGTGGGACAGCAACCCGTTGGCGCTGACCGGTGTGCAGTATCTGTACGGCCCGGTGTTCGAGTGGCTCGGGTACGACATCGTGAAACTCCGGTTCTTCCGGCTGTTCACGGTGGTCGCCGTACATCTCGTCTTCGGCTACAGCTTCATGCGCTGGCTGCGCGGGCGACGGCCGGGGCTGCCACCGACCCGGCTGTGGGAGGCCGCGGGTACGGCGGTCATCCTCGCCGCGGGCGGGATGTGTTACAGCTGGCTGCCGCAGTCGCCCGGCTACAACGATGTGGTGCTGCTCGGCGCGCTGACGCTGGTGTCCTGCGTGCTGTGGATGGCGACCGCGGTCGATCGCGGTACGCCGGTCCCGTCCTGGATCTTCGTCGTCGCCGGACTGGTGATCGGCATGATGGTGCTGGCCAAGTGGACGTCGGTCGTGGTGATCGGACTGATCGTGATCACCGCGGTGGTCGTACTGGCCGGCCAGGGCGGGCGAGCCGTTGCCCGCGGCATCCTTTTCGCGCTCGGCGGCCTGGCCCTCGTGGCCCTCGTCGTACAGCTCTTCGTGGTCCGGCTGAACGTGGCCGTGCCGGGCATCCTCGACGTCAACAAGTTCATCGCCGGTACGTCGTACTCGCCGGCCGAGCTGCTGCAGCTCTACTGGTCGAGCACGATCAAACTGATCGGCCGGACACTGAGCGCGCACGGCCTCCTGCTCCTCGCGACCGCCGTAGCGGTCATCGCCCGCTGGCGCCGGCTCCGGATCGCCGCCGCGATCTTCGCCCTGGCGGCACTGATCCTGTCCGTACGACGGGTGATCGTCGACGACGGCGCCGTCGGCGGCTCGCAACACATCCTGATGTACGCCGAGACCCTGCTGGCCGCCGTACTGGTCGCCGTCGTGGCCGCAGCCGGCGCCGTGATCGCGGGCCGCTTCGGCGTCACGCCCCGCTCCCGGCTCAGCCGTGAGAACACGCGGACCTGGGTGATCCTCGCGCTGCTCGTGCTGCTGCCGCTCGTGCAGGCGTTCGGCACGAACACCCCGCTCTTCACGATCGGCCTCAACGCGTTCGCCGCCTGGGCCGCGGTCATGATCGCCGTTCTGACCGGCATCTGGGCGGCCCCGATCGTGGCCCGGGTGACCGTCGGACTGGTGCTGGTCGGGTCCCTGGTCGCGACATCGACGATCGCGTACACCGGCCTGTTCCGGTACCCGTATCGCTCTGTCGGCCACTCGCAGCTGACCGCGGCCTCGACGATCCCCGCGTTGGACGGCCTGTACCTGTCGCCGCCGGCCGAGGAGAACTTCAGCCGCCTGGCCGCCGATCTCCGCCCGTACACCGAGCCGCCCGGGCGGCCGATGCTCGCGTTCGACAAGATGGCCGGCCTGGTGCTGATGCTCGGCGGTCGACCGCTCGGTGAGGCGTGGATCGCGCCGAAGGAGCGTGCGCGGACCGCCGCCGGTATCGAGGAGGTCTGCCGCAGGGAGCGCCCGTCCAGGCCGCCGCTCGTCATCCTGAACCGCGAGATCTCCGACGTCGAGATCAACGCCCTGCGCGTCTGCGGGCTGGACTTTCACGCGGACTACGAACAACTTGCCCCGGCGCGGCAGACGATCGGTCTGCAGGTGTGGATACCGAAGGCCGAGCGGGCCGGCCACGCGGCCGGATGAGATCCTGTTGCCTTCGGTGCCGTGGGTTCGGACAGGAAGGTTGCGCATGATCAAGGTCGGTGTCCTGGGGGCCAAGGGCAGGATGGGCGCTCAGACGTGCCTCGCGGTCGAGGAGGCTCCCGACTGTGAGCTGGTCGCGCAGCTCGACCAGGGCGACGCGCTCGACGCGCTGACCGCGGCCGGCGCCGAGGTCGTCGTCGACTTCACCCGGCCTGAGGTCGTGATGGACAATCTTGCCTGGTGCATCGAGCACGGCATCCACGCGGTCGTCGGCACCACCGGCTTCGACGACGAGCGGCTCGCCACCCTTCGCGGTCTCTTGGAGAAGGCCCCGGAGACCGGCGTACTGATCGCGCCGAACTTCTCGATCGGGGCCGTGCTGATGATGCAGTTCGCCGCGAAGGCCGCGCCGTACTACGAGTCGGTCGAGATCGTCGAGCTGCACCACCCGGACAAGGTGGACGCTCCGTCCGGCACGGCCCGGCGTACGGCGGAACTGATCGCGGACGCCCGTCGGGAGGCCGGCTCGGGCCCGATCCCGGATGCGACCACGACGGCACTCGAGGGCGCCCGCGGCGCGGACGTCGAGGGGATCCGGGTGCACGGAGTCCGGCTGCGTGGCCTGATCGCGCACCAGGAGGTGCTGTTCGGCGACGAGGGCGAGACGCTGACGATCCGCCACGACTCGATGGCCCGGGTCTCGTTCATGGCCGGCGTCCTGCTCGGCGTACGGCGGATCGGCGGCGCGCCCGGTCTGACCGTCGGGCTCGAGCACTTCATGGACCTCTCCTGAAATGAGAGCCAAGCAGACCGCGTTCGTCCTGGCGGTCGTGTTCGTCGCGTACGCCGTGCTGATCGGCTGGCGGGGCGTTCTGCTGATCAAGGTCGGTACGCCGGTGCCGGTCGTGCTCGGGCTCGCGGTCCTGGTGATCCCGCTGGTCGGCGCGTATCTGGTCTGGCGCGAGATCCAGTTCGGCCGCCGGACCGAGGTGCTGGCACGTGAGCTGGAGGCGGCCGGCGGTCTGCCGGTCGACGATCTGCCGCGCCGGCCGTCGGGCCGGGTGGACCGGGCAGCGGCGGACGAGGCCTTCGGACGGTACAAGTCAGAGGCGGAAGCGGCCCCCGACGACTGGCGGGTGTGGTTCCGGCTGTCGACGGCGTACGACGCCGCAGGGGACCGGAAACGGGCCCGCGAGGCCATGCGAACGGCTATCGCGCACCACGGCCGGACCGCATGAGTTCCGGGGCAGTTCCCCGGGATAACTGACAACTGGGTGTGGAACGCGATATTTTCGCAGGTACGTGGCAGCCGCCACGTAAAGGTCGGAGACTGGGTGGGGCCGTCCTGTGCCATCAGACGGATCTCGCCGCGGCACGGGCGACGTACAGGGGGCTGGGTTCGGCGGGCTACTGCGCCGGCACCGACGCGAGGCGGGGCTGTCGCAGGAAGCGCTGGCCGAACGAGCCGGTCTCAGCGTCGACGCGATCGCGGCGTTGGAGCGAGGACGCAGGCGTGCGCCGCGGGCGCAGACGCTGCGTCTGCTCGCGGACGCGCTGAAGCTCGGTGAGCCGGAGCGGGCCCTGCTGACCGCGACAGCCCGCAAGGAGGCCGGCTCGGTTCGCCTACCGATGCGGCAACCACCCGCGCCGGCCAACGAGCTGATCGGACGGACGACCGAGCTGACCGCGACGACGCGCCTGCTCGGGCAGCGACTGACTCGCTTGCTGACCTTGACCGGACCAGGTGGTGTCGGCAAGACCCGCCTCACCCTGGCACTCGCCGGCGACGTGGCGGACAAGTTCCCCGACGGCGTCTGCTGGGTGCCGCTCGCGTCGGTCACCGACTCCGCCGCGGTCGCTCTCGCCGTCGCCGCGTCGATCGGCATGCATCGGCAGGAAAGCACCCGGCTGGTCGAGGACATCGCCGAGCAGATCGGCCGGAGCACGATGCTGCTGGTGTTCGACAACTGCTCGCACCAGGTCGCGACGGTCGGGCAGGTCTGCTCGATCTTGCTCGAGTCCTGCCCCAACCTGTCCATCCTCGCGTCCAGCCGGGAGCTGCTGCGGCTGGCGGGAGAGAGCGTGTACGTCGTACCCGCCCTGTCCCTGCCGCACGACGAGGACCGGTTGACGTCGTCGGAAGCGGTGCGGCTGTTCGTCGAACGCGCCATCGCCCGCGGCTACGACCCGGCCGGCGAGCTCGACCAGGTCGCGCGCGTGGTACGCCGCCTGGAGGGGATGCCGCTCGCGATCGAGCTGGCCGCGGCGCGGACGAACGTGATGACGATCGAGGAACTCGCGAGCGAGCTCGACACGTCGTTCGGCATCCTGGCCGGCGGTCCACGCACCGCGTCACCTCGCCAGCAGTCGATGTACGGCGCGATCGAGTGGAGCCATGCACTGCTCAGCGAGGCCGAGCGGGACGTGTTCGCGCGGCTGTCGGTATTCGCCGGCGGCTGGACGCTGGGCGCGGCGGCAGCGGTCATGCCCGGTGCCGCGACCCGGGTCGAGGCTCTCGACCTCATCGGGCGGCTGGCCGACAAGTCGCTGATCCGGGTGACCAGGCGCGAAGGCGTCGCCCGGTACTACATGCTCGGTGTGATCCGGGAGTTCGCGGCCGATCGCCTGCGGGCCGCTGGACAGACGGACGACGCCGCCGCGCGGCATGCGCAGTACTACGTCGGCCTGGCCGAGGATTCGGAGAGCCGGCTGCGTGGACCGGAGCAGGGGGAGTGGCTCGACCGGTTGGACGGTGAGCTCGCGAACCTGCGGTCCGCGATGGCGTGGGCGCTGCGGACCAGCTCGATCGACGAGGCGTTGCGACTGGCCGGTGGGCTGTGGCTGTTCTGCTACCTTCGCGGGCACTACGCCGAGGGCAGCCAGTGGCTCGAGCGTGCCCTGCAACTCGGCGAGTCGGTGCCGCCCGAACGGATCGCGGAGCTCGCGCCGGTGTATGCGAAGGCCAACCTGGGCGCCGGGACACTGGCGTTCCTCCAGTGCGAGTACGACGCCGCGACCGAGCGACTGAAGACCGCCTTGCGGCAGTACAAGGAGCTTGGCGACACGTCCGGCGCTGCGTTGGTGCTGCAACGACTCGGCGGTGTCGCACGCGAACGGGGCGACTACGAAGCGGCGGAGGACCTGCACTGCGAGAGCTACGACCTGTACGAGAGTCTCGGCGACCGGGTCGGAATGGCCTGGGCGCACAATTACCTCGGCTTCGTGGCCTGGCTCCGCGGCGACCTCGAGATCGGCGCGCGCCGGTGCCGGCGAGCTCGCGACAGCTTCCGGGCCGTCGGTGACGGCGAAGGACTCGCCTGGTCGCTGATCAGCCTCGGCGCCATCGCGCAGTACGGCGGTGAACTGGTCGAGGCCGAGGATCTGCTGCAGGAGAGCCTCGCGCTGTCGCAACGGCTCGGATATCGCGAGGGTGCCGCCTGGTCGCTGAACCAGCTCGGTATCGTCGAACGCCGGCGTGGCCTGACCGACCGCGCCGTACACCTGCTCGACGAAAGCCTGGCCGAGCATCGGGATCTGGGGGACCGGTGGCGGTCGGCCAGTGTGCTGGAGGAACTCGCCGCGGTCGCACAGCAACGCGAGCGCAGCGAGTACGCCGCATTTCTGCTCGGTGCCGCCGACGGAGTCCGCGAGGTCATCGGGGCGCCGGTGCCGGAGATCGAGAAGGCCGGTTGCGAGGCCACGCGAGCCGCGGTCGAAGCGTCGCTCGAGCGGCGGGCCTTCCGGGCGGCTTGGTCGGCCGGCCGCGCGGCGCCACTGGCCGCGGTTGCGGACGGTTACCCGCCGCCGGAATCCAGCTCAGGAGCTACACCGGCGGAGCGGACGCGCGATCCGTTCTGAACCGGGCGTGCCTCGCGGAGCACCACGACCTGGGGGATCGACGATGCCCCGCGAGGGATCTGAGGGCGCGGATCCAGATTCGTGGCCCGGCCGGCTGTGTCCTCTGTCTGACCCCCCAGGCAGTCCCCCCACTCACAGCCGGCCGAAGCCACGTCCGCGATGGTCACCAGTCGTCGGGCCCTCCCAGTCGACGATCGGTTCCTCCGCGCTACCTCAAGAGTGCCGTGATCACGCTGCGTCGCACAGGGACGCAACCCTGACATCGCCCTGACAAATTTGTCCTGACAACGAAATCCCCGGCCGGATTTCGCCGACCGTGACCGCGACCTGCCGGTCCGTAGGGGAAATGCAGTCCGCTTTCAGGCGCTCGTCACGGCAGATAGCCGGAAACAGCTTTTGTGAATCCGGCGACCTTTCGTAAAGGAGCACCGGCGCCTTCGTCGAGGCCGGGCTCCTCGGCCACTGGTGCGGGGATGCCTTCGCCGGCGCAGCTCACGTCCTTGGCCGGCGCGACCCCGGTGGTGAGGAACGTGTTGACGATCCGGTCCGCGCAGCGGTTCACACCGCCGTAGATGCCGTGGTCGCCTTCGCGCGTGACAGTCAGCAGCCGCGAACCGGCGTACCGGCTGTGGGCCGCCGCAGCGAGGCTGTAGCTGGTCGCGGGATCGTGCACGGACTGCACCATCAGCGTTGTGGGCAAGCCTTTGCCGGTCGGTGTCGGCATGGTCAGGTTCGGACGGTCCCAGTAGAAGCAGGGGTTCTCGGACATCGTCCAGCCGACCAGCGGGAAGTGCGGACCGAGACGGGCGGCGAGTTGTTCGCCGTACTCGCGGCCTTGCGGCCAGACCGTGTCGTTGCAGGTGATGGCGGTGAACGTCGCGTCCTCGGCGTCGTCCTCACCGAGCATCCGGAGGCCCACGGGGGACCGGCCGGCGCGTTCGACCAGTTGCTGCTGGCGGGCCTTCGAGAGCCCGTCGACCTTGCGTTGCGCGGCCCGCGGACCGCCCTTTGCCTGCGCCGCGGAAAGGTCACGGAGAAATAGCAGGTCGGCCGCGAGGGAATGGAAGTCGAGCTTCGAGTACATATCCCCGGTCACCATCAGGTCGAGGGTGTTCTCGTCGTACCTGACGTTGACCGCGCCGTCCAGGAACTCCTCGGTCGCGGGCTGCTCCTTGAGGGCCCGTCGTAACCGTTCGTACAGGCGGATGATCGCAGCCGGTGACGAACCGAGGTGCAGCTGGTCGTCGTACTTGGCCGCCCAGGGCGCGAAGTCCTCGCGGAACCGGCGCTCGAACGCCCGCGGCTGGCTGACGAACGTGTCCAGCCAGCCCTTGGTGAAGTCCGTGTTCGAGTCCAGCACGAAGCGGCCGACGTGCTCGGGGAAGTAGGTCTGGTAGTACGCCCCGAGCCAGGTGCCGCCGGAGTACCCGACGTAGTCCAGCTTGTCGAAGCCGAGCAGCCGCCGGATCAGGTCCATGTCCTGCATCGTCTGCGCGGTGGTGATATAGGGGAGCAGACCGCGGGATTGCTGGTCGCAGTACGTCTGCGTCATCTCCGAGGCCTCGGCGATCAGGTCGCGGGTCGCGGGAGCGCGGTCGCGCGCGTCCATCGTGAACGCGGGGGCGCCGTCGCAGCTCACGTTCGAGCTGCCGCCGGTGCCGCGCGGGTCGAAGCCGACGGCGAGGTGGTCCTTGGCGAGCGGTCCCTGGCTCGCGAGGTACGGCGCCATTCCGAGGCCGGCGCCACCGGGTCCGCCGGGGTTGCCGAACACGACCCGGCTCGGCTTGCCTTTGGCCGGCGCGACCTTGCTGACCGCGATCTGCAGGTCGTTCCCGGCGTACTGGTTGGCCCAGTCGCGCGGGACGGTGATCTTCGCGCAGTACGTGCGGAGCTCGGCGTCGCCGCACTCCGACCAGCGCGGTTTCTGCTCGAGGTACTTGGTCGCCACCTGATGTGGCTTGTCGACAACGGTCGCCTCTTGCGTCGAGGCGGTCGCACCGGAACCGGGAACGACGAGAACGGCTGCAGCGGACAGGCCCAGGCCGACGGCCAGGGTGAGGTACTTCATGCAGACTCCAGCGGATGGCCATGCGTGATCGGTCCGTGACAATCTGTCATGCCCACCAGTGGCCGTCGAGCACCACCCCCGGCCCGTCGCCGATCGGCGACCTGCTATTGGCCGCGGGGGATTACTCCGTGCCGGGGTCGGTGTGGAGGCGGATCTGCTTGATGCGGACGGACTCGTCGCCGTAGAGGTCGAGTTCGCGGTGGGCGCCGTCGGGGGCCCAGCCGGCCTCGGTGTAGAAGGCGCGGAGTACGTCGTCGGTCGAGTTGACCCAGACGGTGACCCGGCGGAAGCCGTCGGCGCGGACCGTGTCGACGACGGCGTTCAGGAGGCGGGAGCCGTGGCCGGCGCGGGTCGCCTCCGGGTTGACCGCCAGCTCGGCGATCAACGCGTCATGCTGCGGGTCGCCGTCCGGGTCGTCGGACGGTGTGATGGCCGCGAAGCCGACCAGCGTGCGGCCGGCCAGCGCGACCATGACCCGGTTCCGCGCCTCGCCCGGAGCGAGCAGCGCAGCCCGCCACTGGGCCGCGAACTGCGCCGGGTTGAGATCGGCGAGGACATCGGCCGGCAGCAGCCCGGCGTACGCCGTACGCCAGGCCGCGACCTGGATCTCGCCGATCTCTCCTGCCTCCGCGGGCAGTGCGAGCCGCACGCTCGTTTCAGCTACCGGGGTGTCGCCGGACAGATCCGAGAGGTTGGCCGGTTCCGGTACGCCGAAGTCACTCATGAACGCAATCCTCGCAAGTCAGTACACGAGCTTGCGCAGCAGGGTCTCGGCCGGACCGCGGTACGAACGCCGGCTCATCAGATAAGCGCCGGCGACCGAGATGACCCAGACACCGATCGCGACCAGCGCCGCGGTGTACGCCGTACTTCCGAACCGCAGGTCCAGCGTGAACGGCGCCAGCAGGATCATCCACGACACCGACTGGAAGAGGTACCCGGACAGCGAGCGCTGACCAAGTGCGGAGATCGCACGGACCGGCAGCGACAGCTTGCGGATCCGCAGGACGAGCAGGCCGAACAGAGCGACGTACCCAGGTCCGCCGAACATGCCGGACACGTGGGACAGCAGGCTCAGCGCGTCCACCGCACTCTCGTCGACGTGCATCCAGCCGGCTCCGACCAGCGCGAGCGGCAGGCCGCCCAGGACGGTGAGGCCGAGACCGCCGACTGCCACCCGGGTGAGCAGGGTCTTGTGGGCGCCCGGGTTCTCCAGGATCTGCTTGCGGGCGGCCCAGATGCCGAGCCAGACGATGATGATGAAGGGGATGACGCTCGCGGCGTGCAGCGGGTACTCGTGCAGCCGGTCGACCAGGCTGCCCAGGTAGGACGAAGCGGCCAGTGACGGGTTCGGGGAGTTCGTCAGCGCGTGCGCGGGGCCGGAGCTGTTGACGATCGCGAGCGCGGCCTTGGCCCCGACGAACAAGACCTCGACGGCCATGAACGCCCAGATCGCGAGGACGATCCGGTGGAACTTGTCGCCGCGGTTGAGCAGGAACAGCGTGCAGATGATGCCCACGATGCCGTAGGCGCCGAGGAAGTCACCGAAGTACAGCAGCGTCGCGTGGACGACGCCGAAGCCGATCAGCCAGGCGTTGCGCTTGAGCAGGATCCGCCGGACAGCACCGGTGGTGGCGCCCGAGGACCGCTGCCGCCGGGCCAGCTGCACGAGGCCGTAGCCGAACATCACCGCGAACACCGGGTACGCCCGGGCGTCGACGAAGGTGAGTTTGAGGAAGTTCAGGATGCGCTCGAAGCCGTGCGGCGCGCTCTCCACGCCGGGCTGGCCGGCGAACGCGAAGTTGGCGCTGTTCGCCAGGCCGATCAGCAGCAGCATCGCGCCCCGGATCAGGTCGGGTGCGAGCGCACGCTCCCGGCCGGTGACCGGGCCGCGATGATCGACGGCCGGGAGGGTGGTTGTAGTCACGGGGTCCTCCGAAAACTGTGGAAGGGTTGAGCTGTTGGCTCAATCCTCGCGACCCCGACCCGCCGTCCCCAGTGCGTCAAACCCACTTCCTGGGTGGGTCCAGCACCACCTTTGTGACACCTGTTGTTGATTCTGAGAAAAAGTGTCACATATGCTGTTGGTATGGACTTCCAGGCGACCATCGACGCCGACGGCCGGATCGAGCCGCGGGACGCGATGCCGGACGGGTACCGCAAGACCCTGATCCGGCAGATCGCGCAGCACGCGCACTCCGAGATCATCGGCATGCAGCCGGAGGGCAACTGGATCAGTCGCGCGCCGTCGCTGCGCCGCAAGGCGATCCTGATGGCGAAGGTGCAGGACGAGGCCGGCCACGGTCTCTACCTGTACGCCGCCGCGGAAACGCTCGGCGTGGACCGCGCGGACCTGCTCGACCTGCTGCACAGCGGCAAGCAGAAGTACTCCAGCATCTTCAACTACCCGACGCTGACCTGGGCCGACATCGGTGCGATCGGCTGGCTGGTCGACGGCGCGGCGATCGTCAACCAGGTCCCGCTGTGCCGCTGCTCCTACGGGCCGTACGCGCGGGCGATGGTGCGGGTCTGCAAGGAGGAGTCGTTCCACCAGCGGCAGGGGTTCGAGATCCTGTACACGTTGTCGAAGGGCACCGAGGCGCAGAAGGCGATGGCGCAGGACGCCTTGAACCGCTGGTGGTGGCCGTCGCTGATGATGTTCGGCCCCCCGGACGCGGCGTCGACGCATTCGGAGCAGTCGATGGCGTGGGGGATCAAGCGCCACAGCAACGACGAGCTGCGGCAGCGGTTCGTGGACATGACCGTGCCGCAGGCCGACGTACTCGGGCTGCGCGTCCCTGACGACGGACTGGTGTACGAGGACGGGCACTACCGGTTCACCGAGCCCGACTACACCGAGCTGTACGACGTGGTGAAGGGCAACGGTCCGTGCAACCAGCAGCGGCTGTCGCATCGCGTGAAGGCGCATGAGGACGGCGCCTGGGTCCGCGAGGCCGCGGCCGCTTATGCGGCCAAGAAGGCGGTGAAGGCCGCATGAACGAGCGGAGCGAGTTCATCAGCAAGCACAGCGTCGAGCCGCTCTACGAGGTGTTCGTGCGGTCGCGCCGCGGGCTGTCGCACACGCATGTGGGGAGCCTGCATGCGCCGGACGCGACGATGGCGTTGCGGAACGCGCGGGACGTGTACACCCGCCGCCAGGAAGGCGTGTCGATCTGGGTGGTGCGGGCGTCGGACATCACTGCGTCTTCGCCGGACGAGAAGGACGAGTTCTTCGACCCGGCCGGCGACAAGGTGTACCGGCATCCGACGTTCTACGAGGTCCCGGAAGGCGTCGAGCACCTGTGAACGACCTGCTCGAATACACGCTTCGCCTCGGTGACGACGCGCTGATCGCGGCGCAGCGCACCGGCGAGTGGATCGCGGCCGCGCCGCAGCTCGAGGAGGATGTTGCGCTCGGCAACATCGCGCTGGACCAGCTGGGGCAGGCGCGTTCGCTGCTGCAGTACGCCGGCTCGCTGGACGGCCGCACCGAGGACGAGCTCGCGTACTTCCGGGACGAGCGCGAGTTCCGGAACCTGCAGTTGTGCGAGCTGCCGAACGGCGACTTCGCGTTCGCAATGGCACGGTTGCTGTACTTCGCGACGTACCAGCATTTGCTGTACGACGAGCTGCGGTCGTGTGCCGACGAGACGCTGGCCGGTGTGGCGGGGAAGGCGGTCAAGGAGGTGGCGTACCACGTCGACCATGCGACGCAGTGGGTGCTGCGGCTGGGCGACGGGACCGAGGAGAGCCACCGGCGGATGCAAGCTGCGCTGGACGCGCTGTGGCCTTACACCGCTGAGATGTTCGCGTCGGACGACGTCGTACGGCAGCTGTCGGTCGCCGTCGATCCGTCCACGCTGGAGGAGGAGTGGACCCGGCGCGTGACGGCGGTCATCGACGAGTCGACGTGTGAGCGGCCGACATCGTCGTACCAGCACTCCGGCGGTCGTTCGGGTCGTCATACCGAGCACATGGGCTATCTGCTGGCCGAACTGCAGCACGTGGCGCGTTCGCATCCGGGTGCGACATGGTGACCGACGCGGCGATCCTCGAGGCCGTCGGCGAGGTCGTGGATCCCGAGGTGCCGGTGCTCACGATCGCGGATCTCGGCGTACTGCGCGGTGTGCGGCACGAGGGCGACGAGGTCGTCGTCACAATCACCCCGACGTACTCCGGCTGTCCCGCCATGGACCTGATCCGCCACGAGGTCGAACTGACACTCCAGGCGTTGCACGTCCACGGAAGGGTCGAGACGGTCCTGTCGCCGCCGTGGACGACCGACTGGATGACGGAAGCAGGAAAGGCGAAGCTGACGGACTACGGCATCGCCCCGCCACCCGGCACGAGCGCCCCCGCCCCCTTCCCTCCATCCCAGTCCCGGGCCAACGCCCCGGTCCTGCTGCAGTTGAGCATCCGCTGCCCCTTGTGCGGCTCGCCCAACACCTCGGAGCTCAGCCGCTTCGGCTCGACCTCCTGCAAATCGCTCTGGCGCTGCAACTCCTGCCGCGAACCCTTCGATCACTTCAAGGCGATCTAGATGACGACCATCGCCCCTCGCAGGCGCGCAACGTTCCACTCGCTGAAGGTCGCCGCGATCGAGCCCGTCACCGACGACGCGGTCGCGATCACCTTCGCCGTACCGCCGGAGCTTGCGGACGAGTACGAGTTCACCGCGGGCCAGCACCTCACGATCCGCCGTACCGGAGAAGAGGTACGCCGCAGCTACTCGATCTGCTCGCCCGCGGGATCAGGCGTGCTGCGGATCGGCGTGAAGCGCCTCCCCGGCGGCGAGTTCTCGTCGTACGCCGCCAAGGACCTGAAGGTCGGCGACGAGCTCGAGGTGATGACCCCGCTCGGCCGCTTCGGTACGACGTTCGACGCCGCCAACGCGAAGCACTACGCGTTCGTTGCCGCGGGCAGCGGAATCACGCCCGTCCTGTCGCTGGTCGCGACGGTCCTCGCGATCGAACCCGCCAGCCGGGTGACCTTGCTGTACGGCAACCGGACCGCGGGCTCGGTGATGTTCGCCGACGAGTTGGCCGACCTGAAGGACCGGTACGCCGAGCGCCTGCACCTCGTGCACGTGTTGTCGCGCGAGACGACCGAGGTGGAGCTCTTCAGCGGCCGCATCGACGCGGACCGCCTGCGGCGAATGTTCGCGACGATCCTCCCGCCGGACACCGTCGACGAGTGGTTCCTGTGCGGCCCGTACGCGATGGTCGTCGGCGCGCAGGACCTCCTGCTGTCCGAGGGGGTCGCACGCGAACACGTCCACGCCGAGCTGTTCCATGTCGGCGACGAGGCTCCGAAGGCGCCGATCGAGGAGGCCGCCGTCGACGAAGACGCGGCCCAGGTGACGGTGATCCTCGACGGCCGCCGGTCGACGTTCGCGCTGGGGGAGCACTCGAAGGCGGTGCTGGACGCGACTCTCGCTGTACGGTCCGATGCTCCGTTCGCGTGCAAGGGCGGAGTGTGCGGCACGTGCCGCGCCAAGGTCCTCGACGGCAGCGTCCGGATGGACACGAACTGGGCCTTGGAACCCGACGAGATCCGCGCCGGCTACGTCCTCACCTGCCAGTCCCACCCGACCACCCCGACCGTCACCCTGGACTTCGACGCCTGACCCCACCGATCTGCTTCACTTCCGAGCATGGCCGTACCCATTCCCGCCCCGCGCCCGATCACGACCGAAGAACGTGAGTTCATCGCGACGGTGGAGAACACGATGAGGCCCGCGTTCCTGGCCGAGGTCGCCCGCGAGTTCGCGGACGGTCAGCCGGCGGACGGGATCGTGGAGCGGATGTCCGCAGCGGCTCCTGGGCACCGTCTGCAGACGGCCGTTCAGGCGAACATCGACGCGCATCGGCACCTCGACGCGTTGCCCGCCGACGAACGCTCCGCAGCCGCTGAGCAGGCCGCGCTGGTCGTCGCCAGGACTGTCTCGCAGCTGACCGTGCAGACCGCCAACGGCCGGCTGGGTGACCTCGTCGGACAGGGAGCCGATCACCTTCTTCGCGGGCAGTACAAGGACCTGGCTCAGCAGGCCGCGGGACAGGCGGGCTTGGTGCTGGGTGGCGCCGCCGGCCGGGCGCACTTGCTGCAGGTGGAGCTGGCGGACATCCGTCGTCAGGCCGGCGCCGGCCTGACGCCGCCCGGCGCCCCACCGCGGAGCACCTCCGGCGCAGCCGAGGACGTCGCCGCGAAGCCGGCCGACCGGACCAAGGCCACGCGCGGACAACTCCGCCACTGACCGGAGCCTGGCCGATCCAGACTGCTCAGTCGCGAGGTCGCGGTTGCATCTCACGGGATGCCGTTAACCGCGGCCTGCGACTGAAACTCTGTGGATGACTCTGGGGGGTGACTCTGGGGGTGACTCAGTCCGTGCCGGATTCCATGGCGGCGCGGTCGAGGAGCTCGTCCTCCTCGGTGGCCTCGCCGCGGGAGGCGATGGCTTCGGCGCCGCCCGTCGGGAGTTCGCCGATCAGTTCGGTGGACGACGCGAGCGCGGGGTTGGACGAGCCGAACATGCCGAGACCGGCGTACTGCTCCAGCTTCGCGCGCGAGTCCGCGATGTCCAGGTTCCGCATGGTCAGCTGGCCGATCCGGTCGACCGGGCCGAACGCCGAGTCCTCGATCCGCTCCATCGACAGCTTGTCCGGGTGGTAGCTGAGCGCGGGCCCGGTGGTGTCGATGATCGAGTAGTCCTCGCCGCGCCGGAGCCGGAGCGTGACCTCGCCGGTCACCGCCGTACCGACCCACCGCTGCAGCCCTTCCCGGACCATCAGCGCCTGGGGGTCGAGCCAACGGCCTTCGTACATCAACCGCCCGAGCTTGCGGCCTTCGTTGTGGTAGCTCGCGATCGTGTCCTCGTTGTGGATCGCGTTCACCAGCCGCTCGTACGCCGCGTGCAGCAGCGCCATCCCGGGCGCCTCGTAGATGCCCCGGCTCTTCGCCTCGATGACCCGGTTCTCGATCTGGTCCGACATGCCGAGCCCGTGCCGGCCGCCGATCGCGTTGGCCTCCAGGACCAGGTCGACCGCCGTACCGAACTCCTTGCCGTTGATCGTCACCGGCCGGCCCTGCACGAAGCCGATCGTGACGTCCTCGGCGGGGATCTCGACCGCCGGGTCCCAGTGCGCGACGCCCATGATCGGGTCGACCGTCTCCACCCCGGTGTCGAGGTGCTCGAGGGTCTTCGCCTCGTGGGTCGCGCCCCAGATGTTCGCGTCGGTGGAGTATGCCTTCTCGGTGCTGTCGCGGTACGGCAGGCCGTGCGCGACCAGCCACTCGGACATTTCCTTCCGGCCGCCGAGCTCGTGCACGAACTGCGCGTCCAGCCACGGCTTGTAGATCCGCAGCTGCGGGTTCGCGAGCAGGCCGTAGCGGTAGAACCGCTCGATGTCGTTGCCCTTGAAGGTCGAGCCGTCGCCCCAGATCTGGACGTCGTCGTCGAGCATCGCCTTGACCAGCATCGTGCCGGTCACCGCCCGGCCGATCGGGGTGGTGTTGAAGTACGTCCGCCCGCCGGACCGGATGTGGAACGCACCGCAGGCCAGCGCCGCGAGCCCTTCCTCGACGAGCGCCGCACGGCAGTCCACGAGCCGGGTGATCTCGGCCCCGTACGCCGTCGCGCGGCCGGGGACCGACCCGATGTCGGGCTCGTCGTACTGCCCGAGATCAGCGGTGTACGTGCACGGGATCGCACCCTTGTCCCGCATCCACGCAACCGCAACCGACGTGTCGAGACCACCCGAGAAGGCAATCCCGACCCGCTCACCGACCGGCAAAGAAGTAAGCACCTTGGACACAGGAAAAGTATGCACCACTCTGAATGATTATGCAAAGCCGCCCCTCACGCCCCTCTTTGGGCCCCCATCAACCCTTTCAAGCCCTCCTTGAGTCCCGGCCAACCGAATTCGGCGGCGAGATTTGGTTGGTGGGGACTCAAAGACGCGTTCGTCGGGCGTGCGGGGGCGTGTGGTGCGTGGGGTTGGTGGGGCTGGTGGGGGAGGATGTGGAGAGAGTGAGTGGAGGGGTGAGGCGCGGGATGATGGGGCGGTCGCATGCTTTGTCGGGGTGGTGTGCCGGGTTGGCGGTGGCGCCGCTGGTCGGGCTGACCTCGGTGGCGGAAGTGGTGCCGTTCGCGGCGGCCACCGCCGGGTACGCGCTGGTGCCGGACCTGGACCATCCGGGCGCGAGCGCATCGCGCCTGCTCGGCCCGGTGACCCGGCTGGTGTCGGCGGCGGTACGGGCGTTCTCAGGCGTCCTCTACAACGTGATGAAGGGCCCGCGCGACGAGGAGAGCACCGGCAAACACCGGCACGCGACTCATACGCTCGTCGCCGCGATCCTGCTCGGGATGCTCGCCGCAAACCTCGGCGACCGCGGCAAGTGGGCAGTGCTGGCTGTCGCAGTGACCGGCCTCGTCCTGGCCGCCGACGCGCTCGGGGACTGGATCATCCTCGCCGTCCTCGCAGCAGCCGGCTGGTCGGTCGTCGGCACCGGCGACGCGCTACCCGGCACAGCGGCCGCCGACGCACTGCAGGCCGGCCTCAGTCAGATCGGCGGCTGGATCGGCGCCGCCGTGGCTGTCGGCATGTTCGTTCACTGCCTAGGGGACAGCCTGACCCGCTCCGGCTGCCCCTGGCTCTGGCCGCTGCCCATCCGGGGCGAGACCTGGTACGAGCTGCGCCTCCCCAAACCGCTGCGCTTCAGCACCGGCAAGTGGTTCGAGCACGTAGTGATCGTGCCGGTGCTGACTCTCGCCGGCGTACTGCTTCTCCCCGGCGCTCTCCAGGCGCTGCGGCAACTGTTCGACGCGACCTCGATCTGGCTCGCCGGTCAGTCCTGAAGGCGGCCGGTCAGGTACGACGGAATCCCGCCGGACTCCAATGCTGCCGCGAACCGGCGCTGGTTGCGCTCACCCGGCCACGCCTCCCAGAAGAACAGTGGCAGGGCGATGACCGCCCCGATCAGGACCACCCAGAAGCTCTCGGCGACGAACGACAGCGCAACGGAGATCAGGAACACGGCCTCGCAGATCGCGAAGCGGGTGAACGTCGACGTGGTGAAACGGCGCCAGGAGTCTGCCTGGATCTCGGCGGCGGGGCGGTTCGAGTACTCCAGCGGGGGAGTGCGGAAGCCGACCAGTTCGCAGATGGAGTACGCGCCGACCGCGGCGGCGAGCACCACAAGCGGCGGCCAGTCCGTCGGGAACTCGCCGATCCCATCAGTGGCGAGGACGAACCACAGGGCGAGCGTCATGACCGGGATCACCCCGGCCATCGACGCGCACACCATGATCAGGCTCTGGCGGGCTGCCGGCGTGGCAGGAGTGGCAGGGGTGGCAGAAGGTGTCGACACGCCGATGAGACTAGAGCATCGGATCATTCACACGACGCAGCCATTTGCTTACAGAGAGTATTTGCAGAAGTTTTTCCGGATTTTTTTGGTGGAAGCTGTAACGACTGCCGGGCGGGGCCCGATAGGACGAGTGAGCCTGGTGGCTGCCCGGACCCCCGAGCGGACAGCCACCAGGCCTACCCATCTCTTCAGGGTTCGGGAGCGGTAATCTGAGGCCCATGTCCTCGCCAGCATCCACGCCCTCGTCAGCGCCGCCGTTCGGCCGTTTGACGACCGCGATGGTCACCCCGTTCCGGCCTGACGGCTCCCTCGACCTGGACGCCGCCCAGAAGGTCGCGACGTACCTCGTCGACGGCGGTAACGACGCCCTGGTGCTGAACGGGACCACCGGCGAGGCGCCGACCACGTCCGACCAGGAGAAGGTCCGGATCATCGAGGCGGTCCGTGAGGCCGTCGGTGACCGCGCCAAGCTCGTCGCCGGTGTCGGGACCAACGACACCGCGCACACGATCGAGTGCGCCAAGCAGGCCGAGGCCGCCGGCGCGGACGGGCTGCTGGTCGTCACGCCGTACTACAACAAGCCCCCGCAGGAAGGGCTGCGCGCGCACTTCACCGCGGTCGCCGACGCCACCGGTCTGCCGAACATGCTGTACGACATCCCCGGCCGGGCCGGCGTGGAGATCAGGTCCGAGACCTTGATCACGCTCGCCGAGCACCCGCGGATCGTCGCGGTGAAGGACGCCAAGGGCGACATCGCCGGGACCACCAAGGTGCTGGCGAACACCGATCTGTTCTACTACTGCGGTGCCGACGAGTTGAACCTCGCCTCACTGGCGATCGGCGCGGTCGGTATCGCGAGTGTCGTGGCGCACGTGGCAAGTCGGGAGTACCGGCAGCTGATCGACGCCGTGGTGGCCGGCGACCTCGCAGGAGCACAGGAAATTGATCGACGGCTGGTGCCCGCCGTCGAGACGATCATGACCAGGACCCAGGGCGCCATCATGGTGAAGGCCGCGCTCAAGCTGGCCGGCGTCATCGAGCATGCGACCCTTCGGTTGCCGCTGGTTGAGGCGACCGCCGAGCAAGTGGACTGGCTCACCACCGACCTCAAGACGGCAGGACTGATTGCATGAGCCATCCCCATCCAGATCTCTCCGCGCCCGGACCTCTCGCTCCGGGCGCTTTGCGGGTCATCCCGCTCGGCGGCCTCGGCGAGGTCGGCCGGAACATGACGGTCTTCGAGTACGACGGCAAGCTGCTGATCGTGGACTGCGGCGTACTCTTCCCGGACGAGAACCAGCCCGGCGTGGACCTGATCCTGCCGGACTTCGAGCCGATCCGGGACCGGCTGGACGACGTCGTCGCGGTCGTCCTGACGCACGGCCACGAGGACCACATCGGCGGCTTGCCCTACCTGCTGCGTGAGCGGGGCGACATCCCGGTGGTGGGGTCGCAGCTCACGCTCGCGCTGCTCGAGGGCAAGCTGAAGGAGCACCGGCACCGCAACGTGCCGCAGCAGACCGTGGTCGAGGGCGAGAAGCTCCAGATCGGGCCGTTCGTCTGCGAGTTCGTCGCGGTCAACCACTCGATCCCGGACGCGCTCGCCGTCGCGATCAAGACACCGGCCGGCGTGGTGCTGCACACCGGTGACTTCAAGATGGACCAGCTGCCGCTGGACAACCGGATCACCGACCTGCGCGCGTTCGCGCGGCTCGGCGAGGAAGGCGTCGACCTGTTCATGGTCGACTCCACCAACTCCGAGGTGCCCGGCTTCACCACCCACGAGCGTGACATCGCCCCGGTCCTGGACCGGGTCTTCACCAAGGCGAAGAACCAGCGCATCATCGTCGCCTGTTTCGCCTCGCACGTGCACCGCGTGCAGCAGGTGATGGACGCCGCGGTGAAGCATCACCGCAAGGTCGCGTACGTCGGCCGCTCGATGGTCCGCAACATGGGCGTGGCCCGGGACCTCGGCTTCCTGAACGTGCCCGGCGACACGCTGATCGACATGCGCGACCTGGACAACTACCCGCCGGAGCAGGTGGTGCTGGTGTCGACCGGTTCGCAGGGCGAGCCGATGTCGGCGCTGTCCCGGATCGCCGCCAACGACCACAACGTCGTACACCTGCAGCCGGGTGACACCGTCGTACTGGCGTCTTCCCTGATCCCGGGCAACGAGAACTCGGTGTACCGGGTGATCAACGGCCTGATCCGGCACGGTGCGAACGTGATCCACAAGGGCAACGCGCTGGTGCACGTGTCCGGTCACGCGAGCGCGGGCGAGTTGCTGTACTGCTACAACATCGTGAAGCCGCGCAACGTGATGCCGGTGCACGGCGAGGTCCGGCACCTGCACGCGAACGCCGACCTGGCGGTGCAGACCGGCGTACCGCGGGAGAACGTGGTGGTCGTCGAGGACGGCGTGGTGGTCGACCTGATCGACCGCAAGGCCGTGGTGGCCGGCAAGGTGGACTGCGGGTACGTGTTCGTCGACGGCTCGACCGTCGGGGACATCACCGAGACCTCGCTGAAGGACCGCCGGATCCTCGGTGACGAGGGCTTCATCTCGGTGATCGCGGTGATGGACTCGGTGACCGGCAAGCTGACCGCCGGCCCGGAGATCCAGGCCCGCGGGTTCGCCGAGGACGACACCGTGTTCGACGACCTCAAGCCGAAGATCGAGGCGGAGATCGAGAAGGCGATCGGCAGCGGGCTGGACGACATGTACCAGCTGCAGCAGGTGATCCGCCGGGTGGTCGGCAAATGGGTCAGCGACACCCACCGCCGCCGGCCCATGATCATTCCGGTCGTGGTCGAAAGCTAGTCACCCGGTGTAACCTCTGCGCGACGACGAAAGGGTGGGCCGGCGATGAGTGTCAGCGGGGTGAACGGGACGGGCCAGCGCCGGCCCACGATGAAGGAGGTCGCCGCCCGGGCCGGCGTCGCGTTGAAGACCGTGTCCCGGGTGGTGAACGAGGAACCGAACGTCAGCCCGGAGCTGACCGCCAAGGTCCAGGCCGCGATCAAGGAGCTCAACTACACCCCGAACGAGTCCGCCCGGATGCTGCGCCGCGGCAAGACCGGGACGATCGCGGTGGTGATCCGCGACATCGGCGACCCGTTCTTCGCCTCACTCGGGCGCGCGGTCGAGCTCTGGGCCCGCTCGTCCGGTTCGGTCGTGATGATCGGCCTGACCGACGAGGACCCGGAGCGGGAGCGGGAGGTCTGCCTGGAGTTCGTCGCGCGGCGGCCGGACGCGCTGATCATGGCGCCGATCGGGGAGACCCAGGAGTACCTGGCGCCGCACGTCGACGCCGGGATGGCGGTCGTCACGATCGACCGTCCCGCGCACGGGATCGAGGCGGACGCCGTCCTCGCGGACAACGCCGGCGGCATCGACCAGGCGATCGACCACCTGGTCCGGCAGGGTCACCGCCGGATCGCGTACCTCGGTGACGACGAGCGGATCTTCACCGCCCGCGAGCGGGTCGTGGCCTACCGGGCGGCGATGGCCCGGCACGGGATCGTCGTCGACGAGGACCTGGTGCACCTGTCCGAGCCGACCACCGAGGGCATCGGCATCACGCTCTCGGCCGTCCTCGACCGCTCCGAGCCGGCCACGGCGTTGCTGTCGGCAAACAACATGACCACCGCCGAGGTACTGCGAGGTCTCGCGGGCCGGCGGGACCAGGTAGCGCTGGTGTCCTTCGACGACCTGGCGCTCGGGGACCTGCTCAGCCCTGGCCTGACCGCGGTCGCGCAATCGGCCGACGTGATGGCTCGTACGGCGATCCAGCTGATGACCGAGCGCCTCCCGGAGCCCCACCGCCCCGGCCGCACCGTCCGCGTCCCGGTGAAACTGACGATCCGCGGCTCAGGCGAGATCCCTCCCGCCCGCTGACCGCCCGCCTGCTGATCGCAGTTCGGCGGCGAGTGGGCAGTCGAAGGGGTCGCGGGCGCGGAGGCCGACGTTGTTCAGGTAGTCGACGACGACCCGGTACGACGTGAACAGGCCGACCTCGGCGTACGCGATGCCGTGCCGCTCGCAGTACTCGCGGACGATCGGCCGCGCCCGCCGCAGCGTCGGTCGCGGCATGCTCGGGAACAGGTGGTGCTCGATCTGGTAGTTCAGCCCGCCCATCGCGAAGTCGGTGAGGACGCCGCCGCGGATGTTGCGCGACGTCAGCACCTGGCGGCGGAGGAAGTCGAGTTTCATGCCGGCCGGCACGATCGGCATGCCCTTGTGGTTCGGGGCGAACGCGGCGCCGAGGAAGACCCCGAACACGGCGAGCTGCAGACCGAGGAACGCGGTGGCCTTTCCGGGCGGCAGCAGGAAGTAGAGCGCAGCGACGTACACCGCGATGCGCGACGCGACGACGGCAGCGTCGACGCGGTCCGCGCGGCTCGCGCCGCGCCGGAGGAGGTGCGTCAGGCTGGACGCGTGCAGGCCGACGCCTTCGAGCGTGAGGAGCGGGAAGAACAGCCAGCCCTGACGTGCGGCGAACCAGCGGCCCACCGGCCCGCGTTCGACGACCGCGTCGGGCGTGAAGGCGAGCACCTTGAGCTGTACGTCGGGATCGCGGTCCGCCTGGTTGGGGGCGGCGTGATGCTTGTTGTGCTTGCTGCGCCACCAGCTGACGCTCATCCCGAGGACGCAGCCGGCGAGGATCCGCGCGGTCCAGTCGTTGCGGGCATTGGAGTGGAAGATCTGCCGATGGGCGCTGTCGTGGCTGAGGAACGCCACCTGCACCAGCACGAGCGCCAGGGCACCGGCGAGCCAGAGCTGGTGCCACGAGTTGCCGAGCAGGATCATGCACGCGACGACCGCGAGCAGGGCACCGAGGACGATGCTCATCCGGGTGACGTAGTAGCCCTGCCGCCGTCTGAGCAGACCGAGGTCGCGGACGGTCTGCAGGAGATCGGTGTAGACGCTGATGTACTGCTGCTGGGCACTCACCTCGGTCAGCCTAGTGACCTCGTGCAACGTCACCTCTGCGGACACGTGACCCGACGAGGTCGGGTCGGCAAAGTCCTATCGCCCGTACTGCGAGGCCAGCGGGCAGTCGAACGGGTCCCGGGCGCGCAGACCGACGTTGTTCAGGTAGCCGACGACGATCTTGTACGACGTGAACAGGCCGACCTCGGTGTACTTCACTCCGTGCAGCTCGCAGTACTCGCGGACGATCGGCTGGACCTTGCGCAGCGTGGGCCGCGGCATGCTCGGGAACAGGTGGTGCTCGATCTGGTAGTTCAGCCCGCCCATCGCGAAGTCGGTGAGGACGCCGCCGCGGATGTTGCGTGACATCAGCACCTGGCGGCGGAGGAAATCGAGCTTCATCGTCTTGGGGACGAGCGGCATGCCTTTGTGGTTCGGGGCGAACGAACCGCCGAGACAGACGCCGAAGACGGCGAGCTGCAGCCCGAGGAAGGCTCCGGCCTTGCCGATCGGCAGCACGAGGAACAGCACGGTCAGATAACCGGCGAGCCGGGTGACCACGATCGCGGCCTCGATGCGCTCGACCGTGCTCGCTCCGCGTCGGAACAGGTGCTGGATGCTCGAGACGTAGAGGCTCAGGCCTTCCAGAGTCAGCAAGGGGAAGAAGAGCCAGCCTTGGCGGCGGGTCAGCCAGGCCTGGAAGCCCTTGCGTCTGCCGACGTGCTCAGGGGTGAACGCGACGACGCCGATGGCGATGTCCGGGTCCTTCCCCAGCTGGTTCGGCGCACCGTGGTGGCGGCTGTGCTTCGACTTCCACCACGCAGCGCTCATCCCGACGAGACCACCGGCCAGCAGGCGGGCGGTCCAGTCGTTCCAGGCGGCCGAGTCGAAGACCTGCCGGTGCGCGCTGTCGTGGCTGAGGAAGGCGACCTGCGTGAGCACCAGCGCCAGCGCACCAGCCATCAGCAGCTGCAACCAGGAGTTGCCGAGCAGTCCGACGCCGACCCAGACACCGGCGAAGGCAGCCAGGACCAGGCCGATCCGGGTGAAGTAGTACCCGCGACGCCGCCGGAGCAGTCCGAGTTCGCGGACGGTCCGGAGCAGGTCGGTGTAGAGATGGGTGTACTTGTTCTGAGCCCGCAAGGGGTCATGGTCTTCGGCAAGAAGCTGCGACATGGGAATGCCCCATTCCAGTAGTGCATCGGCCGATGCGCCACCAGGTCTGGGGCAGCGTCACAAGGAGGTGCTGAGGCCTTCAACGGAACCACGCCCGGTAGCCGCACGCAAGGCGGTGGCCGAGTCCCGGGGGTGATTTGAGGCTCAGTTCGCCCGGCTGTCACCTGACCGTCATCCGCGAGGCGCACCTTCGGGTCATGAAACTGAGTCGTCGTCAACTCCTTGCCGCGTCCACGGTCGCCGGTGCGTCCCTCGCCGTACCTGGTGTCGCAGTCGCGGCCCCGAACCTTGTCCGTCGTGATCGGGCCGCTCTGCCGTCCGGTATCGCGAGCGCCGACGTGACGCCGAACTCGGCTGTCGTCTGGTCGCGCGCCGACCGCCCCGGCAGGCTGGTGGTCCAGCTGACCAGCCACGGCCGCTTCGACAAGGCCGTCTGCCTGCGTGGCCCGAAGACGGACGCCGCGGACGACTTCACCGCTCGGCTGCCGCTGCGCGGCCTGCGCCCGGGGCAGCGGTACGACTACCGCCTCGGCTTCGAGGACGAGAACGGCCGCATCGGTCAGACGCTCGACGGCTCGTTCAGCACCCCGGGCCGCAACCGGCCGGTGTCGTTCGTGTTCACCGGCGACACCGCGGGGCAGGGCTACGGCATCAACCCCGAGCTCGGCGGGATGATCGCCTACAAGACGATGCACGACACCCGGCCGGACTTCTTCCTGCACTCCGGCGACAACATCTACGCCGACGGCCCGATCCAGGCCGAGCTGAAAGTTGCCGACGGCACCGTGTGGAAGAACGTGGTGACCGAGGAGGTGTCGAAGGTCGCCGAGACCCTGGCCGAGTACCGCGGCCGGTACAAGTACAACCTGCTCGACGAGAACGTGCGCTCGCTGTACGCCGACGTACCGCTGGTCGCGCAGTGGGACGACCACGAGACGCTGAACAACTGGTACCCGGGGGAGATCCTCACCGACGACCGGTACGCCGAGAAGCGGGTCGACGTCCTCGCGGCGCGGGCGAAGAAGGCGTTCCTCGAGTACCTGCCGATGGAGCACGTCGGCGGGCGGGACCGGATCTACCGCAAGGTGAGCCACGGCCCGCTGCTCGACGTGTTCTGCCTGGACATGCGCACGTTCCGCGGCGCGAACCCGGTGCCGTCGACGGTCGGGCCGGTCGCGATGCTCGGTGCCGAGCAGGCCGCCTGGCTGGTGCGTGAGGTCGCGGCGTCGCGGGCGACCTGGAAGGTGATCGCCAGCGACATGCCGCTAGGCGTGCTGGTTCCGGACGGCAACCTGATCGAGGCGGTCGCGAACGGTCTGCCGGGGGCGCCCGGCGGTCGTGAGCACGAGATCGCCTGGGTGCTCAGCCAGTTCAAGACGCGCAAGGTCCGCAACGCGATCTGGCTGACTGCCGACGTGCACTACGCGGCGGCGCACCACTACGACCCGTCGCGCGCGGCGTTCACCGACTTCGACCCGTTCTGGGAGATCGTGGCCGGGCCGATCAACGCCGGCACCTTCGGGCCGAACGCGTTGGACAGCACGTTCGGACCTGAGGTGGTGTGGTCGAAGGCGGCCGACTTCCCGAGCCAGTCACCGGCGTCCGGCAACCAGTTCTTCGGGCACACCCGGATCGACCCGCGGACCGGTGTGTTCACGGTCTCCGTGCGGAACCTGTTCGGCACGGTGCTCTGGACCAAGGACCTCACCCCGGCCCGTCCTTGAGTACGACGTCATACACGCTGTAGGACCTCCGCGCCGGGGCCGTCGAGCTGCGGCAGGACGACGCGACGTCCGGTGAGCAGCAGGAGCAACGACAGCACGGGACCGCGGAGCTCCGGCCCCTCGCCTACGCTCCAGTCGATGTCGTCGGCGACCAGTCTCAGACCGTCGTACGGCACCGGTTTGAAGACCTTGGACAGCCGCGTGCCCCGGCACTCCCACACCCGCGAGGCCGCCGTCGCGGCGACCTCCGGCGGAACGGGGAGTGTCCGGCCGAGCGGGATCGCGATGTCCTGCCCGTGAACGACGATGTCGATCAGCGTCTCTCGCGCAGTGACGCCGAGGTTGTGCCGCCGGGAGCCGACCATGCCGCGGATCTCGCCGATGAGCTGCTCGGTCGGCAGGGCTGCCTGGTCACGGGCGGAGGTCTGGATCATCCAGTTGAGGCTGTGGATGCCGGCATGCTTCAGCGTGAGGCGAAGTACGCCACCGATGGTCATCTGCTGGAGGGTGAGGTGACCGGCGACGTCGCGTACGGTCCAGCCGTCGCACAGTGAGCGGTGGGACCAGTCTGCCGGTGTGAGCGTGGCGAGCAGGTCGGTCGTGCGCCGGCGCTGCGCATCGATCGCGGCCCAGAGTTCATCGTCGTTCATCGCGGTGCCTTCCCTCCATCGGACGGTAGCTCACATCGGGCGGTGTGGAGCGCGTGCGCTTCAGTTCGTAGAAGTCAGGACACCCCGCAAGCAGCCGTACGCCGTCGAACAGGCGGAGCGCGTCGTCGCCACGGGGGACCGCGTTCAGGACCGGTCCGAAAAAGGCGGTCCCGTCGATGTGGACAACCGGCGTACCGCCGTCGATCCCCACCGGGAGGGTGCCTTCGTTGTGGCTGCGGCGCAGGGCCTCGTCGTACTCAGTGGTGTCGGCGGCGTCCGCGAGCGTCTCCTGCAGACCGACCTCGCTCAGGGCTGCTACCGAGGCGTCGCGGTACTCCGTCGGCGTCGGGTAGCGCCAGTGGTCGAAGATCAGGTTGCCGAAGGCACCGTGCCAGGTCCGGAACGCTTCACTGCCGTGGTGCGTGACGACTGCGGTCGCCACCCGGGACGGGCCGGTCGACGCGTCCAACTGTCGGCTGTAGGTGTCGTCGCGGCCTTCGTTGAGCATGAGCAGGCTCATCACGTGGTAGCGGAGGTCGAGGTCGCGGTGCTGGGCGACCTCTCGCAGCCAGCAGGCCACCACCCACGTGTACGGGCAGATGGGGTCGACGTACAGGTCGACGCCTGGTGCTGTGCGCTGGTGTTGGCGGGTGTCATTGGTGGGGACGACGCCCAGGCGCTCAGTGAAGTAGGTCCTGGTGACCTGGTCCCACAGGTCGAGGTCGGCGCCGTTCTGGTCGTGTCGCGTCATGAAGCTCAGCGTCCGCCGCGGAGATGCGCCGCGCATCGTCCGAATTGCTCATCCCTTACTCACCCAGGCAGCGACCTGGGCGCGGTTCGCGAAGCCGAGCTTGGTCAGAATGTGCTGGACGTGGTTCTGGGCCGTTCGTTCGGAGATGACCAGTGCGCCGGCGATCTCGCGGTTGCTGAGGCCCTTGGCGACCAAACCGGCGACCTCTCGCTCGCGCTGGCTCAGCGGGTCGGTCGGCGGTCTGTGGAGTCGCTCCACCCAGGGAGTCATGCCGAGGGTCTTCGCGAGGGGCAGCGTCTCGGCGGCCAGTGCGTGGGCATGCACCAGATCACCGGACCGCTCGTACACGTCGGCCAGCAGACAGGCGGCCTCGACCGCGAAGCCGGGCGCACCGATCGCCCGGCAGAGCGCACCGGCCTTCTGGAGGTCTGCAGCGGCCGCATCCCAGTCGCTGAGCGCGGCAGCGCACGCACCGAGTACCAGCTCGACCGGACCGAGGAAGTTGGTCGCGCCGGCGCCGCCGACGACGTACCGGCCACGACGGGGTTCCAGCCGGGCACGGAAAAGCCGTACGTCGTCAGTGCGGCCGAGTGCGGCTGCTACTCGCGCTGCGATGGCGTCCATCAAGAGCTCGGCGGCCCGCATCGGTTGCCAGGACTCCGGGCGGCCGCAGCGTTCGTACGCCGCGGCTGCTTCGTCGAACCGACCTGCGTCCACGAGAACGAACGCGCGGGCCAGGCGGGCGGACAGGTCCCAGCGGACATCCGTCCCGAACTGCCAGGTCGCTGGGCTCAGCAGGTCCTCGGTGTGACCGCGGTGGTGGCCTAGCAGCATGTGGAACGCGACCTCGGCGCCATGCGCCGCCGGGTGATCGATCTGCCGGAAGCCGGTGAGTGCGTCCTCATGCAGGGCTTCGGCATCCTCGAACTCAGCCCTGGCCAGTGCGAGCGAGGCCCGCGTCAGCAGCACGTGCCAGCGGCCGTGCGGACCGCTGACACGACCGGCACAGCTCGCGAGTCGGCCTGTCTCGGCTGCGATCGCGGCCAGGTCGCCGGCGTACCACAGCGCGTCGACCTGCCACAGGCGTCCGCGGAGCTCGATCTCGGCGCGTCCGGTCGACGTACCGAGCTCGATCATCCGGCGTGCTGCGGTGGCCAGTTCGTCGACGTCATCAGGTCCGCTGGTGGCGAGTTGGCGTGCAGTGAGCGCCTCGACGAGCAGCTCGTCGTCCTGGATGCTCTCGGCTTGGCTGAGGGCCTCGCTGCTCGCAGTCGAGGCCTCTGACCAGCGGCCAAGGTAAATGGCCGCCTGTGCTTGCCGGGCTCGTAGCCGGACCATGCGCTCTGCTGACTGGCCGGGCGCCGCCAGCGCTTCGGTGCACCATTGGTGGATGTCGCCGTCCCACGCGGACTGGCCGATCGGCTCCAACGTCACTGCTGCGTCCGCGAGCAGGATGAGGTCCTGCAAGGTGCGTGCGGTCGTGACCGCGGCCCGGACGGCGGCGTGTGCTGCCGGGAGGTCACCGGCGCGCACAGCTGTCTTTGCGAGGTTGAGTTGCAGACGCGCTCGTTCTCGTGGATCTGGTGTCACTGCGACGGCTGCGGACCAGTGACGCAGGGCCTCGGCCGGTGCGTCGACGGCCTCAGCGGTACGGCGGTGCAGGTCGGCGCGCTCGGTCAGGGACAGTCGTGCCTCGGCATCCCGGCGTACGGACTCGTCGGCGAACCAGGCCTCGCCAGCCGTGACGACCAAAGCACCAGCACGGACCAGTGCATCCAAGGCGTTCAGGAAGTCGTTGGGTGGCAGGCCGACGACCTGCTGGAGGACGTCGAGACGCACCCGCTCACCGGCCACCGCAGCGGCGCCCAGGAGCAGGTCATCAATCACGCTCGCAGTGTGACCGTCACCAGCTAGGTTTGTCAGCATGACAGTATCGATGCCGCGACTCCGTCGCGGCGGGTCATGGGGCTGTAACTCCCGCCCTTCCCTCGTCGCTCCGGTCGCTTCGCTCCCTCCACTCCTCAGTCCAGGCCGGGAGGCCCCATGACCGGTCCGGAGAGCCGCCGCGACGATGTGGTCGAGACGTTGCACGGGCACCAGATCGCTGACCCGTACCGCTGGCTGGAAGACCCTGACTCGGCCGATACCCAGGACTGGGTCAACCGGCAGAACGAGTACACGCAGGCCGAGCTGGCCGGGTACCCGGAGCGTGCGTGGTTCCAGACCACCATGTCCGCGATCCTCGCGCGCCCACGCGCCGGCGTACCGGTCAAGAAGGCGGGCTGGTACTTCGTCGGGCGCAACGACGGCACGCAGGCACAGGACGTGATCTACGTTGCCGATTCGCTCGACGAGCTGCTGTCCCGCGGCCGGGTGCTGATCGACCCGAACACCCTCTCCGAGGACGGCACCGACTCGCTGGGGTCATTTACCGTCAGCCCTGACGGGAAGTACTTCGCGTACGGCATCAACGAGAGCGGCAGCGACTGGACGACGTTCCGGCTGCTCGACATCGCCACTGGTACTCCAGTCGACGATGTGGTGTCGGAAGCCAAGTTCAGCGAGGCGACTTGGCTTCCGGACAGTTCGGCGTACCTCTATCTGCACTATCCGGCGAGCGGGCGTAGCGAGGGGACCGGGACGGCGTCGCTGTCGGGTGGGCGGCTGATGCTGCACAGGGTCGGCACACCGCAGTCCGAGGACGAGCTGGTGCTGAGCTTCCCGGGCCAGGACCAGTACTTCATCACACCTGAGGTGTCCGACGACGACCGCTACCTGGTGGTCCACATCACCGAGGGGACCGACCCGAGCACGCGGCTCTGGGTGTACCCGATCAGCTCGGACGGGCTGGGCGAGCCCGTGAAGGTCGTCGACGAGTTCATCGACGAGATCGCCTTCGTACGGATGTCCGGCGACCAGCTGGTATTGCGTACCGACCGGAACGCGTCCCGTGGCCGCGTGGTCCTTTCGACGCTTGACGGCGAATTCACCGACCTCATCCCGGAGGGAGAGTCGACACTGCAGGCAGTCCGCGGTACTGCGGACGGCCTGGCAACGCTGACACTCGTCGACGCACAGCCCGTGCTGACGCTCTACGCGTTGGACGGGTCCGGCCGGCGTGTGGTCGACGTACCTGGCGGGGGAGTGGTCGGCCTCAACGCCGGAGCGGAGTACGACGAGCTCTTCATCGGGCTGTCGACGACAACCGACCCCACGCTGTCGTACGCCGTTTCGACCGGGTCAGGCGACGTACGCGCACTGCCGGAGCTGGTCCGTGGCTCCGGCGGATTCACATCGCCGCAGGTCACCGTGACGCGCCGAATCGCTCCTGGCCGCGACGTGCCGTACTTCCTGATCACCCGGTCCGACCTGGACTTCGACGCGCCGCGTCCGACGCTCATGTGGGGGTACGGCGGATTCCGCATCCCGGTCGAGGCCGACTACCGTCCCGGCTGGCCGGCGTGGCTTGCTGCAGGCGGCGTACTGGTCATCACGAACCTGCGTGGCGGCGGTGAGTACGGGGCCGAGTGGCACGACGCGGGGCGGCTCAAGAACAAGCAGAACGTGTTCGACGACTTCATCGCGGTCGCTGAACACCTGCGGGACACCGGCGTGACCACACCGGAGCAGCTGGCCATTCACGGTCGCAGCAACGGCGGACTGCTCGTAGGCGCGGTCATGACGCAACGGCCGGACCTGTTCGGAGTCGCACTGCCCGGCGTGGGCGTCATGGACATGCTGCGGTTCCACCTGTTCACCGTCGGAGCGGCGTGGGCGTCCGACTTCGGTTTGCCGGACGATCCGGAGCAGTTCGAGGACCTGTTGGCGTACTCGCCGCTGCATCGCATCAGCGACGGTACGTCGTACCCGGCGACTCTCGTGGTCACCGGTGACCACGACGACCGGGTGGTTCCGTTGCACAGCCACAAGTTCATCGCGGCGCTGCAGCATGCCCAGTCCGGTCCGCGGCCTGTCTTGACCCGGGTCGAGGTCAACACCGGCCATGGCTTCGGAAAGCCCGCCGCGATGATCGCGGCGGAGTGGGCGGACCTACTGGCGTTCGCTGCTCACCACGTAGGTCTCGTACCTCCTGAGCAGTAGGAGGGCTGCTTCACCAGATGCGGGGCGCTTGGAGATCGCGGGGATCGTCAGCCGGCTGACAGCCGTGCGCGCTCTCCGTGTACTCCGTGCGCGGGCCACTCGTGGCGAGCGTGCGTACCGCGTCGACGAGCCGGTCCACGTGCTCACGGGTCGTCCCGAGGCCGAGGCTGGCACGGACCGCCGTACCGTGCTCGGGGGAGCCGGCCAGGAGGTGGCCGACCAGCGGGTGTGCACAGAACTTGCCGTCCCGGACACCGATGCCGTACTCCGCGCTCAGCGCCGCAGACACCAGCGTCGAGGTCAGACCGGCGATCGTGAAACAGACGGTGCCGACACGGTCCGCGTCCTCGCCGAAGATCGAGTACGTCGTGACGTTGTCGATCTGAGCAAGCCCGGCGCGCAAGCGGGCCAGCAGGCTGCGCTCGTGCTGCTCGATGGCGTCGCGGTGCTTGCTGATCGCGGCACACGCACTCGCCAGGGCAATGGCGCCGATGACGTTCGGGGAGCCGCCCTCGTGGCGGGCCGGGCCGGTCGTCCACACCACAGTGTCGCTCGTGACCGCGTGGGTCGCGCCGCCGCCGTGCAGGTACGGGTCGGCGGCGTCGAGCCAGTCGGAGCGGCCGATCAGCGCACCCGCGCCGTACGGCGCGTAGAGCTTGTGACCGGACAGGGCGACCCAGTCGACGTCCAGGGTGGCGATGTCGACCGGGCGGTGCGGGGCGAGCTGCGCGGCGTCCAGGCAGACGCGCGCGCCGTGTGCCTTGGCCACCTTGGCGATGTCGGCGATCGGGAAGATCTCGCCGGTGACGTTGGACGCGCCGGTGATCACCACGAGCCGCGGTGCCTCAGGCGCCTGGCGGAGCGCGTCGGCGACACGGGTCACGGCCTCGGCCGGGCTCGACGGCGCGGCCAGGCGAACGGTCCGCTCGGCCGGCCAGGGCAGCAGCGCCGCGTGGTGCTCGGACTCGAACACGATCACGGTCGCGTCCACCGGCACCGCGCGGGCCAGCAGGTTCAGGGCGTCGGTGGTCTGCCGGGTGAAGATCACCTGGTCGTCCGCACGGGCCCCGACGAACGCGTGCACCTCGGCGCGCGCCCGCTCGTACCACTGGGTGGTGATCCGCGAGGCGTACCCGTTGCCGCGGTGCACCGACGCGTACGACGGCAGCGCGGCCTCGACGCTGGCCCGGACGGACTCCAGACACGGCGCGCTCGCACCGTGGTCGAAGTTCGCGTAGTCGGTGACGCGGCCGTCGGCGAGCGGGACCAGGAGGTCCGAGCCGACCGTGGCCGGGATGCTGCCGGTCGCGAGCCGGGCGATCGCCGGCCGCGGGGTCGTCGTACTGGCCGGCTCGAGAATGGACAGGATCGACATGATGCTGCTCCCAGGGAAGTCCGCACTTGCCGAACGGGGTATCCGCACGGCCTGGTCTTCACCCGGGGCACCCCACCGCGGAGGAGGGTTGCCGGCCAGCTAGCCGGGGCTTGTCGCTGACACTCATGACCTGCCGAGAACGGTAACGAACGGGATACGGGCACCGCCAGTGCCTATCTCATGTGATGAGATGGCCGAACACATCGTGGGACAACGTGAGGAATTCGATGACCTGGAGAGCACCTGCCGTCGAGCGACCGGACGGCTCGCTGACCGCACCCGAAGCGGAACTGCTGCACGGCTACCTGCAGTTCTACCGCACCACACTGCTCTTCAAGTGCGCGGGGCTGACCGCCGAGCAGTTGGCCGAACGGCCGTCACCGCCGTCCAACCTGTCGCTGCTGGGCCTGATCAGGCATCTCACGAAGGTCGAGCGGATCTGGTTCCGCATCCACTTCGCCGACGAGCCCGCCGAGCCGCTGTTCGCACCGGAGCTCGGCAAGGACGCGGACTTCGAGTTGATCGACCCTGCTGACGCGCAGGCGGCGTACGACGGTCTGATCGCCGAGTGGAAGCTCTCTGACGACGCTGCCTCCGGTCACTCGCTGGACGACCGCTTCACGTTCAACGGCACGGAGTCGACGCTGCGGATGATCTACATCCACCTGATCGGCGAATACGGCCGCCACTGTGGTCACGCCGACCTCTTGCGGGAGCAACTCGACGGCACCACAGGCGCGTAACACGACCTGCCGCACCCCTAGGCTGCCGCCGTGCCGTTCACCCTCGCCCACCCTGCGGCCGTGCTCCCGCTGTTCCGCCGGCCCTTCGTGGCGTCAGCTCTGGTGGCCGGTGCGGTGGCGCCTGACCTGCTGTACGTCGACCCGATCTACCGGATCGCCACGCGGCAGATCAACGGCAACTTCACGCTGACCCTCACCCACGAGTTCACCTCTGCTTTGTGGCTGGACCCGTTGCTGGCAGTGCTGCTGCTTGCTGCCTTCAACGTGGGCCTCAAGCGGCCCCTGATTGCTCTCGCACCACCTCTGCTCGCCAGTCGGCTGGAGACCTTTCGCCGGCCGTTCCGCATCCCAAGCGTCGCTGTCGTGCTCTGGACGGTCGTATCAGCCGTGGTGGGAGCGGTCACTCACGTCGTCTGGGACTCGTTCACCCACGGTGACGGCTACTTCGTCCGCCAGTTCCCCGGGTTCTTTCGGGCTCAGGTGACAGGAGCGTGGGACGTCAACCGCATCCTCCAGTACGTCAGCACAGGGGGCGGCTGCCTCGTCCTCGCGGTGTGGCTCTATCGCTGGTACCGCCGTACGGCACCGCAGCCTGTCGACGAGCGCATGCCGACCTGGATGCGATACCTCGTCTACGTCGCGGCCATCGGTCTGGCGGTCGGAGGAGCGGTCATGGAACTCGGCAGGGTCGACGGCGGGTTCGGCGGCGAAATCGGCGTACGCACGGTGCTCACTGGCCTCATGTCCGGCGGTCTGATCGCTGTGGGTGCGTACGTCGTTGTGTGGCACCTGGAGCGATTGCGACGGCGTACACACGTTCCGTGACGCTACGGATGGGGCAGCGTGACCGGCGTGTGACACATGGGACTCAAGGGGTAGTCGGGGTAGCCTGATCGATATGGCGACCCGCACGTCTTCCCCGGCGCGGGCGCAGAAGTCGGCAGCTAAACGGCCGAGCACGGCCCGTTCGGCTGCCGGTGGACGCTCCCGTCCGTCAGGCGCCCAGAAGCGTGGGCAGAGCACGAAGCGCGGCGGTGGATCCACCGCCGCGCGGACCAGCACGCCCAAAAACAGCGGACCGGGCCCGTTCGCGGCCGCCATGCTCGCGCTCTGCCGCGGGGTGGTGAAGATCTGGATCGGGATCGCGCACCTGCTCGGCGGCATGGTGCGGGGGATCGGCCACAGCGCCCGTGACCTGGAGCCGGAGCATCGCCGTGACGGTGCCGGCCTGTTCCTGATCGGCCTGGCGGTCGTCGTGGCCGCCGCGATCTGGTGGGATCTCCCGGGCTCGGTCGGCGACGGCGTACGGACGGTGGTCGGCGGCAGCATCGGCATGCTCGGCTGGGCCCTGCCGCTGATGCTGGTGGTCATCGCGATCCGCACGCTGCGTCACCCCGACCGCAACGGCCCAGCCGGCCGTCAGGTCATCGGGTGGACCGCGGTGAGCCTCGGCGTACTGGGCCTGATCCACATCGCCAACGGCCTGCCGCGGCCGAGCAACCCGGCCGACGGACCGCTGCGAGACGCCGGCGGCGCGATCGGGTACTTCGTCTCGTCGTTCCTCTCGGACCTGCTCACGCAGTACGTCGCAGCACCGCTGCTGGTGCTGCTGTCGATCTTCGGCGCCCTGGTGATCACCGGGACGCCGGTCTACGCGATCCCGCTGCGGTTCCGGGCGGCGTTCGACGTACTGATGGGGCGGACCGAGCTGCCGGAGGACGCTCCGTCCGTGATGGCGGCTCCGACCGACGACACGGTCCGATTGACCCGCAAGCAGCGGCGCGCCAAGGCCGAGCTCGAGGAGGACGGCGAGCCGACCATCAAGCCGTACGACTCACCGGTGCTCGAGGAGACCCCGAAGCGCGGCCGCAAGGCGAAGGCGCAGCCGGTGTTCGAGGAGCCATACGACCGCGACGACGCACCCTCCGCAGCCGCGGTCGAGCCGGCCTTCGAAGCACCCGCCCCGAGCAAACCGCCGGCACCTGCCCCCGAGCCGCCGCCGCACACGCCGCTGCCGCAGCGTGTCGAGCAGCTCAGCCTGTCCGGCGACATCACGTACACGCTGCCCGACGGGCAGATGCTCAAGCCGGGTTCGATACACAAGGCGCGGACCAAGGCGTCCGACGCGGTGGTCGACCGGCTGACCGAGGTGTTCGAGCAGTTCGGCATCGACGCGCAGATCACCGGCTACACCCGCGGCCCGACAGTCACCCGGTACGAGGTCGAGCTCGGCTCCGCGGTCAAGGTCGAGAAGGTCACCGCGCTCTCCAAGAACATCGCGTACGCCGTCGCGTCGGCCGACGTCCGGATCCTGTCGCCGATCCCGGGCAAGTCCGCGATCGGGATCGAGATCCCGAACGTCGACAAGGAGACCGTCAGCCTCGGCGACGTGATCCGGTCCGCGACCGCCCGCAACGACCACCACCCGATGGTGGCCGGGCTGGGCAAGGACGTCGAGGGCGGCTTCGTGGTCGCGAACATGGCGAAGATGCCGCACCTGTTGGTCGCGGGTGCGACCGGCTCCGGTAAGTCGGTATTCGTCAACTCGCTGATCACCTCGATCCTGATGCGGGCCACGCCCGACGAGGTACGGATGATCCTGATCGACCCGAAGCGGGTCGAGCTGAACCACTACGAGGGCATCCCGCACCTGATCACGCCGATCATCACCAACGCCAAGAAGGCGGCCGAGGCGCTGCAATGGGTCGTCCGCGAGATGGACATGCGGTACGACGACCTCGCGGCGTTCGGGTTCCGGCACGTCGACGACTTCAACAAGGCGGTCCGCGGCGGGAAGGTGAAGCCGCTCCCGGGATCCGAGCGCGTGCTGACGCCGTACCCGTATCTGCTGGTGATCGTCGACGAACTCGCCGACCTGATGATGGTCGCACCGCGCGACGTCGAGGACTCGATCGTCCGCATCACCCAGCTGGCCCGGGCCGCCGGCATCCACCTGGTGCTCGCCACGCAGCGGCCGTCGGTGGACGTCGTCACCGGTCTGATCAAGGCGAACGTGCCGTCGCGACTGGCGTTCGCGACCTCGTCGCTGGCCGACAGCCGGGTCATCCTCGACCAGCCGGGTGCGGAGAAGCTGGTCGGTCAGGGTGACGGCCTGTTCCTGCCGATGGGCGCGAGCAAGCCGATGCGTATTCAGGGCGCGTGGGTGACGGAGTCCGAGATCCACGGCGTCGTCGAGCACTGCAAGGCGCAACTGGAGCCGACGTACCGCGAGGACGTCACCGCGGCGCCGGGGCCGAGCAAGGACCTCGACGACGAGATCGGCGACGACCTCGATCTGGTGGTGCAGGCAGCGGAGCTGATTGTTTCCACCCAGTTCGGCTCGACGTCGATGCTGCAGCGTAAGCTCCGCGTCGGCTTCGCCAAGGCCGGGCGGCTGATGGACATCCTGGAGAGCCGCGGCGTCGTCGGTCCCAGTGAGGGTTCGAAGGCCCGGGACGTCCTGGTCAAGCCCGACGACCTAGAGGACTTCATCACCACCCTCCGAGGAGAGTGAGACCGTGACCGCCGCGAGCGCACTGCCCAGGCACGACAGATTCGACGTCGACCCCGAGCCCGTGCCGTTCACCGTTCGCGCTTCGCAGCGGGTGCACGGCGGGCTCGCCGCCGGCGCGGCCCTGGTCGCGATCGGCTTCGCGGCGTCGGCGTCCTCGAGTCCGGCCGGCATCCTGCGCTGGATCGTGGCGGCCGCGTTCGCCGTACTCGCCGTGGTGTGCGCCCGCGCGCTGACCGTGGGGGACATGCTGGTCGCCGACGACGTCGGCATCCGCCTGCGCATCGGCAGCGAGTGGGTGGGTACCCGGTGGGAGGACATCGAAGAGGTGACGGTGCTGCAGCGGCGGCATCCGCTCGACGACGGGCGGATCGCCGTACATCTGCAGGATCCTGGGCCCGTCCTCGGTGCGCTGCCGAGTTCGACCCGCAAGACAACCGATGCCAACCGCCGCCTGACCGGATCCTCACTCGCGATACCGTTCGGTCTGACGGCCCGGCCGTCCAACGGGGACGTGGTGCAGGCACTGCACATGCTGGCCGATGCCAGATGTCCGGTCAGGGAACAGCTCTGACTCGTCCGTGACCCCGACGAACCCAAGCCGTTGAGTTGATGTCGTTGTGTTGATATCGATGCACCGGCTGTCGATGGTCCGCGCGAACAGGTCGGACGAGGAGAGGATGGTGGGGACGTGAGCATCGGCAGCGAGCTCACGGCGGCCCGCGAACGGGCTGACATGACGATCGAGCAGCTGAGCGCCGCCACCCGGATCAGATCCGGGCTGCTGATCGCCATGGAGGCCGACGATTTCTCCCGCTGCGGCGGGAACTTCTACGCCCGTGGGCACATCCGGTCGATCGCTCGCGTGGTCAAGGCCGACCCCGCACCGTTGCTCGCCAGCTTCGACGCCGAACATGCCGTCGAGGAGGAGAAGTCCCGGCGCGAGGAACGCGCCGCGGCCAAGGCCCCGACCCTCCGCCCGGCCCGTCCGCGCTGGGCCCTGGTGGTCGGCGCGATCCTGGTGATCCTGATGGGCTGGGGGATGGTGCGGCTCTTCACGCTGCCCAGTGACATCGAGGCCAACGCTTCCAAGACCGCGACCACCACGGCAACGGTCACGACACCGACCCCGAAGGCATCGCCGCAGCCGACGGTGCGACCCACGAAGAAGCCGACGTCGGCCAAACCGCCGGCGCTGCAGACCGCGCTGAGACTGACCGCGACGGGCGACGGTACGTACCTGACAATCCGGGACAGGAAGAATCGCCGCCTTTTCCAGGGCCGCCTCAGCCCGGGCATCGCGCAGTCCGTCACCAGCGCCGGCGACATCCGCGTGACCGTGGGCAATCCCGGCAACCTCGTCGTCGTGCTCAACGGCAAGCGGATCCCCACCAAGCTCTACAAGTTCACCGCGCACCCGAACGGCACCCTCAGCAAGACCACCGCCAACCAGTAATCAGGCTTCTGAGTTAGGTACGGACGTGCACAGCGCGTCATACTCGTGGGGATGACTACGCCACCCACCACCGTCGCCCTGGTCACGCTGGGCTGTGCCCGTAACGATGTCGACTCCGAGGAACTCGCCGGCCGGCTCGAAGCCGGCGGATTCCAACTGGTCGACGACGCCGCCGAGGCGGACACGGTGGTGGTGAACACCTGCGGCTTCGTCGAGGCCGCGAAGAAGGACTCCGTCGACACGCTGCTTGCGGCCGCCGACTACAAGGACTCCGGCCGCACGCAGGCCGTCGTCGCGGTCGGCTGCCTTGCCGAGCGGTACGGCGAGCAACTCGCGGACGCTCTCCCGGAGACGGACGCCGTACTCAGCTTCGACGACTACACCGACATCTCGGACCGCCTCCGCGCGATCCTCGCCGGCACCAAGCACCAGGCCCACGTGCCGCGCGACCGCCGCAAGCTCCTCCCACTGGCCCCGGCCGATCGCCACACCATTGCCGGTGTCGCAATCCCCGGCCACGGCGACCCGTCCGAGACCTCCGCCGGCGGCGGGCGGACGGCTGTGCTCGGTGACCACATCCCGGAGGCGCTCCGGCCGGTCGGCTCGGACGCTCCAGGCGAACTCAAGGGACGATTCGTCACCGGCGCACCGGAAGAGCTGAAGATCGACGCCCCCGACCTCGCGACCGCCCCCGCCAGCGGCCCCCGCGTCATGCGCCGCCGCCTCGACGGCGGCCCGATGGCCCCGCTGAAACTCGCCTCCGGCTGCGACCGCCGTTGCGCGTTCTGCGCGATCCCGATGTTCCGCGGCGCCTTCATGTCCCGCCGTCCGGCCGAGGTACTCCGCGAAGCCGAGTGGCTCGCCGAGAACGGCGTACGGGAGCTCTTCCTGGTCTCCGAGAACTCCACCTCCTACGGCAAGGACCTCGGCGACCTCCGCCTCCTCGAGACGCTGGTCGGCGAGATCGCCCAGGTCCCCGGCATCATCCGCGTCCGCGTCTCGTACCTGCAGCCCGCCGAGATGCGCCCCACCCTGATCACCGCGATGACCGCCACCCCCGGCGTCGTCCCGTACTTCGACCTGTCCTTCCAGCACGCCTCCGGCCCGCTCCTGCGCCGGATGCGCCGCTTCGGCGACTCCGAGCGCTTCCTCGAACTCATCGCCCAGGTCCGCGCCGCCGCCCCGACCGCCGGCATCCGCAGCAACGTCATCGTCGGCTTCCCCGGCGAGACCGAAGAGGACGTCGACATCCTCTGTGACTTCCTCTCCCGCGCCGGCCTGGACGCGATCGGCGTCTTCGGCTACTCCGACGAGGACGGCACGGAGGCCGAGACGTACGACGGCAAACTCGACGAGGACACCATCGCCGACCGCCTGGACCGCGTCACCCGCCTCGCCGAAGACCTCACCTCCGCCCGCGCCGAATCCCGCATCGGCGAACTCCTGGAGGTTCTCGTCGAGTCCCTCGACTCGGCGGACTCCGGTGACGCCGAGGGCCGTGCGGCGCACCAAGGCCCCGAGGTGGACGGTATGACGACGGTGACCGGTCTCCCGGAGGGGATCCGGGTCGGGGATCTGGTCTCCGCGAAGGTGGTGTCGAACGACGGTGTCGACCTGATCGCCGAGTTCGCGGCACTCGTGGACACCCCAGACGCCCGCTCGGCAGCTAACCTGACCGCGTGACCAACCCGGAGACGAACCCGGCGCCGCACGCAGCCGACGGCCATCTCCACGCGCCCAGCGCCTGGAACGTGCCGAACGCGCTCACGGTTCTCCGCTTGGTCCTGGTGCCGCTGTTCGTCTGGCTCCTGCTCCGCGACGGCGGCCACGCCACCGGCGACCGGCTCCTCGCGACCGCCGCGTTCGTCGTCGCCATCGTCACCGACCGCTTCGACGGCGACATCGCCCGCCGCTGGAACCTGGTCACGAACTTCGGCAAGATCGCCGACCCGATCGCCGACAAGGCCCTGACCGGCGCCGCGTTCCTCGGCCTCTCGTACCTCGGCGAACTCCCGTGGTGGGTTACCGTCGTCGTCATGGTCCGCGAGTGGGGCGTCACCGCCCTCCGCTTCTGGGTCATCCGCCACGGCGTCATGCCCGCCAGCCGAGGCGGCAAGCTGAAGACGGTCCTCCAGGCGGTAGCGCTGGGCCTCTACCTCCTCCCATGGCAACACTTGGCCCTGATCCACTGGCCCGCAGTAGCGATCATGGCCGCCGCCGTCGTGGTAACGCTCGCCACCGGCCTCGACTACCTCTCCCGAGCCCTCCGCCTCAGAGCCGCGGCCAAACGTCCGCTCCCGTAGCTACGAATCGGCCAGCCAGGAAAGCATTTCGCCGCGGAGCCAGCAGCGGCCGACCGCCGTGGCCTGCATTGAGGCGTGCTCGAACACGCCCAAGCCGATGATGCTGTGCCCCGACGCCCGTCGATCGCCGTACGTCGGCATCCCCGGCGCGACCCCGACCCCCTCAACCGACACCCACGCCACCGGCCGCCGCGTGGCCGCCTCGTCGAGCCGCTGGAGAAACCGCAACCGCCCATCGAGATCCAGCCCCGACAACGCCCAGGTCGTGATCACCACGGGGAGTACGTCGTCAGGCACCGAGGCGATCGCATCCGGCACAACGTCGACCACGCCACCTCGCACCAGCACCGGAGGAGCCGCCTCCGCCAACGCCAGTTCCGCGTCGAGCCTGGTCAACCGCTGCACCTGATCCGGCGGTACACACGCCCGCAGCCAGCGCGCCTCGTCCACCTCGGTCACATCAATCGGGTCAACATCGACCACAACCCGAGCCGCAACCTCCGGCATCGCATGTTGCGGCACGCGCCCTTCACCTACAACTGACGCCGACACCTGCACCGCAGAATCTGCGTCACCCAACGACTGCCCGTTGGAGTACGAGATCCCTACCCGGTCAACCGCCAGATTCAGCCCAGCCGACCGCCCCACAGCGATCAGCCCAACCGAGGGTGCTCCAACCCGCCGTGCCACCTCAGCAACGGCCGGATACAGCACCGCATGCCGTCCACCCTCGTCCCCCCGAACCTTCCGCCCGGCACCAACCTCCAAAACCAAGTCCCCCGCCCGCCGAACCACCTCAACAGCCACCGCCCCAACCACATCCAGCCCGGCTGCATCCGTCGTGGCATTGGCAGCGGCAGCGGCATTGGCAGCGGCAGTGGCGGTGGTGGCGTTTGCGGCGGCGATGGCTTCGGCCAGGTCAGGGGCCTGGCCGGACAGGGCGAGATGGTGAAGTGCGGCGAGGATCGCGGTCGGATGCCGGCGTCGGGCCGGCGCACTCTCGATCACTCGTAGCGCATCAGGTGACTCGCTCAGGGCAATCGCCATGCGCGCGTGCAGCGGCGAAATCTTCAGCCCATCGCCTTCACCGAACCGCCGATACGCCTGCGCGAGAGGACGCCCGCGCACCCCACTCTTCGTGCTCCCACCAGTCGCCTCCGGCATTCGAACGAGTCTAGCCACGCACACCCCACCCAGGCCGCGACCTGAACCGAGCCGGGGCTGTCCAGGGCACTGCTCGGCCCGGAGAGGCGACTCAGCCGGTGCCGGAAAGGCGGTTCAGCCATTCCGGAGAGGCGGTTCAACCGGTGCCGAAGGGGCGATTCAGCCAGTGCCGGAGGGGTGGTTCAGCCAGTGTCGGAGGGGTGGCTCGGCTCGTGCCGGAGGGGTGGCTCAGCTGGTGTCGGAGTTGGGCCTGCGGCGCAGCCGGTCGGTGGTCCGGCCGATCGCCGCGATTTCCCCGGCCAGGTGCGGGTGGGTTTCCTGCAGGTGCGGTTCGGCCTTGACCAGCAGACCGAGGAGGGCTGCGGTGTCCGCGTCGCCGAGGGCCTCGAACACCTGGTCGACGCTGTCCTGGGTCGCGGAGTCGAGGTCTTCCAACGCGGCGATCTGTGCGGCGAGCCGGCGCAGCTCCGCGGCGTTGGCATCGGCCCATCGGGAGACCGCGCGTTGGCCGGCGCGACGGTCGCGGGCGGCCTGCACCCGTTCTTCTCCGGTCATCCCGACGCGGTCCGCGCTGTGCGGGTTCAGGCGCAGAAAGCGGCGTTCGGCCGCCTGGCGGCTGGCCACCCCGAGCACAGGGGCGATCGCGGCCCAACTCGCGCCCTCGGCGCGGGCCGCTCCGATCAGCAGCGGCTCCCAGGCGGCGAGCTGGTTCTGCACGGCATGGAGCTTGGTCAGCGCCGCCAGCATCTGCGCTGCGCCGGCACCGTCCCGGCCCGTGGACGCGACGCCCTCGCCGTCGGGAGCGAGTTGTCGCACGGTTCTCTCCACCGCGGCGATGTCGGCGGCCGCCGAGGACTGTGTGTCATCTCTGTCGCGCGTGTCGTCTCGATCGTGCGCGTCGTCTCGGTCGTATGTGTCCTCTGCGTCGTGCGTGTCGTCCGGCGTGTCGGTGCCTCTCACCTGATCACCTCCTTCAGCTCAGTATGTCAGCGATTGGATGACAAGTGCCACTTGTCATCGTTTCGTTGACATGTTATAAGGGAAGTGCGTGTTGACACCACTGTGCAAGCGATCACTCAGGAGGTGTAAGGACGATGTTGATGCGCACCGACCCGTTCCGCGAGCTGGACCGGTTTGCCCAGCAGTTCTTCGGAAGCCAGACGCCGGGCACGTGGTCACGCCCGACCCCGATGCCGATGGATGCCTACCGGCAAGGCGAGCAGTACGTCGTGTCGTTCGACCTGCCCGGGGTCTCACCGGACGCGATCGACCTCGACGTCGAGCGCAACGTGCTGACGGTGAAGGCCGAGCGCCGGCCGCTCGAGCTCGGCGACGGCGTGGAGATGCAGGTCTCCGAACGGCCGCTCGGCGTGTTCTCCCGGCAGCTGTTCCTGGGCGACACCCTGGACGCCGACCGGATCGAGGCGAGCTATGACGCCGGCGTACTGACCCTCAAGATCCCGATTGCCGAGAAGGCCAAGCCGCGCAAGATCGCGATCATGGACACCGGCAGCGACCGCAAGCAGATCGACGCCTGACCAGCAACCTGACACCGCCGTCACCGGCGGGCACTTGTCGATGAGGTGAGATCGATGAGGGCGACCAGCACAGAGCGCACACTCGACGAGGCCGACGTCTTCACGGACTTCGTGCTCGCCGACGACGAGCTGGTGCGCGAGGAGTTCGACGCCCTGATCGCTGCCTGTTGGGAAGCACCGTGCGAACCACCCACCCGGATGCCCGGTCCGGCCGCCGGACCCTGGGCTTGGCGGCCACCACGCCGATGGCCGCGCCGGGTGGGCTTCCGGCACAGTCGCGTGCCTCGGCGGCGGCCGCACAGCCGCCAGCGCGGGCCTCCGCGGGAGCGAAGCAACTACTGACAGACCTGACCGAAACGGCCCTGTGTACGGAGGAGGTGAGGACCCCCGACATCGATGGAATCTTGACCCGGTGATGCGGCGCCCGCCTATCACACCCTCGACCCAGCGGCGTTGACCTACGTTCCGCCGCCTGTCCTTCCTAGGACATACACCTCTGTGGCGGGTCGCCGCATCACTCGGGTTCGATCCGAACGAGCCGTTCGCCCATGTCGAAGACATTCACCGCCAGCTGGACCTGACCCACGGCGTTCTCACCGTTCACGCAGCCGAGGCCCACCCCGCCCACCGCAAGCACGGCGTCGGCCCGACGACCTCGGCGATCCTGGTGGAGCACAGCCATGACCACCTCACCGATCCTCGACCCCTATGCAGTACTCGGCGTAGCCCGCGACGCCGCCGACGATGACCTCGACCACGCCTTCCGCAGCGTCGTCCGCCAACTCCACCCCGACACCCGCACACCATCAGAGCTGGATGCTGACGCCGACCAGCGCCTGCAGGAGCTCCTGACCGCCTACGCCACGCTGCGCGATCCGATCCGCCGAGCCGCCTACGACCGCTCCCGGCCAGCGACCGCAAGCAACGCTTCCGCACTCCGGCCTCGCGTCCGGCACGCGCCTCGGGGGCCTGCGGCAGTTCAGGTCGGGGCAGCGCTACGGGTCGGCTCAGTACGTTGGGACCCGCTGCCGACCACCACGGATGGGTCGACCGGAGCGGTGGGCTCGCGCCGTACGAGAGAAGGCCACGATGGCCGTTGACGACGTCGAAACCTACTGCGAGAACGGCATCTGGAAGACACGCTGGCGGCACAGCACCAACCCTTTCGCCGTCGGTGGCGAAAAGGAACGCCAGGTCAGCCAAGGCGCCACCGTGGCCAGCTGGTACGGCGTTGACCACATCATCACCAACCCTGACGGCACCACGGCCGAACACAACTCCTATTGCGACCGCCGAGAATCCGACGCCAGCTGACCACGCCGCACTGGAACCGCACGAGATCGACCAACCCGCCGCCGATTTCGAGCCCCTCGTCGGACGGGGCGGTGCCGTCGGCTGCTGAGCGAGCCTCGTCATGCTGCCGCCTTCCGGTCGCCGCGTGGGTGGCGTGTCATGGGCTGGGTGCCGTGGTGGTGTTGGGTGGTGGGTGACGAGTTGGCGCGGGTTGGGAGTGGGAAGTGGCCGTGGGCGGTGGAGTTGAGGTGGCGGTTGAGCGGCTGGTGGGGTTGTTGCTGGAACGCCGCGTGACGCTGGCAACTGCTGAGTCGTTGACCGGTGGGATGGTCGGGGCGGTTCTGACGAATGTGCCCGGAGTGTCGGCTGTGTATCGGGGTGGCGTGGTGGTCTACGCGACTGACCTGAAGGCCAAGCTTGCGGGCGTTCCGGAGGAACTGCTGGCGGCTGTGGGCCCGGTGCACCCGGACACAGCTGCTGCGTTGGCCAGGGGCGTGCGGGAGCGTCTGGAGGCCGACTACGGGCTCGCGACGACCGGTGTGGCCGGACCGGACCCGCAGGCGGGCGTCGAGGCCGGCACGGTGTACGTCGCCGCGGCCGGACCGGGCTCGGTGCAGGTCCGGAAGTTGCAGCTGAGCGGTGATCGGGCAGCTGTGCGCCGGGGGAGTGTGCAGGCCGTCCTGGAACTCGGAGCGGAACTTGTGGCGGAAGAACTCGACTGATCGGGGTGTTGGGACCAGCATGGGGACAGGTAAGGCAGACTGGCACGGCGCACCGAAGGTGGACATTGCGAGAAGTAGTGACCCAGCAACAGGTACCGTTGGTTCCTACGGTCGAGCTACCGTGCGAGTAGACGCGACCGGACAGGCGGAAGGGAGAAACCTCATGGTGCTGGTTCGTGGCCTGCTGGGCGACGTGCTGCGGCGTAAGCGGCTGCGCCAGGGGCGCACTCTGCGCGAGGTATCCGCCGACGCACGCGTCAGCCTCGGCTACCTGTCCGAGGTCGAGCGCGGTCAGAAGGAAGCTTCGAGCGAGTTGCTGGCGGCCATCTGCACGGCGCTGGACGTGCCGTTGTCGATGGTGTTCGCCGAGGTCAGCGAAGATCTGGCGCGTGAAGAGGCCCTGGTGCTGGCGCACCCGACGATCGAGCCCGAGGTCGTGGCCGCGGCCTGAGCCGCGGATCATCGGACGCCTCCGTCGGGATTCGAACCACTGCTGGACGGCTGGATCAGTGCGGTCCGGGTCGGCCAGACGAGTTGCAGCGCGGGCAGCGGCGGCTGACCGGGCCGCCGGAACATCGTGTTGGCGGTGTACAGATGGTGGGCCGAGTCAGGAAATCGCAGGAGCTCGGCGGTGTGCGGCGGTGGGAAGAAACCGGACAGGTCGTCGCCCTCGTCGAAGGCCGCGCCTTCCAGCACCGCCCAGGCGAGCGGCTTGAGCCCTAGGTAGGCGTAGCAGGGCTCCGGATCGAAGACGATGATTTCCGGATGCCGGTAGAGGCTCAGGCCGAGTGTGTACGCGAAGGCAGGGTTCCGCGCGCCGTCGCCCTCGACGAACTGCATCGTCCAGCCGTACGTCTGGATGTTTCGCTCGAGCTGGCGCGAGTACTGCTCGTCGTCCAGGCCACCGCACTTGTCGCACATCACCGTCTCCTTTCGCTCGAACAGTTGTTCGATGCGTCAGAGAAGGTATCCGTGTTCACGCCTTCCGGAGGCGTTGTCCACAGGGCAATTTCGCCAGGAGTCAGGCTTCGGGCTGGCAGGCCGGGCACCAGTAGGTGACCCGTTCGCGGGTCGCCTCGCCGAGGGTTGACGTGAGGATCGTCGTACCGCAGCGGCGGCAGGGCTTGCCGGCGCGCTCGAACACCCAGGAGCGTTGTCCCGGCCGGTCGATGCCTGTGCTGACCTGGGTGCCGTTGCGGACGTTGGCCTTCATCAGCTTGCGACTCAGATCGATCGCCGCGGGGACGTCGACAGCCTCGACCGGGCGCCACGGGTGCAAGCCGAGCAGGAAGCAGACCTCGGTGCGGTAGAAGTTGCCGATCCCGGCGAGGTTGCGTTGGTCGAGCAGCGCCTCGCTGATGGTGCGTCCTGGATCGGACTCGACGTTCGCGATCGCGAGGGCGCGATCGAACGACGGCGACAGCAGATCCGGGCCGAGATGCCCGACAACGGTGTCTTCCTTGCCGGTGGCGACGAGGTCGAGCACCGGCAGCCGGTAGCCGACGGCTGTCCATGGTGAGGTTTCGAGGACCACGCGGATCTCGTGGTCGGGTCCGCCGCGCCAACGTTCGCCGGGGCGGTACAGATGCCAGCTACCGTCCATCCGGAAGTGGCTGTGCAGCGTGAGCCCACCGGAGATTCGCATCAGGATGTGCTTGCCGCGCGCAACGACTTCCTGCACCGTCCGCCCGCTCAGATCGGTCGTCGCCAACGAAGGCACACGGAAGTCCGTCCGAACGAGTTCCTGCCCGCTAAGGGCCTGATTCAGACGTTGACAGGCTCGCCAGACAGTGTCTCCTTCAGGCATGACCGCCTACTTCAAGCCCGGAGCCGCAGGCCGCGCGGCGTTGCGTGGAAGCCGGCCTTGGCCAAGGCATCCCCGAACGCGGTATGGCGAACCTGCTCACCGTCGGCCGTCTCCACGCTGAGCTTGCCGAGCTGACCGTCCCGGATCGACAGCGCCAACGCGTCGACGGCCGGCTGCAGCAGATCGGGATCCTCCGTGAAGCTCAGCACGGTCCGCCCGCCACGCTCGACGTACACGATCAGCTGGCCGTCGACCATCACGACCAACGCGCCCGCCTTCCGGCCCGGCCGATGACCGCCGGCGCTTTCCCGCTCGGGCCAGGGCAACGCGGCACCGTACGGGTTGGCTGGATCGGACGCAGCCAGTACGACGGCGCGCGCGGTCAACTCCTCGTCCTTCCGGCCGCGAGCCGCACCGCCCGTCCGCGCGCCACCGGGACCGAACCGTCCCGCAGGACCGAACGGTCCGTCAGGCTTCGTAGCCGAAGTCGGTAGCTCGGCGAGCGCCCGCAGCCGATCGACTGCGCCAGGCAGCGCGAACTGGGCAGCTCCAAGACCTGCGACGAAGTACCCGCGCCGGCACCGCCCGGACTCCTCGAAAGCACTCAGCACCTTGTAGACGGCCGCGAACCCACCGGGCGTCCGCTCGGTGATCACCGAACCTCGCGTCACGATGCCGTAGCGATCGAGTAGGGTCTCGGCCGCCGCGTGCGCCCGGCGGGTCGCATCCGAACTTCGGGCCGGAAGCAACGACCACCGCCCACCGGCCGTCGGCGGACCACTGCGAGACGGCATCGCGGGTCGTCCTGGCCGGGCCGGACGTCCCGGCCGCGCACGTGGAGTCGCACGCCGTGTTCGGTGACTGCCGCGGCCACCACCGACGAGCGATCTGACCGGCGTCAGCGTGTCGTTCGTCAGATACCCGGCCCAGACGAGGTCCCAGAGAACGCCGACCAGCGTCTCGTCGTCGATCGCACCGGAACTGGATCCGACGACGTCGCTCAACTGCCGGAAGAAGAACGCACCGCCGCCTGACAACGCGTCCAGCACAGCTTGATGGGTTTCGCCGAGCTCGAAAGCCGGATCCGGGTCGGGCAGCGTCAAGTCGCAGTTGTCCGCCAGATGCAGCGATACCCAGCCGTCGGTCCCGGGCAGTGAACCCGAGCCGGCCCAGACCACTTCGCCGGTCGCGGTCAGCTCGTCCAGCATCGACGGCTGGTACCCCGGCACCCGCGACGGCAGCACGATCGACTCCAGCGCCGACGCCGGCACCGCGCATCCCGCGAGTTGCTCGACCGCGCCGAGTAGTACGTCGTACCCGCGGCCGCGGCTGCTCGTGATGCCCTGCCAGGCCGGCAGGAATCGCGCCAGCGCGGAGGGATCGACCGGCTCGACCTCCTTCCGCAACGCGGCGAGGGAGCGTCGCCGGAGAAGCCGGAGGACCTCGCTGTCACACCACTCGAGCGCGATTCCACCCGGCAGGAACTCGCCTTCGACGACTCGGCCGGCCGCGGTCAGCCGCCGAAGCGCGTCGGTGACGACTGCGACTCCGATGCCGAGATGGGTCGCGAGATCGATCGCCCGGAACGGTCCGTGCGTCCGCGCGTACCGGGACACCAGGTCGCCGAGTGGATCGGCGACAGGCTCCGCATGCGCCTCGGCAACGCCGGGTGGCAGCGGCACGCCGAGCGCGTCGCGCAACCGGGCCACGTCCTCGACGACCGCCCACCTATGCTCGCCCGCGATCCGCACCCGTACGACGCGTCGCGCGGCCGCGAGCGACGTCAGCCAGGACTCCGCATCCGAGCCGTCGACGCACCGTTGCGTTGCTTCCGGCAACGACAGCGGACCGACGATCCGCAGTACGTCGAACAACCCTTCGGCATCGCGCGCTCGGCGATCCTCGGCGAGGCGTTGCAGCTCGGCCTCGGTCCGCAGTACGACCTCGGCGTCGAGCAACTCACGCAGTTCGGTCCGCCCGAGCAGCTCGGCCAGCAAGCTCTGATCCAGCGCCAGCGCGGCAGCACGCTTCTCGGCGAGCGGGCTGTCGCCCTCGTACATGAAGGCGCCCACATAGCCGAACAGCAACGACTTCGCGAACGGCGACGCCTCGGGCGTCTCGACCTCGACGACCGAGATCCGGCGCTCACTGATGCCGGTCAGGAGATCCTTCAACGCCGGCAGGTCGTACACGTCCTGCAAGACTTCGCGCAGGGTCTCGAGGACGATCGGGAACGACCCGAACTTGCTCGCGACACTCAGCAACTGCGAGGCGCGCTGACGCTGCTGCCACAGCGGTGACCGTCGTCCCGGATTGCGTCGGGGCAGCAGCAGGGCCCGCGCCGCGCACTCGCGGAACCGCGCCGCGAACAAGGCCGACCCACCGACCTCGGTCGTCACCAGATCCTCGATGTCCGCCGGATCGAACAGCACCAGATCCGCGCCCGGCGGCGGCTCGTCCGTCTCCGGCAGGCGCAGCACGATCCCGTCGTCGCCGGACACCGACTGAGCATCCATCCCGTAGCGATCCCGGAGCCGCGCCGCGATCGCCAGCGCCCACGGGCCGTGCACCTGACCGCCGTACGGCGAGTGCACGCACACCCGCCAGTCGCCGAGCTCGTCGCGGAACCGCTCGACCACGATCGTCACGTCGTCGGGCACCCGGCTGGTCGCGTCGCGCTGCTCGGCGAGATACGAGACGAGGTTGTTCGCGGCGTACTCGTCCAGGCCCGCGGTCCGCGCGCGCTCGACTGCCTTCCCCGCAGGCAGCGAAGCCATCTTTCGGACGAACGCGCCGGTCGCCGCCCCGAGCTCCGCCGGCCGCCCGACCGCATCGCCCTTCCAGAACGGCAGTCTGCCCGGTTGACCCGGCGCGGGGGAGACGAGCACGCGGTCGTGCGTGATGTCCTCGATCCGCCAGCTCGACGCGCCGAGGGTGAACACGTCGCCGACGCGCGACTCGTAAACCATCTCCTCGTCGAGCTCGCCCACCCGATGGTTCGTCGACTCGCCGACCAGGAACACTCCGAACAGCCCGCGGTCCGGAATCGTCCCGCCGCTCGTCACCGCGAGCCGCTGCGCACCCGGCCGGCCGGAGATCTCACCGCTGACCCGGTCGAACACGATCCGCGGCCGCAGCTCCGCGAACTCGTCCGACGGGTACCGGCCGGACAGCATGTCGAGCACCCCGTCGTACGCCGATCTCGGCAGGGTCGCGAACGGCGCGCAGCGTCGTACCAGGGAGAAGAGCTCGTCGACGTCGATCGAGTCCAAGGCCACGATCGACACGATCTGCTGCGCAAGGACGTCAAGCGGGTTCGCCGGGATGTGCAGGCTCTCGATCAGGCCGTCGCGCATCCGCTGCACGACCACGGCGGTGTCGATCAGATCGCCGCGGAACTTGGGGAACAGCACGCCGCGCGACACCGCTCCGACCTGGTGACCCGCACGACCGACACGCTGCAGCCCGCTCGCAACGGACGGCGGCGCCTCGACCTGGATCACGAGATCCACCGCACCCATGTCGATGCCGAGCTCGAGGCTGCTCGTCGCCACCACGCACGGCAGCCGACCGGATTTCAGGTCCGCTTCGATCAGTGCCCGCTGTTCCTTGCTGACCGAGCCGTGGTGGGCCCGCGCGATCAACGGCGGAGCCGCGAGCGAGCCACCGGACTGCGCCATCAGCTGCGCAGGGGAGCCGAGCTCCGGCAGCTCCAGCTCGGCGCGCTCGGCGGCGATCTCGTTCAGCCGGGCGGTCAGGCGCTCGGCCAGACGGCGCGAGTTCGAGAAGACGATCGTCGAACTGTGCTGACTGATCAGGTCGAAGACGTGCTCCTCGACATGCGGCCAGATCGAGGCGTGCTGCTGCGGACCGGCCGCGGAACCTGAGGTCTCCACCTCGGTCGCGGCCAGCTCGGCCATGTCCTCGACCGGTACGACGACGCTCAGATCCCACTGTTTCGTGAACTTGGGCTGCACGACCGTCACCGGCCGCTCGCCGCCGAGGAACCGCGCGACCTCCTCCACCGGTCGCACGGTCGCCGACAGGCCGATGCGCTGCGCCGGCTGCGGCAGCAATGCGTCGAGCCGCTCGAGGGTCAGCGCGAGATGCGCACCCCGCTTGGTCCCGGCAACCGCGTGCACCTCGTCGACGATCACGGTCTCGACCCCGCGCAGCGATTCCCGGCCTTGCGAGGTCAGCAACAGGAACAGGGACTCCGGCGTCGTGATGAGCACGTCGGACGGGCGGGTGGCGAACCGCCGCCGCTCGTTGGCCGGGGTGTCGCCCGAGCGCACCGCGACCTCGACGTCGATCGGCGCCTCGCCGAGCCGGCGGGCGGTCTCCCGGATACCGATTAACGGTGCGCGAAGGTTCCGCTCGACGTCGACCGCGAGCGCTTTCAGCGGTGACACGTAGAGCACCCGGCAGCGCAACTTCGGATCGTCCGGCGGCGGTGTCGTGGCCAGCCGGTCCAGAGCCCACAGGAAAGCGGCCAGCGTCTTCCCGGAGCCGGTCGGGGCGACCACCAGCGCGTCCCGGCCCGCGGTGATGGCGTCCCACGCCTCGAGCTGGGCCGGGGTGGCCGCCTCGAAAACGTCGCCGAACCACGCCCGGGTCGCGGGCGAGAACCGGCTCAACGCGCTGGTCTTCTTCACGCCGACCATCTTGCCGGGTCGCGCCGACAGTTTTCACGAGCCGGCCGGTGGCCCACCGTGAGCAGGCGCTTTCCGTCCAGTGCGCCGGTTGTCCCTTTCGTCTGGAATGATCGGCGGCATGATGAACCGCGTACGTGCAGCCCTCGTCGTCGTGGCCTGCCTGGTCGGGCTGACCGGGTGCGTCAAGCTCGACGCCGACCTGAAGGTCGGGTCGAACGAGACGGTCTCGGGGAACATGAAGATCGGGGTGGACAAGCAGCTGCTGCAGTCCAGCGGCCAGTCCCTCGACAAGGTCCGCCAGCAGATCGAGAGCGGCATCAAGGAGTCGGCCACCCAGGGCGTCACCTGCAAGGCGTACGAGGACGACAAGTACGTCGGCTCCAACTGCACGTTCGAGAGTGTGCCGTTCGACAAGATGGGCAGCTCGAGCGGCGACGGCGTCGGCTTCACCAAGGACGGCGACAAGGTCACGGTGAAGGTCGCGGCCGGTGACATGGGCGGCAGCCTGCCGTCCACCGGCGGCCAGCCCGAGGTGAACTTCAAGATCACCATGCCGGGCAAGATCCTCGAGCACGACGGCGGCGCCAAGGTCAGCGGCCGTACGGCGACGTACGACAGTCTCGACAAGCTCGGGAAGATCTCGCTGACCTCCGAGGCCGGTGGCGGGTTCCCGACCTGGGCGCTGATCCTGATCATCGTGCTCGTGCTGCTGGCGATCGGCGCGGCGGTGTTCTTCATCCTGCGTAGCCGCAAGGCGAAGGGGCAGCAGGGCTACGGCCAACAGTTCCCGGGGCAGTACCCGGGCCAGCCGGGTCAGTACGGCGGACCCGGGCAGTACCCGGGGCAGCCTGGGTTCGGGCAGCAGTACGGCCAGCAGGGTCCCGGCGGGCAGTACCCAGGCCAGCCCGGTCCGTACGGACAGCCGGGACAGCCTGGTCCGTACGGCGGGCAGCCGGGTCAGCCTGGTCAATACGGCGGACAGCCCGGACAGCCTGGTCAGTACGGTGGGCAGCCGGGGCAGTACCCGGGTCAGCCGCCGCAGGGGCAGCAGCCTGGTCAGCAGCAGTACCCTGGGCAGCCTCAGCAGCCGCCGCAGCAGGGTCCTGGCGGCTGGGGACAGCAGCCTGGCCAGGGGCAGCAGCCTGGGCAGCCGCAGCAGGGTTATGGTCAGCAGCCGCCGCAGCAGGGTGGTTGGGGACCGCAGGGTGGTCCGTCGGCGCCTCAGCAGGGGCAGCAGGGCGGGTGGGGACCGCCGCCGAAGGACAACGACGGGCAGGCATGAGACTGACGGAATTCTGGGCACGGATGGATCACCATCTCGGGCCTGCGTATGCACGGACCTGGGCAGAGACCCAGGTGGTCCAGGAGCTCGGCGGCCGCACGGTCGTCGAGGCCCTGGACGACGGTGAGGCCGCCAAGTTCGTCTGGCGAGCCGTGTGGGCGCACCTCAACCTTCCGCCCAGCGAACGCTGACTAGGTGTTGGTGAGCGTCGGCTCGGGCTCGGGCAGGCTCTCGGGGGCTTCCGGATCACGCTGCCGCGCCAGCGCGCTCGGCCACCAGAGGTGTCGTCCGACGTCGAGGTTCAACGCGGTGACCAGCACCGACCGGACAACGATGGTGTCCAGCAGGACACCGAGCGCGACCGCGATCCCGATCTCCGCGAACGCGACCACCGGCAGCGTCGCCAGCACGGCGAAGGTTCCCGCCAGCACCAGACCGGCCGAAGTGATCACACCACCGGTGGCGGCCACTCCGATCAGCGCGCCGCGCCGGGTGCCGTGGACCTTCGATTCCTCGTGCACCCGGGTCATCAGGAAGATGTTGTAGTCGATGCCCAACGCCACCAGGAACACGAAGACGAAAAGCGGTAGCGACGTGTCGGCACCTTCAAAACCGAGGGCCTTGAACACCAAGGAGCTGATCCCGAGCGCCGCCCCGAACGACAGCACCACGGTTGCGACCAGCAATACCGGAGCCACCAGTGCGCGCAGCAGCAGCGCGAGGATCGCCAGCACCACCGCGAGTACGACCGGGATGATGATCTTGTTGTCGTGATCGGACGCCCGCTGGGTGTCGAGCAGGATTGCCGCGCCGCCTCCGGCCAGCGCGTCCGCATCCGGTACGGCGTGCACTGCGGCGCGCACGCGATCCACAGTCTCCTTCGCGGCCTGACTGTCCGCCGCATCCGTCATGGTGCCCTCGAGGTACGCGAGGCCGCTCGCCACCCGCGGTTCCCCGACTTCGGCGATGCCTTGCGTCGACGACATCGCCGTACGGACGTCTGCGGCCTTGTCCGCCCTGCTGATCACGACAAGCGGGTTTCCGGCACCGGCTGGGAAGTGGGCCGCCACGACCTTCTCCCCGACCACCGAGTCCGGCGTACCGATAAAGGAGTCCTCGTTCGAGAGTCCGCCGGCGTTCAGCGTCAAGATGCCGAGCGAGGCAATTCCCAGCAGTATGGACGTGGTGATCCATGTCAGTCGCGGCCGTACGGCGATGCGGCGGCCGATACGTCCCCAGACACTCGTCTCGGTGTGGTCGTCCGAGCCGTAGGTCGGACGTAGTGGCCAGAACACCCAGCGGCCGCAGATGACGAGCAGTGCGGGCAGCAGCGTGAGCATGGCGAGCAGCGCGATCACGATGCCGACGGCAGCGACCGGACCGAGCCCGCGAGTCGAGTTCATTGATGCGAAGAGCAGGCAGAGCATGCCTGCGACCACAGTGGAGCCGGATGCGACGATCGCTGGACCGGAGCGGTGCAGCGCGAACGCCATGGCCTCGTGACGGTCCTGATGTCGTCTGAGCTCCTCTCGATAGCGAGCAACGAGCAGGAGTGCATAGTCCGTCCCCGCGCCGAACACCAGGACCGTGAGAATGCCTGCGCTTTGTGCGTTCACGGTCAGGTTGGCTTGGGTTGCCAGGACGTAGACGACTGCCTGGGCGGAGAAAAGTGCGACACCCGCGGAGATCAAGGGCAGGAGCCACAGGACCGGACTGCGGTAGGTCAGCAGCAGGATGATGATGACTACTGCTCCAGCGGAGTACAGGAGCTTGCCGTCGATGCCGGCGAAGGCCTCCTGGGAGTCAGCGGCGAAGCCGCCCGGTCCAGTGACGTGGAACGACAGTCCGTCAGGCCGATCGCCGGCGATCCGCCTGATGTCGTCGGCTCGTGCACCGATCGTCTCCCAGCCCCCGGAACCGGCGTTGATCGGTACGAGGACCTGCAAAGCCTTGTGATCCTGAGCTGGGATGGGTCCGACGACATCCCGGTCGACGTCCTGCAGTTCGCCGTACTGCGCGATGTGACTCTGGACGGCCTGCTGGTCCGCGGGAGTGATACCGGACGACCGCTCGTACACCAGGACCGCCGGGATCTCGTCCGGCGAGGAGAACTGTTCGGATGCCTTCAGCACCTCGGTCGACTCGGCCTTGCCGGGCAGCCAGGAGACGGCGTCGTTCTCCTGCGCACCGGTCAGCTTTCCTGCGGGGGCGAACGAGGCCGCTATCGCGACGATCCAGAGAGCCAGCACGATCCACTTCGACACCTTGCCGCACGGCAATGCCGCCAGCCGTCCTGCTCCGCCCACCCCAACCACGCCCCCTGACGGGGCGTCCGCCCGCCCGCCGGACCGCTCACAACGCCCCCGGTCCAGCCTGGTGGCTGGGAGGAAGAGGGTCAACGATCCCGGAGTAGTGCCCCGGTCACCCTCCGTCGGCTAAGGCGTCCAGCCGGTGCGGGCGGCCCATTCCTCGGCCGGTAGATAGATGAGATCGCAGACCGGGTCCTTCAGATCGGTGTAGTCACCGATCTCGAGCCGGAGCGCGGCCGCTTGCCGCTTGAAGACGGCGTACGCGCGTGCCGTTTCCGGGTGGCTGCGCAGGTAGTCGCGGAACAGCAGCGCGTAGCGCTGGTTGGCCCGCCCTGCCACGCGGATGTGCAGGTTCACGCGGCGCCGGTACATCGGCTCGACCAGCATCCGCTTCACCCACTGGATGTCGTCCGCGGGCAGACCCGGCACTGGGTGGTCGCGCCGCGGCGGGCGGAGCTCCCAGTCCGCGGCGGCCATCCGTTCGGCGACGTCGTCCAGGTCCGGTTCCGTACCGACTGTCACCTGGATGTCGAGGACGTCCTTGGCCGGCAGACCGGGTACCGCAGTGGAGCCGATGTGGTCGATCCGCTGGGCCAGCTCGCCGAGCAGCCGGCCGATCACCTGCGCGGTCTTCTGGTACTGCGCGGGCCAGGTGTCGTCCGGCCGCGCGATGACGATCCCAGTCATGCGGAGATCATCCCAGGACCGCGGTGGCAGGTCCCAGCCTTTACACCGGTTTGACCCGGAACGCGCTGGTGGTGAGCAGATCCGCCGCCTCGTACGCCGCCTTCTTGATGCCCTTGCGCTCGTCGAAGAACCCACCGACCACGCCGACGCCAGGGAGCTTCCCGACGAACCGGGCACCCAGGCTGCCGCGCGGGCGGTCCTCGAACACCTCGCTGAGTCCGCCGAACAGCTTGCTCAGTCGCCAGACCAGCCGGACGCCCTTGCGCAACCCCATGTCCGCCGAGACCTCGTGGAGGCCCAATTGCTCGGAGACGTCCTTGCCCGCGATCTCCGGGTCGTCGTACTTGAGGACCTCGTCCGGCGTGATGGGGCGATCGGTGAGTACGCGGATGATGACCGACGTACGGTCGGCGTGCGCCTCCACGCCGTACTCCCGGCAGACCGCGCCGATCACCATCGCCTGCACGGCCGCGCCGAGGGTGTCCTTCATCGGCAGCCGGTCCGCCGCCGCGCCGCTGAGCCGGGGGAGACCGGCGACGACCGCGGCGAACCCGCCGAGGCGCTCGACCCACCAGTCGCAGCGCTTGGCCAGCGGCAGGGTCGGCCATTCCTCGTGGCCGGGCACCTTCATCTGCAGCAGCCGGTCGATCGCGAGGATCAGGCCCTTCTCGGCGAGGTTGGGCTGCTCCTGGGCGGAGTACTCGGCCAGGACGGTGCGGATGCCGAACGGGTCCTGGGAGCGCAGCGCGTCGAGCACGATGTCGATACCGAATTCGACCCGGCTGATCGCGAGGACCACGGCGGAATCGGGTACGTCGGGACGGTCTGTCACGTCCGCAAGGGTAGGGATCATCTGGGTCAGGATGGTTGCCGGAACAGCCTTCGGCGTGTCAGTTGTGATTCGAACACGTGTTCGGGATACTTTGGTGCTCGGAAGGTGGTTGGACGGCCGAGTTGTCCACAGATTCGAAGTCGCGGCGAAAACTGTCGGAGGCAACGAATACCTTCTCTGGCGACAACAAAGTTCCTTCGGGTGGCCGGCGGCGGCCCCGGATTATCAGATGGGTCAGGTGGCAGTCACATGGCGGGTGTAGCGAGTGCGGAGCGCGCGGCGGCCGATCGCGAGAAGGCGCTTGCGACCGCGCTGACGCAGATCGAGCGACAGTGCGGCAAGGGATCGGTGATGCGGCTGGGCGAGCAGAACCGGCCGCCGATCGAGGTCATCCCGACCGGGTCGATCTCGCTCGACATCGCGCTCGGGATCGGCGGTCTGCCGCGCGGCCGGGTGGTGGAGATCTACGGTCCGGAATCCTCCGGTAAGACGACGGTCGCGCTGCACGCGGTCGCCAACGCTCAGCGGGCCGGCGGGATCGCGGCCTTCATCGACGCCGAGCACGCCCTCGACCCGGAGTACGCGCGGAAGCTGGGCGTCGACACCGACGCGCTGCTGGTCTCGCAACCCGACTCCGGTGAGCAGGCGCTGGAGATCGCCGACATGCTGGTGCGCTCCGGCGCGATCGACATCGTCGTGATCGACTCGGTGGCCGCGCTCGTGCCCCGGGCCGAGATCGAGGGCGAGATGGGTGACAGCCACGTCGGTCTGCAGGCCCGGCTGATGAGCCAGGCGCTGCGGAAGATGACCGGCGCGGTCAGCGGGACGAACACGACCGCGATCTTCATCAACCAGCTGCGCGAGAAGATCGGCGTCATGTTCGGCTCCCCGGAGACGACGACCGGTGGTAAGGCGCTGAAGTTCTACGCGTCGGTGCGGCTGGACGTGCGCCGGATCGAGTCGCTGAAGGACGGCACCGACGTCGTCGGTAACCGGACCCGCGTCAAGGTCGTCAAGAACAAGGTGGCCCCGCCGTTCAAGCAGGCCGAGTTCGACATCATCTACGGCCAGGGCATCAGCCGCGAGGGCAGCCTGCTCGACCTCGGCGTGGATCAGGGCTTCGTCCGCAAGGCCGGCGCCTGGTTCACGTACGAGAGCGACCAACTCGGCCAGGGCCGGGAGAACGCGCGGAACTTCCTGCGCGACAACCCCGATCTGGCCAACGAGCTGGAGAAGAAGATCAAGGAGAAGATGGGCATCGGCCCGACCCTTGACCAGCCGGCCGATGCGGCCGCGGCCGAGGTCGATGTCGACTTCTGATCGACCCTCCGCGGGCGGCAGCGTCCCTCGGCAGCCATCAGCTGCCGACGACGCTGCCCCCGCGGCGCTGTCTCTACCGCACGACGAACGCCTCGCCCTGGCCCGCAAACTCCTGGCCGAAGGAGCAACCGCGCCCGCGACCACCACCGGGTCGACCACCACCGGGTCGGCCATCACGGAGTCGTCCGCTACCGAGTCGTCCGCTACGGAGCCAGCTGCTGCCGAGCGCAGGTCGTACCGGCGAACGGCGGCTCGGCGGGTGTCCGCGGAGCGTGACGCGTCGCGATCGGCGTCCTCGTCGGGCGACGCTCGTCGAGATGGTGTGTCTGGTGACAGCGACGATTCCTCGGCTGGTACGAGGCGAGGAAGTCGTACTCGGGGTCGTGGAGTGCGCGCCGCCGACCCGTGGGAGGACCCGGGCGACTTCCTGGACAGCGGGGAGTCGGAGCGGAGTACGACGCGACGTACCGGCTCCATCAGGCGAACCGCCGGCACCGTCGACCCCTGGGGCGGCGACGACAAGCGAACCGTCCAAGCGTTCGAGAACCAGGCCGCCGCGCGCCGAGCCGAGGCCCAAGCCTTCGCTGACGATGCCCCCGCCCCACCTGACGATGCGCCCGTCCCACCCGGCGATGCGCCCGCCCCACCCCGCGATGCCCCGCGTCGCTCTACCTCGAATCGCTCTACCTCGGATCGCAGTGCCTCGAACGGTTCCACCTCTGAGGCCAGCGGCCCGACGCCCGAGCCGTCAGCAGCTGACACCGGCGGAGCGGGACAGGATGAAGAAGCCGCGGACACCACGACGACGTCGATCTCGCGCGACGCTTTCGACACGGTCGCCGCCTCCGACACAGCCGGCGCGTTCGACCCGTGGGCAGACCCAGTCGATGCGCCTCCGCCAACGACCGCTGCGGCACCGTCCTCCGGAGAGACGGCACCCGGCTCGACGGACGAGACTCACCAACCCGCGACCGACACAGCCGGCGCGTTCGACCCGTGGGCAGACCCAGTCGATGCGCCTCGCCCAACAATCGCTGCGGCACCCTCCTCCGGAGAGATGGCGCCCGGCTCGACGGACGAGACTCACCAAACCGCGGCCGACACAGCCGGCGCGTTCGACCCGTGGGCAGACCCAGTCGAGGCGCCTCGCCCAACAATCGCTGCGGCACCCTCCTCCGGAGAGACGGCACCCGGCTCGACGGACGAGACCCACCAACCCGCGACCAACTCACCTCGTCGCCGCCCAGTTGCGAGCCGTGGTGAGGCCGAGGCAGGTGGCACGTCCGCGGGCACAGCAGCTAGTGCACCCACCCCGGAGTCCGCGTGGCCAACTGCGGACACAGCAGCCGATGCACCCGCAGCGGAGCCCGTGTGGCCAACCGCAGGTACGTCGGGTGCGGCGCCCGCAGGTACGACGGACGATGGCACCCGGTTCGCCACCGCTGACACTGCCGGTGGTGGGGGCGCGTCGACTCGGAGTGGGGCCGGGCGGGGGAGTGCGCGGCGGGTCGGTGGGGGATTTGGACGGAGGGGGAAGCGGCCCGTTGCGGAGGAGCCTCAGGGGACGGGAGATCCGGAGCTCGATGGGGCGGCCGCGGATCCGTACTCCGTGGCTCGGACGATCTTGCTGGACAAGTTGACGGGTCAGCCGAGAACCCGGGCCGAGCTGGCCGACGTCTTGGCGGAGCGGGACATTCCGGACGAGGTGGCCGATGCGGTGCTGGATCGGTTTACCGACGTCGGGTTGATCGACGATGCCGCGTTCGCGAATGCGTGGGTGGAGTCGCGGCATCGCGGGCGGGGGCTCGGGAAGCGGGCGCTGGCGCAGGAGCTACGGCGGCGCGGGGTCGACGACGAGTTGGCGCGGGATGCGCTCGAGGAGCTGCAACCCGAGCAGGAAGAGGAGAAGGCCCGCGAGCTGGTACGGCGGAAGCTGCGGTCGATGCGTTCGCTCGAGCGGCAGGTGGCGATGCGGCGGCTGCTCGGAATGCTTGCCCGCAAGGGGTATCCGGGCGGTCTCGCGATGACCGTCGTCAAGGAGGAGCTCGACGCCGGCCATGAAGAGTTCCCCCTCCTCGACTCCTCCGGCCTCGAACCCGAGTAGTTCCTGCCGGTAGCGTCGGTCGGGTGACGAGCATGGGTGATGTGGAGCGGGTGGTCTTGGGGTTGCCCGGGACTGAGGAGACCACTCGGCACGGGATGCGGACGTGGAAGGTCGCTGGGAAGGCGTACGCGTGGGAACGGCCGTTCAGCAAGGCGGACCTGAGGCGGTTCGGGGACGAGACGCCGCCGAGTGGGCCGATCGTCGCGCTGGTCGTTGAGGACCTGGCGGACAAGGAAGCAGTGCTGCAGGCACGGGCGGGGGACGGGTTCTTCACGATTCCGCATTTCAACGGGTACGCCGCGGTGCTGGTTCAGCTGGACGAGGTGTCTGAGGACGTCCTCGAGGAAGCGTTACTCGACGCTTGGTTGGTGCACGCACCGGCGGACATCGCCAAGGCACACCTCGGGAACACCTAGGCCGCCATCCGACTCACCAGCCCCGGAGCCCGGAGCCCGCTTGTCGGGTGTGGTCTGTGTGGTCTGTGTGGTCTGTGTGGTCTGTGTGGTCTGTGTGGTCGGTGTGGTCGGTGTGGTCGGTGTGGTCGGTGTGGTCGGTGGTGTCGTACGGGCGTCGAGGGCTGCTGATCGGGGCTTGGCCGGGGTGGGGTTACGGAGGGTGACGTGGGTTCGGGAGGTGGGCTGCGGCGAGGGGCGTTGACGGGTGCGCCGTGACGGTGTGTTATCCGAGGTAGGGCCGGTATTTGCTCCGGTCCGTAGGCTGGAATTTTCCGTCGATCCGCCCCAGACACCGCGGAGGGTGCAATGAACGATTTCCAGGAACAGGCGAAGAACTGGCTCCGGAATGTCGTCAAGCAGAACCCGGACAAGATCAAGGCCGGCGTCGAGAAGGCAGGCGACCTGCTCGACAAGCAGACCGGCGGGAAGTACGCGGAGAAGGTCGACGCAGTCCAGCAGAAGGTCGGCGGCTTCGTCGACAAGAACTCCGCAGAGACCCCGAACCAGGCGGGAGCAGGATCCACACCTGAGCCCACCGAAACAACCAGCACCGAGCCCAGCGCATCTGGGCCCAGCGCATCCGGGCCCACCGCACCCGAGCGCACCGCATCCGGGCCTACCGCGTCCGGGCCCGCCGCATCCGAGCCGGCCGGGTCGGAGTCCGCCGTGACGGGTTCTGAATCCACTGCCGGCGCCTCGGCAGGCACGTCCGAAGCGGCGCCCGGTGAGTCGACAGCTGAAACGCCCGGCGCGTCGCAAGACCGTGCCGGCTCCCAGGGCAGCAGCACAAACGGCTAGCCCCACCAGCTACACGCAGTGGTCAGCTTGACAGCGCTGGGTCTGGTCGAGCTGACCTGACACGTCCGAGGCCTGCACGCGGACGGCTTCCTCTGCCCGTACCGGCTCCCAGGGCAGCAGCACAAACAGTTAGCGCCAGTTAGGTGCAACGGTCAGCTCGACAGTGCTGGGTCTGGCCGGGCTGACCTGGCACGTCTGGCGGCTGCATGCGGACCGGCTCCTCAAACCCATACGGGCGGTGACGGAGGGATCCGGAGTAGACCAGGTTGGTGGGTGGTCTTGTGCAGATCGGCGGTGGCGGCGATGAGTGTCCGTCTTGACCGGGTGGTGGGGCGCGCCTAGCCTCGGCATCAGGAAGGGATGAATCCACCGAAACGGTGGCGGATATGAGGAACGGCGGGTTGGTGAAACTACCGACCGGCCGGGAAAACGCAACCACGCTCGACCGAGCTGAAGGAAGGACGACGGCGTCGTGCAGACGCTGTCGGATAGACGGCGCCGCACGTAATACCTGAACGGCAGCAGCCCGACGGGACACGAGCGGGGCCATCGTGGTCTCCGAGGGTTCAACCGGCGACGCACGGTGAGCAAGCAACGCTGGGCGGCCGCTGATGTGGCGTCCCTGCAGTCGGCGGACGGGGGTTCGCGGACCGCGAGCACGCTGGACAGCACGTCAGCAGCGAGTGCGCAGCAGCACCGTCGGCACCGCCGGAAGTGGCAGCACCGGTACCGCCTCAGTGGAGGTGGCGCCGGCACCGTCGTACCCCGGTGACGCCTTACTGAACGGCCGGTTGGCTCATCCCTTCGACCGATGGCCACAGTTCCCGCGTGGAACTCGAAGGAGAGGGGAGACGCCGATGACCGCGATGTCCGTTGGCCTGGCCCTGATCGGATTGCTGATCGCCGGACTCCTGGCTTGGATCGGCCTCACCCTCTCCCGCCGGAAGGCCGTGGGCATCTCGACCTCCCAGCAGGAGGCCTCCCGGCTCGAGACCGCGCAGGTCGAGGCTGCCCAACTCGAGGCCGCGCAGCTGACCGCCGGCGCGAAGTCCGCGGCGGAGCTGGTACGTCGGCAGGCCGAGGAGGATGCCGCCATACTGCGGACGCGTGCCGAGGCAGCTGAGCAGCGCGCCGAGGAGATCCGCCGCGCTGCGGAGGACCGGGCGTCCGAGGTACGGCGTGATGCCGAGCAGCGGGCGTCCGACGTACGCCGGGAAGCCGAGGCGGAGGCACAGTCCATCCGGGACGACCTGCGGGAGCAGCGGCTGGAGATGGAGCGCCGCGACCACCGGTTGACCGAGCGCGAGGAGCGGCTCGACGAGCAGCACCGCGGGATCGAGGAGCGCCATGCCGAGCTGACCGCGCAGCTGGCCGAGCTCGAGCAGCGCAAGCAGGAGATCAAGGACCTCGAGGACGAACGCCGCCGGATCCTGGAAGGCGTCGCGAACCTGACGACCGAGCAGGCGAAGGCCGAGCTGGTCGCGGCGATCGAGGACGAGGCGAAGCGGCACGCGCACACCATCGTCCGCGACATCGAGCGGCAGGCGCTCGACGAGGGTGAGACGAAGGCGCGCAAGATCATCACCGGCGCGGTGCAGCGGCTGGCGTCCGAGCAGACCAGCGAGTCGGTCGTGTCCGTCGTCCACCTGCCGAGCGACGACATGAAGGGCCGCATCATCGGGCGCGAGGGCCGCAACATCCGGTCGTTCGAGCAGACCACCGGCGTGAACTTGATCATCGACGACACCCCGGAAGCGGTGTTGCTGTCCTGCTTCGATCCGGTACGGCGGGAGACCGCGCGGCTGACCCTGGACTCGCTGGTGCTGGACGGCCGGATCCACCCGAGCCGGATCGAGGAGATCTACGAGCGCAGCAAGGGCGAGGTCGCCGAGCTGTGCGAACGGGCGGCCGAGGACGCGATGGCCGACGTCGGGATCACCGACCTGCATCCGGAGTTGGTCCGGACGATGGGGCTGCTGCGCTACCGGACGTCGTACGGGCAGAACGTGCTGAAGCACCTGATCGAATCGGCGCACATCGCCGGGATGATGGCGGCCGAGCTCGGGCTGGATCCGAAGCTGTGCAAGCGCGGCGCGTTCCTGCACGACATCGGGAAGGCGCTCACCCACGAGTCCGAGGGCAGCCACGCGATCGTCGGTGCGGACCTCGCGCGGAAGTACGGCGAGAACGACGACGTCGTGCACTGCATCGAGGCGCACCACAACGAGGTCGAGGTCCGCACCGTCGAGGCCGTGCTGACGCAGGCGGCGGACGCGGTCAGCGGCGGGCGGCCGGGTGCGCGGCGCGAGTCGCTGGAGGCGTATGTGCAGCGGCTCGAACGGCTGGAGGAGATCGCGATGCACCACGAGGGTGTGGAGAAGGTGTTCGCGATGCAGGCCGGCCGGGAGATCCGCGTGATGGTCCTGCCGGACGCGGTCGACGACATCGCGGCGCAGGTGATGGCCCGCGACATCGCGAAGCAGGTCGAGGAGGAGCTCACATATCCGGGTCAGATCCGCGTGACCGTCGTACGGGAGTCCCGCGCGACGGAGGTCGCGAAGTAGTCACAAGTTCGTGCTGGCTACCTGTGGTGCCTGTGACCCACGCCGCGCTGCGGCGGCGTGACGTCGATCGGATCCTCGGCGACGCGCGACGTCGCTTCGGTGCGGTACTGCCGTTCGACATCGACGTCCATGACCTCGCGGTCGACGTGCGTGCGCCGGTTGGCGAGGTAGTAGGACAGCCAGATCCCGGCCGCGCCGCCGAGCATGATGATGATGCCGAGCGCGGTCAGGTTGAACGTGTCGGACGTGTCCCGTACGGCGAACGCGATGACGGCGCCGATCACGATGAGTGCGATGCCGGCCCCGATCCGCATGACTGCTCCTTCCGAACACGGAGTAACTGATCTCACTCCCCGTGCCCAGATCGGGTGGGTGGTATGCGTCAGCGGAACGCGGACTGGCCGGTCAGGGCCTGGCCGATCACGAGTTGGTGGACCTCGGACGTGCCCTCGTAGGTGAGGACGGACTCGAGGTTGTTGGCGTGCCGCATGATCGGGTATTCGCCGCTGATGCCGTTCGCCGCCAGGATCGTGCGGCACTCGCGCGCGATCGCGATCGCCTCGCGGACGTTGTTCAGCTTGCCGACCGACACCTGCTCGGGACGCAGCGCGCCCTTCTCCTTCAGCCGTCCGAGGTGGACGGCGAGCAGAATGCCCTTGTTCAGCTCGACCGCCATGTCGGCCAGTTTCGCCTGCGTCAACTGGTACGCCGTCAGCGGCTTGTCGAACACGATCCGCTCGCCGGCGTACGCGATCGCGGTCTCCAGACAGTCCCGCGCCGCGCCCATCGCGCCGAAGATGATGCCGAACCGGGCCTCGTTCAGGCAGCCGAGCGGGCCGGACAGACCACGTGCCTCGGGCAGCATCGCCGACGCCGGCAGCCGTACGTCGTCCAGTACCAGCTCGGACGTGACGGATGCGCGCAGCGACATCTTCTGCTTGATCTCCGGCGCCGAGAAACCGGGTGTCGACGTCGGTACGACGAAGCCGCGGACGCCGTCGTCGGTTCGCGCCCAGACCACCGCGACGTCGGCGATCGAGCCGTTGGTGATCCACATCTTCGAGCCGTTCAGAATCCAGCCATCACCATCGCGCCGGCCATTGGTGCGCATGCCGGCCGGGTTCGAGCCGAAGTCCGGTTCGGTCAGTCCGAAGCAGCCGATCGCCTCACCCGCGGCCATCCGGGGGAGCCACTCAGCCTTCTGCTCCTCGCTGCCGTACTTCCAGATCGCGTACATCGCCAGCGAACCCTGCACCGACACCAGCGACCGCATCCCGGAGTCGGCCGCCTCGATCTCGAGACAGGCCAACCCGTATGCGACCGGTCCGAGTCCGGCGCACCCGTACCCGGTCAGGTGCATCCCGAGGAACCCGAGCGCCCCGAGCTCCTTGGCCAGCTCCCGCGCCGGAATCGCCCCGGCCTCGAACCACTCCGGCAAGGACGGCCGCAACCGCTCGTCCGCAAACCGCCGCGCAGCCCCCCGAACATCAACCTCCTCCGAACTCAGCAAGGAGTCGACATCCACCAGATCCAACGAAGCGCTCATGCCCAAACGCTAACCGCAATCCGGGCGGCCGCGGAGGAGGCATGAATCACTTGCGGTACCAGGGCCACCACCAGTGGCGTTTGCGGGGGTGGCGGACTATGACGCTGGCGTGGTGGGCCTTGCCGGTGACGTGGAGGCGGACGCCGCCGGGGCGCGGGGCCACGGCCTTGTTCTTGGCGCTGCTGTGATTGGCATCGACCTGGTCGATGTCGACACTCCAGCCTTCGGGGATGACCATCACCACCGAGCTGTGGATGGCCTGGGCGTCGACGTGGATGTCGGACCAGTGCACGACGGCGTCGGTGAAGTCGAGCTTGACCGAGGAGTGTTCCGCGATCGCGGTCAGTCGCTCGGGGACGACCCAGGCGCCCTCGCGTTTCTGCGCGCTGTGCCGGGCCCGGAGCGTCAGCTCCTGGGAGCCGCCGTGGGCGACCAGCACCAGGTCCGCGGTCGCGTTGCGGAGCTCGAGCTGGGTCTTGGCCGAGTAGATCTGGGTCAGCCGCTCGTCGAGTTCCTCGAAGTCCAGCCGCCCGTCGGTGTGCGCCTCCTGGACCACGGCGGCGGCACGCTCACGGTCGTTGTCGGATGCCCGGTGGTTGGGCGGCGGCTGCTCCAGACTCATGCCCCATAAGGTAACGCCGCATCAGCCGACGAGGGACAGGAATCGGCCCACGACCGTGGACCACGTCTTCTCGAGTTCGACGGCGTACCGTTCCGCATCCGCCACGACGGTGTCCGGGTCGAACCCGAGCGACCGCAGTCGTGCCGGCTCCCAGCGCCGTACCCGCTCGGCCTCCACCTCAGGATGGAACTGCACACCCCAGCTCTGCCCAATGCGCAGCATCTGGTTCGTGCACCGCTCACTGGACATCAGCAGCACCGCATCCTCAGGCAGCCGCGTGATCTGGTCCTGGTGGCTCTCGACTGCCCGCAGCATCGTCGGCAGCCCTGCCAGCAGTACGTCGTCCGCACCGGCCGGCAGCACCGTCAACGAGGTCACACCCTTCTCCGGCTGCCCGTACTTCCCCTGCACCTCACCGCCGAACGTGTGTGCCAGCAACTGCGCACCCAGGCAGATCCCGAGCACCGGCACCCGTCCGTGCGCGTCGCGTAGCAGCGAACGCTCTGCCGGCAGCCACGGCGATCGCTCGTCCTCGTCCGGCAGCATGCCTCCGCCGAGCATGATGAGCGCCGCATGCCCGTCCATGCTCGCGGGTACGGGCTCACCGTCCCAGGCCCGCACGACGACCGGAGGGAGCCCATGCTCGTCCAGCCAGTCGAGCAGCCGGCCAGGTCCGCTGTCCCGGTCGTTCTCGATGATGAGCACAGAAGCCGGCGGTGTGGTCACTGGGCAACGGTACGGCGGCACACCATGACACGCAGCACACCGCCGTACCGGAGTGGCGATTCCGGGATACTGATGCACTGGGGGTGTCGATGGAACCTGTCAGCGGATTCGTGCGGGCTGTTGTCGGAGATGTGGCCTTCATCTTCAGCAAGGGCATGGTCCCCGCGTACCTGCTCGCCCGCCGCAACGGGTGGCCGCGACCGCAGCTCGACGTACTGGTGCGGTCACACGGTCAGTACGTCCCGCTGTCCATTCCGACCGGCACCGTGCCCGCGGTGGACCGCTTGGTCGGGCTGGACGAGTTCCGGCCGGCTCCGATGGTCACTGTCGAGTTCACCCCGGGTGATACCGGCGCCGAGGCACATCTCACTGCCAACAGCCCCGTCCTCGTCACGATCACCGACATCAGTCACCGCGAGTACGACGCTGTAGTGCTGACCACGTCCCTCGGCGCAGCGGCGTACGCCCAGCTGCCGCCGGGGTACTACCACGTCTCCGCTGTCGTCATCGACGAGTACGGCGACCTGCTGCAGGGGTACGGCGCTCAGCACAACCTGCACGTGGACAAGGGCGACGACCTGATCGTCTCGCTGTCGATCCGCACCGCGGGCGTGACGGAGATCGCAGAGGCCCTGGAAACCGGACCGCAGCCCGCACTGGTCGGACCGGACGGCGACGTCGTACCGCTGCTCGACCTGGCCCGGATCGGCCGCGCACCGGAATGTGACCTGATCCTCGATCGCCCGGAGGTCAGCCGGCACCACGCGGAGCTCCTGCGGATCGACGCGACCAGCTACGAGCTGCGGGACCTGGGGTCGACCAACGCGACGATGGTGAACGGCGTACCGATCGTGACCGCGATGGTGACCCACGGGGACGAGATCCGGCTCGGAGCGCTCCCGTTCCGGCTGCTGCTGTCCTGAACCGGTGGCCTGACCTGGAACAATGGCGCCGTGAACCCGCGTAGCGTCGTCATCCTCGGCTCGACCGGCTCGATCGGCACTCAGGCGCTCGAGCTGATCGGACGGAACCGGGACCGCTTCCACGTCCTGGCCCTGTCCGCCGGCGGCGACAACGTCGCGCTGCTCGCGCAGCAGGCGCTCGAGTTCGGGGTCGAGGTCGTGGCGGTGGCCAAGGCCACGGTCGCGCAGGACCTGCAGCTGGCGTTCTACGCCGAGGCGCAGCGGAAGGGATACGCGCAGGGCGAGTTCCGGATTCCCAAGATCGTCACTGGGCCGGACGCCTCCAGCGAGCTCGCGGCGCTGCCGTGTGACGTAGTACTCAACGGCATCAACGGCTCGGTCGGCCTGCACGCGACGCTGGCCGCGCTGGACGCCGGGAACACGCTGGCGCTCGCCAACAAGGAGTCGCTGGTGATCGGCGGCCCGATCGTCACCCGGCGCGCGAAACCGGGGCAGATCGTCCCGGTCGACTCCGAGCACAGCGCGATCGCCCAGTGCCTGCGCGGTGGTACGCCGGAGGAGGTCCGCAAACTGCTCCTGACCGCGAGCGGAGGCCCGTTCCTCGGCCGGCCGCGGAGCGAGCTGGAGAACGTGACCGTCGAGCAGGCCCTGGACCACCCGAACTTCGCGATGGGGCCGGTCGTCACGATCAACTCGGCCACGCTGGTCAACAAGGGCCTCGAGCTGATCGAGGCGCACCTGCTGTTCGGGATCCCGATGGACCGGATCGACGTGGTCGTCCACCGGCAGCAGGCGATCCACTCGATGGTCGAGTTCTTCGACGGCTCCACGATCGCGCAGGTCGGCGTACCGACGATGACGGTGCCGATCGCGCTCGCGCTCGGCTGGCCTGACCGGATACCGGACGCTTCGCCGCCGTGGAACTGGGCCGAGGCGAGCACCTGGACGTTCCAGCCGGTCGACGGCACGGCGTTCCCGTCGGTCCAGCTGGCCCGGGAGGCAGGGACCCGCGGCGGGACCGCCCCGGCCGTGTTCAACGCGGCGAACGAGGTCTGTGTGCAGGCTTTCCGCGACGGGCGGCTACCGTTCGTGGCGATCGTCGACACAGTGGCGCGGGTCGTGACCGATCACGACGTACCCTCGTATGAGGAACTGTCCGTCGACGACGTGCTCGCCGCGGACGCGTGGGCGCGGCAGCGGGCCCGTGAGATCACCGGCGTACAGGAGAACCAGCAGGCATGAGTGTGCTTCTCACCATTCTCGGCATCGTGCTGTTCGTCGCCGGGGTGCTGATCTCGGTCGCGCTGCACGAGATGGGCCACATGCTCCCGGCGAAGGCGTTCGGGATGAAGGTCACGCAGTTCTTCGTCGGCTTCGGGCGGACCGTCTGGTCGGTGAAGCGCGGCGAGACGGAGTACGGCATCAAGGCGATCCCGGCCGGCGGTTTCGTCCGGATCATCGGCATGATGCCGCCCGCCAAGGGCCAGGACCCCACGAAGGTGCGCAAGGCCAACACCGGCCCGATCCAGTCGATGGTCGAGAACGCCCGTACGGCGGAGTACGAGACGATCTCGCCCGATGACAACGGTCGGCTCTTCTATCAGAAGGTGTGGTGGAAGAAGCTGATCGTCATGGCGTCCGGGCCGCTGGTCAACGTGCTGATCGCGGTCGTGCTCTTCACCGGGCTGTTCACGATCTACGGCGACAGCGTCGCGCAGACCACCATCTCGACGGTGACCGACTGCGTGATCCCCGCCGACCAGGCGAAGCCGGACCGCAAGTGCCAGGACGGCGACAAGGTCTCGCCGGCCAAGCAGGCCGGGTTCCAGGTCGGCGACAAGATCGTCGCGTTCAACGGGACCACGATCACCAGCTGGGACCAGCTGACGCCGCTGATCCGGGCGAACACCGACAAGCCCGCCACGATCGTTGTCGAGCGCAACGGTCAGCAGCTGACCCTGCACACGAGCACGATCGTCAACCAGGTCCTGGACAAGCCCGGGTCGGACAAGTACGTCTCGGTCGGGTTCCTCGGGGTCTCGCCGGAGAGCAAGATCGAGCGGCAGAGCGTCGGTTACGCGCTCGACAAGATGGGCGGCTACACGGTCAGCACCATCCAGGCCCTCGGCCGGTTCCCGGAGAAGCTGGTCGGCGTCGCCAAGTCGATCGTCGGCGGCGAGCGGGACCAGGACAGCCCGATGAGCGTCGTCGGCGCCAGCCGGGTCGCGGGCGAGATCGCCTCCAGCGACCTGAACGTCGGCGCCAAGGCGGCCACCCTGATCCTGCTGCTCGCCTCGCTGAACCTGTTCCTCGCCCTGTTCAACTTCATCCCGCTGCTGCCGCTGGACGGCGGTCACATGATCGGCGCGATCTGGGAAGGTGTCCGGCGCGGCCTCGCGAAGCTGTTCGGCCGGCCGGACCCCGGGTACGTCGACGTGGCCAAGCTGCTCCCGATCGCGTACGTCGCGGCGAGTGTGATCGTGGTGATGGGCGTGCTGCTCGTCATCGCCGACATCGTGAACCCCATCAAGCTGTTCAACGGATAAGGAAACATGAGCATCAACCTGGGCATGCCCGCGCTGCCGCCTCCGACGCTGGCGCCACGTCGGAAGACTCGTCAGATCAAGGTGGGCAGCGTACTGGTCGGCGGTGACGCGCCGATCTCGGTGCAGTCGATGACGACCACGCCGACCCACGACGTCAACAAGACGCTGCAGCAGATCGCCGAGCTGACCGCTGCGGGCTGCGACATCGTCCGGGTCGCGTGCCCGCGCCAGGAGGACGCCGACGCGCTCGCGGAGATCGCGCAGCACTCGCAGATCCCGGTGATCGCCGACATCCACTTCCAGCCGGGCTACGTGTTCGCGGCGATCGAGGCCGGGTGCGCCGCCGTACGGGTGAATCCGGGCAACATCCGCAAGTTCGACGACCAGGTCAAGGAGATCGCGCAGGCCGCGAAGGACCACGGTACGTCGCTGCGGATCGGCGTGAACGCGGGATCGCTGGACAAGCGGCTGCTGGAGAAGTACGGCAAGGCGACGCCCGAGGCGCTCGTCGAGTCGGCCGTCTGGGAGGCGTCGCTGTTCGAGGAGCACGACTTCCACGACTTCAAGATCTCGGTCAAGCACAACGACCCGGTCGTGATGGTGCAGGCGTACGAGATGCTCGCCGAGCGCGGCGACTGGCCGCTGCACCTCGGGGTCACCGAGGCCGGCCCGGCGTTCCAGGGCACGATCAAGTCGTCGGTCGCGTTCGGTGCACTTCTGTCGAAGGGCATCGGGGACACGATCCGGGTCTCCCTGTCCGCGCCGCCGGTCGAGGAGGTCAAGGTCGGCCTGCAGATCCTGCAATCGCTGAACCTGCGCGAGCGCAAGCTCGAGATCGTCTCCTGCCCGTCCTGCGGCCGCGCCCAGGTGGACGTCTACACCCTGGCCGAGCAGGTCACCGCCGGCCTCGAGGGCATGGAGGTCCCGCTCCGCGTCGCCGTCATGGGCTGCGTCGTGAACGGCCCCGGCGAGGCCCGCGAGGCCGACCTCGGCGTCGCCTCCGGCAACGGCAAGGGCCAGATCTTCGTCAAGGGCGAGGTCATCAAGACGGTCCCGGAATCCGCCATCGTCGAAACCCTCATCGAAGAGGCGATGCGCATCGCCGAACAGATGGAGACCACGGAGCCCGGCGAGCCCACCGTCAGCGTCAGCTGACCGACCCGGGCGAAGGGTTCGTCCCACCGCTGCGAAGGGTTCCCTCCGACGTGGGGCCGGTGGGTCTTCAGAGCTTCTCCGGGGGCAGGCGGCGGCGTAGTGTGCCGCTGTTCGTGCCCCCTGGGAGGTTCCATGCGCAAGAAGATCCTGACCGTGCTGGCGATCGGTGCGGCGGTGTGTGCGTCCACCGTGCCGGCGGCGGCCATCAACTCGTACAACGCGACGCCGGCGCCGGAGCGGACGGAGGTCGGGGCGTTCCTGGCGTTGTGGGACAACACCGGTGACGGCGTACCGGATCGGTTCGACTGGGTGTGCAGTGGCACGATGGTTGACCGCGACACCTATCTGACGGCTGCGCACTGCACCGACGACTGGCCGGCCGGGACCAAGTTCTACGTGTCGCTCGACCAGGACGTCCAGACGCTCCTGGACAACGCCGCGTCCCAAGGCCTGACTCCCGCGCAGACCGCCGCCTCGTTCGTGACGAACCATCACGCTGTACAGGGCGACACTCACCAGGACCCGGCGTACCCGGGGAACTCGGCCGACGCGCACGACATCGGAGTGATCGACTTCGCCAACCGCGCGACCGATCCCGCCGACGTCTGGAGCTTCACGCCGGCAACGCTGCCGAGCGCGGGTCAGCTGGACAAGCTGGGCAGCCGGGCGCTCGATGCCGCGTCCTGGCTGGTGGTCGGCTACGGCACCCAGGAGGCCGTCAACGGTCCGGGTGGCCAGACGCATCCCGGCGGCGGCGTTCGGATGAAGGCGCCGGTGGACTTCAACGCGTTGAACAAGACCTGGGTCCGGTTGGCCATGACGGAGCCGCAGGGCAACGGCGGCGCCTGCTACGGCGACTCGGGCGGCCCGAACTTCGTCACGATCGGCGGCAAGCTGGTCCTCGCCGCAACCACCATCACCGGCGACTCTCCCTGCTACGCGACAAACGTCGTCTACCGAACCGACACCCCGTCGGCACGGTCCTTCCTCGCGCCGTACGTCAAGCTCCCCTGATCTCCGGAGAACTGGTCACCCGCCGACTACGCTTCGGCGGGTGACCAGTTATCTGATCGTCAGCGCCATCCGCGCAGAAGCGCGCTACGTCCCGGACGAACTGCCCGTCGTCGTCACCGGGGTCGGGAAGACGGCGGCGGCGGTGGCTACCGCGAGGGCCTTGGCGGAGCGGGACACCACAGGGCTGGTGGTGTTGAACGTCGGTACGACGGGCGCATTGCGGGACGGACTGTCCGGGTTGTATCTGCCGAGCATGGTGATCAACCACGACGTGAACGCGGAGGCGGTCCGGGCCATTGGGTTGGATCCGCAGGATGAGTTGGCTGTTGAGGGTGGGGACGGGACCGTGCTGGCGTCGGGGGACGTGTTCGTGACGGATCCCGTCGTACGGGCGCGGTTGGCGGAGCGGGCGCACTTGGTGGACATGGAGGCGTACGGCGTCGTGTACGCCTGCCAGGCGTACGGCGTACCTGTGCGGGTCGTGAAGCACGTGTCGGACTCGGCGGATGAGGCAGCACTCGACTGGCCGGCGTTGGTCGACGCCAGCGCGAAGGTGCTGGGGGAGTGGGTCAGCGAGAACGCTCGCTGAGCCATTCCAGTACGGCGATCTCGCGCACCAGCCAGCGCATCACGCCGACCCCGCTCGCCAGCACCCGCTGATTGGCGACCAGCGCGTCAGGCACCGAGATCCACACCGGTGCGAGCTCCAGCTCGGCCTCGTAGCCCTCCAGATCCTGTGCGGCATCGGCGACGCCGCCTGAGCAGGTGAAGTAGTACGACGTCATTGCGAACACGTCGTACTCGACGTCGATCGCCGGCACCTCCTCGCGGGTCGTGGCGAGTTCGGGGCCGACGAGAACGCCGTCGTACCCGCACTCCTCGCGGAACTCGCGGCGCAGTGCCTGCTCGAAGGACTCGCCGGGCTCGACCCCGCCGCCGGGGAACTTGTAGTCGCCGTGCCGCGAGCTGAGGAGCAGCAGCTCGGGGCCGCGGGCGAGTACGCCGCGGACGGCGGTGCGGGTGATCGTCCGGCCGCCGGGACTCAGGGTGGGATCGCGGAAGGTGGCGAGGTGCATCGGATTATGCTGGCTTGACCTTGACCCTGGGGGCAAGGTTTAGCGTCGGGGGGAAGGAGGCGGGATGCGGATCAGTGATCTGGCGGCCGAGGCCGGTGTGACGGTCAAGGCGGTGCGGTACTACGAGTCGCAGGGACTGCTCAAGCCGCGGCGGGAAGCCAACGGGTACCGGTCGTACGAGCCGGACGACGTGGTCGTCGTGCGTGAGGTGAAGGCGTTGCTGAGCCTCGGGCTGACCGCGGAGCAGACGTACCCGTTCATCGAGTGCCTGCGGGCCGGCAATGCGCGCGCGGACGTGTGCCCCGCATCGCTGACGGCGTACCGGACCCGGATCGAGGAAGTGGACCGGCGGATCGCCGAACTGACCGATCTGCGGGCGCGGCTGACCGACCTCCTGACCGATGCCGAGAACTGGAGGACGAGATGAGCGATCTGCGAAGTGTCGACGAGGCCACCTTCGACGAGGTGGTGCTGCGGTCCGAGAAGCCGGTGCTGGTGGACTTCTGGGCGCAGTGGTGCCCGCCGTGCCACCAGATCGCCCCGGTCCTCGCCCAGATCGGTGTCGAACGCAACGAAAAGCTGACCGTGGTGAAGCTGAACTCCGACGAGAACCCAGCGATCTCCGCCCGCTACCGGGTGATGGCGCTGCCCACTCTCATCCTCTTCCACCACGGCGAGATGATCTGGTCCGTCGTCGGCGCCCGCCCCAAGGCCAAACTCCTCAAGGAACTCGACGACGCGCTGCTGACCGCGGTCTAAAGGGCTGTTTGCTGGTGGAAGGCGACTCGCCAGTCGCCGTGGACGTCAGTCCAGACGGTGCTCGCATACGACGGGACGTAGACCTCGTTGCCCTCCACAAGCGCTGTGACGTGTCGATGATCCCGAACTTGGTCACCGCGACGGCGTCGTCCAGCAGGTACTTCTCGTAGAAGTCTCACCTCCGCAACGGCCACGAGAGGTAGGCAAAGGCGCTGATCCACCCGCCGCCGGGGCGCTCGATCCCCGGCGGGGCGGCTCCTCGGCGCACCAACCTGCCGAGCAGGTTCCACATCAACCCGCTCATGAGCCGTTGAACTGGTAGAGCTCGACCAGTACGCCGTGGGGGCCACGTACGTAGGCCGACGTGGTACCCCAGTCGGTGTCGACGGGCTCGAGGGCTATGTTGCCGCCGCGGCCGCGGATCTCCTCGATGTCGGCGCGGACGTCGTCGCTGGTGAACTGCAGCAGGGTCCCGCCGTGGGTCCCGAAGTCGTCGATCATCGCGCCGGTGTGCAGGGCGATCGTCATCGCGCCGGCCTTCACCTCGGCGTACCCCTCGCCGGCGTTGCCGGAGACTTCCAGGCCGAGTACGCCGGTGAAGAAGTCGGCGATGTCCTGGTTCTTCTCGCGGCTGTCCGTCAGTAGGCCGAGGTGGTCGAAGCGGAGATTCATTGTCGGACTCCCTGAGGATTGACGGCTGGCTTTCTAGGATGCTAGCAATATAGCCATGGTCGATGTTGGTGACAAGAAGGTGCAGTTCAACGTGTACCTGCCGCCGGAGTTGGTGCGGCGGGTGAAGCACAAGGCGATCGACGACGGGGCGAGTCTGTCCGCGCTCGTCGAGCAGGCGCTGGCTGAGTACCTCGACAACCATGGGGAGGCCCGGGGATGAACGACCTGGAGAACGCGGTGATCAGGCCGCTGCGGTTCACGGCGGACGTGGGGGCGATGCGGGCGTTCCTGGAGAGGCTGGGGTTGCGGTCGCGGATCGAGTCCGAGCGCGGGGGATGGGTCGACATGCTGACCGGTCGCGGGATGGTCGCGTTGCACGATGCGGCCTCGAGTTCGACGGGCGGGCAGCCGGGGCAGACGACGCTGTCGTTCGAGGCGGACAAGCTCGACGAGTTGAAGGACCGCCTGGAGCAGGTGGGGTTCGTCGACGCGACGGTCTTCGACGAGGCGTACGGGCGGGTGCTGTCGGTCAGTGGGCCCGAGGGGGTGGTGATCTGGGTCGACGAGCGCAGCGACGATCTGTACGGGTACAAGCTGCACGACGCCGCCCGGGACGATCGCTGGTCGGTCACGCCGTACCTGACCGGAGCGGACGAGGCGCCCTGGCAGCGGTTCCTCGGCGCGCTCGGCGTGCAGACGGTGGTTCGCTTCGGGCCGGCCGACGGCGACTTCGCCGTACGACTCGACCTGACCACGACCGAGGACCTCGACGACGTGCAGCGCCGTGTCGGCGGGTCCCGGACCGAGGCCGGCCTCGAGATCGTCGACCCGGACGGTCAGCTCGTGGTAGTCCACGGATGAAGTCTGAGGTCTTGACCTCGACCGGACCTGAAGTTGCAGGATGCGCGTCATGACGACGGTGGCGCCTGGCAGGCTGCGAGACGATCCGGATTTCCGGCGGTACTGGTCGGCTCGCGCCTTGTCGGTCACCGGGTCGATGGTGACGGCGATCGCGTTGCCGGTGCTCGTCTACCGGCTCAGCGGGTCGACGGTGCTGACCGCAGTGGTGACCGCGCTCGAGTCCGCGCCGTACCTGCTGGCCGGTCTGTTCGCCGGCGCCCTCGCGGACCGTTGGAACCGGCGGCGCACGATGGTGACCGCGGACGCCATCAACGCGGTCCTGGTGGGTTCAGTGCCGGCGGCGCATCTGCTCGGTGTGCTGACCGTCGTACAGGTGCTGATCGTCGCGTTCACCGTGCAGGCCGTCTACACGTTCTTCGACGGCGCGAACTTCGGCGCGCTGCCCGTCCTCGTCGGCCGCGCCCGCGTGGCCCAGGCGAACTCCGCGGTCTGGACGGCGTCGAGTCTGATCGAGTTGCTCGTCCCGCCGGCGACCGGTCTGCTCCTCGCCGTACTCGATCCGGCCAGTCTGCTCACGCTCGATGCCCTGAGCTTCGCGGCGTCCGCGTTCGCCGTCCGCGGGATCGTGCGGGCGATGTCCGAGTCCCGCGACGGGCAGCCGCCGTTACGGCCGAAGGTGGTGCTGAACGACATCGGTGACGGCCTGCGCTTCCTGATCCGGCACGCGGGCGTTCGCACGATGACGGTCATCGGCAGCGTGCAGTCCTTCGCGGGCGGCGGGTTCATGGCGCTGATCGTGGTGTGGTGCGACCGCGTCCTCGACATCGGTACGTCGGGAGTCCGCTTCGGACTGGTGTGGGGTGTGTGGGGGATCGGCGGGCTGATCGCGGCGCTCAGCCTCCCGCGGCTGCTGCGGCGGATGCCGCCCGCGGCGATCACGCTGTACGCGCTGCCGGTGTCGGCGCTGCTCGGAGTGCTCTCGCCGTTGTCGCCCAACTGGATCGTGGCCGCGCTGGCGTTGCTGGTCTGGGGTTCGGCGTACGTGCTGGTGATCGTCAACGCGGTGTCGTACCGGCAGCAGGTCACGCCGGAGAACCTGCTCGGCCGGGTGAACACGGCAGGCCGGATGCTGTCCTGGGGTGTCGGGTGGACCATCGGATCGGTCGTCGGCGGGCTGCTCGGCAACGCGTTCGGGCCGCGGACCGGGATGGTGCTGATGGGTCTGTTCGGTTGCGCGGGCGTGGTGTTCGCGTGGACGTCGCCGCTGCGCCGGATCGCCGCGGACCACGAGCCGCAGGCCGGCTGACCCGGCCCCGTTGCGGCCCCCGTTGCATACGGAGGTGTCGATGATCCGCTAGGTTCTGCGCGTGGGCGTACGGGTTCTCGGTCCTCGTGACCTCGCGGCGGCGCGTGCGGTCATCGCTCGCGATCCGGTCATCAACGTGTTCGTCGACAGCCTCGTGCAGGCGTCCGGACTCGACCCGCGGCGCGGTGCGGAGGTCTGGGGGTACGTCGAGAAAGGCGCGCTCGAGGCACTGTGTCACGCGGGCGGGAACATGGTGCCGGTCGGCGCCGACGACGCGGCACTCCGGGCGTTCGCGGCGTACGCGATGCGCCGCGGGCGGAACTGTTTCCAGATCCTCGGGCAGGCCCGCGCGGTCGAGCAGCTGTGGCACATTCTCGAGCCGCACTGGGGACCGGCCCGCGAGGTGCGCGACGACCAGCCGTTCATGGTGATCGAAGGGCCGCCGTCGATCGCACCGGATCCGCTGGTCCGCGCGGTCGAGCCGGTCGAGCTGCCGATCCTCTACCCGGCGTGCGTGGCGATGTACACCGAGGAGGTCGGCGTTCCGCCGCAGACCGGGCCGGACGGGACGTTCTACCGGTCGCGGGTCGCGGAGCTGATCCGGGCCGGGCGCGCGTTCGCGCGGATCGAGGACGGACGGGTCGTGTTCAAGGCCGAGGTCGGCTCGGTCGGATCGGGCGTGTGCCAGATCCAGGGCGTTTGGGTGGATCCGGAGTACCGCGGTCGCGGGCTGGCCGCGCCCGGGATGGCGGCCGTGGTCGAGCTGGCCCGGCAGATCAGCCCGGTGGTGACGCTCTATGTGAACGCCTTCAACCTGCCGGCGCGGGCGGCGTACGAGCGCGTCGGGTTCCGCACGATCGAGACGTTCGCGACGATCCTGTTCTGATGAGCCGGTGTGCGCCTGTGGATAACGTGGTGAGAGCATGTTCGCCGGACCGATATTCTCTGTGACGTCCGGTCAGCTACTTTTGCACGCTTGGAGACTCCCGTGATTTTGCGTATGTCGTCGTTGTTCCTCCGCACCCTTCGCGAGGACCCGGCGGACGCGGAGGTCCCGAGCCACAAGCTGCTCGTCCGCGCCGGGTACATCCGGCGGGCCGCGCCCGGTATCTACACCTGGCTGCCGCTCGGCCTGCGCGTCCTGCGGAACGTCGAGCGGATCGTCCGTGAGGAGATGGACGCGATCGGCGCGCAGGAGCTGGTGTTCCCGGCGCTGCTGCCCCGCGAGCCCTACGAGGCCACCGGCCGCTGGACGGAGTACGGGCCGAACATCTTCCGGCTGAAGGACCGCAAGGGCGCCGACATGCTGCTCGGCCCCACGCACGAGGAGATGTTCACGCTGGTCGTGAAGGACCTGTACTCGTCGTACAAGGATCTTCCGCTGTCGATCTACCAGATCCAGAACAAGTACCGCGACGAGGCGCGGCCGCGGGCAGGCGTGCTGCGCGGGCGCGAGTTCGTGATGAAGGACTCGTACTCGTTCGATGTCGACGACGACGGCCTCGCCGCGTCGTACGAGAAGCACCGCGAGGCGTACATCAAGATCTTCGACCGGCTCGGCTTCGACTACGTGATCGTGCAGGCCATGTCCGGCGCGATGGGCGGTTCGCGGTCCGAGGAGTTCCTGGCGATCGCGGAGAACGGCGAGGACACCTTCGTCCGCTCGCCGGGCGGGTACGCCGCCAACGTCGAGGCGGTCGTGGTGCCGCAGTCGGCGCCCGTCGACGCGTCCGGCGTACCGGCCGCCGAGGTCGTGGACACCCCGGACACACCGACCATCGACACGCTCGTGGACGCGATGAACGCGAAGCACGCGCGGACCGACGGCCGCGAGTGGACCGCCGCGGACACGTTGAAGAACGTGCTCGTGATGCTGGTGCACCCGGACGGCACTCGCGAGCCGCTCGCGATCGGCGTCCCCGGGGACCGCGCGATCGACGAGAAGCGGCTCGGCGCGCAGGTGGAGCCGGCCGAGGTGGTCGCCTTCGAGGAGGCCGACTTCGAGAAGTACCCGTCGCTCGCGAAGGGTTACATCGGTCCGGGCGTGCTCGGCAAGGACAACACGTCCGGTATCCGGTACCTGCTCGACCCGCGGGTGGCCGAGGGGTCCGCGTGGGTGACCGGTGCGGACAAGCCCGGGTTCCACGTCGTCAACCTGGTGCACGGCCGGGACTTCACCGCGGACGGGACGATCCAGGCCGCCGAGGTCCGCGACGGCGACGAGGCGCCGGACGGTTCGGGTGTGCTGGAGACCGCGCGCGGGATCGAGATGGGCCACATCTTCCAGCTCGGCCGCAAGTACGCCGACGCGCTCGACCTGAAGGTCCTCGACCAGAACGGCAAGCTCGTCACGGTCACCATGGGCTCGTACGGCGTCGGGGTCACCCGCGCGGTGGCGGCGATCGCGGAGGGCAACCACGACGAGCTCGGCCTGGTCTGGCCGCGCGAGATCGCGCCCGCCGACGTGCACCTGGTTGCCACCGGCAAGGACAAGGAACTCTTCGCGAAGGCCGCCGAGCTGGCCGCCGAGCTGGAGTCCCGGGGCCTGACGGTGATCTACGACGACCGCGAGAAGGTGTCGCCCGGCGTGAAGTTCAAGGACGCCGAGCTGATCGGGGTACCGACCATCGCCGTGGTCGGCAAGGGCCTCGCCGACGGCACCATCGAGGTCAAGAACCGCCGCACCGGCGACCGCGAGGACGTCCCGCTCGCCGACGTCGTGGACCACCTGGTCACCACGGTCCGCAGCTGAACCTTCCGGCCCGTTCCCCATGAGGGAGCGGGCCGGATTTTTTCCCGGCATATTTTCTTCGGCATTTGATGTCGAGGAACGTCGGTCGGCTCCGATCCCGGGGTGTGGCGCCTGAGGGGCGTCCGGGAGACAGGGAGTTGGCGATGAGGGAATCTGTGCTGGATGGGCGGGGGATCGACGGGCTGCGGCAGGCCGTTGCGGGTGACGTGCTGGTGGACGGGGACGCGGGGTACCTGGACGCCGGGCGGGTGATGACGGCCGAGGGCCGGCCGCAGGTGATCGTGCGGTGTGCGAGCGCGAACGACGTGGTGGCGGCGTTGAAGTACGCCGAGACGAACGACCTGCCGATCGCGGTCCGCAGCGGCGGGCACCACGCGGCCGGGTTCGGCACGAACGACGGCGGCGTCGTGATCGACGTACGGCCGATGGACGAGGTCAGGCTGCTGCCGGACGACGTCGTCCGGATCGGCACCGGCGCGACCTGGGGCCGCGTCGCCGAGCGGCTCGGCAAGGTCGGTCTGGCGATCTCGTCCGGTGACACGGCGAGCGTTGGTGTCGGCGGGTTGATGGCCGGTGGCGGCATCGGGTGGATGGTCCGCAAGCACGGGCTGGCGATCGACAACGTGGTCTCGGCCGAGGTGGTCACCGCGGACGGTTCGGTACGCCGGGTCGACGCCGCCACGGACTCGGAGTTGTTCTGGGGACTCCGCGGTGCAGCGGGCAGCCTCGGAGTGGTCACGTCGTACGACATCAGCGCCGTACGCCGACCGACCGTGCACTTCGGCACCCTGCTGTACCCGTGGACACAGGCGGAGCAGGTGCTCGAGGGCTGGGCGGAGTACGCCGCGGACGCGCCCGAGGAGCTGACGTCGTCGCTGCAACTGGCGCCGACGATGATGGCCGACCGGCAGGTTCCGGTCGCGATCATGGTGTGTGTGACCGGTGATGTGGACGCGGCACTGGAACCGCTGCGTCACCTCGGCTCGATGATCACCGAGAAGGTGTCCGAGGTCCCGTACGCCGACGTGTTCTCCGACATGTCGATGCCGGCGGACTGGCGCCCGCGGATCCGCAACGGCTTCTACAACGCCTGGTCGCCGGACCTGAGCCAAAGACTGCTGGAGGCCCGCCCGCGGATCCCGGGACTCGCGATCGAGATCCGGTCGCTCGGTGGTGCGTACGGCGCGATGCCCGCGGACGCGACCGCGTTCGCGCACCGTGACGCGCGGTTCCTGGTCAACTCGGTGCTGATGGGATCGCCCGAACAGCAGGGAACCCAGCAGCCCAAGGACTTCGACGCCCTGTGGCGGTCGATGAATCCGAACGGCGCGTACCAGAACTTCATCTCCGACCCGACCGACGCGGACCTGGACAGCTGCTTCCCGGAGCAGCACCGCGCCCGGCTGGCCGCACTCAAGCAGGCAGTCGACCCCGGCCACGTGTTCCGTAGTCCCTTGAGCGTGCCGCCGCGTCCAGAGTGGACGGGCGGGCGCCGTCATCTGATGAGGTGGGCGATGCGGTCGCGGAGATAGTTCTGCTCGGCCGTGTTCCGGGTCCGCTCCAGTGCCGCGAGGTAGTTGGAGCGGGCCAGGTCCGGGCGGCCGGCGAGCTCGTGGAGATGGGCGAGGACGGACAGCCGGCGGTGGTGATCCCCGAGGTACCGGTCGTCGGCGAGGTCTTCGACGATCGCGATCCCGGCGTCCGGGCCTTCGGTCATCGCGACCGCGACGGCGGACCCGAGCGTCACCATCGGACTCGGGTCGATCTTCTCGAGGATCCGGTAGAGCCCGGCGATCTGTTCCCAGTCGGTGGTTTCAACCGAGTCGGCTTCGCTGTGCACGGCCGCGATCGCCGCCTCCAGCTGGTACGGGCCGACGGGGCCGGAGCGCAGTGTCTCCTCGACGATGCGGACGCCCTGGGCGATCTCGTCGGCGTACCAGCGGGATCGGTCCTGTCGATCGGCCGGGATCAGATCGCCACCGGGGCCGGTTCGCGCGTCGCGGCGGGCGTGGGTGAGGATCATCAACGCCAGCAGGCCGGCCACCTCTCCGGCCTCGCCGGTGGCCTGACAGAGCAGGCGGGTGATCCGGAGCGCCTCCTCGGCCAGATCCACGCGCTGCAACGAGTCGCCGGCGCTGGCGGTGTGGCCTTCGTTGAAGATCAGGTAGAGCACGTGTAGTACGGCGCGCATCCGCACGTCGTACTCCTCGGCCGTCGGCAGCTCGAAGCGTGCGTCCTTGAGCTGTCGCTTCGCGCGGCTGATGCGTTGGGCGACGGTGGTCTCGCTGACGAGCAGAGCGGCAGCCACCTCGGCCGTGGTCAGGCCGCCCACCGAGCGCAACGTCAGCGCGATCTGCGATGCGGGAGTCAGCTCGGGGTGGCAGCACAGCACGAGGAGCCGGACCGTGTCGTCGGCGTCCTCGCGGTAGTCGTCCGGGTCGTACAGATCGTCCGGCGCTCGCAGGTAGTCGTTCAGCTCGCGCTGCCGGCGTGCGTTGTCCCGCCGCCACCCGTCCATCATCCGCCGCGACGCGACACTGATCAGCCAGCCGATCGGCTGTTCCGGTACGCCGTTCGCACGCCACTGCACGAACGCTTCGAGCAGCGCCTCCTGTACGGCGTCCTCGCACTGGTCGAACACGCCGTACCGCCGGACCAGCGCGGCCAGCGCCCGCGGCGCCGCCGCCCTGATCGCCGCCTCGAGCTCACTCATGGGCTGTAACTACTCGCCGAGCTCCGCCAGGAAGTCGTCCTGGTCGAGCCGGATCTCCCGCAACTGGACGCGCCGGAACTGCGCCAGCGGGATCATCGCCGCGATCTCCAGCGCTCGCTCGACCGACGCGCAGTGCAGCACCATCGCACCGGCCAGGTACTCCTTCGTCTCCAGGAACGGCCGGTCGGAGATCACCGGCGTACCGGCGACGAGCTGGACGTCCTTCTCCTCGCCGGGCTCGTTCAGCCCGAGGACCGACACCAGCTCACCGGTCTTCAGCAGGTCGCGGGCGAGCGTCGCGACGTGTTCCCGCCCGCCGGACAGCTCGACCAGTTGGTCCTCGGTGAATCCTTTGAGCGCCTCGAGGTTGTTGTGGATCAGCAGTAGAAACTTCACCCCGCCATTCTCCCGGATGAGGTGTCATGGCTCTCACTCCGCGGTGTAAGGGTTGAGCTGTACTACGCCCTTACCGGATCATCGGGCCGTGAGGACTTGCTGCTGTGCCTGATGTCTCGTTGCTGACCTTGCTGTTCCTGGTGGTCGCCGCCTTCGCGGCCGGCTGGATCGATGCGGTGGTCGGCGGCGGCGGGTTGCTGCAGCTGCCCGCGATGCTGCTCGGGCTGCCGAACGCGTCGCCGGCGCAGATCCTGTCGACCAACAAGATCTCGTCGTTGTTCGGTACGACGACCAGTGCGGTCACGTTCGGCGTGAAGGTGCGGCCGGACCGTAAGACCGTGCTCCCGATGGCGATCCTGGCCGGACTCGGGGCGGCGGCCGGTGCCCTGGTGGCGACCAGGATCCCGATGTCGTGGTTCAAGCCGATCGTCCTGGTGCTGCTGGTGGCGGTCGCGATCTACACCGCGATGAAGCCGTCCCTCGGCGCCCGCACCGCGCTGCGGTTCGACGGCCGCGACCACTACCTCGCGGCGGGCGGCGTCGGCGTACTGATCGGCTTCTACGACGGCGCGGTCGGGCCGGGGACCGGATCGTTCCTGATCTTCGCGCTGGTCGGCCTGCTCGGGTACAACTTCCTGCAGGCGAGCGCGAAGGCGAAGATCGCCAACGTGGCCACGAACCTGGGCGCGATCGCGGTGTTCGCGCTGAACGGCGCACCGCTGTGGCGGCTCGGCCTGATCATGGGGGCCGCCAACATGCTCGGCGGTCTGCTCGGCGCCCGGACGGCGGTCGCGCGCGGCAGCAAGTTCGTGCGGGTGATCTTCCTGGTCGTGGTCTCGGCGCTGATCCTGCGCCTCGCGTACGACGTCTTCTTCGCCTGACACCGCGTCTGTACCGTAGGCCGCGGGGGAGGTGGGGCCGTGCAACGGGACAACGTCGCTCTGTGGTCGTTCATCGGGTTGGTCGCGTTCGGCCTGGCCGCGGTGCTCGCCGCGAGCCGCCGTCGCGGCGGTTCGTGGGTGAATCCCTCGAACGCCGATGGACCGCTCTGGGTGCCGGCGGCCCCGGCGGCCGTTCTGCTCGCCTTGTCCACGCCACTGGTGATCTGGGCCGCCTTCACGACGATGTACGACCTCGCGTACTCGGACCCGTCGTTCGACGCCCCTGGCTTTCTGCTCCAACCCATACCTGGCCTGCTGGTCGGCATCGCAGCGGTGCGCTGTGCGCATGCGGTCCGCCAGGAGGCACGTGACCGGCCCAGCGGCCGCACCTTTGCGCTGTCCACGACGATCCTCGCGTACGCCGCCGCAGTCCTAGCACTGCTAGCGGCACTCCTGTCCTTCGCGGCAATGCTCGGCCAAGGCGGATAACCTCGGGTCATGGTCGACTACAACGGTCGGATGGGCAGTGTGTACGTCGCGGGCCGCGGCATCTCGCCCGCCGAGGTAGAGCGTTGGACCAGCGCCTTCGCGACGTACCTCCCGCAGCGGCGCCCGCTGGACGTCCTCGACCTGGGCAGCGGGACCGGTCGACTCACCCCGGGTCTGGCCGCGCGGTTCCAGGGCCAGGTGTACGGCGTGGAGCCGTCGGACCGGATGCGTGCCGCGGCCGAGGAGGCCCCGCATCCGGGGGTGACCTACCTGAAGGGCGCCGCGGAGGACATTCCGTTGCCTGAGGCATCGGTCGACGCGGTGCTGATGTTCCTGTCGTTCCATCACTTCCCGGATCCGTTGCAGGGACTCCGTGAGGTACGCCGGGTGCTGCGGCCCGGGGGAGTGGCGTTGCTGCGCACGCAGTTCGCGGATCTCATGCCGGACCTGTTCTGGTACGAGTACTTCCCGTCCGCGCGGGAGGTCGACGCCGCGATGTACCTCTCGCTGTCCGCGACGCAGGCGCTCGCGGTCGAGGCCGGGCTGACGCCGGGCGACGATATCGTCGAGATCACCGCCGAGGAGCCGCGCACCTTGCGGGAGCGGTACGACCGGCTCAGCCATCGTGCGCTGTCGACGTTCGAGCATTTGCCGGCGGACGAGATCGAGTCCGGGTTCGCCAGGTTCGCCGAGGACGCGGAGCGGGATCCGGACCGGCCGATGCCCGTCTACTCCGCGACGATGCTCGTGCTCACGCGTCCCAGCTGACCCGCAACGCCGACGGCTTGCGGAAGACCAGCCCGCGCGGCGGAGGCGAGTCCGCGGCCAGGCGGAGCCCGGGAAGTTCGAGGACGGCCTCCAGGGCGACGAGTGTTTCCAGGCGCGTCAGGTGCATGCCGAGACAGATGTGCGGTCCGCTCGCGAAGGCGAGATGGCGACGGGCGTTGGCCCGCCGTACGTCGAAGTCGTCCGGCGACTCGAACACCTCGGGATCACGACCGGCACCCGCCAGCGACACGGTCACCATGTCGCCACGACGGATCTCCCGGCCCGCAAGCTCGATGTCGCGGGTGGCGTAGCGGTCGACGACGGCGGCGGCCGGTTCGAGGCGGAGCGACTCCTCCATCGCGTTCGGCAGCAGCGACGGGTCGGCCAGCACCAGGTCGAGCTGCTCGGGATGCGTCAGGAGGTGCCAGAGCGCGTTGGTGATCATGCCCTCGGTCGTCTCGATCCCGCCGAACATGAGGACGGCGGCATTGGCGACGACCTCGTCCACGCCGAGCCCGGCGCGCGCGGCCGTGGCGACCAGGGAGTCCGACGAGTCGATGCCCGCGGCAACATGTTTGTGCAGCTCGGCGAAGGCGGCGGCGCCTTCGGCGGTGACCGGGCGACCGGCGGAGACGCCGGACACGGAGGCGGAGATCGCGGTGTACCAGTCGAGCACCGTCGAGGCCGACGCCGGCGGCAGGCCGAGCGACATCGCGACCACCGCGACCGACAACGGTCCCGCGAGCGCGGTGCGAAGATCGGCCGGCGATTCCAGAGCGGACACAAGCTCGTCGACCGTTTGCCGCACCGGTTGCAGGAAGCGACGACGGGTCTCGGCCAGGCCGAAAGGTGACTCGAAGGGGTCGCGGTGGGCCTTGTGGGGGCTGCCGTCCAGCGACAGCATCGACGGGCCGACCACCTGGGCCGTCGAGAACCGCGGATCGTCGACCGTGAACGTCTCCGGATCGCGCAGGACGGTCAGTACGAGCGCTCGCGACGTGACGACCCAGCTGTTCAGCGCCTCGATCCACCCGATCGGCCGGATCCTCGCCAGGGTCGGATGCGGATCGGTCTCGAGCTCTTCGACGGTCGCCACCCGACCAGCCTAGTGATAAGACCACTAATGGCACTGGTATTGCTGAGACAGATCGGATTTAAACGACTCAGGAGGCCTCCGGGTTACGAATCTTTCCGCATCGCCCTCTAGGGTGTGGCCATGTCTGAGAACCTGGTGCTGCTGCCTGCCGTCGATGTGGCGGACGGTCAGGCGGTTCGGCTGGTGCAGGGCGAGGCCGGCAGTGAGACGTCGTACGGCGACCCGCTGGCGGCGGCGATGGCGTGGCAGAACGCCGGTGCGGAGTGGATCCACCTGGTCGACCTGGACGCGGCGTTCGGTCGCGGCAGCAACCGTGAGCTGCTCGCCGAGGTGACCGGCAAGCTCGACGTACAGGTCGAACTGTCCGGCGGCATCCGCGACGACGACTCCCTGGAGGCAGCGCTGGCAACCGGCGCGCGCCGGGTGAACATCGGCACCGCCGCGCTCGAGGACCCGCAGTGGTGCGACCGGATCATCCAGCAGTACGGCGACCGCGTCGCGATCGGTCTGGACGTCCGCGGACGCACGCTGGCCGCCCGCGGCTGGACCAAGGAAGGCGGCGACCTGTACGAGGTGCTCGCCCGGCTGGAGACGGCCGGCTGCGAGCGCTACGTCGTCACCGACGTCACCAAGGACGGCATGCTCCAGGGCCCGAACCTGGACCTGTACCGCGACCTGTGCGCACGCACCGACAAGCCGATCGTGGCGTCGGGCGGCGTCTCCAGCCTCGACGATCTCAAAGCTCTCAGCACGCTCGTCAAGGACGGCGTCGAGGGCGTCATCGTCGGCAAAGCGCTCTACGCCGGCGCGTTCACCCTGGAACAGGCACTCGAGCTCACGCGTGGAGGCGACAAGTGAGTGTGGGCGGCAAGCTCAAGGACAAGCTCAAGGACAAGAAGGTCCTGGTCACCGGTGTCACCGGCTTCGTCGGTGAGGCGCTGCTGCACCGGATCATCGGCGAGCTTCCCGGCACAACCGTGGTCGCGATCATCCGGCCGAAGGGCTCGATGACCGGCACCGACCGGATGGCGCAGCTGCTGCGGAAGGACATCTTCAAGCCGTTCTACGGCGAGGGCACGGAGTACGCCGACGCCGAGGCCCTGTCGGCCGCCCGGATCCAGGTGATCGACGGCGACCTGTCCGACGTACCGGAGCTGCCGAAGGATCTCGACATCGTCGTGCACTGCGCCGGCGACGTGAGCTTCGACCCGCCGATCCACGAGGCGTTCACGACCAACGTGCTCGGCACCAAGAGCCTGCTCGAGCGGATCGTCGAAACGGGCCGGCAGGTCCATTACGTGCACATCTCCACCGCCTACACGGCCGGCCGCCGGCGCGGTGCGATCCCGGAGGCCCCGGTCGACCACTTCGTCGACTGGCGGACCGAGGCCGAGGCCGGGATGGCGATGAAGTCCCGGATCGAGGAGCAGTCCCGGTCCGCGCCGATGCTGGCGAAGTTCCGCAAGGAGGCCGAGAAGCTGCACCGGCGCGCCGGTCACCTGACGGCCGCGGCCGACACCGAGCGGCGGCGTACCGAATGGGTCGCGAAGCGGCTGGTCGAGACCGGCACCGAGCGGGCCCGCAGCCTCGGCTGGACCGACTGCTACACGTTCACCAAGGCGCTCGGCGAGCGCGTGGTGGAGGAGTTCTCCGGCAAGCTGCCGACGTCGATCGTCCGGCCGGCCATCATCGAGTCCGCGCTGCAGAGCCCGCACCCGGGCTGGATCGAGGGCTTCAAGATGGCCGAGCCGCTGATCCTGGCCTACGGCCGCGGCGAGCTGCCCGAGTTCCCGGCGTCGCCGGACTCCGTCATCGAGATCATCCCGGTCGACCACGTGGTCGGCGCGATCTGCGCGGTGATGGCGACCGAGCCCGAGCTGAGCAAGCCGGAGTATTACCACATCGGCTCCGGCGCCCGGAACCCGTTGACGTTCGAGCAGCTGTACGCCGGCGTCCGCGCGTACTTCTCCAAGCATCCCTTCGACCTCGGCGAGCGCGGCGCGGTCCGGCTGCCGGTGTGGAAGTTCCCCGGCGGCGACTCGGTCGAGAGCATGCTCAGGTACGGCGAACGCGCACACAAGATCGCCGACAAGATCATCACCACCATCCCGCGGGGTGAGCGGACCCGGAAGTACGCCCGCGAGCTCGACGTCCAGAAGCGCCGCCTCGACTTCCTGCGCCGCTACATGGACCTGTACTCCGAGTACGCACAGGCGGAGCTGCAGTTCATCGACGACAACGTGCTCGCGCTGCACAACGCACTCGAAGGCGACGACAAGGAGAAGTTCGCCTGCGACACCGCGGTCGTCGACTGGCAGTACTACCTGCAGGAGCTGCACTGCCCGAGCGTCACCGAGTCGATGCGCCGGCTGGACGTCGTCCGCAAGAAGCGGAACAAGGCGCTCGCCGAGTCCGCCGGTGTGCTGAAGAAGGTCGAGCCGTCCGAGGCCAAGGTCGTCGCGGCGTTCGACATGGACGGCACGCTGCTGTCGTCGAACGTGATCGAGACCTACCTGTGGATGCGGCTGCCCGAGCTGGACGGCCCGCAGCGGGCCGGCGAGATCGGCGCGATGCTCCGCAAGCTCCCGAAGCTGATCGCCGCCGAGCGCAAGGACCGCGGCACGTTCCTCCGCACGATCTACCGCCGGTACGCCGGCGCGGATCTGGAGGAGCTGAACCAGATCGTCGACGAGATCCTCGCCGAGCACGTGCTGGAACGGTTGAGCGGCGCCGCCGTACGCCGGATTCGCGAGCACCGCGCCGCGGGGCACAAGACGATCCTGATCACCGGGGCGGTCCGGCCGCTGACCCGTCCGCTGGAGCCGTTGTTCGACGAGATCGTCGCCGCCGAGCTGGCTGTCGACGACCGCGGCCGCTGCACCGGCTTCCTGTCCGGCCCGCCGCTGGTCGGTGAGTCGCGGGCCGCCTGGCTCAAGCACCACGCGCGGCAGACCAACATCGACCTGTCCAAGTCGTACGCCTACGCGGACAGCCACTCGGATCTGCCGATGCTGTCAGCGGTCGGCAACCCGGTCGCGGTCTCGCCCGACGTGTCGCTGTTCCGGGCCGCCCGGGCCGCGCGCTGGCAGATCGTCGACTGGAAGACACCGTCCACATCGTCCCGTCTGGAGCTCCCCGGGGTGAACGCTCGATGATGCTCGCTCTCGAGATGTACCGGTCGCCGGCGAAGTACCTGGCGGCCAAGGCGGTCGGCGGCCGTATCCCCGGCATCCTGACCGGACCGGCCGCCCCGCTGCGCCTCGTCACGATCAACGAGCCGAAGGCCGAGCGGGAGGGCTGGGCGCGGATCCGGCCGATCCTGTCCGGCATCTGCGGCTCGGACCTCGGCATGGTCACCGGCGCCACGAAGCTGTACTTCTCCGCGGTCGTGTCGCTGCCGTTCGTCCCGGGTCACGAGATCGTCGGCGAGTTGCTCGACGACTGCGAGGACCTGCCGAAGGGCACCCGCGTGGTGATGGACAGCGTCCTGACCTGCGCGGCGCGCGGCGTCGAGCCGTGCGAGGGCTGCGTGTCCGGAAACACCAACAGGTGCGACCGGATCACGGTCGGCCATGTCGCGCCGGGTCTGCAGACCGGGTTCTGCCGCGACACCGGCGGCGGCTGGGGCAACCTGATGGTCGCGCATCGCAGCCAGTTGTACGCCGTACCGGACGGGATGTCCGACGAGCGCGCCGTACTGGTCGAGCCGTTGGCGGGCGCGGTACACGCTGCGCTGCGGGCCAAGGTCGAGCCGGGACAGTCCGTGCTGGTCAGCGGTGCCGGTGCGGTCGGGCTGTTCGCGACGCTCGCGTTGCGTGAGCTGACGCAGGCCGGACGGATCACCGTGGTCGCCAAGCACCCGAAGCAGCGCGAGTTGGCGCGCGCGTTCGGGGCCAGCGATGTCGTGGCGCCGGACGAGGTGTTCCGCGGCGTACGGCGGGCGACCGGGGCGTTCCGGCTGAAGCAGGACTTCAGCGGCGGCGAGTTCCTGCTCGGCGGCGTCGACGTCGCCGTCGACGCGGTCGGCAGCAAGGACTCGATCGACACCGTGCTGCGGGTCACCAAGGCCGGCGGCCGCGTGGTGCTGTCCGGGATGCCGGCCAGCGGCGCCGACCTGTCGCCGGTGTGGTTCCGCGAGCTCGAGGTCACCGGCACGTACGCCTCCGCACGGGAGGAGCCGAACGGCCGCCCGGCGTTCGAGACCGCGCTGGAACTCGCCGGCCGGGCCCCGCTGGACGGGATCGTCGGGGCCCGCTACCCGCTGTACCGCTGGCGCGAGGCGCTCGACCATGCGCACTCCGCCGGCCGACTGGGAACAGTCAAGGTTGCTTTCGATGTGAGGGCCTCATGAGGGCCGTGACACCTGTGCAGTACGTACGACGAGAGAGGTTCTGACATGTCTCGGCCAGGTTTCGTGCTTGAGGTGGACGACCGGACGCCGCCGCTGCTCGTGCACAACGGCGAGGGCTTCCTGCTGGAGCGGTTCCCGCAGGGCACCCGGGTGGTGTACCCGCCGGAGGCGCTGCCGCCGGTCCGCGACGTCGACGAGGCGATCCAGAACGCGCTGCTGAACCCGATCGACTCCGAGCCGCTGCCGGAGCTGCTGCGCGCCGGGATGCGGCTGACGATCGCGTTCGACGACATCTCGCTGCCGCTGCCCCCGATGAAGAAGCCGGACATCCGGCAGCGCGTCATCGAGGCGGTGCTGGAGCTGGCCGCACAGGCCGGTGTCGACGACGTCGAGCTGATCTCGGCGAACGCGCTGCACCGCAGGCTGACCCCGAACGAGCTGCGCGAGATCGTCGGCGAGCGGGTCTTCCGGTCGTTCTTCCCGGACGGGAAGCTCTACAACTTCGACGCCGAGGACCGCGACAACCTGACCCACCTCGGCCAGACCCGGCACGGCGAGGACGTCGAGATCTCCAAGCGGGCGGCCGAGTCCGACCTGCTGGTCTACGTGAACGTGAACCTGGTGGCGATGGACGGCGGCCACAAGTCGACGTCGATCGGGCTGGCGTCGTACAAGTCGCTGAAGCACCACCACAACAGCCACACGATGATCCACTCGCGGTCGTTCATGGACCACAAGGCCTCGAAGATGCACCACTCCGCCTGGCGGATGGGCGAGGTGCTGACCAGCCACGTCAAGGTCTTCCAGATCGAGACGACGCTGAACAACGACATCTTCGGCGGGCCGATCGAGTTCCTGCAGAAGCGCGAGTGGGAGTGGTCGATCAAGGACCAGGCCTCGATGCTCGGCACCAAGCGCGCGCTGGCCGCCGCGCCGGCCAAGGTCCGGCACAAGATCTTCACCGACGTCCGGTCGAACTACGGCCTGACCGGGATCAACGCCGGGGCGATCGAGCCGGTGCACGAGAAGACGATCGAGGCCGTGCACCGTCAGCACCTGGTCGAGGTCCAGGGCCAGTCGGACGTCGCGATCATGGGCGTGCCGTTCGTCGGCCCGTACAACGTGAACTCGGTGATGAACCCGATCCTGGCCGCGTGCATGGGCCTGGGCTACTACTTCAACTCGTACCGGGGCAACCCGGTCGTCCGCAAGGACGGCGCGGTGATCCTCTACCACCCGGTCGACTACGAGTTCAGCCAGTTGCACCACCCGTCGTACGTCGACTTCTTCGAGGAAGTGCTGTCGGAGTCGACCGATCCGGCGACGATCGAGGCGAAGTTCGAGAAGCAGTACGCCGAGGACCCGTGGTACATCCACCTGTACCGGACGTCGTACGCGTACCACGGCGTACACCCGTTCTACATGTGGTACTGGATCTCCCACGCGCTGGACCACTGCGGTGACATCGTCTGGGTCGGCGCGAACCGCAAGACCGTCGAACGGATGGGCTTCCGGTCCGCGTCGACGCTGCAGGACGCGCTCGAGATGGTCAGCCACTCGGTCGGCCGGTCGCCGTCGATCACCTACCTGCACAACCCGCCGCACCTGCTCGCGGACGTGCGCTGATGGGCGCGAGTCTGGTGAAGTTCGGCAAGGACACCGCGCGCGACGTGAAGCAGGTCGCGCGCGGGTGGCGCTGGGGCCGGCGGCCGCAGGTGCCGCGGTCCGCCGAGCCGTACGTGATCCCGAAGGAGTCCACGGTCTTCCCGACGAAGTGGGCCCGGACGCCGGCCGCGATCGCGATCCGCGACCTGCTCCAGAAGGGTCCGCTGAACGCCGTCCTGAACTTCGAGGTCAGCCCGCGGGTCAGCGGCCTGGACTCGCTGCTCAAGCTCGACGGCCCGGCGATCATCGTGGCGAACCACTCGTCGCACCTGGACACCCCGTTGCTGCTGCTGTCGCTGCCGGACGCGATGCGCCGCAAGACGGCGTTCGCGGCCGCGGCGGACTACTTCTTCGACACCTGGTGGCGGGCTGCCGGTTCGGCGATCGTATTCAACACGTTCCCGATCGAGCGCCGCGGCGGCAAGATGAGCTCCACGCCGGGCGACCTGCTCGCGGACGGCTGGAACGTCGTCGTCTTCCCGGAGGGCACGCGCTCGCCGGACGGCTGGATCCAGCGGTTCCGGATGGGCGCGGCGTACCTGGCCGTCGAGCACGACGTGCCGGTGATCCCGGTCGGCATCAAGGGCTCGTTCGCCGCGATGCCGCGCGGCCGCGGCTGGCCGATCCCCGGTCGCCCGGCGGTGCACGTCCGGTACGGCGACCCGCTGAAGCCCGCCGAGGGTGAGAGCGCTCGCGACTTCGCGCCTCGCATCGCGGCCGCCGTCTCGGCCCTCCTCGACGAGGAGTCCACCACCTGGTACGAGGCCCGCCGCCGCGCCGCGATCGGCGCCTCGCCCTCGCAGACCGGCCCCGAAGCAGCCCGCTGGCGCCGCGTCTGGGAGTCCACCCGCCCCATGAAGTCCACCGACAACCGCCGTCGCGCCTGGAAGTGACGACCATCGAGGTCCGGCCGCGTTTCGGCGCGGCCGGCCGCCCGTTCTGGATCCTCGCCGGCGCCTACCTGGTGCTGCCCGCGGTGCTCTGTGTCTCGCTCGCGACCTGGGCCCTGAGTTGGGCGGCGGCCGCCAGTCTGTTCGTCGTACTGGTCGCCGTACTGACGCTCCTGTTCTGGCTGGCGATCCGTGGTGCCAGGATCTGGGTCAGCCCGGATGCGGTCGCCGTCCGGTCCTCCGCTTGGTCGCCGACGAAGGTGGTTCCGCGCGCCCAGGTGGTCAGGGTGCTGACGATCGGCCGGGTCAAGGGGTCGTTGCCGATGGGTCTGCTGGTCGTCCTCGCCGCGGACGGCACCCGCATCGGAGGAGCCCGCTGGCTCTGGACGGACACCGACTTCCACACCGTGACGAGCGCGATCGGCCTTCCGGTGGACCAGCGCGCGACGATGGGCTCGCTCGAGTTGGTGCGTGAGATCGGCGTCGATCCGGCGTACAAGCGCAACCCGTTGAACTTTCTGTGGCTGCTCGGTGCGGCGGCCGCAGGCGTGCTGATCGCGTGGCCTGTCGTCCGAGCGCTGCTCCTCTGAGACAGGTTGACCGGATCGGACGGCCCGGCTCGGTACGCTTGGCCGCGTGAGCCTTGCTGTGCGAGTCATTCCGTGTCTGGACGTTGATGCCGGACGGGTGGTGAAAGGCGTCAACTTCGCGGATCTGCGGGACGCCGGGGATCCGGTCGAGATGGCGCAGGTGTACGACGCGGAGGGTGCGGACGAGCTGACCTTCCTCGACATCACCGCGTCGTCGGGGTCGCGCGAGACGACGTACGACGTTGTCCGGCGGACCGCCGAGCAGGTGTTCATCCCGCTGACCGTGGGCGGCGGGGTCCGCGAGGTGGGCGACGTGGACCGGCTGCTGCGGGCCGGTGCGGACAAGGTCGGGATCAACACCGGCGCGATCGCGCGGCCGGACGTGATCCGCGAGATCGCGCACCGCTTCGGCAACCAGGTGCTGGTGCTGTCCCTCGACGTACGACGGGCCGCGGAGCAGCCGAGCGGGTTCGAGGTCACCACGCACGGAGGCCGGAAGTCGGCCGGGCTGGACGCGATCGAGTGGGCGCAGCGCGGCTGTGAGCTGGGCGCGGGGGAGATCCTGCTCAACTCGATGGACGCCGACGGGACGAAACAGGGATTCGACCTCGAGCTGATCAAGGCGGTCCGCGCGGTGGTCGACGTACCGCTGATCGCCAGCGGGGGAGCGGGGGCGCCGGAACACTTCCCGCCCGCGGTCGAGGCCGGTGCGGACGCCGTACTCGCCGCGAGCGTGTTCCACTTCGGCGACTTCCGGATCGCCGACGTGAAGAAGGCGCTCCGCGACGCCGGGATCGTGGTCCGGTGAGCACACCCGCCGAGGTCGACCACTCGAACCAGCCGGCCCCGTCTGGTGAGCGGTCGGAGCAGATGGTGGCAGCGATCGAGCAGGAACTGTCGGCGCTGTTCCGCCGGTCACGGTCGGCCTCGCTGCGGCTCGCCCGCCGCGTGCACCCGGAAATGGACGCGGCCGGCTACGCGCTGATCTCCCAGATCGAGATGGGCACCGGCAGCAGCGCCGGCGTACGCGCGTCCGACGTCGCCCAGGTGCTCGGCCTCGACAAGTCCACCGTCAGCCGCGGCATCACCCAGCTGGAGAACCTCGGTCTGATCGAACGCGTCGGCGACCCGGACGACGGCCGTGCCCGCCTGCTCCGCCTCACCACCACCGGCGCCGAACGCTTCGAGGCCATGCGAACGCAACGTCAAACCGAGTTCCGCGCCATCCTCGACCGCTGGAACCCCACCGACCTCGCCGACCTCGGCCGCCTGCTCGGCCGCCTCAACGCCGACCTCGGCTGAGGGCTCACTACTCGTAACCAGTTTTCCACAGCTTGTGCATATGGTTGTGGAAACCAACTACCCAGCTATATAGTTGGGTTATGCAACTAGCTCAGCAACCCCTTGTCCCGGGGGTAGAGCGGGATGCGGCCGCGCAGGAGCTGCTCGAAGGAGTCAGCTCGCTGGTGCGCGCCGTGCGGTGTATCGAGCACCGGCACCTGGCCGGCGACGGCGGACTCCGTCGTTCTGACGCGAGTGTGCTCAAGGTGCTGATGAAGGACGGCGAGCAGCGTGGCGGCGAGATCGCCGCCAAGCTCGGCGTCGACGCGTCGGTGGTGAGCAGGCAGCTGACCGCGCTCGAGGCCGACGGACTGGTGAGCCGTCGGCCTGACCCGGCCGATGCCCGCGTGGGGCTGGTCAGCCTCTCGTCCCAGGGCAAGGCCCAGCTCGAGGCGCTCTATTCGTCCTACACCCGGCAACTGAGAACCGCCCTTGCGGACCTCGACGACGACGCGATGACCGCGGCCGCGGCCACCATGCAGCGGGTCGCCACCGCCATCGTCGAGGCCAACAAGGTCGTGAGGCGTAACCCCAAGACTGGAGACTGATGACTGTCACCGAGACCCGGCGCCAACTGCCCAGTGTGCCGGAACTCACCCACCGCGAGATCCTCGAGATCCTGATCGGCCTGCTCGCCGCGCTGTTCACGGCGATGCTGAGCTCGACGATCGTCAGCAATGCGCTGCCGACGATCATCGCCGAGCTCGAGGGTTCCCAGACGCAGTACACCTGGGTCCTCACCGCGAGCCTGCTGGCCACCACGGTGTCCACCCCGATCTGGGGCAAGCTGTCGGACCTGATGAGCAAGAAACTGCTGGTCCAGCTCGCGATCTCGCTCTTCGTGGTCGGTTCGGCACTGGCCGGCCTGTCCCACAACGTGCCGTTCCTGATCGGCGCCCGGGTGCTGCAGGGCCTCGCGATGGGCGGACTGATGGCGCTCGCCCAGGCCATCATCGGCGCAGCGATCCCACCGCGGTCGCGGGGTCGGTACTCCGGGTACATGGGCGCCGTGATGGCGGTCGCGACCGTCAGCGGCCCGCTCATCGGCGGCGTCATCGTCGACACCTCGTGGCTCGGCTGGCGATGGTGCTTCTACGTGTGCGTCCCGCTGGCCGTGGTCAGCCTGGTGATCCTGCAGAAGTACCTGCACCTGCCGGTGCTGAAGCGTGAGGTCCGGATCGACTACCTCGGCGCGGTGCTGATCAGCATCACGGCCAGCCTGCCGCTGCTCTGGGTCACCTTCGCCGGCTCGGACTTCGCCTGGATGTCCTGGCAGTCCGCGTTGTTCGTCGGCGGCACCTTGCTGTTCGGGTTCCTCGCCGTCATGGTGGAGAACCGGGTGGCCGAGCCGCTGGTCCCGCTGAAGGTCGTCCGGGAGCGGACCACGGCGCTGGCGATCGTCGCCAGCCTCGCGGTCGGTGTCGCGATGTTCGGCAGCGCGCTGTTCCTCGGTCAGTACTTCCAGATCGCCCGCGGCTACAGCCCGACCGAGGCCGGCCTGCTGACGATCCCGATGATGCTCGGTTCGTTCGTCGGCTCGGCGGGCTCCGGTCAGCTGATCACCCGCTACGGCAAGTGGAAGCGGTACCTGGTTGCCGGCGGCATCCTGCTGCTCGGCGGTCTACTGATCCTCGGCACGATCGACCACACCTCGCCGTACTGGTTCGTCGGGCTCGGCATGCTCGCGATGGGCCTGGGCATGGGCATGACCATGCAGAACCTGGTCCTCGCTGTGCAGAACACTGTGGACGTCACCCAGATCGGTGCCTCGAGCGCGACGGTCGCATTTTTCCGCAGCCTAGGTGGTGCGGTCGGTGTCTCCGCACTGGGCGCCGTCCTGGCGGTCCGGGTGAAGGACCTGATCGTCGACGGTCTGCTGGCCACTGGTCCAGGTGGTGCCGATGCCGCGAGGAAGTTGCAGGAGGGTGGCTCCGGCGGCACGAGCCTGCTGGACGTCAACCATCTGCCGCCGCAGCTGGCCGAGCTGGTGCGGCACGCGTACGGCGACGCAACCGGACGGATCTTCCTGATCGCGGCCGCCTGTGCGGTGGTCAGCCTGATCGCGGTCCTCTTCATCAAGGAGGTCCCGCTCCGCACGACCGTCGCCAAGGTCGACGTGATCGAGGACTAGAGCTCGGGTGGTTCGAGGCCGGACAGTTCGCGGGTGCGGATGATCGGGGAGCCGACCAGCCACAGTACGGCGAGCAGGCCGCCGGCAGCGGAGACGAGGAGGGTTTCGCGGACACCGATCCAGGTGCCGAGGAACCCTCCGACGACCGCGCCGAGCGGCCTGATGCCGTAGTTGATGCTGCTGAACGCGCCCGCGACCCGGCTGCGCATGTGGTCGTGGACGACGGCCGCCTGCAGTGAGTTCAGCGGTACGTCGAAGCACATCACCGCGAATGCTCCGATGAACTCCGCGACCGCGAGCGCGACCGCCTTGAACCACGTCGGTCCGTCCGCGAGCGCGGCGATCGCGATCGAGGCCGGGAAGACGACCGCGCCGGCCGCGATCACCGGACCGGCGCCGAACCGGCGACTGAGCGGTGACGCGGTGACCGCGCCGAGCAGGCCGCCGGACGCGCCGACCCCGAACGCAACGCCGATGACCCCCGCGGACAACCCGAGGATGCGGCTCGCGAACAGCACGAGCAGCGCCATGCTCATCAGGTTGAAGAAGTTCACCGTGGTCGCGCAGCCCAGGCTGCGGCTGAGGTACGGATGCTTGAGCACGTACCGCATCCCGGCGGCGGCCCGGCGGAGCAGCGGCTCGTCCGACTGCTCGGATGCCCCCGGCTCGACCTTGAGCCGGCTGATCTGAACAGCCGAGAACACGAACGTCAACGCATCGACAACGATCGCGACCGGCGCGGTCAGCCACTGGACGAGCAGACCGCCAACCGCCGGTCCGCCCATGAACGAGATCGAGCGTGTCGCGGACAGCTTGCTGTTCGCCTCGAGGAACTGGTCCCGCTCGACGATCCGGACGAAGAACGAGGCGTACGCCGTACCGAACACGACATGCGCCGTGCCGGCCAGGATCGCGATCACGTACAACTGACCAAGGGCGAGCAGATCGAACCAGTAGGCGATCGGCAAGGTCAGCAGCAGGATCGTCCGGGCCAGGTCGGCGGCGATCATCAGCGGTCGTTTGTCGCGACGGTGGTCGACCCAGGTGCCGATGAACAGCGATGCAAGGTTCGGCAGCCACACCGCCGCGGTCAGGAAGCCGACCTGGCTGGGGGAGGCGTTGAGCATGGTGACGGCGATCAGCGGCAGCGCGAGCTCGGTGATCCGATCCCCGAACTCGGAGACGCCCTGAGCGGACCAGAAGGTCCGGAACCGTTGGTCGCGCCAAAGGCTGGGGGCGGGCAGCGTCTTCATGGTCGCTCCGTTGCTTCAGGCAAGGAGATGCGGACGTACCGCACCGGGCGGGCGTCGTCGGGGGACTCGCCCGCGTCGCGACGCTGGATGTACGGCGCCATCAGCTGCTCGATGGCGGACTCGAGGGCCTCGGCCTCGGCGGGCGTGACGACCATCAGGGTGTTCGCCGAGCCGGCCAGCCGGCTCCATTCCGGGTCCAGATTCGGCTCGGTCTCGACCAGCCATTGCTGGGCCGCCTCGAGAACCTGGTTCATCATCTCGGTGCGCAGCAGCCGGCCGGCCTCGGCACCCTCCGGGGTGTCCGGCATCTCGTACCGGAATCCGCGGGCGGCGGCGTTCCACCAGCGCTGGCGCCGGTCCGTTCCGCTCGGCGGCGGTACGTCGATCACCAGCCCGAACTCGGCCAGGTGCCGCAGGTGCCAACTGGTCACCGAGGGGGAGGCGCCGACGTGCTCGGACAGCTGCGTCGCCGTCGCCGGGCCGTTCTTCTGCAGATAGCTGAGCGCAGCGAGCCGCACCGGATGCGCCAGTGCGCGCATCGCCTGCGGGTCGGTGATCTCGAAATCGCCGTACGGATTCCTGAGAGACATGTTTCGAGAGTAATCTCTCAGATCTCCCGAAAGCAATCCCTCCAGCGTCGACAGGAGGGCCGGTGGTCAGGAGTGGATTGTCTTGGTCCAGATGTCGCTCGTGACGTCTGGGCGCATGCCGGCGCCTGTGTAGAGGGCGACCGCCGGGGTTGGGTTGCCGGCGTCTACGTGCAGGATCGTGCCGGTGCGGCCGGCGGCGGCGTCGACCGCGAACGCGTTCTGCAGGAGGAACTTGGCCAGGCCCCGGCCGCGGGCGGACGGTACGACGCCCAGTCGGCCGATATACCCGCAGTTGTCGGTGCTGAGGAAGTTGTGGTTGCACTCGGTCATCCCGACCGCCCGGCCGTCGACCTCGACGACCGTCACCTGCGACCAGTCGAACGTCGACCGGCTCTCGCGCGATGCGGCCCAGTCCTCGAACGGTCGCGGCAGGGTCCCGGGCTGGTCCGCGAAAGCTTCCATCAGTACGTCGTGCGCCGCCCGGCGGCTCGCCTCGTCCGGAGCGCCGCGCCGTACGACGACGCCCTCCGGTACGGCCGGTGGTGGCACCGGGCCGTCGAAGGTGATGCGCATCCGATGCGTCGACGTACCGACCATGAAGCAGTGCGCCGCGGCCACCTTCGCGAGTCGATCGTCCTGCCGGATCACGCCGAGTCTGAGGATCACCTCGTCCCGGCCGATCTCGCGGGCGCGGCGCTCCGACCGGTCGAGCAGCCAGTCGAGGACGGCCGGGTCCTCGCTGAGGACGTCGAGATTCAGGTGGGTGCCGGCGGTGATCGCGACGGCCGTCGCGGAGCCGGCGAAGTCGCCGTCCGGGCCGAGCACCACCCACGCGTCGGTCGCCAGGTCGATGCCGGGATCCCGGAGGTAGTTGGCGACATCCTCCGGGCTGTGTTTCGGGAAACCGAGCAGCGCCGACGTGTAGACCCCGGACCGCTCCGCGATCAGCGCGGCGTCCTCCTGCCGCATCGGCCGAGCGGTGTAACCGGGCGGCCCGCCGCGACGGAGTCGCGGCGTCAATGCAGTCATGCGGCGGGCACCTCGCGTCGCCAGACCTCCATCACGAGGACGGCCTGCATACCGACCGACAGGTAAACTCCGAGTGCCGGCGTCGGGTTGTTGGTGTCGACGTGCAGGATCGTGCCGGTCCGGCCGGCGGCCGCGTCGAGCGCGAACTGGTCGCGGAGCAGGAACTTCGCGAGGCCTTTCCCGCGAGCCTTCTCGAGTACGCCGAGCCGCCCGATGTAGCCGCAGTTCTCGTCCTCGACGAACTGGTCGTTGCACAGCCGCATCGCGACCACCTCGCCGTCCAGTTCGAGCAGCGTCTGCTGGGACCAGTCGAACCCCGAGAAGTTCTCCAGCGAAGCGTGCCATTCCTCGTACGAGCGCGGCGAGAACCCGAACTGCCCTGCGAAACTGGCATTCAGTACGTCGTGCGCCGCCCGGCGGCTCGCCTCGTCCGGCGCGCCCCGCCGTACCGTGACGCCGTCCGGAACCGCGGGCGCCGGCACCGCCCCGTCGTGGTCGATCCGCATCCGGTGGAAGATCGTGCCGCGTTCGAACCCGTAGCCGGCCAGCCGTTCCTCGCGGGCCTTGTCGGCCTGGTAGTTGACGATATCGACGAGCACCACCGGGTGCCCGTACTCCGCGGCGAGCTCGGCTGCGCGGCGCTCGACCCGGTCGAGCAGAAAACGCTCCACGACGGGGTCGGTGGTGACGACATCGAGGTCGAGCTGGCGATGATCGCCCTTGCCGAAGACCGAGCCGTACCCGACCAGCCGGCCGTCGTCGAACACGAGCCAGCCGTCGGTCGCCGGGTCGAAGCCGGGCTCGGTGAGCTGGTCCTCCGCATCCTCGAGGGTGTAGTCGGCGAAGCCGATCACCGGGGTGTTGTAGGCGGCCACAAGGTCGAGGACCGCTTGCGCGTCCTCCTTCGACGGGGGCCGGACGGTGTAGGTGCTGGGCAGTACGGCGGTCATTCCCACATGGTGATGAACGACCGCCGTACTGTCCACGGCATTAAAGAGGCATCAGCACGCCTTGTCCCACTCCAGCTCACACGTGGTCTGGGCGGTTCGCAACGTGGACACGGCCGCGGGAGGTGCTTGGTCGGACCAGGACGCGAGCGTGACGCCGACGGCGTCCTCGATCGAACGCGGGCTGACCAGGTAGTTGTTGCTGATCATCGAGAACACCAGCTTCCGGCCGTCCTTGTTCGTCACGTACCCGGACAGCGAGGTGACGCCGGTGAGCGAGCCGGTCTTGCCGTGCAGGTTGTTGGCGGCCGGCGTGTTCTGCATCCGGCTGCGCAGCGTGCCGCCGACGAACCGATCCGGGTTGCCCGCGATCGGCAGCGCGTCGTACCACTGCTTCCACCAGGACTCTTTCTGCGCACCGATCAGTACGTCGGTGATCGAGTCCGCGGTCACGTTCACCTTGCGCGACAGACCGGAGCCGTCGGAGAGCCGGATCCGGCTGGTGTCGACGCCGATGCTCTTCGCGTAGGCGGTGACGACGCCCAGGCCGGACGACCAGGAGCCGTCCGCCTCGACGACGGCACCCATCGCCTTGACCAGCGTCTCGGCGTGCATGTTGTTCGAGAGCTTCAGGAACGGCGTCATCAGTTCGCCGACCGTCATCGACTCGTCCCGCGCCAGGCGCGTTGCACTCGCCGGAGTGGCCGCGTTCTTGATCCGTCCGCTGACGGAGATGCCCTGGGCGGACAACGCGCGCCGGAACACGTCAGCGGCGTACAGCTCGGGCTCCCAGACGGTCACCCATTCCTGGTCGACAGAGGCACCCAGCGGCAGCGAGCCGCTGACCCGGACCACATTGGTGCCGTGGTCGCGCTCGACGTTCAGCGTGTTCGAGGAACCAGCCGCGCCAGTCGTCGCGGTGTTGACGATCGTGAGTACGCCGTTCGCCGGGACCATGGTCAGCTGCACCGGCGCGCCGGCGGTCGCCCCGGGGCGGCTCTCGACGATCGCCGTACCGGAGTCGTAGTCCGTGTTCGGGGCGAGCGTGAGTGCGGAGATCTGGGCGTTGTAGTAGAACGGCTCGTCGTCCCAAGCCCAGCTGTCACCGAGACGGACGTGGTCGAAGTACGTGTCGTCCGCGATCAGGTCGCCGTACACCCGCCGTACGCCGGCCGCCTTGAGCTGCTTGGCCAGTGCCGCGTAGTCCGACTCGAGTGCGGTCGGGTCGCCGTACCCCTTCAGGTAGAGGTTGCCGAGCAGCTGTCCGCCGCGGACGGGCGCGCCGGCGAGGACGTCGGTGTGGAAGCGGTACGACGGGCCGAGGACGTGCATCGCGGCGGTCGAGCTGAACAGCTTGGTGTTCGACGCGGGCAGCATCCGCTGGCCGCCGTTCCGGTCGTACAGCGTCTCGCCGGTGGTCGCGTCGCGGACCACGAGCGCGACCTGCGAACCGTCGTACCGGCTGTCGTTCAACAGCCCGTCGAGCCGCTGCTGCAAAGCAGATGCCTGTACGGCGGTGGGCGCGGCGACGGACTGTGTCACGACCCCACCCACAGCGGCCGCGACCGCGGCGACCGCGGCGATCATCCCTCTCGGTAAACGACTCACGAGACACTCCCTCACCCCTGGCGGAAACCAACTAGCGGGAGTCAACACCTCGCAGTCGTCGGGGTCCAGGGATTGAGGTCTCGTGTTTCAGGTGAATCGATGGAAAAGTTCGTCCCACAGGTATCCGCCCCCACCTGAGGAGTCACACATGAGACGACTTCTGGCGGCCGCTCTGGCCGTCTTCAGCCTCACCGCCTTCCTGTCACCCGCGGTCCACGCCGCCACCACCGTGGCGGTCTTCCCGAGCGAGATCACCGGCGAGAACTTCCCCGACCCGGACGTCTTCGAGCAGAACGGCACCTGGTACGCCTACGCGACCAACGGCAGTCGCGGCACGCTTCCGGTCGCGACCGCCCCGAGCGCGAACGGGCCGTGGACGGTCCGCGGCGACGCGATGCCCGGCGGGCCGTCCAGCGCCTGGGCCCAGCCCGGCCGCACCTGGGCGCCGGACGTCTACCCGAACTCCGACGGCACCTACACCTTGACCTACACCGCCTGGCACAAGGCCTCCGGCCGCCAGTGCATCGGCGTGGCCACCGCAACGAGTCCGCTCGGGCCGTTCCAGCCGGTCGGTACGGCGCCGTTGATCTGCCCGCTCGACCTGGGCGGCGCGATCGACGCGAACACGTTCGTCGCGAACGACGGCACCCGGTACCTCGTCTGGAAGAACGACGGCAATGCCATCAGCCGGCCGTCGACGCTCTGGCTGACCCGTACGGCGAACAACGGTCGGAGTCTCGTCGGCGGCAACACCGCGATGCTTACCTCGAGCGGTGTGATCGAGGCGCCGGATCTCGTCCAGCGCGGCAGCCAGTACGTCCTGTTCTTCTCCGGCGGTGGGTACAACGACTGCAACTACCTGACGTCGTACGCGACCTCGACGAGTCTGAGCGGGCCGTGGACCACGGCGTACCGGCCGTTGATGACGACGGCGACGTTCGACAACCACGTCTGCGGCCCGGGTGGCGCGGACGTCGTCGGGGACAAGGTGTTCGTCCACGGCTGGGTGAACGGCGGACGGCATCTGTACGTCGCTGACGTCGGGTGGGCGAACGACTACCCGGTGGTGCGCGGGAGCCGGGTCCGGTACGAGGCGGAGCGCGGCACGCTCAACCACTGCGTCGTACGGTCGAACGCGGCCGGCGCGTCGGACGGGAAGGTCGTCGCGTACATCGACTACGCCGACTCGTGGGTGGAGAACACGGTGTTCGCGCCGGTCGCCGGCGGCTACACGCTGCATGTCGGGTACGCCAACGGTTCGGCGTCCACGGCGAGCCACGGTCTCGTTGTCAATGGCAACAATGCCGGTTCGGTCAGCTATCCGGTCACTGGCTGGGACAACTGGCAGCAGAGCTCGGTCTCCGTCACGCTCAACGCCGGCTGGAACACGATCCGGCTGACCAAGGGCACGCTCTACACGGAGGTTGACTACCTCGAGGTGCAGTAAATCCGTCTGTAGGACCCCGTACCCTCGTACTGGCACTGTGAGGTGCCGCAGGGCGACGGACGGGGAGCACGAAGCAGGCGATGGCGAAACCACCAGAACAGGTGTCGAAGAACAGGCGTGGACGTCCGGTGTGGCTGGACCTGCGCCGCACCGGACGCGGCCTGCAGGCGATGCTGGTCGGCGGCCTGCTGTCGTTGATCTCGCTGATCATCACGTTCTGGACGCTGCCGCAGATCAGCAGCGACGGCCGGCTCCCGATCCTCCGGCTGGTCGTCCTGCTGGCGGTGTTCTCGGTGCTGGTGCGCTGGGTGCTGGCCGGGGTCGCGGTGCTGATCGGCTCGCTCGGGGTGCTGATCGGCGGGCTGCTGTCACAGTTCGGAGTCGTCTACCTCGCCATCACCGTCGATCCCGGGGTGAGCCTGCACGGCGGGGTGGAGGCGCCGCTGCTGGTGTCGATCTGGATGGCGTCGGTGAGCGCCTTCGTCGGCTGGGTCGCGTACGCGGGCAGTGACGACGCGTACGTCGCGGAGGTGATGCGGGTCGTGCACCGCCGTGCCCGGCGGATCCAGCCCGCGTCGAAGACCGGGATGCTGATCATCCAGATCGACGGCCTGTCCGCCCCGCTGCTGAACTGGATGGTCCTGGCCGGCAACCTGCCGAACCTCGGCGGCTGGATCCGGGACGGCAAGCACTCGATGCTCGCCTGGCACACCGGCGTACCGGCCACGACCCCGGCGAGCCAGGCCGGGATCCTGCACGGCGGCTCCCGGCACATCCCGGCGTTCCGGTGGTACGAGAAGGAGACCGGCCGGGTGATGGTCACCAACCGCGGCCGGGACGCGGCGGAGATCGAGGCCCGGATGTCCACCGGCCGCGGCCTGCTCGCGGACGGCGGCGTCAGCATCAGCAACAACTGGTCCGGCGACGCGGACAAGTGCGAGCTGGTGTTCAGCCGGGCCTCCCTGCCGAACAGCCGCAGTCGCGGCTATGTGCGGTTCTTCTCCAGCCCGCAGGGCGCCGCGCGCGGCCTGGTGCTGTGCGTGGCCGAGATGGTCAAGGAGCTGCACCAGGCCCGCCGGCAGCGTGTCCGGCACCTGGTCCCGCGGGTGAAGCGCGGCGGCGCGTACATCTTCCTGCGCGCGGTCACCAATGTCCTGCTCCGCGACCTGAACGTCTCGCTGATCACCGACGAGCTGGTGAAGGGCACACCGGCCATCTACTGCGACTTCGTCGACTACGACGAGGTCGCGCACCACGCCGGCCCGACCCGCGCCGAGTCTCTGCAGACCCTCGAAGGTCTCGACCGGGTGCTCGGCGCGCTGCAGCGGATCATCGAGATCCTCCCGCACTCGTACGAGATCGTCGTGCTGTCGGACCACGGCCAGAGTCAGGGAGCGACATTCCTGCAGCGCTACGGCCGGACACTCGCCGAGGTCGTCGACGACCTCGTCGACACCACCAAGGAGCCGGTCGCGGCGGTCGGCAAGTCCGAGGGCTGGGGCCCGGTGAACGCGTTCCTGACCGAGCTGAGCATGCGCCGCAGCGTCGCCGGGTCCGTGACCCGTAGGGCGCTGCACGTGAAGACCGGCGAGGTCGAGCTCGGCCCGAAGGACTGCGAGCCGATGATCGCCGCGGACGAGCAGATGGTCGTCACCGCGTCCGGCAACCTGGCGCTGATCTACCTCGCGACGACGCCCGGCCGGGTGCCGCTGGAGGAGATCGAGCTGCTGCACCCGAAGCTGATCCCGGGCCTCGCGACCCATCCCGGGATCGGGTTCGTCGTGGTCGACTCGCTCGCCGAGGGACCGGTCGCGATCGGACGGGCCGGGGTCCGGGTCCTGCGGTCCGGCCGGGTGGAGGGTGAGGACCCGCTGGCGGCGTACGGCGAACTTGCGGCGCCGTCGTTGCTCCACCAGGCGGAGATGCCGCACAACGGTGACCTGGTGGTGGTCAGCCGGCTGGACGAGTACACCCACGAGGTGGCGGCGTTCGAGGAACTGGTCGGGTGCCACGGCGGGATCGGCGGCTGGCAGACCGAGGCGGTTCTGGTACACCCGAGTCGCTGGGTGCTGAACGAGCCTCCCGTAGGCTCCGACGCGGTCCACGAAGTGCTCATCGACTGGCTGGAGAAGCTGGGACAGCGCAAGGACCTACCGGTCGAGTCGAAGGTGGAGGCCTGAAGCGTGCGAGTGACATGCGGGTGACATGCGAGTGACATGGTGGGGGCATGCCACCACCACGATCGAGGCGAACGGCACGCGGCTCCTGACAGATCCGGTGCTGACCTCGCGGATCGCGCACCTGCGCCGCCGCCGCGGCCCGACGCCGGCCGCCGAGGCGGGTCAGTGCGACGCGGTCCTGATCTCGCACCTGCATGCCGACCACCTGCACCTCACGTCGCTGCCGTTCATCGCGCCGGACGCCGCGCTGATCGTGCCCCGCGGTGCGGCCAGGCTCATCCACGCCGACAGCGGGCCGATGTACTCGGACCGCTGTATCGAGGTTGCGCCCGGCAATCAGGTCCGGATCGGGTCGCTCGAGATCACCGCCGTCACGGCCCACCACGACGAGCGGCGGCTGCCGTGGTCGTCGTACGCCGCCCAGCCGCTCGGGTACCGGGTCGACGGCTCGTCGAGTGTCTGGTTCGCGGGGGACACCGATCTGTACGACGACCTCGCGGCCGAGACCGGCGCGATCGATCTCGCGCTGGTGCCCGTGGGGGGATGGGGACCGTCGCTCGGGCCGGGGCACCTGGACCCGATCCGTGCTGCCGAGGCGGTGCGGCGGGTCGGTGCGTCGACGGCGGTGCCGGTACATTTCGGGACGTTCTGGCCGATCGGTCTCGACTGGGTCAAACCGGAGCTGTTCCTGCCACCGGGGGACAGGTTCAAGGCTGCGATGACCGAGGTGGATCCCGCGGTGAAGGTGGAGGTTCTGGTGCCGGGCGAGTCGATCGAGGTGCCTACGTGACGGGTGACACCAGGTTCGATCTCTGGTACTTGTTCGCGTTGGCCGGTGCGGTCCTGATCGGAGCGGTGCTGCCCGTGTTGCCGACCGGCGCCGCGGTGTCGGCTGGCGCCGTACTGGCGTCGCACAGCAATCCGATCGGGCTGGTCGGCGTACTGATCGCGGGCGCGGCCGGAGCGTACGTCGGGGACCTGATCGTGTACGCCGGATGCCGGTTCGGTGGCGAACGACTGGCGAAGCGGGTCGGGTGGTTGCGCAACAACGGGTCGCTGGACGCGCTCCGGGAGCGGCTGGCCGAGCACGAGATCAGCGTCCTGCTCACGTCCCGGCTGATCCCGGGCGGCCGGGTCCCGGTGCTGCTCGCGGCCGGGCTCGCCGGTTACAAATGGGAGCGGTTCGCGCTCGTCGACCTGTTCGCGTCATCGTTGTGGGCGGCGGTCTACATGGCGATCGGCCTGCTCGGCTACGCGCTCTTCGACGAGCCGTGGCAGGGCGTCGTGGCAGCGATCGTGCTGGTCATCCTCACCACAGTGGTGAGCAGTCTGATCCAGCGCGCCCGGCGTAAATCACACGCCGAATGACGCGTTGCGGAGCCGCTCGACCGTCTCCGCGTCGCCGTCCAGCTGTACGTCGGCCACCTGCTGCCGCCCGAAGCAGAACAGCACCAGCTCGCCGGGCTCGCCCGTCACGGTGACAGAACCGTTGTCGTTCGGCCGCTTCGCGACGGCCGTCGTACCGTCCGTCCGCTTCAGCACCAGGCCGCTCGGCGCCTTCCGCATCATCGTCTTCGCCGCCAGCCGGACCGCCTTCCACAGCGCGTCCTGCTGCTCGGCCGGAAGGTCGCGGACGTCGTACGACGGCTGGGCGCGGCGGACGTCCTCGTGGTGGACGAAGTACTCGGTCGTGTTGAGCTGGTGCCCGAGCTTCGGCAGCGCGTAGATCGAGACCGGCGGCGGGCCGTTGCGTACCTTGCCGACGACCTCCGCGAAGCCGTAGCGCTCCTTGGCCCGCTGCATCCGTCTCTCGGTGGTGTCCGCGAGCGCCGGGATCATGATCCCGGGGCCCGCCATCGGGTCCGCTTCCCGGACGTACAGGTGGACCGCGAGGTCGTAGGCGTCCCAGCCGTCACACAGCGTCGGAGCGGCGGGACCGACTTCCTCGAACAGGTCACACAGAGCGAGTCGTTCTACCCGGCTGTAGTCGGTCACATATCCGATCGTAGTTGTCTGTAGCGGGTGGCAGAATGTCAATCGTTGTCATGCCTGTGTCCCACATATGCACCTGACTGTCCTGGAGTGTGTCTTGCCTGTGCCGAAAGTCCCAGACAAGGGCGGCGTCACCCGGAGAGGTTTCGGGGTGTTGCGGGTGGCGATCTGGGAGGAGCCGGGCATCTTCGCGCTGTCCGTGCTCGCCGCCATGCTGTACGGCGCGATGACCGTGGCCGGCGGCTGGGCGCTCGGCTGGTCCACCGATCACCTGATCCGCCCGTCGTTCGAGCGCGGTGACACCACCGGAGGCACGATCGCGGCGCTGATCTCGCTGTTCATGGGGATCGCGATCCTGAACGCGATCGGGGTCGTCGGACGGCGGCTCGGGGCCGGTGTGATGCAGTTCCGCCTGCAGGCGACGTACCGCCGCCGGGTCACCCGGCAGTACCTGAAGCTGCCGCTGGAGTGGCACCACCAGCACTCGACCGGCATGTTGCTGTCGAACGCCAACGCCGACGTGGAGTCGACCTGGTTCGTGATCGCGCCGCTGCCGATGGCGATCGGCGTCATCGCGATGCTGGTGTTCGCGACCGTCGCGATGTTCGCGGCCGATGTGTGGCTCGCGCTGGTGGGATGCCTGGTGTTCCCGCTGGTGTTCGTCGCGAACGTGATCTTCCAGCGCTACCTGCAGCCGCTCGCGACCCGGGCGCAGCAGCTCCGCGCGGACGTCTCCGAGGTCGCGCACGAGTCGTTCGACGGCGCGCTGGTGGTGAAGACGCTGGGCCGGGAGGCCGCCGAGACGGAGCGGTTCCGCGCGCCGACGTACGCGCTGCGCGACGCGAACATCGCGGTGAACAAGGCCCGCGGCATGTTCGACCCGGTGATCGACGGCCTGCCCAGGCTCGGCGTACTCGCGGTGCTGCTGGTCGGCGTCGGGCGGGTGCGGTCCGGCGGTGCGGACGCGGGCGACGTGGTCCAGGTGGCGTTCCTGTTCACGCTGATCGGTTTCCCGATCCGGGCGCTCGGCTGGGTGCTCGGTGAGCTTCCGCGGTCGGTCGTCGGGTGGGACCGCGTGCAACGGGTGCTGACGGCCGAGGGCGGGACGGAGTACGGCGAGGCGCGGCTGACGTCGACGAAGGCGGCCCGGCTGCAGGTCGCCGGCGTCCGGTTCGGGTACCTGCCGGAGCGCGACGTACTCGCCGGGGTGGACTTCACGATCGAGCCCGGCCGGACCGTCGCGGTCGTCGGGCCGACGGGAGCCGGGAAGTCGACGCTGACGACGCTGCTGACCCGGCTCGTCGACCCGGAGCAGGGTGCGGTGAAGATCGACGGGATCGACCTGCGAGACCTCGCGCGTGACGAACTGGCCGGATCGGTCGCGCTCGTCGCGCAGACCGCGTTCCTGTTCGACGACACGATCCGCGGCAACATCACGCTCGGCGGGGACTACAGCGACGACGACGTGTTGGACGCGCTGCGGATCGCGCAGGGCGACGGCTTCGTGAAAGCCCTGCAGGACGGGCTGGACACCAAGGTCGGCGAGCGCGGTACGACGCTTTCCGGCGGGCAGCGGCAGCGGATCGCGCTGGCGCGGGCGCTGGTACGGCGGCCGCGGCTGCTGATCCTGGACGACGCGACGAGCGCGGTCGACCCGCAGGTCGAGGCGCGGATCCTGGCCGGACTGCGATCCGCCGTCCAGTCGTCGGGGCAGGACGACACCGGTGCGGCGACGACCGTGCTGGTGATCGCCTATCGCAAAGCGACGATCTCGCTCGCCGACGAGGTGCTGTTCCTCGACGAAGGCCGGATCCAGGCGCACGGGACGCACACCGAGCTGCAGGCTTCGACGCCGGCCTACCGGGACCTGGTCGACGCGTACGAGAAGGACACCGAGCGCCGCCTGGAAGAAGCCCAAGAGGATGCGCAGCTTGATTCGGAAGGGGTTTCAGCGTGAGCGCGGCGGAAGCTTCGCGGCTTGACCACGGCGACAACGCGGGCGGACTGCAGACCCTCAAGGACGGTCTGAAGGTCTCGCCCGAGCTCGCGCGCGGGTGGTGGCTGACCGGGCTCCTCGCGCTGACGATGACGGCCGGGCGGATCGTCGTACCGATCGCCGTACAGCAGACCATCGACAAGGGTCTGTCCGGCCCGGGCGGTCCGGATACGTCGTACGTCGCCTGGATGTGCCTGATCTGCGCGGTGGGCGTGATCCTCACCGCGGGAGCGTCGTACCTGACGACCGTGCGGCTCGCGGTCAACTCGGAGCACGGGCTGGCGACGATGCGGATCAAGGCGTTCCGGCACGTGCACGACCTGCCGGTGCTGACCCAGAGCACCGAGCGGCGCGGGGCGCTGGTCAGCCGGGTCACGTCGGACGTGGACACGGTGTCGCAGTTCCTGCAGTTCGGCGGGTTCATCTTCCTGGTCAGCCTCGGGCAGATGCTGCTCGCGACGATCGTGATGTTCTTCTACTCGTGGCAGCTCGCGCTGGTCGTGCTCGCCTGCTTCATCCCGCTGTTCGGCAGCCTGAAGTACCTGCAGCGCGCGATGTCGAAGGCGTACGGCGTGGTGCGGGCGAAGGTCGGCGAGATGCTGTCCGCGATCGCCGAGCCGGTGGTCGGCGCGCAGGTCGTCCGCTCGTACGCCATCGAGCAGCGCACGCAGGACCGGATCGACGCGTCGATCGAGGACTACCGCCGTACGGCGACGAAGGCGCAGGCGCTCACCGGTCTGACGTTCTCGATCGGCGGTCTGGCCGCCGGTCTCGCGAACGCCGGCGTACTGACGGTCGGCGTACTGCTCGGCATCGACAAGCAGGCGACGCTCGGCGAGCTGCTCGCGTTCATGTTCCTGGTGGCCCTGTTCTCGGACCCGGTGCAGATCGCCACGCAGGTGCTGACGGATGCGCAGAGTGCGTTCGCCGGCTGGCGCCGGGTGCTCGGTGTGATCGCGACGCCGGCCGATGTCGCGGACCCGGGCGAGGACGGCGTGAAGCAGGCGCGCGGGCCGATCACGGTCGAGTTCGACGACGTCGATTTCGCTTATCCGGAAGGCGAACTGGTGCTGCGTGACGTCGACGTACGGATCGAACCGCATCGGCGGGTCGCGGTGGTCGGGGAGACCGGGTCCGGCAAGACGACGTTCGCGAAGTTGCTGACCCGGTTGATGGATCCGACGTCCGGGGCGGTGCGGCTGGACGGGGTGGACGCCCGCGAGATCTCCTTCGAGTCGCTGCGGGAGCGGGTCGTGATGGTGCCGCAGGACGGGTACCTGTTCGACGCGTCGCTGGCCGAGAACGTGCGGTTCGGGCGGCCCGAGGTGACGGATGCGGAGCTGGTCACGGCGTTCGAGTCGCTCGGACTGACGGACTGGCTGGAGTCGCTGCCGGACGGCCTGCAGTCGCCGGTCGGTCAGCGCGGCGAGTCGCTGTCGGCGGGGGAGCGGCAGCTGGTGGCCCTGGTCCGCGCGAACATCGCCGACCCGGACCTGCTCGTGCTCGACGAGGCGACCTCAGCGGTCGACCCCGGCACCGAGGTGCGGGTGAACGCGGCACTGGAGCGTTTGATGTCCGGCCGTACGTCGGTCACCATCGCGCACCGCCTGTCGACGGCCGAGGCAGCCGACGAGGTCCTGGTCTTCGACGAGGGCAAGATCGTGGAACGCGGCCCGCACGCCGAACTCGTCGGCGCAGGCGGCGTCTACACCCGCCTGCACGACAGCTGGATCGCTCAGCGCAGCGCCCTCTAATTTGCCTGGCTGACCAGGCAAATTGCCTGGTCAGCCAGCCAAGTCCGGGGTTTGTCACCCACTTTCAGGGTGTAGAACCCCTCATTTGCCTGGCCGACCAGGCAAACGTGGTTGGCTCAGGGGGTCGGGGCCGCGCCGTTGCTCGGGCCCGGCTGCGGTACCAGCAGGAACTCGACACCGCCCTTGTCGTCGACCGCCGCGTCCAGGATCTTGTCGTCGAGCGCGTTCGCGGCGTTCTGCTCGAGGAAGACCCGGGCACCCGCGTCCTCGACGACCTGGTCACCCGGTTGCGGAGCCTCGGTCGTGGTCACCGCGAGCGCCGGATCCGCCGGGTTCTCCTGCGAGATCCGCACCCCGGCCCCGTCCGGCGCGCCCTCGACCCCGGTGATGCTCTTGATCACCAGCGTCGCGTTCTCAGTCAGGGTCAGCACAGCCACTCCATCCGTCGATTGTCACTAGCCCACGCCCCGTGCCCGACCGCCGAAACCTCAAACACTCCTCGAGCACCCACCAACCACGGACGCGCCTCGAAAACGGCTGGCCCGTGCTCAAGGTCACGCGGCATCGACGTGCGGCGGCGGAGCGGTACGCCAGTGGGGTGGCTCGGTGTGACGCGCCTCGCCGCGCGCAAAGGCCGCTCGGAAGCGATCGATCAGATCCGACCTCGGATCGACCACGTCCTCCCAACCGAAGTGAACGAGTTCGACGCCACGGTCACTGAGCCGCTGGTCACGCCGGTGGCTCCGGCGCAGCAGACGCCGACGCTCCTCCGGGCTGCTTGCTTCGTACTTCGCAAGCCCGTCCGCCTCCCCGACCGTACGAAACCACGGCCACCAGAAGTCAACCCGCTCGAGCATCCAGTCGAAGCCGTCGAAGAACTGCACTTGGAGAACGGGAGAAGGCAGACCGGCGGCCGCGAACCTGGCCCGGGCGATCGACTCCAAAGGGGACTCCGACGCGGGGTCACCGAACGCGATGGCCGACAGTGCTCGCCGGATGCCGGGCCAATGCTCCTGGCGTTCGGCCATTGCGTGCAGGTCCGCCATCGCCGTACCGCTACGCAACGCGGCGTCGACCGTGACGATCGACTCGCGCAGCGGCAGTTCCCGGGCGAGGTCGAGCACGGTCCGGGCGCTGCAGGTGACCGGTAGCCACAAGTGATGTGACAGGTCAGCCACCGTCAGGCCGGCACGCCGTACGACGATGTCCGCGCGTCGCTGATTGCGCGGGGCTTCCGGCGGACGGGTCAGCCACGCGGCATCGATCGGGACGCCACTCGGGCGGCCGCGGTCGGTCCACACCGGGATGTCGGCCAGCCGGGCGGCGCTGAAGTGACTCACGACAGAGCCCGGGTACGCCGCATGTGCGCAGGCGATCGCCGCGAGTTGCTCATCGAGACGCCCGTCGACGTAATGGCCGTGGTGGTGTCGCAGAGCACCACGCCGTACCAGCCTCCGGAGGTCGGCGTCACCGAGCCCGAGCTCACGCAGGGCGGCGCGCCGCTGCGGAGTCCGCGCAACCGCAGCCAGCCGCTCCCGCACCCCATGATCAAGCCGATCCATCCCACCACCCTCCCTCCACCCACATCACCCCCGCACCCCGTTACCCACCGACCTGTGGAAAACGTCTTTGAGCACGGGCCAACCAAATCTCGCGGCGGATTTTGGTTGGTGGAGGCTCAAGGTGGCGGTGGGGTGGTTGGTGGGGCCTCAAAGTCGGGTGCCGGGGCTGGAAGTGGGGTGCGGGGAGCGGGGTCGATGGTGTGTGATCGGGGGATGGGTATTGAGATGGTTACGGCGGGGGTCGGGGAGTTGGGGGATGTCGTGGGGGTGCTGCGGGAGTGGCAGCGGGAGGGGGTGGCGTCGCAGTTGCATCCGGGGGATCTCGGGTGGTTCTGGCGGTTCGGCGAGGAGCGGACCGCGGCGGCGACCCGGATCTGGCGGCGGGGCGGGGAGATCGTCGCGATCGGGATGCTCGACGAGCCGGACTGGCTGCGGATGGCGATCGAGCCGGACCTCCAGCGTGACGAGGAGCTCGCGCAGCGGATCGCCGAGGACGTGTCGGAGTCCGCGCGGGGTGTGCTGATCGAGGGCAAGGTGTACGTCGAGACGCCGATGGGAGCGCTCGTCCAGGACCTGCTGTTCAAGGACGGCTGGAACGCGGACGTGCCGTGGGTCCCGGTGTGGCGCGACCTGACCGACCCGGTGCCGGATCCGGGGGTACGGATCGACGTGATCGGCGCGGAGGAGGCTCACGAGCGGACGGGCGTACAGCGGGCGTCGTTCGACGGGTCGACGTTCACCGACGACCGCTGGTTCGCGATGGCCGACGGCCTGCCGTACGCCGACGCACGCGATCTCGTGCTCCGCAACGAGCTCGGCGAATCCGTTGCCGCCGCCACCGTCTGGTCGGCCGGCGAGGGACGCCCCGGCTACATCGAGCCGATGGGCGTCCACCGCCTGCACCGCGGCCGCGGGTACGGCACCGCGATGGTCCTCGGTTGCGCCCGCACGCTCCAGGAGATGGGCTCGTCCAGCGTCTACACGGTCACCCCGGCAACGAACGTCGGCGCGGTCGCGACGTACCAGGCCGCCGGGCTCGAACCCCAGGACGAGATCCGCTCCCAGTACCGGGACGCCTAGGCGGTAGCTGCGTCGTCCGCGGCCCGGAGCACGCGCAGGATGTTGCCTCCGGCAAGTTTGCCGAGCTCCTCGTCGCTCCAGCCGCGGTCGGCCAGCGCGCTGAACAGCACCGGGTACGACGCCACGTCCGGCAGCTCGACCGGGAACTCGGGGCAGCCGTCGTAGTCCCCGCCGAGACCGATGTGGTCGACCCCCGCGACCTCGCGGGCGTGTTCGACATGCTCGACCACGTCCGCGAGCGTGACCTCCGGCCGCGGCACGCCGTACATCGCCTCGACCTTCTCGCGATGCTCAGGTGCCTCGAGGCCGTGCTCCTTTGCCAGTGCATGCATCCCGTCGAGCCAGTCGACGTACGCCTGGGAGGTGAAGTACGGCACGAACGTCACCATGCAGACGCCGTCGTTGCCGGTCAGCGTCTCGAGGACGTCGTCCGGCGCGTTCCGCGGTACGTCGCAGACCGCGCGCGCAGACGAGTGGCTGAAGATCACCGGCGCACTCGTCACCCGCAGCGCGTGCCGCATGGTGTCCGCGGAGACGTGCGACAGGTCGACGAGCATGCCGATCCGGTTCATCTCCCGGACGACGTCCTCGCCGAACTCGTTCAGCCCGCCGAGCACCGGCTCGTCGGTCGCCGAGTCCGCCCAGGACACGTTGTTGTTGTGGGTCAGCGTCATGTACCGCACGCCGAGCGCGCGCATCACCCGCAGCACGCCGAGCGACTCACCGATCGAATGGCCGCCTTCCATCCCCATCAGCGACGCGACCCGGCCGGCCTTGATCGCCGCGTCCACGTCGTCGGCCGTATCCGCCAGTTGGAGATCCGCCGGGAACCGCTCGACGAGTCGCCGGACGAAATCGAGCTGTTCGAACGTACGCCGTACCGCGTGCTCGTCCTGCGGCACCCACAGGGACCAGAACTGCGCACCCACGTGGCCCGCGCGCAGCCGCGGCAGGTCCGTGTGGAGTTGCGGCACCGAACCGGCCAGGTCGTACGCGTCCAGGTCGTACCCGCAGAGCTCGTAGAACGCGATCGGCAGGTCGTTGTGCCCGTCGATCACCGGATGCTCCGCCAGCAACGCCTCGATCCGCGCCTCACTAGTCATTGCGCCATCCTCGCAGTTCGGGACCGTGGTCAGAAGGCAACCCCGGATCGGGGACAATGGGCGGGTGATTATCGACGAGTTGACCTTCGACGCGGCCGGTCTGATCCCGGCAGTGGTGCAGCAGTACGACACGCGCGAGGTCCTGATGGTGGGCTGGATGAACGCCGAGGCGGTGCGCCGTACCGCGGAGAGCGGGCGGAGCACGTTCTGGTCGCGCAGCCGGCAGCAGTACTGGGTGAAGGGCGAAACCAGCGGCCACCGTCAGCACGTCAAGCAGATCCTCGTCGACTGCGACGCCGACACCCTGCTGGTCCTCGTCGACCAGGAAGGCCCCGCCTGTCACACCGGGACCCGCAGCTGCTTCGAGCACGGCGAGATCGAGGTGAAGGCAGCGTGACGGCGCCGGCGCTCGAGACGTTCCGCGAGTACGCGAAGGACCGCCGGGTCATCCCGGTGACGCGGCGGCTGCTGGCCGACGCGGAGACCCCGATCGGCGTGTACGGCAAGCTCGCGGCCGAACGGGAAGGCACGTTCCTGCTGGAGTCGGCGGAGAACGGCGGCGTCTGGTCCAGGTATTCGTTCATCGGTGTCCGCTCCTCCGCGACCCTCACCGAACGCAACGGCGAGGCCGTCTGGACCGGCAACCCGCCCGTCGGCCTGCCGCAGACCGGCGACCCGTTGAAGGCGCTGCGCGAGACGCTCGAGATCCTGCACACGCCGCGGCTGCCGGACCTGCCGCCGCTGACCGGCGGCATGGTCGGCTTCCTCGGGTACGACGCCGTACGCCGCCTCGAGCGCCTGCCGGACACGACCACCGACGACCTCGGCCTGCCCGAGCTCACGTTCCTGTTCGCCACCGACCTGGCCGCGCTCGACCACGAGACCGGTGAGATCTGGCTGATCGCGAACGCGGTCAACTGGGACGACTCCGACGAGCGCGTCGACGAGGCCTACGCCGACGCCGTACGCCGCCTGGACGCCATGGAGCGCGACCTCGCCCGGCCCACCCCGTCGTACGTCGTGCACGCGGACCGGCAGGCCCAGCCGGACCCGCACCGGCAGCGCTCCAGCGCCGAGTACCGCCAAGCGGTCGAGGACGCGAAGGAGGAGATCCGCGCGGGCGAGGCGTTCCAGATCGTCGTCTCGCAGCGGTTCGAGCTGCAGAGCAGCGCCTCCGCGCTCGACATCTACCGGGTGCTGCGGCGCTCGAACCCCAGCCCGTACATGTACCTGGTCCGCCTGGACGGCTTCGACATCGTCGGCTCCAGCCCGGAGGCACTGGTCAAGGTCACCGAGAACAAGGTGATCCTGCACCCGATCGCCGGCACCCGCCGCCGCGGCGCGACGCCGGAGGAGGACCACGCGCTGGAGGAGGAGCTGCGCGCGGACGTGAAGGAACGCGCCGAGCATCTGATGCTCGTGGACCTCGGCCGCAACGACGTGGGCAAGGTCTGCGCGCCCGGCACGGTCGAGGTCGTCGACTTCATGGACGTCCGCCGCTACAGCCACGTGATGCACCTGGAGTCGACGGTCACCGGGCAGCTCAAGGCCGGCATGACGGCCTTCGACGCGCTCACCGCCGCGTTCCCCGCGGGCACGTTGTCGGGGGCACCGAAACCGCGCGCGATGGAGATCATCGACAAGCTCGAGGTCACCCGGCGTGGGGTGTACGGCGGTGTGGTCGGCTACCTGGACTTCGCCGGCGACGCCGACACCGCGATCGCCATCCGCACCGCGGTGCTGCGCGGCGGTACGGCGTACGTCCAGGCCGGAGCCGGGATCGTCGCGGACTCGGATCCCGCCGCGGAGGACGCCGAGTGCCGGACGAAGGCGGCCGCCGTACTGAACGCGATCGCGGTCGCGGGAACGTTCAGCGACGTCCTGGCGGACGGATGAAGCCGCAACGGCTGGTCGACCTGCTGACCCTGGTGGCGGTCGTCCTGCTCGGCCTCTCGGCGTACCTGACCTGGGTGTCGGTCAACCCGGGCACCGGTCGCGTGGACGAGGTCTTCAACGGCTACACGATCACCAAGGCCCCGGTCGCGCTGGCGCTCGCGTCGCTGGTGGCGGTGGTGATCACCAAACTCGCAGGTACGGCGCTGCGCCGCCTGCTCGGTGCTCTTGTCGTGGTGCTGGGTGCGATCGCGGTCGCCGTCGCGCTGCTGGTGCGGCCCGACGGCGCCGAGTTGAGCCGGATCCGGCCCGTGCTCAGCGCCGTACTGACCGATCAGGTCGTGCAGACCGGAGGCCCGGCGCCGTGGTTCGCCCTGGGCGGCGGAATCGCGCTCGTCGCGGCAGGTCTGCTCACCGTGCTGACGGCGCACCGCTGGCGCAGCGCGACCCAGCGTTACGAGCGTGACCCGGCCACCGCCAGGTCGGATCAGGGGGCGGATCAGTGGAAGGCGATCGACGCCGGGGAGGACCCGACTCTCTGATGTCGGCGGGCTACCGCCACAATAGGACGGGACGACGAGGAGGAGTGGCGCCAACTATGGACAATACGGTGGCGGATCAAGGGGCAGCTCGGACCGAGGAAGCTCCGCACGATCTGCACGGCAACAGCCCGGCTGCGTGGACGGCGGTGGCGATCGTGCTGGTCGCGTTCACGGTCGGCGCCATCGCCATGGTGCTGGGACCGAACTGGGTGCTGTTCTGGATCTCCGTCGGGATCGCGGTGCTGGGAGCGCTGGCCGGCAAGGTGCTGCAGCTGCTCGGCTTCGGGGTCCCGGCCGACGGCGACCACTGAAGGGCGGACGGACATGACTGTGCTTGACGACATTCTCGCGGGGGTCCGGGAGGACCTCGCGGAGCGCCAGGCGCTGGTCAGCCTGGACGACCTGAAGCTCGAGGCCCAGCGCAAGCCCGACGCCAAGGACCCGATGCCGGTGTTCCGCGGCGAGGGAATCGCGATCATCGCCGAGGTGAAGCGGTCCAGCCCGTCCAAGGGCGAGCTGGCCGAGATCACCGACCCGGCTGCGCTGGCCGGTGAGTACGAACTGGGCGGCGCCGCGGCGATCTCGGTGCTGACCGAGGAGCGCCGGTTCAACGGCAGCCTCGACGACCTCCGTGCCGTCCGCGGCCGGGTCGACGTACCCGTGCTGCGCAAGGACTTCATCGTCTCGTCGTACCAGCTCTGGGAGGCCCGGGCGGCCGGCGCCGACATGGTGCTGCTGATCGCGGCGGCGCTGGAGCAGGAGGCACTGGTCTCGCTGATCGAGCGGGCCCATTCGATCGGCCTGTGCCCGCTGGTCGAAGTGCACGACGAGGAGGAGACCCGGCGTGCGGTGGACGCCGGCGCCCAGCTCATCGGCGTGAACAACCGGAACCTGAAGACTCTCGAGGTCGACCGGGACACCTTCGCCCGGGTCGCGCCGACGATCCCGACCGAGCTCGTCCGGGTGGCCGAGTCCGGGGTCCGCGGTCCACGTGATGTAATCGAGTTCGCGCGCGCCGGGGCCGATGTCGTCCTCGTCGGTGAAACTCTGGTGACCGGCCGCGACCCCCGCGCCTCGGTCGCCGATCTCGTCGCCGCCGGATCGCACCCCGCCATCCAGCAGCGGCACTAGCCCTTCCCGGCCGGTCCAAACGGCACGGGACAGCAACTCTCCCGTGCCACAAGGCCGGGTTGGAAGGTTTGTCGGATGTCTACTGTGCTGCCCGACCAGTTCGGGCACTTCGGCCGCTTCGGCGGCAGGTTCATGCCGGAGGCGCTGATCGCGCCGCTCGACGAACTCACCCAGGCATGGCGGGACGCCATGGCCGACCCGGAGTTCACCGGCGAGTTCGAGCGGATGCTGCGCGAGTACATCGGCGCCCCGAGCCTGCTGTACGACGCGACCCGGCTGTCGGACGTCGCCGGTGCGCGGATCCTGCTGAAGCGCGAGGACCTCAACCACACCGGCGCGCACAAGATCCGCAACGCGATCGGCCAGGCGCTGCTGACCAAGCGGATGGGCAAGCCGCGGGTGATCGCGGAGACCGGCGCCGGGCAGCACGGCGTCGCGACCGCGACCGCGTGCGCGTACCTCGGCCTGGAGTGCGTGGTCTACATGGGCGAGGTCGACACCGAGCGGCAGGCGCTGAACGTGGCCCGGATGCGGCTGCTCGGCGCCGAGGTGATCTCGGTGAAGACCGGCAGCCGGACGCTCAAGGACGCGATCAACGAGGCGCTGCGTGACTGGGTCGCCAGCGTCGACAAGACCCACTACATCCTCGGTACGGCGGCCGGTTCGCACCCGTTCCCGGCAATGGTCCGCGACTTCGTGCGCGGGATCGGCGACGAGGCGCGGGAGCAGTCGCTCGCCCTGCTGGGCAAGCTGCCGGACGCCGCGGTCGCGTCGGTCGGCGGCGGGTCGAACGCGATCGGTCTGTTCACCGCCTTCATCCCGGACGAGGACGTGAAGCTGTACGGCATCGAGCCGGGCGGCGACGGGTTCGAGACCGGGCGGCACGCGGCGACGATCACCGCGGGGCAGGTCGGTGTACTGCACGGTGCGCGGTCGTTCCTGCTGCAGGACGACGACGGGCAGACGATCGAGTCGCACTCGATCTCCGCGGGACTGGACTACCCGGGTGTCGGACCGGAGCACGCGTGGCTGGCGGAGACCGGGCGGGCGACGTACCGGCCGATCACCGACGCCGAGGCGATGGAGGCGTTCCGGTTGCTGTCCAGGACCGAGGGCATCATCCCGGCGATCGAGTCCGCGCACGCGGTCGCGGGCGCGCTCGACATCGCCAAGGAACTGGGGCCTCAGGCTTCCATCTTGGTGAACCTGTCCGGCCGCGGCGACAAGGACATGGACACGGCCGCGACGTGGTTCGGCCTGGGGGGGTTCTGATGAGTGATGTGGTTGCCCTGGGCAAGGCAGGGGTCGCGATCCGGAAGGCGAACGACGCGGGCCGCGGCGCCCTGATCGGGTACCTGCCGGCCGGCTTCCCGTCGTACGACGGTGGCGTGGACGGGATCAAGGCGCTGATCGACGGCGGCGTCGACGTCGTCGAGATCGGCCTGCCGTACAGCGATCCGGTGATGGACGGTGTCACGATCCAGCGGGCGACCGAGGTCGCGCTGGCCGGCGGGCTGCGGACCCGCGACGTACTCAGCACGGTCGAGAAGGTCGCGGCGTACTCCGACGTACCGCTGCTCGTGATGACGTACTGGAACCCGATCGAGCGGTACGGCGTGGACCGGTTCGCGGCCGACTTCGCCGCCGCCGGGGGAGCGGGGCTGATCACGCCCGACCTGATCCCGGACGAGGGCGCGGAGTGGATCGCGGCCGCAGACAAGAACGAACTGGACAAGGTGTTCCTGGTCTCGCCGTCGTCGACCGACGAGCGGATCGCGATGACGACGGCCAACTGCCGCGGCTTCGTCTACGCGACTGCTGTGATGGGTGTCACCGGTGCGCGGGACAAGCCGTCGGATCTCGCGGCGCCGCTGGTGGCCCGGGTGAAGTCGGCGACCGGCCTGCCGGTCGGCGTCGGTCTCGGCATCTCGAACGGCGACCAGGCAGCCGGTGTGGCGGCGTTCGCGGATGCGGCGATCGTTGGTGCGGCCCTCGTCAAGGCGCTCCAGGACGGCGGCCCCGCGGGTGTTCGCAAGCTCACAGAGGCCCTGGCCGAAGGCGTCCGCCGGGAACCCCGCGCGACCGCCGGACGTTAGAACCGCCGTGAGTCGATCGAGGAACGCTGTCCTGCTCCTGGCGGCGGTAGCTCTGCTCGCCCTCGCGGGCTGCAGTGGCAAGGATGAGAAGCCGGACAACCCCGGCGGCGCGATCATCCGCAGCAGCCAGGACCCGAACGGGTTGCGCGGTGCCACCCTCGACCGGCCGTACACGATGCCCGCGGCCACCTTGACCGACACCGCAGGGAACCCGTTCAACCTGGTCACCTCCACCAAGAAGCCGGTCACGCTGGTGTTCTTCGGGTACACGAACTGCCCGGACGTGTGCCCGACGGTGATGGCCGACGTGGCGTCCGCGCTCACCAAGCTCGACGACCAGGTGCAGAACCAGATCCAGATGCTGTTCATCACCACCGACCCGGCGCGCGACACCGGGCCGGTGATCCGCAAGTACCTGGACCGGTTCGACCCGGCGTTCGTCGGGCTGACGGGATCGCTGACGTCGATCAAGGACATCGCGAAGGCCGTCGGGGTACCGGTGGAAGGGATGCAGAGGCTTCCGTCCGGCGGGTACGAGGTCGCTCACGGAGCGCAGGTGATCGGCTTCGGGAAGAACGACAAGGCGAACGTGCTCTGGCTGTCGAACGCCGCCATCGGCGACCTGGCGCACGACTTCGGGAAGCTGGTGGAGGACAACCGGTGAAGCCGTGGATTCCCTGGGTTTCCCTGGTGGCGCGGCTGGTGCTCGGCGGCGTGATGCTGGTCGCCGGCGCGCTCAAGGTGACCGATCCGGAGACCGCCGCGCAGGCGGTCCGCGCGTACGAGTTGCTCCCGTCGGCCCTGGTGGAGCCGGTTCGGCTGGGGGCTGCCGTTCCTGGAGATCGCGATCGGGTTGCTGTTGATCATCGGCTTCGGTGTCCGCGCCTCCGCGGTGGCCGCGGGTGTTTTCCTGATCGTCTTCATCGCCGCGGTGTCGTCCGCGTGGGCCCGCGGCCTGTCGATCGACTGCGGCTGCTTCGGCGGCGGCGGTGAGGTCGCCCCGGGACAAACGAAGTACCTGCAGGAGATCCTCCGCGATCTCGGGCTGCTGGTGCTGGCCGGCTGGCTCTGGTTGAAGCCCGCCAGTAAGTTCGCTGTCGTATCAGAACCGGACACAGGGCCGGACATAGAACCTGACACAGGACCGCAAGGAGTCACCGCGTCGTGAGCAAGACCAATTCCCCTGGGAATCCGCTGCTGCAGCCCAAGCGCCGGATCTCACCCGGGATCATCGTGGTGATCGTCCTGGTGCTGGCCCTCGGCGCCGGTGTCGGCGTGCAGTACTACCGCGGCCACTCCAAGGTCGAGGTGAGCTCCAACGGGCGCCCGGAGCCCGCGGTCGTCACCGGTCCGGGCACGTCCGGCAAGGGCGTGACGGTCGGCAAGCCCGGCGCGAAGGTCAACATCGACCTGTACCTCGACTTCCGCTGCCCGCACTGCGCGGAGTTCGAGGAAGCCAGCGGCGCAACCGTGGACAAGCTGGTCCAGGACGGTACGGCGACGCTCACGTACTGGCCGCTGCAGTTCGTGAACCCGGACGCCTCACCGCGACTCGCGAACGCGTTCGCCGCGGCAGCCGCGAACGGCAAGGCGCTGAGCTTCGTCGACGAGCTGTACGGCGACTTCTCGAAGTCCTGGACCACCGACCAACTGCTGGAGCTCGGCAAGCAGCTCGGGGTCGGCGACGCGAAGTTCCAGCAGGCCGTGCAGGACAACACGTACGCGAGCTGGCTGGAGTCCGTGGGCAAGTCGGCCGACGACCGGGGCGTGACCGGTACGCCGACCGTCTACGTCAACGGCAAGCAGCTCGAGACCGACCAGCTCACCGCCGAGGGCCTGCAGAAGGCCGTCGACGCGATCGCATCGTGACCCGGGGTTTGTGGCCGTGGTCTGACGGGTCGAGTAGCGTTCCCCTTTGCCATGTCTAGTCTGAGTCTCGCCGTGACAGTGCCGGCGTTCATCCCCAGCCCGAGCCAAGGTGTCTGGCACGTCCTCGGTCTGCCGATCCGCGCGTACGCGCTCTGCATCCTGGCCGGCATCTTCGTCGGCTACTGGCTCGGTCGCCGGCGCTGGGTGGCGCGCGGCGGCTCGGCCACGGTGCTCGCCGACATCATGTTCTGGGCGATCCCGTTCGGGCTGGTCGGTGCGCGGATCTACCACGTGATCACCGACGCCGAGCTGTACTTCGGCGAGGGCAAGCACCCGATCGACGCGCTGAAGATCTGGCACGGCGGGCTCGGCATCTGGGGTGCGGTCGGCTTCGGCGCGCTCGGCGCCTGGATCGCCTGCCGGCGGGCCAAGGTGCCGTTCCTGGCGGTCGCGGACGCGATGGCGCCGGGGATCGCGCTGGCGCAGATCTTCGGCCGGTTCGGGAACTACTTCAACCAGGAACTGTTCGGCGGCCCGACGACCAAGCCGTGGGGCCTGGAGATCGCGACGGACCACCGGCCGGCCGGGTACGCCGACTTCGCGACGTTCCACCCGACGTTCCTCTACGAAGCGGTCTGGAACCTCGGTGTGGTCGCGCTCATTCTGCTCGCCGACCGCCGGTTCAAACTCGGTCACGGACGGGCGTTCTTTTTGTACGTCGCGGCGTACACCGCCGGCCGCGCGTGGATCGAGAACATGCGCATCGACACCGTGAACCACTTCCTCGGCCTGCGGCTCAATGTGTGGACCGCGATCATCCTGTTCGTCCTGGCCGTCGTCGCCTTCGTCGTCAGCGCCCGCACGCGCCCGGGCCAGGAGGACATCGCGACCGGCCCCGCCGCCGGCCAGACCCCTGCTACCGAAAACCCCGAAACCACCGAGCCCGAAACCACCGAGCCCGAAGCCGCTGCTGACGAAACCGCTGCTGACGAGGCGGAGGAGGCGGCACCGGCCAAGGCTGGGAGCACCAACGGGTCCGAGTCCGACGACGGGTCTCGTGACTGAGACGCCGGAGGTTTCAGCCGAGCATCACGGGGACCACACGCACCGTGATGTGAACGGCGGCTGGCTGCGCCCGGCGGTGTTCGGCGCGATGGACGGCCTGGTGTCGAACTTCGCGCTGATCGCCGGCATGGACGGCGGCACCAGCTCCGGTTCGAAGTTCATCGTGCTGGCCGGCCTCGCGGGTCTCGCCGCCGGCGCCTTCTCGATGGCGGCGGGGGAGTACACGTCGGTCGCCTCCCAGCGCGAGCTGGCCCGTGCGGAGATCGAGGTCGAGCGCGCGGAGATCAAGAAGCACCCGCTCGACGAGGAGATCGAGCTCGCCGAGACCTACCGGGCGAAGGGTCTCGACCCGGACCTGGCCAGCAAGGTCGCGAAGCAGTTCCACGCCGACCCGGACCAGGCGCTCGAGGAGCACGTCCGCGAGGAACTCGGTATCGACCCCGGCGACCTCCCGAACCCGGTGGTCGCGGCCGCCTCGTCGTTCATCTGTTTCGCCATCGGCGCCTTGATCCCGCTGGCGCCGTACCTGTTCGGCGCGGGCTCCGTCATACCCTCCTTGATCCTGTCTCTGACCGCCCTCTTCGTCTGCGGCGCCGTCGTCTCCCGCGTCACCAGCCGCTCCTGGTGGTACTCCGGTCTCCGCCAACTCCTCCTCGGCGCTGCCGCAGCCGGACTGACCTACTTCGTCGGCACACTCGTCGGCCCCGGCATCGGCTGAGTGTGCGTGAACAGGCTGCTGTAGGCGTTCAGGGCGGGTTGGCCGCCGAGGTGGGCGTAGAGGACGGTTGAGTCCTTGGGGATGTCGCCGGTGCTGATCAGGTCGATGAGGCCGGCCATGGACTTTCCTTCGTAGACCGGGTCGATGATCATCCCCTCCAGCTGACCGGTCAGCCGGATCGCGTCGAGGGTCGACTGCACGGGTACGCCGTACTCGTCGCCGGCCCAGCCCTCCAGGACGGTGATCTCGTCGGCGCGGAGGTCCCTGCCGAGGTCGATCAGTTCCGCGGTGGCGCGGGCGATCCGTTCGACCTGGTCGCGGGTCTCCTGGAGCTTGGCGCTGGCGTCGATCCCGATCACCCGCCGCGGGCGGTCCTGGCCCGCGAAGCCGGCGATCATCCCGGCGTGCGTCGACCCGGTCACCGAGCAGACCACGATCGTGTCGAAGAAGACCCCCAGCTCCCGCTCCTGCTGCTCCACTTCGTACGCCCACTGCGCGAACCCGAGTCCGCCGAGCCGATGGTCCGAAGCACCGGCCGGGATCGCGTACGGCGTACCTCCGCGAGCCTCGACGTCCGCGAGCGCCTGCTTCCAGCTGTCCTTGAACCCGATCCCGAATCCGGCCGGGTCGAGGCGTACTTCCGCGCCCATGATCCGGCTGAGCAGGATGTTCCCGACCCGGTCGTTGAGGGCGTCCGGCCAGTTCACCCAGTTCTCCTGGACCAGCACCGCCTTCAGCCCGACCTTCGCCGCGACGGCGGCCACCTGGCGGGTGTGGTTCGACTGGTACCCGCCGATCGACACCAGCGTGTCGGCGCCCTGCGCCAGCGCGTCCGGGATCAGGTACTCCAGCTTCCGGGTCTTGTTCCCGCCGTACGCGAGCCCCGAGTTGCAGTCCTCCCGCTTCGCCCAAACCTTCGCCCCACCCAGGTACGCACTCAGGCGTTCGAGCGGATGCACCGGACTCGGCCCGAACAACAACGGGTACCGCGGAAAATCGCTGAGTCCCATCAGTTCCTCCCACTACGATCGGCGGATGTTCCCCGGTGAGATCGACGTCCCTCCGGCCACGTACCTCGATCAGCTAGGCACCATCTTCACCCGCTTCGACACCCAGGACTCCGGCAACATCGCGTACGGCGTACAGACCGACGACGCCCGGTACTTCGTCAAGACCGCAGGCGACCCTTCGTACACCAGGCCGTGCCTCGATTTCGACAGCCGCGTCGCACTCCTGCGTACTGCGGCGGAGCTCGCGGCTTCGGTCACGCACCACACGATGCCGACGCTGCACACCGTGATCGAGTCGCCGGCCGGGCCGCTGCTCGTCTACGAGTGGCGCGACGGCGACCTGCTGCACGACCCACCGGCCCGCGAGCGTTTCCGGGCGCTGCCCACCGAGGAGATCCTGGCCGCCCTCGGCGACTTGTACGAGCTGCACGTCGCCTTGGACTCGGCCGGCTGGGTCGAGGGCGACTTCTACGACGGCGCCCTGCTCTACGACTTCGCTGCCCGTCGGCTCACCGCGATCGACCTCGACACCTACCACCGCGGCCCGTACCGCAACACCATGGGCCGCATGTTCGGATCCGAGCGCTTCATGGCCCCCGAGGAGCTCACTCTCGGAGCACCTGTCGACAGCCGTACGACGGCGTACGTCATGGCTCGCACCGCGCTCGTCCTGCTGCCGGAGCCGCCGCCCGCGCTGCAAGCCGTTCTGCTCGAGGCGACGACCGCTCGCTTCCCCAGCTACCAAGCGTTCTACGACAGGTGGCTGACCGCTTCGTCCACGACCGCCGACAGCGTGACCAACCGCTCCACATACACCCCAGGGTCGGGTTGACCGAGCGCCCACGCCGCGCGCGCGACCAGGGTGACGGCAGCGATCAGTACGGCGCCTCGCCGTACCAAATCGGCCGGCCACGTAGCTGCGCTGTGCGTCGCCATGGACGAGCCGTCCGCCGGTCCGTTGCCCACGGTGAGCAGGGTCCAGTCACGCTCCGGTTGCCAAACCATCGCGCAGATTTATCACCCGATTGGTCCACTCACCCACAGATCTGGCCGGCAGCTTCCTCCACAACTGCGGACAGGTCGAGCATGTGCCTCACGTGATCGCCGGGATGCGGCTGGGTGAGCGACCAGGCCGCGCGTGAAACGACGGTGTACGCCGCAGTCAGGACAGCTCCACGTCGTACAGCAGCCATGTCGCCGCCATGCGCCGCCACCAGTTCGTCCAGCGGTACGTCGACGGCCAGGAGCAAGTAGCCGAGGTCGAAGCCGATCGGGCCCAGGCCGAACTGCTCCCAGTCGATCGCGACCACGTCGTCACCCGCGCGGCCGAGCAGGTTCATCGGATGTGCGTCACCATGCGTTGGCACCCGAGGTAGGTCATCCAGCACTGCCAGCGCGCTGTCCCGCAGCCCCCACAGCTCCTCGATCGCGGGCGACGCGACCCCCGCGCGGCTCAGCGACGCCCAACCGCCGCGCCGCTCCACAGTCCCCAGACGGTCCCGCAGGACGTCGCGAGCGCCCCAGGCGGGCTCTTCCAAGGAGGAGGCCGCAAACCGCCCCAGAGCCCCGGCCAGCGCCTCGGGAGCCCACTCGACGGGAGGCGTGTACGCCATCCGCAGCGTGATCCCGTCGGCATCCCGCTCGACACCGAGGCAGGCGGGTGCGCGAACTCCCGCCGTACCAGCAACCACGCCGGACTCGGCCACCAGCGCCTGCCGTTCCCAGTAAGCGTGGTGACGTGGGTCCCGTACGCCGGGAACCAGGCGCTTCACCACCTCGCCGTCGGGGGTTCGCCAGACCCCACCTGTGGCTTGGCCTGTGCCGGCAGTCAGCGGTTGCCAGTCGAGGGAGGGGTGCCAGGGCATAGAGCTGGCCTATCAGGATCTCGCGGTCTCAGCAGGTGAATTTCGAGCGGGTGTGGGTGGCTGTGACGGAGGTGGGCTGGGATGATGGGAGGCCATAGTGAGCGCTTGCTTACGGAGGGTTATCAAGGCGTTTCGTGATGGACAGGAAGTCCAACTGGCGGGCGTCATGAGGTAGTCTCGGGACTCCCGGCTTGGGCCAGTGTTGTCCCGCGGCCAGTTGTGTTGACCGTAGGACGACGGGAGCTCCTGAATGTTTGGTGTCCCCCCTGCCCAAAACCGGCACCGCCCCAGCGAGGGCCTGTACGACGGAAACCATGAGCACGACGCTTGTGGAGTCGCTTTCGTCGCGACCCTGACCGGTGTACCGAGCCACGACATCGTGGCCAAGGCGTTGACCGCCCTGCGGAACCTCGAGCACCGTGGCGCGTCCGGTGCCGAGCCCGACTCCGGTGACGGCGCCGGCATCCTGATCCAGGTCCCGGACGCCTTCTACCGCAAGGTGTGCGAGTTCGAGCTGCCCGCGCCGCACAGCTACGCGGCCGGTATCGCCTTCCTGCCCGCCGATCCCGACGACGCCGCGAAGGCGATCGCGCGGATCGAGGAGCTGGCGGCCGAGGAGGACCTGGCCGTGGTCGGCTGGCGCGACGTCCCGACCAACCCCGATCTGCTCGGCGCCACCGCACGCTCGGTGATGCCTACCTTCAAGCAGCTCTTCGTGACGGCGAAGGCGGGCCGCGTGCTCGGCCTGGCGCTGGAGCGGATGGCCTTCCGGCTGCGCAAGCGCGCCGAGAAGGAGACCGAGACGTACTTCCCGTCGCTGTCCGGCCGGACCATCACCTACAAGGGGATGCTGACCACCGACCAGCTGGACAAGTTCTTCCCCGAGCTGACCGACCCCGACCTCGCCTCCGCGATCGGGATCGTGCACTCGCGGTTCTCGACGAACACGTTCCCGTCCTGGCCGCTGGCCCACCCGTACCGCTACATCGCCCACAACGGTGAGATCAACACCGTCCAGGGCAACCGGAACTGGATGCGCGCCCGCGAGGCGCTGCTCTCCAGCGACCTGATCCCGGGCGACCTCGAGCAGCTCTACCCGATCTGTACGCCGAGCGCCTCGGACTCGGCGTCGTTCGACGAGGTTCTCGAGCTCCTGCACCTCGGCGGCCGCTCGCTGCCGCACGCGATGCTGATGATGATCCCGGAGGCGTGGGAGAACGCCACCACGATGGACCCGAAGCGGCGCGCGTTCTACGAGTTCCACTCGACGCTGATGGAGCCCTGGGACGGCCCGGCGTCGGTCGTCTTCTCCGACGGCACCAAGGTCGGCGCGGTCCTGGACCGCAACGGCCTGCGGCCCTCGCGGTACTGGGTGACCGACGACGGTCTCGTCGTCCTCGCCTCCGAGGCCGGCGTCCTGGACATCGACCCGGCCACCGTGACCGAGAAGGGCCGGCTCGAGCCGGGCCGGATCTTCCTGGTCGACGTCGACGCGCACCGGATCATCACCGACGCCGAGGTGAAGAACGCGCTCGCAGCAGAGCACCCGTACGACGAGTGGCTGCACGCCGGCCTGATCCGGTTCGAGGACCTGCACGAGCGGGAGCACGTCGTGCACAGCCACGCGTCGGTGACCCGGCGCCAGCAGGTCTTCGGGTACACCGAGGAGGAGCTGCGCGTCATCCTCACCCCGATGGCGAAGTCCGGCGCGGAGCCGATCGGCTCGATGGGCACCGACACGCCGATCGCCGTCCTGAGCGACCGGCCGCGGCTCCTGTTCGACTACTTCGCGCAGCTGTTCGCACAGGTCACGAACCCGCCGCTGGACGCGATCCGCGAGGAGCTGGTGACCTCGCTGTCGTCCAGCCTCGGCCCGGAGTCCAACCTGCTCAACCCGAGCCCGGCCTCCTGCCGGCAGGTGGTGATCCCGTTCCCCGTGATCACCAACGACGAGCTGGCCAAGCTCCGGCACATCAACCTCGACGGCGACATGCCCGGCCTGGCCACCACGGTCCTGCGCGGCGTGTACGACGTCGAAGGCGGGGGTGAGGCGCTCCGCACACGCCTCGACGAGATCTGCGCCGAGGCCGACGCCGCGATCCGTGACGGCGCCCGCATCCTGGTGCTGTCCGACCGGCACTCGAACGCCGACAGCGCACCGGTCCCGTCGCTGCTGCTGACCGCGGCGGTTCATCACCACCTGGTGAGGAAGAAGACCCGCACCCAGGTCGGTCTCGTCGTCGAGGCCGGTGACGTCCGCGAGGTGCACCACGTCGCGCTCCTGATGGGGTACGGCGCGGCCGCGATCAACCCGTACCTGGCGCTCGAGTCCGTCGAGGACCTGTGCCGCCAGGGCACGTACCTGCCCGGTATCGAGCCGGAGCAGGCGATCCGCAACGTCGTGAAGTCGCTCGGCAAGGGCGTGCTCAAGGTCATGTCGAAGATGGGTGTCTCGACGGTCGCGTCGTACACCGGCGCCCAGATCTTCGAGGCGAACGGGCTGTCCCCGTTCCTGGTCGACATCTACTTCACCGGTACGTCGTCCAGGATCGGCGGCGTCGGCCTGGACACGATCGCCGAGGAGGTACGCCGCCGGCACCTGCGCGCGTACCCGGCCGACGGCATCCTGCCGGCGCACCGCAAGCTCGAGATCGGCGGCGAGTACCAGTGGCGCCGCGAGGGCGAGCCGCACCTGTTCGACCCGGAGACGGTCTTCCGGCTGCAGCACAGCACCCGGACCGGGCGGTACGACATCTTCAAGCAGTACACGTCGCGGGTCGACGAGCAGTCCGAGCGGCTGATGACGCTGCGCGGCCTGTTCGGCTTCAAGAGTGACCGGCAGCCGATCCCGATCGACGAGGTCGAGCCGGCGAGCGCGATCGTCAAGCGGTTCTCCACCGGTGCGATGAGCTACGGCTCGATCAGCGCCGAGGCGCACACCACACTGGCGATCGCGATGAACCAGCTCGGCGGCAAGTCGAACACCGGTGAGGGCGGCGAGGACGCCGACCGGTTGTACGACCCGGCCCGGCGGAGCTCGATCAAGCAGGTCGCGTCCGGCCGCTTCGGCGTCACCGCGGAGTACCTGACGAACTCCGACGACATCCAGATCAAGATGGCGCAGGGCGCGAAGCCCGGTGAGGGCGGGCAGTTGCCCGGCCCGAAGGTGTACCCGTGGGTCGCCAGCACCCGGCACTCGACGCCGGGCGTCGGCCTGATCTCGCCGCCGCCGCACCACGACATCTACTCGATCGAGGACCTGGCGCAGCTGATCCACGACCTGAAGAACGCGAACCCGCAGGCGCGGATCCACGTGAAGCTGGTCTCCGAGGTCGGCGTCGGCACGATCGCGGCCGGTGTCTCCAAGGCGCACGCGGACGTCGTACTGATCTCCGGCCACGACGGCGGTACCGGTGCGGCGCCGCTGACCTCGCTGAAGCACGCGGGCGGGCCGTGGGAGCTGGGTCTGGCCGAGACGCAGCAAACCCTGCTGCTGAACGGTTTGCGGGACCGCATCGTCGTACAGACCGACGGTCAGTTGAAGACCGGTCGGGACGTGATCGTCGCGGCGCTGCTCGGCGCGGAGGAGTACGGTTTCGCGACCGCTCCGCTGGTGGTGTCGGGCTGCATCATGATGCGGGTCTGCCACCTGGACACCTGTCCGGTGGGGGTCGCGACCCAGAACCCGGTGCTGCGGGAGCGGTTCAGCGGCAAGCCCGAGTTCGTCGTGAACTTCTTCGAGTTCATCGCCGAGGAGGTCCGCGAGTACCTGGCGGAGCTCGGGTTCCGGACGCTGGACGAGGCGATCGGGCACGCCGAAGTACTCGACATCGAGCGCGCCGTCGACCACTGGAAGGCCGACGGGCTCGACCTGTCGCCGATCCTGCACGTGCCGGCGCTGCCCGAGGGCGCGTCGCTGCACCAGACCATCGAGCAGAACCACGGTCTGGACAAGGCCCTCGACAACGAGCTGATCCGGATCTGCCAGCCCGCGCTGGACAACGGCGAACCGGTCCGGGCACAGCTCGCGATCCGCAACGTCAACCGGACCGTCGGCACGATGCTCGGCCACGAGATCACCAAGCGGTACCGCGCGGCCGGACTGGCCGACGGCACCATCGACCTCACCTTCACCGGGTCGGCCGGCAACTCGTTCGCCGCCTTCGTCCCGCGCGGTGTCACCCTGCGCCTCGAGGGCGACGCCAACGACTACGTCGGCAAGGGACTGTCCGGCGGCCGGGTCGTCATCCGGCCCGACCGGCGCGCCCGGTTCGACGCTGCCGACCAGATCATCGCCGGCAACGTGATCGCGTACGGCGCGACGTCCGGCGAACTTTTCATCAGCGGCGGCGCCGGCCAGCGGTTCTGCGTCCGGAACTCCGGCGCGACCGCGATCGTCGAGTCGGTCGGCGACCACGCGTGCGAGTACATGACCGGTGGGCGCGTCGTCGTACTCGGCGCCGTCGGCCGGAACTTCGCGGCGGGCATGTCGGGCGGCGTGGCCCACGTGCTCGACCTGGACCACACGCTGGTGAACCCGGAGCTGGTGGATCTGCACCCGGTCACCACGGACGAGTCCGAACTGCTGCACGACCTGGTCCGCAGGCACTTCGAGGAGACCGGTTCGGAGCGGGCGGCCAAGCTGCTCGCCGACTGGCCGGCCGCTGCTGCCAGGTTCACCACGGTGATGCCCCGCGACTACGCCCGGGTGCTGGCGGCCAAGGCGGCCGCCGAGCGCGACGGGCTGGACGAGGATGCCACCACGCGAGCGATGATGGAGGCCATCTGATGGCTGACCCCAAGGGATTCCTGACCACCCCGCGGGAGGTCGCCGACCGGCGGCCGGTCGAGGAGCGGGTCAAGGACTGGAAAGAGGTCTACCCCGGCGGTCCCGGCAAGGCGCTGCTGCCGATCATCACCAAGCAGGCCGGCCGCTGCATGGACTGCGGTATCCCGTTCTGCCACAGCGGCTGTCCGCTGGGAAACCTGATCCCGGAGTGGAACGACCTGGTCTGGCGGGACGACTGGTCGAGTGCGATCGAGCGGTTGCACGCGACCAACAACTTCCCGGAGTTCACCGGGCGGCTCTGCCCGGCGCCGTGCGAGACGTCCTGCGTCCTGGGCATCAACCAGGACCCGGTGACGATCAAGAACGTCGAGGTCGCGATCATCGACAAGGCCTGGGAGACCGGTGACGTCAACCCGCAGCCGCCGGAGTGGCTGACCGGCAAGACGATCGCGGTCGTCGGGTCCGGTCCCGCCGGACTGGCCGCCGCGCAGCAGCTGACCCGCGCGGGGCACACGGTCGCGGTGTACGAGCGCGCCGACGCCCCGGGCGGCCTGCTGCGGTACGGCATTCCCGAGTTCAAGATGGAAAAGATCCAGGTCGACCGGCGCATCCAGCAGATGAAGGAGGAGGGCACGGTCTTCCGCTCCGGCGTCAACGTCGGCGTGGACGTCACGGGGACCCAGCTCAAGCAGCGGTACGACGCGGTGGTGATCGCGACCGGTGCCACGGCGGCCCGTGACCTGCCGGTGCCGGGCCGTGAGTACGGCGGCATCCACCAGGCGATGGAGTACCTGCCGCAGTCCAACCGGGCCGCGCTCGGGCAGACCGTCGAGAACCAGATCGTCGCGACCGGCAAGGACGTGGTGATCATCGGCGGCGGCGACACCGGCGCCGACTGTCTCGGTACGGCGCACCGGCAGGGCGCGCGGACGGTGACCCAGCTGGAGATCATGCCGCGACCCGGCGACGACCGCCCGGGCCACCAGCCGTGGCCGACGTACCCGATGATCTACCGGGTCGCCTCCGCGCACGAGGAGGGCGGCGACCGGGTGTACGCCGTCTCCACGGTGAACTTCGAGGCCGATGCCGACGGCAACGTCTCGGGGCTGAACCTGGTCGAGGTGGAGTTCAAGGACGGGAAGTTCACCCCGGTCGAGGGCTCCGAGCGGACCATCCCGGCGCAGCTCGTGCTGCTGGCGATGGGCTTCGTCGGCCCGGAGCGCGAGGGTTTCCTCGAGCAGCTCGGGGTCGAGCTCGACGAGCGCGGCAACGTGAAGCGGGACAACCGGTACCAGACCTCGGTCGAGGGTGTCTTCGCCTGCGGTGACGCCGGCCGCGGCCAGTCGCTGATCGTGTGGGCCATCGCCGAAGGCCGTTCCTGTGCCGGCGGCGTCGACGCGCACCTCACCGGATCGTCGACGCTCCCGACACCGATCCCGCCCACCGCCCGCCCCCTCGCAGTCTGACAGCAGCCCCACCTTGGGCCCCAGGCAACCAAACCCGGCAGGGAAACGGTGGTCGGTGCTCGAGGTGGGGCTTCTCGGTAGGTTGGTGAGTGTGGTGGTACGGCTGGTGACGAAGGAGCGGCTGCGGGCGGTTGTGCCGTGGGCCGGGTTGAGCCTGCTCTTCGTCCTGACCTCGGTCCTGGTGGGACTGTTCGGGTTCGTGAACGACTCCGAGCGGGTCACGATCGGCGCCCACGCGGCGACGGTGTCGCCGACGTTCGACGGGCACGCGACCGTCGACCTCGGCGCAGTACTGCCGCGGTTGCGGATCCCGACGAACGCGCCCGGCGGCATCGGCGTCAACGTCGACGTCCAGGAGACCGACGCCGGCAACCTCACCGAGCTGCTCACCCGCGACACCCTGATCGCCTCCCAGCCCGACGGTGAGATCGGGCGGATCCAGCAGGTCGTCCAGGAGATGGCGGTCGACAACGCGGTCGCCGGGGCCGGGTCCGGCCTGCTCGTCGTGGTGGTGGTCGCGACCCTGTGGACGGCTCTCGGGGCACGGCGCCGGAGCGAGCTGTGGCACCTGGTGCATCGGCACGAACGCCGGACGGAGCACCGGATGATCGTCGTCCTGGTCGCGATGCTGATCACGATCGCGTCGATCTACGGACCGGGACGGATGCGGCAGCCCGACGTACCGCCGACGCAGTGGCAGCCGTTGTTCAAGCTGCTGCCGGAGATGTCGTTCGACGACCGGCTGAAGACGGTCGAGGTCGCGTCCGGGTTCTCCACCACCGGCGGGGTCGGCGTGATCCGCACGCTGGTCGAGACGTACCGCAAGTCCACCGAGCTGTACGGCAGGCTCAAGGACCGGGTCGCCGACGTCGCACCGCAACTGCACCAGCCGAACGAGAACGAGAAGGTCGCCCTGCTGGTCTCGGACCGGCACGACAACATCGGGATCGACGGCTTCGCGGCCGCGGTGGCCAAGGCGGGCGGCGCCAAGCTGCTCATCGACGCCGGGGACGACACCTCGTCCGGGCAGAGCTGGGAAGCGTTCAGCATCAACTCGCTGCGGCAGCACTTCAAGGACTTCAAGGTGGTCGCGGTGGCCGGCAACCACGACGCCGGCGGCCACATCGAGGGGTCCATGCGCAAGGCCGGGTTCACCGTGCTCGACAGCAAGCCGGTCGAGGTCGAGGGGATCCGGTTCCTCGGCGACAGCGACCCGACGCGCACCGGACTGGGCAGCGCGGACAGCCCGGGCGACGAGACCATCGAGCACCAGTCGCAGCGGCTCGCGGACATCGCCTGCGACCAGCCGGAGGACAAGCGGATCTCGACGATGGTGGTGCACGACCCGTCGTCGTTCGCCGACACCGCGGCGCGGGGGTGCGCGACGTTGCTGTTGTCCGGTCATCTGCATCGCCAGGTCGGGCCCGAACACCGGGTGGTCGACAACCGCGCGGTCACGACGTACACGAACGGGACGACCGGGGGAGCGGCGTACGCCTTCGCGCTGGGCTACACACTGCGCAAACCGGGTGAGGTCACCCTGATCACGTACCAGAAAGGCCTTCCGGTCGGTCTGCAGGCGGTCACCGCCCAGCCCAGCGGCGACGTGACCGTCGGGCCCTACACCCCCTTGGGTTCTTGACGATTCAGGCGATGCCGCTGCTCGTCTTCTACTGTTAACTGTCCAGTAACGGGGGCGGACCAGCGGACCCAGTGGTTTGCAGGAGTAGGGTTTTGTGACGTGCGTCGCGCAAAGATCGTTTGTACGCTCGGCCCGGCTACGGCCGCCCCGGAGCGCATCACAGAACTCGTCCAAGCAGGTATGGACGTCGCAAGGCTCAACCTGAGCCACGGCGCCCACGCCGAGCATGAGCGCATCTATCAGCGGATCCGCACCGCTGCGGCGGAGACCGGGGCCAATGTCGGCATCCTGGTCGACCTGCAGGGGCCGAAGATCCGGCTGGCCGAGTTCGCCGAGGGCAAGGCAACGCTGACCTACGGCGAGCGCTTCACGATCACCACCCGGGAGGTGCCTGGTGACCAGACCATCTGCGGTACGACGTACGACGGTCTGCCGGGTGACGTGAATCCGGGCGACCAGCTGCTGATCGACGACGGCCGGATCGCGCTCGTCGCCGAGGAGGTGACCGAGACCGACGTGGTCTGCCGGGTCACCGTCGGCGGGCCGGTCTCCAACCACAAGGGCATCAACCTGCCCGGCGTCTCGGTCAGCGTGCCCGCGCTGTCGGAGAAGGACGCCGAGGACCTGCGCTGGGCCCTGCACCTGCCGGCCGACATGATCGCGCTGTCGTTCGTCCGGGACGCCGCCGACATCCAGCTGGTGCACAAGATCATGGACGAGGAGGGTCTGCGGATCCCGGTCGTCGCGAAGATCGAGAAGCCGCAGGCGGTCGCCAACCTGGACGAGATCATCGAGGCGTTCGACGGGTTCATGGTGGCCCGCGGCGACCTCGGCGTGGAGCTCCCGCTCGAGGAGGTCCCGCTGGTCCAGAAGCTGATCATCGACCAGGCCCGGCTGAACGCGAAGCCGGTGATCGTCGCCACCCAGATGCTGGAGTCGATGATCTCCGCGCCGCGGCCGACCCGGGCCGAGGCCTCCGACGTCGCGAACGCCGTACTCGACGGCGCCGACGCGGTGATGCTGTCCGGTGAGACCAGCGTCGGCCGGTTCCCGATCGAGACCGTCAAGACGATGGCCCGGATCGTGGAGTCGACCGAGGAGCACGGTCTCGGCCGGATCCAGGAGATCGAGTGGGAGCCGAAGACCAAGGGCGGCGTGATCGCCCGCGCGGCCGCGGACGTCGCGGAGCGGCTGGAGGCGAAGTACCTGATCGCGTTCACCCAGTCCGGTGACACTGCGCTCCGCCTCGCTCGCTATCGCACCGATGTCCCGCTGCTCGCGTTCACACCGGTCCCGTCGGTCAGCGCCTGGCTGAGCGTGGTGTGGGGCATCACCACCCACATCGTCCCCACCGTCGACCACACCGACGAAATGGTCCGCCAGGTGGACCAGCGCCTCCTGGAACTCGGCATCCTCAACAAGGGCGACCTGGTGGTCATCGTCGCCGGCTCCCCACCCAGCATCCCCGGCTCCACCAACGCCCTCCGCGTCCACCGCATGGGCGACGCCATAGAAGGCAACGCCCCCGCCTACCGAAGCCCCAACCCGTAACCCGGGCTGACGAGAGCTGTGCTCGAAGCGGGCGGTCCGCTGACCGCCCGCTTCGACCCGTCTCAGGCCGTCGGACCGACGAATATGTCGAGGGCCAGCGCTGGAGAACAGGTAGCGCGGGTACTCGTAGCGCTTCGGTTGGCCGGCGACTGTTCTGGTTGTCCAGTTGGTGACGCGGCAGCCGTCGGAGTTGAAGAGGCCGCGGAGGAACAGTTGGGGGAACTCGGCAACGATCTCCTGCTGCCAGTCTGCGAGCGCGCTCGTACGCCGGTGCTTCGGCCCGGGACCGTGCTGCGGGAACAGGCACGTCCAGTGCTTCCAGTACGAAACCACTGACGTGTAGCCGACCGCCTGGACCCGGTGCACCGGTCGACTCGGATGAACCGCGCTCATCGCGGCGGCCGCTTCGTCGATGAGCCGCGGGTAGAGATCATCACAGGCGATCCGCAGCGCATACACCTCACGCCGGTGCCTCGACAGGCAGCCGTCCCCTAGATACAGCCCCAGAAGATGCGCGTACGACGAGGCGTCGAGCATCCCGCTTCCACACCGCGGGCAGCCGCTCGGGGGAGTCCGACGTACCTTGCCGTCCCGCCACTCCCGAAGCGCCGCCCGACTGACCCCGAGCCGCTTGCCGATCGCGCTGAGACTCTCACCGGCGGCCATCGCGGTATGCGCCATCGCCCGGGTCTGCTCGTCGTACACAACGGCTAAATTTCCAGCCGCAACCGACAGTTTCTGTGCCCTGGGTGGGATTCGAACCCACACTGTATGGTGTTTGAGACCATCTTCTCTGCCGGTTGGAATACCAGGGCATCTGTGTCCCAGAATCCTAGCCCATAGGCCCGGTCGATCAGCAAAACTGTCGGTGGTCGTCGGCAGCCTGGTGGCGTGGGTCACGTCAGGTCGAGGGAGACGGTGGAGTCGGCGCCGGCGATGTCCGATGCCGGCGTACCTGATCGCGTCAACGCGGAGATCCACGGGGTCGCGTTGCGGACGATCCGTACTTGGCGGCGGCGGTATCAGCGTGAGGGCCGGATCTGCGGAGGTTCTCGAGGAACTCCGTGTCCGCGGTGCGATGGAGCCGCACTGGACGAGGAAGCGTATGCGTTGTTGCTGGGGTGGTATCTGGGGGACGGTTCGATCGCGCGTGCCAGGCGGGATGTGTTCACGCTGCAGATCATCAACGATGAGCGGTACGCCGACCTCAACCAGGAGATCGCGGCGACGATCAAGCGGGTGAAGCCCAATGCCAGCCCTTGCCTGCGTGGCGGTGGCGGTGCGATCCGGGTCGAGGCGCGTTGGAAGCATTGGCCGTGTGTGTTTCCGCAGCATGGTCCGGGGCGGAAGCATCTGCGGAAGATCGAGTTGACCGACTGGCAGCGGGAGATTGTTGCCAAGTACCCCGAACAGCTCCTGCGCGGGCTGTTCCACTCGGACGGGTGCCGCTTCGTGAACTGGGCGAGTAAGCCGGACGGCAAGCGGTACTACTACGCGCGGTACATGTTCTCGAACGAGTCGGACGACATCCGGAAGATTCTCACGGATGCGCTTGACCAGTTGGGGATCGCTTGGCGGCAGCCGCGGTGGAATGCGATTGCGGTGAGTCGGCGGGAGGCTGTTGGGGTGCTTGACGGGTTTGTGGGGCCGAAGAGCTGACGTGGGGTCGCTAGGGTGTGCGGTGTGACTGCTAAGCGTGTGGTGATTGCTGAGGACGAGGCCCTGATTCGGATGGATCTGGCTGAGATGCTCGCGGAAGAGGGGTATGACGTCGTCGGGCAGGCGGGGGACGGCGAGGAGGCCATTCGGCTGGCGATCGAGCACCGGCCGGATCTGGTGATTCTCGACGTGAAGATGCCGAAGCTGGACGGGCTGAGCGCGGCCGAGAAGATCGCGGGGGAGCGGATCGCCCCGGTGCTGATGCTGACCGCGTTCTCGCAGCGGGAGCTGGTCGAGCGGGCGCGGGACGCCGGCGCGATGGCGTACCTGGTGAAGCCGTTCTCCAAGGCCGACCTGCTGCCCGCGATCGAGATCGCCGCGTCCCGGTACGTCGAACTCGCCGAGCTGGAGCGGGAGGTCGCCGACCTGGCCGAGCGGCTGGAGACCCGCAAGCTGGTCGACCGGGCGAAATCGATCCTGCAGACCAAGTTCGGGCTGTCCGAGCCGGACTCGTTCCGGTGGATCCAGAAGACCGCGATGGACAAGCGGGTCTCGATGCGCCAGGTGGCCGAGCTGGTCGTCAACGAAGCCGGGGATTCCTGATCGGGCCAGGACATCGGCCTGTCCATGCGCAACTTGCCGTCATCTGCTCCCAACACCGGCGTGTCGTAACCGTGAGGTGAACCTGCACGGGCCTTGGTGACAAACCGTGGCGGCGGCGGCCGCGCCGGTCCAGCGGATCTCACCGAGAAAGTCCGCTCACTGACTCTATGTCACCACAATGACCCACCGGACAGTAATCAGGTCATAGGACGATGCTTACCGGGGTAACGACCTCACAACACAGCCTGTGCGCTGTTCGCTTGGAACACCCGCTGGGTCTAACCTGCGGATGCTCGCGGCAAATGCGCGAGAGTCCCGGTTTCGCTGGGACTATCCAGACATTGGAGGAACAGTGCACCAGCGTTCCGTAGTACGGGTCGGCGCGTCGCTGATCGTTGCGTCGTTGGCCCTGACTGCCTGCGGCTCACGCAGTGGCAACGACTCTGGGGGGAGCTCCGGAGGCTCGACCAAGACCGCGAAGATCGGCGTCATCGCGCCGCTGTCCGGAGACTTGTCGGCCCTGGGTCTGGGTATCCAGCACTCCGTCGAGCTGGCCGTGAAGCAGGCCAACGACTCCAACGCGATCCCGGGCTGGAAGCTCGAGGTCGTGCCGAAGGACGACGAGGCGAAGCCGGACCCCGGCAAGAACGCGGCCACCGCGCTCTCCAGCGACAAGGACGTCATCGGCGTCGTCGGCACGCTGAACACCAGCGTCAGCCAGCAGGTGCAGCCGGTCCTCGCCTCGGCGAAGATCGTCCAGGTCTCGCCGGCCAACACCGGTCCCGGCCTGACCCAGGGCGCCAAGTGGCAGACCGAGCCGAAGCGGCCCTACCCGACGTACTTCCGGACCTGCACCACCGACGCGGTCCAGGGTCCGTTCGCGGCCCGGTACCTGTACGAGACCGCGAAGATCACCAAGGTCGCCACGATCCACGACAAGAAGGCCTACGGCCAGGGTCTGGTCGGCACCTTCACCGAGGAGTTCAAGAAGCTGGGCGGCACGATCGTCGCGGCCCAGACCATCAACCCGGACGACGCGAACTACCAGGCCGCGCTGACCGCGATCAAGCCGTCGAACCCGCAGGCCATCTACTACGGTGGTGAGTACCCGCAGGCCGGTCCGCTCTCGCAGCAGGCGAAGGGCGCCGGCCTGAACGTCCCGCTGATGGGCGGCGACGGTATCTACGACCCGAAGTACATCACCCTGGCCGGTAAGACCAGCGACAACGACCTGGCCACCTCGGTCGGCGCTCCGGTGGACTCGCTGGACTCGGCGAAGAAGTTCGTCGCCGACTACAACGCGGCCGGCTTCAAGGAGCCCTACGCGGCGTACGGCGGTTACTCCTACGACGCGGCGAACGCCATCATCGCCGCACTGAAGACGTCCCTGAAGGACGCCAAGGACGTCGAGTCCGCGCGGCAGGCGACGGTCGACGCCATGGGCAAGGTCTCCTTCGACGGCGTGACCGGCAAGGTGGCCTTCGACCAGTACGGCGACACCACCTCGAAGGTGCTCACCGTCTACAAGGTTGCCGGTGGCAAGTGGGCCACCGTCGAGACCAAGGCGTTCGAAGAAAAGTAAGCAGGGTCGACCTCATGTCTCGGGGGTGGGAGGGATCCTCCCACCCCCGACACATGTCACAACCGAGGCAGATGGGAGGTCGACGTGGACCAGTTTCTCCAGCAACTCGTCAACGGGTTGACCTTGGGCTCGCTGTACGCCCTGATCGCGGTCGGGTACACGGTCGTGTACGGCATCGTGCAGCTCATCAACTTCGCCCACGGCGAGGTGTTCATGATCGGCGCGTTCGGCGCGCTGACGACGTACCTGTTGTTCTTCAACGGTGAGACCAGCGTCTGGATCCTGCCGGTGATGATCGTCGGCGCGATGCTCGCGTCGGTCAGTACCGCGGTGCTGATGGAACGTGTCGCGTACCGTCCCCTGCGGAACGCGCCACGACTCGCACCGCTGATCACGGCGATCGGTATCTCCGTGTTCCTGCAGGAGTTCATCCGGCTGTTCTACGAGCGCCCGGCCTGGACCGTGGTGGTGTTCGCCGGGCTCGCGATCGCGGCCGGCTACGTCGCAGGTAACCGGCAGACCGAGGCGAACCTCGACCACCCTGTCAGCAAGTGGCACGACCGGGCCCCGCTGCTCGGCGGCGCGGCCGGTGCGGTGGCACTGTGGATCGTCGTCCTGCTGATCAGCACCGATCTCTCCGCGCTGTACGTCGTGGTAGCGATCGTCGGCGGCGCGCTCGTGGGTACGGCGGTCGGCATGACGGCCGGCGAGGCGACGAAGTCGCATGCGCGGGTCCGGGTCGGCGTCCGCGCGGTAGCCGTCAGCGCCGGGGTGGCCGCGGTCACCGCGGAGGTCGGCTGGATCCTGTTCAAGGTGCTGATCAACAAGGTCGAGTGGCCGAGCGCGAAGGCGCGCATCCCGTTCCCGCAGCTCGACGTGGTGACCGGCAAGGCGCTGCAGGTCGGCGGAGTGACCATCCAGCGGTCGGCGATCTTCACGGTCGCGGCGCTCGCGGTCTGCGCCGTACTGCTGTGGTTCTTCATCAACCGGACCCGGCTGGGCCGCGGTATGCAGGCGGTGTCGCAGGACCCGGACACCGCTCGGCTGATGGGTATCAACGTGGACCGGATCATCGTGGTCGCGTTCGCCCTCGGCGCGGTGCTGGCGTCGATCGCTGGTGTCTCGCAGGGCCTGCAGAACAACAACATCGACTTCCGGATGGGCTTCCTGGCCGGTCTGAAGGCGTTCACCGCCGCGGTCCTGGGCGGTATCGGCAACGTGTACGGCGCGGTCGTCGGTGGTCTGGTCCTCGGCGTGGTCGAGGCGATGGCCACGCAGTACATCCCGGGCCAGTTCGGCGGTAGCACCTGGAAGGACGTCTGGGCGTTCGTGATCCTGATTCTGGTTCTGGTCTTCAGGCCGCAGGGCCTGCTCGGCGCGAGGGTGGTGGACCGGGCATGACACATGTGAAGACGCCTGTGGACGAGGCCTCGGAGTCCCCGGTGGCGAAGCCGGGCAAGCCGATCGCGTGGCCGATGGGCATCGCCGGCGTGGCGCTGCTGATCGTCGGGTCGTTCCTGTCCTGGAGCTACGACGGCCAGATCCTGAACGACCTGTCGATCAACTTCTACCCCGGTGGCCTGCAGATCCTCGCAATCATCGGTGCGGTGCTGGCCCTGGTGCTGCTGCTTGCGGAGAAGGGCCCGCTGACCAAGCTGGGTTCCTGGCTGGACGCCACGCTCGGTATCCGGGCGCTCGGCGCCGGCCTGGCGCTCTACATGGTGCTGGTCGTGGTCGCGATCGGCACCGAGTCCGACGGTCTGATCAACGTGAACCCGGGCGCCTACATCTCGCTCGTGGGCGCGCTGTTGCTCGCGGTCTCGGGCTGGTTGCTGCCGTTGCGGCAGTTGCGGGACATGAGTGCGGCGAGGCTGCCGGCCTGGTCCGAGATCCTCATGATCGCGGTGCTGATGGCCGCGGTGCTGTTCGCCGCGGCGTACGCGCTGGGCCTGCAGGACGCCTGGTCGTTCATTCTCTGCCTGGTGTTCATCGCTGTGGTCGCGACGGCGTTGTTCCGGACCGGCTCGATGAGCTTCGTCGGTCACGTCGGGCAGCGGCACAGCAAGGTGCTCACGCTGTCCGCGTTCGTGGTGGCGTTCCTGTTCCCGTTCACACAGAACGGGTCGGACGCGAACATGTCGATCGCGAACCAGGTGCTGATCTTCGGTGCGACCGCGATGGGCCTGAACATCGTGGTCGGCCTGGCCGGCCTGCTCGACCTCGGGTACATCGCGTTCCTCGGGGCCGGCTCCTACACGGCCGCGGTGCTGTCGACCTCGGCGTTCGCCACCGTCGGGTGGAAGCCGCCGTTCCTGGTCGTGATGCTGGTCGGTGCGGGTGTGTCCGCGACGCTGGGTCTCATCATCGGTACGCCGACGCTGCGGGTCTCGGGCGACTACCTGGCCATCGTGACGCTCGGCTTCGGTGAGATCTTCCGGTTCTCGATGGGCAACCTGGACGGCAACAACGGCCCGAACCTGACCAACGGACCGAACGGCATCCCGGGCATCCCGGACCTGTCGATCGGCGGGTTCAACTTCGGCGACGAGCACATGGTCGCGGGGATCGAGCTGGGCCGGTTCTCGAACTACTACTTCCTGCTGCTGATCCTGATCGGCTTCGTCATCCTGGTCTTCTCCCGGCTGAACAACAGCCGGATCGGCCGCGGCTGGGTGGCGATCCGGGAGGACGAGAAGGCCGCCGAGGCGATGGGCGTGAACGTGTTCGGGCTGAAGCTGCTCGCGTTCGCGGTCGGCGCCTTCCTGGCCGGTCTGGCCGGCACCATCAAGGCCCACCAGGACGCGGCGGTCAGCCCGGACCAGTACCAGTTCATCGAGTCGGCGTTCCTGCTCGCGGCGATCGTGCTCGGCGGTATGGGCACCATCGCCGGTGTGTTGCTGGGGGCAACGATCCTGAAGCTGCTGCCGGAGAAACTGCGGTTCTTCTCGGAGTACCGGCTGCTGATGTTCGGTCTGCTGCTGGTGCTGATGATGCGGTTCCGGCCGGAGGGTCTGGTCGCGAGCAGACGAAGGCAGCTCGAGTTCCACGAAGAGGACGAGGAGCTGGCCGTCGCGGTCGAGGAAGAACGCCTGATCGTCGAGGAGGCCAAATGACCACCGCCGAGCAGGAGCGGGTGCGCCCCGAGGTGACCGGTGAGACGGTGCTCGAGGCCACTGGTGTGACGATGCGGTTCGGCGGTCTGCTGGCCGTGAACGACGTCAACCTGACTGTCCGCGAGGGTGAGATCGTCGGTCTGATCGGCCCGAACGGTGCCGGCAAGACGACGTTCTTCAACTGCCTCACCGGGCTCTACAAGCCGACAAGCGGTCAGGTCCGGTTCGCCGGCCTGCCGCGGAAGCCGGCGAAGGCGATCCGTCCCAAGAAGGGGCAGACCGTCGAAGCCGTACCGGTGCCGCCGCTGGAGCCGCTGTCGCCGTTGCCGCCCAAGCCGCGGGCGGTTGTCCGGGCCGGGATGGCGCGGACGTTCCAGAACATCCGGTTGTTCGCGAACATGACCGCGCTGGAGAACGTGATGGTCGGGCGGTACTGCCGGACCAGCGCGGGCGCGCTCACCTCGGTGCTGCGCGGGCCGAAGTTCCATCGCGAGGAGGAGGCGACCCGGGCCCGGGCGCAGGAACTGCTCGACTTCGTCGGCCTCGGCCGGTCGGCCGAGCACCTGGCCCGGAACATGCCGTACGGCGACCAGCGCCGGCTCGAGATCGCGCGGGCGCTGGCCACCGACCCGAAGCTCATCCTGCTGGACGAGCCCACGGCCGGGATGAACCCGCAGGAGACCCGGCAGGCCAGTGACCTGATCTTCAAGATCCGGGACTCGGGCCTGGCGGTCGTGGTGATCGAGCACGACATGCGGTTCATCTTCAACCTCTGCGACCGGGTGCTGTGCCTGGTCCAGGGCGAGGCCCTGATCGAGGGCACGCCCGAGGAGGTGCAGTCCGACCCGCGGGTGATCGAGGCCTACATCGGGACCGGCGAGGACGAGGAGGACGACGTCGACGTGCAGGACGCCCACGTCCAGGACACGACGGTCGCCGACGAGGAGGGCCGGTCATGAGCGCGATGCTCGAGGTCAAGGACCTGGAAGTTGCCTACGGCAAGATCCTTGCGGTGAAGAAGATCAGCTTCAGCGTGGAGCAGGGGCAGGTGGTGTCGCTGATCGGCACCAACGGCGCCGGCAAGACCACCACGCTGAAGACGATCTCGGGCCTGCTCCGGCCGACCGGCGGGGAGATCTGGTTCCAGGGCGAGCGGATCGACCACGTGGCGGCGCACGACATCGTCACCCGCGGTCTGGCGCACTCGCCCGAGGGCCGGCGGATCTTCCCGCGGCTGTCGGTCGAGGAGAACCTGATGCTCGGCGCGTTCTCCCGCCGCGATCCCGGGGGCGTGCGCTCCGACCTGCAGGCGGCGTACGACCTGTTCCCGATCCTGGGGGAGCGGCGCAAGCAGCCGGCCGGTACGTTCTCCGGCGGTGAGCAGCAGATGCTGGCGATGGGCCGGGCGATGATGTGCCGGCCGAAGCTGCTGATGCTGGACGAGCCGTCGATGGGTCTGTCGCCGATCATGATGAAGCGGATCATGACCACGGTGAGCGAGTTGCAGCGGCAGGGTACGACGATCCTGCTGGTCGAGCAGAACGCCCAGGCCGCGCTGAAGCGGGCCGACTACGGGTACGTGCTCGAGGTCGGGAAGGTCGTGCTGTCCGGCAGCGGCCGGGACCTGCTGGTGAACGACTCGGTCCGCAAGGCCTATCTCGGCGAGGACTGATGCGAGCGCTGCTGGTTCAGTTGCGGATGACAACGAGCAACTGAACCAGCAGCGGCGCCACGATCAACGCGGGCAGCAGGTCGGCGACAGCGACCTGCTTGAGCTTCAGCAGGCGCAGCGCCACGCCGATCAGCATCACTCCGCCGGTGGCTCCGAGCGCGGTCACGTGGGCCTGCGGCAGTACGTCGCCCAGTAACGCTCCGACGGCCGTCATCGAGCCCTGGATCACGAGGACGACCAAGGCGGAAGCCGCCACGCCCCAGCCGAAGGACGCGGCGAACGCGATCGACGCGAAGCCGTCCAGCACCGCCTTGAGGAACAGCTGATCGGCGCCGCGCCCGAGGCCGTCGGACAGTGAGCCGAGGAAGGTGAGCGGCCCGACGCAGAACACCATCGAGGCGGACACGAACCCCTCGACGAACGTGCTCCGCCCCTCGCCACGGTCGAACCGGCGCTGCATCCAGCCGCCGAAGTCCTCCAGCCGCTGCTCGATCCGCAGCACCGAGCCGAGGATCCCGCCGATCAGCATCGCGCCGAGCACGATCAGGATCGGCGCACTGCTGCCGACGGCGTCGCTCAGCACCTTGTCACCTACGGTGAGTGCCGAGCTGATCGCGATCAGGAGCGTGACGAGTCCGAGCGCGTCGGTGACGAGGTCGCGCGTCCGGTGACTGAGCCGGTGTCCGACGAGTACGCCGAGTACCGAACCGACGAGCACTGTCGCGACGTTCACGACGGTCCCGATTCCGATGAACAAACTGATCTCCGCTCAGCTTTGCATGTGACTCCCGAGGGCCTACTGTTGCGCGAGGACGAGCGTATCCGCCCGTCTGTTCACCTCGGGGGTGGACCGTACCGGGAGGTCGCTGTGGTGGCTGCCGTCGAGGTGAGGGACGCCCAGCCGGGTGACGCCGGCGCGCTGGTGACGCTGTGGCGTGAGCTCAGCACCGCTGCCGGTCTGCCGTCCCGGCTCCCGGCGCCGCCGTCGGTCGCCGCGGCCGAGGTTGCCGTCAGCAAGCATCTGAACGACCCGTTCGGCCGGCTGCTGGTGGTCGAGCTGGATGGTCACGTGCACGGTATGGCGTATCTGCGCCGGACCGTGATCAGTCCGCTGCACGAAGACTCGACCGTCACGGTCGAGTACCTGCACGTCAGCGACACGTCCCGCCGGCACGGCCTCGGCAAGGCGCTGATCGCGGAAGCGGTCACCTGGGCCGAGCACGAGAGCTGCGTCCACCTGGCCGTGGTCGCGCCCGCGATCGCCCGCGAGGCCAACCGTTTCCTCGCCCGCCTCGGCCTCGGGCAGGCCGGCGTACTGCGGTTCGCGAGCACCCACACCGTACGTCGGCGGCTCACCGCCGAGCACGCGCCGAACCTGCTCGCCCTGCTGTCGTCGCGCCGCTCGGCCGTCGCCCGCCGCGCCGTCAGCTCCCGGGCGGCGCCTGAGTCAGCTGACAAGTGATCCGGGCGGTGCACACGCGCTTGTCCCGGTCGTCGGTGACGACCACCTCGTACGACGTGGTGGTGCGGCCGAGGTAGATCGGTGTCGCGACGCCGGTGACGACCCCGTCGCGGACCGCTCGGTGGTGGGTCGCGTTGATGTCGACGCCGACCGCGACCTTCCCGGACGCCGCGGCGTGCAGCGCCGACCCGATCGAGCCGAGGCTCTCGGCCAGCACACAGGACGCGCCGCCGTGCAGCAGACCGTAGGGCTGCGTGTTGCCCTTGACCGGCATCGTCGCGACGACCCGCTCGGGAGACGCCTCGCTGACAACGATCCCCATCAACTGGAGGAGAGTGCCCTCCACGCTCATACCTGGCCCGAGGTTCGATTCGTCTGTCACGGAAGCAGTGTGTCAGAACTGTCGGTGGGAACCACTAGAGTCGGTGTGTGGCTCCAGATACAGACACTTCGACGATGACCAAGGACACCGTTCAGGCCGGCGCAGGCCGGCCGCGGATCCTGCTGCTGGACGGGCACTCGCTGGCCTACCGGGCGTTCTACGCGCTCCCGGTGGAGAACTTCTCCACCACCACCGGGCAGCACACCAACGCGGTGTACGGGTTCACCTCGATGCTGATCAACATGCTCCGCGACGAGCAGCCCACGCATGTCTGCGTCGCGTTCGACGTGTCCCGCAAGACCTTCCGCTCCGAGCAGTACACGGAGTACAAGGCGGGCCGGTCGAAGTCGCCGGACGAGTTCAAGGGGCAGATCTCGCTGGTCAAGGAGGTGCTGGAGGCGCTCCGGATCCCGACCACGGAGATCGACGGCTGGGAGGCCGACGACATCATCGCGACGCTCGCCACGCAGGCGGCCGACCAGGGCTTCGAGGTGCTGATCAGCAGCGGTGACCGGGACGCGTTCCAGCTGGTCAGCGAGGACGTCACGGTGCTGTACCCGAAGCGCGGCGTGTCCGAGATCGCCCGGATGGACCCGGCCGCGGTCGAGGAGAAGTACGGCGTGGGGCCGCGGCTGTACCCGGATCTCGCCGCCCTGGTGGGAGAGCAGAGCGACAACCTGCCGGGTGTGCCCGGGGTCGGCCCGAAGACGGCGGCCAAGTGGCTGAACCAGTTCGGCTCGCTGAACGACGTGGTCGACCGGGTGAACGAGATCAAGGGCAAGGCCGGTGAGTCGCTGCGTGAGCACCTCGCCGACGTGATCCGGAACCGGCAGATCAACGAACTGGTCCGCGACCTGACGCTGGACGTCACGGTCGACGACCTGGTCCGGGTGCCGTGGGACCGGGAGAAGGTGCACACGCTGTTCGACAGCCTGGAGTTCCGGGTCCTGCGCGAGCGGCTGGTCGCCGAGCACGAGGAGGTCGACGCGACGGTCGACCACGGGTTCGAGCTGGACGGCGTCCAGCTGAAGCCGGGCGAGGTGGCGGCCTGGCTGAAGGAGCACGTGAGCGGCGGCGAGCGGGTAGGCGTCGCGGTGCAGGGGAGCTGGGGCGGCGGCACCGGCGAGATCACCGGCCTCGCGCTCGCGACCACGTCCGGTGCGGCGGCCTGGTTCGACCCGACCACGATGACGCCGGACGACGACGCGGCCTGGCAGGCGTGGCTCGCCGACGAGAAGCAGCCCAAGGCGCTGCATGACGCGAAGGGTCCGCTGCTGGGCTTCCTGGAGCGCGGCTGGACACTCGGCGGCCTCAACTCGGACACCCAGCTCAGTGCGTATCTGGTCCGCCCGGACCAGCGGGCGTACGACCTGGCCGACCTGACGGTGCGGTACCTCAAGCGTGAGCTGCGCAACGAGGAGGCCGAGAACGGCCAGCTCAGCTTCGACGACGTCGAGGGCGGGCCGGCCGCGGACCACACGATGCTGCGCGCCCGTGCGATCGCGGACCTCGCCGACACCCTCGACGGCGAGCTCGAGAAGCAGGCCGGTACGGCGCTGCTCGCGGACGTCGAGCTGCCGCTGATCCAGGTGATCGCGGCCATGGAGCGGGACGGCATCGCGGTCGACCGGCCGTACCTGGAGCAGCTCGAGGAGCGATTCGCCACCGGTGTACGGGAAGCGGCCACGGCGGCGTACGAGGTGATCGGCAAGGAGATCAACCTCGGGTCGCCGAAGCAGCTGCAGGTGGTGCTGTTCGACGAGCTGCAGATGCCGAAGACGAAGCGGACCAAGACCGGGTACACCACGGACGCGGACTCGCTGCAGGCGCTGTTCGAGAAGACCGAGCACCCCTTCCTGGCGTACCTGCTGGCGCACCGGGACGCGACCCGGCTGCGGCAGACCGTCGAGGGGCTGCTGAAGACGATCAGCCCGCGCGACGGGCGGATCCACACCACGTTCAACCAGACCATCGCGGCGACCGGCCGGCTGAGCTCGACCGAGCCGAACCTGCAGAACATCCCGATCCGCACCGAGGAGGGCCGCCGGATCCGGCAGGCGTTCGTGGTCGGCGAGGGCAACGAGTCGCTGATGTCGGCCGACTACAGCCAGATCGAGATGCGGATCATGGCGCACGTGTCGCAGGACCAGGGCCTGATCGACGCGTTCAACTCCGGGATGGACTTCCACTCGGTGACCGCGTCCCGGGTGTTCTCGGTCGAGCCGTCCGCGGTGACCCAGGAGCAGCGCGCGAAGATCAAGGCGATGAACTACGGGCTCGCGTACGGCCTGTCGGCGTACGGGCTGAGCCAGCAGCTGAAGATCGGCGTCGACGAGGCCAAGGGCCTGATGGACGAGTACTTCGAGGGCTTCGGCGGGGTCCGGGACTATCTGCGGTCGATCGTGATCGACGCCGGCAAGACCGGGTACACCGAGACCATCCTGGGTCGCCGGCGGTACCTGCCGGACCTGACCAGCGACAACCGGCAGCGCCGCGAGATGGCCGAGCGGATGGCGCTGAACGCGCCGATCCAGGGCTCGGCCGCGGACGTCATCAAGATGGCGATGCTGAAGGTCGAGCGGTCGCTGCGCGAGTCCGGCCTGAAGTCCCGGATGCTTCTCCAGGTCCACGACGAACTCGTCTTCGAGATCGCCCCGGGGGAGCGGCAGGCCCTCGAGGACCTGGTCCGCCACGACATGGGCCATGCCGTCGACATGGCCGTCCCACTCGACGTCTCAGTAGGCGTAGGCCGCACCTGGCACGAGGCCGCCCACTAAGAGGTCTCGAACGCCGGTTGCAGGCCGGGGGAGAGCGCTCGCTCGATGCAGACTCTCTCCCGGTCCGTGAGGTCCGGGAGGGCGTTCAGGGGCCACCAGCGGACGTCGAGCGACTCGTCGTCGTTGACGCGTGGGTCGCCGCGGAGGGGGCGGCAGCGGAAGCAGAGGTCGAGGAACTGGACCTGGTCGCCGTTCGGGTAGCTGGCGGGTGGGAGTGACTCGACGCTGACCAGGCGCTCGACCGCGGCCTCGACCGCGGTCTCCTCCTGGATCTCGCGTACCAGCCCGACGGCCGGCTGCTCACCTGGCTCGAGGATGCCGGCGACCAGGCTCCACCGGCCGTTGTCGGAGCGCTTGACGAGCAGCACCTCGTCCCGGTCGTTGAGCACGACCGCGGTCAGCCCGCTCAGCCAGAGCAGGTCGTGCCCGATCTTCTCGCGCAGGTCGAGGATGAACTTCGGCGTCGGCATGCCCAGAACCCTACCGAGGCCGGCGGCCGGGACTTTCTTCGCCGCAAGAAATTTGGGTGCCTCAACGCAAGCGGTAAGCGTTTGCCGCGCAACTTACCAACAGTGATTGATCGATTCCGATCGGTATCGACCGAGGCCTTCCGTCGGGTCGCTTTCTATGTCATTCTCCCGGGCAAAGATCCGAGATCCTATCGGATATCGCTCTCGGATATTTCGTCTTTGTTCCGACCAGCCGCCAGGAGTAACCCATGCCGAACGATCACGTGCGCCCTGGAGTCAGCCGTCGATCACTCATCGCGGGCGCGCTCGGACTGACCGCCGCAACCGCCGGCGGCGGCCTGCTCAGTGCGTGCAGCGGCAAGAGCAGCGCGACCGGAGCGGCCGCCGGCGCGGGCGAGGCCGCCCCCAGCGTCACCCTCGGCCCGAAGCTGGCCACCGTGCAGTACCCGGACGGGTACGTCGGCCCGGTCGCCCGCGCGCTGAAGCCGATCACGACCGAGAAGACGACGTACAAGATCGTCGTCAAGCAGGACGTGACGATCGGCGACTGGAAGACCAACGCCTTCACCAAGTGGCTGGAGTCCAAGACCAACATCCACATCGAGTGGAGCCAGATCGGTGGCACCGACGACGACGTGATGACGAAGGTCAACGCGATGATCGCGGCCGGCGACATCCCGGACGCCTTCCTGGGCATCGCCTTCACCCGGTCGCAGCTGTTCCTGTACGGCGCACAGGGCCTGTTCACCGACATCAACCAGTACATCGACGGGTACGCGCTGAACCTGCAGCAGGCGATGAAGGACTACCCCGACACCCGCAAGCTGATCCAGGCGCCGGACAAGAAGATCTACTCGTTCCCCGGCATCAACGACTGCTACCACTGCCGGGCCAGCGACGGCCGCGCCTGGCTGAACACCGAGTGGATCAAGCAGGTCGGGCTGGCCATGCCGCAGACCACCGACGAGTTCCACGAAGTACTGCGCGCGTTCAAGAAGGCCGACCTGGCGGGCAACGGCAAGACGATTCCGTTCGCCGGCTACAAGGACTCCGCGATCGACCCGTTCTTCATGAACCCGTTCCTCTACAACCCGGGCGAGCCGTGGCTGGTGGTTCGCGACGGCAAGGTCGACGTCGCGTTCGACAAGGACGAGTGGCGTGAGGGGCTGAAGTTCGTGAACAGCCTGTACAAGGACGGGCTGATCAACCGGGACGTGTTCACCGCCGACGAGGACCAGTTGAAGCGCTACGGCAACGCGTCCGGCAAGCCGCTGATCGGGGGCGCCCGGACGAACTACTGGGGCAGCTTCCTGGACATCGACCAGAAGGACCCGGACGCCCGCTGGCGCCAGTACGAGGCGTGCCCGCCGCTGAAGGGACCGAACGGCGTGCAGTACGCGGCGTGGGACTACACCGGCGTCGGCGTCGAGGTGGCCCACCTGGTGATCACCAAGAAGTGCGCCAAGCCGGAGCAGCTGGTCCAGTGGGCCGACGCCCAGTACGAGCTGGAGGCCATCCTGCGCGGGTACGGCGGTCCGGCGTTCGCCTGGGCGAAGAAGGGCGAGCTCGGGATCAACGGCAAGCAGGCGGTCTACGGGTTCGACGCGACCTGGAACTCGCAGAAGAACATCAACTGGAGCCAGGACAACCCGATGTACCGGTCCCAGGACTTCCGGCTCGGTGAGCGGGTGAACCCGAAGGACATGACCTTCGAGAAGCCGCTCTACGAGCAGACCAGGGACAAGTACTTCCCGCACAAGCAGCCGCAGGAGATGCAGTTCCCGCCGGTCACCCTGGACCAGGACCAGGCCGCGCAAGAGGCGGAGCTGAGAACCAACCTCAAGGGCGAGGTGAACCAGTCGTTCGCCAAGTTCCTCACCGGGCAGCTCGACCCCAACGACGACGGTGCGTGGAACGACTACAAGGGCCGGGTCGAGAAGATCGGCGTGAAGCCGTATCTGGAACTGCAGCAGGCCGCCTACGAGACGTACAACGGATGAGCGCGGCCGGCGGAACGCTGCCGCCGGACGAGCGGCGGCTCGGGGCCGGTGCGGCGATCCAGGACACCAAGAGCGACAAGATCGCGCTGGCCTGTATCTACACCGCCCTCGGGCTCTTCTGCCTGGCGGTGCTGTACCCGATCGTCTACGTCCTCAGTGCCTCCGTCAGCAACACCAAGCGGGTGTCCGCCGGCGAGGTGTGGCTGTGGCCGGTCGGGTTCACGCTGGATGCGTACAGGGCGATCCTCGACTACAAGTCGATCGTCAGCGGCTTCGGCAACTCGGTGTTCTACGCGGTCGCCGGCGCTGTGGTCGCCACGATCCTCACGCTGCTCGCGGCGTACCCGTTGTCGCGGAAGGGGCTGCCGGGCAAAGGGATCATCATGGCGGCGTTCGTGTTCACGATGATGTTCAGTGGTGGGCTGATCCCGACGTACCTGGTCGTGCACGACCTGGGGTTGCTGAACACGCGCTGGGCGATGATCCTGCCGACCGCGCTGGCGGTCTGGAACGTGATCATCACCCGGACCTACTTCATGGTGACGATCCCGGAGGAGCTGGTCGAGGCCGGCAAGGTGGACGGCTGCAGCGACTTCGGGTTCTTCTGGCGGGTCGTGCTGCCGCTGAGCAAGCCGATCATCGCGGTGAATCTGCTGTTCTACGCGGTCGGTTCGTGGAACTCGTTCTTCAACGCGCTGATCTACCTGACCAACGAGCACCTGTTCCCGCTGCAGGTGATCCTGCGGCAGATCCTGCTCCAGACCAAGGTCGACCCGTCGCAGATGGCCGACACCAGCAAGCTGGCGCAGATGCAGGAGCTGCAGCAGCAGCTGAAGTACTCGCTGATCGTGATCGGCATGATTCCGCCGCTGCTGGTCTACCCCTTCGTCCAGAAGCACTTCGTCAAGGGAGCCATGGTCGGCTCCCTGAAGGGATGAGGCCCCGTGGCCACAACAGAAACTGAGACAAGGTCGTCGGTGCCGTCGGCCGCCCACAAGCGCACTCGGGTGGCGAAGTCCAGGGTCGGCCTCGGGCTGCGGATCCGCCGGAACTGGCAGCTGTACGCGATGCTGGCGCTGCCGCTGATCTGGCTGGCGATTTTCGCCTACTGGCCGATGTACGGCGTGATCATCGCGTTCAAGGACTACAACGTGGTGTCCGGGATCTGGGGCAGTCCCTGGGCCGGGATGAAGTACTTCGAGCGGTTCGTGGAGTCGTACCAGTTCTGGCGGCTGATCAAGAACACCGTGTATCTGCACGTCTACGAGCTGGTCGCGACGTTCCCGTTGCCGATCATCCTCGCGCTGTGCCTGAACACGGTCCGGAAGAAGTGGTTCAGCCGCACCACGCAGCTGATCACCTACGCGCCGCACTTCATCTCCACAGTGGTCGTGGTCGGTCTGCTCGTGGTCCTGACCAGCCCGAACACCGGTGTGACGAACAAGCTGATCGGGTTGTTCGGGTTCGGTCCCACCGACGTGATGGGCGATTCGGGCATGTTCCGGCATCTGTACGTCTGGTCGGGGGCGTGGCAGACGATGGGGTTCGCCGCGATCATCTACCTGGCGGCCCTGACCAGTGTGCCGCCGGAGCTGCACGAGGCGGCGATCGTGGACGGGGCGTCCCGCTTGCGGCGGATGTGGCACATCGACCTGCCGGCGATCGTGCCGGTCGCGGTGATCCTGCTGATCCTGGACATCGGCAGAATCCTGTCCGTCGGCTTCGAGAAGGTGCTGCTGATGCAGAACAGCCTGAACCTCGATGTCGCGGAGGTGATCGACACCTACGTGTACAAGATCGGTCTGGCTTCCTCGGTCCCGCAGTTCAGCTACGCCACCGCGATCGGACTGTTCCGATCGGTCATCGGACTCGTGCTGCTGGTACTGGCCAACACGTTCGCGCGGCGGTTCGCGAAGTCAAGCTTGTGGTGATTGGTCAAGCTTGTGGTACTTCGGCGGCCTGGCGGCGCAGTCCTGCCGCCAGGCCTGCCGACAGCAGGAGCGCGCAGGTGCTGGTCGTCGCGGCCAGCACCTTCACGCCGTCCAGGCCGGTCGCGGTGCCGGTGCCGAGGATGATCCCGGCGGCGACCGCGAGTACCACGAGCCCGAGCCAGATCCCCAGCGCGGCGCGCTTCTCCTGCTGCGCGATAGCGGCGTACACGACCAGCTGCAGTACGGCGTACGCGGAGCCGGCGACTGCGAACAGCCAGGTCGAGGGGCCGAGCGGCGCGTAGTTCGCCTTGCCGCCGATGACCTCGACCACGATGCCGGGCAGGATCAGCGTCCCGACGACCGCGCAGACGCCGAGGCCCGCGACGGCGAGGATCGCGCGGCGGAGCCGGACGGTGTCGCCGGGGGAGTTGGCCAGGGACGGGAACACCAGCACGATCACGAACTGCGGGAGGAACAGGCAGGCCTTGGCGACGATCAGGCCGGCCGCGTAGTACCCGCTGTCCTTCTCGTCGAGCAGGGCACGCGCGAAGAGTACGTCGGCGTTGGCGAGCGCGAAGAACGCGAGCAGCGTGTGCGTGCCGTGCACGGTCTCCCGCAGTACCTCTTTGATCTCCTGCCGGGTCGAACCGGTCGATCCGCGGAGGAAGAACTGACCCAGCGCCGCCGGTACGGCGGCGCCGAGCGCGAGGCCGGCCATCGCCCAATCGAGCGACGGGTGAATGAGCAGCGCACCGCCGCCGAGCACCAGTCGGCCGATGCCGCCCGACGCGTAGACAGCGGCCAGCTCGGTCCAGCGGTGGCTGCCCTGCAGTACGCCGAGCTGGGAGCCCATCAGCGTGAGACCGCCGAGTGTGGGAGCGAGCAGCACGATCGCGACGATGGAGTCGATGTGCAGCAGCCACATGAACACCGGCGTCAGCAGCAGGCAGAGCACTGTGAGCCCGAGAGCGGACCGGCGGCCAGCCTTCAGCATCGCGTCGCCCAGCGCGGCCGCGCCGTCGCCGGTGTGGGTGGCGAGCCGCCGGGCTCCGGTGGCCTGCAGCCCGAGCGAGGCGACGTTGCCGATCAGCAGCAGACCGAGCAACGCGGTGATCGCTCCGAACTGCTCCGGCAGCAGCCGGCGGGACCCGATCAGGGTGAATCCGTAAGCCGCGACGTTCATGATCGCCATCGCGACGGCAACAACCGTGGCGCTGCGCAGGAACGACCGGCGGGGTGCCTGCGGTTCGGGCGCCGGGGTGGTGCCAGATGTCATGCTGCGCTGCCTCGGATCCGTGTGAGATTTGCCGGACCTCACGGTACGGCAACGATGCCGCGCAGGAGCCGCCGGATCCGTTAATGTCCCGCCGGTGAGGAGGCTGAAGGCTGGTAGTTCGGAGCAGGTCGTCTGGCGGGCACGGCTCGTCCTGGGATGCCTTGCTCTGATCGCCCTGTGCTTTCAGCGTGCTCCCGGCGAGATCGTTCCGGATCGCCGGCTCGAGCTGACGGCCGGGCCGGGCGGTTTTCTGTCGCGCGCACTGCACCTGTGGGATCCGCACACCGGGTTCGGGCAGCTGCAGAGTGACGCCTACGGCTACCTGTTTCCGATGGGGCCGTTCCACTGGTTGCTGGACACGCTGTCGGTGCCGGACTGGATCACGCAGCGCCTGTGGTGGGCGCTGGCCCTGTGCGTCGCGTTCCTCGGTATCTGGAAGCTCTGCAACGTCCTGCAGCACGGCGTGGCTTGGACACGGCTCGCCGTCGCACTGCTGTACGCCGTGATGCCACTGGCGTTCGGCGGACTCGCCATCGAGGTGTGGCCGCTGGCCATGGCCCCGTGGGTACTACTGCCACTTGTCTCACCAGGTGCCCGCTCCGGCTGGTGGCGGGTCAGCTGGTCGGCTGTCGCGTTCGCGCTGATCGGCGGCGCCAACCCGGTGGCCGGCGCCGCGACCCTCGTCGTACCGGCCGTCTGGCTCGTGGCCCGCGCCAGAGTGAAGCTGACTGCCGCGTGGCTGGGTTTCGTCGTCGCAGCGTCGATCTGGTGGCTGGTGCCACTGCTGATGCTCCTCCGGTACGGCGTCGCGCCGCAAAGCCCGCGCTGGGTACCGGTTGCTGCTGCGGCCGCCGGAGTGCCGCTCGCACTGGCCGCCGCGCACTACCTGCGTCGCTTGACCAACCTGTCCGTCTCACGAGGCATCCACCGCCGCGTAGTACCTGTTCTGGTCACCTGTCTGGCTGTGGCCGCCGCCCTGCCTGTGGTGCTCATCCGACCGGATGGGGCGTTCGCTGCGATCCCGCAGCACTGGGAGGACGCGGCCAGTTGGTTGGACGAGCAGACCACGCCTGGCAGCGTGCTGGTGCTGTCAGGCTCCAGCGAACCGCTCGCCGCCCTGGTGAACCGCCAACTGGCTGCACTCACCAACGACATGCGCAGTCGTATCGACTCCGGCGTTGGTGACCCGGCGCTGCGGCAGGAGCTGACCCGCGACGGCGTCCGGTACGTCGTCGTGCGCAACGACGTACCGGAAGACACGCCGTCGCTGGCGATCCACGAGAGCCTGGCCGACGCCGGCATCGGACGCGTGGCGTACTTCGGCCCGCCTGGGCGGTCTCGGCTGCCGTACCCGAGCGTGGAAATCTACGACGTCGGGGCGACCATGCCGGGGCGGCTGATCCCGCGGTCGCGGCTCGTAGCGGTCGGTGGTACCGCTGACGACGTACCGACCGTGGTGACCGCGCTCGGTGGGCAGGGGGCCGCAGTACTGCGGGCGGACGCCGACGGCAAGCTGGACGGGCTGCCGTTGATCGCGACTGATCAGCAGACACAGCAGACAGGGCAGCAGACAGAGCAGCAGCCGAGTGCCGTAGTACTGCGGAACACGCAGATCGGCCGGTCCGCTTGTCTGCACGTCGGGGCACGGGCACTGTGCAGCGAGGACCAAGCCAAGGACTCTGCCGAACCGAACGGCCTGTCCCGCGGCGTGCAGCTCCCGCAGGCCGCGACGTACCAGCTGCGCGGGACGGCTCTGCCGCAGGACGGCGAGGCGCTCGAACGGCTGCTGTCGGTGCCGGGAGCGATCACCGCCACTGCGTCGTCGCGGGCGGTCGCTGCGCCGGAAGGACGGCCGGATGCCGCGGTTGATCGTGATCTCGGCACGGGCTGGACGGCCGCGCCGGACGACCCGACGCCGAGCCTGACCTTGAAGTTGCCCGCAGCAAGGGACGTGCGCGGGCTGCGGTTCCGGGCGTATCTGAACGGTTCGCGGCCGGCAGAGGTCAAGCTGCACTTCGACGACGGCGCGTCGATCCCCGCCATGGTCGACGCCGACGGGTACGTCCGGTTCGCGACCAGGCACGTGCGGACCGTCAGGATCGACTTCGTCGCGACGAAGCCGCTACAGGACGCGCAGACCAGTCCGGTCGGCGTGACCGAGATCGAGGTGCTCGGTGCGGACGAGCTGCGCAAGGCGGTCGCTCCGCAGCGTCGCGTTCCGGCGTACTGCGGCAACGGGCCGACGGTCCGCGTCGACGGCGTACCGGCGCGGACGCAGGTCGCGGCGACCATGCGGGACCTGCTGCGGCGGCGACAGGTGGCGTTCAGCCTGTGCGGCCAGATGTCGACCATCCCGTTGCGGTCCGGGCTCCACAAGGTGGAGGTGCAGGCGAACGGTGGCCTGGTGCCGATCGAAACCACGCTGGCGAAAGCAGGGTTCGGGGACGTGTCCGTGACGCCGGTACAGGGTGTGGACGTGTGGCGTCCGAACCCGACCGAGCTGACGGTCGAGGTGCCTGGTGCTGACGCGCAGTCCGTGCTGGCAGTCGCGCAGACCTACAACGAGGGCTGGGAGGCGTACGACGGCAGCGGCCAGAAGCTCACGCCGATCCGGATCGGCGGCTGGCAGCAGGGCTGGATACTGCCGGCCGGACCGGAGCAGGTGGTCACGGCAAGTTTCATGCCGGACAGGGCCTACCGCGCCGGGCTGCTGCTCGGACTGGTCGCCTTGCTCTCGATCTTGGCCACCGCCGCGTTCTTCACGATAGGACGTTCGACCAGGCGGTAGCTGATTGCGGCCAGGACGACAGAGGCCAGCAGCGTCAGGGGAAGTTGTACGGCGAACGGGCCGTCGAGCAGGCCTAGTACGACGAACTGGTACGCCACAACGCCGTACGACAGCTGTGCGGCGCGCTGCGCCGGTCGACTGCCTAGTACGCGGACCGTCCCGGCTGTGGGCGTCAGGACCGGGAAGAGCACACAGGCGACGACGACTGTGTAGAGCAGGCTTTTGATGAGGGCCTGTGCCGCTGTGGGGGTGGTGTGGTCGTACGGTCCGGCGATGGGAGTTGCGGCGATCAGCAGGAGTGCTGCGGCGATTCCCCAGAGCGTGCCGGGGACTCTGGTCAGCGTGTCGAGTGTTGACGCGCCGAGCCGACCTGTGGCCCGGGCGACCTGCCAGAGCGCCATACCCATACCGACGGCGAACCAGCCGAGGTACCCGGGCAGCCATAGCCCTGCCTCGGGATGACCGGTTGCCATGACCGCGGCCATCCACACCGGTCCGAGTGCTGTCAGCGCGACCAGGACAAGGAGCCGCCACCGGACACTGCGGCGGGTGGGACGCTCGTACCCGGTCAGCAGCCGCCCCAGACCGGGAAGGAGCAGGTAGAACGGGAGGGGCGTCAGTACGGCCCAGCGGAGGTACGTGGTCGCCGGGTGTGGGACGAGGACGATCGACAGCACGACGGCGACCAGCAGTGCCGGGAGGATGCGTAGTGCGCGGCTGCGCAAGTACGGGAGGGTGAGCGGTGGCAGGGTGCCGGAGAACCACGCCAGTACGTGCGGCCTGTAGAGCAGGAACCCGGACACCGCGCAGAAGATCGCCCAGCCGACGTCCAGCCGGGACACGACCCCGGCGAACGGCGCATGCGTGTGCAGGCCGACCTGTGACACCACGACTGCGAGCGCAGCAATCACTCGCAGTCCGTCGACTGCGGGGAATCGGGTCATGCGAACTGTCCTTTATGGGCGGTCCAGATGGCTGTGCCGGGGACGAGCGGGCCGCGCTCGGGGCCCCAGCCACCCCAGACGAGCTGGTGCCCGGCCGGCCATTCCGGTTCGAGCAGGTCGTCGACGACGAACCCGGCACCGGTCAGCTCGCGGATCCAGTCGCCGGTCGTGCGGTGGTGCTCCGCGTAGACCGGCGTACCGGACGCGTCGACCTCGACGTACGGCGTCCGGTCGAAGTAAGAGTGCGTGATCCGCAGACCGGCGGCCGACGGGTCGTCCGGCATCGTCCAGCGGAACGGGTGCGTCACCGAGAAGACCAGAAGGCCTCCGGGTTTCAGAACGCGTGCGATCTCGCGGAACGCCGTACCGGCGTCGGCCACGAACGGGAGCGCTCCAAAGGCAGAGCAGACGATGTCGAAGGTGCTGTCGCGGTACGGGAGTGCGACAGCGTCAGCGGCCACCGTTCGGACCGCCGTGCCCGTGCGTACGTCGAGTTCGTGAGCGATCCGGAGCTGCTCGAGCGAGATGTCGAAAGCAACCACGTCGGCGCCTTGGCCGGCCAGCCAGCGCGAGCACTGTGCCGCACCGCAGCCGACCTCGAGGATCCGCTTGCCGCGCACCGGCCCGAGCAGCTGGGCCGCCTCCTCGTCGACGCCCTCCGGACACCAGACGAACCGGTCGTCCCCGAGGAAGTCACCGTGCTCTGCCAGGTACTCCGCGGCGGCACCGTCCCAATACGTCCGGCTGGCACGTGACGTCTGAGCTTCCGTCAGCTCAACCCTCTGCGGCTCAACCACCGGCCCAGCCTAGGGGACCCCGGAGTCTGCAGCCTCCGAGGTCCCGGATCAGTCGTCCAGCTTGCTGTCGGCGTACACGGTCATGGCGTCGCGCAGGTACTCGACCAGTGCGTCGTCGCCGTTGCCGATGTTCTGCCGGAACCGCTCGTCGTCGACGTACATCTGCCCGAGTCCCTTGTACGCCTCACGTGTCGGCGTCCAGAACAGACTGGTGACCTCGTAGTGCAGCTGGATCAGCTCCTGCACACTCAGGTCGGTCACTGCGACTCCTTCCGCCTTCAGCGCGGCCAGCCCTTGGTGGACCTTGGGGTAAGCCGTCCGGGCCTTCTCGGCGTCCGCTTCGGTCCAGCCGCGCATCCGCTCGTAGCTCGCGTCCACGGCCTCGTCGCCCCAGCGCTCACGCGCCTCGGCCTCGTACGGGTTGTGCTCGAATCCTTCGAAGACGTTCTCCGGTGACACCTCTCCTCCTCTCTTCAGGTTGTCGATGGTGGCGTCGACGGTCTGCACCAGCCGGCCCAGGCGCAGTTGCTCCTTGACCAGCCACTCCTTGTGCTTGGCGAGCACCTCGATCGCGTCCTGCTCGTCGCGGTGCGCGATCACCTCGCCGACCACGTCCAGACTCAGCCCGAGGTCCCGCAGCAGGAGGATCTGCTGCAACCGCAACAGTTGCTCCTGCTCGTAGTACCGCCGGCCGTTGGGAGCGACCCGGGCCGGCACCAGCAGGCCGATGGAGTGGTAGTGCCGGAGCGTGCGTGAGGTGACACCGGAGGACCGGGCGACCTCCGCGATCGACCACGCCATCGGGCTGCTCCTTTCGTTCTCCGTCGACATCCCCGACGTTAGATGTTGCCGCTACGTCAACTTCAAGCCGATTTGTCGAGGGGATGCGGCAGGATGCGGAGACATGAGTGATTTCGCGGCCAGCGCCGTTCCGCTGACCGGTGGGTACGGCGGGCAGACGTTCGCGGTGAGCGCCGGCGACGAGGACGCCGTCATCAAGTTCTACGCGCGCGACCCGGAGCGGGCCGCCGTCGACGCCTCGCTGCTCGAACTGGTGCGCGGACTGCTGCCGGTGCCGCGGGTGCTGGACCTGAAGCGCGACGGGTCCTTCGAGGATCCGCCGTACCTGCTGACCGAGCGGCTGCCGGGGATCAACCTGCAGGTCTTCCTCGAGTCGGCGACGGACGAGGAGCGGCGGCGGGTCGGGACGCAACTGGGGGAGTTGCTGGCGCGGCTGAGCGGGATGCCGTTCCTGCGGTCCGGGATGTTCCGGGGCGGTGAACTGACGGTCGAGCCGTTCGGGTTCGGCGACCTGGCGGAGTACGTCGCGGGTCTCCGGCTCGGGTTCGACGACCGGCAGCGGGAGGGCTTCGCGGCGGTGATCGACGAGGCGGAGGACGTGCTGGCGGACGGCGTGCACCGGGTCTGCCTCGTGCACAGCGACTTCAACCCGAAGAACCTGCTGGTCGACCCCGGGACGGTGCGGATCACCGGGCTGATCGACTGGGAGTTCGCGCACGCGGGTTCGCCGTACGCCGATCTCGGCAACCTGCTCCGCTTCTCGGAGGACCGGATCCTGGCCGGGGCAGTGCTGGACGCGCTCCGGGGAATGGGGCTGGGGGAGCGGCTGGTGGACCTCGGCCGGGCGGCCGATCTGTGGGCGCTGCTGGACCTCGCGGAGCGGGCTGCCGAGCACGAGGTCGCGGCGGCCGCGCACCGTCTGGTCTCCCGAATGGCGGACACCGGCACCCTGGCCGGGGGCCGTCCGGACCTGGACGTCGTACATTGAGATCAGTGGCACGTCGGGAGACCTCGGCGGGCGGCCGGTCGGCACCGGGTGCCCCAGGTTGTGCTGTCTTCGTCAAGACCGGTATTCTGTGAGATGCGCTATGGGCCCGCGCGACCTCGGACGGAGCAGGCTCGTGCTCGCAGCAGTCGGTGGTGAATCTGTGCTCTTCAGGCAATCCAGCGGTTTGATGCGATCCAACGGTTCATGACGCGACCGCACAACACCACCAGTCCACGGAGCAACCCACCACATGACGGCCAGCATCGAGGCACCTCTCGACCCCGCAGTGCGCACCACCCCGCAGGTAGCGGTCAATGACATCGGGTCGGAGGCAGACTTCCTCGCCGCGATCGATCAGACCATCAAGTACTTCAACGACGGCGACATCGTTGAAGGGACCATCGTCAAGGTCGACCGGGACGAGGTTCTCCTCGACATCGGTTACAAGACCGAAGGCGTCATCCCCTCCCGTGAGCTGTCGATCAAGCACGACGTCGACCCGAACGAGGTCGTCAACGTCGGCGACCACGTCGAGGCCCTGGTTCTCCAGAAGGAGGACAAGGAAGGCCGTCTGATCCTGTCCAAGAAGCGCGCTCAGTACGAGAAGGCGTGGGGCACGATCGAGAAGATCAAGGAAGAGGACGGCGTCGTCACCGGCACCGTCATCGAGGTCGTCAAGGGTGGACTCATCCTGGACATCGGCCTCCGCGGCTTCCTGCCGGCCTCGCTCGTCGAGATGCGCCGGGTCCGCGACCTCCAGCCGTACGTCGGCCAGGAGATCGAGGCCAAGATCATCGAGCTGGACAAGAACCGCAACAACGTGGTCCTGTCCCGCCGGGCGTGGCTGGAGCAGACGCAGTCCGAGGTGCGGATGAACTTCCTCACCCAGCTGCAGAAGGGCCAGATCCGCAAGGGTGTCGTCTCCTCGATCGTCAACTTCGGTGCGTTCGTGGACCTCGGCGGCGTCGACGGTCTGGTGCACGTCTCGGAGCTGTCCTGGAAGCACATCGACCACCCGACCGAGGTCGTCGAGGTCGGCCAGGAGGTCACCGTCGAGGTGCTGGACGTCGACATGGACCGCGAGCGCGTCTCGCTGTCGCTGAAGGCGACCCAGGAAGACCCGTGGCAGCAGTTCGCCCGGACCCACCAGATGGGCCAGATCGTGCCCGGCAAGGTCACCAAGCTGGTTCCGTTCGGTGCGTTCGTCCGCGTGGAGGAGGGCATCGAAGGTCTGGTGCACATCTCCGAGCTGGCCGAGCGGCACGTCGAGATCCCGGAGCAGGTCGTCCAGGTCAACGACGACACGATGGTCAAGATCATCGACATCGATCTCGAGCGTCGCCGGATCTCGTTGTCGCTGAAGCAGGCCAACGAGGGTCTGGACCCGGTCTCGGACGACTTCGACCCGACGCTCTACGGCATGACGGCGACGTACGACGACCAGGGCAACTACATCTATCCGGAGGGCTTCGACCCGGAGACGGGCGAGTGGCTCGAGGGCTTCGACGCGCAGCGCGAGGAGTGGGAGCGGCAGTACGCCGAGGCCCACACGCGCTGGGAGGCCCACAAGAAGCAGATCGAGGACGCCAAGACGGCGGACGTCGAGGCCGGCGAGGCGTCGACGTACTCCTCCGCGGCTGCCCCGAAGGACGACGCTCCCGTCGAGGGTGCGCTCGCTTCCGACGAGGCACTGCAGGCGCTTCGCGAGAAGCTGACCGGCCAGGGCTGATCCGGTAGCAGTACCACTCAAGACCCCCGCACCCTCACCGGGTGCGGGGGTCTTGTCGTTTCGGCCCGGACGGCTCACCCGCCGGCCGAACCGGGTCGGTAGGCTGCGACGGTGCTGAGAGTGGGACTGACTGGCGGGATCGGTGCCGGGAAGAGCGCGGTGTCGTCGCGGCTGGCCGAGCGGGGTGCCGTGGTGATCGACTCCGACGTGCTCGCGCGGGATGTGGTCGCGCGCGGGACCGACGGTCTCGCGGAGGTCGTCGAGGCGTTCGGTGCCGGCGTACTGGCGGCCGATGGTGAGCTGGACCGGCCGGCGCTCGGGAAGATCGTGTTCGGCGACGAGACCGCGCGGCGGAAGCTGGAGGCGATCATTCATCCCCGGGTCCGGGCGCGGGCGGCCGAGATCGAGGCCGGTGCGGCGGCGGACGCGATCGTGGTGCACGACATCCCGCTGCTGGTCGAGACGGGTCAGGCGGACCGGTTCGACCTGGTGCTGGTCGTCGATGTGCCGGTGGAGGTCCAGGTACAGCGGCTGACCGCGCAGCGTGGAATGACTGACGAGGAAGCGAAACAGCGGATCGCCAGCCAGGCGTCGCGGGACGACCGGCTCGCGGCCGCGGACGTGGTGGTCGGCAACTCCGGCAGCCTGGCCGACCTGGATCGCCGCCTGGACGAGGTGTGGGCCACACTCGTACACCGCCAAGGCCACGGTCCGGACACGAAAAGGTGACCCTTGCGCGGGAAATGATGCATCCGGGACCGGCTGTACGAGAATCTGTCCCGGTTCGGCCCGAGGTGTGTTCCAGGGCCGGACACGATCGGCGCATCCCGCGCCGGTCCAAACGTCCGACGTTGGGAGGTTGGCGTGGTTTGCCCGCGCTGCAGCTCTGACGTCCCCGAGGTGTCGCACTTCTGCCATCACTGTGGCAACGACATGCGCACCGGGGACTCCGAGCGGAAGAACGCGTACGCCGCCAGGCCCGATGAGGCCGTGGCCTCGTTCAAACTGGTCTCGACGATCATGCCGCAGGGGTCCGGCAAGCAGCCGTACACCTACAAGGTCGCGCTCGGCATCGCCCTGCTGCTGACCGTGGTGACGGCCGCGCTCGGCGCGCTGCCGGTGGCGATCATGATCGCGGCGTTCGCGATCCCGATCGTCTACATCATCTACCTGTACGACGTGAACCTCTGGGAGGACGAGCCGATCCCTGTGGTCGCCGCGGCCTTCGTGCTGACCGGCGTACTCGCGGCGCTGTTCACCTGGATCTGGTCGGACAAGGTGGGGCTGTCGATCGCCACGATCGGCGAGAACCGCTCCGGCCCGTCCTTACGGGACCTGCTGATCGTGCTCCTCCTGGTGCCGGTCGTGTCGGAGCTGATCCGGCAGATCGGCCCGCTCTACCTCGCGTCGCGGCCGCGGTACGACGACCTGATGGACGGCTTCACGTTCGGTGTGGTCGCCGGTGTCGGCTACGCGTGCTTCGAGACGCTGGTGCTGCACTGGGGCTGGATCAGCGGCGGCTTCGCCGGTCCGGGCAGCAGCGCCGGGACCTGGATCTCGATCGTCGTGCTGCACGGCTTCATCAAGCCGCTGGTGTACGGCTCGGCGACCGGTCTCGCGGGCGCGGAGTTCTCCGGCCTGGGCGAGAAGTACGACGGTTTCACCCCGCGCTGGGTGGGTGGCCTGCTGCAGGCGATGGTGGTGAACGCGCTGTTCCAGGGCGGCATCTACCTGCTCGGCTTCGTCGGCGGTCGCGGCTCGACCGTCGGTGCGATCCTCGGCGTCGTCTGGGGCCTCTTGCTGCTCGGCGCGCTGATCATCCGGGTCCGGACCGTGCTCCACAAGGGCCTCCTGGAGGCTGCGCTGGAGTCGGCCGCCCGGGGTGGCTCCAACCACGCGTCCGGCGAGCTGGCGTTCTGCTCGCGCTGTGAGATGCCGCTGCTCCCGCACTCGGACTTCTGCTCGGCGTGCGGCAACTCGGTGCGATCCGTGCCGAAGTCCGCCCGCGGGGTGACAGCCGCGGCGGGCGCCAGTGGGTACGAAGCGACGACTGGGGAGACGCAAGCATGAGCAACCAGCAGCCGCCCTACGGTGGCCAGCCGGGGCAGCAGCCCGGTCAGCAGCCTGGCTACGGACAGCAGCCGGGCTACGGGCAGCAGCCCGGGTACGGCCAGCAACCAGGCCAGCCAGGCCAGCCAGGTCAGCAGCCAGGCCAGCCAGGCCAGCCAGGTCAGCAGCCAGGTCAGCAGCCAGGTCAGCCGGGTCAGCCGGGTCACCAGCCTGGTTACGGGCAGCCGCAGCCTGGGTACGGTCAGCAGGCGCCGTACCCTCAGCAGCCGACGTTCCCTGGGCAGCAGCAGTACCAGCAGCCCCAGCAGGGCTACCCGGGTCAGCAGCAGGGGTATCCCGGCCAGCAGCCGGGCTTCCCCGGACAGCAGCCCCCGTACGGCGGCCAGCAGCAGTGGGGTCAGCAGCCTCCGCGCCGTGGTGGTGGCGGCAGCGGCAAGACCCTGATGATCGCCGGCGGTGCGTTCGCGGTCGTGGCGATCATCGGCGTCGTACTCGCCCTGATCTTCAAGGGCGGCGACGACGAACAGGCCGACCCGACACCGACCCCGACCTCGGCGCCGACCTCACAGCCGACCGAGGAACCGACGGGCGAGCCCACCGGTGAGCCGACGTCTGAGCCCACCGGCTCGCCGACCACGGAGCCGACCACGGAACCGAACGGCGGCGACGAGGGCATCGAGGTTGCCGAAGGCGTCTACGTGAAGCCGCGGACGGGGTACATCCGCAAGAGCGTCGACGGATTCAAGGGCGTCGTCCTGGTCAAGCAGGGCGAGGGCGTCTTCATGGTCCAGGCCGCGAAGGTGACGGGTACCAGCGCAGCGGCGCTGCTGCCGCAGGTCCTCAAGACCGACACCAAGAGCCTGTCCTCGGTCAAGACCAACGAGGTCAAGACGACGACACCGGGTCCGGACGACAAGACCCCGGTCAAGGTCCTGCTCACCCAGTCGTACTCCGGCATGCAGAGCAGCCAGAGCGGCAGCCTCGCGGTCGTCGGGTTCGTCGCGGTCGTGGAGCGGGAGGACGGCGTGTTCACCGTCGCCAGGGCGTACGGGCGCAAGGACAAGCTCTCGACGCTCGACCCGGACACCACGGCCATGTTGAAGTCGGTGCTGCAGAGTCAGTGAGCGGAAAGCGAGACAAGGGGACCGGCGGTAATCCCTGGGTCAACCAGACCGGACCGGACCCGGACGAGACCGACGAGGCGGAGGACCAGCTCCCGCCGTCGCCGTGGGATCTCGAGGTGACTCCACCGCCGTCGCCGTGGGGCGGCGGCGGTGCGCCCGGACCGGGTCCTGGACCTGGCCCGGGGTCCGGTGCCGGGCCTGGCCCGGCGACGCAGACCTCGTCGGCGTGGGGCGACAAGGTCGGCCCGCCCGCGTTGCGCCGTCCGCCGCCGGAGAAGAAGCGCTTCTCCGTCCCGCCGCTGCTGATCCCGATCGGCGCCGGCCTGCTCGTGGTCGCGCTCGTCGCGGTCGTGCTGGTGGCGCTGTCCGGCGGTGACAAGAAGGCAGACCCGGGCCGGTCGCCGAGTCCGTCTGCCGGTACGCCGACCGCGCCGGCATCGTCGTACCAGCCGCCGCCGAACGCGCTGCCGGTCGGGTTCGGCGTCTCGATCGTCCCGGCTCAGGGCTGGGTCGAGGTCACCTGGGAGAAGCGCGGCAAGCAGGTCGCGATCTACCCGCCGGGGACGAAGCCGGGCCCGAACGCCGACGCGCGGGCCTTCCTGTGGGTGCGCCAGAAGGAGAAGGTCACCGCGAACGCGTACCTGCTCGGCATCGTCGAGGGCGAGGTCGACAAGGAAATTGCGCAGCTCGGCAACGTACGGAACCTGCCGTGCCCGAAGGACGTCCTGGTGGAGTGCGTCGCGATCGATTACACCTCCAGCTTCAAGGCTGCCGACGGCACGGAGTCGAAGGTCAAGGGCTCCGTCGAGGTGTACCGGCGCAAGGACAACGTCGTCACCGCGCTGGACTTCCGGACCATGGCCGACTTCGCCCCGAAGGCAGAGGCGGACGCCGCGATCATGAAGAAGTCCGTGATCGACAGTCTGTGACGGATCCCCAGAACTACCGCGAGGAACAACTATGAGTCAGCAGTACGGTCCGCCGCCGGGCCCGCCGCCGGCACCCGCTCCCGGCGGCTGGGGCACCGGGCCGCAGGTGCAGGGACAGCAGGGACCGCCCGCAGGACAAGGCGTCGGCGTCGGCGTCGGTGGCTGGGGCCCCGGTCCGGGCCGGCCGAGCCGTCCGCCGAGGCCGAACCGGACGCCCTGGATCATCATGGCGGGCGCGATCGTGGCGGTGCTGCTGGTCGCGGTCGGCGTCGTGCTGATGGTGAACGGCAAGGACGACGAGCCGACCACGCAGTCGTCGCCGGAGCCGACGGGCCGCACCATGTACACGCCGTCGCCGACGCCGACCCCGAACGACTCCAAGGGGCCGAACGACGTCGGGGTCGAGGTCGGCTGGGGGATCTGGTTCACGCCGTCCAAGGGCTGGCTGCCGGACTGGGACAAGTCCAGGAGCGGGAAGAACTACATCCTGCAGCAGTTCAACGCGCGCGGGCTGATCGACGGGTACTACTGGGTCCGTCAGACCGAGCTGTACGACGCGAAGGGCTTCGCCGAGCACCTCGTCGACGTCGAGTCGAACGGCATGGAGGGCGTCCGGATCGGCAAGGGCACCGCCTGCAAGCCGGCGAACCCGAACATCAAGGCCTGCTACGCGGTCACCTACACCGGCGCCTGGGTCGCGAAGAACGGCAGGAAGGTCGCGATGCAGGGCTTCGTCACCGCCTACCAGGACCAGTTCGACCGCACCACCGCCACCGACGCGGCCCTCGAGACCCGCGTCTACGCCCGCCGCGTGAACGAGCTCATCTACATGAACAACAGCGTCATAAAAAGCTTCTGACAGCGTCCTGACCTGGGATTTTTAGAAACTGTCGGCGCGGGACCGTACGGTGGAGGGCATGAGACAGGTCTCGGATCTCCAGCGTATGGTCGCGCCGCTGAAAGTGGTGTCCGACTTCGAGCCGGCCGGTGACCAGCCGGCCGCGATCGCGGACCTCGAGCGGCGGATCAACGCCGGCGAGCAGGACGTGGTGCTGCTGGGCGCCACCGGTACAGGTAAGACCGCGACGATCGCCTGGCTGGCCGAGAAGATCCAGCGCCCGATGCTGATCCTGCAGCCGAACAAGACGCTCGCCGCCCAGTTCGCGAACGAGTTGCGGCAGTTCTTCCCCGCCAACGCCGTCGAGTACTTCGTGTCGTACTACGACTACTACCAGCCCGAGGCGTACGTCCCGCAGACGGACACCTACATCGAGAAGGACTCCTCGATCAACGAGGAGGTCGAGCGGCTGCGGCACTCCGCGACGTGGTCGCTGCTCACCCGCCGCGACGTGATCGTGGTGGCGACCGTCTCCTGTATCTACGGCCTGGGCTCCGCCGACGAGTACCTGAACCGCATGATCCACGTGAAGGTCGGCACCGAGATGGACCGCGACGGCCTGCTCCGCAAGCTGGTCGGCGTGCAGTACGCGCGCAACGACCTGGCCGGGACCCGCGGCACGTTCCGGGTCCGCGGCGACACGCTCGAGGTCTTCCCGGTGTACCAGGAACTCGCCGTCCGGGTGGAGTTCTTCGGTGACGAGATCGAGCGGGTGATGACGCTGCATCCGCTGACCGGCGAGGTGATCAGCGAGGAGGACGAGGTCTACATCGGCGCCGCCACGCACTACGTGACCGCGCCGGAGCGGATGGAGCGCGCGATCACCTCGATCGAGGCCGAGCTGGAGGAGCGGCTCGCCGAGCTCGAGCGCGGCGGGCAGCTGCTGGAGGCGCAGCGGCTGCGGATGCGTACGACGTACGACATCGAGATGATGCGCCAGATCGGGACGTGCTCCGGGATCGAGAACTACTCCCGGCACACCGACGGGCGCGAGCCCGGTACGGCGCCGCACTGCCTGCTGGACTACTTCCCCGAGGACTTCGTGCTGGTCATCGACGAGTCGCACGTGACCGTCCCGCAGATCGGCGGGATGTACGAGGGGGACATGTCCCGGAAGCGGACCCTGGTCGAACACGGCTTCCGGCTGCCGTCGGCGATGGACAACCGGCCGCTGCGCTGGGAGGAGTTCCTGGAGCGGATCGGCCAGACCGTGTACCTGTCCGCGACCCCGGGGCAGTACGAGCAGGACAAGTCCGACGGGTACGTCGAGCAGCTCATCCGGCCGACCGGTCTGGTCGACCCCGAGGTGATCGTGAAGCCGACCAAGGGCCAGATCGACGACCTGATCCACGAGATCCGGCTCCGGGTCGAGCGCGACGAGCGGGTCCTGGTCACCACGCTCACCAAGAAGATGTCCGAGGACCTGACCGACTACCTGCTGGAGATGGGGATCCGGACCAGGTACCTGCACAGCGAGGTCGACACGCTCCGCCGGGTCGAGCTGCTGCGCGAGCTGCGGATGGGGGAGTACGACGTTCTCGTCGGTATCAACCTGCTCCGCGAGGGTCTGGACCTGCCCGAGGTGTCGCTGGTCGCGATCCTGGACGCCGACAAGGAAGGCTTCCTGCGGTCGGGCCGTTCGCTGATCCAGACGATCGGCCGCGCCGCCCGGAACGTGTCAGGTCAGGTGTTCATGTACGCGGACAAGATCACCCCGTCGATGGAGCAGGCGATCGACGAGACCAACCGGCGGCGCGCGAAACAGATCGCGTACAACGAGGAGCACGGGGTCGACCCGCAGCCGCTGCGGAAGAAGATCGCCGACATCACCGACATGCTGGCCCGCGAGGACGCGGACACCGCCGAACTGCTCGGCTCCGGCCGCACCCAGTCGCGCGGCAAGGCGCCGGTCCCCGGCGGAGGTAAGGCGAAGGCCGGCGAGAAGGCGAAGGAACTGGCCGGTGGTCTCCCGTCGTCCGACCTGGCCGACCTGATCCAGCAGCTGACCGACCAGATGCACAACGCCGCTGCCGAGCTCCAGTTCGAGGTCGCCGCCCGCTACCGCGACGAGATCTCCGAACTGAAGAAGGAGCTCCGCCAGATGACCAACGCCGGCGCGAAGTAGCCGGGAGAGTCCGTGTTCGACCATCTGTCGCTGCAGTGCGATGACCTCGACGCCAGCCGGCGGTTCTACGAACAGACGCTCGGCCCGCTCGGGATCGCGGTGACCTTGAACTTCGGAGACGTTCTCGGGCTGGCCGGGCGGGACGGCGTACCGAAGTTCTGGCTCGGCCGGCAGACCACCGGCGGGGTCCAGCGAGAGATCCACCTGGCGTTCACGGCGCCGGACCGTGCGACGGTCGGCACCGTTCATCGGGCCACCGTGGAGCTGGGGGCAGAGGTGCTGCACGAGCCGAAGGAGTGGCCGGAGTACCACCCGGGCTACTACGCGGTGTTCCTGCGTGATCCGGACGGCAACAACGTCGAAGTCGTCTCACACAGCTGATCCGGAGGTACGAGATGGCGCGGCTTGGCGACGACGAGGTACTCGAGTACTGCCTGGGGAAGGCGGGGGCTTGGCAGGATGAGCCGTGGGACGGGGATGCGGTCGCGAAGGTGGGGCCGAAGATCTTTGCGTTTCTCGGGGGCGGTGCGGTCGGGCTGAAGTGCGGTGCGAACCGCGAGGAGGCTGACGAGTTGGTGGACACCTACCCGGCCGACGTCGGCAAGATGGCGTACATCGGGCGCGCCGGGTGGAACACGGTGCGGCTCGGGGGAGCGGTGCCGGACGACGAGGTGCTGGAGCTGATCGACGCGTCGTACGAGACCGTGGTGGCGAAGCTGCCGAAGCGGCAACGACCGACGGCCGGCGATTGATCGGCGGCCAATAGGTTACGGGCTGCGACTATTCCCTGACGGGCCTGTGATGATTTCGACAGGCGGACACGGCGTCCTGGATTTGGAGTCTTGGACGTCAAGCCGTCAGAATGGTCCTCGAGAAGGGGAGTATTCCTTTTGCGGCGGCATCGTCATCACGGTCAGGGCTCGTCCTGGACCCGGTGCCCTCGGCGTCACACGATGTAACGCAGTGTGACGCGGAAGAGACCTTCGGAGTCGATTTTTCATCTGAGCTCCGGAGGATTCTGTGCACGTAGCTGACTATGTCTGGTACATCACCGTCGGCCTGCTGCTGGCGCTGCTGGCCTTCGACGTCTTCGTCATCGGCCGCCGCCCGCACGAGCCGAGCACCCGCGAATCGGCCACCGCGATCGCGTTCTACGTCGGTCTCGCGGTTGTCTTCGGCCTCGGGGTCTGGTGGTTCTCCGGCGGGCAGTACGCCGGGGAGTTCTTCGCCGGCTGGCTCACCGAGTACAGCCTGAGCGTCGACAACCTGTTCATCTTCTTGATCATCATGTCCAGGTTCGGCGTACCGAGGAAGTACCAGCAGACCGCGCTGCTGGTCGGCATCATCCTGGCGCTGGTTTTCCGCGGCATCTTCATCGCGGTCGGCGCGGCCGCGATCAACCAGTTCTCGTGGGTCTTCTACATCTTCGGCGCGTTCCTGGTCTACACCGCGATCCATCTCGCCAAGCAGGGCGAGAACGACGACGAGGACTTCAAGGAGAACGCGGTCATCCGGTTCGCGAAGCGGCGGCTGAACGCCACCGACGAGTACAACGGCGTGAAGCTGACGCTGAAGAAGAACGGCCGGCGGTTCGTCACCCCGATGGCGATCGTGATCATCGCGCTCGGCACCACCGACCTGCTGTTCGCGCTCGACTCGATCCCGGCGATCTACGGTCTCACCCAGGAGCCGTTCCTGGTCTTCGCCGCGAACGTGTTCGCGCTGATGGGTCTGCGGCAGCTGTACTTCCTGCTCGGTGACCTGCTCCGCCGCCTGGTGTACCTGTCGCTCGGCCTGTCGGTGGTGCTCGCGTTCATCGGCGTGAAGCTGGTGCTGCACGCGATGCATGTGAACGAACTGCCGTTCATCAACGGCGGTCACCACATCGACTGGGCGCCGGAGATCCCGATCTGGTTCTCGCTCGGCTTCATCATCGTGACCCTGGGCATCACCACGATCCTCAGTCTGCACAAGTCCCGCACGATGCAGGCGGAGGAGCCGGCCGACAAGGTCGAGCCCTCGGAGCCGGAGCTGCACCACAAGGAGTCCTGAGCACAGCAGATCGCCCCGGACCGCACAGTCGCGGTCCGGGGCGGTTGCATGTGTCAGAAGCGCGCCGCAGTGACCAGCGTCGCCCGGCGGTCGTCGGTGAGTGCCTCGTTCTCCAGGCGCTTGCCGGTCTCGGACGCGTGCAGCATCCCCGCCGGGGACACGAACCCGACGTGGTTCACCTCTTTCCCGGGTCGCGCGAAGAAGTACAGGTCACCCGGCCGCGCGTCGTCGATGGGAATGTTCGGCAGCGTGTCCGCCTGGTCGTGCGCATCGCGCGGCGTCCGCAACCCGAGCACCCGGCTGACGGCGTGGATCAGCCCGGAACAGTCCAGCCCGTACGCCGACGTACCGCCCCACAGGTACTCCAGCCCGAGGAACTGCTCGCCGAGGCGCAACCGCTCGTCGGCATCGGACGGCTCGGACACGGACCGCAGTGCGGCGTCCGCAAGCCAGCCCGAGCCGCCGTCGGGTGTCGCCACCCGCGTGTACCCGTCGGCGTGTTCGTCGGAGGCCAGCACCGTCCCGAACGACAGCTCCGAGATCGGCCGGCCGTCAGGCTCGGCAAGCAAGGAGGCCGTCGGTACGGCGATTGCGACCGGGTCCGACGCGCTCTGCGGCAGCTCGCCGAGGTGACTCGACGGAACCCAGCCCGGGTACCCGAGCTCGTCCTGGGACGACGGCTGCCACGGCGCGAGGACCTCGGACCAGCCGTCCCGCTCCGAGCGCACCAGGACGGGCTCGGCGAACAGCAGCTGGGTCAGGGTCCGGCCGTGCAGGCCGAGCCGGGTCTCGGTGTCCATCGACTTGGCCCACGCGGCCACGTCGGGCTGTGCGGCGGTGGCCGGGGCGTCGATGTCACGCGGCGCGTCCGGTGACGTCCAGACGGTACTGATCGGGACCTTGGCGGCGGCTAACTTCATACGGTCAAGCCTGTCACGCCCAGTCCCGGAGCAGAAGGCAGGTGGATCAGCGAGCCGTCGTACCGGATCCCGCCGGTCACGGGCGCCTCGCGGAGCCACCAGGCGGCATCCAGGTCGTTGACCGCCGTCGTCGGGTACGCCGAGACCAGTGCGGCCGCCGCGCCGACGCCGACGTGGCTCTCCATCATGCAGCCGACGATCGCGCCGAGGCCGTGCTCGCGGGCGAGTTCGAGGAGCGTCCGCGCCGGCGCCAGCCCGCCGCACTTCGCGAGCTTCACGTTCACGAGGTCGGCCGCGCCGTGCCGGATCACCGCCACCAGGTCGCGGACGCCGTACACGGACTCGTCGGCGAGGATCGGCGTACTGACCCGATCGGTCACCCAGGCCATGCCGTCGAGGTCGGCTGCGGCGACCGGCTGCTCAACGAGTTCGATCGCGCAGCCGGCGTCCTCGAGGGCGCGAATCACCGTGACGGCGTCACGCCGCGTCCAGCCCTGGTTGGCGTCCAGGCGCAGCCGCGGCGCGGGGCCGATCGCGTCCCGGACCCGGCGAACGCGCTCGATGTCGCCGGCCGCGTCGGTGCCGACCTTGATCTTGAGTACGTCGAACCCGTCCGCGACCCGGGCCTTCCCGGCATCGGCCAGCGCGTCCGCGTCGCCGACCGACAGCGTCACGTCCGTCCGGACCACGTCGGTCGTCGACCCGAGGAACCCGTGCAGCGTCAGCCCGCGCCGCCGCGCCGCGAGGTCGTGCAGCGCGACGTCGACGGCGTCCTTCGCCCCGAAGTTGCCGACCGCCGCGCCCTGCACGCGACGCAGCGCCTCGGTGAGATCGTCCGGGCCGAGCCCGTCGAGCGCAGTGGTGATCGGGCCTTCGATACAGGCCTGCGAGCCGGCGAGCGAGTCGCCGGTCACCTTCCAGACCTGCGGCGCCTCGCCCCAGCCGCTGTGCTCGCCGTCGCTCACCTCGACCAGGAGCGACTCGACGTGGGTCGCCGTCCGCAGTGCGGTGACGAACGGGGTGTGCAGCGGTGCCGAGACCAGGTGGGTGGTGAGTTTCACCGCACTGCCTCCAGGTTGTGCCGGTGGTTCCAGGCCTCGAGTGCGATCGACGCGATCAGTTGCTGTGCCTCGGTGTCCGGCAGCTCGGACGTCGTACACACGACGAGCACGAACGGGTCGGCGTCCTTCGGGCGAACGATGCCGCCGTCGTGCCGGATCCGGCTGTCCCAGCCGTTCTTGTGCTCGACGCGCGTCCCCTTCGGCAGCAGCGCGGGGATCTCGCCGTTCCACCGGTTGGACGCCAGCAGTTCGCGCAGGTATTCGCCGTGCTCGCCCTGCTGGTTGCCTACCGCAACGAGGGCCCCGGCCAGGCCGGCCGGGCTCATCAGGTTGCTGATCCCGGCGCGGGCGGCGGGGACGTCGTCGATCCCGCGCTGGATCCTGGACTCCGGCGCGGGCGAGCTGGGCAGGGTCGACTCGGCCAGGGCGGCGTGGGCGGCCGCGATCCCGACCTGCTCGAGCACCAGGTCGGTCGCCAGGTTGCTGGACCGGGTGATCATCTCGGTCGCCAGCCAGTTGAGCGGCACCTTCTTGCCCAGCTGCTCCCAGGTCTTCGGTGCCTCGTCCTCCGCCGGGTTCACGCCGAACCGGCCACCGGCCGCGGACTCGAAGTCGTTGTGCACGGCCACCGGCTGAAAGATCGCCAGCTCACCCGCCTCGACCTTGCGCATCATCGCCATCGCCACCGGCAGCTTCATCGTGCTCGCGGAGTAGTGCGCGCGCTCCGCCTCGTGCACGAACACCGGCGTACCGTCCAACCGGCCCAGCCAGACCCCGAACTCACCGGCCCCGTCGACCTGCCGCAGCAGCTCCGCGATTCCCATGCCGCTCACCCAATCACAGCCTCGGACCTGGCAGACTGCCGAGGGTGTCACGGGCAATCGGTCTTCTTATCGGCTTCGCGGCCGACCGGCTCGTCGGCGACCCCCGCCGCTTCCACCCGGTCGCCGGCTTCGGCCAGACCGCTGCCCGCCTCGAGAAGCACCTGTACGCCGATTCGCGCGTCAACGGCACTGTCCACACCGCGGTTCTCGTCGGAGGCGCGACGGTTCTGGGCCTCGCGGCCGAGCGGCTCACCCGTCGGCATCCGATCCTGCACGCCGCAGTCACTGCCGCCGCCACGTGGACCGTTCTCGGCGCACGCAGCCTCGACCGCGAGGCCGAAACGATGGCCGCCTTGCTGGAGGAGAAGGACATCCCGGCGGCGCGTGACCGGCTGAGTCACCTGTGCGCTCGCGACGCGACCGACCTCGAGGCCGACGAGCTGGCCCGGGCGACGGTCGAGTCGCTCGCCGAGAACACATCGGACGCATGCGTCGCGCCACTGCTCTGGGGCGGGGTCCTCGGCGTGCCCGGTCTGCTCGGGTATCGCGCCGCGAACACGCTGGACGCGATGGTCGGCTACAAGTCACCGAAGTACCTGAACTTCGGGTGGGCGTCTGCGCGGTTGGACGACGTACTGAACCTGTTGCCGGCGCGGGTGTGCGCGCTGCTGACCGGCCTCGTGGCGGGTCGGGTGCAGGAGACGACGCGCGTCTGGCGGCGGGATGCGCCGAAGCATCCGAGCCCGAACGCCGGGCCGGTCGAGGCGGCGTTCGCTGGGGCGCTCGGGCTGACGCTCGGCGGGACGAACAGCTACGGGACCTACGCGGAGGATCGCGGCACACTGGGCGACGGTCCGGCGCCGACGGTCGCCGACGTCCGGCGTACGGCGGCACTCGCACGGTGGGTCGGGATGGCAGCGGCGGTACTGGCCGCGGCGATCGGGGGAAAGGGGAAGCGATGGAGTTGACGCATCGTCCGATGCGGATCGCGTTGATCCGGCACGGCGAGTCCGAGGCGAACCTGGACAAGACGATCTACGAACGCACTCCCGACCACGCGGTTCCGCTGACGGCCCTGGGACACGAGCAGGCGGGCAAGGCGGGGCGGGACCTTCGGGAGCTGTTCGAGAACGAGCCGGTCCGCGTGTACGTATCGCCGTACCTGCGGGCGCGGCAGACGCTGGACTCGCTCGGGCTGGACGACTTGATCGGCGTACCGCGGGAGGAGCCGCGGCTTCGGGAGCAGGACTGGGCCAACCTCCAGGACACGGAGGACATCGAGCGGCAGGAGCAGTTGCGCGACTCGTTCGGGCACTTCTTCTACCGGTTCACGCACGGTGAGTCCGGTTCGGATGTGTACGACCGGGTGTCGACGTTCCTCGAGACCATGCACCGCGACTTCGAGAAACCGAACGCGCCGCGCAACGTGCTGCTGGTGTCGCACGGGCTCACGATGCGGCTGTTCTGCATGCGCTGGTTCCACTGGTCGGTGCGGTTCTTCGAGTCACTGCGAAACCCGGCCAACGCGGAAACCCGCGTTCTGCTCCGGCAACCGGACTTCCGCTACAAGCTGGACCGCCCGTTCGAACAGTGGGCCGCCTACCAACCGACGGAACGCGAACGCTCGGCCTGGTTGTAGGGTCCTGTGGGAGGGCTACTCGACGGGAGTGATCGCATGGTGGTGGACCAGATCCGCGCGGCAACCCAGGACCTGCTGGACGCGCTGACGCCGCAGCAGCTGAACAAGATCTCGGCGCCGTTCAACACCCCCGATCACCAGACCTGGACCTACCTGCCCGGTGCTGTTCCGGGCCTGCCGCTGACCGAGCTTTCCGCGGAGCAGGAGGCCCTCGTCGTCCGCCTGCTCGAACTCGTCTACAGCAAGCGCGGTCTGGCCGACTTCCGCGCCGTGATGGCGGCCGAGATCATCGTCCGCGGTCTCAGTGATCCGATGGAGGTCGCGGAGGCCGGGGGATGGGAAGGGTCGACGGTCGGCGACCGCTACTACCTCCGCGTGCTCGGCGACCCCGCCGGGACCGGGCCGTGGGCCTGGCGGCTGAACGGTCACCATCTGGCGCTGCACGTGACTCTGGTGGACGGTGCGATCTCGTTCACCCCGCAGTTCTTCGGGTCGAATCCCGCGGAGGTCCTGTCCGGGCCGCACGCCGGGCGACGGTTCCTGGCGGCCGAACAGGATCTCGGCTTCCAGCTCCTGCACGCCCTCGAGCCGGCCCAGCTCGAAGTCGCCCTCGTCTCGGACGCGGCGCCCGACGACATCCTGACCCGCCACGACCCGGTCGCCGACCCGTCGCTGCTGCACCGCGGCCTGGCGTACGGCGACATGAACGAGGACCAGCGCCAGCTCCTGAGCCTCCTCATCGGTCAGTACGTCGGCCGCGCCGCCGGGCCGATCGGGTTGCAGACGTGGAACGACATCACCGAGCAGGGGATCGAGCGCCTGACCTTCGCCTGGGCCGGCGCGACCCAGCCGGGCATCGGCCACGGCCACTACTACTCGATCGCCGGCCCCACCTTCCTCGCCGAGTACGACAACACCCAGGACAACGCCAACCACATCCACTCGGTCTGGCGAGACCTGCGCAACGACTGGGGCATGGACCTCCTGGCAGCCCATTACGCCATGCACCGCTGACTGGTTCAGTGCACGGGCAGGAACTCGTGGGTCGCGATCCAGGTGGAGGTGCGGTGCCCGAGCCGGTTGCCGTCGTCCATCGCCTGCCGGAAGTGCAGCCCCAGCCAGATCCTGGCGTTCTTGGTTTCCGCGTCCAGGGCCGCCGCGGTGGCGTAGTGGCGGCTCGTCCCGGTGACCGAGGACGAGACGTCGATATCGATCGAGCGCGCTCCGAAGAGCCTGCTGAACGTCTCCGATGCGGCGCCGGTGAGGCAGGCGTGCCCGCTCACATATTCCGGGTACGGCGGTGTCGCGACCAGCGGGCTCCAGCTGGGATCGGCCGCGGTCGCGGGATTCCCGTCGGTGTCCGCCAGCCGGATCGCAGTGATCGGACGCCAGTACGCGTAGTCGTATTTCGCCCGCCAGCAGCCGATCACCGCGTCGGCGGTACCGGTGTTGAGGAGCGCGAAGGCGCGCGCGGTCCGGACGATGTCCATTCCGCTGCTCGTCGTTCGGTCCCGTAACGCCGCGTTGTACTGCACGGGCACGGGCGCGTTCCAGAACAGCGCGGTCTGGGTCTGCTCAGGGGTGCGGGACGAACCCACGGCGGCGCCCATCGCCTTCACCTCGGCGAAGTCACGGGCGTAGGCCTTCGACGTGATCGGGTCGGGACCGGGCAGCCGCACCTGGGTCGGCGACTTCAGCGCGAGGGGTCGCACGAAGCCGAGCCAGGGAGCGAGCATCGGCGCGAACAGTTCCGGGGTCGGACGCCACACACCCGGGGCAGGGGTGACATCGAGAGTGATGGGCGCGCCACGCCCGTCGTTCGTCCGTGCCGCGATCAGCGACGCCGCCGCAGCCTCGCCGACTCGCTGCCCACGACTCTTCGCGGAACCGTCGGGGATGCCGCTGAGCGAGGTGGCGTAGTCAGACGCGAGATTCGAAGCGGAGGCGGGGAAGTAGTGGCTCAGGACGCGGTACGCCGCAGTGGCGGCCGCTGCTTCCGTCGACGCCCTGCCGTGGACCGACGGTTGTCGCAGGTACGGCCGGTAGCGCCCCTCGATCGCCACCACCGCGTCGTACACGGCGATCGAGACGAAGCCGAAGTACAGCGTGGAGACCGGGACCGGAGTGGCGTTCTCGGTGAAGATGGTGCGGGTGGCAATCGTGTTCCAGGTGGTGACGACCGCCGGATCGGAGTGGTGTGCCGAAGCGTCGGCCGGAACCGTGACGGCCGAGCCGGCGAGTCCGGCGACCAGGACGACGGACGTGGCAAGCGCGTGATTGAAGCGCACAGGAGTCTCCTTCAGTCGAAAGTCGAACGACTTGCGCTGAAGCAACGATGTGCGCTGCTGGAGGGGGTCAGCGGCTCAAGCCCTCTCTGCCCGGACTACACCCGGGGTCCAGTGCGGTCAAGCATCAAGCGTTGGCTCTGCAGGTGCTGCCCGGGGACGTCGGATAGAGTCGCGGCGTCAATCGACGGCATCAGCAGGAACCCGGTGTGAGTCCGGGGCGGTCCCGCCACTGTGACCCGTGAAGGGGAGTCAGGAACTGCCGCCGTCGTACCTGAAGTCGGGGCGTGGATACCCCGGAAAGGAACGCGTGCGCATGCCTGCGAAGCTGTTGTTGCTGTCCACTGCCGACACCGACCTGCTGGCGGCCGCCGCGGCGGCCGCCGGGTGGAGCGTTGCGAACCCGGCCCGGCTCGAACTTGCCGGTCTCGAACCACTGCTCGACGACGCCGAGATCGTCGTCGTCCGGTTGCTCGGTGGGCGCCGCGCTTGGGAGGACGGGCTCGACGCGGTCCTCGCCTCGGGGAAGCCCACGGTTGTCGTGAGCGGTGAGGCCGCGCCGGACGCCGAGTTGATGTCGCTGTCGACCGTGCCCGCCGGTGCGGTCACCGAGGCGCTCGCCTACCTGCGTGAGGGCGGCGCGGACAATCTCCGCAACCTGGCCGGCTTCCTGCGGGACACGTTGCTGCTGACCGGCGACGAATTCGATCCCCCACGTGCGCTCCCGGCGTACGGCGTCCGTGGATCCTTCGTCGACGACGATCGGCCCGTGGTCGGGATCGTGTACTACCGCGCGCACGAGATCTCCGGGAACACCGCCTTCGTCGACGCGCTCGCGGCGGCGGTCGCCGAGGCCGGCGCGCAACCACTTCCCGTGTACTGCGGGACTCTTCGCGGGCTCGACCCGGCCGAGAACGTCGAGCTCTTCGATCTGCTGCGGAAGTGCGACGTGCTGGTCACCACACTCCTCGCCGCGGGCGGTGCGGTGGCGGCGAACGCGAGCGCGGGCGGTGCGGATGATGCGTGGGACGCGGGCGCCCTGGCGTCGCTCGACATCCCGTTGATCCAGGGCCTCGCACTCACCTCGACCCGCGAGCAGTGGGTGGAGAGCGACGCCGCCGTGAGCCCGCTGGACGCCGCGACGCAGGTGGCGATTCCGGAGTTCGACGGTCGGCTGATCACGATCCCGTTCTCGTTCAAGGCGTACGACGCCGATGGTCTGGCGCGTTATGCGCCGGATGCGGAGCGGTGCGCGCGGCTGGCCGGGATCGCGGTCGCGCATGCCCGGCTGCGGCACGTTCCGCCGGCCGAGAAGCGGATCGCGCTCGTGTTGTCGTCGTACCCGACCAAGCATGCGCGGATCGGGAACGCTGTCGGGCTGGACACGCCGGCGTCGGCCGTCGTCTTGCTCGGGCAGTTGAAGGACGCCGGATACGACCTGGGCGACCTCGATCTGAGCGAGCTGCAGGGCGCGGACGGTACGGACGGCTTGATTCACCGGTTGATCGCGGCGGGCGGACACGACGTCGACTGGCTGACGGACGAGCAGTTGGCCAACGCGGTCGCCAAGGTCCCGCTGTCCACGTACGCCACCTGGTTCGGTCGCGTGCCGGAGTCGTTGCAGGAGGCAATGACCGGGGCGTGGGGTGAGGCGCCGGGGGAGTTGTACGTCGACACGTCCGGTGACGAGCCGGCGATCGCGCTCGCCGCGCTGCGGTTCGGGAACGTGGTGCTGATGATCCAGCCGCCGCGTGGCTTCGGCGAGAACCCGGTCGCGATCTACCACGACCCGGACATGGCGCCGTCGCACCACTACCTGGCGGCGTACCGCTGGCTGGAGGCGTCACCCGACGAGGGCGGATTCGGCGCGCAGGCCGTCGTACATCTCGGGAAGCACGGCACGCTGGAATGGCTGCCCGGGAAGGGGATCGGGATGGCGGCCGGCTGCGCGCCCGATGCCGTACTCGGGAACCTGCCGATGGTGTATCCGTTCATCGTCAACGACCCCGGCGAGGGGACGCAGGCGAAGCGGCGGGCGCACGCGACGATCGTCGACCACCTGGTGCCGCCGATGGCGCGGGCCGAGACGTACGGCGACATGGCGAAGCTGGAGTACCTGCTCGACGAGTACGCGACGGTGTCGGCGCTCGACCCGGAGAAGGTGCCGACGCTGCGCGCGCAGATCTGGACGCTGATCCAGGCGGCGCAGTTGCACCACGATCTGCACACTTCCGAGAAGCCGGACGACGAGGAGTTCGACGAATTCGTCCTGCATCTGGACGGGTATCTCTGCGAGATCAAGGACGTGCAGATCCGCGACGGGCTGCATGTGCTGGGCGGGGCGCCGGAGGGTGAAGCGCGGGTCAACCTGGTGCTCGCCGTACTGCGCGCTCGGCAACTGTGGGGTGGTTCGTACTCGATCCCCGGGCTGCGGGCGGCGCTGGGTGACACGTTCGGAGTGGACGAGGCCGAACTGCTTGCCAACCCCGGGGCCGCCGCCGACCTCGCCGACCTCGCGACGCTGGCCGATCTGCCGGCGGTCAGTGGCGCGGACGGGGTCGATCTGCTGGAGGCGGTTGCGCGGAAGCTCGTGGTGGGGATGGAGACGCTGAGCTGGGACGCGACGAAGGTCCCGGTGGTGGTCGGCGAGGTTCTGGGCCGCGCATCCGAGCAGGTCGAGGCGTCGCTCACCTTCGCGGCAACCGAAGTCGTCCCGCGGCTCGGACGCACGGGTGACGAGCTGGCGAACGTCCTGCGGGCGTTGGACGGGCGGTTCGTGGAGGCTGGGCCGTCCGGCTCGCCGACTCGCGGGCTGGTGAACGTGCTGCCGACCGGCCGCAACTTCTATGCGGTCGACCCGAAGGCGATCCCGAGCCGCAACGCCTGGGACGTCGGCGTCGCACTCGCCGACTCGCTGCTGGCGCGGCACCAGGCAGAGACCGGGGAGTGGCCGCGATCCGTCGGCCTCACCGTCTGGGGTACGTCGGCCATGCGCACGCAGGGCGACGACCTCGCCGAAGTGCTCTGGCTGCTCGGCTGCCGCCCGGTCTGGGACGAGGCCTCACGACGCGTCACCACCTTCGAAGTGGTCGGTCTCGAGGAGCTCGGCCGGCCGCGGATCGACGTGACGATCCGGATCTCCGGCTTCTTCCGGGACGCGTTCCCGCATGTCGTCGCGCTGCTGGACGAGGCGGTGCGGACGGTGGCCTCCCTGGACGAGGATGCTGCGAGCAACTACTTGCGCGCGCACGTGGAGGCAGACGTTGCGGCGGGCAATGATCTGAGGCAGTCGACGGCTCGCGTGTTCGGCTCCAAGCCCGGTTCGTACGGCGCCGGCCTGCTGCCGCTGGTCGACGCGCGGAACTGGCGTACCGACGCCGAGCTGGCGGAGGTGTACGCCGTGTGGGGCGGGTACGCGTACGGCAAGGACCTCGACGGCGCCGAGGCCCGCGGCTCGATGGAACGCGCGTACGCCAGGATCCAGGTCGCGGCGAAGAACGCGGACACCCGCGAGCACGACATCATGGACTCTGACGACTACTTCCAATACCACGGCGGCATGATCGCGATGGTGCGGCACCTCACCGGCGCCAACCCGAAGGCGTACGTCGGCGACTCCGCCGTACCCGCACAGGTTCGGACCCGGACCTTGGACGAGGAGGCGAAGCGGGTCTTCCGTGCGAGGGTGGTGAACCCGCGGTGGATGGCGGCGATGCGGCGGCACGGGTACAAGGGCGCGTTCGAGATGGCCGCGACCGTGGACTACCTGTTCGGGTACGACGCGACCGCGGGCGTCGTCGACGACTGGATGTACGAGTCGCTGACCACGGAGTACGTCGCCGATCCGGAGATGGCCGAGTTCTTCCGCAAGTCGAACCCGTGGGCACGGCACGGGATCGCGGAACGGCTGCTGGAGGCGGCGCAGCGCGGGCTGTGGGCGGAGCCGTCGGCCGAGGCGCTGGAGACGCTGCGGAACGCAGTCCTTGAGACGGAGGGTGACATCGAGGACCGCGGCTGATTGGGTAGATGCATGCCCCGAGTGCTGATCACCAACGACGACGGTTACCGAGCGCCAGGCATCCGGGCGGTCGCGCCGGCGATCGCCGGGCTCGGGTACGACGTACTCGTGGTCGCTCCGATGATCGACGAGAGCGGTGTCGGCTCCGCGCGGGCCGGGATCGTCAACCGGCCGATCCGGACCGCGTCCGACGTGGAGAACGGCGTGACGTTCGTCGGGATCGAGGGCACCCCGGCCATCGCGGTGACGATGGCGCAGGCCGGTGCGTTCGGTGCGCCGCCGGACCTGGTGCTGTCGGGGATCAACCGCGGGATGAACATCGGGGTGTCGATCTTCCACTCAGGCACCGTCGCGGCGGCCCTGACGGCGGCCGAGACAGGTACGTCGGCGGTTGCCGTCAGCCTCGACTCGGAGGACCCTTTGCACTGGGCGACCGCGGCGACCATCGCGGGCGAAGCGCTCGGGTGGATCGCCGGCGAGCCGGGCGGGACGGTGCTGACGATCAACGTTCCGGACCGTCCGCTGGACCAGTTGGCCGGCGTACGGCACGCGTCACTGGCCGTGAACCGGCGTACCCGCCTCGTCGCCACGACAGCTCCGTCGGGTGAGCCGATGATCGCCCTGGAGCGCACCCCGCAAGCCGCCACGGTTCCGGGCACCGACGAGGCTCTCCTCGCCGAAGGTTTCGTGACGGTCACCCCGATCGTCGGCATCCGTGAGGTCAGGGACGACGCCGCCGCCACCGCACTCGCGAAGCGCCTGATGAGCTGAAGCTGTTCGTCGCCGAGTACGGCGCGACGGACGCACCGCCGCTGTTGTTCATCCACGGCCACGGCGGCGGTTACCAGTGGCAGCGGTGCCAGGGCGAGTTGTTGGGGCGCTCGCTGCATTCGGTCTCGGCGACCGATTCCAGGAGCTGTCCTTCCACGATCCGTCGCGCCGCTCCGAGTTCGTGCGCCTCGGCGAAGCGGCCGGTTTCACCGACGAGATGTAGGCCCGCGGCAACAATCACATGGTGACCCTGCCCGAGCTGCACACCTCGAAGCTCGACCGGCTGGCAGTAATTCCGCAGCCGACCTCGCCACAGACCCGGTCTCGGTCGACACCTACCGCAACACCGTTCCGACCGGCCAAGTCGTCACCTTCACCCGCTCCGGCCACTTCCCGCACTTCGAAGAGCCAAAGCAGTACGCCGACCTGGTGTGCAACTTCGTCCACCAACACGTCTCGGGCGCGGTGCGTGATCGACTGCGGGCCCGGGTCTCACCGAATTCGAGATCCAGCGCCGTGGCACGAAGATCCCCGGAGTGAAGAAGCAGCCGCTTCGGGGGGGCTGCGGTGGATCGTCGAGGCCACCAACACCTGGTGGTCGAACTACGGCCAACTCCGAAGAAACACCGATCGGCGCCCCCCTCGCCACGCTGCGCTCTGCCTCGCGACAACCGTGCTGATCGTCGGGCGGCTGATCGATTGGCGCGACCGGTGGAGCCCAGCGTGATGCCTATCCGCTCAGGGTCCTAAGTAGCCGACCGACCGCGACCGAGCAGCGATCGGGAGGCGACTGGGCAGCGATCGGGCAGTTGCTGGCCGGGAGCTTTCCACCTGGACGGTGCCTGGAGACGTTGACGGCAAGACAAGCTGCCCGTCAGAACGGTGGTGGGTCCGCCGACGGCTGTCTTGTCGACGGTTGTCCTGTTGGTGGATGGATCCTTGGTTGCTGATCGTTGTGGTTCTCGTTGTGGTTTTGGGCGATCGGGCCGCGGGCGGGTGGGACGGTGGTGTAGCGGTGGCCGGTGGGGGCGGTGAGGGTGACGGAGCCGTCGGGGTGGGTGGTGGTTTTCCATCCCCACGTCGGGGTGTCTTTGATGACGTGGTGGTATTCGCAGTAGGGCACTAGCCCGGTCAGGTTTGTCCGGCCGGATTGTTTGAATGGTGTGGCGTGGTCGCGGTCGCATTGGCGTGAGGTGCGGTTGCAGCCGGGCCAGGCGCAGACGGGGTGGCGGGCGAGCAGGGTTTCGGTGACGACCGTGCCTGGGTCGTGGCGGTGGGTGGAGGCTTCGAGGACGGTGCCGTTGGTGGGGTCGGTGAGGAGTCGTCGCCAGGTGCCGTCGCGTGCGATGCGGCGGGCCATTTCGGCGGGGATGGGTCCGTAGCCGGTGAGTTCGCAGGGGTTGTCGTCCACGCCGAGGAGGGTGGTGATGGGGACGAGGATCTCGATGTGGGGTCGTCGGCGGTGTTGGTCGGGTAGGCGGCGGCCGAGCCAGTCGAGGCCGTTGTGCAGCATGTGCTCGAACACGTCGGCTACTACGTCGGCTCGTCGTTGCTCGACGTTCCGCTCATCCTTTGCCCGCTGACCGGACTCCATCTCGGCCGGCTCACCGGAGAAATCCACTCCGGACCCGACGGTCCCGGTGACATCGTCACCACCAGCGCCGTCGGACTTGGCGCTGGGCGTGGCATTGGGCGTGGCATTGGACTTGGCATTGGACTTGGCGTTGGAATTGGAGTTGGCGCTGGACTCGGACTTGGTCGTCCGGGCTCCAGGGGCCGCGTCGGTGGTCGCGGTGCTGGGTTTGCCGGTGGGGTGGGTGGCTGGCGTCTGGTCGTTTGTGTGGTGGGGGTTGGTGGTTGGTGTTGGGCGTTTGGCGAGGTCGGCCATGGCTTGGATGACGACCCACATTTGCTGGATCTTGTCGGCGGTGTGCACGACCC